>NZ_JABBPC010000030.1 GCF_012927485.1 Polaromonas sp. | reverse complement strand
CGCCCATCACGTTACCGGCGTAGTCCTCGGGCGTTTCAACCTCAACGGCCATCATCGGTTCGAGAATCACCGGGCTAGCCTTCCGGCAACCTTCCTTAAAGCCGAAAATGGCAGCCATCTTAAAGGCCATTTCGTTCGAATCCACATCGTGGTATGAACCGAAATGCAGTGTCACTTTGACGTCCACCACGGGATAGCCGGCCAGCACGCCCGAAGTCACGGCTTCGTGAATACCTTTTTCAACCGCAGGAATGTACTCGCGCGGCACCGTACCGCCCTTGATGGCATCAATGAACTGAATTCCCTTGCCAGGCTCGTTGGGCTCGATCTTGAGCACCACGTGACCGTATTGGCCCTTGCCGCCGGACTGGCGCACGAACTTACCTTCAGCATCTTCAATCGTCTTGCGGATGGTCTCGCGATAGGCCACTTGCGGTTTGCCCACGTTAGCTTCCACACCGAACTCGCGTTTCATGCGGTCGACAATGATCTCGAGGTGCAACTCGCCCATACCCGCAATGATGGTTTGACCAGACTCTTCGTCGGTCTTGACACGGAACGAGGGATCTTCCTGCGCGAGTCGCTGCAGGGCGATACCCATTTTTTCCTGGTCAGCCTTGGTCTTGGGTTCTACCGCCTGGGCAATGACGGGCTCAGGGAAGACCATGCGCTCGAGCATGATGATGGCCTCCGGATCACAAAGGGTCTCACCCGTGGTCACATCTTTCAAGCCGACGCAAGCAGCAATGTCCCCGGCGCGGATTTCGCTCACTTCTTCGCGGTTATTGGCGTGCATTTGGACGATACGCCCAATCCGCTCTTTCTTGCCCTTGATCGGATTGAAAACGCTGTCACCTTTTTTCAACACGCCGGAGTACACGCGCACAAAGGTCAACTGCCCGACGAAGGGGTCAGTCATCAGCTTGAACGCCAACGCCGAGAATTTTTCTTCATCTGCGGCCTTGCGGGTGACGGGGGCTTCGTCTTCATCGGTGCCTTTCACAGGCGGAATATCGACCGGCGACGGCATAAACTCAATCACCGCGTCCAGCATGCGCTGCACGCCTTTGTTCTTGAAGGCAGAACCACAATACATCGGCTGAATTTCGCTGGCAATGGTGCGCGTGCGAATGCCAAGTTTGATCTCGTCCTCGGTCAAATCACCTTCTTCAAGGTATTTGTTCATGAATTCTTCAGACGCCTCGGCAGCAGCCTCCACCATCTTTTCGCGCCATTCCTTGGCCAGCTCCAACAGCTCAGCCGGAATTTCACGGTAGTCGAACTTCATACCTTGCGAAGCTTCATCCCAGATGATGGCTTTCATCTTGATCAGGTCAACCACGCCGGTGAAGTTTTCTTCCGCGCCAATCGGGATCACCATGGGCACAGGGCTGGCCTTGAGGCGCAGTTTCATCTGTTCGACCACTTTGAAGAAGTTTGCGCCAGTGCGGTCCATCTTGTTAACAAAGGCAAGCCGAGGCACCTTGTATTTGTTCGCTTGGCGCCAGACCGTTTCCGACTGGGGCTGGACACCACCCACGGCGCAGTACACCATGCAGGCGCCGTCCAGCACACGCATGGAGCGCTCCACCTCAATGGTGAAGTCCACGTGGCCGGGCGTGTCAATGATGTTGATGCGGTGCTCGGGCAAGGACGTATCCATCCCCTTCCAGAAGCAGGTCGTCGCAGCGGAGGTGATCGTGATGCCACGCTCCTGTTCCTGCTCCATCCAGTCCATGGTAGCCGCGCCGTCGTGCACTTCACCAATCTTGTGGTTCACGCCGGTGTAAAAAAGAATCCGTTCAGTGGTCGTTGTTTTGCCAGCGTCAATGTGCGCGGAAATACCAATATTGCGGTAGTTTTGAATGGGGGTAGCGCGGGACATAAATTACTTTCAGTTCGAGGTTACGAACAAAGACTCGTTGCCAAGACAACTTTCGTGCTTGTTGCGCGTCTGTCGGCCGTGCGTTGTGCACTTGACCAGCAGAATTGGGATTGAACCAACAGATCTCAAGGGGGCGGGCACCCTGAGATCTTCCGGCAATCCGTCAAATCAGCGCTGAAAACACTGCAATCGAAAAATTAGAAGCGGAAGTGGCTGAATGCCTTGTTGGCTTCTGCCATGCGGTGCACTTCGTCACGTTTTTTCATGGCACCGCCACGGCCTTCGGTGGCCTCCATCAACTCATTAGCCAGACGCAAGGACATCGACTTCTCGCCGCGCTTTTTGGCCGCTTCTTTAAGCCAACGCATGGCCAAGGCCATACGCCGAACCGGACGCACTTCGACCGGCACCTGGTAGTTGGCACCGCCCACGCGGCGGGATTTCACCTCTACCATGGGCTTGATGTTACCAATGGCCATGTGGAATGCCTCAAGCGGATCTTTGCCAGGGTTCTTTTTCTCGATTTGCTCCAGGGCACCGTAAATGATGCGCTCTGCGACGGCCTTCTTGCCGCCTTGCATGATCACGTTCATGAATTTGGCAAGGTCGACATCGCCAAATTTTGGATCAGGAAGAATTTCACGTTTAGGGACTTCGCGACGACGTGGCATTTTTTCACCTCTTTGCTTCAGTTGGCACCACTTTTAAGCAGCGCCTCGAGAGTTATCACAACCCTCACTTACTCGACCGGCGCAACTATTTGCACTTGGGTCACTTCGCTTGAGACATCGGCCAAGATGAATCGAGCACCTTTTTTGAAGAAGTCATGACGACTGCTTCTGGCGCAAGCTGTAAAGCCCGAGCCGATTAAGACAATTAAGCCTTTTTCGGACGCTTGGCGCCGTACTTGGAACGCGACTGCTTGCGGTCTTTCACGCCTTGCAAATCGAGCGCGCCACGAACAATGTGGTAACGCACACCCGGCAAATCTTTGACACGACCGCCGCGAACCAGCACCACACTGTGTTCCTGCAGGTTGTGGCCTTCGCCGCCAATGTAGGAGATGATTTCAAAGCCGTTGGTCAGGCGCACTTTGGCAACTTTACGCAAAGCGGAGTTCGGCTTTTTAGGCGTGGTGGTGTAAACACGGGTGCAGACACCGCGGCGCTGCGGAGAATTTTCCATTGCAGGACTCTTGGACTTGATCTTTTCGACCTCGCGCCCCTGACGGACTAGCTGATTAATGGTTGGCATTAGAAAAACGTCCCTAAACGTTTGGAAAACAAAAAAAACTTCTCCGCACCAAAAGCGGAAAAGCCCGCCAGTATAAACCGAATAGACAAAACGCCCAAGCGGCGCGCTGACGCCGTCCTGAACCGGCTACTTGATCCATAACCTGAGGGCATCCCAGGCGCGTCCGAGAATGCCGGCCTCTTCCACGGTTTCCAGCACCACCAGCGGCACTTCAGCGACGGGTGCGGGGTTCTCGCCGAGCATGACCTTGAGCGTTCCGAGCGACTGACCCTTCACGAACGGCGCAACCAGCGGGTCAGGCCGGGCGACCTGGGTTTTAACCTTGGGGGCGCTGCCAGCGGTCACTGCGACCACGATGGCCTGTGGCCGACCGAGCTTCACGGTCGAGGTCTTGCCTTTCCACACCGAGGGCGTGACGACTGCCTGGCCGGCATCAAATAATTTTACCGCTTCGAAAGCGGTGTAGCCCCAGTTCAACAGCTTTT
>NZ_JABBPC010000001.1 GCF_012927485.1 Polaromonas sp. | reverse complement strand
TTTGTTGCCCTGACCGGAGTCGACGCACTGGCCATCGCCATTGGCACCAGCCACGGCGCCTACAAGTTCACGCGCAAGCCCACTAGCGACATTCTGGCCATCGACCGCATCGCTGCCATCCATGCGCAAATTCCCAATACCCATTTAGTGATGCATGGCAGCTCCAGCGTACCGCAAGAGTGGTTGGAAATCATCCGTCAGTACGGCGGTGAGCTCAAGGAGACGTATGGCGTGCCGGTGGAGGAAATCCAGCGCGGTATCGATAGCGGTGTGCGAAAGGTCAACATCGATACGGACATTCGTCTCGCCATGACCGGCGCGATGCGTCAGGTTTTGGCTGAGCAGCGCAGTGAGTTTGACCCCCGCAAGGCCTTATTGGCCGCCAAAAAAGCCGCAAGCGGCATCTGCAAGGCGCGGTTTGAGGCGTTCGGCTGCGCCGGCCAAGGGAGCCGCATCAAGCCGCTGTCTATGGAGGTGATGGCGACGCGCTACGCCTAATTCCGTGACAGCCGTGCAAGTCCTGAAGCGCAGCGGTCTTTGGAACCTCGCTTGTTATGTAGTCGCTAGACAGGCGGTTCAGTCGGGGTGCCAGATTTCTGGAGTCACGCAAATTTTTCCATCAGGCGGGCTGAGCGCTCCACTTCCTGAATCGCTTGCTCGTCCGTTTCTGAATCCTGTACCGCCTGGATTAGCGAGCAGGTCATCATCCGGTAGAACGCCTTTTCCATCGCTTTGCGCGTGGCCGACATTTGTGTGGCCACATCTTCGCAGGAGCGGTCGCTTTCGATCATTTCGACCAGACCTCGAACTTGCCCTTCGATTCGTCGCAAGCGATTAACGACGTCCTTCTGATGTTCGTGGCGGTAATCCTGGGCCAGTCCCCGCGATTTGAGAGTGGCGGCGGTGGTGGCGTTGGTGGAAGTCTTCTTGGTCATGATGCGGAGCCTTGCAAATTACGGTTCATTGCAGTTTGCCAGATCGCAGGAAACCGTGATGCGGAGTCGCTTTCGAAACTTGTTTAATACCATACCCCCAACGGTATAGGGTAGTTACGGATTCCGGTATTGCGGTGAAAGTTCGATGATTGATAGGGGTCAAGCAAACAGGCTATTCGGGACTGGCTGTTCGCGCTGGAATTGCTCATAAAACCAAACAGGATCACGCATGAAGAACATTGCATCCATCTCCCGCGTGGGGGCCTTGCTGATGGCGGCCTTGCTCACCGGCTGCGGTACCGTCAACACCTTTGGCAAGCTCGAAGATGGGGCGGGCGCCGAGGCTGGCCGCATGTGGGATCGCTGGGTGGACGCGGGTGGAGACATCGCGGTAGCCACCACCTGGGAGCGCAAGGTGAAGGAGGGTGTCACTGCGAATGACATTGAGCAGATTCTGCGTAGCGTCGCCATCGAACGCAACATGAAGGAAGTAGGTATTTTGCCGCTGTCCAAGGAGCTCGAAGCCCGTTCCGGTGTCAAGCAAAAGCTGCTCACCGTCTACTCCTTTTGTACGCCCGCCACCGCCCGCCACATGGTGGATTTCAGCCCTCACATGGCGGCCTATTTGCCTTGCCGCATTTCAATGGTGGAGCGGGACGATGGCTTGTGGCTCTACACCCTCAATATGGACATGATGGTCAAGATGGGTCGAAAACTACCCTCTCCACTGAAGGAAGAGGCGTGGGCCGTGCGCAGCACGATTTACGAAATGATGGAGCGCGCCTCCAAAGGAGAGTTTTGACCGGTACAAACATTACAACCTTTAGCTCAGAAATAAAAAAAGAGGAGACAAATCATGATCAAGACACGCAACATCCACCGAAGAGTTCAGCATCGCCCTTTCGCGGTGGCCTTAATGCTTGGCGGGACGCTGTCCACCGCCTTTGCAACCGACGGCTACTTTTCCCATGGTTATGGCATGAACGCCAAAGGCATGGGGGGAGCCTCGGTCGCACTGGCGCAAGACGGTTTCGCGGGCGCCAACAACCCGGCGGCAGCGGCCTGGGCGGGCAACCGGGCAGAACTCGGACTCGATTTTTTTAAGCCTACCCGTTCGATGGAACGGGCCGGGCTGGGAACGGTCACTAGCGACCATAACCTGTTCTACATTCCTGAATTCGGCTACAACCAAGCGATCAGCGACAAGCTTGGCGTCGGGGTGACGGTCTATGGCAACGGCGGCATGAATACCGACTATGCGGGAGGGCAAATTCCTGCCAATGGCTGTGGTCCGGGGTCGCCTCCTTCCAACGTGTTCTGTGGATCGGGTCGTCTCGGTGTCGATCTGATGCAACTGATAGTGGCACCCACGGTGGCGTATAAATTTAGCGAGAACCATTCGATTGGGATTTCTCCGTTGTTGGTACGTCAGCAATTCAAGGCAGATGGACTGAATGCGTTCGGCGTGGCAAACAGCGGATATGACAGCAGCAATGGGTTTGGCGTTCGCCTGGGCTACCTGGGTAAGCTTACTGACCAGCTGAGCATTGGGGCGTCTTACTCGCCCAGGATTGCCATGTCGAAACTGTCGCAGTATGCCGGCTTGTTCGCGGAGCAAGGGGGGCTGGACATTCCTGAAAACTACGTCGTGGGCGCCAGTTTTCAGGCAACACCGAACGTCACAATCGCCCTGGATTACCAGCGGATCAATTACGGCGCTATTGCCTCTATTGCAAATGCCAGCAATAGCCCTGGGGCCATGGGCGCTGCCAATGGCCCCGGGTTTGGTTGGTCGAACATCGATGTATGGAAGTTGGGTGTTCAGTGGCAGGCTAGCCCGAAACTGACCCTGCGAGCCGGTGTGAACATTGGCGGTAATCCAATTCAGAGCCGCGATGCGTCCCTCAACACGCTGGCGCCTGGCGTCATCACAACGCATTACACCCTGGGAGGCACCTATGCATTGACCGACAGGACGGACGTGACTTTTTCCTACATGCACGCACCGTCCAATTCAGTGACAGGACCGAATCGAGGGGGAGGCACGGACACCATCAAGATGTCTGAGCAGGCTTTGGGTGTCCAGTTCGGCTGGAAGTTCTAGCGCGAAGCTCAAGGTTGATGGGGTTGTGGACCGGTGGAATGATCAACTGGGCGGTTGGTAGGAACCGGCTTCACATCCTCTCTTGCATCACCTTGGGCTTCAACACGCCTATGGCCCGTATACCCAGCGATTTCCAACAGCGTGACTGTAAGCGCGGGGAAAAACTGAGCGCTGACAAACTTTGCGCGGCCCGCCATCAGCAGAAAGTTGAGGTGGGGTCGGGCATTGCAATGTCAAACTTAATCTCGACTTATCCCCGAAAGAAATGACGGTCATCGACTTGCGACTCAACCGGCATCATGACCAGTTCAAATAAACGGGCGTCCGCTGAAAACTTAGCGTAATCCCCATAGTAGATATTTTTTGGGCTGTTTATATTAGCAAATCAGAATATGCGAATTAATTAAATGGAACAGCAAACGACCGAGGCGCTTTCGCTACAGGTGTTCGAGCGGGCCGCTGAACTGTTCGGATTGCTCTCGACACCGGTGCGTGTGCGAATCGTCAGTGCGCTGTGTCGGGGCGAAAAGAATGTGACCGAACTGCGTCGTCTGATCGGAGTGGCTCAGCCCAACATCTCGCAGCACCTCACCATGCTGCACCGGTCGCGGATCGTATCCAAGCGCCGCCAGGGGGCGCAGGTTTTTTACAGCATAGCCGACGAGTTTTTGGGACTGGTCTGCCGGGCGGTCTGTTCTCAGGTGGCGTCTGAAACCCGTGACGCAAATTTGCTCGGGTAGTGATTGATTGATGACGGAAGCACATGTCAAAGGAGACTCTGTGAAGCAAGAAGACCTCAGTTCGGGACGTATCCTCAAGGCGCCTGAAAATTTCCTGAGCCGCGACGGCGTCAGGACTGTGTTTGCCGAAGCCAAGAGCGGCCGCCGAAACTTTATACGCAATGCCTTTGCGGCAGCGGTAGCGGGCGCTGCGGTGCCGGCTGCCCTGGCACAAGGTAATCCTGTGCCGGCCGAAGGGGGTGATCCTAATATTCTGAACTTACCCGAGCACAGCACAAGCCT
>NZ_JABBPC010000027.1 GCF_012927485.1 Polaromonas sp. | reverse complement strand
GCGCTCAATCGCGGAGTTCAACGCACCCTGCGATTTGTTGAGGTTGTTCTGCGTGAGCAGCGAGAGAGCATTGGTATTGATGACTGAAGACATGAGGGACTCCTGATTACAAAGGTTGTGAGCTTCGGCTAACTCGCCGTGACGCTGGCCTTGCCTGCCGAGACACCTTGCAAGCCACCGTTATTCAGGTTATCGGCCAGTTCGGTAGAAACCTTTAGGGTGGCGCGTAAAAATTTTTTGCTTTTTTAAGCTTGCCGACGCCGCCACGACCATTCTTGTTTCGGATCGCGCCACGCGATCTGTGCACCAAAGCAGTCGCTTACCCAGTACGCACTGGGCCTTATTGCTATGAATAAAATAGCGAATTGCGGGGCTGAAGCCTGCGCCAAAACAGGGCAGGTTGGCAAGGTATCGGGCGACCAGCTTTAGGCTGGCATGTTCATGACTTCATGGTAGGCAGCCATCACCCGGTTGCGCACCTGCAGGCCCATCTGGAAGCCGATGTTGGCTTTTTGCATATCGATCATCACGTCGTTCAACGCGACCCCGGGTTTACCAAGCTCGAACGCTTCCGCCTGGCCAGAGGCCTGCTGCTGCGTGTCGCTGATGCGGTCGAGCGACTTTTTCAGCTCGCCGGCAAAGCCGCCGCCGGGCACTTCGCCGCCCGCTGCGGTGGGGCGATCGGCCGCCTGGGTCAGGGCCCGCATTTGTTGCAGCACGGATTCAATAGACGCTATTGCCATGGTGTTTTCCTGGCGCAGCAAGGCGCCCATTTCTTGATTGAAGGCTGAAGCGTATCAGCCAGGCGGTCTGCGCATCGTGCCAAAAGATGGCAAAACCCGCAGTTATTCGGCGTATCAAGCGCCGGCCCGGGCTCTGACAATCATGAGCGAGGCCGGCGGTGCCTTGGCTGCACCTGCCAGGTCAGCCCTTCCCCTCCTTCCCTTTAAACCCTGCCGTATGTCATCAGTCGTTTCTATTGTTCCGCTGCGGTCCCGGCGTCGATCGCCGTGGCGCTGCGGCGGTAACCGGGTGCGCCTATGAGTTCTGCCGCAGCAGGCACTGGCGCAGCAATGCCCAAAAGCTTGTCCCTCCTGGATCAATTGCGCGCCAACCCCCGCTTGCCGCTGATGATCGGCGCTTCGGCCGCAATCGCTGCCCTGGCCGCGCTGTGGCTCTGGACCCGCACGCCCGACTATGGGGTGCTCTACAGCAACCTGTCGGACCGCGATGGGGGCGCCATCATCGCGTCGCTCCAGCAAATGAATATTCCGTACAAGTTCGCTGAAGGCGGCGGCGCCTTGATGGTGGCGGCCAACAAGGTGCCCGAGGCCCGCCTGCGGCTGGCCTCGCAGGGTTTGCCCAAAGGCGGTTCAGCGGGTTTTGAGCTGATGGACAACCAAAAATTCGGCACCAGCAGTTTTGTCGAGCAAATCAATTATCAGCGCGCTCTGGAAGGCGAACTGGCGCGTTCGATCAATTCCATTTCGGCGGTTGAATCCTCTCGGGTGCACCTTGCGTTGCCTAAACCGTCGCTTTTTGTGCGCGACCAGAAAAGCCCGAGCGCTTCGGTGATCCTGACCTTGCATCACGGACGAACTATTGACGAAGGCCAAATCAGTGCGATCGTGCATTTGATTTCCAGTAGCGTGCCGGAGCTGTCCGCAAAAAGCATTACTGTGGTGGACCAGGCTGGCAATCTACTGTCGGCGGCGAACTCGGGAACCCGGGGCCTGGATGTCAGTCAGCTGAAATACGCGCAAGAAATTGAGCAGGGCTACCGACGTCGTATTGAGGCGATTTTGCAACCGATCGTGGGCCCCGCCAACGTCCATGCGCAGGTGGCGGCAGACATCGATTTCTCAATCGTCGAGAACACCGACGAAAAGTACCGCCCCAACCAGGAACCGGGCAGCGCTGCGATTCGCAGCCAGCAGTCCAGCGAGTCCAACCAACAGGGCAATGTCTCACCTGGCGGCGTGCCGGGAGCACTCACCAACCAGCCCCCTTCCAACCCGACGGCCCCGATGGTCACTACGCCCCAAGCCCCGCCAAAGCCGGGCACCCCTGCGGCTGACCAGCTGAAAATAAGCACAGAACTGGGCGGCATGGGCAGCGGGACCCGCAGCGGGGTTTCGGGTAACGGGCGCAAGGACGGCACCACCAACTATGAGCTGGATCGCTCGATCCGCCATGTGCAACAAGGCGCCGGTGGCATCAAGCGGCTCTCAGTGGCGGTGGTAGTCAACTATCGCAGCACCGCGGGCGCTCCCGGCAAGGCAACCGCGCAGGCGCTCTCGGCTACTGAGCTGGAACAAATACAAAACCTGGTCAAGGAGGCGATGGGATTCAGCAGCGAGCGCGGTGACTCGCTTAACGTGGTGAACAGCCCGTTTGCGGCGGAAATTGCGGACGCGCCTGAACTTCCTTTATGGCGTCAACCGGACAACATCGCTATGGCCAAAGCGTTGGGGAACTACCTGCTGCTGGGCGTAGTCGCCTTGTTTCTCTGGTTTGCCGTGCTGCGGCCGCTGCTGCGCAAGCATCTGCAATCCCCTCCCGCCAGTGTTCCAGGGGCACGCCATGAAGAGGCCCAAGCCGCGCCGACCAAACCACCCGAAAAACCCGAGCTGCAGGATCCCGCACAGGCCCGACAAGTCCAGCGTCATCTGGACAACGTTGGTTATGCGCAAGATATAGCCGTCAAAGACCCCCAAATGGTGGCCATGCTGGTCAAGCACTGGATGAGTAAAAAATAATGGAAGCAGGTACCAGAAAAAGCGCCATTCTTTTGATGTCGCTCGGCGAAGAAGGCGCTGGCAGCGTGTTGCGGTATTTGCCGCACAGCATCGTCCAGGAAATGGGTGAGGCGATGGCCACGCTGACGCAAGTCAGGCGCGATGAAGTCGGCGTGGTGATGGAGGAGTTCCGTCTTGAAACTGAACAGTACTCGGCCCTTCACCTGGACTCGCGCACCTATCTCCGCTCGGTGCTGAACAAGGCGATGGGCGACGAACGTGCCGCTGATCTGCTTGAAAACATTTTGGAGTCCAACAATTCCGCCAGCGGTATCGAGCGACTGAACCAGTTGGAAGCGACCGAAGTCGTGGAAATTATTCGTGATGAGCATCCGCAGATCATCGCCACGCTACTGGTTCACATGGATCGCACCAAAGCCGCTGAAGTGCTTGAGAAACTCCCCGAGCGGGTGCGCCACGACGCCGTTCTGCGCGTCGCCACCTTCGGCGGGGTGCAACCAGCGGCTCTAAAAGAATTGACCGATGTGTTGAACGAAATGCTGTCGGGCGAAGGCACCAAGCGGAGCCGGCTTGGCGGTGTCCGGGTGGCGGCGGAAATTGTCAACATGATGAGCAGCACGCAAGAAGAAAGTGTCATCAAGCACGTTCGCGAACACGACGAAGCGCTGGCGCAAAAAATGATCGACGAGATGTTCCTGTTCGAGAACCTGCTCGGACTCGAAGACCGCAGCATTCAGTTGGTACTCAAGGAAGTCGAATCGGAATCGCTGATCGTTGCACTGAAAGGTGCGCCGCAAGAGCTTCGCGACAAGTTCCTCAAGAACATGTCACAACGTGCCGCCGAAACGCTGCGCGAAGATATCGAAATGCGCGGACCGGTGCGCGTATCCCAGGTGGAGGCTGAGCAGAAGAGCATTCTAGTGATCGTGCGCCGTTTGGCAGACGCCGGCGAGATTTTACTGGCCGGGAATGGCGACGATTCCTATGTCTAGCAAGCCCTCATCTTCACCGCCGTTCGAGGGCGAAAAGTCTTTGTCGGACCGGGCTGCGGAGCGACGGCCCACCGCACGCCCCGAGAAACTGAGCGCCTGGCAGCGTTGGGAAATGAACGCCATCGCGGCACAGATACGTCCTGGATCCCGCGCGGCAAAAGCCGGGGCTGAATCGGCGCTTGGGCAATTCGCGCCCACGTTGCTGATCGACGAAGCCGAGCTGATCCGGCTGCGGCTGGATGCACAAAAAGCCGGAAAAGCAGAAGGCTATCGAGAGGGCTACGCGCTCGGGCAGGCGGAGGGCTATTCCGCAGGCAGCACGGCGGTACAGGCGCAGGCCGATCAGTTGCATGCGCTGAGTCTGGCCTTGCCCAGCGCGTTGCACCTTGCCGATCGCCACGTCGCGGACGCGCTGCTGGCATTGGCGCTTGACATCGCCCGAAAGGTGCTGGGACAGGCCTTGACGGTGGAGCCGCAAGCCATACTGGCGGTGGTGCGGGAGCTGCTCGATGCCGAGCCGGCACTGACCGGCGCACCGCAGCTATTGCTGCACCCGGATGACGTTGCGCTGGTGAAACAACATCTGTCTGATGGCCTGCAGGTTGCGGGCTGGCGGATACGCGGCGATGCCACGATCAAACGCGGCGGTTGCCGGGTTCTGGCAGGCAGCGGTGAACGCGATGCGACCCTGGAAACCCGCTGGGAGCGGGTCGCCGCGGCCCTGGTACAAAACGTGCCAACCTCCAAAGGGACCGTCGATGCTTGACGTTTCCGACCCTGCCAGCGGGAGCCCGCATCTGAAGGCTTGGCAAACCGCGCTGGGCGACGCCCAGGCTGCGGTCGGCCTCAGCATCCCGGTGCGCAGCTATGGGCGGCTGACGCGCGCGGTCGGACTGGTTCTCGAAGCGGTCGGCCTGCGGCTTCCGGTGGGCAGCGACTGCCTGATCGAGCTTCCCCCGGGTTACCCCCAAAAAATTGCCGAAGCGGAAGTGGTTGGATTTTCTGGCGATCGCATTTTCCTGATGCCACAAAGCCCGGTGGACGGCCTGCTGCCCGGGGCTCGGGTCTATGCGCTGGAGTCCCCGGTGGGGTATGGCGATGGCACCGGACCCAGAACCAAACGCCTGCCGGTCGGCGAAGGCATGTTGGGCCGGGTAGTGGATGCAGCCGGCCGGCCGCTCGACGGTTTGGGAGCGCTTAATTTCGCGCGTGAAGTGCCGCTGACCGCGGCGCCGATCAACCCGCTGACCCGCGCCCCCATCGACCAGGTGCTGGATGTCGGGGTTCGCGCCATCAATGCCATGCTGACCGTGGGACGGGGCCAGCGCATGGGTCTGTTTGCCGGGTCCGGCGTGGGCAAAAGCGTGTTACTCGGAATGATGGCCCGGTATACCGATGCCGATGTGATTGTGGTCGGGCTGATCGGTGAACGCGGTCGCGAAGTCAAGGACTTCATCGAGAACACGCTCGGCAAGGAAGGGATGGCGCGTGCGGTGCTGGTCGCCGCCCCCGCGGATACCTCGCCTCTGTTAAGACTGCAGGGTGCCGCCTACGCCACCTGTCTGGCCGAATATTTTCGGGATCAAGGTAAACACGTATTGCTGATCATGGATTCACTGACCCGCTATGCCATGGCTCAGCGTGAAATCGCGCTGGCGGTCGGGGAACCTCCCGCCACCAAGGGTTACCCCCCGTCGGTATTTGCAAAACTGCCGGCGCTGGTGGAGCGTGCGGGCAATGGCGCGCGGGATGCAGACGGCCGGGGTGGTTCTATTACGGCGTTCTACACCGTGTTGACGGAAGGCGATGACCTGCAAGACCCTATTGCCGACGCCGCCCGTGCCATCTTGGACGGCCACGTCGTGTTATCCCGCAGCTTGGCCGAGTCGGGTCACTACCCCGCGATTGATATTGAAGCCTCCATCAGCCGCGCGATGACGGCGCTGACCGAAGCTTCGCAGTTTGAAGCGGTGCGAAGCGTCAAGCAGATGCTGTCGCGCTATCAGCGCAATCGCGACCTGATCAGCGTCGGTGCTTATGCGCCTGGTCATGACGCACAACTGGATCGGGCCGTTGCGCTCTATCCAAAAATAGAAGCCTTCCTGCAACAACCGATGCAGGAGCGCGCCGACTACGCCGCATCCGTTGCTCACTTACACCGCTTATTGGAGGCTGGCTAGCAGCCGCACGCAGCTCCCGAAAGAAAACACCATGCCCAACAAACTTCCCCTTGTGACGCTGATTGAACTGGCGCAAAACAAAACCGACGAAGCCACCCGTCGACTCGGTGAATTGCAAAGTGTGCAAACCAGTGCCGCCGCAAAACTCGAGCTGCTGCTGCAGTACCGGCAAGACTACCTGGACCAGCTGCATGTTCAGATGCGTGAGGGCTTACCCTCGGCGCACTTACGCAACTTCCAACAGTTCATCGATACCCTGGATGGCGCGATTGAACAACAACGCAGCGTGACCTTGCAAGCCGATCTCCGGTTGGCGCATGGGCGTAGCGACTGGCAACACACCAAGCGACGGCTGAATTCCTTTGATACGCTGGCTAACCGGGCGCACCAGCAGGAAGCGCTCGCGGTCAATAAACGAGAGCAGCGGGACAGCGATGAGCGGACTTCCCGCCAGTTCTACCTGCGCGCAACGACTGTGACCGATTAGCTTTACCAGGAAATATGATGTCCTCGATACTTTCCTCCACCGCGGTTCCGAGTGTGCCCGGCAACCCCCTCTCGAATGCAACGGCGCGTGCCGACGAACCCGGGCAAGATGCCCCGGGCAGTTTTAGCGAAGCCTTGTCACGCTCACGGGCACCGGCTGGAAAAACCACCGAAAAACCCACTGTCAAGCCGCCCCTCACCGCGCTCGCTCGACGCCAGGCCGCCGGTTCCGAGACGCTGCCGGATAACTTGATTACTGCC
>NZ_JABBPC010000009.1 GCF_012927485.1 Polaromonas sp. | reverse complement strand
ACTACAACCACAAGCGCATCAAGCTCAGCTTGAAAGGACTCAGCCCGGTGGAATACCGGCTGAAAAATACCGTCTGATCGGCGGGAGCACAATGTCCAACTTCTGGGGGTCAGTTCAAACCCGGGGCAATTCAAACTATAATCATGGGCTTCGCCTTGCTGCACCCTCACCGACGCTGGGGCAGCTACCACACAACCAAAAGGAGAGTTTATGCGTCACTACGAGATCGTCTTGCTGATCCACCCGGATCAAAGCGAGCAAGTCCCAGCCATGCTGGAACGTTACAAGGGCATGATTACCGCCGGCGGCGGAAAAGTGCATCGTGTTGAAGATTGGGGCCGTCGCCAACTGGTGTACCTGATCCAGAAACTCGGCAAAGCCCATTACCTTTGCATCAACATCGAAGCAAGCCAAGCCGTGATGGAAGAAATTGAGCACGCGTTCAAATTCAACGATGCCGTGCTGCGCCACCTGACCGTGGTCAAGAAAAAAGCCGAAACCGGCCCGTCCCTCATGATGCGCAACGTCGAGAGGGAAGAAGCCCGTAAAACCCAACAGCAGGAGTATGCGGCGTAATTGCCCTTATGCTGTTGAACCACTCGCTGCTGCGCCAATGACCCTGCAGTGAACTACGTTGAACTGACCGCTTGTATCGCCGAGGCTAGTCCTCTTCGCTACACGCCCGCTGGAATACCCGCTGTCAATTTCATCCTCGAACACGAGTCTGAAATGTCTGAAGTCGGCGTTACCAGACAGGTCAAGTTAACGATTAAGGCGGTTGCTTTCGGAGCGCTGGCTGAACAAACAGTCCAGCTAACTTTAGGCAAAGCTTTTAAGTTCACCGGGTTTCTCATCAATGCGCGTACCAGCAAGAGCGTTGTTTTTCATATTCAAGCTTTCGAACAAGTACTGAACCCTATTTAAGGAGTCCATCATGGCCGGACCAAAACGTTTCAACAAAGACAAGCGCCCTAAGCGCAATACACAATCCCTGCTGTTCAAGCGCAAGCGGTTCTGCCGCTTCACCGCTGCAGGCGTTGAGGAAATCGACTACAAAGACATCGACACCCTGCGCGATTTTGTATCTGAAAACGGGAAAATCATTCCTGCACGCCTGACCGGCACTCGCGCGATTTTTCAGCGCCAGATCAACACCGCCGTCAAGCGCGCTCGCTTCCTCGCGATGCTGCCTTACAGCGACCAGCACCGTAGCCTGTAAGGAGCACGACCATGCAAATTATTCTGCTCGACAAAGTCATTAACCTGGGAAATCTGGGTGAAGTCGTCAAAGTTAAAGATGGCTACGCACGCAATTTCCTGATCCCGTCCGGTCGCGCCCGTCGCGCTACGGCAGCCGCCATTAAGGAATTTGAAGTCAAACGCGCTGAACTTGAGAAAGCAGCCGCTGCCAAGCTGGCCGAGTCACAAGCGCAGGGCGAAAAGCTCGGTGGTACCACCGTGAAGCTCACGCAAAAAGCTGGCGTCGATGGCCGGCTGTTTGGTTCGGTCACCAACGCCGATATTGCGCAAGAGGTCGCCAAGCAAGGCTTCGCAGTGGTTAAAGCTCAGATCCGCATGCCTAACGGCCCGCTGAAAACTGTCGGCGACCACGCCGTGAGCGTTGCACTGCATACTGACGTGACGGTTGACATTACGGTAACGGTCTACGGCGAAACCGCCTAAACTGAAATCGCGCTGTCCTGAAAAGCCGCTCCTCGGAGCGGCTTTTTTCTTTTGAGTGAAATAAGCAGGTAATGGCCTTGATCCGGTCGGCACTCGCGCTTGTGCACGTGCTTACGTCACATTTCCACCGAATTTCCAATGCTTATCCACAGGTTTATCCTCCGCATTTTCACGCTCCCGGCGTACCATTTAGCGTCTTCCAAGGAAACTGATGTCAGCCGTACTTTCTCCCTATGACGATCCCCGCTACGGCACTGACCGACAGATTGCCCAATTGCGTATCCCACCGCACTCGATCGAAGGTGAATCGAGCGTCTTAGGCGGTCTGTTGCTCGACAACAGTGCCTGGGACCGTGTGGGGGACTTGCTCAGCGACCAGGACTTCTACCGCCACGAACACCAGCTGATCTATGCCGCTGTGGGCGCGTTAATCAACGCCTCCAAACCGGCCGACATCATCACGGTCTACGAGCGCCTGCAAAGCCTGGGGAAAGCGGACGAGGTAGGTGGACTGAGCTACCTCAACTCGCTGGCCCAGTACGTGCCCAGCGCAAGCAACGTTCGGCGTTATGCAGAGATTGTTCGGGAACGCTCCATTCTGCGAAAGCTCGTCTCTGCCTCTGATGAGATCGCCACCAATGCTTTCAACCCGCAGGGCAAAGCGGTTTCGACGATCCTTGACGAAGCTGAGCAAAAAATCTTCAATATCGGTGAGCAGGGTTCTCGTTCGTTGCAGGGATTCCAGAGTATGGATACCCTGGTGGTGGACCTGCTCGACCGCGTCACCGAAATGTCGGAAAACCCGAACGACGTCACTGGCGTGCCCACCGGTTTTTATGACCTTGATCGCCTGACCTCCGGTTTTCAGGCCGGTGATCTTGTTATTTTGGCAGCCCGCCCGTCCATGGGTAAAACAGCTCTCGCCATCAATATCGCCGAGCATGTGGCGCTGAACGAAGGCCTCCCGGTTGCCGTGTTTTCCATGGAGATGGGGGCGTCGCAGCTCGCGGTCCGTATCGTCGGCTCCATCGGTCGCATTGACCAGACCCACTTGCGCACCGGCGCCCTGACGGACGAAGAGTGGCCTCGTTTGACGGAAGCGATCGAGAAGCTGCGCAACATTTCGCTGCACATCGACGAAACTGCAGGGCTCACCGTCAGTGAACTGCGCGCCAATGCCAGGCGTTTGGCTCGCCAGTGCGGCAAGCTGGGCCTGATCGTGGTTGACTACCTGCAGCTGATGAGCGTATCGACCAGCATGAACGACGAAAATCGCGCCACAGCGGTTGGCGAGATTTCGCGCGGTCTTAAATCGCTGGCGAAGGAACTGCAGTGTCCTGTGATTGCTCTGTCGCAGCTCAGCCGCGCCGTCGAGTCACGCACCGACAAGCGACCGATGATGAGCGACTTGCGCGAATCTGGCGCCATCGAGCAGGATGCCGACATCATCATGTTCATCTACCGCGACGAGTACTACACCAAAGAAGCCTGCAAGGAACCTGGTGTGGCCGAGGTCATTATCAGCAAACAGCGCAACGGCCCGACCGGAACTGTGAAGCTGGCGTTTATCAGTCGCATTACTAAGTTTGAGAGCTTGGCGAATGGGGCTACCGGCGACTATTGAGACTAGTCGGCCCGCGCCGCCGCTATCAACTAAATACGTTTCTGATTGTTTTACTGGCGGAGCACGGGGGCAAGGAGCTATTAATTAGATAGCTAAATCGGCAGACCTGATTTGGTCAAACCCGTTCGGTTACCCACGCTAGCACGGATTCAAGTGCATTATCCAGATGGGAGGCATCGGTGCCGCCGGCCATGGCCATGTCGGCCTTGCCACCGCCTTTGCCGCCCACCTGCTGAGCCACAAAATTCACCAACTCTCCCGCCTTGATCTTGCCCGTGCTGTCGCTGGTTACGCCGGCTGCGATCTGCACCTTGTTGGCGTCCACAGCCGCCAAGACAATGACCGCCGTTTTGAGCTTGTCCTTGAGCTTGTCCATGGTGTCGCGCAACGTTTTGGCGTCGGCACCGTCCAGCCGCGCAGCGAGTACCTTCAGGCCGTTGACGTCCACCGCCCGTAGCATTAGGTCGTCGCCCTGCGAGGAAGCCAACTTGCCTTTGAGCGCAGCAATCTCCTTTTCAAGCTCTGGTCCTTGCTTGCGAAGGTTGAATGACTTTTGATAAAGACCTTCCCGATTCGTACCGAGCAGGGCCGCAACCTCAACAACTTCCGAGTGCAAATCCTGTACCCACTTCACTGCGTGCATGCCGGTGATGGCTTCCACGCGGCGCACACCCGAGGCCACACCGCTCTCGGTAACAATCTTGAACAGGCCGATGTCACCGGTTCGGCTCACATGCGTGCCACCGCACAACTCCTTGCTGGAACCGATGCTCAGCACGCGTACGGTATCCCCATATTTTTCACCAAACAGCATCATGGCGCCCGTCTTTTGGGCAGCTTCCATGGTCATCTCGCTAGCGTTGGTCGCCACGTTGGCCAGAACTTCTTCATTGACAAGCACTTCGACGTCGCGAATCTGTTCGTCCGTCAGCGGCGCGTTGTGGGCAAAGTCAAAGCGGGTGCGCTCGGCGTTGACCAGGCTGCCCTTTTGCTGCACATGCGCCCCCAGCACCTCACGGAGGGCTTTGTGCATCAAATGGGTTGCGCTGTGGTTGCGTATGGTGGCGTGACGCAAGGCAGTGTTGACCTGTGCGGTCACGCTATCGCCCACTCTTAGCGAGCCGTAGCTCACGCTGCCATGATGGCCAAAAACATCGGCTTTGATTTTTTGCGTGTCGTGGACTTCAAACTGCGCATCTTTGGTCGTTTCGCCCGCCACGATACGACCCTGGTCGCCCACCTGGCCACCGCTTTCGGCATAAAAAGGCGTCGTGTTCAAAACGACGATACCGTTTTGTCCGACATTGAGCGCCTGTACCGCCAACCCTTCGACGTAAAGCGCCACAACTTTAGCGCGCTCTTCAAGCAAGGTGTAGCCGGTGAATGGATGGCCTTCGCCGGTGTAGTCGAGTGCACGGTCCATCTTGAATTTGCCAGCAGCGCGTGCCTGATTTTTTTGTTTGTCCATGGCCGCGTGAAAACCGGCTTCGTCGACTTCAACACCACGCTCGCGGCAGACGTCTGCCGAGAGGTCGAGCGGAAAGCCGTAGGTGTCATGCAGCTTGAACGCCACATCGCCCGACAGGAGTTTTGCACCATCCGCCAAAGCGGTGTCCAGAATTTGCATGCCAACTTCCAGTGTTTCGAAAAAGCGCTCTTCCTCGGCCTTGAGTACCTCGGTAATGTGTTTTTCGTCATCAGCCAGCCGAGGATAGGCATCACCCATTAACGTAACCAGATCTGCCACCAGCTTGTGAAAGAAAGGGGTTTTTTTGCCGAGCTGGTAGCCGTGACGGATGGCTCGCCGGATGATGCGGCGCTGCACATAACCGCGGCCCTCGTTGGACGGGTTGACGCCGTCGCTGACCAAAAATGCGGTGGCACGGATATGGTCGGCAATCACTCGAAGCGATTTATTGCCCAGGTCTTTTTCGCCGGTTTCGCGTGAGGCGGCTTTGATCAGTGCCTCGAAAATATCGATTTCGTAATTGCTGTGCACGTGCTGCATGATGGCAGCCAAACGCTCCAAGCCCATGCCGGTGTCCACGCAAGGCGCTGGAAGCGGCTTGACAGAACCATCGGGCTGCATGTCGAACTGCATGAACACGTTGTTCCAGATTTCGATGTATCGGTCTCCGTCTTGGTCTGGCGAACCGGGAGGGCCACCGGGGATTTCAGGGCCATGGTCAAAAAAGATTTCGCTGCAAGGACCGCAGGGGCCGGTGTCGGCCATCATCCAAAAATTGTCGCTCGCGTACTTGGCGCCTTTGTTGTCACCGATACGCACCACGCGTTCAGGCGGGAGACCGATTTCTTGGGTCCAAATATCGTAGGCTTCGTCATCATCGATATACACCGTGGCCCATAATTTATCTGCGGGCAACTTGTAGACCTCGGTCAGCAATTCCCAGGCCCATTTGAGCGACTCGCGCTTGAAATAGTCGCCAAAGCTCCAGTTACCCAGCATCTCGAAGAAAGTGTGGTGGCGCGCGGTGTAGCCGACGTTCTCCAAATCATTGTGTTTGCCACCCGCACGCAGACAAGCCTGCACCGACGCGGCCCGGACGTACGGGCGTTTGTCGATCCCCAGAAACACGTCCTTGAACTGAACCATGCCCGAGTTGGTGAACATCAGGGTGGGGTCGTTGCCCGGCACCAGCGAGCTGGACGGCACTATGGTGTGGCCCTTGGACGCAAAGAAGTCCAGAAATGTCTTGCGAATTTCTGCGACAGTGAAAGTGGGAGTGTTCATGGTGGGAATTAATTCTGATGAAAGGGCATTGAACGACATTGGGCTGTTGCAAGTGCGGGCAGGCTGTTGATTTTAAATGGCTTTAATCTCGGCCAGAAAGCGAAGCAGCGGCTCGTCCTGAGCCCACGCCACATTGAAACGCAGCCAGGGGCTGGGCTCCAGGTCGACCGAAAATAGGTGGCCTGGGCCCAGGAGAATGTCCTGCTCGGCTGCTTTGTAGGCTAGCTCGGCCGCGTTCTGGATGGACGGGTGACGCGCCCATAAAAACATACCGGCTTTAGGCTCGGTAAACAACTCAAAGCCCAGATCCAGCAGCCGGGTGGCCAGGTGCTGCTGGCCCTGCGCCAGGCGCTCCTTGAGCGTTTTGATGTGTTTGCGCCAGCGGCCATCGATCAGCGCCCCGTAGGCCAGACGCTCGCTAAACTCAGAAGAGGTCAAGCCCGAGAGCATCTTCAGTCGTGCCAGGTCTTCCAGGAGTTGAGGATTGGCCGCCAGGTAGCCCACACGAATGTTGGGCGAGATGGTTTTTGAAAAACTACTGATGTAAATGACTCGATTCAGCTGGTCCAGGCTGGCCAGGGAAGGTCGGGCTTCCGGGTCGAGGTCGGCGTAAATGTCGTTTTCGACCACGATGAAATCGTATTTCTCAGCCAGCTGCATCACACGATGCAAATGTGACAACACGGCATTAGAGCCGGTAGGGCTTTGCAGTCGCGGCTGGGTGAAAAACACCTTGGGACGGTGCTCGATGATGCGAGCCTCCAGAGTTTCCAAGTCATAACCCGTCGGCGTTCGAGGGGCCCCCACCAGCCGTGCGCCCAGAAACCGCAGGGAAAACAGCATGTTGGCATACCCCGGCTCATCCACCAAGACCGCGTCACCCGCGCGCACCAGCCGCCGGGCAGCCAGGTCCATGGCCTGACTGGAGCCTTGGGTGAGCAGCACCTGCTCGGCGTTGACAACCACCTCTCTGGAAGCCAGTAGGTCCCGCACGACTTGCCGCAACGGCAGGTAGCCTTTGGGTTCGCCATAGCCCCCCAGGTCCACGTCTTCCGTCGCCAGGTTGCGCAAACTGCGCCGCACGCCTTCGCCGAACAACCAGTCTCCCGGCAGCCAGCCGCAACCGGGCTTGCTGCGCAAGGCGCGGTTTTCAAAAATGCTACGCAGATACCACATGGAGTCAAAACTGTATTGCGCCATGCCACTCAAGGCGGAAGTTCCCTGGCTGGCGCGGCTTCGCACAAAAAATCCAGAGTGCGCTTGCGAAAGGAAATAGCCCAGCGCCACGAGTCGGTCGTAGGCGTCCACCACGGTGTAGACGCTAACGCCATGGGCATGGGCAAACTGGCGGATGGACGGCAACTTGGCCCCGGCACGCAGCGCGCCGTCATCCACCATTTGGCGAAATCCCCCGACGATCTGGGTAACCAGTGGAACTGAAGACTTGGGATTGAGTGCAAACATCGAAAGCATGCCCCATTGGGCAAGGGTTTGTATGTAGTGGAAGTACCGGCTGCACAGTGCGCCTCGGATGAGCGGTAATCTGTATATGTTAACGCTGGGGGTAGTCTTTTAAAGTCTGTAAACCCAATCGACAGACCCCAGGCGATCCTGACCGCCTGCTACCGCCAAGGACCCTATATGCACCGCGACCCTCATTTGACCAACGCTGCCTTGTTTGCCCGTCGCGAGGCAGCGATTCCACGCGGCGTCGGCCACAGCCATCAGATCTTCATTGCCCGCGCTGAAAACGCGGAAATATGGGACGTCGAGGGGCGACGGTTCGTTGATTTTGCGGGCGGTATCGCTGTGCTCAACACCGGTCATCGGCACCCCGCGGTGATTCAGGCGGTCAAGGAGCAGCTCGACTTGTATACCCACACCTGTTTTCAGGTGTTGCCTTATGAGCCCTACATTGAATTGGCGGAGCGCATTAATGCGAAAGCGCCCGGCAACTTTCCCAAGAAGACGCTATTCCTGACCACCGGTTCCGAAGCGGTCGAAAACGCGATCAAGATTGCCCGCGCCTCTACCGGACGTTCGGGCGTCATCTGCTTTAGCGGCGGCTACCATGGCCGCACGCTGCTGACACTCGCCATGACCGGCAAGATAGCCCCTTACAAATCAGGTTTTGGCCCTTTTCCTGCCGAGGTGTTCCACGCCACGTTCCCGAATGCGTTGCACGGCGTCACGGTGGACCAGTCTATCGCCTCGGTGGAAGCCATTTTCAAGAACGACATTGAAGCCAGCCGCGTCGCCGCCATCATCATTGAGCCGGTACAGGGCGAGGGCGGTTTTACGGTCGCCCCGCCCGAGTTGCTGCGACGGCTACGCAGCCTGTGCGACGCGCAAGGCATTTTGTTGATAGTCGACGAGATTCAGACTGGCGCTGGGCGCACGGGCACCTGGTTTGCGGTGGAGCAGAGCGGTGTAGCCCCTGACCTCATCACCATGGCCAAATCGATGGCGGGCGGGTTCCCCATTTCTGCGGTAGTCGGTCGCGCCGAGGTCATGGACGCAGCCGCCCCAGGAGGTCTGGGTGGCACCTATGCGGGTAGTCCTGTCGCTTGCGCTGCCGCCTTGGCTGTGCTGGACGTATTCGAGAAAGAAAACCTGCTGCAACGCAGTCGCGACGTCGGGCAACGACTGACTGCGAGCCTGCGAGCCATGGCTGCGCGCCACCCTTGCATCGGCGACGTGCGCGGCATGGGCGCGATGGTGGCGATTGAACTTTTTAAAAATGGTGATCTGAAGCAGCCGGATGCCGATCTGGCAAAGCGAATTGCGGCGGAAGCAACCGCGCGTGGATTAATTCTTCTGACATGCGGCAACTATGGCAACGTGATCCGTATCTTGGTACCCCTGACCGCGAGCGACGCCCTGCTGGATGAGGGCTTGGGCATCATGGCTGCCTGCTTTGATGCCTTGGCCTGAATCTGCTGATGGCATGAAAATTGCTCAACAATTTCTAGCAATTCGATTGATATTTGCAATTTCTGCATGCCTAGATACACATGACTAAAAACCACGCACTGGTGAGTTTTACCGGGGTACAAAAAACTTAC
The DNA here is from genome assembly GCF_012927485.1 of Polaromonas sp. Taxonomy (GTDB): domain Bacteria; phylum Pseudomonadota; class Gammaproteobacteria; order Burkholderiales; family Burkholderiaceae_C; genus Polaromonas. The sequence goes on along the minus strand of NZ_JABBPC010000009.1, from coordinate 256,612 downwards.
GACGGCATCAATCTGGTTGTCCGTGATCTGAACCTCGACATCCAGCAGGGAGAGTTTTTGTCCCTGCTGGGACCTTCAGGCTCTGGCAAAACCACCACGTTGATGATGCTGGCCGGATTTGAGTCACCCACAGCAGGTGAAATTAGCCTGAACGGCGTTCCCATCACCCGCACTCCGCCGCACAAGCGCAACTTCGGCATGGTGTTCCAGAACTATGCGCTGTTTCCCCACATGACCGTGGCCGACAACATCGCTTATCCGCTCACGGTGCGCAAGCTGTCCACCTCAGAACGCGAAGCCAAGGTGGCGCGCGCACTGGATATGGTGCAGCTGGGGCGCATGGGCGCGCGTTACCCGTCGCAGTTGTCGGGGGGTCAGCAGCAGCGCGTGGCTTTGGCCCGTGCACTGGTGTTCGATCCGCAACTGGTTCTGATGGACGAACCACTGGGCGCCCTGGACAAGCAATTGCGCGAACACATGCAAATCGAACTCAAGGCATTGCACCGTCGCTTGGGAGTGACGTTTGTCTATGTCACCCATGATCAGACCGAAGCACTGACCATGTCCGACCGCGTGGCTGTTTTTAACGACGGCGCGATCCAGCAGGTTGATGTGGTCAATAGCCTGTATGAGACGCCGCTTAACCGTTTCGTTGCGGGCTTCGTCGGAGACAGCACGGTGTTGCACGCCGAAGTTGTCTACGTTGACGGCGACACTTGCGAGGTCCGGCTCCCGAACGGTGTCCAGCTGCGAGGCATCAATGTCAATGCGGCCGAAGTTGGCGATGCGGTTCAGTGCGGAACGCGCCCGGAACGGCTCCAAATCGCACCGGCCCCCGCAGCCAATACGTTTGAGACCAAAGTTGCGGACATCATGTATTTTGGCGATCACCTTCGCCTGCGGTGTGAGGTGCCGGGGCAGCCCGATGCCACCATCAAAATGCCGTTGGCTCACCACCAACTCCCAGAACTCGGCCAGACCATCCAGGTCCATGCCCCCGAAGAACACCTGCGTGTGTACCGCTGATAAGCAGCGTTTGCCAGCGTTTTCAACTTTCAACAAAAGGAAACCTCGATGAAACTCAAGCCCCTGATAATTGCCCTTGTCGCGAGCGCCTGCCTGCCGGTTCTGGCACAGAGCCAGTTGACCGTGGTGAACTTTGGTGGTGCCAATGGCGCTGCCCAGAAAAAGGCGTATTTTGAACCGTTCGAAAAATCCGGAGCGGGCAAGATCGTGCCGGTGGAATACAACGGCGAGCAAGCCAAGATCAAGGCCATGGTCGAGGCTAAAAAAGTTACCTGGGATGTTGTTGAGGTGGAAAGCCCAGACGTTACCCGGGGCTGCGATGAAGGCTTGTTCGAGAAACTGGACTGGTCCAAGATCGGTAATAAATCCGACTTCCAGCCTGCCGCCGTGCAAGATTGCGGCGTCGGCACCTTTATCTGGTCCACAGTTTTAGCCTACAACGGCGACAAGCTTAAGACGGCACCCACCAATTGGGCCGATTTCTGGGACACCAAGAAGTTTGTCGGCAAGCGTGGCATGCGCAAAGGCGCTCGCTACAACTTGGAGTTTGCACTGATGGCTGACGGCGTGAAAACGACCGACGTTTACAAAGTACTGGCCACAAAAGATGGCGCGGACCGTGCCTTCAAGAAGATGACTGAACTGAAGCCCAACATCCAGTTTTGGGAGGCCGGTGCGCAGCCACCGCAATTCCTGGTGGCTGGCGATGTAGTCATGACGACCGCCTACAACGGGCGCATCGATGCCGCCCAGCGCGAGGGTAAGAACCTTCAAATCACCTGGACCGGTGGTATCTACGATTTGGACTACTGGGTCATGCCCAAGGGCACCCCGAACAAGGACCTGGCCCTAAAGTTCATCGCCATGGCCTCCAGCCCGGATGAGCAGGCAGAGTACGCACGCAACATTTCCTACGGCCCTACCAACAACAAAGCCCTGCCCAAGCTGGATGCCAAGGTGCTGCGCCTTCTGCCCACTTCCGCGGCCAACAGCAAGGACGCTTTGCAGTTCAACATTTCGTTCTGGGCCGACCAGGGTGAAGCGCTTGAAAAACGCTTCGCCGCTTGGGCTGCGCAGTAAGGTTGACATGACAAAGGTGTGCGCATGAGTGCGACGGCTTCCTTGCCTATGACGCCCCCGGCGGCGGTCCGGCCAGCGGAACCGGCTTTGGCCGTTCAGCTGCGCCGGGTGGAGCGCCGTAAACGTCTGCGCGCCCTGGCACTTACCTTGCCGCTACTGCTGTTCCTGGGGGTCACGTTTCTCGTGCCCCTGGGGGCTTTGCTGGTCCGCGCAGTTGAAAACCCGGAAGTTGCTGAGACGTTGAGCAGAACCGGAGCGGCGCTCGCTCTCTGGGATCGCAAAACGGCGCCTCCAGACGCGGCCTACGCCGCCATGTTGGCCGACTTGACAGCGATTCCCGAGACCGCGCAGGCGGGGGTTTTGGCGCGCCGACTCAACACTGAGGTTGCCGGCGCGCGCTCATTGATTATGAGCACCTACCGGGCGCTCCCTATGGGTGTTGGGCTTAGTCCGGCGCAGGCGAAGGAGCGACTTCTGAATCACGACCCGCGATGGGCGGAATTACCGTACTGGTGGGCGATTGCCAAAAACAGCTCACGCTGGACGCCGGACTACTTGCTCGCCTCGATCGACTTGAAACGGGATGCCCAAGGCCACGTCGTCCGCGTAGGGGCCGAAGAAGCCGCGTTCAGCGACATTCTTTTGCGCACGTTTTACATCAGCGCTGTGGTCACGCTGCTGGCGATTGTGCTGGGATATCCGCTGGCTTACTGGCTGTCAACCTTAAGCCAGCGACGCGCCAACCTGATGATGATTTTGGTGTTGTTGCCGTTCTGGACCTCGGTCCTGGTACGCATCGCCGCCTGGATTGTGTTGCTGCAAACGAATGGACTGGTTAACCGGTTTTTGATGTTCACCGGTTTGACCGGGGAGCCTGTGCCGCTGCTGTTCAATCGGCTGGGCGTCGTAATTGCGATGGTGCATATTCTGCTGCCGTTCATGATTCTCCCGCTCTACAGCGTGATGAAGTCGGTTCCTACAAATTTCGTACGGGCTGCGGTTTCCCTGGGCAGCGCTCCGCTGGCTGCCTTTTTCCGGGTTTACGTTCCGCAAACCTATCCCGGAGTGGCCGCGGGCGGTCTGCTGGTGTTTATTACCTCGATCGGTTACTACGTAACACCCGCCTTGTTGGGCGGCCCGGGTGACCAGATGCTGAGCTATTACGTGGCGCAGTACACCAACGTCGAAGTCAATTGGGGAATGGCTTGCGCATTGGGCTCGGTACTCCTGACGGCGACGCTGCTTTTGTATGTTGTTTACCGCCGATTCGCAAAAGCCGAACTGAGTCTGGGTTAAGTCGCTATGAAACCCACTGCTTTTCACGTTTTCCCTGCGTACTACACACTCGCCGACAAGCTTGGCTGGTATGGGCTGCGGCTGTTTTGCGCGGCCGTGTTGTTTTTTCTGCTGCTGCCCATTCTTGTCATTATTCCTTTGTCATTCAGTAACTCCTCGTTTCTGTCTTACCCGATTCCGGGCTGGTCGCTGCGTTGGTACCAGGAACTATTTGCCTCGGACGACTGGGCCCGCGCCACACGCAACAGTTTCATAGTGGCGCCTCTGGCAACTGTTATTGCCACCACGCTCGGTACGTTGGCCGCGGTGGGCCTGGCCCGTGTCCAGTTCTTCGGCAAAGGCTTGATCACCAGTCTGCTGATCGCGCCCATGGTGGTGCCGATCGTGGTGGTGGGGGTGAGTACCTACCTGTTTTTTGCCAGCATCGGTTTGTCCGACTCGTACACCGGTCTGGTATTGGTGCATGCTGCACTGGGTGCGCCTTTTGTAGTGACGACGGTACTGGCCACGCTGCAGGGCTTTAACCAAAACTTGGTCAAGGCTAGCCTGAGCTTGGGCGCCGGACCGCTCCAAACCTTCTTTCGCGTCACCTTGCCGGTGATTGCCCCGGGGGTGGTGTCTGGCGCTCTGTTTGCGTTTGCGACCTCGTTTGATGAAGTCGTGGTGACGCTGTTTCTTGCGGGCCCTACCCAGGGCACGCTGCCGCGCCAGATGTTCACTGGTATCCGTGAAAATATTTCGCCCACTATCGCCGCTGTGGCCACGCTGCTGATCCTATTTACCGCCGTCCTGATGATGGTGCTGGAGTGGTTGCGTGGGCGATCCAAGTAAAACATTGCATAGTAAATCGAGTTGCCATGACTTTTAATCAACCTTTGAGTGGCAATACGATGCCTCGCTTCGGCGGCTGGGCCAGCATGATGCGCCTGCCCATGTGCAGCGAGGCGGCAGGCCTCAGTGCCGCATTCATCGGGATTCCGTTGGACATCGGCACCAGCCACCGGCCTGGCACCCGTTTTGGTCCGCGCCAGATCCGTGCTGAATCGAGCCTGATTCGCCCTTACAACATGGCCACCGGTGCGGCGCCCTTCGATGCCTTGCAAGTAGCCGATCTGGGGGATGTTGCCATCAACACCTATAACCTGGACAAGTCCATTGATATCATCGAACGGCACTATCAACCGGTCATCGACACCGGCTGCAAGCCTTTGACGCTCGGCGGCGACCACACGATCGTGCTGCCGATTCTGCGCGCGATGGCGCGCCGGCATGGGCCCGTCGCGCTGGTGCATGTCGATGCCCATGCCGATGTCAACGACGACATGTTCGGCGAGCGCATCGCGCATGGAACGCCGTTTCGGCGGGCGGTGGAAGAAGGACTGCTGCAGACCAATAAGGTATGGCAGATCGGTCTGCGCGGTAGCGGCTATGGTGCAGATGATTTCGACTGGCCGCGGCAGCAAGGATTCACGGTTGTCCCGGCGCATGAGATCTGGTATCAGTCGCTGGCGCCTTTGATGGCGCGGATTCGGGAGGCTATCGGTCAGGCTCCCTGCTATCTGAGCTTTGACATTGACGGTATAGATCCTGCCTTCGCGGGCGGGACCGGCACACCGGAGGTCGGTGGGCTGACGGTTCCGCAGGCGCTCGAGATCGTCCGGGGCTGCCGGGGGCTGAACCTGGTGGGTGGCGATCTGGTCGAGGTGTCCCCACCCTATGATATTTCCGGTAACACGGCGCTGCTGGGTGCCAACCTGCTGTTCGAGATGTTGTGCGTGCTGCCCGGCGTGGTCTACCGCTGAAAGATTGTTCTGTCACCTCCGGCAAGACACGATTTTTTGAAATGCGCTAATCTGGCGTGCTAATTGTTGACCCCCCTGCTCTGGATAAACCACTATGGACATGAAGACCTCTCCCTTGGCCCTCCTTAAAGACGCCAGTCTTTTAAAAACCGACGCACTCATCAATGGCCAATGGGTGGCCGGAACGGCTCGCTTTGATGTGAATGACCCCTCTAATGGTCAGAAACTCGCGGACGTGTCGAATTTGGGACCGAAGGACGCCGAGGCGGCGATTGCGGCAGCCAATGCCGCCTGGCCTGCTTGGCGCAGCAAAACCGGTAAGGAGCGCCACGCTATCCTGATGAAATGGTTTCAGTTGATTATGGCCAATCAGGAAGACTTGGCGCGCATCATGACGGCCGAGCAGGGCAAGCCTTTTGCCGAGGCCAAAGGTGAAATCGCTTATGGCGCTAGTTTTGTCGAGTGGTTTGCCGAAGAAGCCAAGCGCGTCAATGGCGAGACGCTGCCCCAGTTTGACAACAATCGCCGACTGATGGTTCTCAAGCAACCCATCGGCGTCTGTGCAGCCATCACGCCCTGGAATTTTCCGCTGGCCATGATCACCCGCAAAGTCGCACCCGCCTTGGCTGCGGGTTGCCCGGTAGTGATCAAACCGGCCGAACTCACGCCGCTAACCGCGCTGGCTGCGGCGGAGTTGGCCCTGCGCGCAGGCATTCCAGCCGGCGTACTCAACGTGCTCACTGCCGACAGCGACAACAGCATCGCGATTGGCAAAGTGATTTGCGCCAGCGATGTCGTGCGTCATATCAGCTTTACCGGCTCCACTGAAGTTGGCCGTATTTTAATGGCGCAGAGCGCGCCGTCAGTCAAGAAACTCTCGCTGGAGCTTGGCGGCAACGCACCCTTTATCGTGTTTGACGACGCCGACATTGACTCGGCCGTAGAAGGCGCGATGGCCAGCAAGTACCGCAATGCAGGTCAGACTTGTGTCTGCGCCAATCGCCTGTATGTACAAGACGGGGTGTACGACCAATTTGTTGAGAAATTTGCGGCTAAAGTCAAAACGCTCAAGGTTGGTAACGGGTTTGAGGAAGGCGTTGCGCAGGGCCCGCTGATTGAAGACGCCGCCGTGGAAAAGGTGCAACGCCATGTGGCCGACGCCATTGCCAAGGGTGGCAAGCTGCTGGTAGGCGGCCATAAGCTGAAAGGCCAGTTCTTTGAGCCTACGGTGATCTCGGAAGCCAGCGCCGACATGCTCTGCGCCAAAGAAGAAACCTTTGGACCGTTTGCGCCGGTGTTCCGTTTCAAGCTCGAGCAGGAAGCCATTGACGCGGCCAACAACACCGAATTTGGACTGGCCAGCTATTTCTACAGCCGCGATGTAGGCCGCATTTTTCGAGTCGCCGAAGCGCTCGAATACGGCATGGTCGGTATCAACGTAGGGGTGATTGCCACTGAGCATGTTCCCTTCGGTGGTGTGAAGCAGTCCGGCCTCGGTCGCGAGGGTTCGCACCACGGTATGGACGAGTACATCGAATTGAAGTACCTGTGCCTTGGAGACATTCTTAAATGACCCGAAAATGCGTCACCCTCGCTGGCGCAGGCACCGCAGTCCGCCATTTTTAGCTTCTATAATCGAAGCAATCGCGGGTGTAGTTCAATGGTAGAACGGCAGCTTCCCAAGCTGCATACGAGGGTTCGATTCCCTTCACCCGCTCCAGTCAAAACAAAAGGCCCCTCGGGGCCTTTTTGCTGCGCGGGTTATGCGACCGCCAGCCGTTAGATCAGCTTCACACCGGTTTTGGCCTGCAAGGTTTCCAAAGTTACGCCGGGTGCCAACTCGACCACCTTGAGACCCTCGGGCGTCACATCCATTACCGCGAGATCGGTGATGATGCGGTTCACCACGCCCACCCCAGTCAGGGGCAGGGTGCAGTGTTGCAGGATTTTCAGGTCTTCGGTGCCGTCTTTCTTTTTGGCGACGTGCTCCATCAGAATGATCACGCGCTTTACGCCCGCGACGAGGTCCATGGCCCCGCCCATTCCCTTGACCATCTTGCCGGGGATCATCCAGTTCGCCAAGTCGCCTTTTTCGCTCACCTGCATGGCGCCCAAAATCGACAGGTTGACTTTTCCACCGCGGATCATGGCAAAGCTGTCATGGCTGCCAAAAATAGACGAGCCCTTGATGGTTGTCACGGTTTGTTTGCCAGCGTTGATCAGGTCGGCGTCGACTTTGTCATCGGTCGGGAACGGGCCGATTCCCAGCATCCCGTTTTCGGACTGTAGCCATACTTCCTTGTCTTCGGGTACAAAGTTGGCCACCAGCGTGGGGATGCCGATGCCGAGGTTCACGTAAAAACCATCTTCGAGTTCTTGGGCAGCACGCGCCGCCATTTGATCTTGAGACCAAGCCATGTTTAGACCCCCGCCTTTTCTGTGATTGTTCGTTTCTCGATGCGCTTTTCCGGGTGGGGGTTGTGCACGATGCGGTGCACGTAAATGCCGGGGAGGTGGACCTGGTCGGGCTCCATGGCACCGGTTTCCACCACTTCTTCGACTTCCACCACGCAAATCTTGCCCGCCATCGCGGCAGCGGGGTTGAAGTTACGGGCTGTGAGGTGAAATTGCAGGTTGCCCGACTTGTCGGCGCGGTGCGCCTTGACCAACGAGATCTCTGGGATCAGCGAGCGCTCCATGACATAGGTTTCCCCGTCAAACTCACGCAGTTCCTTGCCCTCGGCGACCAGGGTGCCGACCCCAGTTTTAGTGAAAAAAGCCGGGATGCCCGCCCCTCCGGAGCGCAGTTTTTCGGCCAGCGTGCCTTGTGGCGTAAATTCGAGTTCCAGTTCACCGGCCAGGTACTGGCGCTCGAACTCCTTGTTCTCGCCGACGTAACTGGAGATCATCTTTTTGATCTGCCGCGTTTCGAGCAGCTTGCCCAGACCGAAACCGTCAACACCCGCGTTGTTGGAAATGACAGTGAGGTTTTTCACGCCGCTGTCTCTCAGCGCATCGATCAGCGCCTCAGGAATGCCACATAAGCCAAAGCCGCCTACGGCCAGCAGTTGGCCGTCTTTGACGATGCCCTTGAGGGCCTCCGCTGCGGAGGAAAAAAGTTTGTTCAAAAAAGTCTCCTTATGTGGTTCGGAATTCTGCGCAGGCAACAACGATACTACCTAATAACGTACGTAGTTTTTCGTAAAGGTTAGCCCCAATGAACGTGGATTACCAGCTTGCTTTCGATCTGGCACCGGTGGGACTGGTGTTGTCCCGCAACCGCTCGATTGTTAATTGCAATCAGCATGTGTGTGAAATGTTTGGCGCTACCCGGGAACAGCTTGCCGGGGAGTCTTTTTTAATTCTCTATCCCAGCGTGGAAGAGTACGAGCGCATCGGTGCCCGCATGATTCCCATACTGAATGAGACCGGTATGTATTCCGACGACCGCATTATGAAACGTGTCGATGGACGTAACAAGAACGCGACCTTCTGGTGTCATGTGACAGGTCGGGCATTGAATCGCAGCGCGCCCCATGAAGCCGGTATCTGGACTTTTGAAGACCTGAGCGCGCGGCGTCCGGTCACCGTAGCGCTGACCGCGAGAGAGCGCGAGGTCGCTGCCCACCTGATGAAAGGGCTGACGTCCAAGGAAATTGGACGGGCCCTTGTCATTAGTCACCGCACCGTCGAAATTTATCGCGCTCGCCTGATGCGGAAGTACCGGGCATCAACGGCAGCCGATTTAGTGCATCGACTATTGGCCGGGTGAGCAAGACACTATTTTTTAACAGCGATAAGCAATTTAAAAAAGAAAGCTGCGTGGGCGAATGGCCATCGAGCCGGTGCACGCCGCCTTCACAACTTACGCCCTTGCGAGGTGGTCAAAAGGCAGCGCTTGCTTGACAAGGATGACCGTGCATGGCGCCTCCATCGCGACTTTGATGGGTACGGTTGCCAGCAAGCGCTGCAGCTGCAGTCCGTGTGTGGCGGCGCCCATCACAATGATGCTCACCTGATTGCCTTCGGCGTATCGAAGCAGGGCCTTTGCCACGTCGCCCGATTCAAGTATGTGGAAGGCGATTGTCTGGCGACCCATGTCGAGCGGCTGCGCCCATTGGCGCAGCATGCCAAGGTAGCGCCGATGAACGGTCGTTTCGCTGGACGAGGTGTTGTGGCCCGGCGTTTCGCTGGGGCTGATGACCGTCACACAAGCCAGCCGTGCGCCAGGGCTGCTTCCTAACACACGCGCCACCGCAGCCCGCAAAGAATACAGCGTGACGTCACTCACATCGTGGTTCGGTACCGCTACCATGATGATGGGTGCTTCATCGATCTGCCGCGACGGCATGGCACTTGGCTGGTAGTGCAGGCCTGCCGCGCGTAACCAGCGTTTGCTGTGAGCCCAAAAACCGGTGGAATGGGTGCGGCGCCCGAGATCAGTCACCTGCATCTGCTCCGGATGGGACAGGTCGAAGGCTAAATGAGCAGCGGACAAATAGCGCTTTGCGGCTTCGTTCTCCAGGCAGCGCAGAATCACCTCCTGCAGCCATTCGGGCAAGTCCGGCCGCCATTTACGCGGCGGTACCGGGTCCATCCACAGGCGCTGACGCAGCCCGCCTGTCGTCCCTGGATTTCCGAAAGGCAGCTCGCGCGTTGCGAGTTCGTAGAGTATGACGCCGATGGCGAAGAGATCGCTGCGGGGGTCGCCGCGCACGCCCACCACCTGCTCCGGTGACATCCAGGTGGGTGAACCAACGGCCGGGCGGAGTTCCTCCGCCAGCAGGTCCGGATAGTGGGCATGACACGACAAGCCGAAGTCCAGCAGGACCGCACTGCCGTCTGGCCGAATAAGCACATTGGCCGGTTTGAGGTCCAGGTGGCAAACGTTTTGCAAGTGCAGGCTGTGCACGGCTTGCGCTACGGCCGCCCCAAGCTGGGCGATCTCCGCGGGAGGCACGGGTTTGTCTGCCTCGTCAAGGCATTGTTGCAACGTGCGCCCTTGCACGTATTCCATGACCAAGTAGGGTAGCTTCTCCAGATCGCCGGAAGCAACCAGGCGCGGCACGTGCGTGCCCGTCAGCACGGACAGGATTTGAAGTTCCACTTCAAATCCGACTATGTTCTCGGCCCCGTCGCCCGCGGTCATGCGCGGCACCTTCATCACCATCGGAAAAGGTTCGCGCCGCGACGCGTCGGCAAAGCTGACTTGATAGATGTGCGCCATGCCGCCAGCATGCAGGCAGTCACCGACCCGAAAACCATCGATCACCATCCCGGGCTCTAGCAGTTTCACAGTCCAAGCTCCAGCCGCTGTGCAAAAAATTCGGGTAATCCCGCTGCGCGAATGTCGTCCGCAGCGGCCATGTGGTCATAGGCGACCCGGTGAAATGTGAGCTCGGCACGGGCCGCGTTAAATATCGCGTACATGGCATCGGGATTGCCGTCGCGCGGTTGTCCAACTGAGCCTACGGTCGCGATCCAGCGGCGGTGCGGCGGTACCGGAATCGGCACGCCTGGCACCGGCTGGAATCGCATGAGACCGTGGCCCGCACCGTGGAAATAAAGACTCTGCTCGTGAACATGGCCGCCGAAGACATAGCGGACGCCGGGATGCTCGCAGGCGGTGTTCAGACTGGCCGCAGCGCGATGCTCGTTGTCCACGTAGTACCAGCGGTGCGGCGCATCGGCGCTGGCATGAACCAGATAGACTGCACCGTCGATTGCGGACATTGGCAAAGTGTCCAGAAAGCTCAGGTCCGCCGCGTCGAGCTGCCGATGAGTCCAGTCAGCGCCACCCTCGTCCAAAGTACGCGCATGCTCGGGCGGCGTAACGGCCAGCTCGTCGTGGTTGCCTTTCAGAACGATGGCCCCCGCTCGCACCAGCTTGCGCAGACGTCTTATCACTTCAACCGGTTGAGCCCCATAGCCGACCGAGTCACCCAGCACGGCGAAACGGTCCGCTCCACAAGTTTCCGCGTGTGCGAGGCAGGCCTCCAGCGCGCGCGGGTTGGCGTGAATGTCGGACAGTAAGGCAGTTTTCATGATGCGGCTTAACAGGGGATTCAGTTTGGACTTGTACGCTGCTTCCAAGCTAACGCCGTCGCCATTGCCTATAGTATCGCCATGCCGCCCGTCCATCGACCACGACAGCCGCTTATCCGCCGGTCGTTGATCTCTCCGTTATGCTTTGTACCGGCTGGCAAGTCTGATGCAAAAGAAATGCAGCCATGAACCAAGTAAGCACTGCAGCCGGCGCAGCCGCAGCTTGCGCGGTGCGGGCGAGCGCGCGCTCAGCTTAGCCGGCCCATTGATCTTCAGCGCGCCACCAGCACGGGCACTGGCGATTCGGCGACCACTTTGGCCGCCACGCTGCCCATCATGAGTCGGGCCATGCCAGTGCGACCGTGCGAGCCCACCACGATAAGGTCTGCGCCTTCATCTTTGGCCATCTGCACGATGCCGGTCGACGCGGTCACGTTTTCCGCCATGCGTGCCTGCAGGTCCACCGGTGCTCCGCCCTGGCCGGACAACACGACCACCTTGGCGTGGGCCTGCGCCGCGTACTCGTGGGCCGCCGACATATAGGCTTGGAAGCCTAATGGGTTGGCCTCGCCAATGCCCAGATAGGGATAGGGGTCCACCACGTACAGCGCGGTAAGTTTTGCGCCATGGGTGCGCGCCAGGTTGATCGCCAATTGCGCCGCGTGTTCGGACGAGGGGGAGCCATCGGTGGCCAGGAGGATGTGCTTGAACATAGTTATTTCGCTTCGAGGTTTAGTGGTGGTTAATCGCTCATTATGTTGCGGCCATCGCACGCCGACTTTCTTGATATGCATCAAGCCTGCGGCGAGCAATCGTTGGCGAGTCTTCGCAATGCTTTGAAAGCTGCAGAAAAGATAGCTGACCGGACTTATTTTGAGAAGTCTGAAAGGCCGAGTCAGTTTTCGATACGGGAAAAGTAGAGCTACATTCATTAGTGCATCGTCTAAGCCAACGGCAGTGATTTTTGAAATTATTTTTGGGCAAAATGGTTACCTAAAATAAACTGGTGGTAATAAATGCGCACGCCGCTAGTTATCAAAAAAATAGTAACCAGCCGGGCCTGTGAGGCGAAGGAAAGGCTCTCTTTAAAGCTATCCCACACCTGACAATAAGCGCATTTGCATCAGGCGGGTGGCCTCTCGGTCTTGGGCTTAAAGTCGCACCATGTCGCCACTGCGCACTGCCAGCACAGCGGCTTGCGAGCCATGCAGACATAACGCCCGAGCAATATCAGCCAGTGGTGCGCATCCACCAGATACTCGGAAGGAATGCGTTGGATGAGCTTCAGCTCCACCTCCAAAGGCGTTCTGCCAGGTGCCAGTCCGGTGCGGTTACCGACGCGAAATATATGTGTATCGACCGCCATGGTGGCCTCACCGAACGCGGAATTGAGCACGACGTTTGCCGTTTTTCGCCCCACGCCCGGCAGGGCTTCCAGCGCTTCACGGGTACGCGGCACCTGACCAGCATGCTTTTCAAGCAGTATCTCGCAGGTTGCAAGGAGGTTTTTGGCTTTGGTGTGGTAGAGACCGATGGTTTTGATGGCCGCCTCCAGGCCGTCCAGGCCCAGATCCAGGATGGCCTGCGGCGTGTTGGCCACCGGGAATAGCTTGCGCGTGGCCTTGTTGACGCTGACGTCCGTGGCCTGCGCCGAGAGCAGCACGGCGGTCAATAATTCAAACACGCTCGTATACTCCAACTCGGTAACGGGCTGTGGGTTGGCCGCTTTTAAGGTGGCGAAAAACAGCTCTATGGTTTCCTTCTTCATGGATCAATTCTCCCATGCCACTGCCTACAGCATTGCACTTTGCCGCTCGCCTTAATAACGTGGAAACCTCTGCCATTCGGGAGCTTTTTAAACTGCTGGGCAAGCCCGGGATCATTAGTTTCGCGGGCGGTTTTCCTGACCCCGCCATGTTTGATGTCGATGGCATTCGTGAAGCCGTCAACGCCGCCCTGCGAGAGGAGCCCGGCGCGGCGCTGCAATATGGCGCCACTGAAGGCTATAACCCGCTGCGTGAGCAACTTGCCGCCTTCATGGCAACCAAGGGCGCCACCGTAGCAGCCGGTGAACTAATTGTGACCACCGGCAGCCAGCAGGCGCTGGACCTGCTCGGCAAAACCATGATTTCGCCTGGTGACAAGGTGATTGTGGAAGGCCCGACTTTTCTCGCCACTATTCAGTGCTTCCGGCTGTATGGGGCAGAACTCATCAGTGCGCCTATTGACGCTCACGGCGTTAAAACTGATGTACTGGAAGACCTGATTGTCGAGCATCGGCCTAAATTTGTTTATTTGATTCCGACTTTTGGTAACCCGAGTGGAGCCCTGCTGAGCCTGGAGCGCCGAAAAAAAGTGCTGGAACTGGCGGTCAAATACAACACGCTCATTGTGGAAGACGATCCTTATGGCGATCTGTATTTTGGCGCGGCGCCACCACCGTCATTGCTGGCTCTGAGCGACAGCGTGCCAGGGAGCCGCAAGTTGCTGGCGTATTGCGGCTCGCTCAGCAAGGTGCTGTCGCCCGGGCTCCGGGTGGGGTGGATGATTGGCCATCCAGAGCTACTGGCTAAAGCCACCATGTGCAAGCAGTTCAGTGACGCCCACACCAGCACCTTTGCCCAAGCCACGGCGGCCCAATACCTGAAAGCTGGTCGCATGCCGGCTACGTTGGCTCATGTACGCAGGATGTACGCCGAACGCGCTGCGGCCATGGGCAACGCGTTGAAGCGTGAACTAGGGGAGTCGATAGCGTTTGAGCCGCCAGGCGGTGGACTGTTCTTTTGGGCCCGGTTGACGGGGGACCAAGGCGGTCTCACGGATGCCGGCGAATTCGCCAAACGCGCCATTGAAAAAGGGGTGGCGTTTGTTCCCGGCGCGCCGTTTTATGCCTCGAATCCTGATTTCTCGACGCTGAGGCTGAGCTTTGCGACGGCCGATGTGGACAAGATTAGGGAAGGGATAGCCCGTCTCGGCCAAGCGCTAACTGGCTAACCCGGCAGGCGTCCTTAGGTGCGGCGGGCAGCGCTTGTACCCAGGGTCATGGTGATGAACAAATGCCGAGCTAGCCGACTGCTCATTTTTACAGAGCTTACCCTTGTGCCATCTTAGAGGGCGGGCTAGGATCAGGAGTCGCCACCGCGCGAGGTGCGCTGGGCGGCATCCTTCGCAGGAGTTCTCATGCCACAGCTCATCGCATCCGTGCAAGGCGTCGAAGTCAAGCGCATTTATTTAAAAAATGATCGGACGACGCTTGGACGCAAGCCTCATAACGACATCGTTTTTGACGATATGGCGATCAGTGGTGAGCATTGTGTGTTTGAACTCCGCGGTATAGCGGAGGTGTTTGTCGAAGACGTTGGCAGCACCAATGGAACCTATATCAACGGTCACATTGTCAAGTCCCGGCAACTGCTTCGAAACAAGGACACCCTCACTATCGGCAATTTCAGGGTGCAGTTTTTCTCGGCTTCCGAGCACGGCGAGCCAAGCGTTCAACCGAAGACGGTCACCATGTCGCTGGAGGCTATCGGCGTTCCAGGCACCAGCGGCGCGCTCCACGCCAGCCTCAAACTGCTGTCGGGCACCTCTCCCGGACTGGAGGTGCCAGTGGTCAAAGCCGTGACGACTTTTGGTCAGCCGGGTGTTGCCATCGTGTCGATCTCTCACCGGCGCGACGGGTACTACGTGGTACACATGCATGGCGAGACGCCCTCCACATTGAATGGAAAAGCGATTGGCCCCGAGGCGATTCCTTTGACCCACAATGATGTGCTAAATCTGGCGGGAACCGAGCTGGAGTTCCTTCTGAAGGGGCGGTGACTTTTAAGGCGCCTCAATGATGGGTTGCTGATGCCGTGACTCCGCTATAACTCCAGGATGAAAAGAAATCAATTAAGCACCGGCCTCGTTTATTCCACCGACGCAGGTCGAATGTGCCCCGACTGTCGCAAACCCATTGCAGGCTGCATTTGCAGACAGGTCCAGGTGGCTTCCAGATCGGAGGGTGTTGTGCGCGTTTCCAGAGACACAAAAGGTCGCGGTGGCAAGACGGTGACTTTGGTGAGGGGTCTCGCGCTGGATGAGCCGTCGCTAGTCCAGCTGGGGAAGCAGCTCAAGGCCGCGTGCGGTTCGGGGGGGACAGTGAAAGACGGCGTGATTGAGGTTCAGGGCGATCATTGCAATCTGGTGATGCAGGCACTACAAAGACTGGGTTATACGGCCAAGCGGGCGGGCGGCTAGCTTGAATCCTGAAGACTTATTGCTGTTGCTGACGCGTGAAATGCCTTATGGAAAATACAAGGGGCGATTGATTGCGGATTTGCCAGGCCATTACCTGAACTGGTTTGCCCGTGACGGCTTCCCGAAGGGAGAAATTGGGCGCCTGCTGGCGCTGATGCAGGAGATAGACCACAACGGTCTCTCGTCGCTTCTGGATCCTCTTCGCAAGCGTTAAGACGCTTGCGGACCCTGCGCAAGACATCGCCCTATAACCGGGGCATAGAGAGGGCTCACTACCAGCGGCGCCATGCCAACATGGGGATTGCTGTTTGTTTCTGCAATCCGCACAGCCCGTGGCAGCGAGACGCAAATGAGGACGTCAATGGCTTGGTTCTCCAGTTCTTGTCAAAGGGGACGACTCCGTCTGGGTCGGGCCGGGAGCAGCGAGATACGGTTGCCGATCTGACGAATGGCCAGCCCAGGAAAACTCTGGACGGGTGCACGCCGCATCGGGCCTGCAGTGCCCGACTTGCCAAGCTTGAGGGCTCGGTGCGAAACAGCCAATAAACTAACAGCGCGTTGCGTTGCTTTTGGAGTTGAGTAGGCTGTTATAAGAGTTCCACTACAACCGGTACGTGGTCGCTCGGACGTTCGTTTTTACGCGGCGATTTATCGATCACGCAGCTTGTTACCTTCGGTTTGAGCGCCTGGCTGACCAGAATATGATCAATCCGCAGGCCGCGGTTGCGCCGGAATGCAAACTCCCGATAGTCCCACCACGAGTAGCTTTTTTCAGGCTGCTCAAACATGCGAAAGGCATCGGTTAGGCCCAGGTCGAGCAGCGCCAAAAAGTGCTGACGTTCTTCTGTGGTGTGGTGAATGGTTTCGCGAAGGCCCTCGGGGTCATAAGTGTCGCGGTCATCGACCGTGATATTGAAGTCACCCACCAGCACCAGATTGGGGTGCTGGTGTAGCTCTGTCCGCAGCCAATCGCGCAAGCCGGTCAGCCATTTCATCTTGTACTCGAATTTTTCGCTACCGGGTGCTTGGCCGTTCACAAAATAGCCGTTGATCACACGCACTTCCCCGGCGGGTGTGTCCAGCGTCACGGCAATCAATCGTGATTGCTCGTCGGTGAAGCCAGCCATGTTTTTCACGATATTGCGTGCCGGTGTGCGGCTCAAAATGGCCACTCCGTTATAAGTTTTCTGACCAAATACGGCGCTGTGGTAGCCCGCATCCTGCAGCTCTTTCAGGGGGAACTTGTCATCGCTGAGCTTGAGTTCCTGCAGGCACAACACATCGACCGGATTGGCTGCGAGCCAGCTCAGCACCTGCGGCAGCCGCACCGTCAGCGAATTGATGTTCCAGGTCGCAATTTTCATGATCTTGCCAAGCTAGCCTAAAAAGGTGTTGCGCCGCTGTTAAATATGGAGCGATGCAAGGGCGCCCAGCAGCAGGCCAACACCGGCTAAAGCGAACATCCCATACTCCAGCCACTTCTTTCGCGTCAGCAAGGCAATCGCCGCCAGGGCGATAGACACCTGTAACACCGTGGTGGCCTGCGCCCAGCGGTGGTGCTGGTGCATTTGCTCGTCGGACGACTTGTCCCAAGTTGTCGCTTCGCTCTCCAGCTTCTCGGCGCCCGTTTTAATATCGCTTTTTTCCTTGTCGTAGCGCTCGATCCGGCTCTGGTAGACCGCTTTTTTATCTGCTGGCGCCAAGTCGCGGGCAAATTCAGACAGCGACTGCTTCGTGCTCTTGGCCTGATAGTAGTTCCACTGATTGGCAGCCTCAGTCTTCTTGATCGCGGCGTTGTTTTTATAAAGACCGGCGTTGGCTTGCGTGGCGCCACCCATATACGAAAAAATAGCGCCAATGGTGGCAATGACGGCTGTCACGACTGCGATCTGCGCGGTCATGCCGCCGCTGTCGTGCCCGGTCTCTGCGGCATGCTCAAGTTCGTGATCGTGTGGTCCGTGCACGTGAAATCCGTCTTCTGACATGTCAATTTTCCTTGTGTTTGCAGTAACTGATAAAACTGAAATTCAGCCCGGTAGAGGAAATGTGATCTTCCCTCGCGGCTTCTATCCATTCGGGGCCGAGTTGGGGCGCCAGCGCATCCCCTTCGAAATCCTGGGCAATTTCGGTGACCTCGATGCGATCTGCCAAAGGCTCGGCTTGCGCATAGATTTGCGCGCCTCCAATGACCCAAACCTCCTCGGACTGGCGGCACAGTTTCAACGCCGCATCGAGGCTGGTGGCCGGCATGCTGCCGTTTTCGTCCCAGCCCGGCTGGCGCGTGATGACCACGTTGGTGCGGCCCGGCAAAGGGCGGAACTTGCGTGGTAGCGAATCCCAGGTTTTTCGTCCCATGATGACGGGCCAGCCTTGGGTGAGGCGCTTGAAATGCGCCAGATCTTCCGGCAGGTGCCAGGGCATGGCGTTGTTGATGCCGATCACGCCGTTGGCGGCGCGCGCGAAGATCAGGTTGATGCTCGGCAAAGAGTTGGTCGAAGAGCGTTGCATGAGCCTCCCTTTAGACGCCATCAAACGGCCACTGGCGCTTTGATCGCCGGATGGTGCTGGTAGTCTAAAAATTCAAAATCTTCGAACTGGTAGTCGAGGATTGAATCAGGCTTGCGCTTGATGTTCAGCGTCGGGTAAGGCAGGGGTGCACGACTCAGCTGCAAGGTCACCTGTTGCTGGTGGTTGCTGTAAATGTGGCAATCGCCGCCGGTCCAGATGAAATCGCCCACGCGCAGTCCGCATTGCTGTGCCACCATGTGGGTGAGGAGGGCGTAGCTGGCAATATTGAAAGGAACGCCGAGGAAGATGTCAGCACTGCGCTGGTAAAGCTGGCAGCTCAGCTTGCCCGGTTGGCCTGCCACCTCAGAAGGCGCGACGTAAAACTGGAACAGGGCGTGGCAAGGCATGAGCGCCATTTTGGAAAGGTCGGCCACGTTCCATGCGCTGACGATAATTCGGCGCGAATCGGGATTGGTTTTTAGCGTCTTGATGACTTCGGCGATCTGGTCAATATGGCCGCCATCCGCCGTCGGCCAGCTGCGCCATTGCACGCCATAGACCGGTCCCAGGTCGCCATCCTCGCGTGCCCACTCATTCCAGATCGTGACGCCGCGCTCTTTCAACCAGTTGTTGTCGCTTGATCCCTGCAAAAACCACAGTAATTCCTGCACGATGGATTTGAGGTGAACTTTTTTGGTGGTCACCAGCGGAAAACCTTCGTTGAGGTCGAACCGCATCTGGTAGCCAAACACGCTTTTGGTACCGGTACCCGTGCGATCGGCCTTGAATGCACCGTGGGTGTCCACATGGCGCATGAATTCTTCGTACTGCGAGCGGATCGGGCGGGCGGAATTTTGCAGGGTCATGCGAGGAGGCAGGGAGGCCTGCGGTTAGCCGTTCGGCGAACGGCTTAATTTTGGTTACTGGATTGCGAGTGTAGGAGGTTTGAGCGGCGGTTTGCAGGGGCGTGAATCAGCGTGTCAGGTTTCGCTTGAGTTCCTTGAGCAGCACGACTACCTGGCTGGAGGCATACCGATAGCTGCCGTCAAGGGTTTTTCGGGCCGCTTCGAGATTGTTGCCCTGTACCTGTGCCACAACCGTGGAGGCTTGGGTATGAAAATACTGGTGCCGCGCTACCAATATCTGGAACGTCGGGTACTTGCCCAACCGCTCTCCACCTCGACCGTGCAGCCACTTACCCAGCTCGCAGTGGTCGTCCAGGGCTACCGCGTCGGTCTGTAGAGCCTCGTTGGACGTGTGATCCACGTAGTTCTGCAAGCGTAGCTTCCAGTTTTCGTGGATCGAAATAGCATTGTCGATATCGATCTCTGCCAGCACAAGCGCGGCAGCTTTTGCGTCGAGTCCCAGCTGGCTTGCCAAGCTTGCCTGTTTCGACGAAACGGCATCGGCCTTGTCAAGATTGAACAATCGGTTGAAAAATCCCATAACGTATATTCCCCAATTCAGATGTGGAGGCGCTGAAAGAATGCGTCAAAAAATTTTTTCTCATGGATTCAAAAAGAGCAACATGAGCTTACACCGATGAGGCACCCTCCGCTACCGCCTGATCACCCGCCCAGGGTTCATGATGTTTTGCGGGTCCAGCGCCTGCTTGATCGCCCGCATCATATGCAGGGCGACCGGCGATTTGTGTTGCTCGAGCTTGTCTAGTTTGAGGCTGCCTACACCGTGCTCTGCAGAAATCGAGCCGCCAAAGTGCGCCACCGAGTCATAAACCAGTGAATTGACCTGTTCTTCATGGTCGCGCAGAAAGGCCTGCGAATTCCCGTCGGCCGGCGCTTGCACGTTGTAATGCAGGTTGCCGTCGCCTAAATGACCAAAGTTAACCAGACGCACACCCGGCAGCACTTGCAGCAGCAAAGCGTCGGTAATTTCCACGAACTCCGGAATGCGCGAAACTGCGACCGAGATGTCGTGCTTGATATTCAGACCTTCCTCGGCTTGCGCCAAGGGAATGCTTTCCCGGATCTGCCAGAGCTGCTGCGCCTGGCTCAGATTTTCGGCGACGACCGCATCGGTCACGCAACCCTGTTCCAGCGCGGTCTCAAGGAGGCGCTCAAACTGGGCTCTGGCGTGGGTTTCGGACTCCTGGTCGGAGTTTTCCAGCAGCACGCAGAACGCCGTGTTTTCGTACAAGGGCACACGCAGCTGGTTGAAGTTTTTTGCCACCAAGCTGAGCGCAAATCGCCCCATCACCTCAAACCCCGTCAGGCCTGCGCCTAAATGTTGGTGGGCCAGTCCAAGCAGGCTCACGGCATCTTTCATCGAAGGCACGGCGGCCCAGGCGGTGAGTTGCGCGACAGGCTGGGGATAAAGCTTGAGCGTGGCGGCGGTGATGATGCCCAGTGTGCCTTCGCTGCCCACGAACAGGTCGCGCAGGTCGTAACCGGTGTTGTCCTTGCGCAGGCCCGAAAGTCCGTTCCAGATATCGCCTCCGGCCGTCACCACTTCCAGGCCCAGGCATAAATCACGTGCATTGCCGTAGCGCAGCACTTGCGTGCCACCCGCGTTGGTCGCCAGATTGCCGCCCAGGGTGCAGCTGCCTTCCGCCGCCAGGCTTAGCGGGAACAGAAAACCGGCTTTTTCGGCAGTGTCTTGCAAGTTTTGCAAGATGCAACCGGCCTCTACGGTGACGGTAAGATTCGCCACGTCCAACTCCCGCACTGCATTCATGCGCTGCAAGCTCAGCACCACCTGCTGGCCGGAGGCATCGGGCGTTGAGCCCACCACCAGTCCGGTGTTGCCGCCCTGCGTGACGATGCTCACCTGGGCTGCTGAGCAGGCCTTGACGATGGCGGCGACTTCGGCGGTATTGGCCGGCCTGACGACGGCCAGCGCCTTGCCACGTGCGCGTTTTCGCCAGTCCTGCTCCCAAGCCGTCAGGTCGCCTTCGAAAAGAACCTGCGACGGACCGACGATCCGCCGTAGCGTAACGAGTAGCGCTTCAAGCGCGCTCATAGGGGACTGCCTCCGGGAATGGCTGGGGTAGCGGGCGCCGGCGCATTTTTAAGGCGCACCCGAACATGCAGCGCGCAGGCGGTAAAAAGCAGCAGGCACAGCACAATTTCCAGCATGCCCAAGTAGTTTCCCGGTGCACGGTCACTCCACGCCCGCACGGCGCCTTCGGTGAAATAAATCCAGACCATCAGGCTGACCCAGCGGTAGGTGTACATGCGTTTTCTCAGGATGCCCGCCAGGGGAATGCACAAAGGCAGTACCTTAAGGGCCAGCAGCGAGCCCCCTGGCCGTATTGGCGCCAGCCACATTTCCCAGGCCAGGCCCAGCACAATGAGTCCTATCAGGCTGGTAAGGGCCAGCCACCGTGTCATTTCAATTTGGTTTGCTTTGTTCATGTTCATCTTTGGGTCAATGGCATGATACCGGGGATGAAAATTCCGCAGTCTCTGCAGGCCTTGCTCACCGAGTTGTCTCATTTCCCATGGCGCTACACCGCCATGACCCTGCGTGAGCGCTTTCGTGAAGACCACATGGGCCTGACCGCCAGCAGCCTGACCTTCACCACCTCGATTGCATTGGTGCCCTTCTTAACCGTGGCGCTGGCCGTTTTTACCGCTTTTCCGATGTTTTCCAAGTTGGAGGGCGCGCTGCAGGGCTGGTTGATTCAGAGCCTGATCCCGGACAACATTGCCCGGCAAGTGCTGGGCTATTTGACCCAGTTCAGCAAGCAGGCCAGCAAGTTGGGCGGCGCTGGCCTGGCGGTGCTGCTGGTGACAGCAATCGCGCTGATCCTGACGATAGATCACACCCTTAACGGTATCTGGCGGGTAAAAAAACTGCGGCCCCTGGCGCAGCGGGTGTTGATTTATTGGGCCGCCATCACGCTCGGTCCGCTGTTGTTGGCGGCCAGCCTGGCGCTGACTTCTTACGTGTTGTCAGCCTCCTCGGGACTCGTCGGTACCATGCCCGTTAGCGTGCGGTTTTTACTCGACCTGGTGCAGTTTTTTCTGGTGGCCGGCGGTATGGCGGCGCTGTACCGCTACGTACCCAATACGTTTGTTAAATGGGCCCATGCCTGGTCGGGCGGCCTGTTCGTTGCCGCAGGCATAGAAATAGCCAAAAAGGTGTTGACTCTTTACCTGGCGGCTATGCCGACCTACTCACTGGTTTATGGTGCGTTTGCAACCTTGCCGATCTTGCTGGTGTGGATTTACGTGTCGTGGGTCATCGTCTTGATGGGCGCAGTGATTGCGGCCTACTTGCCCAGTTTGCTGGCTGGCGTGGCGCGCCGGGGTAGTGCGCATGGCTGGCTTTTTCAGTTGGCGATTGAGGTGCTGCAGCAACTGGAGAAGGCACGCGCCACGGCCCGCAAGGGAGTAAGCGCGTCGCAATTGTCGAGTTTGCTTCAGGTGGATGTGCTGCAATTGGAGCCGGTGCTGGAGACGCTGGTGGCGTTGGACTGGGTCGGGCAGCTCAACGACGCGGAAGGCCGCGCCGAATCGCGCTACCTGCTGCTGGCAGATCCAGGGGCCACTTTGCTGGAGCCGCTGATGCAGCTGTTGCTGCTAGACAAGGCCGAGTCGATGGGCAAGTTGTGGGGCAAAGCCCAATGGCCCGCAATACGCCTGAGCGACGCGCTATAAGTGAAGCGTTTGGCGTAGCGATAATAGTTAAGTAGCTGGGGCCCGGCAGCCAGACGGGCACCGTACCATGGCATCCACTCTCCCCCGACATTAAATTTTCCCATGAGTTCTACTTCTGCACCTGACATTGACGCAGCCGACCCCGGTAGTTGGGTGATCTGCCTGTGCGCGGCCTGGTGCGATCTCTGCGGGGATTACAAAAGCGTGTTTTCGGAGGTCGCGGCGCGCTATCCTGAAAGTCGCTTTGCCTGGCTGGACATTGAGGACCAGGCCGATCTGGTGGGTGACCTGGACGTGGAGACCTTTCCCACGCTGTTGATTGCCGATCGGGACGGCACGCGCTTTTTCGGTCCGTTGACGCCGCATGCGGAAACCTTGGCGCGCCTGTTGGACTCGCTGCAGCGCTCAAGCCTTCAGGCGAGGCCCGATGCGCCCGCCACACGGCTGCTGCTGGAAGCTTTGCGCGCTGCGCCCGACTACTGGGTCAAGGTCAACGACTGAATCGGTGAGCAGCGGGCTCTAAGCGCCGCAATGTCGTTCGCCAATGTCAAATTTAGGTACGGAGGGTGGCAAGCGAGCTCACGTCTGAAGGAAATCCCGAATCGCAAACAGCGTCTTATCCGGCGCCTCGGTCATCTGGTGGTGACCGACCTCCAGACTAACCACCTGCACGTGTTTGCCAGCGTTTCGTGCGGCAGCGATAAGCCCTTGCGCGGCTTTTGGCTGCGTCATCTGGTCTTGCGCCCCAAGCAGAAACAATACCGGGCAGCTAATGCCTTGCACCGCCACTTCGCCATTGGCGTAGCTGTCGCAGGCGTTGAAGCCGCGGTGGAACACGTTCACCTTCCGGTTGCTCGCCAGCACTCGGCGGCCCAGTGCGATGCTGAGGCCATAAACCCAGGTGCCCGGGCCAAGCGCAGAGGGCGGCGGGGCCAGCGTGCTGCGGGAGAACACGTTGATCATGGTCAGGGCTTTCATCGGTTCGTTGATCGAGGCGTCAAGCAACGCCTGCGACACCTTCATCGGAAAGGCCGTACCCACCAGCACCAGGTGGCTGACGCGGTTTTTGAGCTGGGAGGCGGTTTCGAGTGCGATCAATGAACCCCAGCTGTGGCCCACTAGTGCCGCACGCTTCACACCGGCCGCGTCGAGCAAAGCGGCGATAAAGTGCGCCGCTTCTTCCACGGTGGAAGGCGCCTCTCCTTCGCTTCGGCAGTGGCCCGGCAGGTCTAGCGCGAGCACGTTCCAGCCATGGTGAGCGAGGTAACGGCTTTGTAATATCCAGACGCTGTGGTCGTTCAGCACCCCGTGGATGAAGACCACAGTGGGCTTTGCAGCATCGAAAAGTTGGCCGCCGGTGTAGCAGTAAGTAGTATGGCCGTTGACGTTGATCTGCATGCTCAGACCTCCGCTTTCGGTGCCATTTTCTCGGCGGCCCGCAAGGCACGCTTGAGGTCCTCAATCAGGTCGTCAGGGTCTTCCAGCCCAATCGACAGGCGAATCGTTCCCTGCGTGATGCCCGCGCTTAGCAGTGCTTCATCGGTCATGCGAAAGTGGGTTGTGCTGGCAGGGTGGATCACCAGGCTGCGGCAGTCGCCTACGTTGGCCAGGTGACTAAATATCTTGAGCCCATCAATGAAGGCTTTGCCTTGCGCACGATCTCCCTTGATGTCGAAGCTGAATACCGAGCCAGCGCCGCGCGGCAGCAACTTTTTAGCCAGCGCATGGCTCGGGTGCGATTCAAGCATCGGGTGGCCTACCCGTGAAACAAAGGGGTGGCTGGCCAGAAACTCCACGACTTTTTCTGTATTGCCCATATGGCGCGCCATGCGCAAGGGCAGGGTTTCAATCCCTTGCAGAATCAGCCAGGCGGTGTGCGGGCTCATGCAGGCACCGAAGTCGCGCAGGCCCTCGCGCCGAGCGCGCAACAAAAAGGCGCCGACGCTGCTTTCCTCGCTGAACACCATGTTGTGAAAACCGTCGTAGGCCTCGGTCAGCTCGGCAAACTTGCCTGACTTGTCCCAGTCAAAGCTGCCACCGTCCACCACGATGCCGCCGATGACCGTGCCGTGGCCGCTTAAAAACTTGGTGGCCGAGTGGTAGATCAGATCAGCGCCGTGGTCAAAAGGTCTGATGAGCCAGGGGGAGGTGAGCGTGGAATCGACCAGCAGCGGCACGTCCGCCTGGTGGGCGATGGCGGATACGGCAGGGATATCCAGCACCTCAAGGCCAGGGTTGCCGACCGTTTCGCCAAAAAACAGCTTGGTGTTGGGCCGCACGGCAGCGCGCCAGCCATCGAGGTCGCCCGGTTTCACAAACGTGGTCTCAATGTCGAAGCGACGCAAGGTGTAGTGCAAGAGGTTTTGCGAGCCTCCGTAAAGTGCGGTGCTCGCCACGATGTGCGAGCCGGCCCCCATCAGCGTGGCAATGCTCAAGTGCAGTGCGGCTTGTCCGCTGGCGGTGGCAATGGCGCCGATGCCGCCTTCGAGTGCTGACACCCGTTGCTCGAGCACCGCGTTGGTGGGGTTGCTGATGCGGGAATACACATGCCCCGCGCGTTCCAGGTTGAAGAGGCTGGCGGCATGGTCGCTGGACTCGAATACAAACGAGGTGGTGAGGTGAATCGGTACAGCGCGTGCGCCAGTGGAAGGGTCCGGGGCCGCACCTGCGTGCAACGCCAAGGTGTCAAAAGCGGGGTCTGAATAACCGGGCATGAGTTCGTCTCCAGTACAAAAAAGCGTAATCGGAATCGGAGGCTGCCGTGGGAGAGCGGTGAAAAAGGAACGGCGGACAGCACCGAAGTGCAAGGCAGAACTGAAAAATCATCATAGCCAGCCGTATGATTGTGGTCTATATTTGAACTCAAATTTTGGCTACCGCGATGCGGCGGAACCCTTAGGTAAGAGACAGGTAAAACAATCGAGGAGATAGCGATGAAGGTTCTAGACATCCTGCGCGTCAAAGGCAACACCCTCTACACCGTTCAGCCGGATGAACCGCTGGCCAAGGCTGCTGAAATCATGGCGGAGAAGGACATCGGGTCGCTCGTCGTGATGGAGCATGGCGACCTTGTCGGCATGCTGACCTTCCGCGAAGTACTTGTCTGCATCGTCAAAAATGGCGGAGAAATTGGCACTACACGGGTGCGCAAGGCCATGGATGACCACCCGCTCACCTGCACCTCGGAAACCGCCATGGACGAAGTGCGTCGCATGATGCTGGACCGCCATGCCCGCTACATGCCGGTGATGGACAACAGAATGTTGATGGGCGTGATCAGTTTTTACGACGTGGCCAAAGCGGTGGTGGACAGCCAGAACTTCGAAAACAAGATGCTCAAGGCTTACATCCGTGACTGGCCCGTTGAAGACGACGCCCAGGAAAGCTGATCGGCCGCCTCGCGGTTGGCCGCCTCAGAGCGTTGCGCGAAGACCAGCACCCTCAGGGATAATCCTTGTATGAGCGGTAATACTTTTGGAACTCTTTTCGCTGTCACCAACTTTGGTGAATCCCACGGCCCGGCCATTGGTTGCGTGATTGATGGCTGCCCGCCGGGGTTGTCGCTCAGCGAGGCCGATATTCAGCAGGATCTGGACCGTCGCCGCCCAGGCACCAGCCGCCACGTGACCCAGCGGAACGAAGCAGATGCGGTTGAAATCCTGTCGGGCGTCTACGAAGGAAAGACCACTGGCACGCCGATTTGCCTGTTAATAAAAAACACCGATCAGCGCAGCAAAGACTACGGCAACCTTGTGGAGACCTTCCGTCCCGGTCATGCTGACTACACCTACCTGCACAAATACGGCCGTCGCGACCCGCGCGGCGGCGGGAGGGCTTCGGCCCGCCTGACGGCGCCTATGGTGGCAGCCGGCGCCGTGGCAAAAAAATGGTTGTTTGAAAAATATGGCACTACTTTTCGCGGTTGCATGACGCAGATTGGCGACGTGGCGATCACTTTCGAATCCTGGTCGCACGTACCCAACAACCCATTTTTTGCTCCAGTGGCAGACGTTTCAGCGCTGGAGTCGTATATGGACGCCTTGCGCAAGGCCGGCGACTCCTGCGGCGCACGTATCCGTGTGACAGCATCGGCGGTACCTGTCGGCTTGGGCGAGCCGCTGTTTGACAAGCTGGACGCCGATATCGCGTTCGCCATGATGGGGATCAACGCGGTCAAGGGGGTAGAAATCGGGGCTGGATTTGGCAGCGTTGCGCAGCGCGGTACTACGCATGGCGATGCGCTGTCGCCAGAAGGCTTCAAATCCAATAACGCCGGCGGCGTACTGGGCGGAATCAGTACGGGGCAAGACCTCGAAGTGTCCATCGCCATCAAGCCCACCAGCTCCATTCTCACGCCACGCCAGTCGATTGACACGGCAGGCCATCCCGCAGAAGTGGTGACCAAGGGCCGGCACGACCCGTGCGTCGGCATTCGCGCCACGCCAATCGCCGAAGCCATGCTGGCGCTGGTTGTGATGGAGCATGCGCTGCGCCAGCGTGCGCAAAATGCCGACGTGCAGGTGGCCACGCCTGACATCATGCGAGCGCGCCGCTGACTCACAATAAAACAGTTTTTTTTTGAGTCAGACTGACCAGTAGCGCAAGTGGACTGGGCGTCATCAGCTATAAAAGTTATAGTGATATCGGAAAAACATACTGGAAAGACCTTCGTCATGAAAACCGCCTTGGTCCTGAACGGCCCGAATCTCAATTTACTCGGGACGCGCGAACCCGCTGTGTACGGTTCGCAAACGCTGGCGGATGTGGAGGCGCTGTGCGCCGAGGCTTGCGCCGCCCATGGCTTCAAACTCGACTTCAGGCAGAGCAACCACGAGGGCACGCTGATCGACGCGATTCACGAGGCCGGGCGGGCTCAGGCTGCCGGCACGCTGGCCGGTGTGGTGCTTAACGCCGGAGCCTACACACACACCAGTGTTGCGCTGCATGACGCGATTAAGGGCGCCGGCGTGACGCTGATTGAACTGCACATCAGCAACGTGCATGCGCGCGAGTCATTTCGTCACCACTCCTATATCGCACCGGCGGCGAAAGCCGTGATGGCCGGATTCGGCATCAAAGGTTACGCTCTGGCCATTGCTGGCCTCGCAGAGTTGGCCGAACCAATCTGAACCGCTTGATAAAACCTGCCAGGCCCTGACCCTATGCCACTGCCACTAAAGTTTCCGGTGGACGAGCGCGAGGTGGAATTCAATGCCATCCGGGCGCAAGGTGCCGGTGGCCAGAACGTCAACAAGGTCTCGAGCGCGGTGCACCTGCGCTTCGACATTGCTGCCTCGTCGCTGCCCGATGAGATCAAAGGCCGGCTGCTCGCGCTTAGCGACAGCCGCATCAGCCAGGACGGCGTATTGATTCTTAAGGCGCAGCAACATCGCACCCAGGAGATGAACCGTTCGGATGCATTGGCACGTTTGCAGGACGTGGTGGACGGCGTCTCCAACCCGCCCAAACCGAGGCGTGCGACCAAACCTACCTACGGCTCCCGGCAGCGCCGCCTTGAAAGCAAAAGCCAGCGCTCAAGTATCAAGAACCAGCGCGGAAAAATCAGCGACTGAGCGGGAACCCTTCAACATAAACCGGCTGATGCTGCTTTTTACTTTTCGATGGCCAGCAGCTCGACTTCAAACGTCAGCGTGGCGTTGGGGGGAACCACACCGCCAGCGCCGCGCTCGCCATAGGCGGTAGCTGGCGGGCAGGTTAGCGTGGCTTTACCACCGACCTTGATTTTTTGCAGGCCTTCGGTCCAGCAGGGCACGACCCGATTGAGCGGGAAAGTGGCGGGGGTGCCGCGCTTGTAGGAACTGTCAAACTCTTTGCCATCGGCCAGCGTTCCACGGTAGTGCACCTTGACGGAGTCTGAGGCTTTTGGCAGTGGCCCGGTGCCATCGACGGTGTGAACAATCTTTACGCCCGACGGAAGTGTTTCAGGCGCAGAAACAGCAACAGCGTTGGACGCCAAGGCGGCGAGGGCGAGCAGGGTAAGCGTTGATTTCATAGTTTTCATTTTGACTGTGGGTGGTTGGTTGCGGGATGGAAGGTGAGCGCGGTTGATGCCGTCCAGCTCAATTATCCTCGGCTGGTGCGTGCTGATGCAATCCGCCTTGCGGCAAGTGTTGCCATGCAGTGGCTTAAAGCCCTCTGCGTGCCGGCTGCCGACGGACTGGAAATGCGATCGAATAAATAGCTTTTTGCAGCGGTCCCGTTTGGACTGTCGGCAGATTTTTCTTGTGTCTGGGTTGACTGCGGGGTGCCGTGATTGATTGACTGAAGCGTGTTCACACCAATCGCTCGCGACAGTCGGCTTTAAAACTGGGCGGTTTCTTGTGTATCCCCAGAGGGGTATCCAGGAAAATGAGAATGATGTCAAACGCAGATCGTGTTACGCCATCTTCGAGTATTGCGTATGGCGTATGGCATTCCGCGCTGGCCTTGTGGCTGACAATGTTGCGGCCTTGTCACCTTGAAAGATCAATGGCGTAGTCAGCCAAATTTCTTCCGCTACCATCGTCATTATTGAGGGATGAGATATTGGTCAGCCCGGCAGCTGCTGCGAGCGATAGTTTATTTGGCGCTGATTTAAACGTTACGCGTCCCGCTGGAGTGACTTTGGTGAAACTCCAGCTCCGGTCCGAGCCGTTATTAGTCAGTGTCAACGCTTTGGTAGTTTTGATGTAATTGATCAGCACGTCACGGTTGGCATCTGGTGAGGCATAAATCGTCTTGCTGCCATCGATGCCCGGGACGCTGCCACCACCACTGGCGCGGTAGTTGTTGGTGGCGATGATGAAGTACGCCGCTGAGTCAATCGCCGCACCCTTGTAAGTGAGATTTTTAATGCGGGAATTTAAAGCTTGTGTGACATCAATCTCATACTTGATGTCTGGCGAGCTAAACATATCAAAGTTATAGCCCGGGAAGGTGCTGACCAGTGCTTGATCCGTCGCCTTGGCCAGATCAATCCGGTTAAAACGTTTGGCAGCGGTTTCCAGCCAATTCTTTATGTCGCTGCCTTGCACGCGCACCGCGTAAACGGTATTGGGGTAGAGATACAAGTCTGCAGCATTGTTGATTGCCACATTGCCTTGCGCTACATCTGTAAAGTCGCTTCCGCCAGCAAAGCCGCTCTTAAACGGAGCGCTCACTGACAGAACCGGCAATGACTTGTATTGGGGCAGATTGGCATTCACGTAGTCAGCCACATAACTGGCTTGTGCCTGATTGACAACCTCGATAGCCGATACATCTCCAACGTCAGCGAAGTAGCTGTGCATGCCAAAATTAGTACTGCCGATAGGTGTCTTGACGTACGCAATGGTGGCAATATGCTCGGTCGCTATGGTCGCTGCTACGACGCTGTCGACCACTACATAGGACTTGTCTGCATTTTGAATCGAGCGGGCTTCGACGGTTGTACCTGTTTTGTCCACCGTCCATTTGCTGCCGTCATAAACTAATTTCAGTTTGATGACACCCAAGGCTTTGCCCCAGTAATTCGCCATGACGGTTGGTACCCCGTTGACCGTCCCTTTGACTTTATCTACCCCAGGCAAGTTGAATTGCCCCACAGTGCTGGTTGCATTTGGGAATAGCTGATGGGAATGTCCCATTAACAGGGCATCAATTCCAGCCACTTGGGACAAATACCAGTTGGGGCTCTCCATGGTTTGTGAGTAGGCTGAATTGTCTATGCCACCATGCGCCAGTGCCACCACAAGTTCGGCACCTTTACTGCGCATTTCAGGGATGTATTTGTTGGCAGCTTCGACAAAGCCTTCGGTATAGATTTTTCCTTCGAGCCAGCGTTTGTCCCATGCGGTGATAGCGGGAGGCGCAAAACCAATGATGCCTACTTTGAGTGGCGCCGTCACAGTTTTTCCGTCGGGTGACGTTGCGGTAATTGTTTTGGTAACGATTTGATAAGGCGCAAATAACGGAGCTTTGGACTTGACGCTATAGATGTTAGCCAATACCAGCGGGAAGTTCGGCCCGGCGCAAGGGGTTGCACCGTTGGTCACACCTTCAACGTCAAAGTGGCTACCGGTTACCTGGTTCAAGGAGGGCAGGCCGTAATTGAACTCATGGTTGCCAACACCCCCACCGTCGTACTTGAACTGGTTCATCACTTTGTACATCGCCAGCGTTTCGCTGCAGGATACCGGTTTAATCAGTGCCTGGTAGTCAGCTAAAGCCGTACCCTGGATTGTGTCGCCATTGTCCAATAAGACGTTGTTGGGAAATTCTGCTCGTGCGTTGTTGATCAGCGTCGCGACTCGTTCGAACCCAAGCGATTTGTCTTCAGCAAGTTTGAAGTAGTCATAGCTCATGACATTGGTATGCATATCGGTGGTTTCTAGCACCGCCATAGTTGCTGTCGTGTTGGCGGGTAGGGTGGCTACATCCGTCCCGCCGCAACCACTTAGGAACGTCAGAATAAATATCAGCGCTGGGAATAACGACCCAAAGTGAACGCATTTCTTTTCGAGCATGAGGTTTTCCTGAAAGCTCCCAATTGGAGTCGAACCAGTTTCATCGTTCACTGTGTCACCCAGGTGAATGCAGCATGAATGTTTTATGAAATGGCAGCTGTGTTCCAACTTTTCGCAGCTATCTAGTAAAGCCGTTGCCACTGACTGGTCACGGGTGACTTGGACCTTGGCGAACACCCACTCAGGGTCGATGACGGGTGCCCGGATTATAGAAATCGACGCCACTTTGCTGACCAAAAACTTGATGCGGGCAGGCGAGCCCTCTGGGTTGGGTATTTGTTGAACTCCGTTACATCTGAAATGTCTTTTGCGTCACTTTTCCCGCGGAGTCGCGCGTTGTGAATCTACAGGCCGTCAAGCAGGCTGATCAACTGGAGTATCAAATGGAAATGAATCAACCCTCGAACCGCATCCACCCCTTGATGGCGGGCGCGGCCGTGTCGGTAATGCTCGTGAGCTTGCTGGGCGTTGCAGCTATCACTGGCGTTTTACCGAATTCGCATGCCACCGCTGCACAAACCGCGCCTGTGACTGCACAGGCCCCGGCCGTCGCGCCGATAGCTGCACCCACGCAGCAACTTGCAGCGGCTCCGGCCGCCCGCTACGAGGGCGAAATGCACAAAACGGTGGTGCATCACCACACAGCTCAGCCCGCACAGGCGCAGTCCGGCCAACAGTATTCCCAGGCCCCTGCCTACCGACAACCCGCGCCTGCGGCACCGGTTGCACAAAATAGCCCTATTGGCATTGGCGTAGGCGCGGTGGTCGGAGGACTGCTGGGCAATCAGGTGGGTGGTGGCAATGGCAAGACCCTGGCCACTATCGCCGGGGCTGTGGGTGGCGGATACCTCGGCAATGAAATTGCCAAGCGCAATCCATAAGACCTTGGATACAGAAGCCCGGCAGGCTAGTTAGACCGGGCGACTGAAACCAGGGTGGCCAGCATCAATGCCCGCATGTTTTTAGGGTTGGTTGCGGTCATTGTGTTTGATTTGGTGGATCGCATGCGATCCACCCGGTTCGGGCTGCACGGAGTAGGCGGACCACCGAAGCATGGCTTGTCGATACCGCTCGAATCTTCGTGGTGGGTTGGTGGACAAGCCCAAGTCGAACAACGCGAGCTCGCGCCCTGGATGGCCTAGTCCGGCAGGCCCTCTTTGCCGTTGTCGACTATCAACCTGTCCATGCCCGGAGCGGAAGTTGATCTTTCAACCAGGTATGCAAGTCGAGCCCTGTTTCAAACCCAGCCCTGACGCCAAAGCGTCTCGTCCCGCAGTTCCCGCCAGTTAATGCGGGTCACTGCTTTTGAATACACCGCTTCCAATTCCACCCACTCGATCACCAACTCGGGCGGTTCCGGTGCTATCACCTTGGAGACGAGGAAATGCTTGTTTCTGGACACCGGCTTGACTGCCGTCCATTTTGTCAATAGCAGCTTCTTGGGGTGCAAGGGGTTCATAAAGTTCTGAAAAACGTTTAAACAGCATTCTGCTTCAGTTGTTCCAGCGTCACGATCTCCAGTGCCTTGGAGTGGGTTGCCTCCAGATGAACCGGAGGCGCAACACCCGCCAGCAAAGCTTCTTTCCAGCGCAGTGCGCACAAACACCAACGGTCTCCAGGCTTTAATCCAGCAAACCGGTTCTGCGGGCGGGGCGTGGTCAGATCATTGCCGCGCCTGAGGGAATACGCCAGAAACGTTGCCGTAACCCGCGCGCACACCACATGGGTTCCGTGGTCCTGTTCGTCCGTCTGGCAACAGCCATCCCGAAAGAACCCGGTCAACGGGTCAAAAGAGCAGGCTGCCAGCGGGCCGCCCAGGACGTTCAATGCAGTCATGTCGATTCAATATCCTCAAACCCGGCTGCGAAATCCGGAAACGGGCAAAATTGCCGAAGCATGAATGCTGCCATAGGGCCCATACCAGCTTGGTTCTTGCGGGCATTCAAACAATCTAGCCAAACACCTATCGAGAGCCGAATATGGAAGACGACAAACGCTGCTGTGGTAGCGGTACCTGCATCATCGATGCCCAGGGACACTGCTGGTGCGGCCAACAGTGGAACGGGGAAAAAATGTGTCGACCCAGCCAAAGCGGTGCCCCTTTTTTAGCGCCCGAGGCGCTGCACAAGCAACTGAATCAGGAAGCAAAACCCAATGCCCGCAACAGTACTTAAGCACCCAACCGAATGGGCTCAGGGGCCCGGCTACGGCGCAACTAGTCTGAGCTTTATGGGGGGCTATCCACTGCGACCTCGGCGGGTGCTCGCCCTGGTTGTCCGTCTTTTTTGCAATGTGGGTGCGAGGGGAGTGATCCAATGAACGAGCTGCAATTGAATGCCGACTTTTCGCAGCGTTGCGTCGTGGACAGCAACAGCCTGCCATGGCAGGCCTCGCCATCGCCGCTGGTGCATCGCCGCTTGCTCGAGCGTATCGGCGGCGAAGTGGCGCGTGCAACCTCTGTGGTTCGCTACACCGCTGGTGCCCGCTTTGATGCCCACAGCCACGACTTGGGCGAAGAAATCCTGGTGCTGGAAGGCACCTTGAGCGACGAATCGGGTGTCTACGGGCCGGGTACCTATCTCAAGAACCCGCCCGGTTCCGCGCATGCACCTTTTTCGGAAGATGGCTGCATCCTGTTTGTGAAACTGCGCCACCTGGATCCGCAGGATCAAACGCGTGTAGTCGTGCCGACGCGGCAGTCACCGTGGCGTCAAGGTATGGTGCCGGGACTCACCGTTTTGCCCCTGAACGAGTTCGGCACCTGTCACACTGCCCTGGTGCGGTGGGCGCCCGACACCTATTTCAACCCCCATCGGCATTACGGTGGTGAAGAAATTTTTGTGCTGGAAGGCGTCTTCTCGGATGAGCATGGCCACTACCCGCAGGGTAGCTGGCTGCGTAGCCCCCACCTAAGCCAGCACCAGCCATTCAGCCGTGAAGGCTGCCTGATACTGGTGAAAACAGGGCATCTTCTGGATGCCTAGCCTTGACGCAGCCATGGCGCTGCTCACTGATGCGGACATCTCCCGTATCGTGGAGATGGCCTGGGAAGACCGCACCACTTTCGAGGCGATTGAGGTGCAGTTTGGGCTGAACGAGTCTGCGGTAGTTTCGCTCATGCGGCTTCAGATGAAGCCTTCCTCCTTCAGGATGTGGCGCAAGCGGATGGCGGGCCGTGTGACCAAACATGCTGGACTGCGCAGCGTCGGAATGCTGCGCCATCGCGCAAGCCATACGCGGCAGTAAGCGGCGCTGGTCGCTTGATACACCCCCATGAAAAACGATTTCAAGGGCAACAAACAATCCCTCCCCAGCAAGCTGTGCCTGGTGTGCGGCCGCAGCATGACCTGGCGCAAAGCCTGGGCCAAGAACTGGGACTCGGTGTTGTACTGCTCGGATGCCTGCCGAGCCAAAAAAAACGAAAAGGTTAAACATGGCTAAAGCCAAAGCAAGTTCCACTTCGCTTCCTGCCAAGGTGCGCCATCTCGTCATCGTGTTGGGCGACCAGCTTGATGAGCAGTCCACCGCTCTAAAGGACTTTGACGCGTCCCAAGATGTTGTCTGGATGGCTGAGGTGGCAGAGGAGTCCACCCACGTCTGGTCGGCCAAACAGCGCATTGCGGTGTTTTTAAGCGCCATGCGTCACTTTGCCGAACACCTGCGCACGCAAAGGATGCCAGTGCACTACACCCGGCTGGACGATGGGGGCAACCTGGGCTCGCTGCCGCTGGAACTTGGCAAGGCGATAGCGCAGCTGCAACCGGCTGCGCTGATCCTGACGGCCCCGGGCGACTGGCGCGTGCTGCAAAGCCTGCGCGCCGTGGCAACCCAGCACCAGTTAGACCTGGAGTTGCGTGACGACACCCATTTTTTTAGCACCGTACGCGAGTTCGCGGTGCATGCAAAAGACCGCAAACAACTGCGTCTGGAGTACTGGTACCGCGAACTGCGGCGCGAACACGGGATCCTGATGGAGGGGAAAGAACCGGTGGGCGGAAAGTGGAACTTTGATGCCGACAACCGTGAATCCTTTGGCAAGACGGGGCCGCAGAACCTGCCGCCCCCGACCCGCTTTGCGCCGGATGCCACCACGCAGGAAGTGATCGCAATGATCAACACCCAATTTGCCAGCCACCCGGGTACGCTGCACAGCTTTGGCTGGCCGGTTACCCGCGTCCAGGCTTTGAAGGCCCTGCAAACTTTCATTGCACAACGCTTGCCGCTCTTTGGTCAGTATGAAGACGCCATGTGGTCGGGCGAGGCCTGGCTCTACCACTCCCACTTGAGCAGCGCGCTCAACCTCAAGCTCTTGAACCCGCGCGAGGTGGTTCAAGCCGCCGAAGAAGCCTTGCGGGCGGGCGACGCGCCGCTGGCGGCGGTGGAAGGCTTTGTCCGGCAAATTTTGGGCTGGCGCGAGTTTGTGCGCGGAATTTACTGGACGCAGATGCCCAGCTACCTGGAACGCAATGCGCTGGATGCACAGGCTGCGCTGCCCGCGTGGTACTGGACTGGCGACACCGACATGGCTTGCTTGAAAGATGCCATTAGCCAAACCCTGGAACACGGCTACGCCCACCACATCCAGCGGCTGATGGTGACCGGGCTGTATGCCCTGCTGCTGGGCGTGAAGCCGCAGGCCGTGCATGCCTGGTACCTCAGTGTCTATGTTGATGCCGTCGAGTGGGTGGAGCTTCCCAACACCCTGGGCATGAGTCAGTTTGGCGATGGCGGGCTGATGGCCAGCAAGCCCTATGTGGCCAGCGGAAAATACATCCAGCGCATGAGCAACCACTGCAAGGGCTGCCAGTACGACCCGGCGCAATCCACCGGCGCAACCGCCTGCCCCTACACCACGCTGTACTGGGACTTTTTGATTCGACACGAAAGTCTGCTCAAAAAAAACCCGCGCATGGCCATGCAACTAAAAAACCTGGCGCGGCTGGAGGGTCCGGCGCGCGACGCCATCACCACCCAAGCGACCGCACACCGCCATGCCCAGCTTTGAACCCACCCGGCAGGCTGCCCAAGTGCGCCTGGCGGCGGTGCAACCCGATGACTATGCCCGCACCCGCAATGCGCTGGACGGCGCAGTCACCAGGCTGTCGCCTTACCTGACCCACGGTTTTCTGGGCTTGCCCGAGGTGTTTGCCGCAGTACATGCGCGCCACCCGCTGCACGCCCAACACAAGTTCGTGTTCGAGCTCGGCTGGCGCGCCTACTTCCGGCATGTGTGGGCGCAGCTGGGCGACGGCATTCACCAATCGCTGCGCCCCGGGCTACTGCCCGACGATGCCTACCAATACGAAATGCCCATCGATGTGCTTGAGGCCCGCACCGGCATTCCCGCCATCGATCTGGCGGTACGCGAGCTGTATGCCACGGGCTATGTGCACAACCATGCCCGCATGTGGCTGGCCAGCTACCTGGTGCACCTGCGCAAGGTGCACTGGCATACCGGCGGTCAGTGGATGCTGGGCCACCTGCTTGATGGCGATGTCGCCAGCAACTACCTGAGCTGGCAGTGGGTGGCCGGTACCGGCAGCAGCAAGCCCTACCTGTTCAATGCCGGGAATGTGGCCAAGTTCGCACCCTCTGACTGGCACAGCCCGGGTACGGTGCTGGACACCAGCTATGAAACCATGGACCGGTTTGCCCGCGACACCAAACCCATCATCAACAAGCAAGATGCACGTCATGCAGGTTCGGGAATGGGCGAGCCCCCCCGCCGAGTGACGCCGCCGCCTCATACCGGGTGGTTGCCACCCGACAGCGCTGCCGTCTCCGGCCGCGATGTCTGGCTGCTACACCCCTGGTCGCTGGGCGCTGCCCAAGACCGCATGCCAGTGGATGCCGTGCGCATCGGTGTTGGCTTTGATGCCTGCCACGCCGCCACACCCTGGAGCGAAGGCCGCTGGAACTTCATCACCCAGGGTCTGCGGACTCAAACAGAAAATCTTTGGTGGGGCGGCGTGGAACGCATGGCACTCGCGCTACAGACCGCCAGGTCGGTGCAATGGCAATCAGACCCGCATGTGGACCCTGTGCTTGAACAGCTTCGCAACCAGTTGAATGGCGCGGGGCTTATATCTCCAGCGCCCTACAAGCCGCTTTGCCTGTTCGACCCCGTCAATGTGTACTGCCGAAGCTT
Source organism: Polaromonas sp. (assembly GCF_012927485.1). Taxonomy (GTDB): domain Bacteria; phylum Pseudomonadota; class Gammaproteobacteria; order Burkholderiales; family Burkholderiaceae_C; genus Polaromonas. Next base: position 219,339 of record NZ_JABBPC010000009.1, on the reverse strand, counting down.
TTCTGACTGGTGGAAACGAACTCGGATAAGTGAGTCGTGCAGCGACAAATATCTTGAGAACGGCGTCATCTGAACGCTGCCACAGGTACCGGGATCTAGCCGCTTTTCGAATGACGGTTAGGGGGCGGGAACTTCGGGCGGCCTGCGATCGTTGCGCGTCTGTAATGGGTCGACGGCTCCCGTCCCCTGCCGTGGCGTCCTCAGGTGGGGTCGCTCAGGGGCGGGCAGCAGCAAACGAGGTTACGGTCACCATAGACGTTGTCCACGCGCCCGACTGGCGGCCAGTATTTGACCTGTTTCAGGGTAGCCAACGGAAAAGCGCCGATTTCGCGTGAATACGGACGGTCCCAGTCGACGCCCATCAGGCTGGCGGCGGTGTGCGGCGCATGTTTCAGCGGGTTGTTGTGTTGCGGCCATTGACCGTCCTCAACTTTTCGGATCTCTTCCCGAATCGCAATCATCGCGTTAATAAAGCGGTCCAGCTCGGCGAGGGTTTCGCTTTCGGTCGGCTCCACCATCAGCGTTCCTGGCACCGGAAAACTGAGTGTCGGCGCATGAAAGCCATAGTCCATCAGTCGCTTGGCGACATCTTCGGCAGTGACGCCAGACGTTTCTTTCATCGGGCGCAAATCCAGAATGCACTCGTGCGCCACGTGCCCGTTGTCACTGGCGTAGAGGGTAGGGTAGTGGTCCTTGAGTCGTGCACTGATGTAATTGGCGCTCAAAATGGCGATTTCGGTCGCCTGCTTTAGCCCCTCGGGGCCCATCATGCGGCAGTACATCCAGCTGATCGGAAGTACCGCCGCGTTGCCCAGCGGGGCCGCCGAAATTGCGCCCACACCGTTGACCGGAATACCTGCGGTGGCATGACCGGGCAGGTAAGGCACCAGATCGGCCACCACGCACACAGGCCCGATGCCAGGCCCACCGCCACCGTGTGGAATACAAAAAGTTTTATGCAAATTGAGGTGGCTCACGTCGCCGCCGAACTCGCCCGGTGCCGCCACACCCACCAGCGCGTTCATGTTGGCGCCGTCCACATACACTCGCCCGCCATGGGAATGCACCAGCTGGCAGAGTTCTTTGACATGCGTTTCGAATACGCCGTGGGTACTCGGGTAAGTAATCATCACCGCAGCGAGGTTGGCGCTGTGCTGTTCACATTTGGCTCGGAGGTCGACCATGTCCACGTTGCCCTGCGCATCGCAGGCGGTCACGACTACCGTCATGCCCGCCATGTGTGCGCTGGCCGGGTTGGTGCCGTGGGCCGACGCGGGAATCAGGCAGATGTTTCGGTGACCTTGTCCGTTGGCCTCAAGGAAGGCCTTGATGACCAGCAAGCCGGCGTATTCGCCCTGAGAGCCGGCATTGGGTTGCAAACTGACACCCGCGTAGCCGGTGGCCTGACACAACCAGTCGCGCAATTGCTGGTCGAGTTCGGCGTAACCTTGTAACTGGATCGGCGGCGCGAAGGGATGAATGTTGGCAAACTCGGGCCAGGTGATGGGCATCATCTCACTGGTCGCGTTGAGCTTCATAGTGCAGCTGCCCAAAGGAATCATGCTGCGGTCCAGCGCCAGGTCCTTGTCGCCGAGCATGCGGATGTAGCGCAGCATGCTGGTTTCCGAATGGTGGGTATTGAACACCGGATGAGTCAGAAATTTGCTGGTGCGGCGCAAGTCTGCAGGAATCAGGGATTCAATGCCCTTTTCGAAGGCACTGACAACCGGCACGGACTGGCCAGGCTTGGCAAAAAACGACCAGAGCAACTCAATATCGCTGCGGCTGGTGGTTTCGTCCAACGACACGCCCAAGTGGTTGTTGAGGCGGTTACGGAGGTTGGCGCCCGACTGATGTGCCCGGTCCGCTATCAAATTAGTTGCATCGCCAGTCTTGACGGTGACGGAGTCAAAGGCCCCCTTGCTGGAGATCTCGTAACCCAGCTCCTGCAGCCCGCGTACAAATATCGCGGTGTAGGCAGCGATGCGTTCTGCAATTCGCCGTAAACCTTGCGGCCCGTGGTAGACCGCAAACATGCTGGCGATCACGGCTGGCAGCACCTGCGCGGTGCAGATGTTGGACGTCGCTTTTTCGCGGCGAATGTGCTGCTCGCGGGTCTGGAGCGCCAGGCGGTAGGTCGGGTTGCCGTGGCTATCAACGCTCACGCCGACGAGCCGGCCAGGCAATGAGCGCTTGAGCTCGTCGCGGCAAGCGAGATAGGCCGCATGAGGACCGCCGTTGCCCATAGGCATGCCAAAGCGCTGCGTGCTGCCGAGCACAATGTCGGCGTCCCACTCGCCGGGGGGGGCAAGCAGCGTCAGCGCCAGCAAATCAGCGGCAACGCACAGCACGGCGCCGTCGACGTGAGCCTGCCCAGCCAGCGGCCGCAAGTCGTGAATGCTGCCGGTTGTAGCCGGGTATTGGGCTAGCACGCCAAAGTAATTGCCCTCCGCCATCAACTGTGGCAAGGTGGCCGCTGCAGTGCTGATCTTCACTTCAATGCCCAGCGGGGTTGCCCGGGTTTGAATGACTTCAATCGTTTGGGGATGGCAATCTCCCGACACGAGAAAGACATTGCTTTTGTTTTTGACGCTGCGCTTGGCCAGCGTCATGGCCTCCGCAGCAGCCGTGGCTTCATCGAGCATGGAGGCGTTGGCAACCGGCATGCCGGTCAAGTCGCAAACCATGGTCTGGAAGTTGATAAGCGCTTCCAGGCGACCTTGTGAAATTTCCGCCTGGTAGGGGGTGTAGGCGGTGTACCAGGCCGGGTTTTCGAGAACGTTGCGCAGGATGACGCCAGGCGTGTAGGTGCCATAGTAGCCCTGGCCGATAAAGCTTTTAAAGACCTGATTTTTTGCGGCAATCGCCTGCAGCTGATGCAGCGCCGCCGCTTCCGTTACGGGTGGTGGAATCGCCATGGCACTGCTGCGCGCAATGGAGCGCGGCACAATGCCGTCGATCAGCGCGCGGCGTGAGGCAGCGCCCACCACACTAAGCATATGCGCTTCATCGGCCTCATCAATGCCGATGTGACGGGCAATAAATTCGGAAGGATTTTCTAGATCGCCCAGAGGCCTGGCGGATTGCATCAACATGTCGAGTGTCCGTGTAAAGCGTTGGAGAAAAATTAGGCGGCCGAGAAAGTCGTGTAGCTGGTTTCGTCCATCAAGGCGTCCAGCTGGGAGGGGTCAGATACCTTGATCTTGAAGAACCAGCCAGCGCCCAGCGGGTCGCTATTGGCCAACGACGGATCGTCGCGCAGCGCTTCGTTGACTTGCACGACTTCGCCGCTGACCGGCATGTACACATCCGCAGCGGCTTTGACCGACTCCACCACGCCGGCGGTTTCCTTTTGGGCAAAGACGGTACCGATGGCGGGCAGCTCTACGAAGACCACATCGCCCAGTGCGTCTTGTGCGTGAACGGTGATGCCGACAGTGGCCGTGTCACCTTCAATGTTGAGCCATTCGTGGTCTTCGGTGTATTTGATCGTCATGGGCGTTCTCCGGGAGGTCAGTTAAGAAAAATCAAGTGGTAAAAAACAAACTCAACCGCGGTAGTAGCGGTTAGGCACAAAAGGCATGGCGGAAACTTCCATGGGCACCCGTTTGCCGCGCACCATGGCGTTCATCCGCGTGCCAATGGCAGTGAATTCCGGGGACACATATCCCATGGCGATCGGCTGATTAATACTGGGGCCGAGCAAGCCGCTGGTCACCTCGCCAATGGGCGTGCCGTCCAGACTGCACAGCGCGGTGTGGTCGCGCACGGGAATGCGTTCAAGCGCCATCAAGCCGACGCGTTTCTTTCTAACGGTGGTGGTAGGGTCATCCAGCTGGGCGAGAATTTTCTCAGCGCCTGGAAAACCGCCAGCCCGCGCGCCACCGGTACGGCGCACTTTTTGAATGGCCCAGTTGAGATTGGCTTCCACCGGCGTCGTGGTCGTGTCGATGTCGTTGCCATAGAGGCACAGGCCGGCCTCTAAACGGAGCGAATTGCGCGCGCCTAAGCCCACCGGTTTAACCTCCGGTTGCCGCAGCAGGGCTCTCGCCAGGGTGTCCGCCTGCGACGCCGGAACAGAAATTTCGAAGCCGTCTTCGCCGGTGTAGCCGCTGCGGGTAAGGAAACAATCGCAGCCAGCCACCATGAATCGGCCACCGGTCATGAACACCAGTTTTTCAACCCCAGGCGCCAGACGTTGCAGGGCGGAGACGGCCTGAGGACCCTGTAGCGCCAGCAGTGCCATTTCGGGCATCGGAATGACTTTACAAAGCGCACCAATCTTGTTCTGGATATGGGCGATGTCGCCTACCTTGCAGGCGCCGTTAACGATGATGAAAATGTCGCCGCCATCACCGTTAACGGCGTAATCCCGGTTAAAAAACATCAAGTCGTCCAGGATGCCGCCATCGCTATCGAGCAGCAAGCCGTAGCGCTGTTTGCCGACGGGAAGGTCGATCACATCGACGGGAATCAGGGTTTCAAGCGCTGCCGCGGACTGTGGACCCACCAGGCGCAACTGACCCATGTGGGATACATCGAACAGGCCGGCAGCGTTGCGGGTGTGGTGGTGTTCGGCCATCAGGCCTGCTGGGTATTGCACCGGCATGCTGTATCCGGCAAACGGCACCATGCGCGCGCCGAGTTCGAGATGCAGCTCATGCAGCGGCGTTTTTAAAAGTGGCTCGGAAGAAACAGAAGAGGCGCTGGAAGACGTATCGGACATGGGTTTCTCCGGGGCAAACATGAATCCACGAGCTTGGCTCATGGGCTGCCCCTGCTGTCCACTTTACCTGAGAGATTCACCTGGCGATGCAGGTTTGCTCCTTCGGTGGATCGCTTTGAAAAACGACCTCTCTCCAGTAGGGAACGTCTTCCAGCGGCATCTGCTGAAAAACGGTTGCCAGTCCTTTTGCCTGAGCGTTCAGCGCACCATTGAGGGTGCAGCATGCGCCTTCGGCGGTTTTCGAGGTGAAAACTCTCTCCTGACTAAATAAGTGTAGCCGAAGCGTGCCAAATGGGTGTCTCGCCTTCGCTGAACCGCCCAGGGCCTACGCTTCGCCTGCTGTGGCTTTTTACCCGTGCCAGTGAGTATTTCTCCCGTCCGCAGTTCAACCTGCAATGGTCGACTTCTAAGACCCGCTCTTGTATCATTTATCTGAAATAACGGATCGCTGATGGATGGCCTCCTTCCTCAGGCACCCGATTCGACAGTTTTTGCCAGCTGAGGTAGGACTGAAGATTCATCGCAGCGTTAATTTTTCGGTGGTGACAAACATGGAAATCGAATTGAAGCTACTGCTTGCGCCGGCGGACGTCGCGGCTTTTCGCCGCCACCCTCTGGTGAAGCAGCATGCAATCACCAAACCGCGCCAACAGCAACTCACCAGCGTCTATTTCGATACCCCCGATCTTCATTTCAGACAGCACGAAGCCGCGTTGCGGGTGCGCTTGGTGGGCCGCAATTGGATCCAGACTTTGAAAGCCGGGAGCGAGGTGGCTGCGGGGCTGCACCAGCGACAAGAGTGGGAATCCCGCGTTCCTGGACCTCGGCCCGATTTGGTTACGCTGAGCACCTTGCTCGGACGTGATTCAGTTTGGGCGAAAGCCCTGACTGCCCAGGCGCTTGCCGATCGGCTGATGCCTGTGTTCACCACCCGGTTCCGGCGCACGGTTTGGCAGCTGCGATTGCCGCGCGGGGCCGAGGTCGAGTTGGCGTTGGACCAGGGGGAGGTACAGCACGATGCAACGCAAGTGCCGATTAGCGAGATCGAACTGGAACTTAAGTCCGGCGATCCCGGCGAGTTATTCGATTTTGCGCTGGCGCTGCAAGAGGCGGTGCCGCTGCGAGCCGGCAATATCAGCAAAGCCGAGCGCGGCTATGCGTTGTACGCCCCGCAGCCACCCGCTGTGATTAAGGCAGCGCGCATTGATCTCCCTACCGAGTTGACCGTAGAGCAGGGATTTCAGGCGATTGTCGCCAACTGCCTGGCTCAGATTCAGGGCAACGAGGTCGGGGTTTCTCAGGGGAGCGACCCGGAGAGCGTGCACCAGATGCGGGTCGGCCTGCGCCGTTTGCGCGCGGCGCTCGGGCTGTGGCGCAAGATCACTGGCTGCCCTGACGCACTTCAAGAAGAATTCAGTTGGTTGTCAAAAGAGTTGAGCGCTGCCCGGGACTGGGAGGCGTTTGCCAGTGGCACGTTGGACAAGGTGATCGCCAGTTGCTCAGAAGAGTCGGGATTGGCGTTGCTGCAGCAGACAGCGTTTCACGTGGCGGGTAAAAACCGGCAAAAGGCGGCGGCTTCCGTAAGTTCTGTGCGCTACGCGCGGTTGCTGCTGTCCTTCGGCGGCTGGATGCAAGGTGCGCATTGGCGTGACACGCTGGACCAAACCGGGCGGGACGCGCTAGCGACGCCGCTCGCCACGTTCGCCAAGCAAACCCTTGTCCACCGGCACCGCACCCTGAAACACCGGGGTAAAAAGCTGAAAGACGGGACCGCCGCGACGCGCCACTCAATACGTTTAGCAGCGAAGAAATTACGCTATGCGACCGAGTTTTTTGAGTCCCTTTATCCCGCTAAGCGCGTGCAGCCCTATGTCCTCGCTTTAACCAGCCTGCAGGATGCATTTGGCTGGCTCAACGACGTCAGCGTTGGCGATGGATTGCTGAAGCACCTGGCGCAAACTTTTCCGGATTTGGCGCACAGCGCCGGCTTCGTCAGGGGCTATCTGTTGGTCAGCACGGAGCGGGATGTGCATAAACTTGGCAAGCTCTGGCAACGATTCGCGGCGCTGAAACCCGCTGGCAAGCCCTGACGCTGGGTTCAGTCCAACCCCAAAGCCTTGAACACCCGCAAGGCGGCATAGGCGTCGTTCGCAGCGTAAATAACCTGGGCGTCTGATAAGCAGGCGTTAGCCCAGTTGGAAGTGGTCGCTTTTCTGGATTTTATAAAGCGTTGATTGAACATTACGGCCACGGCACCGCGTACGCCCATGTCTTTTCGGTAGCCCCGTTCCCTAAAGACGGTGTTGAGGTCCAGCACGCCCTCCGGCTCCACCCCGAGTTTGCTGATGATGCGCCTGCGGTCATCTCCGAGGCCAAAGCCGGCCTTGATAATTCTCGGCAACTGCAGCAGCAACGCCACGGTACGGCGGCAGTCGGCGTCTTCAAGCTGAAAGATATAGGCCTTGTCCAGCGTAGAAAGCTGCACGATATGTGGTCCGTGGGAGACCTCGTTTTTGGCAAAGGTGGGTTTTGACTCGGTATCAAACCCCAAAACCGCAGTGCTTTCCAGTTCGTGCAACGCGCCAGCAGCCTGCTGCGGGGTCGCAATCACCTGAATCTGGCTCAGCCCCAAGCGGTCAAAAGGCGCGAGCAACGCGATCTGTTCTTTGGCTGGAGTTAAAAGACGCTCGGTCATAGGCTTCCATGGATGAAAATAGAGGTAGAGCTTACAGCCCCGTGCGTGAGCATTACTTTGACTAAAACCCTCATGGCCTCATCCCAAACCATCACTACCGACCTCTACAAGCTTTTCCCTTCGCCGCACAATCGGCACCGGACGATTTTTCTGCATGAGGTTTTTGTGCCGCACCCCTACATGCTGATTGACTTGGAAAGCTATCACTTCAACGGCAAGTACAGCCTGTTTGCGGCTTGCCGACTGGCCGACAACAAGATGGGACAAGTGGTCACGCTTGAACTGCCGGAAGACGAGTTGAAATTCAAAGCTGAATTCGTTCCAGATTAGGCGCTCAAATTTTTTTTGTTCAGGGCTTGCTATTAACCTGATAGCTGATTCTCTAAGCCTGGCTAGCGCGAACGAGATTTTTTTAGTGCAAGCGCGACCTCGGTGACCAGCGCCGGGCCCTGATAAATGATTCCCGTGTAAATCTGCACCACGTCAGCACCGGCCTTGATTTTCGAGACCGCATCGGCGCCACTCATGACACCGCCTACACCGATAATGGGAAAGCGCGCGCCGAGGGCCGCACGCAGCTGGCGAATGACGCGGTTGCTGGCTTCCAGCACCGGCGCACCACTTAAGCCTCCGGCCTCTTCGGCATGCCGCATCCCCTTGACAGCGTCGCGGCTGAGCGTGGTGTTGGTCGCGACCACGCCGTCCATGGCATGACGCTTCAAGGTGGCGGCAATCACCTCGACTTGGGTTTCATCGAGATCTGGTGCAATTTTCACAAATATAGGCACCCGCTTGCTGTGACGCTTAAGCAGTAGTTCTCGGCGCTCGGCAATGCGGCCCAACAAAGCATCGAGCGCGTCGTCGCCTTGCAATGCGCGCAGGTTTTTGGTGTTGGGACTGGAGATGTTAACGGTGACATAGTCAGCATGCGGGTATACGCCGTCGAGGCAAAGGAGGTAGTCGTCTACCGCGTTTTCCATCGGTGTTGCGGCGTTTTTCCCGATGTTCAGGCCCAGCAACAGGGCACTTTTAGCCTGCTGCCGGCGACACGTGGACTTTTGCACGTTGGCGATAAAAGCATCCAGTCCGTCGTTATTGAAGCCCAGACGGTTAATCAGCGCATGCGCTTCCGGCAGCCGGAACATGCGCGGCTTGGGGTTGCCTGATTGCGCTTTTGGCGTGACAGTGCCGACCTCAATAAAGCCAAAACCCATCGCCGCGAGGCCGTCAATACAGCGAGCGTTTTTATCCAGACCGGCCGCCAGACCAACCCGGTTGGAAAACTTTAAACCGGCCAGTTCTAGGGGATCGCTCACCCGGCTGGCACAGTAGGCCAGCGACAGGGGGGTGCCTTGGGTGCGTGCCAGCGAAGCCATCGTCAGTTCGTGGGCGGTTTCGGGGTCGAGTCCAAATAAAAAGGGTCGGGCGAGTGCGTAGGGGATAAGAGACATCGGATAATTTGGAAATTAATTTTGAATTGTCGCAAAAACAAACTTAACTCACCATAAAGACACCTATGACCCAAGACGAACTCAAAACATTGGTCGGCCTGGCCGCGCTGCAGTATGTAGAAGCCAACAGCATTGTCGGCGTTGGCACTGGCTCCACGGTCAATAAATTCATCGATGCGCTGGCAACCATCAAGGACCGCATTGCGGGAGCGGTATCGAGCTCGGTGGCGTCCACAGAACGCTTGCAGGCGCTGGGTATCAAGGTGTTCGATGCGACGCAGGTGGAAGAACTGGCGGTTTACATCGACGGTGCAGACGAGATTGACCACGCGGGTTACATGATCAAGGGCGGCGGGGCGGCGTTGACGCGCGAAAAAATCGTGGCGGCCCAGTCGCGTAAATTTATCTGCATTGCTGATGAGTCCAAATACGTTGCAACCCTTGGCAACTTTCCTCTTCCGGTGGAGGTGATTCCAATGGCTGCACTACACATCGCGCGGCAATTCGCCGTGCTGGGTGGCATGGCGACCTTGCGTCTTAAAGACGGTACGTCGCTGGTCACTGACAACGGGCAGCACATTCTGGATGTTATCGGCCTGAAGATTACCGATCCGCTCGCATTTGAATCCCAGGTGAACCAATGGCCTGGCGTGGTGACGGTGGGTGTATTCGCATTCCAGAAAGCCGATGTGTGCCTGTTGGGAACGGCGGACGGGGTTAAGACCCTTGTGTTCTAACCCCGAACCAGAACCCGGAAAGGCGCTTCAGAACTGGATGCCCGCCGGGTTGTTGCCAGGCTGCACTACGGGACGGACCGGGCGCTCGGTGATGCCTTTTTTGCTGGCCGTGGCGCCTGCGGCGGACGCTCCGGCTGCCGGGACTGTGGCGACAGCCACCAACGGCATGGGTCCCGGGCGGTGGTAGCTGTTGGGCAATGCCGATGACGGTGGGTAACCAGCGGCATTCAGGAATTGCGTCCACTCCGAATCAGAATAACCCTTGAGCTGCTGGCTTCCTATGGTCATGAGGGGCAGCGAATTTTCGCCACTCAATCGCTTGAGGGCTTCAGCATCTTCCGAGGTGGTGACGGTTTTTTCCGTAAAAGGAATGCCGCGGCTTGTCAGCATGCTGCGGCCTGCGCCGCAAGGCGTGCAGTTGTCGCCGGTGTACAAGGTGACCGGATATTTGATTGCAACCTGTCGCAGCTCAAAAGGCAGGCCGACTGAAGCGTTGCCTCCCGCTGAGCTGGCATTGGCAGGGCTGGCCTTCGCATTGCTTTCGGTGCTTGGCGGCTTGTCGGAAAAGGTCACTTTCCCGTCCGCCCCTACAGACCGGTAAACCGGCTGAGCCTGCGCCAAGGAGGTCCAAAGAACTGCCACCAAAAGGACGGAGGCGCTGACGGGTAAAAATTTAAAGGTAAAAAAACTCATTTTTAACCCAATCACCTTTTTTACAAAGTTTTAACTCGTTCATGCCATCCCCTGATGACGCAGCAAGGCGTCGATAGACGGCGCACGGCCTCTGAAGGCTTTGAACGACTCCATGGCCGGGCGGCTACCGCCTGCTTCCAGAATGGCCTGCCGGTATTTTCTGCCGGTTTCCACCGTCACGGTTGTTTTACCGGAATCTTCCCCTGCATCGGAGGCAGTTTCCTCAAACGCGGCATAAGCGTCGGCAGACAGCACTTCGGCCCATTTGTAGCTGTAATACCCTGCCGCATACCCGCCCGAAAAGATGTGGCTAAAAGTATGCGGTGTACGGCTATAAGCCGGGGCAGAAATCACCGCCGTTTCATTTCGCACCGTGCGCAGCAAGCCCATCAAGTCGTCCGCTGGGTTGTGCGAGGTGTGCAAGAGCATGTCGAAGAGTGAAAATTCCACTTGGCGAAGTGTCTGCATTCCGCTCTGGAAGTTTTTGGCGGCAAGCATTTTTTCAAACAAAGCGCGGGGGAGCGGCTCTCCCGTGTCGACATGGGCTGTCATCTGCTTGAGGACATCCCATTCCCAGCAGAAGTTCTCCATGAACTGGCTCGGCAACTCGACCGCGTCCCATTCAACACCGCTAATGCCCGAGACATCGCGCTCGTTCACCTGGGTAAGCATGTGATGCAGGCCGTGGCCGAATTCATGAAACAGGGTGGTTACGTCGTCGTGGGTGAGTAATGCAGGCTTGTTGCCCACACCGTCTGCAAAATTGCAGACCAAATGTGCTACGGGTGTCTGGAGTTTTCCTGTGTCGGGGCGCAGCCAGCGGGCCCGTACGTCATCCATCCAGGCGCCGCCGCGCTTACCCGTGCGGGCGGGCTGGTCGAGGTAGAACTGACCTACCAGCTCACCGTTGCGTTCAATGCGGTAGAACTCCACGCCGGGCTTCCAGACCGGGGCCGAGTCGTTGCGAATCGCCACTTCGAACAAGGTTTCAACAATCTTGAAAAGGCCCGCAAGCACTTTGGGCGCCGTGAAGTACTGCTTCACCTCCTGCTCACTGAAGGCGTAACGGGCTTCCTTGAGTTTTTCGCCAATGTAGGCGAAGTCCCAGGGCTGGGGGCTGGGCTGGTGCAAATTTTCAGCCGCAAAAGCGAGCAAATCAGACACGTCTTTTTCTGCATAAGGACGGGCCCGTTTGGCCAGATCACGTAGAAACGTGACAACGTCTTCGGGCGACTGCGCCATTTTGGCCACCACGGACACGGCTCCAAAATTGGGATAGCCCAACAGTTGCGCTTCTTCCAGCCGCAGCGCAAGAATCTCCCGCATGATGGGGCTGTTGTCAAACTGCAAAAACTCTGCCGGCGCCTGGTCGCTGGCACGTGTGGTGTAGGCCTTGTAAAGCGTTTCGCGCAAAGCGCTGCTGCTCGCGAATTGCATGGTGGGCAGATAGCTCGGCATTTTCAGGCTGAGCCGATAGCCCGTCTTGCCTTCGGCCTGTGCTTGTTCCCGTGCCGTTTGAAGGACGTCCTGGGGAATACCTGCCACTTCATCTTCTGTGGCGTAGTAAGCAAAGGCATCTGTGGCATCCAGTGCGTTTTCGCTGAATTTCTGACTCAGTTCGGCTTGACGCTCCTGGATTTTTGCAAATCGTTCCTTGGCGTCGCCGGTGAGCTCTGCCCCCGACAGCACAAAGTTGCGGATGGCGTTCTTGTGTGCCTGACGTTGCTCGGTATTCAGGCTGCCTGTGTCGATGGCTTTGTATTTGGCATACAGGCGCTCATCGGCGCCCAGCCGCGTCCCGAACTCGGTCACGCGCACAAGGGCTGCGTTGTAAGCGGCTCGCAACTCGGGCGTGTCCGCAACACTGTTGAGGTGACCTACGGCGCCCCAGGCACGACCCAGGTTTTCGGTGGCGACGTCCAACACGCGGGCGATGTCTCCCCACGAAGCGGGGAAATCAGGCGCAGTCACCTGCTCCAACGCGGCGTCTGCCTTGCCCAGCAATACAGTCACCGCCGGGGCAACATGCTCAGGCAGGATACGGTCAAACAGCGGAAGGTCAGAAAAGTCGAGGAGTGGATTATTCATGACGTTTAACTGTGGGCGGGTGGGTTGAATCTAAAGGGCGGCAGACCCAGGAAGCCCAAAACCTGCCGGAAAGTCAGTCGCGGACGACGGTTCAGTCCTGTGAACTTTTCTTCACACTGCGCTGCTTAGGCTTGGCTCGTTTTACGGTGCCACCCGGCGTCAGGCGCTGGTTGCCGAGCACGCGCAAGGTTTTGACCTCGGGCCGCTGACCATAACGTGAACTGTTTTTCAGTACTTTTATATCTCGCGGGCCGGGCATGCGGTCTTCGTTGCTCTTTTTTTCTTTTTCCGGCATTGGGCGCCACAGCACCAGTAACTTGCCAATGTGTTGGATAGGGGCCGCAGCCAGCTCGTTGGCGAGCGTTTGAAAAATCTGCTCGCGCCCGGCTCGATCGTCGGATTGCACCCGCACTTTGATCAATCCGTGCGCGTTAAGCGCTGCGTCGGTCTCCTTCTTGACGGCATCAGTCAGTCCGTCAGAGCCAATCATCACGACCGCGTTGAGGTGATGCGCCTCGGCACGGTGATCTTTGCGCTGGGCAGGGGTAAGTTGTATTTGAGCCATGGCCCAATTATCGGTGGAGTCCACCAGAGGACAATAGGCCAGATGAAAGTAAATACAAAGCCAGACTTGAACACGGCAGCGAAAGTAAGCGCGAAGGTGAGTGCGAAAGGCAATCCCAAGGGCAAAAAAGTTAATAAAGCGTGGCTGCATGACCACATCAACGATCCCTATGTCAAACAAGCCCGAAAAGACGGCTACCGTGCCCGCGCCGCCTATAAATTGAAGGAAATGGATGAAACGTTAGGGCTTATCAAGCCGGGTGACTGCGTCGTCGACTTGGGAAGTACGCCGGGCGCCTGGAGCCAGTATGTGCGACGCAAACTCTCGCCAGGCGGTGCCGCGGCGGGCGCACTCAATGGACGCATCATCGGACTGGACATGCTGCCGATGGACCCGATCGAAGGTGTGAGTTTCATTCTCGGAGATTTTCGCGAGCCCGAAGTGCTACAAAAACTAGAGCAAGCTTTGCTTGCAAACCAGGGTCATGGCAAAGTTGACCTTGTTATTTCGGACATGGCTCCCAATCTCTCGGGGATTGAATCAGCGGACGCCGCGCGCATCGCCCATCTGGTTGAACTGGCGGTGGAGTTTGCCCAAAATAAGATGAAACCGGATGGTTCGATCGTCGTCAAACTTTTCCATGGAAGCGGCTATGACGAGCTGGTCAAGCTCTTTCGGGCTTCGTTCAAGGTGGTCAAACCGATGAAGCCCAAGGCTTCACGTTCCAATTCGTCGGAAACTTTTTTGGTCGGCAAGGGGCTGAAAAATCGCGATCACGGCGGGGAACAAGGGACTTGAGACAAAGAAATTTGCCTAAATCCGCTTCAAGCCTAGGGACGCAACCTGCGTCCTGCGGTTTTGGCTCTTGAAACGCCTAAAATCAGACTCATGTGCCATCCCATAGGCTTTGGGTTCTTACATCGGAGTAATCCTTGAACAATCAGTGGTTTTCGAAAATTGCAATCTGGCTGGTAATCGCTATGGTGCTGTTTACCGTGTTCAAACAATTTGATACACGCGGTAGCGGAGGGTCCAACTACATGGGTTACTCCGATTTTCTTGAAGAAGTGCGCGGCAGGCACATCAAGACGGCAACGATTGCGGAGGGCCAGGGCGGCACCGAAATATCCGCCCTTACTACGGACGATCGGAAAATTCGCACGACAGCGACTTACCTGGATCGCGGTTTGGTAGGAGACTTGATCGCTAACGACGTGAAGTTCGACGTGAAAGCCCGCGAAGAAGGGTCGTTGCTGATGACCCTGCTGGTGAGCTGGGGTCCCATGCTTCTGCTGATTGGCGTCTGGATCTATTTCATGCGCCAAATGCAGGGCGGCGGCAAAGGCGGCGCGTTCAGTTTTGGTAAATCCAAAGCCCGTATGCTCGACGAGTCGACGAATCCCGTGACCTTTGCCGACGTGGCCGGTTGCGACGAGGCGAAGGAAGAGGTCAAGGAAGTTGTTGATTTCCTGAAAGATCCTGCAAAGTTTCAAAAGCTCGGTGGTCGCATTCCCCGTGGCTTGTTGTTGGTAGGCCCTCCAGGCACTGGTAAAACATTGTTGGCCAAAGGTATTGCCGGCGAAGCCAAAGTGCCCTTTTTCTCGATTTCAGGCTCCGACTTCGTTGAAATGTTTGTTGGTGTCGGTGCGGCGCGTGTGCGCGACATGTTCGACAACGCCAAGAAAAATGCGCCGTGCATTATCTTTATCGACGAAATTGATGCCGTTGGTCGGCAGCGTGGTGCCGGCGTGGGTGGTGGCAACGACGAGCGTGAACAGACGCTGAATCAGATGCTGGTCGAGATGGATGGCTTCGAAACCAACGTAGGCGTGATTGTGGTTGCGGCCACCAACCGGCCTGACATTCTGGATGCCGCCTTACTCCGCCCTGGCCGTTTTGACCGTCAGGTGTATGTCACCCTGCCGGATATTCGTGGCCGCGAACAGATTCTGAACGTACACATGCGCAAGGTGCCACTTGGCCAGGACGTGAACGCCAGCGTGATTGCCCGTGGTACCCCCGGCATGTCGGGTGCGGACTTGGCAAACCTTTGCAATGAAGCTGCTCTCATGGCGGCCCGTCGCAGTGCGCGGGTGGTGGAGATGCAGGACTTCGAAAAGGCCAAGGACAAAATTTTGATGGGTCCCGAGCGCAAGAGCATGGTCATGCCTGAAGAAGAGCGCAGAAATACCGCTTACCACGAGTCCGGTCATGCCTTGCTTGGCAAAATGCTTCCGAAGTGCGATCCAGTGCATAAAGTCACCATCATTCCTCGTGGCCGCGCACTGGGCGTGACGATGAGCCTGCCCGCACAAGACCGCTACAGCTACGACCGCGGATACATGCTCAGCCAGATCAGCATGTTGTTCGGCGGCCGCATTGCGGAAGAGGTGTTCATGAACCAGATGACCACCGGCGCCAGCAACGACTTCGAACGTGCCACGGCATTGGCCCGGGATATGGTCACGCGTTACGGTATGACCGAGGCTTTGGGTCCCATGGTGTATGCCGAAAACGAAGGTGAAGTGTTCTTGGGCCGTTCGGTTACCAAGACCACCAACATGAGCGAGTCGACGATGCAGAAGGTTGATGGGGAAGTGCGCCGCATCATCGACCAGCAGTACGCCGAGGCGCGTAAGCTGATCGAAGACAACAAGGACAAGGTGCACGCCATGGCCAAAGCCCTGCTCGAGTGGGAAACCATCGATGTCGATCAACTTGACGACATCATGGCTGGCAAGGCACCCCGCCCGCCAAAGGATTGGACACCTCGCAACCCCTCCGTGGGCGGTAGCGGCGGCCCGAGTGGCGGCACCCCCGCTGTGAATACTGATCCGGCACCGACGGTGGCCTGAAGAGACGGTAAGACAGTTTTAGAATCATGAAAACCGGGGCCAGTCCCCGGTTTTTCTTTGCGTGCAGCTTTGTGCTGTACCGCAGTGAATAGATGTAAAGGAAGGTCCTACGGTGATTTGGCAAACCTCTCGTTTTCAGATTGATTTGTCGCAACCGCGCGTCATGGGGATTGTTAATGTCACGCCTGATTCATTTTTTGACGGCGGCAAGTACTTCACGCAACCCGGAAATTTTTCCGACGTCTTCGCGCACTGCGACCAGTTGATCAGTGACGGTGCCGATTTGCTGGATATTGGCGGTGAGTCGACCCGCCCCGGGGCTGTGCCGTTGTCGCTGGCGGAGGAGCTTGCGCGCGTGTTGCCTGTGGTTCGCCATGCGGTCAAGCTCGGTGTCCCGGTGTCGGTAGATACCTATAAGCCCGAGGTCATGCAGGCCGTGCTGGACTTGGGCGCCGACATCATCAATGACGTCTGGGCCCTGCGCCAGCCCGGCGCGGCGCAGGTGGTGGCAAAGCATCCGAGTTGCGGAGTCTGCCTCATGCACATGCACCGCGAACCTCTAACCATGCAGAGGGCTCCCATGGAAGGTGACGTGGTGGCTCAGGTCCTAACTTTTTTGGAACGCGCTGCGCACGATTTGCAAAGCGCTGGCGTTGACAGCGCACGAATAGTGCTCGACGTGGGCATCGGTTTCGGTAAAACCGTGGCCCAAAACTTTTCGCTGCTGGCGCGGCAAAAGGAGTTTCTCGCCGCTGGCTATCCGCTGCTGGCCGCCTGGTCTCGCAAGTCGTCACTTGCTGCCATGAGCGGTTCCTCGCGGGCTGCCGAGGGCCGGCTGGAGAGCGAAGACCGCCTCGTGCCCAGCTTAGCGGCTGCCTTGCTGGCCGTTGACCGGGGTGCTCGCATCGTGCGGGTACACGACGTGCGCGAAACCGTGCAGGCCCTTAAAGTGTGGGCGGTTGCGCGATAAAGTCAGGCCGATCCCCTGCGCGCTTACCCTCAACAACGCCGAGCGCTTTGCCGAAAGTAAGCCCTAGCGAGCATTTAAAATAGTTTTAAATGTCTTACAGCAGGCCAACGTACCGCGGCATTACACAGAAAAGCACCATGACAAGAAAATACTTTGGCACCGATGGCATTCGCGGCACGGTGGGCCAGCCGCCTATTACGCCCGACTTTGTGCTGCGGCTCGCGCATGCCGTGGGCCGCGTCCTTCGAAGGACCGAATCGCGTCCAACGGTACTGATCGGCAAGGACACCCGCATTTCCGGCTATATGCTGGAAAGTGCGTTGGAGTCTGGCTTCAATTCGGCCGGCGTGGATGTCGTGCTGCTGGGACCGCTTCCTACGCCAGGTGTGGCTTACCTCACCCGAGCCCAGCGGGCCAGCCTCGGGGTGGTGATCAGTGCCAGCCACAATCCCTTCTCCGACAACGGGATCAAGTTTTTCAGCGCGTTGGGCAGCAAGCTCCCCGACGCTTGGGAACAAGCGGTGGAAAGCGCGCTTGAAGAACCCCCGGTGTGGGTCGATTCGCCCAACCTCGGCAAGACAAAACGCCTTGACGATGCGGCAGGCCGTTATATTGAATTTTGCAAAAGCACGTTTGCGAATGACCTGACGCTCAAGGGGCTGAAAATCGTGGTCGATGGTGCCCATGGCGCGGCCTATCACATTGCGCCCAAGGTCTTTCATGAGCTGGGTGCCGAAGTCATCGCCATCGGTTGCGCGCCGGATGGCCTGAACATCAATGACCAGGTCGGCGCCACCCACCCGGAAGCCCTGATTGCTGCGGTCAAGGCCCACAAAGCGGATTACGGAATTGCGCTGGATGGAGACGCCGACCGCTTGCAGATAGTGGACGCCGAAGGGCGGCTGTTTAACGGCGATGAAGTGTTGTATCTAATGGTCAACGAACGGCTGGCGCGGGGCGAAAAAGTGCCGGGCGCTGTGGGTACCCTGATGACCAACATGGCCGTGGAAGTAGCCTTAAAGGCCAAGGGCGTCGAGTTTGTTCGCGCCAAGGTCGGCGACCGTTATGTACTTGAGGAACTCGCCAAGCGCGGCTGGTTGCTGGGAGGGGAGGGTTCGGGTCACCTGTTGGCGCTGGATAAACACACTACTGGCGACGGCCTGATCAGCGCGCTGCAAGTGCTGCAAGCTTGCGTTCGTGGCAAAAAGACACTGGCTGACCTGCTGAGCGATGTGGTGTTGTTTCCGCAGACCCTGATTAATGTGCGACTCAAGCCCGGACAGGACTGGAAAACCAGCGCAAGGCTGGCAGCAGTGACCCAAACCGTCGAGGCCGAACTTGGCGATACCGGACGCTTGTTGATTCGCCCCAGCGGTACCGAGCCTCTGCTTCGGGTGATGGTTGAAGCGCGCGATGCCGCGCAGGCCAAGTCCTGCGCCGAGCGGGTCGCGGACACCGTGCGGCTCTGAAAATTCGTTCTGAAAGTCTGCTTCAGACCTGCCATTCAAGAGCGAAAAACAAGCTCACTGCCCGACCTGCCAACCGCCACCCAAAGACTGGATCAATGCCACCGCGGTGGTCTGGCGGTCCGCCATGGCCTGTACCAAGGCGCGGCGCGCGGTTAGCGCCGTGCCCTGTGCGGTGATGACTTCGGTATAGCCCACCTGGCCGCTGCGGTAGCGGTTAAGGACTTGTTGCTCCACCTGATCTGCGGCCAACGACGCCTGTCGGCGTAGTGCCTGCTGGGTCAGCAGCACGCGGGTGGCCGCGAGTTGGTCTTCAACACCCTGGAAGGCTGCAAGGACGGTTTGCCGGTAACGCGCCACGGCCTGCGCGTGCGCGGCCTCGCTGCCTTCAACGCGAGCGCTGGTGGCCCCCGCGTTAAAAAGCACTTGCGCGGCTGAGAGGCCCATCGACCAAACGCTGCTGGATGCACTGAACAAATCTGCCACATGGCTGGCGCCTAACCCATAGGATGCGCTTAGGCCGAGTTTGGGGTAAAAAGCGCTTCTGGCGATACCGATCTGTTCGTTGGCGGCGGCCACGCGGCGTTCTGCGGCGGCAATGTCGGGCCGCCGCTGAAGCAGCGTGGAGGGCACGCCCACAGGAACTTCTGGCACCACGGGGTTCCAGGCCGCAGAGACCAGAGAAAAGTTGCCCGGTGCCTCACCGATAAGCACCGCAATCGCGTGTTCGAACTGGGCGCGTTGGCGTACCAGTCCGGCCGCTTCCGCCTGTGCATTGGCCAACTGGGTTTGCGCTTGAAGCACATCGGTTTTAGCGGCGATGCCTGCGGAGTAGCGGTTTTGCGTGATTTCAAGAGCGCGCTGGTAGCCGACGATGGTGCTGGAGAGCAGTGCATTTTGCGCATCGCTTTGGCGCAACGAAAAATAGTTAACGGCGAGTTCGCCTTGAGCGGCCAGTCGGGCCGATGCCAGATCTGCTGCGCTGGCTTGTGCGCCGGCCGAGGCGCCATCGACCGCACGCCCCAAGCGACCCCACACATCTGGCTCCCAACTGCCCCCAACGCTGAGCTGGTAGTTATTTCCCACGCGTCCGCCGCTGGTGCTGGCGCTGCTACTGCTACTGCTACTGCTACTGCTACCCGAACGGCTGGCGCCGCCATCCAGGTTGACCGAAGGGAACAGCCCAGCTCGCTGCTCACGCACAAGCGCCCTTGCCTGGGCATAGGCGGCGACGGCAATGGCGACATTCTGGTTGGATACCTCAACGCGTGTAGCAAGTTGGTCGAGCGCCGGATCGTTAAACAGCGACCACCACGGCCCACGCTCCAGCGCATCTGCGGGCACTGCGGGCACCCAGCCTTCGGCTTCTTTAAAAGCGCTGACGTCCGTGCTCACTGGACGTCGGTAGTCCGGACCCACCGCGCAGCCTGATATTGACGAGGCGAGCAGGATCATTGCGGCGGAAGCTATCAAGTGAGAGGGAAAGCTTGGGCGCATGGAGTAACTCATTACAGTTGGAGCGTGTGACCCGCGAGTGGTTCGCTGGAGGAAGGATCGTCTGGATGACGGCTCAGGTCGCGCTCGGATGGGCTAAGGCGACGCAGCTTGTCGAGCAAGACATAAACCACGGGTGTGGTCAACAAGGTCAGCAACTGGCTGGCAATCAGCCCGCCAATAATGGCGATGCCGAGCGGGCGCCGCAATTCGGCACCCTCCCCAAACCCGATGGCCAATGGCAAGGCGCCCAGGATAGCAGCCAGCGTGGTCATCAAGATAGGGCGAAAACGCAGCAGGCAGGCTTCACGTACTGCTTCCACTGCAGAAATGTCGCGCGCACGCTCGGCTTCGAGGGCGAAATCGATGATCAAAATCGCGTTCTTCTTGACGATGCCTATCAGCAGAAAAACGCCGATCAAGGCAATGATTGAAAACTCCATCTTGAACGTCATCAGCGCCAGCACGGCGCCAACGCCGGCGGAGGGCAGGGTAGAGATCACGGTTACTGGATGCACCAGGCTTTCGTAAAGAATACCCAGCACGATATAAATCACCACCAGTGCGGCCAAAATCAGCAGCGGTTGTTGCCCCTGCGACTCTTGCGCGCTGCGTGCCGTGCCCGAAAAACTGCCGCGCACATTATTGGGTAGGCCGATGGTGGCTTCAGCTTGCTGCACGGCCGTCTCGGCATCGCTGATGGTGCTGCCCGCGGCCAGGTTGTAAGACACTGTGGTCGAAAGTTCGCCGTCCTCGTGGCTGACTGAAGCGGCGGTGGCGCCTTCGCTAAAGCGTGCAATAGCCGACAGCGGCACCATGGTGGTGGCGGACGAGCTAAGCGCTTGACCGGTGGAGGGGTCGCGCAAGGCCGGATTCACCACATTTGCCGTGGCGCTGGACATTGCAGTGGCCAGCGTCGTGCCCGTGCCGCCTTTGGCTGGAATGTAGATATCCTTGAGCGACTCGGGACTGCGGGTAAAGCGCGGCGCAACCTCCATGATCACGTGATATTGGTTTAATTCGGCGTAAATGGTCGCCACCTGGCGCTGCCCAAAGCCGTTGTAAAGCGCGTTGTCAATATCCCGGGAACTGATACCCAGGCGCGCCGCGCTCTGCTTGTCCACTGAGACCATGGTTTCGACACCATTTTCTTCCTGGTCGGTGTCTACGTCGGTCAGCGCGCTCTGTCGTTTCATCTGGTCGGCAAGGCGGGTGGCCCACAGGCTCAAATCGGCCGCGTTGTCGCTTTTGAGCGTGTATTGATAGGTTGAATTGCTCTGGCGGCCACCACCGCGAAGGTCTTGTACGGGATTGAGGAAAAGGGTCACCCCCGTGACCCGTGCCAGCTGGGGACGCAGGCGTGCAATAACAGCCTGGCCTGCGTCGGTGCGCTGCGCGACCGGTTTAAGGTTGATAAACATGAACCCACCGCCCGAGCGCGAACCGCCCGTGAATCCAACCACCGTGTCCACCGCCGGGTCGCGCCGGATGATGTCGACCAACTGCCTGAGTTTTCCCTGTAGCGCCTGGAAGGAAATGCTTCGGTCGGCGCGCAGTCCTCCGCTGATCTGCCCGGTGTCTTGCTGCGGAAAAAAACCTTTGGGAACCTTCACATACAGGTAAACATTCAGCGCGATGACCGCGAGCAATATCAGCATCACCAGCAGCTTCCTGCCGAGCGCCCAGTCGAGACTGATTTCGTAAATTCGGAGCACGCGTTTAAATGCGTTTCCAAAACCCGTTGCGAGGCGATCCGGTGGCTTGCCGCCGACATGGGGCTTGAGCAGCCAGGCGCACATCATGGGCGTGGTGGTAAGCGAAATCACCAGAGAGATCAGTACGGCGACGGACAGCGTCACGGCGAATTCCCGGAACAGCCGCCCGAGCTGCCCCCCCATGAAGAGTAAGGGGATGAACACCGCCACCAGCGAGAGACTGATGGACAGCACGGTGAAGCCGACTTCTCGTGCGCCCAGCAGCGCTGCCTTGAAACGGTCCATGCCCGCTTCGATGTGGCGGCTGGTGTTCTCCAGCACGACGATGGCGTCGTCCACCACAAAGCCCGTGGCCACGGTAAGTGCCATGAGGCTCAAGTTGTTGAGACTGAAGCCCAGCAAATACATGACGCTAAACGTGCCCAGCAGCGATACCACGGTCGCCACGGCGGGAATGAGGGTGGCGCGGGCGCTGCGCAAAAAAGCGCTGACGACCAGCACCACCAGCGCAATTGAGATTAGCAGCGTGATCTCAATGTCGTGCAGCGACGTGCGGATAGAGTTGGTGCTGTCCGAGGCTACCTGGAGCTGCACATCGGCAGGCAACTGCGCCTGCAATTCCGGCAGCAAGGCGCGCACGCCGTCCACCGTTTCAATCACATTGGCACCGGGTTGGCGAGTGACCAGCACGATGACGGCGGCCTCGCCGTTAAAAAGACCCAAGGTGTTGGAATTTTCGACGCCATCGATGACCTCGGCAACATCGCCCAGCCGTATGGCGGCGCCATTGCGCCAGGCCACCACCAGTCCCTGATAGTCTGCGGCCCGAAGGCCGCCCGTGGCCGTGTTCGCGGCGGTGTAAATCTGCAAGCGCTGGCCGTTGCCTTCAATTGCGCCCTTGGGTCGGTTGGCGTTGGAAGCTTGAAGGGCTGCGCGCACGTCTTCCATGCTGACGCCGTAGCGGTTCAGAGAGAACGGAATCAGCTCGACACGCACGGCAGGCAAGGAGCCGCCCCCCAGCTCCACATCGCCGACACCGGGCACCTGTGCAATTTTTTGCTGCACAAGATTGGAAACCTCGTCATAGATCTGGCCCGGTGAGCGGGTCTTGGAGGTCAGCGCCAGGATCATGACGGGCGAAGAAGCCGGGTTGGCTTTGCGGTAAGTCGGGTTACTGCGAAGTGTCGCGGGCAGGTCGGCGCGGGCCGCATTGATGGCGGCCTGCACTTCGCGTGCGGCGGCATCAATCTGGCGATTCAAATCAAACTGCAGGCTGATGCGAGTCGATCCGGTGCCGCTGTTGGACGTTATTTCATTGACACCCGCGATGCTGCCCAGCCGCCGCTCTAGCGGCGTGGCGACGCTGCTGGCCATGGTAGTGGGGCTGGCGCCAGGCACTGAGGCGCTGACTGAAATGGCCGGGAAGTCAACCTGCGGCAGCGGGGAAACCGGCAGCACGAACAAAGCGCCAATACCCGCCAGCGCCAGCCCAATGGTCAGCAGCACCGTCGCGACGGGCCTGCGAACAAAAGGCTCGGACAGGTTCATGGCGTAGCGTTCTCTTCAACCCCTGGGCCGGAAGCCGACTGGCCGGTCCAGCGCCTGACTTTCGCGGCCATCCGGTCGAAGCCGAGGTAGATGACCGGCGTGGTGAACAGGGTGAGTACCTGACTGACAATCAAGCCGCCGAAGATGGCGAGGCCTAGCGGGCGGCGCAACTCGGCACCGTCGCCCCAGCCGAGCATCAGCGGTACGGCGGCAAACAAGGCCGCCAGCGTGGTCATCAGAATCGGCCGAAAACGCAGCAACGCGGCCTGATGAATGGCTTCCTGCGGGGACTTGCCCTGATTGCGTTCGGCGTCGATTGCAAAGTCGATCATCATGATGGCGTTCTTCTTGACAATGCCGATGAGAAGAATAATGCCGATGATGCCAATCACGCCGAGATCCGAGCCGCTAATGATCAATGCCAGCAGGGCGCCCACACCGGCGGAGGGGAGGGTAGAGAGAATGGTCAGCGGGTGGATGTAGCTTTCATACAGAACCCCGAGCACGATATAGACACAGACCACGGCGGCCAGAATCAGCCACAGCTGGTTGGACAGGGAAGACTGGTAAGCCCCGGCGGCACCCAGGAAGGTCAGGGTCACGCTGGCGGGCAAGGCGAGGTCCTGGGCCGCCTGCTTGATATCGTCTACCGCCTTGCCCAGCGACACACCCGGCGCCGTGTCAAAGCCCAATGTGGTGGCTGGGTACTGGGCCACATGGGTGATTTGCAGCGGTGCAGGCACTTCCCTGATGGTGGCGATTGCCGACAGTGGCGTGGTGCTGCCTGACCCGGTTTTAAGAGGAAGCTCGCCCAAAGTGGCCACGGTCGTTGAGGGGTCGGGAAGCGCCTCCAGAATCACGCGGTATTGGTTGGTTTCGGTAAAAATCGTCGAGACGATGCGCTGGCCAAACGCGCTGTAAAGCGCGTCGTCAATCGACGAAGTGGTGATGGCCAGACGTGACGCGGTGTCGCGGTCCACGGTGATGAAGGCGGCCGCTCCCTTGGCGCCGGCATCCGACGCCACGTTACGCAGATCGGCCAGCTGCTGCATGCGCTGCGTCAGGCGTGTCGCCCATTCGACCACGGTGGCGTTGTCCGAACCTTCCAGAGAGACGCGGAATTGAGTCGGGCCGGTCTCGGCGTCGATGGTCAGGTCCTGCGTGGGCTGCAGGTACAGGGTGACACCCGCAACCTGGCCCACGCGTAGGCGCAACCGGTCCATGGTCGCCTGCTGGCTTCCGGTGCGCGTGCGCTTGAGGTTGATCAACATGCGGCCGGTGTGCAGCATGGTGTTGTTTGCCGCATCCACCCCGATGAAAGAACTCAGCGTTTCCACGTCGGGGTCTTCGAGAATGGCTTTGGCCGCCGCCTGCTGCAAGTCGGCCATGCGCGCATACGACACCGACTGGGCGGTTTCAATCCGGGCTTGCAGTTGGCCCGTGTCCTGCGTCGGAAAGAGTCCCTTGGGAATCAGTACATACAGCAGCACCGTCAGCAGCAGCGTTGCCAGCGCCACCAGCAGCGTCGCGCCTTGACGCTTTAAGACCCAGCTCAACCAGCGGTCATAACGCGTAATGACACCGTCAAAAAACTGCTGCAACCGAGCGCCGATTTTGCTGCCTTGGGCTTGGGGAACGTGCTTGAGCCAGCGCGCCGACATCATGGGCACCAGCGTCAGCGAGACGACCGCCGAAATCAAGATCGTGATGGCCAGCGTCATGGCGAATTCGCGAAACAGGCGACCCACCACATCGCCCATAAAAAGCAGGGGGATCAGCACCGCAATCAGCGAAACCGTCAACGAAATAATGGTGAAACCGATCTGCTTGGCACCCTTGAGCGCGGCCAGCATGGGTTCTTCGCCTTCCTCGATATAGCGCGAGATGTTCTCGATCATTACGATGGCATCGTCGACCACGAAGCCGGTCGCAATGGTCAGTGCCATCAGGCTGAGGTTGTTCAGGCTGTAACCCAGCAAGTACATCGCGCCACAGGTGCCGATGAGCGAAATTGGCACCGCCAGGCTGGCAATCACGGTAGCGCGCAAGCTGTGTAAAAAAGCAAAAATCACGAGCACTACCAGCAATACTGCCAGCAGCAGTTCTATTTCGACGTGCATCACCGAGGCGCGTATGCCGGTGGTGCGGTCGCTCAGCACAGCCACTTTAATGGAGCCGGGTAAGCCGGACTGTAATTCGGGTAAGCGCGCCTTAATGGCATCAACCGTCGCGATCACATTGGCGCCTGGTTGGCGCTGCACATCCAGAATGATGGCGGGTTTAAGGCCGCTCCAGGCCCCGAGCTTGATGTTTTCGGCACTGTCGACCACTTGCGCAACATCGGACACCCGCACGGCCGCGCCGTTGCGGTAGGCGATGATCAAGTTTTTATAGTCGGCTGCCGCCAGCAACTGGTCGTTGGAATTGATCGAGTAGGCGCGGGTCGGACCGTCAATGCTGCCCTTGGCGCCATTCGCGTTTGCAGCTGAAATGGCGGTTCGCAGCGAGTCGAGTGCAAGTCCGTAGGACGCCAGAGCACGCGTGTCCGCCTGGATGCGAACAGCGGGGCGCTGGCCTCCGCTGAGCGACACCAGGCCGACACCGTTGACCTGGCTGATTTTGAGGGCCAGCCGGGTATTGACGATGTTCTGCACTTCCGTCAACGGCAGCGTGTCGGACGTGATCGCGAGCGTCAGAACCGGTGCGTCTGCCGGATTCACCTTGGCATACACCGGTGGAGCAGGCAGGTCGGCCGGTAGCAGGGAACCCCCGGCATTGATGGCCGCCTGGACCTCTTGCTCCGCCACATCTAGGGTGAGGCCAAGGCCGAACTGCAGCGTCACGATGGACACACCGGCGGCGCTGGTGGAACTCATCCGCTGGAGTCCGGCCATTTGCCCGAACTGGCGCTCCAAGGGCGCGGTGACGGTTTGCGCCATGACCTCGGGGCTGGCCCCGGGGTAAAGCGTCTGAACCTGAATCGTCGGGTAATCCACCTGTGGCAAGGCCGACAGCGGCAAAAACTTGAACCCGACCAAGCCCGCCAGCACGATGGCCACCATCAGCAGCGACGTGGCCACCGGACGGAGGATAAAAGGACGCGAAGGACTCATGGCGTGGTGCTGCTCTGAAGAGATAGACGCCATTACCTGACTCAAGAGCCTTGGGCTTGCGAGGCGCTGCGGCGGCGTTGCGGACTGGAGGCCTGGCTTGCCGGCGCGTCAGGTTTGGTGCTCTGGCCCTGGCGTTTACCACCCGCAGCTGCTGTCCCAGCGCCGCCTCCGCCTTTGGAAGAGTCGCCCGGCAGCACCACCTTGGCACCGTCTTTAAGCCGATCGGCGCCTTCCGTGATCACGCGCTCGCCGGCCTGCAAGCCAGAAGCGATCACGATCTTTTCAGCCGTCATTTGTCCCGCCCGAACCGGCCGCAGTGACACCGTGCGTTCAGCGCCATTCAGCACATAGACATAGTCCCCGGTGCTGCCATGGCGCAGGCCGGTCACGGGTACCACGACCGCGTTCTCGATGGTTTTCACCACCAGCTGCACGTTTACAAATTGACTCGGAAACAGCACGAGTTTGGTATTGGCAAAGCGTGCTTTGGCCTTGACCGTTCCCGTTTGTGTATCGACCTGGTTGTCCAGTGAGGCAAATACGCCCGTGTCCAGCGTGCTAGAGCGGGTCCTGTCGAGCGCGGTGACCTTCATCACAGCCCCGCCGACTGTCCTCTGCTGTAGCTCGCCGGCCTGGTCCTGGGGGACGGCGAACACCACATCAATCGGCATGACCTGCGTAATTAATGCGATGCCGTTGACGTCGCTGGTGCTCACTACGTTACCGACGTCTACAGTGCGCAAACCGACGCGCCCACTGACTGGTGCCACTACCCGCGTGTAGCCTAGGTTCAACCTGGCGGTGCCTTCTGCGGCTTTGTCAATCACGACCGTGCCTTCAAGTTGCTTCACCAGTGCGGCTTGTGTGTCAACTTCCTGGCGGGCAATCGAATCCTGTTCGAGCAGAGTTTTAAAGCGCTGCAAGGTCACTCGGGCGCTGTCTAGTTGCGCCTCATCGCGCTGGCGCTGGCCCGTTGCCTGCATCTGCGCCAACTCGAATTGACGGGGGTCAATCGTGGCCAGCAGTTCACCGGCACGCACCATTTGGCCTTCTTTGAACAGCACTTTTTCCATCACGCCGGAAACCTGGGGGCGCACCTTCACGGTGGCCTGCGGCGTGACGGTACCAAGGGCTTCCAGAATAATGGGAACGCTGGCCCGCTCGGCTGTCGCCACGCCCACCGTCGTGGGTGGTGGACCGCGCCTGCCAGCCGCACCTGGGCCGCCTGGCCCGGCTGCTGTGCTTGCCGCTTCGGAAGAAGGATGGGTTAAGTACCAGGCCAGCCAGCCCATGCCCGCCAAAGCAAGGATTGCCACAATGCTGCCAATAATGGACGCACGGCGGCTTAAACGGTGCCGCAGAGTCGGATTGGAGCCGGTGTGCGGCATTTCGGGTTTCGGGTCCATCACCTGTCCTTGTTGGCCGCCGCGACTGATCGGGGTATTTTTTTTGGGTTGGATGGGATCATCTCACCTGCTTGGCTGGCAGGAGGTCGGTGTTCACCGAGCGACCTGCTTTGCAGCTGCAAATAATTATCACAGCAAGCTGCCGAGGGCCGGTGTGCGGCTTGAAAGGGCCCGGTAAATATGCGGTAAAGTAAAGCTTTCGTGCCTGCATCCTGGTGAAAACCATAGCACTTACGGTCCGAATCTAGAAGGCTCTAGCCGGTTTTGTATGAAAATTAGCAGCTTGTCCAAGCCGGAAGCGGCGGCGCCGGCATGCCGTCCTGAAGGCTGTCGGCCAACGCGATAGAGCTGCTGCAAGCGCTTTCGATCTACTTTGTGATGCAATTGCGGGCCGTCCGTTTGATTTTTCAATGGTGTTTCGAATCACACAGCCATGCCCCAATTTGCCGCCAATCTTTCCATGATGTACCCAGAGCATCGCTTTCTCGACCGCTTCGAGGCGGCCGCCAAAGACGGCTTTAAGGCGGTCGAGTTTTTGTTTCCTTATGCGTATCCAATGGCCGACCTCAAGGCGCGACTCGAGCTTAACGGTCTGCAACAAGTGCTGTTCAATTGCCCGCCAGGTGACTGGGAAAAGGGTGAACGCGGCATCGCTTGCCTGCCCGGCCGCGAGGCGGACTTTCGAAACAGCATGGCCAGCGCCATCGACTACGCGCTGGCGCTGGCCTGTCCGCGAATCCATGTGATGGCAGGGCTGATAGCGGCCGGCGTGGACCGTGCGAGCGTGCAGCCCAGCTACCTCGCTAACCTCCAATACGCTGCCGCTGAAGCCGCCAAAGCGGGACTTGATGTGCTGATAGAGCCCATCAACAGCCGCACTATCCCGGGATTTTTCCTGAACCACCAGGACCACGCGCATGAAATTATCCGGCTTGTCGGCGCGCCCAACGTAAAAGTGCAGATGGATCTGTACCACTGTCAAATTGTGGAGGGCGACGTGGCCATGAAGATCCGCCAGTACCTGCCTACAGGCCAGGTCGGGCATTTCCAGATTGCGGGCGTTCCCGAACGCTTTGAGCCGGACGTCGGCGAGTTGAACTACGCCTACCTGTGTCAGGTGATTGACGACGTATCACAGGCCTGTGGCTGGCAAGGCTGGATCGGTTGCGAATATCACCCCCGCTTAGGCGCACACCCGGGTGGTACGTCGGCGGGGCTGGGATGGCTAGAGAAGTGCAGGCGCCCTGCTAAATAGGAGCGCCAACATCGACTTTAAAATTGCACTATCTTTTCTGCACCGAGGAAACACCGAGTGACCAAATTTGTATCTGAATCTGAATCTTCTTCCGCTAGCACCCGCACGCCCCAGCTTCGCATTTGCCAGGCTGATTACAACAACGCCGTCCATGCCGGCGCGCTGGTCCATTTACTGGACGCTTATGCGCAGGACTTGGCGGGCGGCGGGAAGCCACTAAGTGAGTTTGTAAAAAATCACCTTGTCAAGGAACTGGCCGCACGCCCTCAGGCCTTCAGCGTGCTCGCGTTCGACGCTGGACAGCCCATCGGTTTAATCAATTGCATTGAAGGGTTTTCGACCTTCGCCTGTCGTCCACTGGTCAACATTCATGACGTGGTGGTGCTGCCTGGGCACCGTGGCCAACGGGTTGGCGAGCAGATGCTGACGCTAGTCGACCAGATTGCCCGTGAGCGAGGCGCCTGCAAGTTGACGCTGGAGGTATTGCAAGGCAACACCAGTGCGATCAAGCTCTATGAGCGCGTGGGCTTCGCGGGCTACCAACTGGATCCCGCCATGGGCTACGCGCAGTTTTTTCATAAGTGGCTGGATTGATGGTTGCCAGAGTAGTAGCGTTTTTTTTGGCTCGGGTTGGTTTACCCTCTGACGCTCACGATGTGCTTAGTCGGATCGCCAGCATGGCAAGCGTCACGAGCAGCACCGGCAGGGTCAGTACGATGCCCGTTCTGAAATAGTAGCCCCACGTAATGGTCATACCCTTGCGCGCAAGCACGTGAAGCCAAAGTAAGGTTGCCAGGCTACCGATCGGCGTAATTTTTGGTCCCAGATCGCAGCCGATCACATTCGCGTAAATCATCGCTTCACGGATCACGCCCGTCGAGCCGCTCGCCTCGACCGAAAGCGCTCCGACCAGCACCGTGGGTAAATTGTTCATCACCGACGAGAGAAGTGCGGAGAGCACCCCGGTGCCGAAAGTCGCACCCCACACGCCGCCTTGGGCGAAAAAGTCCAGAAGTTTGGCGATCTCCGTCGTCAGGCCGACGTTGCGCAGACCGTAAACAACCAAATACATTCCGAGCGAGAACACGACGATCTGCCAGGGTGCTTCACGCAGCACTTTACGAGTGGAAATCGCGCTGCCTCGGCCCGCAATCACCAGCAGCACGAGCGCGCCGACCGCTGCGATAGCGCTGACCGGCACGCCGATGGGCTCAAGACCAAAAAAGCCGACGAGCAGCAACGCCAGCACCACCCATCCGGCCCGAAACGTCGCGAGATCATGGATCGCCTCGCGCGGTTGTTTGAGCTGAGACACCACGTAGTGTCCCGGAATGCTTTTGCGGTAATAAAGCAGCAGCACGGCGAGACTCGCGGCGATCGCGGTGAGGTCTACCCCTACCATGATGGAGGCATAGTGATTGAAGCCGATCTTGAAGAAATCTGCTGAAACGATATTGACGAGGTTGGACACGACCAGCGGCAAGCTGGCGGTGTCTGCAATGAAGCCGGCCGCCATCACAAAGGCCAGCGTCGCTGTTGAACTGAAGCCGAGCGCCAGCAACATTGCCATCACGATCGGTGTCAGTATCAGCGCTGCGCCATCGTTGGCGAAGAGTGCGGCTACGGCAGCACCCAGCAATACGATGAGTGCAAATAACCATCGCCCGCGCCCGCCGCCCCAGCGGGCGACGTGCAATGCGGCCCACTCGAAAAAGCCTGCCTCGTCGAGTATCAGGCTAATGATGATCACCGCGATGAACGTGGCCGTTGCATTCCAAACGATCTGCCAGACCGTGGGAATGTCGCCAAGATGCACCACGCCAAACAGCAGCGCCAGCAACGCACCGAGCGTGGCGCTCCAGCCGATGCCCATGCCGCGTGGCTGCCAGATGACCAGAATCAGGGTGACGAGAAAAATAAGGACGGCAGCGAGCATTTTCAGTTTTCTTTTTTGGGGCGGTGGAAGGTCTGCGATGAGGTGACGCGGTAACTCGTCATGTGGTGGGTCGTCACTGACGGGCGTTCGTCGGCTCTACTTGGCGCGGAACGCTTAAATTGCATGGGATTTTTAGCAGGCTTTGCGCGCGATTGCTGTGCCCGCGTTGCAGGCGCCTCCGTTACAGCAGTGTTCCGTCAAGTAAGCCAGCAGAGCATTCATCTGATCAAAGTTCGCGCGGTAAATCAGGTAGCGGCCGCGTGCCTCGCTGCTGACCAGTCCCGAGTGAGCCAGTTCTTTCAGATGGAAAGACAGCGCGCTAGGCGCCACGCCCAACTGCTCGGCCATAACGCTGGGCGTCAGTCCCTCTGGCCCGGCCACGACCAGGGCCCGGAAAGCACGCAGGCGCTGTGCCTGGGCCAGCGCCGCCAGTGCCTTAACGACGGGGGCCTCATCCAGTGTGATCGAAGAAGTAGGCGGTGTTATTATTTTCATACTTCAAATATAATTGAATTATAAAATTAATGCAATCTTCACAGCTGTGGGGAGTGTTTTCACCGGGAGTTCACGCACATGTCTAATATCACGATTTATCACAACCCCCAATGCGGAACGTCGCGCAATGTGCTGGCGCTGATTAGAAACACCGGCGTCGAACCCGTCATCGTCGAATACCTGGTCACTCCACCCACGCGCGAAAAGCTGCAGGAGTTGATTGCGCAGATGGCGATGCCTGTCAGGGATCTGCTCAGGCGCAAAGGAACGCCCTACGATAAACTTCAGCTCGACTACCCGGGCTTGAGCGATGACGCGCTGATAACCGCGATGCTGGCTCATCCGATTTTGATTAATCGGCCGATTGTGGTGACACCGCTGGGCACCCGCTTGTGCCGTCCGTCAGAGACCGTGCTGGAGCTCCTGGCGCTACCGCAAACCGGTGCCTTCGCCAAGGAAGATGGCGAGCAAGTCATCGATGATCGCGGCGGCCGTGTTGCTGACCAGTGATATTTTTGCAGCGTATCGTCCGACTATCGATCGAGTTTTTTAAGCCGAAGTGCTATCAAGGCGAGTGAGTCGGTGCACCTTTCACTTCAGCTTGTGCGCCAAGCATTTTTCCAACCAGATCCTTCAAGCGGCAGAGGGCGTTTGCCCGCCGTTACGCATGACTTATAAAAATAGTTTGCTACGTCTTGAGGAACAATTTTATTTCGGCCCGCTGCAAGGAATTGTCTGGCGCTAACGGGTCACACAGATTCGCCGAGTCCCGCTGGACACTGTCACACAACTGCCATTGAACTGACACAGGCGCGTCACTCCCTCCTTTCAGAATCGCTGCATGACCAGCACGATGGAGTACGCGATGGGAGTGGATTCAAACCAAGTCGGTGAACAAGAAAAAATGGTCGGTCCGGCCTTTAGCCTTGCCGCTCACGACCTCGACCAGCAGCGCCTGCGCATTTTGCGCTGCACGGCGCACGCTATGGCCAGCAGTCCGGGCGGTTTGCGATTTAAAGCCGGCAGCAGGCCGTGGCTCGATCAGTTATCAAGTTGTTCGCCCCCTTCCGCCGCAGTCGTCGGCAGACGCGAAAACGCAGTTCTTCGGGCCGCTGGCAATTAAAAGTCAAAGCCCCCTAAAAAGAGCTTCTCACAGCGCGTTCGGTGTTGGTGCTTGCAGAGGGTTTAAACGTTTTAAAACAGTGAGCAAATAAGGAGTTAGCCATGAAAGAACTGCCCAATCCCACCTTTGCATTGTCGCCCGTCGCCATGCCACGGGGGTCACTTCATCAAAGCTGTCCTGCGGTCAGCGCAGTCCCTGACCAAAGGCCTTCAGTGGGCAAAATCTCGGTCAGTTGGGCCCGGCACCAGGATGAGGTCCGGCAAGCGCAGCGTCTGAGGTATCAGGTGTTTGCGCTTGAGATGGGTGCAACGCTGTCGAAAACCTTGCCTGGGCATGACGTCGATTTGTTTGACGACTACTGCGAACACCTGCTGGTGCGCGATGCGGACAGCGGCGAGGTGATTGGTACTTATCGGGTGCTCACGCCAACGCAGGCCAAGCGTGTGGGCAGCACCTACAGCGACATTGAATTCGACCTGACCCGGCTGCGGGGCCTACGGGAGCGGATGGTTGAACTGGGCCGCAGCTGCGTGCATGTTGACCACCGGCACGGCGGCGTGATTCTGGCGCTTTGGGGCGCGTTGGCAGAGTTCATGTCGCGCAACCAGCTCGACACCATGATTGGTTGCGCCAGCATTCCGATGCAGCACAACGGGGTGTCCAGCGGCCATGCAGCAGCCAGCATCTGGCGCCAGGTAAGACAAAGCCACCTGGCTGGCATTGAGTACCGCGTGACGCCGCGGCTGGCTCTGCCGGTTGAGTTGCTTGATGATTCGCTGGCTGTAGAGCCTCCTGCCTTGATCAAGGGCTACCTGCGGCTGGGCGCCAAAGTATTGGGTGCACCGGCCTGGGACCCGGATTTCAACTCGGCCGACTTACCCATGATGATGCGTATTGCCGACCTGCCGCCGCGCTATTTAAAGCATTTTTCAGGAAGCCCACTGTCGGGCAAACCTGGGGGTTCGTGATGCGAAAGCTGTTTGACGCTTTGGGGTCGATCGCATCAGTTGGCAATGGAATCGTACCGGGGTCAGACGGCAACAGTCATGACGACGATGAGGACGCGCTGCGCCAGCGCTACCGCGCCATTTTTATTTCCGACCTTCACTTGGGCACACCTGGTTGTCAGGCAGTAGCTCTGCTGGATTTTCTGAAAGCCCATCCCAGCGACAGTCTCTACTTGGTGGGTGACATCGTGGACGGCTGGCAGCTGCGCCGCAAGTGGTATTGGCCGCAGTCTCACAACGATGTGGTGCAAAAGTTGCTGCGACGTGCCCGCAAAGGGTGCCGCATCATTTATGTTCCTGGCAACCATGATGAGTTTGCGCGTGAATTTATCGGTAACCAGTTCGGCGGTATCGAAGTCACCGGCGAAGCCGTCCATACCACCGCCGATGGCCGTCAGCTGTGGATTATTCACGGCGACTATTTCGATGCGGTGGTGCAATGCGCCAAATGGCTTGCCTACGTGGGCGACAACCTCTACGAATTTACACTCAAACTTAACCGGTATCTCAGCAGCCTGCGCGCCCGCATGGGATTGCCTTACTGGTCGCTGTCGGCTTATCTGAAGCAAAAGGTCAAGAGCGCTCTCAACTACGTCACCGATTTTGAAGTAGCAGTCGCCAACGAGGCGCGCCGCCGTGGCCATCAGGGTGTGGTCTGCGGCCACATCCACCGCGCCGAGATGCGCGACATCAACGGCGTGTTGTACTGCAACGACGGCGATTGGGTTGAAAGCCGCAGCGCGCTGGTCGAGCATTTCGATGGCACCCTCGAACTGGTGCATTGGGCGCCATCCCATGAAAGCCAGGGTCGAGGCCAGGTTGCTGGGGTGCTAGCCGCGTGAAAATCGCCCTGATTACCGACGCTTGGGCGCCTCAGGTTAACGGCGTTGTGACCACCTTGGTGGAACTGGTGCGTGAGCTTCAGCAAATGGGGCACTCTGTCGAAGTGATTCATCCCGGCCTATTTATCACCCGGCCTTGCCCCGGCTATGCCGGTATTGACCTGGCCGTTCGCCCCAAGCGCGGACTAACGCACCAGTTGGACGCTTTTCAGCCAGAAGCTATCCATATTGCCACTGAAGGTCCGCTCGGATGGGCGGCACGCCGGTATTGCCTCAAACGCGGTCTGAACTTCACCACTGCCTTTCACACGAAGTTTCCTGAGATCCTCCATGCGGCACTCAGAATCCCCTTGTCGTGGGGCTATGCGCTGTTTCGCTACTTTCACAAGCCGTCTTCTGGTGTGATGGTGCCGACGAACGGCGTGCTGCGCATGCTTGAGCAGCGGGGTTTCCGCAACTTGCGCAGCTGGACGCACGGCGTAGATACGCAACTTTTTGCGTTTCAGCCTGAGCCGCGTTTGCACGCTCCCATGGGGGCGTTAGTACGCCCTGTCTCCTTGTTTGTGGGGCGCGTGTCGTACGAGAAAAACATCGAGGCGTTCCTGCGGCTGGACCTACCCGGCACCAAAGTTGTTTGCGGGGTGGGCCCGCTGGAGCGGTTGCTCAAGGAACGCTATCCGGAGGTGCTCTGGATGGGCGTATTGGCCAGGGACGAGCTGGCCAAGGTGTATGCAGCTGCGGATGTATTTGTGTTTCCAAGCAAGTCGGAAACATTTGGCCTGGTGATGCTGGAAGCCATGGCAACCGGCACGCCGGTGGCCGCTTATCCGGTGGACGGTCCACTGGAGGTGTTGGGAAAAGCGGATGGAACTTGTCACGGTGGCGTCATGAACGCCCATTTACAGCAGGCTTGCTACGCCGCACTTGCGTTACCGCGCCATGAGGCGCGTGTGAGGGCCCTGGATTTCAGTTGGGCACATTCGGCGCAGTTGTTTGAGAGCTATTTGGAAGCTGCGCGAAAAGACACGAGCCCCGCTAAAACTGCCAGTTGCAAGTTGGCAAATAGAAAGGCACCATTGGTGAAAAGTACCGTCACGCCCTGGTCATCAACGAAGTAAACAATAATGACTATCTTTAATCGAAATGCCTCTTATTGTTAATGCCTTCTTTGCCAATTTCTCCCGTCCCGTTAACCGCTGCCGACACACCCATCCCGTTTCTGGACCGCGACCACAGTATTCTTGCTTTCAACGAGCGGGTGCTGGACTGGGCCAAACGCCCGGACGTACCCCTGCTGGAAAGGCTGAGGTTTCTGTGCATCGTGTCGTCCAATCTGGATGAGTTTTTTGAGGTCCGCACCGCTCCGCACCTGACAGCGGCCCAAACTAACGAGCAAAAAGGCCCGTACACCGCTCAATCATTCAAGGCGCTTTCGACCGCCGCACACGACTTGGTAGCGCGGCAGTACTCCCTTTATAACGACGACTTGTTGCCCGCCTTCGAATTACACGGTATCCGCATCGTGTCTCACGGCGAGCGCGATGCGGCGCAACGACGTTGGGTCAAGCAGTATTTTGAGAGGGAAGTTAGGCCGCTATTGATTCCGGTCGGGCTTGATCCCTCTCATCCGTTTCCACAGGTGGCCAACAAGTCCCTGAACTTCATTGTCAGGCTTGGGGGCCACGACGCCTTTGGGCGTCAAAATGAGATTGCCATCGTCAAGATCCCGCGGGTATTGCCACGCTTTATCCACATGCCTAGCCAAAATAAGAACCAGGGTAGCTTGTTTGTATCGCTGTCTAGTGTCATTCGGGCTCACTTGACCGAGCTGTTTTTGGGACGTGATGTGGGGCAGTTTTCCCAATTCCGGGTCACCCGGCACTCCGATCTTGCAGTGGATGAAGACGATGTAAAAAACCTTCGCACCGCTTTACGGCAAGGCCTGGAGCAGCGCCACTACGGGCAAGCGGTTCGTCTGGAAGTGTCCTCTGGCTGTTCAGACTATTTATCGGGATTTTTACTCAAACAGTTCAACTTGCCAGCTCTCGCCCTGTACCGGGTGCAAGGCCCGGTCAATCTGGTGCGGCTGACCCAACTCGTGGACCTGATCAACGATCCCAGGCTTCTTTTTCCGCGTTACTACCCCTGCTACCCCACGCAACTGGTGCCCGGGCAATCTTTTTTTGAGCGGCTCAAGCAGGGCGATGTGTCCATCCACCAACCGTTCGAGAGCTTCGACGCGGTCCTGGATTTCCTTCGTGAGGCGGTCAACGATCCCAAAGTACTTGCGATCAAGCAAACCATTTACCGCACGGGCGCTGATTCGCAATTGATGGCGCTGCTGCGGGAGGCTGTTCGTCGGGGCAAGGAAGTCACGGTCGTGGTGGAGCTGAAGGCGCGTTTCGATGAGGAGGCGAATATCAATTGGGCGGAAATGCTGGAGTCAATTGGCGCACAAGTGGTTTATGGCGTGGTGGGGCTGAAGACCCACGCCAAAATGCTGCTGGTCACGCGGCGTGAGGGTAAGCGGCTCAAGCGGTATGCCCATTTGTCAACCGGCAACTACAACCGAAGCACGGCCCGCTTGTACACAGACGTAAGTTATCTGACGGCTGATGTTTTGTTGACTTCGGATATTGACAATGTATTTGTGCACCTGGCCAGTCAAAGCCGCTTGCCGAGATTGAATCACCTCTGGCTGGCACCGTTTGAGCTGCAACACAAACTGGTGGAAAAAATCGATTTTCTGGGCGAAGCCGCGCTGCAAGGCAAAGACACGCGCATTGTGGCCAAGATGAATGCGCTAACCGACGAAGACCTCATTGTGGCTTTGGTCAAGGCGGGCCAGCGCGGGGTGAAAATTGATTTGATCGTGCGCGGTGCCTGTACGCTGCCGGCTCAGGTGCCTGGCATCACAGACAACATCCGGGTGCGTTCGGTCATTGGCCGTTTCCTTGAGCACTCGCGCGTGTTTTATTTTCGCTGCGCAGAGGAAGAAGCTCTCTACCTTTCAAGCGCCGACTGGATGAATCGCAACATGCTGCGCAGGGTGGAGCTGGCATGGCCGGTGATCGATCACGCTCTCCGGCAGCGCATCATCGATGAATGCCTGGTGGCCTATCTGCACGATGGCTGCGATGCCTGGGACTTGCAGCCGGACGGCACTTATGCGCGCGTGAATCCGCCAGACCCGGCGCAGCGTCATGGTGCACAAGCGGCCTTGATGGCCCGCTACTCGGTTTCCCACCATCGGGAGAAATAAAATGGACCTGATTTTATGGCGTCATGCAGAGGCGGAAGAGGGATTCGAAAGTGATCCGCTCGGAACCCGTGACCTGGACCGGACGCTCACGGCGCGAGGGGAAAAACAGGCCTCTCGCATGGCCAACTGGCTGGACCGGCAGTTGCCTGAGGGTGCCCGTATTTTGGTGAGTCCAGCGCGGCGCTGCGAGCAGACGGCGCTTGCCTTAGGACGCAAGTACAAAATCCGTTCCGAACTTTCACCGGGTGGAACAGCCGCGCAGTTGCTGGCACTGGTGCAATGGCCCCTTAGCAAATCACCGATTCTGGTGATAGGGCATCAACCGACGCTCGGACAGACTATCGCGCAGCTTCTAGGGCTTCAGGAAAGTGACTGTCCGGTTAAAAAAGGCGCGCTCTGGTGGCTTCGCAGCCGGGACCGCGATGGCCGTTGCCAGACTGCCGTAGTCACCGTACAGTCGCCCGAGGTGCTCTGAGGTACGCTTACTTGTTCAGCGTAGGGCGGCCTGTTTTAATGGTGGGAACCCGCTCCAGGGCATTCAGGAAGCTTGCGTCTGACAGGGTGGCCAAGATTTTGATACCGGCACGCAGTAGTTCGCTTTTTTTGGCAGGCCGGGTCAATGTCGCCGCGCGCTGCTTGAGCTCATCCAGGACCAGATATTCGGCTTTCGGAATGGTAAAGCTGTCGCGGACCAGTTTGGGTTTTTTAGGTTTTTGGATTTTTTCGGGCTTTGCTGAGGCAAAGGCTTTGGAAAGAGGCACCTGAGCAACGACTTTTTGAGGTGCCGCTTTTTCTACAGCAGCTTTTTTGACAGCGACTTTGCGAACAGGCAATTTTGCCGCAGTTGACGTGGTGGCCTTTTGTTTGACCGGTACATCACGCTTTGCGGCGGTTGGTGCGGCTACAACCAAGGGTGCTGAAAGGGCTGGTTTCTTGGTGGTTGTCATGGCAAAATCTTTCTAAATAAGTAGTTAAATTAAACTGTTTATACAGTTTATACCATTTGAAAAAGACCGTCAAAGCGGCCGCTTCACAGGCCGGAAACGATCAAGGTCCAAGGCGTTTTTTGCCATGCCAGCACTTCTTCGTGCAGCAAATACGCTGATTGCGGAAAGGCTTCGCCCCAGCCTGGTCTGCAGTTCAGCACGAAAAGCTGGCCGGGCTCGGCGCCGAATTCGAGCTGCAACCCCTTGAGGTCGGGGTCCCGCCGGGCATGGCACAAAATGACGGCCAACCGCAAGCAAAGCAGCTGCTGAACAAAGATGCGATCTTCAAAATCCACTTCCAGCTTGCGCAATTTACCCCGATGTCCCAATACGAGCAGGCTCAGGCGGTGCAACTCCGGTAGAGCGAAACCGGGCGCGTCGGCATTGTCCAAAATGTAGGCGCCATGCTTGTGGTAATCGCTGTGAGAAATCTGGCTACCGATCTCATGGAGTTGGGCCGCCCACTCCAGCTTGCGCTGAAATCGTTCTGATTCCGCGATGGGCATTCCCGTCCGAGCCATCAGGAAGAGGTATCGCGAGACTTTACTGACCCGCTCTGCCTGCGTAACATCGGCGTTGAATTTGCTGGACAGGCGTTGCACTGTTGTGGAACGCAAATCTGTCAAGTCTTGCTCCCGGTCCAGCAGATCGTAGAGCACGCCGTGACGAAGCGCGCCTTGCGCTGCTTCCATCTGTTCAATGTCGAGCAAATCAAACACGGCCCGGAGCACGCTGACACCGCCGCCAATGACGGCACGCCGGTCATCCTTCATGCCATCGAATTTCAGGCGGTCAGCGCTTTGCGCTTTGAGCAGCCGATCCAGCAGCCAATCAAGGCCTTCGCGCGTGACCAAGCCGGCGGGCCATCCGGCAGCAGTCAGTACATCGCTGACTGCACCAATGGTGCCGGAGGAGCCGTAAGCCACATCCCAGGTGCCAGGGCGGTAAGCATCGACGGCCTCATCCAGCACCGCTTTGGCTGCAATCTCCGCCATTTCGAAAGCGCGCGGGCTGAACTGCCCGTCGGAGAAGTATTTCATCGACCAGGCCACGCTGCCAACGCGGTAGGACTCCATGGCTGTCGCATCCAGTCCTTTGCCTAGAATCATTTCCGTTGAGCGACCGCCAATATCCACCACCAGCCGCCGCTCGTCTGACTGGGGCAGCATGTGGGCCACACCCTGGTAAATCAACCGGGCTTCTTCACGACCCGAAATGACATCGATCGGGAATCCGAGGATTTTGTGAGCGCGCACCAGAAACTCTTCGCGATTGCGCGCCTCTCTCAAGGTCTGGGTGGCCACCGCCCTGACCTGTGTTCTTTTGAAGCCTGCTAGCCGCTCGCCGAAGCGGGCTAGGCAGTCCCAGCCACGCTGCATCGCCTCTGGTGTCAGGTTGCGATCAGCGTCCAGTCCGTTTCCCTGGCGGACGGTCTCCTTGAGATATTCTGTTCGGTGAATCTGTCCGTGGTCAAGACGCCCGATTTCGAGGCGAAAACTGTTGGATCCAAGATCTACAGCGGCGAGGCGGGTTCCATTTTGCATGTCTAGAGTTCTTTTTCCAGACTCAGCATAGCATTCGCGCGAAACCCTCATCAGTCGTCCTTCGGTTTAACCAATCACCCGACCATCGACCGTCATCATGCTTTGTGTGACGTAGCTGCCGCTTCTGCGCTGAGCATTAAAGCTGACCCGAAAACCGCCGATATCCAAACTGGCGCGCCGCTGAAATGCAGCAAGAGCGCTCTGGCGCGTCAACGGGACTTCTGCTTCATTGAGCACCTCGTAGGTGAATCGAGCGGCAATAAAACCAGCCATGCCCAACGGGGTTGGAGGCTCGTCAAATAAACGCGAGAGCGTTTCGCGATAGTTCCTGACGATAGGTAGGTTGGACTTGACCAGCGGCACCGGCTGAGTCGCGATGACCGGCGTGTGGCGCGCTGCCCCCATCTGAAGCAGGGTCTGCAGGTTGACATCGGCGAGTGCCACGATATAACGCTGGCGTGCCTGTTTTTCCAGGCCTTTCGTGAACTCGGCAAGTTCCGGCGTACCACCTACAAACAGCAAAACAGCAGGGGTACTGGCGCTTAACTTCTGGCTCAGCAGGCGCAGGTCCCACAAACCGTGAAACGACTTCAGCCGAAGATGCATGCCTGCCGCTATGCGCTCAAGCTCGACATGGTAAGCGGTGTGGTCTTGGGCAGTTCCATAAATTGCCCCCACCTCCTTCAAACCCATTACCGACAAGGTTTTCAGCGCATAGGCAATTTGTTGCTGGCGCGCTGCAAAAATGGGGAAGGTCTTGTCGTCGATTTCGAGGCTGGAGTTTTGCAGCCAGGGTGCGGCGTGAGCAATGTTGATCTCCCCTTGACGGGAAAGGGCCACGACCTGGCTGGCGATCTGGTCGCCGACACTGCCCGAAAGGGCGAGGCAGGAAGAGTTGTCTTTAACCGAGTTCAGGGCAGTCCGTAAACTGGCCGGGGTGCCGTCAGTTTCAAGCGCGAGATGTTGCACCGGCCGTCCGCGGATCCCGCCGCGTGCGTTGATGTCCTGCCAGGCGGCGCGAGATCCGATCAAGAAATCTTTAGACACGTCCTGCTGTGCTGGAGAAAAATCAACGACCTGCGCCACGATGATGCTGTGTGATGAGGCGACCGACTTGCGAGGCTGAGCCCAGTTTGGTGCGGCAGCGCCTGCAGTTAGCAAGCTCGCATGCTGCAGGATCTGGCGACGGCTGAAAACTGATTTCTGTAAGGACGTCACTAATTTCCAGGCGCAGCAGCGCCTGCCGTTCGATATGAAATTCTGCGCAATTTGCAGCGGCTAGCACCAACTTTTAAAGGATGCTGGCCTGAAAGATGATTTATGCACGGCTTCAA
Organism: Polaromonas sp.; assembly: GCF_012927485.1. Lineage (GTDB taxonomy): Bacteria > Pseudomonadota > Gammaproteobacteria > Burkholderiales > Burkholderiaceae_C > Polaromonas. The sequence continues at coordinate 178,033 of NZ_JABBPC010000009.1, read as the reverse complement.
AGCCTGGCATCCGCCTAGTGCTTTGCTGGAGGAATCAGAACGCTGTCTATGACATGCACGACACCGTTGGTTGCAGAAATATCGGCAGTCTGAACCAAGGCTTCTTCAATGGTGACAAATTCGCCTGCTTTGGAGAGCGCCACGTTGGCGCCATTGACGGTTTTAATCGTGCCATTTTTGACATCGGCGGCCATGAACTTCCCCGGAACAACGTGGTAACTCAGGACTGCCTTGAGTTCCGCAGGGTTGTTGCCCAATTCGTCCATGGTTTTGGCCGCTACTTTGGAGAAAGCCTCGTTGCTAGGCGCGAAGATGGTAAAGGGCCCTGCGCCTTTGAGCGTGTCGGTCAGGCCGGCTTTGACAACCAGGCGGTTGAGCGTGCTCAGTTGTGGCTCGGCTGCGATGGTGTCGGCCACCGACAAGGGAGTTGAGTGGGTGGCGCAGCCGGAGAGGGCGGCAATAGTTGCAGCGGCAAACAAAATACGGCAGTTGAACATGCGATAAAGCTCCTGATTAAGACAGCGCCAAGCGTAGAAGAACTTAATGACAACTTTGTGACGGAAACTTGAATGTTTTATGACGCCGCACAATGATGAAAATCATCGGCTATCCCGAGCCAGTTGTCACATGTTTGTCATATAAGACTTCTACAGTCGACGCATCTTTCCTACCAACCCAAGAGGTATTCTGATGAAATTGAGTTCCAAAGCTTCTGTGATGACTGTGATGGGTATTGCTGTCATGTCGTTTTCCACACTATCCGCTGCGCAAGGCGTAACGGGTGCTGGAGCCAGCTTCCCGGCGCCGCTCTATTTCAAATGGGCTGCTGACTACAACAAGGCCACTGGCGTCAAAATCAACTATCAATCGGTCGGGTCGGGCGCTGGCATCAAGCAGATCGATACCAAAACGGTCGATTTTGGTGCATCGGATATGCCCCTCAAGGATGACGAGTTGGCCAAGAAGGGGTTGTTGCAGTTTCCGACGGTGATCGGCGGCGTTATTCCAGTTGTAAACATCAAAGGCGTTACCGGGGGTCAACTCAAACTTACTGGCCAGGTTCTCGGTGATATCTATCTTGGTAAAATCACCAAGTGGACAGATCCGGCCATCAAGGCTTTGAACCCTACGCTCGCTTTGCCTGATGCCGCCATCGCGCCGGTTCGCCGCGCGGACGGTTCCGGTACCAGTTTTATTTTCACCAACTACCTCAGCAAGGTCAACCCGGAGTGGAAGGCCAAAGTGGGAGAAGGTACGGCCGTGAACTGGCCAGTGGGTGCGGGCGGCAAGGGCAACGAAGGGGTGGCCGCGTTTGTTGGTCGCCTGCCTAATTCGATTGGATTTGTCGAATATGCCTATGTCAAGCAGAGCAAAATGGCCTACGCCCAACTGAAGAACGCTGCCGGTAATTTTGTGTCGCCTGACGAAGCGGCTTTCAAAGCCGCCGCCGGCGGCGCGGCGTGGTCCAAGAGTTTTTATCAAATCCTGACGGAACAGCCAGGCAAAGATGCGTGGCCGATCACGGGTGCAACCTTCATTCTGATGCACAAGCTACAAGACAAACCGGCGCAAGCGGCTGCATCGCTAAAATTCTTTGAGTGGGCTTACAAAAACGGCGACAAGACCGCGGGCGATCTGGACTATGTGGCCATTCCTGCCAGCGTGAAAACCATCATCGAAAAATCTTGGGGCGATATCAAGGATGTCTCCGGTAAAGCAATCGCCTACAAGTAAGTAAGCTGTCATCCTCCGCCACCAACTACAAGGTTTTTTACGTGTCCTCTACACTTCCTGCTAGCCGGGCATTGATTGACCAGCCGGCACAAGTGACCGGACGCGACATGATTAAGCCTTCTCCCGTAAATACTGTGCGCAGAGGTCCCTTGGCAGACCGGCTTTTCAGCTGGGCTGCGCTAGGCGCAGCTTTGCTGACGCTGGGCCTGTTGATCGGCATTCTGGCATCACTCATCGTTGGGGCGTGGCCTGCCATCAGCGAGTATGGGCTCGGTTTTTTGACCAGCAGCGTTTGGGACCCCGTGAAGAACGAGTACGGTGGCCTGGTCATGATTTATGGCACGCTGGCTACCTCATTGATCGCAGTGCTGATCGCGGTGCCTGTCAGTTTTGGCATCGCGCTGTTTTTGACCGAGCTGTCGCCGGCTTGGCTCAAGAGGCCTTTGGGGACAGCCATCGAGCTGCTGGCAGCCGTCCCCTCTATTGTTTACGGGATGTGGGGGCTGCTGGTGTTTGGTCCCATCCTGGCGACCTATGTGCAGCAACCCCTGCAAAATCTTTTTGGCAATGTGCCTTACCTCGGTGCCCTGTTTTCTGGCCCGCCGGTGGGTATCGGTATTTTGTCGGCGGGCATCATCCTCGCGATCATGATCATTCCGTTCATTGCTTCAGTGATGCGCGATGTGTTTGAAGTCACACCGGTGCTGCTGAAAGAATCGGCCTACGGTTTAGGGTCTACTACCTGGGAGGTGGTTTTTAAAGTGGTGCTGCCCTATACCAAAGCCGGTGTGATGGGCGGCATCATGCTGGGCTTAGGTCGTGCTCTGGGGGAAACCATGGCAGTGACTTTCGTCATCGGGAACTTCAACCAGTTAGATTCGCTGAGCCTGTTTCAGGCAGCCAACAGCATCACGTCAGCACTGGCGAACGAATTCGCCGAGGCGGCTGAAGGCTTGCATCAAGCCGCATTAATTTATCTGGGTCTGGTTCTGTTCTTCATCACCTTTGTGGTGTTGGCGTTGTCCAAACTGCTGCTGGCCCAATTAAGGAAAAATGAAGGAAGCAAATCATGAGCGCCGTGATGCGTGATGCGCGCTTGGCCAAGTTCGCTCGTCGTAAACGGATCAATGGGGTAGCCCTCGCGTTGTCCCTGGCAGCCATGTCGTTTGGCCTATTCTGGTTGTTCTGGATTCTGTGGGAAACCGTACGACTGGGCCTTGGCGGTATCGCGCTTGCGACCTTCACTGAAATGACGCCTCCACCCAACGAAGCGGGCGGTCTTGCTAACGCGCTTTATGGCTCTTTTTTGATGGTGCTGCTGGCTACGTTTGTGGGTACGCCGATCGGCATCATGGCTGGTATCTACCTTGCTGAATACAACACGAAGGGTTGGCTGGCCTCGGTGACTCGCTTCGTGAATGACATTTTGCTGTCAGCGCCGTCGATCGTGATTGGTCTGTTTGTGTACGCGATCGTGGTGTCCCGATTTCATTCCTTCTCTGGCTGGGCGGGTGTGCTGGCCCTTGCCCTGATTGTGATTCCGGTGGTCATACGCACGACTGAAAATATGCTGCAGCTGGTTCCGCCGGGCCTGCGTGAGGCGGCTTACGCATTGGGTGCGCCGAAGTGGAAGGTCATCACAAGCATCACGCTCAAGGCCGCCCGCTCGGGGGTGGTGACGGGCATATTGCTGGCCGTAGCGCGTATCGCGGGTGAAACCGCTCCCTTGCTGTTCACGGCATTGAACAACCAGTTCTGGAACTCGGATTTAAGTCAGCCAATGGCTAGCTTGCCTGTGATTATTTTCAAGTTTGCGATGAGTCCCTACGAGAACTGGCAGCAGCTCGCATGGGCGGGCGTGTTCTTGATTACAGTGGCGGTACTCGGGTTGAATATTCTTGCGCGGATGTTGACGCGTGTTAAAGGCTGACAGCGAGGCTGATCGCCGTTCAACGAACACAATAAGACAAGGTTAAAGATGAATAGCTCTGGCGAAAAGCGTCAACAGTCAAAAATATCGGTTAAAAATCTCGATTTCTATTACGGCAAGTTTCACGCTTTGAAAGGTATCAACCTGGAGATTCCTGAAAAGAAAGTCACCGCATTCATTGGCCCTTCGGGCTGCGGTAAATCCACGTTACTGCGTATTTTCAACCGTATGTACGAGCTTTATCCGGAGCAGCGCGCGGAAGGTGAAATCATATTCGACGGCGAGAATCTGCTGACGTCCAAAAAGGACGTGGCGCTGATTCGCTCGAAAGTAGGCATGGTTTTTCAAAAGCCGACCCCTTTTCCGATGTCGATATATGACAACATCGCCTTTGGCGTAAAGTTGTTTGACAGCCTGAACGCTGCAGACCTGGATGAGCGGGTGGAATGGGCATTGCGCAAGGCCGCTCTTTGGACAGAGGTCAAGGACAAATTGCATCAGAGCGGCGCCAGCCTGTCGGGCGGTCAGCAGCAGCGGCTTTGCATTGCGCGTGGCATCGCCATCAAGCCGGAAGTGCTGCTGCTGGACGAGCCTTGCTCGGCATTGGATCCGATTTCTACAGCCAAGATCGAGGAACTCATCGCCGAGTTAAAAAGTGAATATACGGTGGTTATCGTGACCCACAATATGCAGCAGGCTGCCCGTTGCAGTGACTACACAGCCTATATGTACTTGGGGGATCTGGTTGAATTCGGCGCGACGGAAGATCTTTTCTTCAAGCCTAGGCGCAAAGAGACCGAAGACTATATTACCGGCCGCTTCGGCTGAAAAGGATCAAGGAACAAAGTATGCCTGACAAACATTTGTCCACCCAGTTTGACAGCGAACTCAACGGCGTGTCTTCACGCGTGATGGAGATGGGCGGATTGGTGGAATCTCAGATTCGTTTGGCCATTCACGCGCTGTCGCAGTTCAATGCGGAAAGCGCTGACCAGGTCGCCGAGACCGAGGCGCGTGTAAACATGATGGAGATAGACATTGACCGCGAGTTGTCTTCCATCATTGCGCGCCGCCAGCCTACGGCCCGGGATCTGCGCCTGTTGATTGCCATTTCCAAGACGACAGCCAACCTGGAGCGGGTTGGTGATGAGGCTGCAAAAATCGCACGAATGGTCAAGTCCATCATTCTCAGCGGCTCGGCCCGCTTGCTGCCAGCCTCTGAGTTGGGCGTGGCGGCAGATCTTGCGTCCGGTCTGTTGCGCAAGGCACTCGATGCCTTCGCCCGGCTGGATACCACGGCTGCAGTTTCCATCCTCAAGGAGGACGACCAGATCGACCAGGAGTTTGACGGCTTCGTGCGCAAGTTGATCACTTACATGATGGAAGATCCCCGCACCATTTCCGCGAGTCTGGACTTGTTGTTTTTAGCCAAGGCCATTGAGCGCATTGGCGACCATGCCAAGAACATCGCAGAGTTCATCATTTACATCGTTAAGGGGGCAGATGTCAGGCACAGCCCCATGGATCAGATTGAGTCGGCCATAAAGTAATTGTTGATGAAACATCTGCCACGCGTATTGATTGTTGAGGATGAGCCGGCCATCGCCGAACTGATTGCCGTCAACCTGCGGCATGGCGGCTTTGCGCCAGTGGTAGTGGAGGACAGTGTTGCGGCCCAGCGCGAACTTGACGCCGTGCTGCCGGATGTCATCCTGCTGGACTGGATGCTTCCGGGGCAGAGCGGCCTTGCGCTGGCGCGTTACTGGCGCAAGCAGCCCCGTACCAAAAGTATTCCCATTCTGATGTTAACGGCTCGGGGCGATGAGACGGACAAAGTGGCCGGACTGGATGCTGGCGCCGACGATTACATTACCAAGCCTTTTTCTACGCAGGAATTGCTTGCACGCATTCGTGCGGTACTGCGTCGCCGGGCTCCCGAGTCGGTAAACGACAGCGTCACCGTGGCCGGTTTGATATTGGACGCAGCGACTCACCGTATTTCATTTCAAAACCAGGAACTCAAGCTGGGACCGACGGAGTTCAAGCTGCTTCACTATCTGATGAAGCACGCAGAACGGGTGCACAGCCGCAGTTCCTTGCTGGACAAGGTGTGGGGTGACCACGTATTTATTGAAGAGCGTACGGTCGACGTTCACGTCAAGCGCTTGCGGGAAGCCCTGGGCACTGCTGGCCCGATGGTGGAAACTGTTCGCGGTGCCGGTTATCGCTTAACAGCCGTCGTGGCCCAAAGTGTGCTTGCTGCAACACCCTCCGGGAGATGATCAATCGCTGGATCATTTTTGCGGTCTGCATGTTTGTCGGCGGCAGTTTAGGGTGGTGGACGACGGCGAAGGAAGGCCTTGGGCTGGGCATGGGGATCGCGTTGGGCGCTTTTGTCTGGCTGCTGGTCGACAGTCTCTACATGGCGAGGCTACTTAACTGGCTCCGCACCGAACAGAGCAACGAACCGCAGGAGGGGCTGGTCAGTACGCTAGCCGTCGCACCCAGCCTGCCAGGGGTGTTGGGAGAGGTGGCCGACCGCACTCGCAGGCTGTTAAAAAATCGCGATCAGCAGAATCTTGAAAGTCAGGCGCGACTTGGCGAGTTTTTGGCGGCGCTGCAGGCTTCACCAAGCGGCGTGGTGTTGCTTGATGCACGCGGGCGAATTGAATGGTGTAACCAGGTGGCAACGCAGCATTTCGGGTTTGATGCGCAGCGTGATGTGTTGCAACACATCGCCAATTTGGTGCGAGAGCCCGCGTTCAAGGCCTATATGGCAGCCGGAAACTTTTCACGAGACGTGCTGATCCCAGGCAGCTTCAGCACACCGGCGCGCCCAGTGAAGCTGTCGGTGCATGCGCATTCGTATGGTAAAAACCGCAAATTGTTACTCTCTCGCGACATCACGGCCATCGAGCTCGCAGAAGCGATGCGCCGGGATTTTGTGGCCAACGTGTCGCATGAAATACGCACGCCATTAACGGTGTTGTCCGGCTTCATCGAAACCTTGCAAACCTTGCCTTTAAAGGAGGCGGAACGTGGCCGTTATCTTGCGCTGATGGCGCAACAATCCAAGCGCATGCAGACCCTCGTGAGCGACTTGCTGATTCTGTCCCGCCTGGAAGGCAGCCCATTGCCGGATGCCAATGACTGGATAACCACCCGAGCCCTGTTTGCCCAATGTGAACAAGACGCAAAGGCTTTGTCGGTGGTGATTGCGCCACAGGGGCAGCAACTGGAGTTTGAGCCTGGACCGGCGTGTGAAATCGCAGGCGCCCAAACCGAGCTCTACAGTGCCATGTCTAACCTGATCACCAATGCAGTGCGTTACACGGCGGAGCGGGGATTGGTCAAAGTGAGCTGGACAGTTCTGGAAGATGGGCGCGGAAAATTCCAGGTCAAGGACACGGGGCCGGGAATCGCACCTGAACACCTGCCGCGTCTAACGGAGCGGTTTTACCGGATTGACCGTAGTCGCTCGCGCGAGACAGGCGGAACTGGTTTGGGCCTTGCCATCGTCAAACACGTAGCCCAGCGCCACGGTGTCGAACTTCAGATCGAGAGCCAGCCGGGGCTGGGGTCGCTCTTTTCACTCATTTTTCCGGCAACACGGGTTCGTCGGCTACAAGCCAGTTAATTCTTGCCGGCGGCTCGGAAACTGGCTCCGCCGGAGCGTGTCAGGCCGAGAATAAGCATGGGGAGAGCGGTAACAGCTTGTGCCTGCCGATGTCTCAGCGTCTGGATGCTGACCGATGGTTTTGAGTTTTCTCAACTAGGGCGGCGGGAGTTTTACGCCAGGCTTGGCGTGGTTGTCAATGCTGACCCGTTTGAACAGCAACAAATCTTCCTTCTTATCGGTGGGCCTGCGTATGGTGGCCTGAAACGCCCAATCCGGTAAATTTACCGTGTTGCTGAGCGTTGTCTGAGCGTCGATGTCCACAACCAGATACGGGCAAACAGCTGTCGAGGTGGCCTGACGCAGTTCGAGTTTGCCGTGGTATTGCAAGGCCGCAGCCTGGGCGCTGCCCACGCCGTAGATTTCGACACAGGCATTTTTATTGACCAAGCTTGCGACCAGGCGCGAGGTTGGTGCATAGCTGCGCGCATAGTCGAGCAAGGGCAGCCATAGAGTCATCAGCAGCAGCCAACATAAAGTGGCGCCGCCAGCAGGCAGAACGAGCGACTTCCAAATGGGGGCACGTTGCGCGCTGGCCCGCCATTTCACCAGCCAGGTCCACGCCAGCGTCGCAGCTACCGCCGACAAAAAAGCGAGCCAGGAAAAACTGGGTTCAAACCCAGGTGCCAGCCTGGCTACATTGGCGGCAGGTTGCCGGGGTATCCCAGTTTGCATCGCAATCCAGACGACCCAGATGATAGTGCCGCAGCCAGTGAAAAAAAGTAGGGTGAACCAGTCAATCAGCGAGGCCACACTGCGTTTGAGGGTCGGTAAGGCAAAAGCGGCCAGTGCAGCCAGCGGTGGCAAGCTGAGGAGCAGGCTGCGGTCAGAAGCGGTGGTGGTCAGCGTGGCAGCCACGGCCATACCGGCAAACCACAGGGGCAGCGCCACGTGACGGCTCGCAAGTTGTTTGCGCCAGCGCCAGAGCGTCCATAGCGCAAGGGGCCATGTCGGCCAGGTAAACCACAATAGCAAACGTCCCAAACTTCGCCACTCGTTCCAGGCTGGCTGGCCGTCCGCACCAGGCAGGAGAATTCGCCAGCGCCACAAATCCAACCCATAGGCCAGCAGGCAAACTAACAACGTAATGCCAGCGATTAGCAAGACCCATTGCCAGGACTGGCGCTTGCTTGCAGCATCGGTTTGGTTACTTCCCCAACGCATGTGGGTCCACTCCACGAGTGCCCCTCCTATGCCCAGCAGCACGGCCAGCGTTGGTGCGCCACTTAAGGCGAGCCCCGCGAGGCCTGCCAGCAGACCCAGTGCAGGGCCGAGGATTTTGGTCGCCCGGCGGTATGGGCTGGAAGCCATCGCGTAGAACGCCAAGGCCGTAAAGCCGAGTTGCGCCATCGCAGGGGTCGTTTCATGCGATAACTGGGCCAAGCCCAGACTGGCAATAAGTGCAAGCAAACCGGCATCAGCAATCGCTCGGGCGTAGTCCACCGGGCTGGCTTCTCCGCCAAATGCGAACGCGACCGGCTGAGCCTGCGGACTGCGCGCCAAGTAATAGACAGCGTACCAAGTGGCAAGGAGCGTCAGAATCAGCAGCATGCCGAAGGGAACGCGGACGGCAACCGCAGGATCCAGAAAAGGCAGGCCTTTAATGGCGATCGCGCCGAGCCAATAGGGCATGAGTGCGTCAAACCCGGTGACTTGACCCAGTAGCTGCGGCTGCAGCCAATTGGCGGTGGCGGAGGTCAGTTCGCGCATGACGCCGAACGCGGCGATATCCTCGTATTTCCAGGGTCCACGACCTAAAAATCCTGGCAACACATACGCCACGGAAAAAAGCAGCAGCGCAAACCGGGGCAGGCGGCGCACGGCAGATTGGGCAATGAGAGCGGGGGAAGGCTTGTTCAAAACGGTTTGATGATCAGAAATAGGGCTGCGTCTCTGTAACGTTGAATGGCGACCCGCGCGACAACTTTAAGTCTAAAAGTTCGAGAATTTATTCCGAAAAAAAAGCAGCCTGAATTTCAGGCTGCTTCTTGCAGGCTAGCGAAAGCGTTTTTCGCAGCTTACTGCGCCGCTTCGGGAGCCGATACTGGCACTGTATCTTTGGCGGCAGTTTTGCCAAAACGGTTGCGGAACCTCTCAACGCGACCGCCCATGTTGTCCACAGATTTTTGTGTACCTGTGTAGAAGGGGTGTGACTCGCTGGATGTGTCAAGCTTGTACAGCGGCAACTCGCGGCCATCTTCCATTTTCACCATCTCTTTTGTGTTCGCGCATGAGCGGGTCACAAACTTGAAGTTATTGGACATGTCCAAGAAACAAACTTCGCGGTAGTTGGGGTGAATGCCTTCTTTCATGATCTTTCCTTTTTCATTATTTTGGTAGCCACCCGAACCATTTCCAGGCACTTTCCATGAAGCCCACGATTATCGCATGGAAAATGGTCGATAGATCCGTGCGTCTCGTTGTGTTAATCCTGCCCCTTAATGCGCGTATTTTCGGCAGTGACCCGCCAAAAAAACTTGGGATCTGCGAAGAGGCTCCCAGCCTCGGTAAAGCTGCGCTGGGAAGATTGGCGGGTTAACCTCCGCGACGCATCATGTCGAAGAATTCATGGTTATTTTTGGTTGCTTTCATGTTTTTCAGCATCAGTTCCATGGACTCGATTTCATCCATGTTGTACATGAATTGACGCAAGATGCGCGACTTTTGAAGAATTTCAGGGGCTAGAAGAAGTTCTTCCTTGCGGGTGCCGCTACGGTTAAGGTGAATGGCAGGAAAAACGCGCTTTTCGTACAAGCGGCGGTCCAGGTGAATTTCGCAGTTGCCGGTGCCCTTGAATTCCTCAAAGATTACCTCGTCCATCCGGCTGCCGGTGTCGACCAGCGCAGTGCCGATGATGGTCAGGCTGCCACCTTCTTCAATGTTACGGGCTGCGCCGAAAAAGCGCTTGGGACGCTGCAGTGCATTGGCATCTACGCCGCCGGTCAATACTTTGCCTGAGGACGGCAGCACATTGTTGTAAGCGCGTGCAAGGCGGGTGATGGAGTCCAGCAAAATGACGACATCCTTGCCGAGTTCAACCAAGCGCTTGGCACGCTCGATCACCATCTCAGCCACGTGCACGTGACGCGCGGCCGGTTCGTCAAACGTCGATGAAATTACCTCGCCGCGCACGCTGCGCTGCATCTCGGTCACCTCCTCAGGGCGCTCGTCCACCAGCAGTACCATCATGACGACTTCGGGGTAGTTGGCGGTAATCGCGTGGGCAATGTTTTGCATCATCACGGTCTTGCCGGACTTCGGCGGGGCCACCAGCAAGGCGCGTTGCCCTTTGCCGATGGGCGCCACAATGTCGATGATCCGGCTGGTCAGGTTTTCTTCACCCTTGATGTCACGTTCCAGCTTGAACTGCTCCCTTGGAAACAAGGGCGTCAAGTTCTCAAACATGACCTTGTGCTTGTTGTCTTCGGGTGGGCCATCGTTGATCTTGTCGAGCTTGTTGAGGGCAAAGTAGCGCTCGCCGTCTTTGGGCGTGCGTACTTCGCCTTCAATCATGTCACCCGTGTGTAGATTGAAGCGGCGGATCTGGCTGGGGCTGATATAGATGTCGTCGGTGCTGGCGGTGTAGCTTGAATCGGGCGCCCGCAAAAAGCCGAACCCGTCGGGCAGTACTTCCAGTACGCCGTCGGCAACAATGGTTTCGCCCGTTTTCGCGCGTTTTTTGATGATGGCAAACATCAGCTCCTGTTTGCGCATGCGTCCAACATTTTCAATCTCAAGAGCTTCGGCCTGCTTGAGGACTTCAGACACATGCAGTGCCTTGAGTTCGTTTAAGTGCATGGAATTGCTCCTTGCGGAGTTCATTTGAAAAGACGGGGGAGGTTTGAAAAGAAGCCGCAGAAACCGAAGGCTTACAAACCGGGAACTCGAACCAGCCGATGACAGCTAACTGGCGAATAAAGCGAATTATGACAGGAAATTCAAACAGTAATTGAGGCGTAGTCGGCTAGCGCCTAAATGCTTGGAGTTCCAGATGCGAGGGTTGCGATAAAAGGAGAAACAGCCGGCCTTGTTTCCCCTTTCAGCGAAAAATCGTTCAGGCTAATTGCTGGTCGATAAATGCAGTTAACTGGCCCTTGCTCATGGCGCCTACTTTGGTAGCGGCCAACTGGCCGTCCTTGAAAATCATCAAGGTAGGAATACCTCGAATGCCAAATTTAGCAGGAATGTCGCGGTTCTCGTCCACATTCATTTTTGCAATCTGCAGCTTGCCATCGTAGCTGCTAGCCACTTCGTCAAGAATAGGGGCAATCATCTTGCAGGGACCGCACCATTCGGCCCAGTAGTCCACCAGCACCGGTTTAGTGGATTTCAGCACGTCGACTTCAAAAGTGGCGTCGGTGGTATGTTTGATTAGTTCGCTCGCCATGATGGCTCCTTTGGACTAGTTTCGGATACGGCTAAAGTTAGTGTCATTGTGGCAGAAAGCAAGTAGCGGTATCGGTGAGGAACGGCTATGACTTTCATAGTCCTTCTGCACCTCCTGGCGCCCCACTTCCCATATTTTAGAACATCCCCTCTTCCATGGCCGCTATAGATACCCCTGAAACCAGTGCAACGCTGACTACTCGTTGTTGGCAGAATGCCACGGCCAAACTGGCCGAGGTCATGCAGGCTCGGGGTGTACACCCCGCCGAAGTGGTGGTGTTACTGCCCTATGCCCAACTGATTCAGCAGGCGCGCCAGGCCTGGGCCGTGCAAGCCGGGGAGACGTTTTTCGTGCCTCGCTTTGAAACCACCATGAACTGGGCCAGCAGCTTGGGTGGCACGCTCGGGCTTTTTACGCCTTCCGCTGACGATTTGCGCATGGATGTGGCTGTGGACACGTTGACGGCTGCCTCGCTTCTAGGCCGCGCGGGTTTGGTGGAGCAGCAGGACATGCTCGCTGGGCGCTTAGTTGAGGCCGCATGGAGCCTGAGCCGAGTGGCTGCTGCAGTGCTGCCTTTGAATCGCCAGGCTTGGAGTCTGGCTTTGGCAGAGTCGCTGGGCGAGGGCCTTGATTCGCCGGTGCTGGCATTGGAGGCCGCGGTAGGGCGCATCGCGTTGGCTTGGGTTGCCGCTTCCGCCTATCCTTCCGACCGTCTTTTCCAAGCCCGACCAGCACTGCTTGCTGTCTTCGAGGGCTTTCAGTCTGAGCCGCTGACAGAAGCGCTCAGGCTGCATTTTGGTGATCGGTCGATATCTATTCCTCTTTATCTATCGCCGTCCGTCGAGGTGCCATTAGCGGCGTATGCGTCGCTGCACGCCGCGCTTGACGCAGAAGATGAGGCTGAGCGGGCCGCTGCGTGCGTCATGGTGCATTTGGCGCAAGGCCGCCGCCCTGTCGCGCTGATCTCGCAAGACCGGCAGCTCACGCGCCGTGTCGGCGCCATGCTTACAAAGCGCGGCATCGTCATGCGCGACGAGACTGGCTGGAAGCTTTCCACCACGCGCGCTGCGGCCAGCCTGATGGGCTTGTTGCGCGCTATGCCGTGGGATGTATCGACCGACGCGTTGCTGGATTGGTTGAAAAACGCACCTGCGTTTGCGGCGGATTCGGTGATGGCGGCTGAAACGGAGCTGCGCAAATCCCGTGTGCGCGCTTGGCGTGAGCTTCCCCTGACCCCGCTACCCACTTTCGCGGTTACCCAGCCATTGGCAGCGGGCGTGAACGTCCTTCGCAATAGCTTAGGCCGTGCACGCCCGCTGGCCGTGTGGTTGCGCGATCTGCGCGCGGCCCTGCAGGCGGCCGGGCAGTGGGATGCGCTGGCACTGGATCAGGCCGGGCAGACAGTGCTGGATGTGCTTCGTTTACAGGAGGGCGCCGAGGCAGAGTTTGAAGCCGGTCCTACCATGAAGATCAACGACTTTACCCATTGGGTCAACCAGACTTTGGAAGGGGGCAAGTTTTTTCCTCCACATCCGCCGACAGAGCAGGTGGTGATCCTGCCGCTTCAGCAACTCCTCGGCCGATCCGTGCAGGCGGTAGTGCTTCCAGGTTGCGACGAGATCCGGCTGCCGGTGTCGCCTGAGCCTCCCGGTCAGTGGACGCCTGGCCAGCGCAAGTTGCTCGGCTTGCCGTCGCGGGAAACGCTCGCCAGTGCTGCCCGACAAGCCTGGGACTACGCCTTGCAAATGTCGCATGTGGATGTACTGTGGCGAGCCAGCGAAGGCGGCGAGCAGCTGATGCCGAGCGGTTTCGTGCAGGAGTTGCTGCTCGCGCAAAGCCTTGACATTTACCGTGCCCAAGCGCCTGACCCGCGCAGCCTGCGCGCCGTGCCTGTCAAGGCTACGCCCCGCCCATTGCCCACAGGCGAAGCCTTGCCTGTGACCCGGCTGTCGGCCAGTGCCTATGAAGACTTGCGGCGTTGCCCGTACCGCTTTTTTGCGCTACGCCAACTCAAGCTGCAGGAGTCCGAAGAGCTGGAAAGCGAGACCGGGAAGCGCGAATTTGGCAATTGGCTGCACAGTTTGTTGAGCTACTTCCATGAAGCCCTTAAAGCGGCTCCTGCGTCCGATATGTCTTCGCGAGTAGCCATGATCAACATCGCGGCTGAGCAAGCCACGCGCGCCTTGGGCTTGAGTGGTAGTGAGTTCTTGCCGTTTGCCGCCGCGTGGCCCGCGGTGCGCGACGGCTATCTGGCGTGGCTAACCGCGCACGAAGCCACTGGCGCCCGATTTGACACCGCAGAAACGTGGCGGGAAATGCCTTTCGGCAAGCTGACGCTGGTCGGCAAGCTGGACCGCATTGACCGCGATTCCGATGGCCACACATTGCTTATCGACTACAAGACCGAGCCGCGAACAACTACGGCAGAGCGCATCAAGGACGGACAGGAAGACACCCAACTGGCGTTTTATGCCGCCTTGATGGCCGACGACACGCTAACCGCCGCCTATGTCAACCTGGGCGAAAAAGAGCCCACCCGCACCTACGAGCAGCCCGACATCGTGACTCTGCGCGATGAGTTGATCGACAGCATCCTGGTTGACATGGCGCGCATTGCCCGGGGCATTGCAATGCCAGCGTTGGGCGAAGGCAAGGCCTGCGACTATTGCGCGGCCCGAGGCCTTTGCCGCAAAGACTTTTGGACCTGATCCTGTGTGGTGAGCGTGCTGCGGCGCCCCTCGATTACGAAAGTTTGAAGGCTATTCGTTGGACGTTAAAAAAGGCGCACCAAGGCCGGAAGCAAGTATGGCGTGCAACTCGACAAGAGTTACGAAGCATAAAATGTGATCGCGTATGGTGCTGTGACCTTGCAAGGGCTAAAGCCGTCGTAACCGGTGGCGCACTGGTAAGTCGTCTCAAGTCAAACCATCGCCATTGACCGAATTTCATCTATTGCACTTCAGACTTTAATCCGCCCAAGCCATCGGCGTTGTATTGCTGTACCCGCTCGCGAAGAAGTCTTCTTGGCAAAGCCGTCACAAGAATCCGGGAAAATTAACGCTATAATTTGAGGCTGTATTCCTCAATAGCTCAGTTGGTAGAGCGCCGGACTGTTAATCCGTAGGTCCCTGGTTCGAGCCCAGGTTGAGGAGCCAATCAATTCAAGGGCTTGCATGTAAGTGCAGGCCTTTTGTCTTTCTAAGCGTGACGAAAACGTGACAAATCGACCACGTTCCTGCCATTTCCCCCGCGCTCGATTCGAGACGCTGCGGACAATAAGTTCTCAGTGGCAAATTTGGCATAGCGGTCCACCATCGTTCGCGACTTCCAGCCGCCCAGGTCCTTGAGTTCATCGCAAGATGTTCCCGCCTGGCGGTGCCAGGATGCCCAGGTGTGGCGCAAGTCGTGAAAACGAAAGTCCTCAATTCCCGCTTTTTCTAAAGCGTTGTGCCAGGCCGTGTTGGTCACGTCCGCCCGTAAGGGCTTGCCTTCATACGTGAAGCAGAACTGCAGGTGTTTGCCAATTTGCTCTTTCAATACTTCAACTGTTAGCGCCAATCCAATCTTGACCCCCAACTGGTCGATTTTCGACCGGCACTAATACGCTGCACTTACGCAGCGCCCCCATGCCTGTGCAGACTGACATTCGCATTGAGCTCCAGCAGGGCAGCATGTCGGTAGCTTTACACGAGGAACACTCCTTCAGTTGGTGTCTGAGGCCCGAATGAGCCAATTCCCAACACTCGGACACGGATGGCCACTGGGCCTGCATCGAACCTTATGGCTGCTATGCGCGCTGTCCTACGCACATGTTGTGCTCCAGCCGCCACACTTTCTTTGGGCGGCGAATTCATCTGCCCCTGGGTCGCGCCAGACATCTCTTTGAGCGACCCACCCGAACTAGGACAACTGACATGCAGAACATTATCGACACGGCCATTGCGGCCGGAAGCTTCAAGACTTTGGCCGCCGCATTGACGGCCGCCGGGCTGGTGGACACACTTAAGAGCGCCGGACCTTTCACGGTGTTCGCGCCCACCGACGACGCCTTCGCCAAACTACCGGAAGGCACCGTGGACAAGCTGCTCAAAGACGTGCCTAAGCTTAAGGCCATCCTCACATATCACGTGCTCAGCGGCAAGGTCATGGCAGCCGACGTGATGAAGATAGACGGCAAGACGGCCAAGACGGTTAACGGTGCCGATTTGAAGATCAGCACGCAGGGCGGTGTGAAGCTCAATGGCAGCGTGCACGTAACCAAGACCGACATCGACTGCAGCAACGGCGTGATTCACGTGGTCGATGCGGTGCTGATGCCGCCGGCCTGATACCGACAGTCCTTTAACCCAATGCTGGTGCCGCCCAGCATCGGGATACTCATCGCCTCACTCGAAAGAACACTATGAAAAAGCATTTCCTCGCCGCTGCAGTAATTGCCCTCGCCTCACTATCTGCCCAAGCAGCGGATATTGTCGACACAGCCGTGGCTGCAGGCAATTTCAACACCCTAGTGACGGCGCTTAAGGCAGCCGGATTGGTGGACACACTCAAGGGCCCGGGGCCCTTCACTGTTTTTGCGCCTACAGATGAAGCATTTGCGAAGATCCCGAAGGCGGACTTGGACAAGTTGCTGGCAAACAAGGCAAAGCTCAAGTCGGTGCTGACGTACCACGTGGTCCCTGGTAAGGTCATGTCCACGGACATCAAGGCTGGCAAGGTCAAGTCGGTGCAGGGCGCGCAATTGACCATCAGCACGGCTGGCGGCGTGATGGTCGACAAAGCCAAGGTGGTTTCCGCCGACGTGGCGGCGGATAACGGTGTCATCCATGCCATCGACACGGTGCTGATGCCAAAATGACAGCGGTCGGGGTGCCCTGATTACGCCCCGGGCTCAGTGTCGGCCACACGATATGCTGACCGTTGCGCTGCAAGCCTTGCTGCTGATTTACCTGTTGGCACCCTGCGCGTGGATGGTGAGCCTGAGCAAGAACGATGTCAGCATCGCAGACATTGCTTAGCCGCTGTACATCCTGATTGGCGGAGCGGCCTACGCGCTGGCCGCTTCCCAAACCGGCCCCCGGGCGATCGTTGTGGTCACACTGGTAGCGCCGTGGGCGGCGCGATTGGCGACTCACATTACTTGGCGCTACAGGGGGAAACCCGAAGACCGCCGCTACAAGGCCATTCGCACTCGCAACGAGCCCCATCTTCGATGGAAAAGTCTGGTACTAGTGTTCGTTTTGCAGGCCGCGCTGGCGTGGGTCGTCTCTTGGCCCGTGCTCGCTGCTGTCGTGAATTTGCGACCATGGCACTGGCTTGATTCACTGGGCGTGTGCGCCGTAGTAACTGGCGCCTCGTTTGAAGCTGTGGCAGACTGGCAGCTAGCCCGCTTTAAGTCCGACGCGGCCCATAAAGGGCAGCTTATGGACCGTAGTTTGTGGCGGAACTCCCGCCACCCCAATTACTTCGGCGAGTTTTGTGTATGGTGGGGCCTCTATCTGATCGCGCTGTCGGGACAAAACTGGTGGGCCCTCTCGTCTCCGGTGCTCATGACGGTTCTGCTTCTCAAGGCTTCGGGCGTGGCGTTGCAGGCGAAGGACATTGGCGAGCGACGTCCCGGCTACCGCGACTACATCGCCCGCACGAATGCTTTCTTCCCCGGTAGGCGGCGGCAGACAAGTCAAGTAAACCTCAGCACATGATTGCATTGCACGACGGGCCGGCGTGCAAGACGCCAACATGCTGTGCTGCCTTCCGCACAGACCCGTGCCACCGGCTTGAGCAGGATGACCACTTCTATGCGACATGATTTTAAAAACCGGTTGACGCCTAACCGCGTCAATGAATTCCTTTACCACCAGATTGAAGCAGGAAAAAACTAATATGCTGAATTACCTCGCCGCATACGGCGCTACTGCGTTGGCGTTGCTGGCCCTGGATGTCGTGTGGCTCGGTTTCATCGCCAAGTCCTTCTACCGTGACGGCATCGGACATCTGATGGCAGACACCCCCAACTTGGTGGCGGGCGGCGTCTTCTACTTGCTCTACCCGGCCGGCGTATTGCTTTTTGCCGTTGCACCTGCGGCTTGGTCCGGCGGCCTTACAGCTCCGGCACACGTGCCCTGGCCGCGCGCAATCTTGGCTGGGGCACTGTTTGGCTTCTTTGCTTATGCCACTTACGACCTCAGCAACCTGGCCACTCTGAGGGGCTGGCCGTTGCGCCTGACCTTAGTAGATATCGCTTGGGGCACGGCACTCACTGCTACCGCAGCTGCGGCGGGACGCTGGGTCCTGGGGCGCATGACATGAGCCGCGCCAACGCACGGGCCTGACGCGCATGCCGCGATGGCGCACTCCAAGCTGGCGATTTATGGCGCGACCGGTGCCAGCGTCGCCATTGCTGTTATGAAGTTCATGGTTGCCGGAATCACCGTCAGTTCGGCCATGTTGTCCGAAGGCGTTCATTCTGCGGCGGACACTCCGGCAGTTCAACAACTTGCATTCGTGCCAGTCACGTTGACGGCGCAGCCAATATCACCATCGCCACAGTCAGAGCTGCTGGCACCGCCTGACGGCCTTGACGACTTCCAATAGCGTGACATTAGAAGTAGAGATAGGTAGCTTTTCTGCGCCCTAACGCCTGAATTTAGCCGATCCGCGAAGCGGGTTCGGCTTGAATAAATTGCTAGGCGGCGTCTTTACGCACCAGCTCCCTGACGTAGTTCTGTAGCGTGGTGTCGCCTCGCACAGGTCGATCTGGCAGCAAGTACTTCTTGTCCCGGGTAAGTGCCGTCATCGACGCATAGGAAGCCGCGGCCGCCTCGGAGAAGCCCATAGCCCTCCATGCTAATTGCCATGCGCATCAAGATCTCATCGAGCATCATGCGCGGATCAATTTCGCGGTACACGCCTTGTGCGGGCAGGGTGCCAATATGCTCAGCAAGCATCGACCAGAGCGGGTGCACAGGCCAGCGCGAACGGTTGCTGTCCTCGGTCTTGATCCGCAGGCTGGTGTGCTCGCCGATGAGGTAGCGCAACACATCGCCATAGCCATCGAACAGGTCTTGAAACGTGCGCAGGCCAAAGCGTTTCAGCGTTTCCTTGCGAACCTGCCATTCAACGCGCCAGACGTTTTCTCTTTCCTCTTGCCAGAACAGATAAAACCAGTATTTGTTGCTGGCCTCGACGATCTCGTCGGACTTGTTATAGACCCGCAGCACGATCTCGTCACGGCCAAAAGTGAAGGTCTGCACCTTGCCGTCTTTGCGGTGCTGGCTGTCTTTGGTGGCTGCAGTGACGAAGCTGTCTTCGTCAAAATCCATGTGTGGCAGCAAAAAGTCAAACGCAAAATCAGCCCGTGACAGCCCTTCGGGCTTGATTGGATGCAGACCGAGCGCATCAGCCCAAGCCATAAAGCGTTCATGCAAAAATTTGGCTCCCAGGCGCCACAGCGCAAAGCTGCTGTACCGCACGAAAAAGCTGGGATTATTGAACTCACAAAACTGAATGGTGCAGTCCTGATTGGACATGACGAAGGGGTAGCCGGATTTGGTGCCGTTGGGCGATAGCAAAAACTCCATGCCGCCCAGCTCAAGGACAGCGGCCTCGGGTTGCTTGGACTCGCGCATCACCTCGCGTTGCAGCCTGAGTGCGGCGAAATCGAGCTTGCAGCCAGGACCGGCGTAGAGGTAGTACGCGCATTCGATGGTGTCCAGGCCGGAAGCGAGCAGCTTCATTTCTCTTCTTCTTTATGGACGAGTAATGCGCTCGAAAGGAAAGGCGTCGGAGATTCATTTCCAAGCTCTTTTTCAAGCCCGACGTAATGCTTGTTGGTCAATGTGCGGTAAGTCGCTGCCGGGCCGACCGCCTCAAATAGGGGCTTCCCGTCTTCGTCCTCGACGAAAAACTTACCCGGTGACGAGGGCAATCCGGTTTCCAATTCCACCAATGCAGCCGCGAGCAAATCGGCCACCATTTGTGTTTTGGTCTTTTGGGGATACATCTCCGACAAAGCTGCAAGTTTGGCCGCCACATGCACAGGCAGTCGCAGTGATGACTGCTTAGAGGTTAGTCGGCTGTTGTCCGGGGAACCCCAGATGCTGATAAGTTGAGACGCCTTCCTAAATACTCCAAAAGTTTTATGAAGTGCCTTTTATATTTCCTTAAGTGTCAAATATATTTTGTATTTGCTACAAGGCTGCAGTAAGGGCGGTTCCCCCGAGGGGGCCCCTCGCCCTTAAATGCAGCCTTGAACACCTAAAAATAATGACAAAATGTAACTAAGCCCGTAATATGTGCGTTTGTATTTATAGCCCCCCGTGTTACTCAAACGGGGGTTAAGGTCGCTCGCCGACATCCGAATCTGATAGACCAAATGGCAGCAAACATTACATCAGCAGACAACAAGCAAACAGGTGAATCGCGAAAGGAGCTATTCGCGGCCATCGATGCGATTGCAACGCGTGGTGGGATAACGCGCGACCGCGCTATCACCGCCTGGTATGCAATAACATTGCTTGGGATCGATGAGGACGAGGCAATTGACGCGGCGTCCGCCGATGGACCTGAAGACAACGGTTGTGATTTCATATATGTGGATCAAGATCAAGAAACCATCTATGTCCTACAAGGATATGTCTCAGACCGTCCAGAGCGAGCGGCTGGCGTAAAAAAATGGAACGCGCTCGTGGCAGCCATTCCAAGCATCAAGGACCCAATTTCATTCAAACATGCCGGTCGGCTAGACATATATGAAACTCTGCAAGAGTTAGATCTGCAGAATTACGTGCAAGTATTCGGCCTTATCACGTTGGCTGCAAAGTCGGATCAGATCGCTCGCCAATTGGAAACCACGGTCAGATCAAAGACGTATGGAGCTGGCATCTCATTTTTCTATGAACATCAAGATGGTCTATATGACAAGTATCTAATTGCCAAAACCGCAGATCGCACTGTTAAGGAAGACACGTTAACTTTCACCACTCGATTGTCGGAAATGAAGGGTGATTTTGGACAAGCCATCATTGGTTCGGTAGCTGCGAGTGAATTTGCGAGATGGTATGACAAATATTCCAATCAACTGTTCGAAGGCAATGTGCGGCTTTTTATTGGGCAACGGAAGGGCGGCATAAACGAAAAGATCATTGAAACCGCAACCAATCGCCATGGAGAATTTTGGGCACTAAATAACGGGATAACGATCGTCGCGGAAAGCTTTGAGGGACTATCCGACACTAAGTACAAGCTTAGGCACTTTTCGATTGTGAATGGCTGCCAAACTACGGTCAGCCTGTCCAAAGCAATTGAGGGCTCAGAGGATGCCAAAAAATCTCAAGTGCTGGTTCGAGTGGTCGCGGCCAAAAAGGCTCTGCTCACGGACATTGTCCGTTACAACAATACGCAGAATCCGGTAAAACTGTCTGCGGTCAGACTGCTTGATCCGATCCAAGAAGCACTTCGAACTGCGTTTGCAAGAATTGAATATTCATATGCTCCAAAACAGGAAGGCTCCCGCCTGATCAAAAACACGAAGCGTATTGAATTAGATCGAATCGCTCAGTATTTGGCATCAATGTCGGACGAAACAATTTTGGATGCGGTTAGACGCAAAACCGAGCTTTTCGATAAGTCCTACAAATCAATATTTCCCCGTGGACTCCGTGCAGAAAAAGTGTTTCTTGCGTGGCAAATTGCAAAAGCAGTCGAGGTTGAACGCGGTAATTTGCTTGCCGCGATCGCCGAAAATGAAGATCTCGTGATGAAGACAATATTGGGAATTCACGGTACTCCGTGGGGTATCTATGTTGCCAATACTCTGATTGAGCGTTCTGGTTCAGATTTGTCGAAAATGACACTTCAAAAAATGAACACTGAAGACTTCAAGAACGCCATCACAAAGTATGCGAAGAAAGCAATGGAGCTTTACTCGGAGATCGCTGTGAATATTGTTAGCTCAAGCGATGCGGGCTCAAACACACGAAATGAAATCAGGATCAGGCCGTTCTTGGAAAAACTGAAAAGGACTTTGACACTTCGGTTAGCCAAGTTAGCCAGTTGGAAACTCCCAAAACTACATACGGTTTCCACCGCCAAGTAATTAATCACCCGTCGTTGCGCTTGGCCACAAGCCTCCACAGGTTCCCCGTCTCCCACCCCGTATTGAGCGATGCCCCGGGGGGTCGCCGGGCCTTCAGCCTGCGGATTTTTGTGGATAAGCTATTTGACTGGCGATGCCGTGATTTGAAATCAGAGAACCGAAACCGTGAGTTTCCAGTTCTTGGCATCGCACGTGGCGGGGAGCCAACTAGATGCAGAGGGCACACTCGTTGTGTCCGTTTCTTTTTGTGCTGCTGCTAACAGAGCTTGCCGGCCTTCATGATCTGCTGATCGTCGTGAGTGCAACCGTTGCAGGGGTAGGCGGTAGAGCCCGAAGTAAGGTTAGAAACCGCAAAACCTATGAATAATCAAAAGCTACTGCGGTAAAAGCCATCCTCCGCTAAAACCCGCGCGCTGCAAACCCGTGATGAGATAGGGGCAGCGCCTCATCCATCGCCACAGTAAGCCAGTCCGATAATTTTCTATCATCAAGACAATCGGCCCTTGATTTAGCCCGTAATGCCACTGTGATACCCAGCCATAGGGGTTGGTGGATTTATCGGGGTAGGTCGGATTGAAAGTCGCCTTGAAACCATAGGAATTGGGTATTTTCAATTTCACCTGGTGAATAAAATAATCGATTACCGGCAACACGATTTCAGACGCAAACGGCAATGAGGCGACTACCGCCCACGGCGCAATCGTGCCGTCATCAGGGCCGTAGGGAACGCCGCGCCCCACGTAGTCGTAAAACTGTCGCACGATACCGTTCACTTTGACCGAGTCGGGGCCTGGTCCATCACTGGCGGAAATGCCCCAGCAACAGTCATTAAAACCAGTAAATTTGAGCGGGTTGTCGATTGCATATCGCTGTTGCACGTAGGTCGCACGACGGCTGTTTTCAAAGTAATCGATACCTTTGGCACGCATGAACTCATCCTGAATGCCGCGAAAATCGATCCAGATATGTGAGAGCTGGTGCGTAAATAACGGTCCTGCGTACAAATAGTCCAGGTCGTAGCAATGCTTCCATTCGTAAGTCGAGGCCCACGCCGCATAGCTGCTTTCCGGCAAGGGATGAGTCGGTGATCCCAGTCCGAGAATGTAGAGCAGCAATGCTTCGTCGTAACCTTCCCAGCGATATTTTATAAATCCGCTTTCCGGCTTCCAGCCGTGTGTGAGGGTCGTGCCCTCGTTTTGTGCCCACTGCCAATCGGCTCGCCGGTAAAGCCCATCGGCAAGCGTTCGAATTTCTTGTTCGTCGGCCGTCTTCGCATCAAAATAAATGCTCGCTGTCAGTGCGCCAGCCAATAAAAAGGCGCTGTCCACCGTAGAAATCTCACATTTCCAGGCGCGCCGCCCGGTCTGCATGTCGAGGAAATGATAGTAAAACCCGCGGTATCCCGTCGCGTCGGGTTCGGTACCTTGCGGACTATTCCAGAAAAAGCGCAATGTTTTGAGCGTGCGTTCCACCGCCGCGGCGCGCGCCATAAATCCGCGTTCTACGCCGACCGGGTAAGACGCCAGCGCGAGCCCGGTTGCCGCGATGCTGGCGGGCCAATCGGACGCAGTTTTATCGACCACCAGTCCGTTGGCAGGACTGGTTTCGTGCAAGAAATAGCCGAACGCATCCTGTTGGAGTAATCGCAGTTCGGCATCCGCGGATAGTTTCATGGCGTGTCCTCCTGTGCGTTCAGTGAAGAGTCGTTTGCGTAAATTGCGGCCGACTTCATCGTGACTTTTTAAAGCTAGTTTGCTGATTTAAAACGATTGGCAATACCGCTCGGCCAGCACTGGTCAAAATTAAATCGGCACGGCTGGGCAATGTCAACTGGTGCCCCCCTCCAGGGGCTTCTTTTCAGAAAGGGGGAGGCTGCCTTCACCGAAAAAGGCTTGGATGGCGGCCACGCTCCAAGCCGGGTTGAGCGTGAGCATGTTGTGGCCCATCGCTTTTGCCTCCAGATGAATGGTCTGTACGGGCAAAAAAGGCAAGTGAAACTCTTGCTGAAACCGGTAGCCGATAAAGCTGCATTCGCTGCTCAAGAGCAGCAGCGGGCCTTTGTAGGCCTCCGTGTTGTGAGTAAGGTCCAGCGCGAAGTTTTCAGGATGATCGAGCACCGGCTTGAGCATGTTTGAAAAGGCGGCATAACCAGCACGCGCAAAAGCGTTGGGCGGCATGCATTCTCCCGCACACTGGTACGGTCCGCCTGGCTTGGCTCGGTTCATGAGCCGCGTCATGACGTAGTCGAATCGCTCATGGCCGTCTCGCGTTGACACGAAGGGCGCTAGCAACAAATACTTCACAAGTGGCAACGCATCCCACCAGGATTGAGACGCCTTGAAGCGGCGAACGAACGCCTTAGCGGCGAGGGGAGTGAGAAGACCTGGCTCGACCAGAACTGCGTGGCTAACCCGTTCTGGATGCCTGCCGAGATAGCCCACCACCAGCATGGCGCCCCATGAATGGCCGATCAACTTGACTTGCCCTGACCCGCCGTAATGACTCACTATGTTGTGTAAGTCGTCCAGGCTAGTCTCCAATGTTAAAAATGCTTTATCGACGCGTGGGGACAGCCCCGTTCCCCGTTGGTCATAGAAGACCAGGAAATGGGTCTTGGCGAAGTCTTTAATCGGATAAAGGTACTTGGAATCTCCGCCCGGACCTCCATGGACCACGATGAGCGGTGGCAGGCGCTTGTCGCCAAAAGTACGGACATGAAACTTGTAATTTTCCAGTTCAACAAACTTAAGGGATGCGTTGCCTTCAACGGTGGGAGGCACGGCAGTGCAACCGGCGAAGAATCCTGGAAATGAAAAAGGCATAGCGGTCAGCAGCCGGTTTCGGTGAGACATTTCAGATAATTCACCGGGCCGGTTTCAAGCGCGACCAGCGACTGCAACGACGAGAAAGCAAACCGAACCAAGCAAGGCGATGGGAGGTCACGATCACGCGTTCGATACGGCTTTCCGACGCGAGGATGGCCGATGTCATATTGAAGTCCATGATGTGAGGTCAGCGTGCGCGGTTGTTAAACCTGCGCGGGTTGAGTTTTCCAACCATCCAGCAGCGCTTCCAGGTTTTTCCGGGTGCTGGTGAGAACCGGCGCTGAAAACTCTTTCAAATGGGTATGCCGCAGCACCGCCGCACCGTGGACCAGTGACCAAATACCAAAACTCAGGACCTCGCCCTCGGAGTGCATCGTCACAAGAAAATCGTTGACGCGCGCTAACAGAAAAGCGTAAGGCGAGTTCTGCTCGGGCAACTCCGCCAAGCTGCGGCGCTTTGACGGTGTTTCCATAAAAAGCAGCGCGAATAAGGAGGGTTGCTCTTGTGCAAACTGCAGATAACCCATTGCCGTTGTGAGCAAACGCTGTCGGGGGTCGAGCCCCTTGCAGTGAGCCACCATGGATGCATTCAATGCCACCG
Organism: Polaromonas sp.; assembly: GCF_012927485.1. GTDB lineage: Bacteria > Pseudomonadota > Gammaproteobacteria > Burkholderiales > Burkholderiaceae_C > Polaromonas. The sequence goes on along the minus strand of NZ_JABBPC010000009.1, from coordinate 152,784 downwards.
TAGCAGCACGGCGTGCTTCACCCAGAAGCGCTTCTTTGCTTTCAAAGTGCTCGTAAATGGAGGGTGCCTTGATGCCCACTCGGTCTGCCACCTTGCGGAGCGAGAAAGCCGCTAATCCGTTTTCCGCAATCATTTGCGTACACGTCTGCACCAGATCGTCGCGTGTGCTCATAAAACTCCTAACAGCGTTAGGTGCTAATCCTAACATCGTTAGGAGCTACAAAATAAATCAGGCTATGAGAACACGCGGGATGGCTTATCCAATGCAGCATGCGCGCTACCCAGCCTTCACGGCTGGCCGTCCCCTTGGCAAAGTCCATGCGCTTGCGGCGGGATATTACGCAGCTTTTGAAATCAGGTCATATACTGTACGTTTATACAGTTTATTGATCTGATCAAGTCCATCCCATGCTGCCCCTAATTTCTGCAGATCGTGCCTTGCCGGGCCTTTCCCATGTGTGGCGTGCCGGTGAGTTGGGCAGCGCGAGCTTAAGCACAGTAGATACCGGTTACGCAGGACTTAACCGCGTACTGCCTGGCGGCGGGTGGCCGCAAGGCGCGCTGATTGAGTTGTTACAGCCACAGGCGGGTTTGCATGAGTGGGGCTTGCTAACCCCTTCGCTGGCTGCCCTGCAGCTTGCCTCCCCGGGCCAGTTCATGGTTCTGGTGGGTGCGCCGTACTTGCCTTTCGGCCCGGCGCTGGGTGCGCGCCAGCTCAATATGAAGCGCCTGCTGTGCGTGCGCGCTCAAGGGTCTGCGTTGCTCTGGGCCACGCGCGAGGCCTTGCAGTGTGCCGACGTCTCCAGCGTGCTGGCGTGGTTGCCCGAAACCCGTAACGCCCATTTGCGTCGCTTGCAGATCGCCGCCCATGCGCACAACAAACTGCTGTTTGTGTTTCGTCCCCTCAGAGCGCAGCACGAGTCATCGTCGGCAACGCTGCGTTTGCTGCTGGAAGGCACTGTGCGTGAAGAGGGCAATCTGTTGGTGCACGTACTTAAACGCCGTGGACCGCCGCTGGCGTCGCCCGTGCTGTTGGCTACCCGGCCCGTCCGCTTGACGGCGCTACTGGCGGCCAGTCGGGAGCGCGTGCGCCGTCGGCGGGAAGACGTCACGCCCTTGCAGGTACCTTCTGTCCCTTCTATTTCATCTCGGAGGCCACTCGATGCGCTGGATCGCACTTCAAGCCTGCATCCGCACTGAGCCTGGCACCGTGTCCGTGATGGACGAAGTCACCGCGCAACTGTCCTTGTCCTGTCTCGCGCTGAGCTTTACGCCGCGCGTCGCGTTGGTGGACGAGGCTGTTCTGATGGAAGTGGCCGGCAGCCTGCGCCTCTTTGGCGGACTGGCCCGGCTCGCGTTGCAGCTGGAACAGAAAGCGAGCCAGTTTTTTGAAAAAAATAAAGTTTCAGCTTCTATAAAACGTGCACAAGGCGCTACATCTCTAATAGCGCTTGGGCGTTTGCGACAGTTCAGTCACCAGCCAGAGGCGGTGTGTAAACGGGTGGCCGAGCTGCCCATGCATACCCTGACAGCAGCCCGGCCACACTTGGGCGTGTTGGAGCGGGTGGGCTGCCGCACCTGGGATGATTTGCTGCGCCTGCCGCGCAGTGGCGTCGCCCGACGCTTTGGTGCGCCGCTGCTACAGGCGCTGGACCGTGCCCGGGGCCATGTGCCTGATAGCTACGAATGGCGCGTTCTGCCTGAGCATTTCGATGAAAAACTGGAACTGGACGCGCTTTTGATCCATGCGCCCGCACTGATGGCTGGTGTTGAGGGCTTGCTGGTGCATTTGCAGGCTTGGCTGCTGGGTCGTCAAAGTGGACTCTGCGCCTTGAAGCTCATCTGGTATCTGGACAAGCGCCGTGATGTGCCTGCCACCGGCGAGCTGGTCATTCGCACAGCCCAGCCCGCACAGGATTTGCGTCATGTCGGACGCCTCATCGCCGAACATCTGGCGCAGCAACGTTTGCCAGCACCTGTGCATGCTTTAAGCATGCAGTCTTTAGAAACCGAAAGACTGCTGGATTCAGCGGCCTTTACGAACAGCCTGCTGATGGAGGCCCGCAAACAAGGCGACAGTGCCCTGGAGCTGGTCGAACGTTTGAGCGCGCGCTTGGGCGAGGCACATGTGCAAGTTTGGCAGCCCTGTGCAGACCACCGACCTGAGCAGATGCAGCGCTGGATCAGTCCCCAAATCGCTAATAAATCAATAGCTGCAGGGAACCGGCATGAAAAGACCAGAAAACTTAATGACCTCAATAAAGACGAAAAAAATGAAGCTCTCTACCCGACCTGGCTGTTGCCCGAGCCGCTGAAGTTGGCGGTGCATGGAGAGAGCCCGGTGTATCAGGGTCAGCTAGTGCGGCTGGCAGGGCCGCAGCGGCTGGAAGCGACCGGCTGGCTAATGGCAGGCGATAGGCTCGGCGAGCGCGCACGCGGAAAGCCTCCGGCAATTCGGGACTATTTCATCTACCGCAGTTTGCAGGCCGGCCTGCTGTGGATTTACAGGGAGCGTTTGCCTGTGACGCCGCCGCAAGTGGTATTTGAGCCGCCCTGCGCGTGGTACTTGCACGGGTTTTTTGCCTGAGGGTTTGAGGATGGCCAACCAGCTTCCCGACTACGCCGAACTGCATGCGCTCAGCAACTTTAGTTTTCAGCGCGGCGCTTCGCATGCCGAAGAGCTGGTCGAGCGCGCCTGCGCTTTGGGCTACCGGGCGATGGCCATTACCGACGAATGCTCGGTCGCGGGCGTGGTGCGAGCGCATGTGGCGGCGAAAAAGCACGGGCTCAAGCTGTTGCCGGGCGCTGAGTTTCTGGTGCAGGCGGCCCCTTTCTTCCGGATGGTTGTGTTGCCTCATAACGCTTCGGGCTGGGGAAACCTCTGTGAATTCATCACCGCCGCGCGCCAGTCCGGCGACGTGATTGAAAAAGGCAGCTACCGCGTAGTGCTGGGTGAAACAGATTTTTCTCTGCTGGTTGATTGTGAAGTCCTGCTTTGTCCGTTGGCTGACGCCATCAATATAGACGCTCTTTGCACCTGTATTGACTGGGCTAAAGAGCAGTTGGGTTTAAAAATATGGCTTGCTGTCGAGCTATTGCAGGATCTTGACGACGCGCTGCGTTTGCAGCAGTTGCAGGCTGTGGCCTTGCGCACTGGCATCCGGCTGGTGGCCGCAGGCAATGTGCTGATGCATGTGCGGTCCCGCAAGCCCTTGCACGATGTGATGACCGCCATCCGGCTTGGCCGGACCGTGCATGAATGCGGCTTTGCTTTGCAGATGAATGCCGAGGCTCATTTACGGCCCCGTATGCGATTGGCCGATATTTACCCGGCGGAACTGTTGCAAAACACTCTGGAAGTCGCTGCGCACTGTCTTTTTAGTCTGGACGAGATTCGTGATTTGTATCGTTACCCACAGCAGGATATGGTTCCTGCTGCCGAAACACCGGCGCAATGTCTTCGCAGGCTGACCGCAGAGGGCGCACTCACCCGTTACCCCAACGGTGCGCCTGAAAAAATCCAGCGCCAGCTCAACTACGAACTCGCCCTGATTGAAGAACTGCAATACGAAATGTTCTTTATCACGGTCCATGACATCGTGCGTTTTGCCAATTCACAGAAAATTCTTTGCCAGGGGCGTGGCTCGGCTGCTAATTCCGCAGTGTGTTTTTGCCTTGGTGTCACGGCAGTCAACCCGGCTGAAAGTGATCTGTTATTTGAGCGTTTTATGAGCCGCGAGCGCAAAGAACCGCCTGATATTGACGTGGATTTTGAGCACCAGAGGCGCGAAGAAGTCATTCAGTACATCTATCAAAAATACGGTCATGATCGCGCCGCCATTGCTGCGACGGTCACCTGCTACCGGCCGCGCAGCGCCTTGCGCGATGTAGGCAAAGCGCTGGCCGTGGAGCCCTGGTTAATTGAGCAGTTTGCCAAAGAGAATTTCTGGTTTGACGGCCGCGACGTGCTAGAAAAAAAACTGCAAGAGGCCGGCCTTCTGACCGAAATGGGGCCGCTTCTGCAGTGGTTGGATTTGGCAACCCAATTGATCGGTTTTCCGAGACACCTGGGTCAACATGTCGGCGGCTTTGTGCTGACGCAGGGCAAGCTGACCCGACTGGTGCCAATTCAACCGGCCGCCATGGAGGCGCGCCGCATTATTCAGTGGGACAAAGACGATCTTGATGCGATGGGCCTGCTTAAAGTGGATGTACTGGCGCTAGGCATGCTGTCGGCTATTCGGCGTTGTCTTGATTTGGTCGGCTGCACGCGGGGCAATCCGCTGGAAATGCATCAAATTGAATCGGGTGACGTACAGACCTACGACATGATTTGCGAGGCCGACACGGTTGGCGTTTTCCAGATTGAAAGCCGGGCGCAGATGTCCATGTTGCCGCGTCTCAAACCACGCTGCTTTTACGACTTGGTGGTAGAGGTCGCCATTGTGAGGCCGGGCCCGATTCAGGGTGGTATGGTGCACCCGTATTTGCGGCGACGCGAGCACCCGGAAGAAGAGACTTACCCTAATGAAGAATTGCGCGATGCCTTGGGACGCACGCTGGGCGTTCCTATTTTTCAAGAGCAAGTCATGCAAATTGCCATGATTGCCGCGAAGTTTTCTGCCGATGAAGCCGATGACCTTCGCCGCTCCATGGCCGCCTGGAAACGCAAAGGTGGAGTGGACCGCTTTCATGACCGATTGGTGGGCACGATGACCGAGCGAGGGTATGACACCGAATTTTCCGAAAACATCTTCAAGCAGATCAAGGGGTTTGGTGAATACGGATTTCCAGAAAGTCACGCGGCCAGTTTTGCCAAATTGGTTTACGTCAGCTGCTGGCTTAAATGCCATGAGCCAGCCTGCTTTCTGGCCGCTATGCTCAATTCCCAGCCGATGGGGTTTTATGCGCCTTCGCAACTGGTGCAAGATGCCCGCAGACATGGTGTGGAAGTGCGTCCTGTGGATGTGACCCAGAGTGAATGGGATTGCACGCTGGAGCCTGCGGGGGAGTCTGGCGAGCAACCAGTCATGTTGTCGCCTAATGCCGGTTATCCCGGCATTAGGCCCGAGCAGCTCGCAGTCCGACTGGGTCTGCGCCTGGTGGCGAGCCTGTCTGAAAACGGCGCCCAACGTCTTGTTGCCGCGCGGGCGCAAGTTACTTTCACCAGCACTGAAGATCTGGCTTTGCGCGCGCAGCTGGGCACGTTGGACATCAATGCTTTGGCCGCAGCCGATGCGCTGCTAGTGCTGGCGGGTCATAGGCGCCAGCAGGTCTGGCAGGCCGCTGCCATTAAGCCGGCACCGCTGCTTTTAAAAGCCGTACCCACGCATGAAGTCGTGCTGAACTTACCCGAAACGCCTGAGGGCGAAAACATTCTGTTTGATTACCAAACCACCGGATTGACGCTGCGTCGCCATCCGCTGGCTTTGTTGAGGCCGCGGCTGATTCGAAAGGGGCTGCTTAGCGCCCATCAGTTGAATGCGCTGCCTGGTGGGAGTGAGGTGGCGGCTTGTGGCATTGTCACGGTGCGCCAGCAACCGCAAACGGCCAAAGGCACTATCTTTATCACGCTGGAAGACGAAACGGGCCCGGTCAATGTGATTGTGTGGAAGTCACTGCGCGAGACGCAGCGGACCGAAGTGCTTCACGCCCGGCTACTGGCAGTCTATGGTGTCTGGCAGCGCAGTGAGGAAAGTGGCAACACCGAAGGCAAGGAAGGCGACAGAAAGGGTTACGGCGCGGTCCGCAACCTGGTGGCGCACCGGCTGGAAGACCTGACGCCACTGCTCGGGCGGTTGGGTACATCAAGTCGCGATTTTCACTAGGCTCTTTAATATGCGGGTCCGAAACTTAAAGCTAGATGCCTGACGGAAATGTTTCCGGTGCCTCGCCGGTATTCCATACGGCTCCCTTGTCCAGCGGCTCCAAAGCGGTGGTTTCGTCGATGTGGATCAACGCGTCGAACTGTTCGGCCAGGTGGGTATGGAAGTAGTGGCTTTGGCGCTCGGTTTCAGGCCGATAAATAACACCAATGGCGCGCTGCAGCCGATGCGCCGCCACCAATGTTCTCAACGCCACGTCGTCGCGCAAATTCAGCAAAAAGCGGCTGCTACCGGTCTGGTGAAATATGTCCTCCCAGCTTCCGGGAAGGGCATCCTGCACCCGTTTGCGCTGTGCCGGCTTATTCCAGTCGGCCGCTGCCGTGACCCAGCCATGGTGCGTGCTGAAGCCCACCAGCACGGCGTCGCCGGCGTAACGGTCGCGCATGAGCTGGCCCACATTCCATTCGCCCCTCTCACCCATCTCGGTGGCTGCGGCATTGCCCAAATGCGAGTTGTGCGCCCACACGGCGATACGGGGTGACGCGCGGCCTTCGCCCAAGTGGCGGTCCAAGGCCTGCAGCGTTTCCACCATGTGGCTGTCACGCAGGTTCCATGACGACACGCGGGCATGAAACATGGTGCGGTAATACTCTTCGGCGTTGCGCACCAGACGCGAGTTCTGTTGGGCGTAAAAGGCCTCGTCGCGTTCCAGTCCTGGGGTAGTTGGATTTTCGCCAGCGCGGCGGATCATCTCGCGCAACTGCTGCACCACTTCGTTCTCACAACTCGGTGCGAGTCCGAAGTTGGCGGCATAACCATAAGCCTGGCTGTCTTCCGCAGAATGGTCGAAACAGGCGTACCGATACCGGGCACGGCTTGCGGCTTCGGAATCGGTACGGTCGAGGTAGGCCAACACCTCCTGCATCGAGGTGAACAGGCTATACAGATCAATGCCATAAAAACCAACTTGGTGAACTGAGCTACGGCCAATGTTGTAATCGCGTAGCCATTCGACGAAGTCACGCACCTCGGTGTTACGCCACATCCAGGCCGGGAAGCGCTGGAAGCCCGATAGCGCTGCGACAGCATCGGCGTCGCCCGGCAAGCCGCGCACGTAGCGGTTAACGCGCCAGGCATCTGGCCAGTCGGCTTCTACGGCGATTGCAGTGAAACCTTTTTCAGTGATCAGACGCCGGGTGATGGCGGCGCGCTCGCGGTAAAACTCGTGCGTGCCATGCGAGGCCTCCCCAAGCAGCGCAAAACGTGCAGGACCGATCAGTTGCAGCAGTTTGTCGTAGTCATCTGCGTTCCCGAGGAGGGGTTGCAGATGCCGCTGCATGCCTTCCACGAGAGTACTTTGAACTTCGGCATGATGCGTTGGAACGGGTTTGGACTCGACCAACAGCGCATGCTCGCGGCGGGCCTTTTCCAGCAACCTGCTTACCTCGTCGTCGCTGGCCTGTGGGAATTTTTCGTACCACAAGCCGACCGAACGAAAGGGCTCCGGCGTCGCCGCACAAACCACTTCCGCCCCGTCGTTCCGCAGCGACTGGCAGGTGTCTTCGGCGCCCACCGGCACAGCCACCACCAAGTGCGCCGGGTGTTGCTGGCGAATAGCCAACACCGCTGCGCGCATGGTGGCGCCGGTTGCAAGTCCGTCATCCACCACAATCACCGTGCGGCCGCTAAGGGGGATGGCTGCGCGCTGACCGCGATAGAGTAGCTCGCGCCGGATCAGTTCGGCCTGCTCACGCGCCACAACCGTCGCCACTACTTCGGGAGCGACGGTAATGCCGGGCAGGGAATTCATCACGCGTACGCCGCCGCTAGCGATCGCGCCCATGGCGTATTCCTCATTGCCGGGAAGGCCGAGCTTGCGCACCACAAAAACGTCTAGCGGGGCTTCTAGCGCACGCGCCACCTCATAGCCGACGGCTACGCCGCCTCGCGGCAAGGCGAGAACAAGCAGGTTGGGGCGACCCCGGTAGTGTTTCAGCTTTGTGGCCAGCACGCGCCCGGCTTGGTATCGGTCTTCAAAAGGAAGCGGCAGATCCATTATGAGGAGTGCTCCGTGTGTTCCCTGCGCTCCGGGTTCTCCTTGTGCGCGAAGTGGGTGGTAAACCAAGAGGCCGCCAGCCCGGCGACCTGTTCCAGCGCGCCACGTTCCTCGAACAGATGCGTGGCGCCGGGAATGATGTCCAGACGCTTGATGCTTTGCAAATGCTGCAGGGCGCGCTGGTTGAATGCAATCACCTCGGGGTCCGCACCGCCCACCAGAAGCAAGGTGGGCGCGGTGACCGCTGCAAGCGCCACCGGCCCAACCAAGTCCGGGCGGCCGCCGCGCGACACTATGGCGCTGATGCTATGGCCCAGCCGGGCCGCAGCGATGATCGCCGCTGCGCTGCCGGTGCTGGCGCCGAAGTAGCCGATCGGCGTATGTTGCAAGCCCGGCTGAGCCATCGCCCAAACCGTCGCATCCTGCATGCGCCGCGTCAGGAGGGCGATGTCGAAGCGGTGTTCCCGAGTGTGTGAATCGACCTCTTCTTCCTGCGCCGTGAGCAAGTCAAATAGCAGAGTGGCCAGGCCGGCTCGTTGTAGCGTTTGAGCAACCTGCCGATTGCGAGCGCTGTGCCGACCACTTCCACTGCCATGGGCAAACAGCACTAGGCCGCTGAAGTTAACAGGCACCGCCAAGTCGCCGTAGAGCCAAGTGTTGCCACAAGGAATGCGAACTTCACGGAGTTCGGGCGCTTGCGTCGGACTGTTCATAGGGAAGTCTCCAGCTAAAACATATGCGCGAGTTTAGGTAAAGTTTGGACGCCGCGCTATCAGACGTTTCCTACTTACTTGTAGGATCGCCACAGCCGAGAGCGGCTAAATGCCCGGATTGTTAGAAGGAATTTAGCGACGAGCCGGTGCCGCGCGGTCTTGTCGCGCTGTTGAATCAGCAGAAATTAACGGGGCCTTCACCGAACCCGTCTTCAAGTCTGCTGGCTGCCAGCGGGGGCGGCGATCCCTTTAGTCGAGCAAGATCTCGAGCAAGCGATCCAGACCGCCTTCGTTGATGGCAACCATCGCCTGCTCACGTACTTTGGGCTTGGCATGGTAAGCCACTGACAAGCCGGCCATCCCCATCATAGGCAAGTCGTTGGCGCCGTCTCCCATGGCAATGGCTTGCAGGGGATTGATGCCCAAATTTCCGCAGGTTTGAAGCAGCATCTTGCGTTTTTCTTCGCCATCGCAAATGTCGCCCCAAGGCTGGTCCACCATGCGTCCGGTCAGCAAGCCGTCTTTGATCTCCAGGACATTGGAGCGGGTGTAGTCAAGGTCCAGCTCGTCGCGGATACGGTCTGTGAAAAAAGTGAAACCTCCGCTGACCAGCAAAGTCTTCATACCTGCGGTTTTGCAGGCACGCACCAGTTCCGCCGCGCCCGGGTTGAGTTGCAGCCGCTGGGTGTAGACCTGTTCCATGTGGGCGACGGTAACGCCTTTTAGCAGCGCCACGCGCTGGCGCAGGCTTTCTTTGTAGTCAATGATTTCTCCGCGCATGGCAGCTTCGGTGATGACTGCCACTTCCGTTTTACGGCCTGCCGCATCGGCGATTTCGTCCACACACTCAATGTTGATGAGCGTGGAGTCCATGTCGAACGCGATGAGTTTGAAGTCGCTTAATTTCAAGTCCGGCGTGGCGACGTTGATGACAAGGCCAGGAGAGATTTCGGCAGGAGTCATGCGGTGATAGCTTCCGTGAGGGGTTGTCCGAGCGAGCGCAACACGTCGCGTACCATTTGCGCGCGGTCTTTGGGTTTTTCCAGCGCGCGCTCAATGCGCAGTTTGTCGTTACTGACCAGTTTAATGTGTCGGTTTTTTTGAATCAAATGCATGATGGCCATTGAGTCGATAGGAGGATCTTTTTTGAACGTGATGGTGATCGCTCCAGGAGCCGCATCGACCTTGACCACACCATAAGGTTTGGCAATCACACGCAGGCGATGCACGTCAATCAGGGTTTGGGCTTGCGCTGGCAATTTGCCAAAACGGTCGACTATTTCTTCGAGCAAGGCATCAATTTGATCAGTGTTTTTAGCCGTGGCCAGCTTTTTGTAGAAGCTCAGACGCAGATGGACATCGCCGCAGAAGTCGGAGGGTAGCAGCGCCGGGGAGTGCAAGTTAATCTCGGTGGTCACGCTTAATGGCGACAGCAAATCGGGTTCACGCCCGGCCTTGAGGGAAGCGACGGCTTCGCCGAGCATCTCGTTGTAGAGTTGAAAGCCGATTTCCAGCATATTGCCGCTTTGGTTTTCACCCAGCACCTCGCCCGTGCCACGAATCTCCAGGTCGTGCATGGCCAGGTAAAAGCCTGAGCCAAGTTCCTCCATTTGCTGGATCGCCTCCAAACGCTGGCTCGCCTGTTTGGTGAGCCCCTCAATGTCGGGCACCATGAGGTAGGCATATGCCTGATGGTGGCTCCGACCCACACGACCGCGCAGTTGGTGCAGTTGTGCCAGGCCGAACTTGTCGGCTCGGCTCATCAAGATGGTGTTCGCGCTGGGCACATCGATGCCGGTTTCAATGATGGTGGAACACAGCAGCAGGTTGTAGCGCTGGGCCACAAAGTCTTTCATCACGCGCTCAAGGTCGCGCTCGGGCATCTGGCCGTGGGCCACTGCAATCCGCGCTTCGGGCAGCAATTCTTCGAGTTTCTGCCGTCGGTTCTCAATGGTCTCCACTTCATTATGGAGAAAATAAACCTGTCCACCGCGTTTAAGCTCGCGCAGCACGGCTTCACGGATCACACCGTTGCTTTCGCTGCGCACGAAAGTCTTGATCGCCAGACGACGCTGCGGTGCGGTGGCGATGACGCTGAGGTCGCGCAGGCCTTCCAGTGCCATGCCCAGCGTGCGCGGAATAGGCGTGGCGGTAAGCGTCAGCACATCTACCTCGGCGCGAATGGCTTTCATGGATTCTTTGTGACGCACACCAAACCGGTGCTCTTCGTCAATGATGAGCAGGCCCAGCTGCTGGAACTTCACGTCTTTGCTCAGCAGTTTATGGGTGCCCACCACGATGTCCACGCTGCCGTCAGCAAGACCTTTGACGGCAGCTGTAATTTCTTTGGCCGACCTGAAGCGACTCATTTCGGCGACCTTGACCGGCCACTTGGCAAAGCGGTCTACCAGCGTTTGGTAATGCTGCTCGGCGAGCAGCGTGGTCGGGGCGAGCAATGCGACCTGTTTGCCCCCCGTGATGGCAATAAAAGCTGCGCGCAAGGCGACTTCTGTTTTTCCGAAACCCACATCGCCGCAGATCAGCCGATCCATCGGACGCGGGCTGATCATGTCCTGAATCACCGCATGAATGGCGGCGAGTTGGTCGGCGGTTTCATCAAAACCGAAATCGTTGGCAAATGTTTCGTAGTCACTTGGTGAGTAGCGAAAGGCATGGCCTTCTCGCGCAGCGCGGCGGGCATAGATGTTCAACAGCTCGGCGGCAGAATCGCGGATTTGCTCGGCCGCCTTGCGCTTGGCTTTTTCCCACTGGCCGCTGCCTAGCCGGTGTAGCGGCGCTTCTTCGGCGCTTACACCGGTGTAGCGGCTAATCAGATGCAGCTGGCTAACCGGCACATACAGCGTGGCGTTGTCGGCATATTCAAGGTGCAAAAATTCTTGCAGCGAGGGCGAACCATCCGGGTTCTTGTCCTGACCCAAATCCATATTCATCAGACCGCGGTAGCGCCCGATGCCGTGCGCGCTGTGAACCACAGGGTCACCGACCTTGAGTTCGGAGAGATCCTTGATCAGCGCTTCGACATCGCTGACCTGCTCCTGCCGTTTGTTGCGTCGGCGAATGGTGACGCCTGCGGCAAACAGCTCCGTCTCTGTGACAAAGTCGATACCCGCTTCGATCCAGCTGAAGCCAGTGTTCAACGCTGCGGTGGCGATGCCGATTTTTTCGTCGCTGGCCTGAAAATCTTCGAGCGAGTCAAACGCGGGCGGGCTGACATTGCTGGCGCGCAGAAAGTCGAGCAGGCTTTCGCGGCGGCCATCGCTTTCGGCCAGAACCAGTACCCGGTGCGGGGTCGTACGCACGTGGCCCTTAAAACGGGCCAGCGGCTCTTCGGCGCCGCGCACGACCGCCATTTCACCGAGTTTCTGGAACTGGGCATTGTCGGCAACGTCTTCTACAGCGCCTCGTATCGCCAGTTGTGCGTATTCGTTGGCCCGGGCGTAAAACTGCTCGGTACTTAAAAAAAGCGACTCGGGTGGCAGCGCAGGACGATCAGGCGCGTCACGCACCAGCCGATAACGATCTTTGGTGTCTTGCCAGAAACGCTGAAAAGCCGGTTCCAGGTCGCCGTGCAGCACGACCGTTGCGTCATTCCCCAGGTAATCGAAGACAGTGGCGGTTTCTTCGAAAAACAGCGGCAAGTAGTATTCGATTCCGGCGGTGGCGACTCCGTTTCCCATGTCCTTGTAGAGACGGCTTTTGGTCGGATCGCCGGCGAGCAACTCGCGCCAGCGGCTGCGAAATTTGGCGCGCGCATCCTCGTCCATTGGAAACTCGCGGCCGGGCAGCAAGCGTATTTCCGGCACGGGATAGAGACTGCGCTGGCTGTCCGGGTCAAAGGTGCGAATGCTGTCGATCTCGTCGTCAAACAGGTCTACCCGGTAGGGCACCGCGGAGCCCATCGGGAAAAGGTCAATCAGGCCGCCGCGCACCGCGTACTCGCCCGGGCTGACTACCTGCGCGACGTGGCTGTAGCCGGCCAGTGTGAGTTGAGCTTTCAGCCGGGTTTCGTCGAGTTTTTGCTTGACCTTGAACTCGAACGTGTAGCCCGCCAAAAAACTGGGGGGGGCAAGTCGGTACAGCGCGGTGGTGGCTGGCACGATGACGACGTCCGCGCCAGTTTCCTTGTCGCGCTGCGAAATGCGCCAAAGCGTCGCGAGCCGTTCGCTGATGAGATCCTGGTGCGGTGAGAAGGTGTCGTAAGGCAGGGTTTCCCAGTCGGGGAAAAGCGCACAACGCAGATCAGGCGCAAAAAATGCGATCTCGTCCATCAAGCGTTGGGCGGTGCTCGCGTCCGACGTAATGATCGCGGTGGGCTTGCCTGCGGCTTTTTCACGTTGCCCCAGGCGGGCCAACAGCAAGGCGTCGGCTGAGCCTGCAGGTTGCGGTAGGGTGTAGCGTTTGCCGGAAACAAGTGAAGGTAGATGCATTAATGGGTGCGCCGTCGAAGGTCAAGTCTAGGCTTGAAAAAAGCATTCAAAAATCATTGGATGGAAAATTTGCTGCAAAAGCGGGGCAACTCATCCCACTGCGAAGTGGGCCGTTTTAGGAGCAGCAATGCTTGGTTTAAGCCTCGATTTTAGAATCTATGATGAAGTGATGATGACAAACAGTGCCAATCCCCGTTTTTTTGCACTGATCCCTTGCGCGGGGCAGGGCAGCCGCGCTGGATCGCTCGTCGCTAAACAATACCAAGTGATTGCGGGCCAGGCCATGGTTCTACACACTTTAAAGGCTTTTTTGGAGGTGGCCCGCTTGGCCCGAACGCTTGTCGTGGTGGCACCGGGCGATCAATTTTTTGGGCAGATTCAGGACAAGCCGTTTGAGGTGGTCGCGTGCGGCGGGACTAGCCGGGCCGACAGTGTGCGCAATGGCCTCGAAGCGCTGATCGATTCCGGGGCTGCGCCGCATGACTGGGTGCTCGTGCACGATGCGGCCCGGTGCCTGGTGACCGTTGCGCAAATCAACCAATTGATTGATGCCTGCCAGCAGGATGACGTGGGGGGGCTGCTCGCACACCGCTTACCGGACACACTGAAGTGTGAAGGACTGTTAGCAGACAAGGGGCGTGTGGCCGCCACGATGGACCGCGCCGACAAATGGCTGGCACAAACGCCACAGATGTTCCGCATCGGTACCTTGATGCAGGCGCTGGACGTTGCGGTGGGAGCCGTCACTGACGAATCCAGCGCCATCGAGGCTTTGGGCCTGGCCCCAAAACTCGTCCCTGGCAGCGCACAAAATTTTAAGGTCACCTATCCTGACGACTTCGTGTTGGCCGAAGCGATCCTTTTGAACCGCAGGCGCGCGGACTAATGTTTTCGCCAGCCGCGCAAAAACAATTCCTCAAATCTATTTGAAAGTCGATGCCATGAATTCCGACCAGACGCCCGAGCGCCCGCAGGTCCCACAGTTCCGATCAGTTCGGATCGGTGAAGGCTGGGATACCCATGCGCTGGTACCGGGGCGCAAGCTCATGATCGGTGGCGTTGAAATTCCACACCCGCTGGGATTGTTGGGACATTCCGACGCCGACGTCCTTTTGCATGCGATTACTGACGCATTGCTGGGCGCTGCGGGGCTGGGTGACATCGGGGCTCATTTTCCGGACACGGACGCGCGTTTTAAAGGCGCGGATTCGATGCAACTTCTTTCAGAGGTAGGGCGTCTGCTGGTCGGGCGTGGGCACACGATTGGCAACATCGACAGTACCGTGATCGCGCAGGCTCCGAAACTCGCGCCGTACATTCCAGCCATGCGCGCCCGAATCGCAGAGGCGCTGGGGGTGGAAGAAGACCGAGTCAATGTCAAAGCTAAGACTGCAGAAAAGCTCGGCCCGGTTGGGCAGGGCTTGAGCATGGAAGCTCGCGCCGTGGTGTTGCTGGTCTAGTGCTATTTTATTGATAGCATAATAGGACGGTTTGCTAAGTCTAAAGCCAGATTATTTAAAAGACAGCTCGCGGCATAGCCGACGATGCACACCTTCTTTAAATGCCAACGTTGCCGAAGAAACGTTAAGCCCTGCGCAACTTGATATGCGCGACCAGTCCACCTGAAGCCGTGTTGGCCAAACTAAACATACCGCCCATGCGGTGAATGGTTTTTTCGACAATCGCCAAGCCTAAGCCGGCACCCGTTGCCGCGGTGCGGGCTGCGTCACCCCGAAAAAACGGGCTTGTAAGCTTGGGAAGAATTTCAGGCGCCACTCCCTTGCCATGGTCACGCACTTTGATCAGCACCCATTGGTCGCGAATCCGGGCAACAATTTCGACCCAGGCGATACCCGTTTCAGGGGTTTTGCCATAACGCCTGGCATTTTCAAGCAGGTTGGAGATGACGCGAGAAAGCTCAACCTGATCAGCCAGAATAGTCATGTTCTCAGAAATGTTCACGGTCACGCGCATGTCTTCATAGTCGGATACGGCGTACACGGCAGCGGCAACCACGGCATTCAGAGACACTGCCTCAAGGTGCGGTGGCTCGGGCCGCGCGTAGTCCAGAAATTTATCGATGATCGCATCGAGCTGGGCAATGTCCGCCGCCATGTGGGCGCGCGCATCGAGGTCTGACACGCTCAGTTCGGTTTCCAGTCGCAGGCGCGCCAGCGGCGTGCGCAAATCGTGGGAAATGCCGGCCAACATGATGACGCGGTCCTGCTCTATTTTTGACAGTTGCTCAGCCATCCGGTTAAAGCCGATATTGACCTCACGGATCTCGCTGGTGGCGACTTTCTCGTCGAGCCGACTGGCATCGAAATCCCCATCACGCATGCGGCTGGCCGCAAACGAAAGCTGCTTGAGCGGCCGGTTGATCAGGCGCGCGATGAAGGCCGCTCCGGCGAGCGATAAGGCGGCGGCTGTAATGAGCCAGATCACCCAGGTGCTGTTGCGAGAGGGGCCGACTTTAGAGGGGTCGGTGAGCAGCCAATAAGAGTCTTCGTCGATGGTAAAGCCGACCCACAAACCCTTTTGCCCATTGACAGCGCTGGCTACAACCGTGTCATAGCCCAGTCGGGTCTTAAGTTTTTCTCCAATGCGCTTGCCCAGTTCGTCGCTATCGAACAGTTCGAACTTGTCGGTGGGTTCACGCTGCGTGATGCGGACCTGCTCCTCGTCGGCCAGGGTCTTGATCAATGAGACGCGGGCGATGGAATCGGAATAGCGAAGCGCGACACGGCTCAAATTGACGAGCGATGCGAGCTGCTGCGCGCTTTGGATCGCGCGCGGTTCGGATTCCAGCGCGCGGAAGGTTTGCAGCCAGGCCACAATTGAGCCGAACAGGAGCAGCGCCAGAAAGAAAAAGGTCCGCCAGAACAGGCTGTAGCCCCTGTGCGGTCGCATTTCCAGCGGCGCAGGTCCAGTTTCAAGCGGCATTGGATTAGTAGCGTCCATGGGGGAGATGACAGGGACTTGGCGATGCGAAGATGGACGTGGCTATCTCAAAGTATCAAGCGCCCGGTGCCCGACAACAAGACGATGGGAGCACGCAATGGCGCTTGCGATTCGGGCAAAGGTCGGCGTATCCGGTGTGGCCTAGTTGGTTCCGTCCGGTACAAACACATAGCCGATGCCCCAGACTGTCTGGATGTAGCGCGGCACGGCGGCGTCCATCTCGATCAATTTTCGGAGGCGTGACACCTGCACGTCCAAGCTGCGGTCAAAGGGCTCGAACTCACGGCCACGCGCCAGTTGCGCCAGTTTTTCGCGGGAAAGCGGCTGACGGGGGTGGCGCACCAAGGTTTTTAGCATGGCAAATTCGCCCGTGGTAAGGGGCAACTCTTCGCCATTTTTATGCAGAGTCCTGAGGCCCATGTCAAACGAAAATGGGCCGAATGTAATCACCTCTTGGTCACTGGACGGTGCACCCGGCACCTCGGCTGCGGGTCGGCGGCGCAAGACAGCGTGAATCCGAGCCAGTAGTTCCCGCGGATTGAAGGGTTTGGCCAGGTAATCATCGGCGCCGACTTCCAGCCCGACGATGCGGTCTACGTCTTCGCCCTTGGCCGTGAGCATGATGATGGGTGTACGGTCATTGGCCGCACGCAAGCGACGGCAAATGGAGAGGCCGTCTTCGCCGGGCATCATCAGGTCCAGCACGATCAGATCGACGGCGTCGCGCATCATGATGCGGTTGAGTGCCTTGCTGTCTTCTGCGAGGATCACCTCAAAACCTTCCTGGGCCAAATAGCGGCGTAATAGGTCGCGAATTCGAGCGTCATCATCAAGAATCAGGATTTTGTCGGCACGAGCCGTTGAGGTAGCTTGAGTCATAGGTATTTGGTAATTTGTAACAGCGCTATTCTGAGCGCTGAAACCTCAAGATGTCTCTTTTTTTAGTCACCTTGACACACTATTACAAAAGTTTCTATTACATGCAGATGGTAAACCTAAAGGCTTATTGGCGTTACTTAAGTCTCAAAACGTTGTTCTAAAAAGGCTTAGTCGCCCATTGAAGAGTGGGTACTTTTCTGAGACGAACTCTCTCTTAAAAGTCAAAATAATCCACCTATGAGAACGTCAAAAATAATCACTTTCTCGCCCGATTGCCCTGGCCGACGTGTGTATCCATGCGGTTGTGTCGCGACGGATGTTCGCCGGGGCAACTTGGAATTTTCCGTAGCGCGTCAGCATTTCGCCCGACATGTTGAAGGTGGATGACTTGACAGGTCTATCGGTAAGACTGATTTTTTTGGTCAAGTGCTGGTATTTGATGCGTCTTTTCCTTGCGTACCTATTAATCAACGTCAATAAACCGCGTTCGGCTTAGAGGCGGTATCACCAACGCGATAGCCGTGTTGAATAGACCCCCGACTTGTTGCGGCCGGATAGCAAGCAAAATGCAAGGTACCGCGCCGGCTTTCCTTTACGCCGCGTCGCCAGGGAATTTTTTTCCTGTTTCTATTGCTTTTTCACCACCTGAAAGGTAAATAATTCAATGCGTACTACAAAACTAATAGCAGCTTCTGCCCTGTTGGCTTGCGTGACAGGGGTATTTGCGCAGTCTGCACAGCGTGAATCGCTGCAGAATGTGGCACAGCTCTCAGCCAGCGGAACGGTGGAAGTGCAGCAAGATTTAATTTCAATATCGATGAACACCACGCGCGACGGCGCCGACGCGAGCAGCGTCCAGACACAGCTTAAGCAGGCGCTCGATGCCGCGCTGGCCCAAGCTAAGCAAGCCGCAGTGCCCAGTCAGATGGAGGTACGAACTGGCAACTTCAGTCTCAACCCGCGCTTTGGAAAAGACGGCAAGATCAATGGTTGGAGCGGTTCTACCGAATTGGTTCTGGAAGGCAAGGATTTTCCACGTATCACCAGTACGGCCGGAAAGATTCAGACCCTCACCATGGGGAGTGTCAGTTTTGCCCTGAGTCGAGAGCGACGCGCCAAGGTGGAGGGCGACGCACAAACCGAGGCGATTGAGCACTTCAAGTCCAAAGCGGGCGAAATCGCCAAAAGCTTTGGTTTTGGCGGCTACGCTTTGCGCGAGGTCTCCATCAACTCCAGCGACCAGGGGTACACGCCGCGTCCACGCTTGATGGCCATGCAGGCAAAGGTGGGAACGTCAGATTCGCCAATTTCGGTGGAAGCCGGCAAGAGCACGGTGGTGGTGAACGTCAGCGGTTCAGTTCAAATGAAGTAACGCCTTGGCAAAACGGCCTCAAGCAGTTACGGAGTTGCGTCGGCGAGCAACTATCGCCTCGCGCACATGGTCGTAGGTCCAGTTGAAAGCGAAGCTATAGGGCAGGAAGAAGAGTGCGATACCGATGTCCAGCACAAAGGCCTCCCAAAGACCGATGTTCAGCCACCAAGCGGCCAGCGGCACCACGGCCATGATCAGACCCACTTCGAACAACACAGCATGTACGCCCCGCGCTAACAGCGTCCGTTTGAAGCCCATGCGGCGCTGTGCCCGGTCGAAGAGGGCGTTGAACACCATATTCCAGACCATTGCGATCAGAGAAATCATCAGTGTTAACAGACCGATGTGCAGTAGCGGATAGCCTAGCAACCAGGCACCCGCAGGCGCACAAATACCGATAGCCAAGATCTCGAATCCGAGGGCATGGAAAAAACGTTCCTTGACTGATTTTTGGAGACTCATGGTGCAGTTTTCGCGCTGAAATTTAGAAGTGGAGTGTATTTTCGACGTTATTTTGAATGGCTTGAGAAGCATCCAAAAAACGGGACTCAGAAACTGAGCCGTTTAATCAAGCACGGCGACTTGGGTTCTGCTGCAAAAACCTGGCAGGTGGCTGCAGGGCCAAGGCGGCGCCCCGCGCAAGCTTAAGGCGTTGACGCGCTTTTGAATGAAATAGCCCGGAAGCTTGTAAGGGAGTGGACAGGCCTGGCTTAATTTTTTAGTGATGAGAAAAACGGTTTCTCGTGCAAAAAAAGCCTGCAGACCTTAACAGGTCTGCAGGCTTGACGTTAGCAGCTTGCTCAAAGTACTGCTTGAACTCAAATAATGTTTTTGTTAGAACCGATAGCGAGCACCCAGGGTGGTTGCGCTAATGCGGTTGCGGCCACTATTCGGGAATTTCAGGTCATGCTCGTCGTATTGCAGGACTGCCGACCAGTTGGGGGTGAATAGATATTCAGCGCCCAGACCGTACGAAACGCCGAAGCCGGTTTCGCTACCGGACCCGACTCCCGATGCGGGTGCTGACGACACGTTGGTTCTGCCGTAGGTCGTGCCTAATTTACCCAGCAAGTTGAACGATGAACTGAGCGGCAATTTGCCAACCAAACTTAGATTGATGCCTTCGGCTTTGGTGGTACCGCCAGCACGGGACACCCTGCCGAAGTTGGTATAACCCAATTCCAGGCCAAAATTGTTATTGAAGTAGCTGCCGCCGTAAATGTTATAGGCCGAGTCTCTCTTGTCTGAAGAAAACCCGCCCGCACCGTTGTCGAGTGAAAAATTGGATTGGCCCGCATTCAAACCAATGTACCCTGAGCCGGGTGCGTACAGTGAGTAATCGCTGCTTTGAGCCTGGACGCTTGTACCGACTGCCAGCGCGGCCATGGCGACTGCCATGGTGGAAAAAGTTCGAGTAAATAATTGCATGGTTAAGGCCTTAGAAAAATGATTCAACTCCGGTGGGAGAGAAAACTGCGCATTCGGTTTCCTTTCTAAAATATAAATGGGCTGTGTGCCTGCATTTGTGAGTTGGCAAAGTCAATGTTTGTAGGACAGATAGAACTTTACAAGCCACTTGCATGGCGCGCGCTGAGTTTTAATTCGCCACGCGGCTAGTTGCCAAGAGCGGTTGATAGGGCTCGCCTGAAGGCTGGCTGCTAAAGTTGGGTCATGCCGTTTATTACCCATTTGCCAGGAAGCTGTGCACTGGTGCTCGACTCTCCTCACAGCGGAACCACCTACCCAGCAGATTTTTTGTATGCGTGCGAGCTGATGCCTCTGCGCCGGGCTGAAGACACCCATGTCGAAAAGCTCTACGACTTCGCCCAGACCTTGGGCGTGCACTGGATCGAGGCGCACTTTCCTCGCAGCTATCTTGACGTCAACCGCAACACGACGGAGTTGGATGTCACGCTGCTCGACGCGTTTTGGCCTGAGCCGGTTGAGGCAGACCCAAAAGCACTTTCCAAGGTTCGTTTGGGTAAGGGTTTGATTTGGCGAAGCACCGACGAAGGCATCCCCATTTATGCGCGCAAGCTTTCGGTAAAAGAGGTTCAGGCGCGCATCGATCGATGCTGGAGGCCCTACCACGCGGCAGTGGCGCAGGCCATTGCCTCAGCGCACCAGAAGAAGGGCTATTGCATCCACGTGAACTGCCACTCCATGCCTGCCATAGCGGCGAGCAGTGCGACCGATTTTCCGGGAGAGGTGCATGCGGACTTCGTGGTGGGCGACAGAGACGGCAGCACAGCGAGTCCTGCGCTGTCCAAACTGGTGTGCCGGTATTTGAGCGAACGAGGTTACAGCGTTTCCTACAACCATCCTTACAAGGGCGTGGAGTTGGTACGACGTTACGGCAACCCCGCGCTGCATCGGCACAGCCTTCAGCTGGAAATCAACCGCAAGCTCTATATGAATGAAGCGACGCTTAAGTTGACATCGGGTTTTGGCGCCCTGAAAGCCACGCTGCATGGACTGGTCGAGTTGCTGCTTGATACCGATCCGCGACCGCTTTGAGCGTTTCGAGGTTGGCTATCCAGGGCTGCCGGCTGAATGGATTTAGGCGGTGAGAAAAATTTCACCAACCTAGGACTTTTGGTTGCAAGCGGTGCAGTGCCAGATGGATTTGAATCAATTCACCTGGCTGCGATCGAATCGCCAAAGCGAACTACTCTGATCGCAATCAACGTGTGGGTCTGCCGACTGTTTTAAAGCGTATTAAAAATCTTGCTTATTGAGCGACCCAGCCACCATCCATATTCCAGGCGACGCCGCGCACATTGTTGCCAGCCGGCGAGCAGAAAAACACGGCCAACGCACCGAGCTCTTCCGGTGTGGTGAATTGCAGGGAAGGCTCTTTTTCGCCCAGCAAATGCTGCATCGCCTCTTCATTGGAAATGCCGCCCTCGGCAGCCTTTGCATCGACCTGCTTTTGCACCAATGGGGTTAGCACCCAACCCGGACAGATGGCGTTGCAGGTGATACCCGAGGTGGCGTTTTCCAGGGCTGTGACTTTGGTCAGCCCTACGATACCGTGCTTGGCAGCGACATAGGCCGACTTTTCCGGAGAACCGACCAGGCCGTGAGCCGAAGCGATGTTTATGATCCGGCCCCATCCCTTTCCACTGTCGGCAGCTTGCATGGCGGGTAGCGCCAAACGGGTGGCATGAAAGGCACTGCTCAGGTTGATGGCGATGATGGCATCCCATTTTTCAACTGGAAAATTTTCGATTCGGGCCACGTGCTGGATGCCTGCGTTATTGACCAGAATATCGACCCGGCTAAATTTGGCGGCGGCAAACTTCATCATGTCTTCAATGTCAGCGGGCTTGCTCATGTCGGCACCGTGATACGCCACTTCGACGCCCAACGCGGCAATCTGGGCTTTCGGCCCGTCAACGTCCCCGAACCCATTTAGAACGATGTTCGCCCCTTGGGCGGCCAGGGCCTTGGCAATTCCCAGGCCGATGCCGCTGGTGGAGCCTGTGACAAGAGCCGTTTTACCTTTGAGCATATGTTTCTCCGGATGATTTACGATGGTTGACTTGTGATTTGAGCAGCGTTACGCGGATAGGCGACGCAAAATTTGCTGAAGTAATTATCAAGCCTTATCAACCTCTCTGTCCTGACTGTCTGCACCATGATTGAACCTAGCCTGAATTACGTCTCCTGCCCCGATGCCGCAGCCGGTCATCGCATGGCCTATTGGCAGTGGGGCCAGCCAAATGCCGAACACGTTGTGCTGTGCGTGCATGGACTGACTCGGCAAGGGCGGGATTTTGACGTGCTCGCCCGGGCCTTATGTGAGCAAGCTGCGCAGTTGGTTGATCGCCCGGGCGGCATTCGCGTGATCTGTCCCGATGTGGTGGGCCGTGGGGCGAGTGACTGGCTGAAAGATCCCATGGGCTATCAGATACCGGCCTATGCGGCAGACATGGTGGTTTTACTGGCCCAGCTGCATGCGCGATCTCCTGTCGTGACGCTGGACTGGGTGGGTACCAGCATGGGCGGGCTGATTGGCCTGCTGGTTTGCGGCCAGCCTGACCTTCCGCTTCCCGTACCGGTGCGTCGGCTGGTGTTGAATGACGTCGGACCAGCCCTGCAGTGGCAAGCGATTGTGCGGATTGGGGCTTACCTTGGACAGGCGGGCCATTTCAGCACGGTGCAGGCGGCAGCCGACGCGATGTGGGTCATTTCTAAAAGTTTTGGCCCCCACACGCCAGAACAGTGGTTGGCGCTGTCACGCCCCATGCTCAAGCCGGTTTCAGCCGCAACCGACAGTCCGTTGCGACTGCATTACGACCCCGCGATTGCCGTGCCGTTTCAGTTGACCACTGAAATTTCAACGCAGCAGGACGAAGTCGCGCTCTGGGGGCTTTACGACACTATCAGAACCCAGACACTGCTCACCCGGGGCGCGTTGTCCGATTTGCTCAGTCCCGAGACAGCTCACGCGATGACGAAACGAGGCCCGCATGCCCGTCTGGTGGAGTTTGAAGGGGTCGGACATGCGCCAACCCTGATTGCGAAAGACCAGGTTGAGGTTGTCACGAGATTCTTGTTGGATTGATGCTTGATCGCAGGTCAAATTTTTATCAAGTTTTCATGAAAAATAATATCGTTGAGCCTCATGGCCCAACGGCCTTTCACGGAATCCCCGCCACCATCGTGACGGCCACGGCTGACAGCCTCCAGGATCAGCCGAATGCGTTGGCACGAGCCCGCGCTTTTGCCGAGCCGCTGATCGCCAGCGAAACGTTGGATACCGGCGAAAATATCTTGGCACATGCCGATGCGGTGGCGGCCATTCTCAAGTCGGTCGGTGGTTCGGAAGCCATGCAGGCCGCGACGTATCTGGTCCATTCGTGCCAGCACCTTCAGCGGCCGCAGGACGTGATTGCTAAAGCCTTTGGAGCCAACTATGCAGCACTTGCGATAGAAACGACCAAGCTGGTTCAGGTGCAGCGCCAGGCGCGTACCGCAGATCCCAAAGCGCAGCTGCTGGAAGACCCCGCTGCGCAGACTGAGAACGTCCGCAAGATGCTGCTGGCTTTTTCGCGCGATTTGCGGGTGGTCATGCTGCGGCTGGCCTCTCGCCTGCAGACTTTGCGCCACTATGCGGCGACCAAGCAAGTGGCCCCGGCCGCTTTGGCTTACGAATCGCTGCACGTTTTTGCGCCATTGGCCAACCGATTGGGTATCTGGCAGATCAAATGGGAAATGGAAGACTTGTCTTTCCGTTTTCTTGAACCCGATACCTACCGAAAAACAGCCCGATTGCTCGATCAAAAACGGGTAGAACGCGAAGGATTCATGGAGGCCCTGCGTGCACAGCTTGAGGGCGAGCTGAATCAGGCGGGAATCGCCGCGCTGGTGCAGGGTAGACCCAAACACATTTACAGCATTGTCAAAAAAATGCGTGGCAAGTCGCTTGACTTTGACCAGGTGTTTGACATTCGAGCCTTGCGCGTGATTGCGGCGGATGTAAACGGCTGCTATGCGGCTTTGGGGTTCGTTCACTCGCGATTTATCCCAGTTGACGGTGAATTTGACGACTATATTGCCAAGCCAAAAACCAATGGGTATCAGTCTTTGCATACCGTGGTCCGTGACGAGGCGGGCAGGGCGGTTGAAATCCAAATACGCACGCAAGCCATGCACGACTATGCGGAAAATGGCGTCGCGGCCCATTGGGCCTATAAAGAGGCTGGCACCAAGGGCTACAGCGGTGTGTCGGCCAGCAGCGAATACGACGTCAAGATCGCTGTCCTGCGGCAATTGCTGGCATGGGAGCGTGACCTCTCAGGTCCCGCTGCACAGCGCGCGCGGGATGACAAGCAAGGCTTGTTTGAAGACCGCATTTATGTGCTGACGCCCGATGCCGCTATTGTGGAATTGCCCCAAGGCGCCACAACCGTGGATTTTGCCTACAGCGTGCACACCAGTCTGGGCCACCGCTGCCGCGGAGCCCGAATTGACGGCGTCATGGTGCCGCTGAATACACCGTTGCAAAACGGTCAGACGGTTGAAGTGATCACGGTCAAAGAGGGGGGGCCTTCTCGTGACTGGCTTAACCCGGAGTTGGGCTTTCTGTCGAGCCATAGGGCGAAATCAAAAGTGCGTGCGTGGTTCAACACATTGGCCATGGCCCAAACCGTCGCAAAAGGTCGAGAAGCCGTTGAAAAGCTTCTGCAGCGCGAAGGCAAAACCGCCATGAAGCTGGATGCGTTAGCGCTTCAACTGGGTTTCAAAGCAGCCGACGACTTGTTTGAAGTAGTGGGTAAAGATGAGTTGTCCCTGCGCACTATCGAAAACCTGCTCAGACCGCCGGAGCCAGTGACGGTGCAAGACAGCTACGTGGTGGCCAGAAAACCCCATCAGCCCGGCAGATCCGGCCAGCGCGGTAAGGGGAGCGTGCTGGTGGTGGGCGTTGACTCCTTGTTAACGCAGTTGGCAAAGTGCTGCAAACCCGCGCCACCTGACGACATTCTCGGTTTTGTGACCAAGGGACGGGGCGTCAGCATTCATCGCAGCGACTGCAGTAATTTTCGCAACATGGCCAGCGGAAGCCCTGACCGTGTAATTGAAGTCGAATGGAACTCCTCCAAAACGCCGGACGGCTCCGTTTATCCGGTCGATGTGGCCGTGGAAGCTGCGGACCGGCAGGGCTTGCTGCGCGACATTTCTGAGGTGTTCACCAAGGAGAAGATGAACGTGA
Source organism: Polaromonas sp. (assembly GCF_012927485.1). Classification (GTDB taxonomy): domain Bacteria; phylum Pseudomonadota; class Gammaproteobacteria; order Burkholderiales; family Burkholderiaceae_C; genus Polaromonas. The sequence continues at coordinate 127,812 of NZ_JABBPC010000009.1, read as the reverse complement.
TCGGTGTGCAGACCCAGTCGGTCAAGGATAATCGGGGAGGCACCGCCAGGATGACCTTCACGGTGGAGGTGGCGCAATCAAGCCGTCTCAAACAGGTGCTGAGCATCGTGGCTGAGGTGCCCGGGGTGCGATCAGCTCGAAGACGGTGACGGATAGCGCGTTTATTTTTGGGCATTTCTGACAGCAGGGCTGGACCGTGGGTTTGCCCTGCTACAATATTAGGATCGAACAGTATTTAGGCGCGTAGCTCAGCTGGTTAGAGCACCACCTTGACATGGTGGGGGTCGTTGGTTCGAGTCCAATCGCGCCTACCAATTTCTTTGCAGACGTTCCTTGTTTTTGATGCCGCACTTTGTGCTCAGCAGCTTATCGCACAGGGAAAATCAGGGAAATTGCGTACATACAAACTTCCTAGAATGTGCCGAACTTCTGCGTGTCGCCGCAAGTCGTCATTCACAGGGCAAATTTATGCAGAAAAGCAAATCTACTAGCCAGAAATTGGCTGAATCACCATCGCCGGCCAGCGCCGCTACCGGAGACATTCCCAGCGCCAGGAAAAGCAAAGAGGGGACGATCCGCGTCATCAAGAAATATCCGAACCGGCGGTTGTACGATACCGAAACTTCGACCTACATCACGCTGACCGATGTCCGTCAACTGGTAATGGACAGCGCGCAGTTTGTCGTGCGCGATGCCAAAACCAACGAAGACCTCACGCGAAGCATTCTGCTGCAGATCATTCTCGAAGAAGAGGCCGGCGGAGCTCCCATGTTCACCGAAGCGGTGTTGGGGAACATTATCCGTTTTTACGGTAACGCGATGCAGGGCTTCATGGGCGCCTATCTTGAAAAAAACGTTCAGACGTTTATGGATCTGCAGCTCAAAATGGCTGAGCAGTCAAAGGGGCTCAGCCCCGAAATGTGGGCTCAGTTTATGAACGCGAAGTCCCCCATGATGCAGGGCATGATGGGCAACTATGTCGAGCAATCCAAAGACGTTTTTACCCAGTTGCAGGAACAAATGCAGAAGCAGAATGAGCAGATGTTGTCGGCTTTCGGGTTGAAGCGCTGACGTTAACTCGTGATTTGTTTCCTGACGACAATCCAGGGTGTGTTCAGGGACTTTCGCTGGTGGTACGGCCTGCTCTGAGACAATAGAGTTTATGAGCGAAGTTATTTCCCCCACCCCTTTTCCCCCGATTCCTGCTCCCGGTATCAAGCCAGCTCCACGCGTCGGTTTCGTCAGTTTGGGTTGCCCCAAGGCGCTGACCGACTCCGAGTTGATCCTGACACAACTCAGCGCTGAAGGCTACGAGACCTCCAAAACTTTCGAAGGCGCAGACCTGGTGATCGTCAATACCTGCGGCTTCATTGACGACGCCGTCCGGGAAAGTCTGGACACCATTGGTGAGGCCTTGGCTACAAACGGCAAGGTCATCGTCACCGGCTGTTTGGGGGCCAAGGTGAGTGATGACGGTAATAATCTGGTGCGCCGGATGCACCCGAGTGTGCTGGCGGTGACCGGCCCCCACGCCACGCAGGAAGTCATGGATGCGGTGCACTCGAATCTTCCCAAGCCGCACCATCCGTTTGTTGATCTAGTACCCAATTCCTTTGGTATTGCCGGCATCAAGCTCACGCCCCGACACTATGCCTACCTGAAGATCAGCGAAGGCTGCAACCATCGCTGTACCTTCTGCATTATTCCGTCCATGCGCGGTGACTTGGTGTCGCGGCCTATCGGCGATGTGCTGAACGAAGCGCGCGCGTTGTTTGAAGGCGGCGTGAAAGAATTGCTGGTGATCAGCCAAGACACCTCGGCCTACGGCGTCGATGTGAAATATCGCACCGGCTTCTGGGAGGGTAAGCCGATCAAAACCCGTATGTTGGAGCTGGTCCAGGCACTCGGCGATATCGCCGAGCCCTTTGGCGCGTGGGTGCGTTTGCACTACGTGTATCCCTATCCCAGCGTGGACGAGGTGCTGCCGCTGATGGCGACAGGAAAGGTTTTGCCCTATTTGGACGTGCCCTTTCAACACAGTCATCCCGACGTTCTAAAGCGTATGAAACGGCCAGCCAGTGGCGAGAAGAACCTGGAACGGATTGGGCGCTGGCGCGACCTATGCCCAGAGATCGTCATTCGCAGCACCTTTATTGCAGGCTTTCCCGGTGAAACCGAATCCGAATTCGAACATTTACTTGATTTTTTGCGCGAGGCCAAAATTGATCGGGCAGGCTGTTTCGCCTACAGCGCGGTGGAAGGCGCAACCGCCAACCTGATTCCTGGCATGCTGCCGCTGGAAGTGCGGGAAGATCGGCGAGCGCGTTTCATGGCGGTTGCTGAAGCGGTATCCAGCAAGAAGTTGCAGCACCGTGTGGGTGCGATCATGCAAGTGTTGGTGGACTCTGCGCCGGCCCTGGGCCGAAAAGGCGCGATAGGCCGTTCTTACGCTGATGCGCCCGAGATTGATGGCGTGGTCAAACTGCTGCCGCCCGAGAAAATCAGTAAAACGCTGAAGGTTGGCGAATTTACGAAGGCCCGCATTGTCGGAGCTCAAGGCCATGACTTGATTGCTGTTCCGATTTGATTTGCCGGATTAAAACTTGGTAACGAGACCGAATTCTGCCGGGGCAAAGCATACGAGAAATTCCGGACGAAAAAAAAGCCACCAGACGATGGTGGCATTTTTTGCGTTAACTTTCCTGATTTTATTCAGTAGGCTAATTAATTTTGGTGCCCGGGAGAGAACTCGAATCTCCACATCTTGCGATACACGGACCTGAACCGTGCGCGTCTACCAATTCCGCCACCCGGGCACAGCGGGAAGTTTACCATCACGTCTTTAGCTTAACGAATCGCAGTCCAGAAATATTTCATTTTCTCGGGAGATTGGGTGTCACAGGAATGTAAGGGGCGAGGGCAATCAGCGAAGCCTCGAAAAATCTTGCCGGCACCACGCCATTCGCCGACGGACGCTGCAGTTTTTCACAAATCGCGGCTAGTATCTGGTTTGGCAACTAATACAAAACTGATCACCAGATGGCCAATTCCATTATTCAAGTCCGCAGTTCACCAGACGGTTGCTAGCGGCACCTAACAAAAAGAGACTTTTTATCAAAACAAATCATCAAACTCCCGGCGCATCAGCCGGACTCCTCGCTGAATTTGAGGGAACCGTTTCTGGTCATCGCGACGGCCATGGCTTCGTTCTGCGAGATGACGGAGAGGCCGACATTTACCTTCCTCCCAACGAAATGCGCGCAGTGCTGCACAAGGATCGCGTCAAAGTGCGTGTTGTGCGGCACGACCGCAAAAATCGGCCAGAAGGGCGCGTTACCGAAATCATCGAGCGCTCCTCTGGCCCGATCATCGGCCGACTGCTGCAGGAAAGCGGCGTCTGGCTGGTCGCCCCCGAAGACAAGCGCTACGGACAGGATGTACTGATTCCTAAAAGTGCTACCGGTTTAGCGAAGACTGGACAGGTGGTGGTGGTTCAACTGACCGAACCTCCCGCGCTGTTCGGGCAACCTGTCGGCCGCGTCACGGAGGTGCTGGGCGAGTTGGACGATCCGGGCATGGAAATTGAAATTGCCGTCCGTAAATACGGCGTGCCGCATGAATTTACCGATGCCGCACTGGCCTTGGCCCGCACGTTGCCGGACTCGGTGCGACCTGCCGACAAAAAGCACCGCGTTGATCTGACCGATATTCCTCTGGTCACCATCGATGGCGAAGACGCCCGCGACTTTGACGATGCCGTTTACTGCGAGCCTGCCAAAGTGGGCCGCGGCAAGGGCTGGCGCCTGCTGGTGGCCATTGCGGATGTGAGCCACTATGTGGAAACGGGCAGCGCGATCGACATCGACGCCTATGACCGGGCCACCAGCGTGTATTTTCCGCGTCGCGTGATTCCTATGCTGCCTGAAAAGCTGTCCAACGGCCTGTGCTCGCTCAATCCCAATGTGGAGCGTCTTTGCATGGTGTGCGACATGTTGGTGAATGCAAAGGGGGAAGTTCACGCTTACCAGTTCTACCCCGCCGTGATGTTGAGCCAGGCCCGCTTCACCTACACCGAAGTGGCCGCCATTCTGACCAACACGCGCGGCCCTGAAGCGGCACAGCGCAAGACGCTGGTGCCGCACTTAATGGATCTGCACGATGTGTACCAAGCCTTGCTCAAAGAGCGAGGGGTCCGTGGTGCCGTCGATTTCGAAACCATCGAAACCCAAATCGTTTGTGATGAGGCGGGACACATTGAAAAAATCGTACCGCGCACTCGCAACGTAGCACACCGGCTGATTGAGGAAGCCATGCTGGCGGCCAACGTCTGCTCGGCCGATTTCATCGCGCAGAGCAAGCATATTGGGCTGTTCCGCGTGCACGAAGGTCCCACGCCCGAGAAAAAGGACATGCTGCGCAACTACCTCAAGGCCGTGGGTGTGGGCATGACGATCAGTGACGACCCGACGCCGGGTGAATTCCAGCAAATTGCCCTGGCGACCAAAGACCGACCCGATGCGACTCAAATCCACTCGATGCTGCTGCGCTCGATGCAACAGGCCATTTACACGCCCCTGAATAGTGGACATTTCGGTTTGTCCTATGAGGCTTACACCCACTTCACAAGCCCAATCCGCCGTTATCCAGACTTGCTGGTGCACCGTGTCATCAAGGCGGTCTTAAACAAGACTAAATACCAGTTGCCCACGTTGCCGACGCCGGGCGAGGCCGAGGCCAAGCTCTCCAAACGCCTCGCCGCAAGGGTCAAGGCACCGACTGAAAAACCCGTCAAGATCAGTGCCGATGAAATGGCGTGGCAGGCGGCTGGCTTACATTGCAGTGCCAATGAGCGCCGCGCCGACGAAGCCAGTCGCGACGTCGAGGCCTGGCTCAAGTGCAAATACATGCGCGAGCATTTGGGCGAGGAATTTGGCGGCGTCGTAACCGCCGCAACCGGTTTCGGTATTTTTGTGACGCTTGACGCGATGTATGTGGAAGGCCTGGTACACATTACCGAACTCGGCAGCGAGTATTTCCGCTTTGACGAAGCCAGGCAGGAATTACGCGGCGAGCGCTCTGGCCTGCGCTACGCGATTGGAACAAGAGTCAGGGTACAGGTCAGTCGCGTCGACCTCGATGGCCGAAAAATAGACTTTCGTCTGGTGCACGAAGGCGAAGAGTTGGTGGGCCGCGCCATGAAGGACAAGAGCGGTGGCCATGCGGCGACACTGCCGGAGCAAGAACGGGGCGCGCCGCGCCACGGCGGCGCTAAGGGGGCCGGAAAAGTGAGCGGCAAGAGCGCTGGAAAACGTTCGGAGTTACATTCCGGTAGCCGCAGCACAGGGACTGACAGAACGTCCAAGCCACCAATTCAGGCGCTCAAGGCGGCAGTCAAAAAATCAGCCAGCAATCCTGGCCGCAAGCTGGGGAAAAAGCCTCGCCGCTCGGGTTCATAGTTTTTATGACATTTTCTCACTCCACTTTTCTGCCAAGCTTGTGAATTTATGCTGATTCGGATTTTGGCCTTTTTGCTTGAAACTATCTTCTTTCTTCTGATCGCGGGGGCACTGCTCCGCGCCTGGATGAACTGGGTGCGCGTCAGCATGCGCGCGCAACCCGGCGGCTTCGTGATGGCGTTGACAGACTGGCTGGTCAAACCCCTGCGGCGCACTTTGCCCAAGCCCTTGCTCCAGTCACGGGTGGATTGGGCCAGTGTGCTGGCTGCCGGATTGCTCGCCCTGTCCTACGCGTTGCTGTGGGGCGTACTGTTCGGAGGCCTGCTCGATGCCGCGTTCTGGACTTCGAGTTTCGGAACGGCGGCGGTGCTGACGCTCCTGACGTTTGCCCTGAAGATGCTGATTCGGGTGACGCTGCAAACCCTGCTTGTTCTGGTGCTGGGCTATGCCATCCTGTCGTGGATCCAGCCCGGCTCGCCAGCGTATGGCTTGCTGGCCCGGCTGACTGAGCCGTTGCTGACGCCGCTGCGGCGTGTGATTCCGGTCATGGGCGGCGTCGATCTGTCCGCACTGGTACTCTTGGTTCTGCTGCAAATCGGCCTGATGGTGCTGGCTTAAAGTTGGCCTGAACGGGTCAGGGCGCCGGCGAGTGCCGACGCCGTCAAGGCTTGCCCGGGCCGTTCAGTGATCCAGGCATCGGCCTCGCGTCCGTGGACAAACACCGCGCTGCAGGCTGCTTCAAAAACACCCAGTCCCCTGGCCATGTACGCCCCGATCATGCCGGCAAGAACATCGCCGGTGCCGGCGCTGGCCAGCAAGGCATTTCCAGTGGCGTTGATATGGGTCTGCTGGCCCGGAGCCGCGATGACGGTCCCTGATCCTTTGAGCACGACTACACACTGAAACTGCTCAGCCAGCAGGCTGGCAGCCGCTAAACGGTCCCCCTGCACTTTGGCGGCGGTGCTGCCCAGCAAACGTGCAGCCTCCAGCGGATGGGGCGTCAACACCGTGCTGTAAGCGCGATATTGACGCACTTTCAATTGGCTTTGCAGCTGAGGGTCCGCTGCAATGGCATTGAGCGCGTCCGCATCCAGCACGACCTGCGTCGCGCTTGATAGCACTTTTGCGATGACGGTTTTGACTGCTTCACCACCGCCGCAGCCACAGACCACGACCTGGTGCTTTAAATCCAGCGCTTCAGGCGTGCGGAACATGAGTTCTGGCTGTTGCGGGTCGAAGGTCGGGCCGGCATTGCCTAGCAACGCCACGGATACCCGACCCGCGCCCGCATGCAACGCAGCCCGGGCAGCCAGCAGGGCGGCACCCGTCATATGGGTGGCCGGGGCGGATTCACCGCCCAAGATGGCGACATCGCCAAAACTGCCTTTGTGGCTGGCATGGGGAGCGGTCTTTCGCAGCGGCCGCATGGCGCGGTCTGCGCCCAAGAGCCAGGCGCTGGGAACTCCGCTGGCCGCCGGGTCGATCCCCAGATCGTCGAACCAGACCTCGCCAGCACTGTCCCGACCGCTAGCGGTAAACAGTCCGGGTTTCAGCGTCAGAAGACTGAGTGTAAAAAGCGCTGTTGCCCCCACCAGACAACCGTAATGGGGTGTTGATTTCGTCGCGTTAATGAGGGTTGTAAAACCAGTGTCGGCGTCGAGCCCGGTGGGCACCTCTACAGAAAGCCGTGGAACCTGGCTGGTTTGCATCACCTCCAGCCAGTGCTGCATCAACTCAGTGCCCGCGCGGCCGGGATTCAGCATCGCCCCGGTGCCGAGCAGGGCGTCAATACAGAAATCAAAATCCTGCGGCGGCTGTGTCGCCACTGGCACGCCAGCGGCCAGGGCCTGTTGCCGGGATGCGTCGGCATCCGGGGGTAGTCCGGATTTTTCGGTACTCAGTCCGGTCCAGGTCACGACCACAGTTTTCCCCCACTGATGGAGGTGCCCTGCGGCTTCAAAGCCGTCGCCACCATTGTTGCCGGGTCCGCAGGCGACCCAGATGCGCTGAGCGTGAGGCGCCAACGCCAACGTCAGCCGGGCAATCGAAAGTCCCGCACGTTGCCTCAGGGCTTGCGGCGGCAGGCTGGCTGCCGCTTGACGTTCAATCTCGCGGGTCGCCGCCACGCTGTAAAGCGGCTGGCTGAAGGTGCTGGATATTTTTCGCATTGAATCATTGTGAGGGCTTACGAGGCACTCGCCGGGCCGCGTATTCAGCCTAGCCGGCTGATATCCAGTCCTTCCATGTCGATGTCCGCCGATTTACCCGCCATCAGGTCGGCCAGCGCGCGCGCGCTACCGCAGCTCAGTGCCCAGCCGCTGGAGCCGTGGCCGAGATTGAGCCAGAGACCGGGAAGTCCGCTATCGCCAATGATGGGCGGGCCGTCGGGCAGCATGGGGCGTGCCCCTTTCCACACCTGCACATTGGTACCGAGGTTGGCGTGTTGAATCGCTCCCGGAAACCAGTCACGCAAGACCTTGTACAGCGTCTGGATGGAGGCAGCGTGCCGGCTTTCAAGCGAGCCGCCAATTTCTGCGCTACCGGCCACCCGCACGCGGTTGCCGAGTCGGGAAATGGCCACCTGGTAGCGCTCGTCCATCAATGCGCTACGTGGTGCGTTCAGGGGTTCACCAATCGGTGCACTCAGGGAGTAGCCGTAAACGGCGATCAGCGGGATCTTCAGGCCGAGTGGCCGGAGCAGCTGTGCGGACGCCAGGCCGGCACACATCACTACCCGGTCAAAGGTGCGAGGTGAGTTTTCGCCTGCTATCAGAATACGGGTTGCTTGCGCGGAATCCAAATGGGCGACAGTCGTGTTGAACTCGAAAGTGACGCCCATTCGCTGGGCTTCGTTCTTCAGCAGCAGCGTAAACTGCCGGCAGTTGGCTGCTTCATCATCGGGCAGCAGTACAGCCCCCAAAAAGTTGGTGTCGGGATTGAGCGCTGGCTCGATCTGGCGGACCTCGTCAGCATTAATTTTCTTGAACGCTACCCCAGCGTCTTGCAGGGCCTGCAGGCCGATTTGAATCAGCTGGCTGTCTTTTTCCGCCCGCAGCAACACCATATAACCGGTGCTGCGTTCGTATTCCAGTTGTAGTTCAGCGGTCAGTTTGTGCAATCGTTCACGGCTGTAAAACGCCAAACGCTGCATCCGGCTGCGGTTGGTCAGATAGGTCTCAAGCTTGCAGGCCCGAAACCAAGCCAACATCCATGCCAACTCGCCGCGCGATAAAGGCAGGCTCAGCTTGACCGGTGCATGGTGGTTGAACAATTGGCTTAAAACCTTGCCCGGCGCGCCGGGCGCCGCCCAAGGCGTGACATAGCCGGGCGCGACGATTCCAGCGTTGGTAAAGCTGGTTTCCTCAGCGGCGGTGCCTCTGCGTTCGAAGACGGTGACTTCGTGGCCATCTACGGCCAGCTCATAGGCCGTGGTGATACCGATGATGCCGGCGCCAATAACGGCAACCCTCATGCGGTAATGCCGTTTAGGCCGTTGGTGGATTGGCGGAATAAGTCGGTGTTCATTATTTTTAGACGGGGTAGAGGCTTTTAGCCCCTGATTGGAGTGCGCAAGCCACTATTATTTTAGTAGTGAATGAGCCAGTATCTTTTCAACTTGGAGCGCGAGATCCAGCACTCCATCGTCGTGCAGCGCCGCGTGCCAAAGCATCAACCCCACCGGCAATTGGTCAGGGGTATGGCAGGGTAGGGAAATCGCGCAGCCGTCGAGCATATTGACCACGGCCGTGTTGCGCAGCAAAAGCCCGTTGACCCGAAAGAACTCGGCGTCATCATTCAACACGCTGGCAATCGCAGGTGCCACGATAGGCACGGTGGGGGAAAGTACCGCGTCAAAACCGTGTAGACGTGCTTCCATCCGTGCAATCCATGCTTTGCGTGCCGCCAGCAAATCGATGTAATCCGCCGCACTCATGCAAGCGCCCTGCAAAATACGCAGCGCCACCCGCGGGTCGTATTCAGCCTGATGCCCGGCAATCAAGCGCCGATGCCAGGCGTAACCCTCTGCGGATGAGAAGCCGCCGGTCGAATTAATGGTGGCCAATTCGCTAATTTCTTCAACAGCAATTACTTCAATCTGCGCACCGGCTTGGCGTAACACCCGAAGGCTGCGCTCAAAGGCCAAGGCGACGCTGTCATCCATGCCGTCCTGCATTTGCGTCCGTGCAACCGCAAGGCGACAGGACGCCAAGGGTTTGCCTGCCAGCTGAACGGTGCGAGCGGCGAGCACTTCATGTACCGTGACCGCGTCACAGACCAAGCGGGTCAGGGCACATACCGTGTCCAGGCTGGTGGATAGCGGAACGGCGCCCAGGGTGGGGACGAGGCGGGCGGTGCTTTTGAAACCCACAATGCCGCAAAGCGCGGCTGGAATACGGATCGAACCGCCGGTGTCTGATCCCAGGCCAACCAAGGCTGCGCCCGTGGCCACTGACACGGCAGCGCCGGACGAAGAGCCACCCGGAATCCGTTCAACGAGCTGGTCCGCCGGATTTACAGGGGTGCCGTAATGCGGGTTGATGCCCACGCCGGAAAATGCAAACTCGACCATGTTGGTGCGGCCGACAAGCACCGCACCCGCCGCCCGCAGCCGCATCACGGCAGGGCAATCTGCAACGGCCGCATCGGCGCTGGCCAGCACGGTGGATCCGGCGGCCGTGGTTTGGCCTGCCACGTCGAACAAGTCCTTGACGGAGACAGGAATCCCCGCCAGCGGGTAGGTTGGATCATTGAAAAGCGATTGGAACGGCGATCCGGGCGCATTTCTATCTGTCGCCAGTGGTCCTTCTGCCGGGTCATGCAGAAAAACATGGCGACAAGCCGGGCTTTGCGCTGTCTCGGCCGCGCGAAGGAGGATTGCCTGGGGAGTGGTCCGGCCTGCTTGAAGGGCGAGGCGAGCGGCCTGGATATCTGCTGGGTTGGGAGTCTGGCTGAGCGGTCTCATAGATATTTGAGTGTTATACTCAGCGGGCTTTGTGAATGACGATTTCGTTGTTTGCAAGGCAAATCGCAAATCAGCCGTACAAGGTGTTGCTCGAAAATAATTTCGGGCGATAAGCGCTGATTTTAGACACAACCTTTGGAGTTATATATGTCGACAAGCATGCGTGAAATGTTGGAAGCTGGCGTTCATTTCGGTCACCAAACCCGCTTTTGGGACCCTAAGATGGCCCCTTATATTTTTGGCCACCGCAACCGTATTCACATCATCAACCTGGAAAAATCGCTGCCGATGTACCAGGAGGCGATGAAGTTCGCGAAACAGCTTTCTGCCAATCGGGGCACCATTTTGATGGTCGGTACCAAACGCACGGCGCGCGAAACCGTTGCTGCCGAAGCTAAACGCGCTGGCATTCCTTTTGTTGACCAGCGCTGGCTGGGCGGCATGTTGACCAACTTCAAAACGGTCAAGACCTCGATCAAGCGCCTGAAAGAGATGAAAGCCCAGCAAGAAGCCGGCTTGGATACCATCAGCAAAAAAGAGCAACTGACGTTCAAGCGTGAAATCGACAAGCTCGAAAAAGACATTGGCGGCATCCAAGACATGACCGCGCTGCCAGACGCCATTTTCGTGATCGACGTCGGATTCCACAAAATCGCCGTCTTGGAAGCGAAAAAACTGGGCATTCCGCTGATCGGTGTGGTTGATACCAACCATTCCCCAATCGGCATTGACTATGTGATTCCCGGCAATGACGACTCGTCCAAAGCCGTGGCTTTGTATGCGCGCGGTATCGCCGACGCGGTCCTCGAAGGTCGCGCCAATGCCATGAACGACGTCGTTAAGGCGGTGTCGGCAGAGAGCTCGGATGAATTTGTGGAAGTACAAAACGCAGCTGTTTGATAGCTCGGCCTTTGCGCCAGACGCGAAAAAGGGGCTCGCGTAGCCCCTTTTTCACACCTTAAAATTACGTTAATTAGCCGGGTGCGCCGTCAGCATCTGGCTGAAGTAAATACGACAAACGGAGAATCAAAGATGGCAATTACTGCAAGCATGGTCGCTGAACTGCGCGCCAAAACCGATGCCCCCATGATGGAGTGCAAAAAAGCATTGACCGAAGCGGATGGTAATTTTGATAGAGCCGAAGAAATCCTGCGCGTAAAGCTCGGCAACAAAGCCGGCAAGGCTGCTTCCCGCATTACCGCTGAGGGCGTGGTGGCGATATACCGTGACGGCGATCTTGGCGCACTGGTTGAAATCAACTGCGAAACTGATTTCGTCACCAAAAATGACAGCTTTCTAGCGTTCACTCAAGCCGTGGCAGAGGGCATCGTCAAGAACAGCCCCGCCGATGTTGCCGCCATTGGCGCCATGCCTTTGTCGCTCGACGGCTTTGGTCCAACGGTGGAAGATGTGCGCAAAGGTTTGATCGGCAAGATCGGCGAAAACATGAGTGTGCGTCGTTTCAAACGCTTTTCCGGCAGCAAGCTGGCGTCTTACCTGCACGGCACCCGTATCGGCGTGGTTGTCGAGTTTGAGGGCGATGAAGCTGCCGCCAAAGACGTCGCCATGCACGTGGCTGCAATGAAGCCTGTCGCCCTTTCAAGTGCCGACGTGCCTGCCGATCTGGTCGCCAAGGAGCGCTCAGTCGCTGCGGCCAAAGCGGCCGAGGATGCGACGAAGGCTCAAGCCGAAGGCAAGCCGGTGCAGTCTGCTGAAATTGTGGCCAAACGTGTTGAGGGTGGCGTTCAGAAGTACCTGAAGGAAGTCAGCCTGCATAACCAGAATTTCGTCAAGAACGACAAGCAGACAGTCGAGCAGATGCTGAAAGAACGCGCCACCACGGTCAAGTCCTTCACGCTCTATGTGGTGGGCGAAGGGATCGAAAAAAAGGTGGATGATTTCGCCGCTGAAGTTGCTGCCCAAATCGCGGCTGCCAAGGCTGCGTAAGCCTTTTAGTCTTGCGCGAAGGCCGCTAAACTGCAAATTAACCCATCTTAGAAAGCGCTCACATGCCAGCTTACAAGCGGATCTTGTTAAAACTGTCAGGTGAGGCCCTGATGGGAGATGATGCCTTTGGCATCAACCGGGCTACGATCGTACGCATGGTTGAAGAAATTGCCGAGGTCACTCGCATGGGTGTGGAGGTGGCGGTGGTGATCGGCGGCGGCAATATTTTCCGCGGGGTGGCGGGCGGCTCGGTCGGCATGGACCGCGCCACAGCGGACTACATGGGTATGCTGGCCACCGTGATGAACGCGCTCGCTTTAGGCGACACCATGGATAAGGCCGGCCTGATTGCACGGGTCATGTCTGCGATTGCCATAGAGCGGGTGGTCGAACCTTACGTCAGGCCCAAAGCGCTGCAATACCTGGAAGAAGGCAAGGTCGTCATTTTCGCGGCGGGCACCGGGAATCCATTCTTTACCACGGACACGGCAGCAGCTTTGCGCGGTGCTGAAATTGGCGCAGAAATCGTTTTGAAGGCCACTAAGGTCGATGGCGTGTACACTGCTGATCCCAAAAAAGATCCAACGGCAACGCGGTATACCAACATCACGTTCGATGAAGCCATGCGCAAGAATCTTGAGGTGATGGACGCGACCGCGTTTGCCCTGTGTCGCGACCAAAAGTTGCCGATCAAGATCTTTAGCATTTTTAAGCACGGTGCGCTCAAGCGCGTGGTACAGGGCGGAGACGAAGGAACCCTGGTTCACGTCTGATGCCTAGTGCCGCAGTTTTGCACTTTTTCGCACATAGAAATTCGGAGTGTCGACCATGAGTATTGTTGAGATCAAGCAGCAGGCAGAGCAAAAAATGCAGCAGTCCGTGGACTCGTTCAAACACAGCCTGACGAAAATCCGTACCGGCCGGGCTAATCCGGGCTTGCTAGACACCATTCAGATTGACTACTATGGCTCCATGGTGCCCCTCAGTCAGGTGGCGAACGTGTCGTTGCTTGATGCGCGTACCATCAGCGTATCGCCGTGGGAAAAAGGGATGAGTGCAAAAATTGAAAAGGCCATCCGTGATTCCGATCTGGGCCTTAATCCTGCAGCCCAAGGTGACTTGATACGTGTGCCGATGCCTGCGATGACCGAAGAACGGCGCAAGGAACTCACGAAGGTTGTGCGGTCCGAAGGCGAGCACGGCAAGGTGATCGTTCGCAATCTTCGCCGCGACGCCAACGATAGCGTCAAGAAGCTGGTCAAGGAAAAGCTGGCCTCTGAAGATGACGAGCGTCGTTCGCAAGAAGAGATCCAAAAGTTTACAGACCGTTTTATTGTTGAGGTTGACAAACTGGTCTCCGGCAAGGAACATGACATCATGGCGGTCTGACCTCACCCCGTCAGGCCTGAATCGAACATGGCCATACTTTCGCCCATCGTTCCGCACCATGTAGCCATCGTCATGGATGGGAACGGTCGCTGGGCAACGAAGCGGTTTTTACCCCGTATTGCCGGCCACAAACAGGGCGTCAATTCGCTGACGCGCTGTGTGCAGGCCTGCCTGGAACGCGGTATCCGGGTGTTGACTGTCTTTGCTTTTTCGTCGGAAAACTGGAATCGGCCCTCCGAAGAGGTCTCTGGCTTGATGAAACTGCTGGCATTGTCTTTGTCCAAGGAAGTTCAGAGTTTGAATGCCAATGGCGTCCGGATCTATTTCGTGGGAAACCGTGAGCCGCTTTCCGAAAAAGTTCAGGCGGGATTGGCGCAGGCCGAGCGCATGACCTCTGGTAATCAGCGGCTTATATTCAACGTATGCTTTAACTATGGCGGGCGCTGGGATATTGCCCAGGCCGCCCAAAGGCTTTCGAGCCGGGGCGAAGCCATTACGGAGTTGGCACTGGACCGGGCGATGGCCTTGGCGCATGTGCCGGACCCTGATCTGCTGATTCGCACTGGTGGTGAATTGCGTCTCAGCAACTTTTTGCTTTGGCAGGCGGCGTACTCGGAGTTGTACTTTTCTGACAAGCTTTGGCCCTCATTTGACGAAGCCGCGCTGGATGAAGCGATTGCGGTTTTCCGCACCCGCGAACGTCGGTTCGGCCAAACCCCTGGACAGCTCAACGGGAAGGTCAATGGACGTGACAAAAACCAGAATGCAGAGGTCGCTTGATGCTTAAGCAGCGTGTGATCACGGCCATTGTTCTGCTGGCGATTTTGTTGCCCGCACTTTTTTACAAAACCCCGGTTCCTTTTTGTACAGTTGCGCTGTTGCTCATTGCCGCTGGCGCCTGGGAATGGGGCCGGTTGAATACGTTAGGACAATTCGGCTCTATCGGGCTGGCGCTGGTTTGCGTGCTGGTCTGCGGCTTGTCCTGGTATGCAGGGTTGCTCGTAAAAACTTTACCAACCCTCTGGGCCGTTGCTGGCGCGGGCTGGGTGTTGGTCGGAGGCTGGCTACTGCGCAACGGCGTTCTCGGCTGGCCGCGCATTCCGAAGGTGTTGCGTATTCTGGGCGGTTTGGTGGCACTCTGGCTGGCCTGGTTGGCCGTCGCTCAAGCTCGCGTGATCGGTGTTCCCTTTTTGCTGTCGGTGTTGCTGTTGGTGTGGGTGGCTGATATCTTCGCTTACTTCGCAGGGCGTACTTTCGGTGGGCGCTTCAGTAAGGGCAAACTGGCGCCCTCCATCAGTCCGGGAAAAAGCTGGGAAGGGGTCTGGGGCGGCATGGTCGGCGTGGTAGTTTTGTCCCTGTTCTGGGTTTGGGCGGGCGATGTATCGGCGGGCGGTTTCCTGGCGGAGCCGACGCTTTTCAGCCGATTGACTCAACTCCATGGTGTCGCGATGATGCTGCTTGTGATCCTTTTCTTGACTGCCATGAGCGTGGTGGGGGATCTGGTCGAGTCGCTGATCAAACGCAGCGCGGGTGTGAAAGACTCCAGCGGCCTGCTTCCGGGCCACGGGGGCATCCTGGATCGGGTTGATGCCTTGTTGCCCACCTTGCCACTGGTGATGATGTTGGTCACTTTTTAGGTTTTTTTGCATGTCGTTTAAAAAACATCGGGTAACGGTTTTGGGCTCCACCGGGTCCATCGGCACCAATACTCTGGACGTCATCGCCCGCCATCCCGAGCGTTTTGAGGTGTTTGCGCTCAGTGCGGCGACTCAAACCGACCTGATGTTCGCCCAGTGTGCTCAGTTCAAACCGAAGTACGCGGTGATGGTGAGCGAGCCGCATGCCCGCCGTCTGGCTGAAAAAATTAAAGAAAATGGGCTTTCAGTCCAGGTTTTGTGGACGCCAGAGGCGCTCGAAATGATCGCTGCTCACGAACTCGTGGACACCGTGATGGCGGCCATTGTGGGCGCTGCTGGCCTCACATCGTGCATGGCCGCAGCCAAAGCCGGCAAGCGCCTTTTGTTAGCTAACAAGGAAGCTTTGGTCGTGGGCGGCGACGTGTTTATGCAGGCGGTGCGCGCAGGCGGTGCCCAACTGCTGCCTATCGATAGCGAACATTCCGCGATTTTTCAGTCCTTACCGGAAGATTCGACGAGTTGGGCGCAGCGGGTTGAGAAGATCATCCTGACCGCATCAGGCGGTCCGTTCCGGACCCGCGCGCCTGGCACCTTGAAGCATGTCACGCCCGACGAGGCCTGCGCGCATCCCAACTGGGTGATGGGCCGCAAGATTTCAGTCGACTCGGCGACCATGATGAACAAGGCCCTGGAAGTCATCGAAGCCAAATACCTGTTTGGTCTGGCGCCGCAGCAAATCGAGGTGGTGATCCACCCGCAAAGCATCATCCATTCCATGGTGCAATATCGCGATGCATCGGTGGTGGCGCAATTGGGTACGCCGGACATGCGGGTGCCGATTGCTTACGGCTTGGCATGGCCGGATCGGATTGTCTCGGGCGCCAAGGCGCTCGACTTTTCTTCTTTGGCCAACATGACCTTTGAGGTGCCTGACGAGACGCGGTTTCCGGGGCTGCCGCTGGCTTGGGAGGTGCTGAAGGCGCCTTTGGGCAGTACGGCAGTACTGAATGCGGCCAACGAAGTGGCGGTGGCTGCTTTTCTGAACCAACGAATCCGCTTTGACCACATCCACCATGTCAATCAAGCCACTTTGGATTTGGTGACGGTCTCTGACGTGAACGATATCGAAGGCTTGCTCGCGCTGGATACCCAAGCTCGCGCGGTAGCCGGTCAAATAGCTAAAAGTCTGGAGCTCTAACATGCTGACGCTGATCGCTTTTGTAGTCGCGCTGGGTATTTTGATTACCGTGCATGAGTATGGCCATTACCGGGTTGCAGTCGCCTGCGGCATCAAGGTTCTGAAGTTTTCAATTGGCTTTGGCAGACCCCTTTACACCTGGCGATTGAAGAACAAGCCGACGGAATTCGCCATCTGCATGCTGCCGTTGGGCGGCTACGTCAAGATGCTGGACGAACGCGAGGCACCGGTCGATGCGGGCGAGCGGCATCTGGCCTTCAACACCCAGCCTTTAAAGTCTCGAGCGGCCGTGGTGGCTGCGGGACCCATTGCCAATTTATTGCTGGCCGTGTTGCTCTACGCGGTGGTTAATTGGAGCGGCTTGCAGGAACCCAAAGCCGTTCTGGCCAGTCCTGTGGCCGGGTCATTGGCTGAGCGAGCCGGCTTGCGCGGTCACGAAACTGTCCAGCAAGCAGCCTTTACAGGCGATGATTTGCAAACGGTGCGTTCTTTTGAAGACCTTCGCTGGAGGCTCACACAAGGTGCCCTCAACGGGCGTGATCTGATGCTGCTGCTCGGTGGCGATGCAGACGCTTCCAAGCGAACGGTACTGCTGGAGCTCAGCAAGCTCGGTGCCATCGACGCTGACGCTCAGTTATTCCGAAAAATCGGCATTCTCGGACCTTGGACCAAGCCTGTGATCGGCGACGTGATGGTCGGCAGCGCGGCTGAAAAATCCGGTTTGAAGGCCGGTGATGTGGTCGAGCGTATAGGCGATATCGCCATTGTGGATGGCCAACAGCTGCGCGAAGCCATACGGACTTCTGCGCGGTCCTTGGTCGGCGGTGCTGGCGTCATTGCGCCGCAGCGCTGGCAAGTCCTGCGGGCCGGTCAGCCTTTGGTGCTGCAGCTGACGCCGGAAGTCAAGCAGGAGGGCGGGGCGGCAGTGGCCCGAATAGGGGCTTACGTCGGCGCACCGCCAGAATTTGTGACGGTGCGTTACGGACTTTTCGATGGTTTGTGGCAAGGCGCTGTCCGGACCTCGGAGGTATCCCTTCTTACGCTCAGGATGATGGGGAAAATGGTTATCGGAGAAGTTTCACTCAAGAATCTGAGCGGCCCACTGACTATCGCGGATTACGCCGGTAAATCGGCCAGCCTTGGTTGGTCCGCTTACCTGCTATTTCTGGCCCTGATTAGCGTCAGCCTTGGCGTACTGAATTTACTGCCGCTGCCGGTTCTTGATGGGGGTCACCTGATGTATTATCTTTGGGAAGGTATCACCGGTCGAGGCGTGTCTGACGCGTGGATGGACCGGTTGCAGCGCGGTGGCGTTGCGATCCTGCTGGGCATGATGTGCGTTGCCCTGTTCAATGATGTCACCCGGCTTTTAGGCTAATTCCTTTAATTTCATGCAAAAACATTTAAATCGATTCAAGGTTCGTGCGGCTTGCGCCATTGCCTCTGGTTTTTTCTTGGTCAACTCCGCTTGGGCCGTTGATCCGTTCACGGTTCGGGACATTCGGGTGGAAGGTTTGCAGCGCGTCGAGCCCGGAACGATTTTTGCATCGCTCCCCTTTCGCGTGGGTGAGACCTACAACGACGACAAGGGCTCAACGGCCATTCGCGCGTTGTTCGGCTTGGGTTTGTTCAAGGACGTTCGGCTAGAGGTCAGTGGTGATGTGCTAGTAGTCATTGTCGAGGAGCGCCCTACGGTGGCCGACGTGGACTTCGTCGGCACCAAGGAATTTGACAAGGAGGCGCTCAAGAAGGCGCTTCGTGAGGCGGGTGTCGCAGATGGACAGCCTTTCGACAAGGCACTCGCCGACAAGGCCGAGCAGGAACTCAAGCGGCAATACATCAACAAAAGTCTCTACGGCGTTGAGGTGATCACTACCGTGACGCCAATCGAACGCAATCGCGTCAACCTGACTTTCAGCGTCGTTGAGGGGGATGTCGCAAAAATCAAGGAAATTCATATTACGGGAAATAAGGTGTTCGGCGAGTCGACGCTGCTGGGTCTGTTTGATCTCAACACCGGCGGCTGGCTGAGTTGGTACACAAAGTCCGACCGATATTCCCGAACCAAACTCAATGCGGATATCGAAACACTGCGCTCCTATTACCTGTCGCGCGGTTATCTGGAATTCAAGATAGAGTCCACCCAAGTTGCGATTTCGCCTGACAAGCAGAGCATATCGATTACTGTCAACGTCACCGAAGGTGAGCGTTTCGTGGTGTCGGGTGTCAAGCTTGAGGGCAATTACCTGGGCAAGGAAGAAGAGTTCAAGTCCTTGGTAACGATCAAACCGGGGCAACCCTACAACGCTGACGCGATCGCTGAAACCACCAAGGCCTTTACCGATTACTTCGGAACCTTCGGATTTGCGTTTGCCAAAGTGGAGGCCGCACCTGAAATTGACCGTGTCAACAACCGGGTGTCTTTTGTGCTGCAGGCAGACCCTTCGCGGCGAGCCTATGTACGGCGGGTCAATATAGCGGGTAATAACCGAACGCGCGATGAAGTAGTGCGCCGTGAATTCCGACAATTTGAGTCTTCCTGGTACGACGGCGACAAAATACGGCTCTCGCGGGATCGGGTCGACCGCCTTGGATTCTTCACGGATGTGAATGTGGACACCCAGGAGGTGACGGGTACGGCAGATCAGGTTGATGTCAACATGACCGTGGTTGAAAAGCCTACAGGTAATCTTCAACTCGGTCTTGGCTACTCAAGCGCTGACAGCGTATCTCTGATGCTCGGTATCAAACAAGAGAACGTTTTCGGTTCGGGTAACTACTTGGGCATTGAACTCAACACCAGCAAGTCGAATCGTCAGCTTGTGTTGAGCACGATTGATCCGTATTTCACAGCCGATGGCATCTCCCGCACCATTGATGTGTATGACCGTACGTCTAACCCACTGTCTGGCCAGGGCGGCGATTACAGTCTGAAGACAAGGGGTGCAAGCATTCGTTTCGGTGTTCCATTCACTGAGAACGATACGGTTTATTTTGGCACGGGGTATGAATCGTTGACGATTGTTCCCGGCACCAGTCTTCCCGTGAGTTATCAGACCTATGCCAATCAATTTGGCTACAAAAGCAATTCCATCCCGTTGACAGTTGGATGGTCGCGGGACAACAGGGACAGCGCGCTGGTACCGACGACAGGTCGGTATCAACGTGTTTACGGAGACTGGGGTGTTGCCGGCAATATCAAGTTCGTGCGAGCCAATTACCAGGTGCAGCAATACATACCGCTCAACAAGCAGTTCACAGTTGCCTTGAATGGTGAATTGGGTTGGGGCAAAGGCCTTAGTGGCCAGCCCTATCCGCTCTTCAAGAACTACTATTCAGGCGGTTTGGGATCGGTACGCGGATTTCAGCAAGGTTCTTTGGGACCCGTGGATCCCAATGACGTCAATAGGCTGGCCATCGGCGGTCCAAAGAAGCTGACGCTGAATGCGGAACTCATTGCGCCATTTCCGGGTGCAGGAAATGACCGCACGTTGCGCGTTTACGGGTTTGTCGACGCTGGTAACGTGTTTGGCGAACACGAGCAATATCGGCTGAATGACCTGAGGGCTTCTACCGGGATCGGGATCAGCTGGATTTCTCCTGTGGGCCCCCTGCGTATTGCGTATGCGTTGCCTATACGCAAGAAGCCAGACGATAGAATAGAGCGGTTGCAATTCCAAATTGGTACATCATTCTAATGACGCATTTTTCAAACAAATTTTTCCTGGCTCTTGTTATTGCATTGGCCGGTTTTTCCGTCAATGCACAAGAATTTAAGGTTGGCGTTGTCAATCTGGACCGGATTTTCCGTGAAGCCAACTCCGCGAAGGCTGCCCAGACAAAACTGGAGCAGGAGTTCAGCAAGCGTGAAAAAGAGCTGGGCGATCTCACCAGTCAATTAAAAGTGTTGTCTGACAAGTTCGAGCGTGAGGCGCCTACGCTTGCAGAAAGTCAGCGCAGTACACGTCAGAAACAGCTCGTTGATCAGGATCGGGAGTTCCAGCGTAAACGTCGCGAGTTTCAGGAAGACCTCAACACCCGCAAAAACGAAGAACTGCAGCAAGTGATTGAACGCGCCAATAAAGTGGTGAAAACGCTGGCTGAGGCTGAGAAGTACGACCTGATTCTTCAGGAATCGGTTTACGTCAACCCAAAGCATGACATCACCGATAAGGTGATCAAGGCGCTAAACGCGTCCCGTTAATTGCAGCTACTTACGGCGCGAATTGACGTAAAACCGGGTCACGCGGTGTGACACTCCGTCTTGCCGATATCGTAAAGGCCTTGGAGGGTGCGGTGCAGGCGGAGCTGGTGGGCAGCCCTGATCTGCAGATTGATCGGCTGGCCACCCTGGAGGCAGCCGGTCCGCGCGATCTGACTTTCCTAAGCAACCCCAAATATCTCGGCAAACTTGCACAATCCGCAGCGGCTTGTGTGGTGGTGGCACCTAGTGTCCGCGAAGCGGCCATGCGCCGCGGTGCTTGTATCGTGGTGGACGATCCTTACTATTACTTCGCGCTGATGACCCAGTTCTGGAAGCGGCAGCACGGTGCGGGGACACTGCCAGAAATTCATCCCAGTGCCTTCATCCATCCAGAGGCCAGCGTGGCACCGGGTGTTTCCGTAGGCGCGTTCGCCTGTATCGCGGCGGGCGCCGTGATTGCAGAAGGGGCACACATTTCCGAGCATTGCGTCATCGGCAGGGGGGCGTTTATTGGGGCTGACAGCAGATTGTCGGCCCGGGTAACCGTGGCGGATGGCTGCCGCATTGGTGAGCGTTGCATTATTCATCCCGGTGCGGTGATTGGGGCGGATGGATTCGGTTTTGCGCCGCACGATGGTCGGTGGATCAAAATCGAACAACTTGGCGCGGTACAGATCGGCAACGAGGTGGAAATAGGCGCGAACACCTGCATTGACCGGGGCGCTTTGCAAGACACGGTGTTGGAAGATGGCGTCAAGCTTGATAACCTGGTTCAGATCGGTCACAACGTTCGGGTAGGCAAACACACTGCGATGGCAGGTTGTGCGGGCGTCGCCGGCAGCGCAACGATTGGCGCGCACTGCACGCTGGGTGGCGGGGCTATTGTGCTCGGCCATTTGAGTCTGGCCGATGAGGTACATATTTCAGCGGCATCCGTTGTGATGCGATCTATTTTGAAACCTGGGCACTATACCGGTCTCTTTCCTATCGACGAAAATGCAGCTTGGGAAAAAAATGCGGCGACGCTCAAGCAACTTCACGCCTTGCGTGACAGACTCAAACAGGCTGAAAAGGCCCTTTCGAACTTGCAAGAAAAATTATGATGGATATTCACGAAATTCTCAAACAGCTACCGCATCGTTATCCGTTCTTGTTGGTCGACCGTGTGCTCGAAATAGAAAAAGGTAAAAGAATTAAGGCGCTCAAGAACGTCACGATTAATGAACCTTTTTTTGTCGGTCATTTTCCCCATCATCCCGTGATGCCTGGGGTATTGATGCTCGAAGCCATGGCGCAGGCTGCAGCCTTGCTGGCGTTTGATACGCTTGGAGAGACTCCTGATGACAAGACCGTGTATTACTTTGCCGGCATTGACGGAGCCCGTTTCAAGCGCCCGGTCGAACCCGGTGACCAGCTGATCATGGACGTCACACTGGATCGCATGAAGTCTGGTATTTTCAAGTTCAAAGGCGTGACGCGTGTCGGTGAAACCATCGTTTGCGAAGCTGAACTGATGTGCACCATGCGCAGGATTGCTTGAGCGTGATGACATGACGTTGTCAGTTGCCGTGCCGGGCATTCATGCATCGGCAGTTGTTGATCCACTGGCGCAGCTCGACAGCTCGGTCCGCGTGGGCCCTTATACCGTGATTGGTCCCAATGTCAGAGTAGGGCCCGGCACCACCATCGGGCCGCACTGCGTGATTGAAGGCCATACGACGATAGGCTGCGACAACCGGATTTTTCAGTTCAATTCACTGGGAGCAATTCCGCAAGACAAAAAATACGCAGGTGAACCGTGCGAGTTGGTCATTGGCGACCGCAACACCATTCGTGAGTTTTGCACCTTCAATATCGGCTCACCCGGCGGCAGCGGCGTGACGCGTGTAGGCGATGACAACTGGATCATGGCTTATGTACATCTGGCACATGACTGCGTGGTCGGTAACCACACTATTTTTGCCAATAACTCCCAGCTGGCCGGGCACGTACAGGTGGGAGATTGGGTTATTCTGGGCGGGTTTACCGTCGTTCACCAGTTTGTCCGGCTGGGAGCCCACAGTATGACGGCCATGTGTTCCCTGTTGTTCGCCGACTTGCCGCCGTTCGTGATGTCGCAAGGGCAACCCGCTGAAGCCCGATCGATGAATTACGAGGGGCTGCGCCGTCGAGGCTTTTCTCCCGAGCGGATTGCCGCCGTCAAGGCGATGCACAAGGCGCTTTATCGCGACGATCTCACGCTGGACAAAGCCCGGATGCGAATCGCCGAGTTGCCTGAAAAATATCCTGAATCATCACCGGACGTCCAGATGATGCTCTTTTTTTTGGAGCAAACTTCGCCGCAGCGCGGGATTGTGCGGTAGGCCCAGATGTCGTTTGCGCCGACTCTTCTGCCCACCCGTAGAGAGGCTGGCGGACTGCCCACAAGCCCCCCCGCGCAAGACGCACCGAACGTAGCCATGGTTGCGGGCGAAACCTCCGGTGATCTGCTGGCTGGTTTGCTGCTGGAAGGTCTTCAAAAACGCTGGCCAGCGCTGACATGTGCCGGCATCGGCGGGCCGCAGATGACGAGCCGGGGTTTCCATGCCTGGTGGCCGAGCGAGAAATTGGCGCTGCACGGTTATGGCCTGGATGTACTGCTGCGTTATCGCGAACTCGTCGGAATACGCCACCAATTGAGGACGCGTCTGCTTGATCCGCGTCATGGGATCGAGCGTCGCCCTGACATCTTCATCGGTGTCGATGCGCCCGACTTCAATCTGGATCTTGAGGCTGCGCTGAAAGCGGAGGGCGTCAAAACCGTTCATTTTGTCAGTCCCTCGGTATGGGCCTGGCGCCCGGGCCGTGTAGAGAAAATCCGGCGCAGCGTGGACCACGTGCTTTGCATTTTCCCCTTCGAGCCTGAATTGCTGGCTGCGCACGGCATTGCCGCGACCTATGTGGGACATCCGCTGGCCAGTGTGATTCCCGTGCAGCCTGACCGCTCCGGGGCCAGGCGCAAGCTGGGTTTGCAGGATGACGATACCGTTATTGCTGTTTTACCAGGTAGCCGTGTGTCTGAAATCCGGTATTTGGCGAGTCGGTTCTTCGCGGCGGTTGCGCTTGTTAAACGCGTACAACCAGCGATTAAATTTATAGTACCCGCAGTTCCCCATCTGAAAGTCCAGATTGAGCGGCTGGCGAATGAGGCTGGTGTGCGGACTGATCTGCAGATTGTCGAAGGCCAGTCGCACACGGTGCTCGCTGCCTGCGATTTCACCTTGATTGCGAGCGGTACCGCCACGCTGGAAGCTGCTTTGTTCAAGCGACCCATGGTGATCGCCTACAACATGAACTGGCTCTCGTGGCAGTTGATGCGGCGTAAAAAGCTGCAGCCCTGGATTGGACTACCGAACATCCTTTGCAACGAGTTTGTCGTTCCCGAACTACTGCAAGAAGCAGCCACACCCGAAGCCATGGCCGCCGCGCTGCTGCAGTGGGTGGACGCAAAATCGTCCGCGCCTGAAAAAATAGCGGCGCTGGAAGAACGCTTCACCAAGCTGCACGCTGAGTTGCAGCGCGACACCCCACAATTGGCTACCGATGCAATCCAGAAAATTCTTGAAGCTTGAGCAAGCTCCGTTGTGTTGGTACGTTCCTGGGCTGATAGCGGGGGTTGACGAAGCGGGGCGTGGTCCCCTGGCGGGTCCCGTGGTGGCTGCAGCGGTTATTCTTGACGAATTGAATCCCATCCAGGGATTGGCGGATTCAAAAAAACTCACGGCCTTGCGGCGTGAAAAGCTTTTCGACGAAATTCGCGCCAAAGCATTGTGTTGTTCCATTGCGCTGGCAAGCGCTGAGGAAATTGACACTTTAAATATTTTGCAGGCCACCATGCTGGCCATGAAACGGGCGGTTGAGGGATTGCGACTCAGGCCCAACAAGGTGCTGGTTGATGGCAACCGCCTGCCTTCGCTGGAAATTTTGGCCGAGGCTATTGTTAAAGGCGATGCGCTGGTGCCGTGCATCTCAGCCGCATCCATTCTGGCCAAAGTGTACCGAGACCGCTGGTGCGCGGAGTTTCACCTCGAATATCCGCAGTACGGCTTCGCCCGCCACAAAGGGTATGGCACGGTTGCGCATTTGGCGGCCTTGCGCGAGCATGGCGCCTGCCCCCAGCATCGCAAGACATTTTCTCCCGTGGCGGCGGTGCTGCGGTGACTACCGGTTTTTCTGTTCCGGTCACACACGTTTCATCGCGCGACAACCCGCTTATCAAGGAGCTGCGCAAGTTGTCGCAGAACAGTACGGCGTACCGGGCGCAAGGGCGGATCTGGCTGGAGGGTGACCACCTTTGCCGGGCCTCGCTTGCGCGAGGGTTCAAACCGGTGATTGCCGTGTTTTCAGAGTCTTTTTGGCCTTTAGCCCCGCTTGAATATACGCAAGTTGCTGTCAAAAACATCGTGGTTTCTGACCCGTTGCTGCCGGAAATCAGTGGACTGGAATCACCCGCGCAGATGGGGTTTGTGCTGGAGTTGACGGCTGCGCCCGAATTGCTGTTTGATGCCGCCTCGGTGATCCTGGACCGTGTGCAGGATGCTGGCAACGTCGGTTCCATCCTGCGCAGTGCGGCAGCGTTCGGCTTTAGCCAGATCATTGCGCTTAAAGGCACGGCGGCACTCTGGTCACCCAAAGTGCTGCGTGCGGCTATGGGAGCCCATTTTTCCCTGCGCTTGGTGGAGGGCGTTCATCCCGGTGTGCTGGCGGGGCTAACCGTTCCCATCGTGGTCACGAGCTCGCACCAGGGAAAACTTCTGCACCAACAAGAACTGCCCATGCCTTGTGCCTGGATCATGGGTCATGAAGGGCAGGGCGTCAGCGATGAACTGTTGGCTAGCGCACAACTGCAAGTGCGCATAGACCAGCCTGGCGGCGAAGAATCCCTTAACGTCGCCGCTGCTGCCGCCATTTGTCTGCACGCCAGCGCGCTCCAGCGGCACTAGGACAGCAAAAAGTTGGGGGCTGAGCGCCGTTTTATTCGGCGGGGATGTTGACACTGCCAGGGAAAGCGCTGCCTACTACTAAGTAGTCGTGCCTACCGCCAGTGATGGTATGGGCAAGTTATAATTCAAGGCTTTTCAAAACATAGCTTCGCCCGAGCGCAAAAAAAGCCAAAACCCTCACAAAAGCAGCCTGCAAGCGTCTTTACCGAGACTTTTCTTGTGCACGCTTGGGCGAACCGTAATAAATCGGAGAACCCAGTGCTTTTGTCTCTACAGGGAAACACCCCTCACGCCATTCTGGCGCTCGCAGACGGCACGGTCTTTATCGGCAATTCGATTGGAGCTGCGGGCTCCACGATCGGCGAGGTGGTGTTCAACACCGCCATGACCGGCTATCAGGAAATCCTCACGGATCCGAGCTACTGCCAGCAGATCGTTACCCTCACGTATCCTCATATCGGTAACTACGGCGTCAATGCCGAAGACGTTGAAGCCGACAAAGTCCATGCCGCGGGTCTGATCATCAAGGATCTACCGCTGCTGGCATCTAACTTTCGCATGTCCATGACCTTGTCCGACTACTTGGTCAAGGAAAAAACAGTGGCGATCGCAGGGATTGATACGCGCCATCTGACGCGCCATCTGCGCGTTCATGGTGCACAGAACGGGTGTATTCTGGCGCTCGCCGCTGGTGAGGCGGTGAGCCAGTCCGCCATTGACAAAGCCGTGGTGGCCGCAAAAAGCGCACCCAGCATGGACGGTCTGGACCTGGCCAAGGTCGTGTCTGTCACGCAAACCTACGAGTGGACGCAAACCGAGTGGAGACTCGGCTCCGGTTACGGCGAGCAGATCACGCCAAAATTTCACGTCGTCGCTTTTGATTTCGGAGTGAAGAAAAATATTCTGCGGATGATCGCTGAACGCGGCGCGCGCATCACGGTAGTGCCGGCGCAGACTTCGGCTTCCGACGTGCTCAAACTTAAACCCGATGGTATCTTTCTGGCCAACGGTCCCGGTGACCCAGGGGCTTGCGACTACGCCATTGCGGCCGTTCAGGAATTAATTGAAACCGGTATTCCGACGTTCGGTATCTGTCTCGGCCACCAGATCATGGCACTGGCGGGTGGTGCCAAAACATTCAAGATGAAGTTTGGTCACCACGGGGCCAACCATCCGGTCAAGGATCTGGACAGCGGCCGAGTCAGCATCACCAGCCAAAATCATGGTTTCGCGGTCGATGAAAAAACGCTGCCTGCCAACCTGCGCCCTACGCACATCAGCCTGTTTGACGGGACACTGCAGGGCTTGGCACGCACCGACAAGCCCGCGTTCTGCTTTCAGGGACATCCAGAAGCATCGCCCGGCCCTCACGATATTTCGTATTTGTTCGACCGCTTCACGGCACTCATGGAGCAACACAAAAATGCCTAAGCGTACAGACCTCAAATCCGTTTTAATCATTGGCGCCGGCCCGATCATCATCGGCCAGGCCTGCGAGTTCGACTATTCGGGCGTGCAGGCCTGCAAAGCGCTACGCGAAGAAGGCTACAAGGTCATCCTGATCAACAGCAATCCCGCGACCATCATGACTGACCCGGCCACCGCCGACGTCACGTACATCGAGCCCATCACTTGGCAGACGGTTGAAAAAATCATCGCCAAGGAGCGGCCCGATGCCATTTTGCCGACCATGGGCGGCCAAACGGCGCTTAATTGTGCGCTGGATCTCTGGCGCAACGGCGTGCTCGACAAGTACAACGTGGAGCTGATCGGCGCCAAGCCCGAAGCCATCGACAAGGCTGAAGACCGCTTGAAGTTCAAGGACGCGATGACCAAGATTGGTCTCGGCTCCGCTCGCTCGGGCATCGCGCACAGCATGGACGAGGCGTGGGCAGTGCAGAGAACAGTCGGCTTTCCAACCGTGATTCGGCCCAGCTTCACGCTCGGTGGTACCGGAGGCGGTATCGCCTACAACCCCGAGGAGTTTGAGGTGATCTGCAAACGCGGCATTGAAGCCTCTCCGACCAGCGAACTGCTGATCGAAGAGTCCTTGCTGGGTTGGAAGGAGTACGAGATGGAAGTCGTCCGCGACACGGCGGACAACTGCATCATCGTCTGTTCGATTGAAAACCTGGACCCTATGGGCGTACATACCGGTGACTCCATCACCGTGGCACCGGCCCAGACGCTGTCCGACAAGGAATACCAGATTTTGCGCAATGCGTCTCTGGCGGTGTTGCGTGAGATTGGTGTGGACACCGGCGGCTCCAATGTGCAGTTTTCCATCAATCCGGTAGACGGTCGCATGGTGGTGATCGAGATGAATCCGCGCGTCTCGCGTTCTTCCGCGCTGGCTTCCAAGGCAACTGGTTTTCCGATCGCGAAGGTGGCTGCCAAGCTGGCCATTGGCTATACGCTCGATGAGCTGCGCAACGAAATTACGGGGGGCGCTACGCCTGCCAGTTTTGAGCCCAGCATCGATTACGTCGTAACCAAGATCCCGCGTTTTGCATTCGAGAAATTCCCCGCAGCTGATTCACGCCTGACCACCCAGATGAAGTCTGTTGGCGAAGTCATGGCTATGGGCCGTACCTTCCAGGAGTCGTTTCAGAAAGCCCTGCGCGGCCTGGAAGTCGGCGTGGATGGCATGAACGAGAAAACCCAGGACCGCGAAGTGCTTGAGAAAGAGCTCGGTGCGCCAGGCCCTGACCGCATCTGGTATGTCGGCGACGCCTTTGCCATGGGAATGAGCGTGGATGAAGTGTTTGCGCTGACCAAAATAGATCCCTGGTTTCTGGTGCAGATTGAGCAGATCGTCAAGATCGAGCTGGAGCTGGAGACCACCTCGCTCGATAAAATTGATGCTGTCACGCTGCGGGCGCTGAAACAAAAAGGATTTTCAGATCGTCGTTTGGCCAAGCAATTGAAAACGACCGATACCGCCATCCGCGAAAAGCGCGTCGCGCTGGGTGTGCGCCCTGTTTACAAACGGGTGGATACCTGCGCGGCGGAGTTTTCGACCAACACCGCTTACCTGTATTCGACCTACGAGGCCGAGGGCAGCGAGTGCGAGGCCGCACCGACCAGCAACAAAAAAATCATGGTGCTGGGGGGAGGTCCGAATCGCATCGGTCAGGGTATCGAGTTCGACTACTGCTGCGTCCACGCGGCCATGGCGTTGCGCGAAGACGGCTACGAGACCATCATGGTCAACTGTAATCCCGAGACGGTGTCCACCGACTACGACACCAGTGATCGTCTTTACTTCGAACCGCTGACGCTGGAAGACGTGCTGGAAATAGTCGACAAAGAAAAACCGCTGGGCGTCATCGTTCAGTACGGTGGCCAGACCCCTTTGAAGCTAGCGCTGGATCTGGAAGCCAACGGCGTTCCCATCATCGGCACGTCACCCGACATGATTGACGCCGCCGAAGACCGTGAGCGCTTTCAGAAGTTGCTGCACGCGCTGGGCCTGCGCCAGCCGCCCAATGCCACAGCACGCGCCGAGCCCGAAGCGCTGGAAAAAGCCGAGGCGCTGGGCTATCCCCTGGTGGTTCGTCCCAGCTATGTGCTTGGTGGACGCGCCATGGAAATCGTGCATGAACAGCGTGACCTGGAGCGCTATATGCGCGAAGCGGTCAAGGTCAGCCATGACTCGCCGGTGCTGCTCGACCGCTTTCTCAACGATGCGATTGAATGCGATGTCGATTGCATTCGCGACCCCGAAGGCAAGACGTTTATTGGCGGCGTGATGGAGCATATCGAGCAGGCGGGCGTACACAGCGGCGACTCGGCGTGCTCATTGCCGCCGTATTCCCTAAGCGCCGAAACCGTGACCGAAATCAAGCGCCAGACTTCCGCCATGGCCGAGGCGCTGAATGTGGTCGGCCTTATGAATGTCCAGTTCGCGATTCAGAACATTGGCGGCAAGGACGTTATCTACGTGCTGGAGGTCAATCCACGCGCATCGCGTACTGTCCCGTTCGTGAGCAAGGCCACTGGCGTTCAGTTGGCCAAGGTAGCCGCACGCTGCATGGTGGGTCAGTCGCTGGCTTCGCAGGGCATCATCAACGAAGTCACGCCCCCTTATTTCAGCGTGAAAGAAGCGGTCTTTCCCTTCGTTAAATTTCCAGGCGTGGACACCATTCTCGGCCCCGAGATGAAATCGACCGGTGAGGTGATGGGCGTGGGCAAGACCTTTGGCGAGGCCTTTGTGAAATCTCAAATCGGCGCGGGTACCAAGTTGCCGCGGGCTGGCAAAGTCTTTCTGACGGTCAAGAACAACGACAAGCCGCGTGCCGTCGAAGTGGCGCGTGCCTTGGCGGCGATGACATTTGAGTTGGTCGCTACCAAAGGCACAGCCGCAGCCATCACGGCGGCTGGCATCGCTTGTGGTGTGGTCAACAAAGTCACGGAAGGCCGACCGCACGTGGTGGACATGATTAAAAACCGTGAGATCGCACTGGTGATCAACACGGTGGAGGAGCGACGCAATGCAATTGCCGACTCGCGGCAGATCCGTACCTCGGCATTGCTAGCCGGCGTCACCACCTTTACCACCATCGCGGGTGCTGAAGCGGCTGTCGAAGGCATGAAATACCTGGACAACCTAAAGGTGTATTCGATTCAGGAACTTCACGCACAATTGGGTTAATTCTTGGGTGGGTTGCTAGAGTGATTTCCCGACTAATTAAGCATTTAATCACCCCACATTTGCATTAAACTTAATTCGATCAAACACGCCGCCGCCAGATGCCTGGTGGCGGTTTCGCTTTTGCAGGAGCAGAAAATGACAACCCTACCTATTACCAAGCGCGGCGCAGAAAAACTGAAGGCCGAATTACACAACCTTAAAACGGTTCAGCGCCCTTGGGTCATCAACGCGATTTCCGAGGCCCGTGCCCAGGGTGACCTGAGCGAAAACGCCGAGTACGAAGTTGCCAAGGATAGGCAGGGCTTTATCGAAGGTCGCATCCAGGAAATCGAGGGCAAGCTGTCTGCCGCCCAGATCATTGATCCGTCAACCTTCGAGGCGGGTAGCCGGGTCGTGTTTGGCTCGACCGTGAAGCTGGAAGACGAAGCCACCGGTGACAGCGTGACCTACCAGATCGTGGGCGAAGACGAGGCCAACATCAAACTCGGGCTGGTCAACATCGGTTCTCCGATTGCCCGCGCATTGATTGGCAAGGACGAAGGGGATACCGCTGAGGTGCAGGCACCGGGTGGGCTCAAGCGCTACGAAATTGTGACGGTCAGCTACATCTGATGCGCTTGCCGATCCGTCAGAGCCTTGCCTTTTTGGCCGCGTCCCTCTGGTGGGGAAGTTTGACGGGTTTGGGTTTTGTCGTGGTTCCTCTGTTGTTCCTGCATCTGGAAAGTCCGGCGGCGGCTGGTGCCATGGCCGCAAAACTTTTTACAGCACAAACATGGCTCAGCACCGCCTGCGCCATGTTGATACTGCTGGTGTTCAACAAAAGAGATGACGAGACTATCGCGCCCTACGCCGCGACGGTCATGAAATTTGTAGTGGTCGGCTTGCTGCTGACCTTGCTGGTCGAATTTGGTGTGGCCCCGCGTATCGTCAATGCCCGGGCCGAGGGCGGCGACCTCAGGCTCTGGCATGGGTTGGGAAGTGCCATGTACCTGGGCCAGTGGTTTTGCGCCGGATTCGCGCTCTGGCATTTAATTCGGCGACCAGACAACGCGGGCTGACTGGTCGGCAACCGCTATCGGTTAGCCGTGGCGTCGCTGCGCTCCGCCGCTTCCAGCGTGTTGACCAGCAGCATGGTGATGGTCATGGGTCCGACGCCGCCTGGCACCGGCGTGATGTAGCCGGCGACTTGCCGGACGCCTTCAAAATCCACATCGCCGCAAAGCTTGCCGCTCTCGTCGCGGTTCATGCCGACGTCGATTACCACCGCACCCGGTTTGACCATGTCGGCAGTGAGCACGTTGCGTTTCCCGACCGCCGCCACAATTACATCAGCCTGAAGCGTCATGGCTTTCAGTTCGCTGGTGGCGCTATGGCAAATCGTCACAGTGGCATTTTTCTGCAGCAGCATCAGCGCCATGGGTTTACCCACGATGTTGCTGCGGCCAATCACCACGGCGTGTTTGCCGCGCAAATCGTAGCCCTTACCCTGGTTGAGACTTTCCAGCATCTTCATGCAGCCGAAGGGCGTGCAGGGCCAGAAACCCGGTTGGCCGACCATCAGCGCGCCCGCACTGGCGACGTGAAACCCGTCAACGTCTTTGGCGGGGGAAATGGCTTCAATCACCTTGTGCGCGTCGATGTGAAGAGGCAGAGGAAGTTGAACCAGGACGCCGTGAATGGACGAGTCATGGTTCAGGGCATCGATTCGTGCCAGCAAGTCAGCTTCGGAGAGCGTGGCGGGAAAGCGCTCCAGCACGGAATACAGTCCGTTGTCTTCGCAGGCCTTGACTTTGTTGCGTACATAAACTTGGCTGGCAGGATTCTCACCGACGACGATCACGGCCAGGCCAGGGGTGATGCCGCGTGCGCGCAGCGCCGAAGCGCGCTGCGCAACTTCAGTACGGAGTTGTTTGGAGAGGGCGATGCCGTCGATCAGTTGTGCCGTCATTTGTGTGCCGTTTTTCCAAGTAAAAAAGCCCGTCATTCCAGGAGTAACGGGCGCAAGCAGCTATTAAAAAATAGCAGTTTGTTTTTCGATTCAGGTTTTTTGAACGTTGGACCCCAGGGCTATCTTGAGTAAATCAGCCACGGTATTGGCATTCAGCTTTTCCATGATGTTGGCACGGTGGGCTTCCACGGTTTTAATGCTGATGCCCAGGTCGTCCGCGATCTGCTTGTTCAGGCGGCCTGCGACGATGCGCTCCAGCACCTGAGCCTCGCGCGAGGTGAGTTTGGCCAGCAGCGCGTTGCGACTGGCGGACTGCTGGTGATCGCTGAAAACTCCTTTGGCCTCCTCCAGCATACGTTCCACCAAATTTACGAGCGCTTCTTCTTCAAAAGGTTTCTGGATGAAATCCATGGCACCTTTCTTCATGGTGTTCACGGCCATGGGCACGTCGCCATGGCCGGTGATGAAGACGATTGGCAGCGGCGAATTGCGTTCAACCAGACGGTCTTGCAGTTCCAGACCGGTCATGCCGCCCATGCGAATATCAACAATCAGGCAGGCCACCTCGCGCGCGTCGTAGCGGCTCAGAAAGCTTTCGGCAGAATCGTAACAGCGCACTCGATAATCTTTGCCTTCGAGCAACCATTGCAGGGAGTCGCGCACGCCTTCGTCGTCATCGACAACATAGACCGTACCTTTTTTTGGGATCAAGCTCATACCGTACTTTCTTCGTAAACTTTTCGAGGGGTCTCAGCGAATGCCTGCGTCCTTGACTGCTTCGTTATCAATAGCAGTTGTCGCCGGTGGAAGCAGCGGTGCCACAGGAATCCAAAAAGTGAACCGACACCCCACTACCTCTTCGCCATTGTAGAGGTTGGCGGCCTCCATCCGGCCCTGATGAGATTCAACAATACTTCGGCACAGTTTCAGACCAATGCCCATGCCTTCCGCCTTGGTTGAATAAAACGCATCAAATAGGCGCGTCATGACTTCCGGCGACAGCCCACAGCCCGAATCCAGGACTGAAAACTCCACCACATTCTGGTCTTCAATTTGCTTCGGTACCACGCGCAGTTCAACACTGCGGCGGGCTGCGGGCAAGTGGGCTTGCGCAATGGACTCGGCTGCGTTTTTCATCAGGTTGATCAGCACCTGTTCGATCAAAATCGGATCCACCATGATCTCGGGCAAGCGCGCCGCAATATAGTGGCTCAGCCTTACATGGTGGCGCCTGAGTTCGATCTCGCCCAACTCCATTGCGTTGCTGACCATGGTGGCAACATCGGCCGGCATGCGATTGGGCTCGCTGCGTTTTACGAACGAGCGAATTCGCTGAATGATCTGGCCGGCACGGTAGGCCTGTTTGGCAGTTTTCTCAAGCGCGATCAGCAAGTCTTCGTTACTGATTTGCTGGTCCTTGATGCGTGACACCATGCCATTGCAGTAGTTGTTGATGGCCGTCAGCGGCTGGTTCAGCTCGTGGGCCACACTCGACGCCATTTCGCCCATGGTGATCAGGCGGCTGGCGGTTTGAGCGCGTTCGTTTTGTTGTGCGGCCTGCTCTTCGGCTCGACGTCTTGGGGTGATGTCGGTCGCAATCACCATCTGTGCGAGGCGCCCGTCCACCCAGGTCAGGTAGCGCGAACGAACCTCCAGCCATTTCTCCAGCTCCGGCACAAAGATCTCGGCGTTCTCCGTTTGAGCTGCGGTAAGCGTGTCGGTCGGAAGACCGGCGAGACCATCCACCGCATCGAGCGCATCGTTCGTCGGTGCGGCGGTCGGCACACCCGCTTGGGCAATCAGGTTCATGTGCCCGGACACCTGGCCGTCAAACCAGGACCGGTACAGCTTGTTGGCAAACAGCAGCTCTTCGCTGCCCAACGGGGCGACGGAAACGGCAGCGTCCAGCCCCTCGAGTACCGTTGTGAAGCGTTCATAAGAGGCCGACAGCTCTTCGCGAACACGCTTTGGTTCGGTGATGTCGGTCATGGAGGTCATCCAGCCCGTTTGCAGTCCCCGCGGATCAATCAACGGCGATACATACATTCGAGCGTCAAAGATCTCGCCGTTTTTGCGCTTGATCCGGATCTCGAAACCAGCGGAGGGTGTCCTACCGTGCAATTCGTCGTCGAGTCGAGCCATCATGATGTCAACCTCGGCCTCAGGCCAATGGGGAAAGGGGGGCGTAAGCCCCACTAATTCTCGTTCTGTGAGGCCTGTCATTTTGCAGAAAGCTGGGTTGACATAGGTGATGCGGCCCTGCAAATCCAGTGCGCGCATGCCGGTCAGCATGGAATTTTCCATCGCGCGGCGAAAGTGGGTCTCGGAAAGCAAGGCTTGTTGGGCCTGCACGCGACGACGGGTGTGACGCCAGGTGCCCAGCAGCATCCAGACGGTGAGTGCGCTCAGCGCGCTAACCAGCCAGAAAAAACCGCTACCCACCACCCCGAGCGAGGCCCGGTAGCCCTCGGCTCGTATCAACAGGCCGTTGCCTACCGGGGAGACGGGCATCTCGTATTCGGCTGCGCCCGCAGACCAGGGCACCAGGCTGGCTGCGCGGTTGCGCGGCGGTGGCAGGTTGCCTGCCAAGACCAGGTTTTTATCGTCCATCAGGGTCACTGCGTATTTGGCCGTGACCTCGGTGGGAACGCCAAAGCGCAGCAGCCCGTCGATCGAGTACTCGCCCATGATGACGCCGGAAAATCTTCCCTGGTCGTCGAGCGGTACCTGCAGTTGCAGGCTGGCCGCGTTGTAGCCGTTGGGGTCCTGAGCGACCACAGGGCGGGAGTAAACCGGCTGCCGCAGGTCCCGCGCCAGTTCATAGGTACTGGTGGCCTCGCCGTTCTTGAGCTGCTCACCTGTATTTCGCAGCTGGCTGGCATTGGCACTGGGTGATGCGTAGGTAATCTTGATGTACCGTTTGCTGTCGACCCAGCTGACGGCCATCAACTCCGGATACTGATTGACCAGGGCTTCGGCCTGGATCAGAAATTCTTCGGCGCTGATCTCTTTGTTCGACACATCCCGGCCGATGCGCATGAGCTGCTCTTGTCTTTCAAGAAGGCGTAAACGAAGACGTTGCTGGGCGTACTCCAGGTCACGTGTGACGGCTTGTTGCTCGCGGTCAATTTCTTCAATGCGCAGGTAGCCGAATGCTGCAATAACGGCTGCCAGGAAAAGCACAACGGCCAGCAGCGGGCCCAGTGTCATAAAACGATCTTGCCGTGCCGGCGACTGTTTGCGCCACCAGCGCCGCCATAACGCGAAGGGCACAGAGCTACCTGTGAGATTGGCGGGAGAAACGGCTTGTTTTGACATAAGGAACATTGTGGAGTTTAAGGTAACGCGTTGTAGGAATCAGGGTTGACCCTGATCGCTTTCAAAGTGAACCTCCCAAGAGTTGGCCAGGGGCGCTGAGCTGACGGTTTCTTCATTCACACGCACTGATTAAATTGCATAATATGAAATCAATATGCACCATTTGAAATTATTTAAATAGTATGAGAAACTGAAAACTTGAATCCAATTTGCGTTTAAAACACGCTTTGGATGCAGGCGCACTGTCCAGCCAAGAGGTTGTGTTGCCGGTTAACAAGCGATTAGTATTAGTGTTACTCAGGAGACAAAGAAATGGCTGCCATTCCGAAGAAAGAAGATGAAGCAGGTTCTGACAACCTAAAAGCTGGTTCCAGTGCTGCGCCGGACAATGACACGCAGGAAACTCGTGAGTGGATGGACGCGCTCTCGGCGGTGATCGACAGTGAAGGCCCTGAACGCGCCCACTTTTTGTTGGAGCAACTGCTTGAACACGCTCGCCAGAAAAGCATTGACATGCCTTTTTCGGCCAATACAGGTTACGTCAACACCATTGAGCCCGACCAGGAGGAGCGTTGCCCCGGCAACATTCAGATCGAAAAACGGTTGCGCTCTTACATGCGCTGGAATGCGATGGCAATGGTGGTCAAGGCCAACCGTCTCCACCCGGCCGACGGGGGTGATCTTGGTGGCCATATCGGCTCTTTCGCTTCTCTGGCCAGCTTGTTCGGTGCGGGGTTTAATCACTTTTGGCACGCCGAAAGCGAGAAGCACGGCGGTGACTGTCTTTACATTCAGGGCCACTCTTCTCCAGGTATTTATGCCCGCGCTTACCTTGAGGGCCGGTTGACCGAAGAGCAATTGCTGAACTTTCGCCAGGAAGTCGGTGGCAAGGGCTTGTCGAGCTACCCGCATCCCAAGTTGATGCCCGAATTCTGGCAGTTTTCTACGGTATCCATGGGCTTAGGGCCCTTGATGGCGATCTATCAGGCGCGTTTTCTTAAATACCTGCATGCCCGTGGAATTGCCAACACCGAAAACCGCAAGGTATGGGTATTTTGCGGCGACGGTGAAATGGACGAGGTCGAATCCTTGGGTGCCATCGGTCTGGCCGCCCGTGAAAATCTCGACAATCTGGTTTTCGTCATTAACTGTAACCTGCAGCGGCTTGACGGCCCCGTTCGAGGTAACGGCAAGATTGTTCAAGAGCTTGAAGGTGAGTTCCGCGGTGCTGGCTGGAACGTCATCAAGCTGCTCTGGGGAAGCAGCTGGGACCCCTTGTTGGCGCGCGACAAGGAAGGCATTCTGCGCAAGATCATGATGGAGACCAATGACGGCGACTATCAATCTTTCAAGGCGAACGATGGTGCTTACGTGCGCAAACATTTCTTCGGCCGCGATCCGCGCACCCTGGAAATGGTCGCCAAGATGAGTGACGACGATATCTGGAACTTGCGTCGGGGGGGGCACGACTCGGACAAAGTTTATGCGGCGTTTCACTCCGCAGTTAATCACCAGGGCCAGCCTACGGTATTGCTTATCAAGACCGTCAAGGGGTTTGGTATGGGCAAGATTGGGGAGGGCAAAAACAATGTCCACCAGACGAAAAAGCTGGGAGATGAGGACATCAAACTCTTCCGTGACCGGTTCAACATTCCGATTCCCGACAGCCAACTGGCAGCCATTCCTTTTTACAAACCGGCCGACGACACGCCGGAGATGAAGTATCTGCATGAGCGGCGCCAAGCGCTCGGCGGCTATCTGCCTACCCGCCGTTCAAAGGCTGACGAGAGCTTTACCGTCCCGGCGCTGGAGACGTTCAAGGCTGTGCTTGAGCCCACCGCCGAAGGCCGCGAAATATCCACCACGCAGGCCTACGTACGTTTCCTCACGCAGTTGCTTCGCGACCAAGCACTAGGCCCCAGGGTAGTGCCGATTCTTGTGGACGAAGCGCGTACGTTCGGCATGGAGGGATTGTTCCGCCAGATCGGCATCTACAACCCCGCTGGCCAGCAATACACACCGGTTGATAAAGATCAGGTGATGTATTACAGGGAAGACAAGAAGGGCCAGATCCTGCAGGAAGGCATCAACGAGGCGGGCGGCATGTGCAGCTGGATCGCAGCGGCGACCTCTTACAGCACCAACAACCGGATCATGATTCCGTTCTATGTGTATTACTCGATGTTCGGGTTTCAACGCTTTGGGGATTTGGCGTGGGCCGCTGGGGACATGCTGGCGCGTGGTTTTCTGCTGGGCGGCACCTCGGGCCGTACCACGCTGAACGGCGAAGGTTTGCAGCACGAAGACGGCCACAGTCACATCATGGCGAGCACGATACCTAACTGCGTCAGCTATGACCCGACCTTCGCCCATGAGGTCGGCGTCATCCTGCATCATGGCCTCAAGCGTATGGTCGAGAAACAGGACAACGTCTATTTCTACATTACCTTGCTCAATGAAAACTATGCGATGCCCGGTCTCAAGGCCGGCACCGAAGAGCAGATCATCAAAGGTATGTATTTATGCAAAGAGGGCACCAACAAGCTGCCAAAGGGCCTGTCAGGGACCGTCCCGCGGGTGCAGTTGCTGGGCTCTGGCACCATCCTTCGCGAATCGATTGCGGCGCAAACCTTGCTGGAAAAAGAGTGGGGTGTTGCGGCTAACGTCTGGAGCTGCCCAAGCTTCAATGAACTCGCTCGCGACGGCCAGAACGTCGAACGCTGGAACCTGTTGCATCCGCTTGAGACCACGCGCGTGCCGTTTGTAGGCGAGCAGCTTGAAAAACACACCGGCCCCGTGGTTGCGTCAACGGATTACATGAAAGCTTATCCCGAACAAATTCGTTCCTTCATCCCCAAGGGACGTGCTTACAAAGTATTGGGTACCGACGGCTTTGGACGAAGCGATTTTCGGACCAAACTGCGCGAACATTTTGAAGTCGATCGCCACTACATTGTGGTTGCGGCCCTGAAGGCCCTGAGCGAAGAAGGTACGGTGCCCGTCGCCAGGGTTGCCGAAGCTATTTTGAAATATGGCATCGACGCAGACAAGATCAATCCTCTTTACGCGTGAGGCGTAAGAACCGAACAGAAACTTGAGCTGAAAACTAAAAGCAACCCGAGAGAAAAATCATGGCATTGATAGACATTCAGGTTCCTGACATCGGGGATTTCGACGAAGTGACGGTGATTGAACTTCTCGTCAAGCCGGGCGATACCGTCAAGGCTGAACAATCATTGATTACGGTGGAGTCCGACAAGGCTTCTATGGAAATACCCTCCAGCCACGCGGGGGTGGTGAAGACGCTCAAGGTCAAGCTGGACGACAAGGTCAAGCAAGGGTCGATTGTCCTGACGCTCGAAGTGGCGGGCGCCGAGTCCGAAGTTGCCCCGGCACCGATGCCCGTAGCCGACGCTAAAACTAAAGCCAATGCCGCCTCGGACCCTCAGCCTGCGCCGTTGCCTGCTGGCGCACCAGCGGCGTCAGCCAACGGCTCGATAGAAGTGCGCGTACCTGATATTGGCGACTTCAAGGATGTTGCGGTGATCGAGGTACTGGTGAAGGTGGGAGACACCATCAAGGCCGAACAATCACTGATCACGGTAGAGTCCGACAAGGCCTCCATGGAGATACCCTCCGCCGCCGCAGGGGTGATCAAGGAGCTCAAGGTCAAGCTGGGCGACATTGTGAATATCGGCGACTTGTTGGCCATGCTGGAGGGTTCGGTTTCACCTATAGCGGCTCCATCGGTGCCATCGGCGCTATCGACTGCATCGGTATCCGCTGACTCCACACCCGAATCAGTACCCGCACCAGTAGCCGCAGCCGCAGCCGCAGTTGCGACCATGCCTGACCATGCGCCTGCTACTCCCCCGGTCGGCGGGTTGCCGCACGCCTCTCCCTCCGTGCGCAAGTTTGCCCGCGAGCTGGGCGTACCATTGGCCGAAATCAAGGGGACCGGCCCCAAAGGCCGCATCACGCCCGACGATGTTCAGGCTTTCACCAAAGCCGTGATGCTGGGCGCTACCCGTACTCAAGCGCAAGTGGCCCAGGCGCCTACACCTTCTGGTGGCGGCGC
Source organism: Polaromonas sp. (assembly GCF_012927485.1). Classification (GTDB taxonomy): domain Bacteria; phylum Pseudomonadota; class Gammaproteobacteria; order Burkholderiales; family Burkholderiaceae_C; genus Polaromonas. The sequence continues at coordinate 88,038 of NZ_JABBPC010000009.1, read as the reverse complement.
AGGGCTGGATCTGCTGCCATGGCCCAAGGTGGACTTCACCAAATTTGGTCCGGTCGAGCGCAAGGACCTGTCGCGAATTCAGAAAATGAGCGGCGCCAACCTGCACCGCAACTGGGTGATGATTCCGCACGTCTGCAACCACGATGATGCGGACATCACCGAGCTCGAAGCCTTCCGTGTCCAGATGAACAAGGAAAACGAGAAGTCTGGCGTCAAGATCACCATGCTCGCATTTCTGATCAAGGCTTCGGTGGCCGCGCTGAAGAAGTTTCCCCAGTTCAACGCGTCGCTCGATGGCGATCAACTGGTAGTCAAGCAGTATTACAACGTTGCCTTTGCGGCCGACACGCCGAACGGCTTGGTGGTGCCGGTGATTAAAGAGGCGGATAAAAAGGGCATCGTGCAGATTTCTCAGGAAATGGGCGAACTTGCCAAGAAAGCGCGGGAGGGCAAGCTCAGCCCGGCCGACATGCAAGGCGCGTGCTTCACAATTTCGTCGCTGGGCGGCATTGGCGGGCGTTATTTCACGCCCATCATCAACGCCCCCGAGGTGGCGATTCTGGGCGTCTGCAAGAGCCAGATCGAGCCAGTTTGGGACGGCAAGGCCTTCCAACCGCGCCTCATGCTGCCGCTTAGCTTGAGCTGGGACCATCGGGTCATCGACGGTGCCTCCGCCGCGCGCTTCAACGCCTATTTGGGTCAGATTCTGGCTGACTTCCGTCGTGTTCTTTTATGACGCTCCGTGTGATGAATGAAGCAGCGGCGGCCGGCGATGCCGGTCTGACTGCTCGTTATGAGTTCGACAAGCATTCTGCTGGACCGATTGAAGTAGTTACCCTTAAATTGAAAGCTTCCTAATGAGCGCCTCCACAAGTCTGATCGAGATCAAGGTGCCGGACATCGGCGACTTCGACGAAGTCACCGTGATCGAGGTGCTGGTCAAGGCTGGCGACACCATCAAGGTCGAGCAAAGCCTCATCACGGTTGAGAGTGACAAGGCGTCGATGGAAATTCCCTCGTCGCAAGGGGGGGTGATCAAAGCGCTCAAGGTCAAGCTGGGTGACATGGTCAAGCAGGGCTCGGTGGTGCTGACGCTGGAAGTCACTGGTGCTGCAAGCGCGGCCCCAGTTGAAGAGTTAAAACAGGCGCCCGCCCACACAGCAACGGCGCAAGCAGCTATTAATACGGTAGTACCAGCGCCAGCAGCTGCGGCTAGCTTCAGCGGCACGATCGATCTGGACTGCGACGTGCTGGTGCTGGGCGCCGGCCCCGGTGGTTACTCCGCTGCATTCCGCGCGGCGGACCTGGGTCTGAAGGTCGTGCTGGTCGAGCGCTATGCTGCGCTGGGCGGTGTCTGTCTGAATGTCGGCTGCATTCCGTCCAAGGCTTTGCTGCACGTTGCCGCCGTGATGGACGAAGTCAAGCATTTTGCCAGCTTGGGCGTGAGCTTTGGTGCGCCCGCGTTGGACATGGGCAAGCTTCGGACGCACAAGGAAAAAGTCGTCGGCAAGCTGACGGGTGGGCTGGCGGCGATGGCCAAGATGCGCAAGGTGACGGTGGTGCGCGGTTATGGCGCCTTCGTCGGTGCCAACCATGTCGAGGTCGAAGAAACCACCGGCCCCTCACAGGAAAAAACGGGGAGCAAGAAAACGGTGGCGTTCAAGCGCTGCATCATCGCCGCGGGCTCCCAAGCCGTTCGCCTGCCTTTTATGCCCGAAGACCCGCGCGTGGTGGACTCCACCGGCGCATTGGAGCTGAAAGAAGTGCCGAAGCGGATGCTGATTCTGGGCGGTGGCATCATCGGCCTGGAAATGGGTACGGTCTATTCTTCCCTGGGCGCGCGGCTGGACGTGGTGGAAATGCTCGACGGCCTGATGCCGGGCGCGGACCGGGATCTGGTCAAAGTCTGGCAGAAGATGAACGCGCCGCGGTTTGACAACCTCATGCTGAATACCAAAACCGTAGGCGCCAAGGTCACGCCGGCGGGTATTGAAGTTACTTTTGAAGGCGAGGGCGCACCGGCGCCGCAAACCTACGACCTGGTTCTGCAGGCCGTGGGCCGCTCGCCAAACGGTAAAAAAATCAAAGCCGAGAAGGCCGGCGTGAACGTGACCGACAGGGGTTTTATCCCGGTGGACATCCAGATGCGCACCAACGTGCCGCATATTTTTGCCATTGGCGACATCATCGGCCAACCGATGCTGGCGCACAAGGCGGTGCACGAGGCGCATGTGGCCGCTGAAGTGATTGCCGGTGAATTAACGGGCAACAAGGAGCTGGCCAGCGCCGCCTTCAATGCCCGTGTCATTCCAAGCGTGGCTTATACCGACCCGGAAATAGCGTGGGTGGGCCTGACTGAAGACCAGGCAAAGGCGCAGGGGGTCAAAGTCAAGAAGGGTCTTTTTCCCTGGACCGCTTCCGGCCGCGCGATTGCCAACGGCCGTGACGAAGGCTTTACCAAGTTGTTGTTCGATGACTCGCCCGAGGTCCACGGCCACGGCAAAATATTGGGCGGTGGCATCGTTGGCACCCACGCTGGCGACATGATTGGTGAGATAGCGCTGGCGATTGAAATGGGTGCAGACGCGGTCGATATCGGACAAACGATTCATCCACATCCCACCTTGGGCGAGAGCATCGGCATGGCAGCGGAAGTAGCCCACGGAAGCTGCACCGACTTGCCGCCCGCAAGAAAATGAATCGTTTACCCTGGTTAAGCATCGCACCAAGCGGGCTACCCGGTAAAAAATGTAAAGCCCCAAAGACCTCTTCCCAACGCGATGAAGCGTTTTTTTTTGTAAAAGCCAAGCAAACAAGTCATCCGGCGTTTGCTTTGCCACCGCGTAGGTTCTCGAACAAGCCGCTCGAAAGTCCATTGTTCTAGTGAGGGGATAGCCAATAAAAATTAACTCGTCGAATTTTCAATTTTTCGGATTGGCGGCTCAAGCATCAAATGGCGCGCAGGGAGGAAGGGAAAAGTTTTCGGGGTTGCTTGGGTTTACCCTCCGGTCCGGTTACAATGCATGACTTCGGAGTGTGGCGCAGTCTGGTAGCGCACCTGGTTTGGGACCAGGGGGTCCAAGGTTCGAATCCTTGTACTCCGACCAACAATCTTTAAAAAAAGCTCACTTTGTGGGCTTTTTTTATTTCATCATGACATTAGCACCGAATTTGGCTGACGTTCGGTGAGGTTCGCCACAACGAGTTTCCCTAGGGAATAAGCGGGTTCACCATATGCCGGTGCTTTCCGTAACCCGCTCCGCTTTTCCTTCGCTTGGCTCCCAGCCTACACCTGGAAATCGGGGTTTCTCTAGGAGTCGTCATGGCCAAGATCAAGATCACCAAGTCCGCAGTCGATGCGGCACAACCCCAGGCGCAGCCCGTCGAACTGCGCGATACCCTGGTGCCCGGCTTCCTGTGCAAGATTACACCAGCAGGTCGCAAGGTGTTCATGCTCCAGTACCGCACCAATGCGGGCGAGCGGCGCAAGCCCGCTTTGGGCTTGTAAGGAGTGTTGATTTCCATCCAAAGTTGCCCCCCACGGGGTCAATTCTGGGTGGAATTCAACAGACAGTCGTCAATAGGTTCTAAGGCGTGGGTTTGGAAAAAACGTTCACCAAACTTCCATCGGGATCACGCAGGAGCAGGGAGCGATTCCCCCAAGGCATGACAGTGGCGGGCAGGACGATTTCTGCACCTGCAACACGCATACGCTCGCACACGGTATCCACGTCGTCCACCTGGAACTCCAGGATCGCAGACCGGTTGGCGGCAGCCGTTGCGGCTCCGGCGTTAAAGCGCTGAATCAGTTGCTCCGAGGAGATGGCCAAGACGGCCCCGTCGAAGCGCACTTCGGCAAAACCGTCGGCAAGGCGCACGGACTCAAGGCCCGACAGCTTTTGGTAAAACACGGCAAGGCGCTCGAACTCGTTGGTGACGAGGCGGATGGATGCGAATTTCATGATGAACTCCAAGGTAAAAAGAGAAGTTCAGCTTATCCCAGGTCACTGCCAAGTTCTGGCAGTATCAAACGATTAACTGCATGTTCGGAGCGTCGCCACTGCCTAAGAAGTGACTGTCGGTGCTTCGGGTACCGCACTTCCAGCAGATCGGCTTCGGCAATTCGGTCGGTGCGGAAGTTGCGTAAATCGCCCCGCAGTTCGCACCAACACATAAGCACGCGCGACTGGTCAAAGTACACCAGCGCGAATGGCCAAACCACACGTTGCGAGACTGCGCCTGAAGCGTCGCCGTAGGTGATCTGGAGTTTGCGTTCCTCACGTATCGCAACGCGCAGCAGGTCGGGGGCAATCGAATGACTCGAAGTCTTGTGTCCGGCACCCACGAGTAGCGCAGATTCTTGAAGTTCTCGCCGCAATTCAAGCGGCAATACGGCAGAGATTTTCGCAAGCGTGCTCAATGCGGCATTCGCCAAGGTCCGGTCGCCCCGGTCTGCCACCCACCGCATGCCCAGCACCAGCGCATCGAGTTCTTCAGACGCAAACATCAAGGGCGGAAGCATGAAACCAGGCTTCATGACGTAGCCGACACCAGGTTCCCCTTCAATGGCGGCACCCTGCGCTTGCAAACTGGCGATGTCCCGGTACAGCGTGCGAATGCTAACGCCGATTTCATCTGCCAAGACCTGTCCGCTCACGGGACGGCGATGGTTTCGCAAGACCTGCAAGAGGCTGAGAAGGCGTTCTGATCTGGACATACCAGAATCTTACTCACATCGCATGGATACCGCCAATTATTGGCAGTATGTACCGTACCTTTGTTGGGCGAATGGACTGTCCAGTCTTCGCAGTGGTTTTTTGAAAGGATATTTTTCACCTACGCCAAAGGCTCCCGAAGGAGCCTTTGGTGTGAAGCGCGAGCCAGCCTTAATCGAATCAGACGTGTTTGCGATAGCGGAACTGCGCATTCGCATCTTGGTGATCCGTCTTATGTCTTATGTATTGCTCACGTATGATTACGGAGGAGTCGACCGATGCCTTCATCCGTGTTGCCCGCCCTGGCACGCCAAGACCCGCAACCGCAAGGCTCCTATGTGGCCCCCAGCCTGCAAATCTACAGCAGGCTGAAGTCCCCAGGAAACACTCTAAACTGTTGCTCCATATAGGTTTTTTGCGTCATGTCTGTTATCAAAAAAGGCTTGACAGCGGACATTTTTTATGTCGCGCAGCAAAGATGGGCGCCTGCTTTCAGCGCTGCCACAACACCTTGCAGGTATGACTTATGTGTCGGTCGCCGCTGAATCAGTTGACTGGACTTGGACTTTCACCCGGGCGGTTGTCAAACCTTCGGGTGCTAACGACCACCCGCGAGGCCTTTAGTCAATGCGGCGTGGGGCTGGGTTTTGCACCTGACCCCGACGCCAACCAGGCGACGGTAGAGGGGTTGGGGGCGCAATGCACCTTGCCGCCCCATCGAGCGCCGTGCGTCAGCAGCGAGGGCCAGCGGCTTAGCAGCGCCAGCAATGGCGACGCCGCGTCGGGCCGCATGGCCAGGTGTGCAAAAGTCGCAGCCAGGCGAAGGCGCGGCGCAAAATGGCGGCGCCATTCGGCGGCGTAACGCTGGCGAACGCCATGCTGCCAAGTTGCGCAAGACAACACGCTGCCACGTTGCACAACTGGACCCAGGAGTTGCGCGCACAGCAACCACGCGGACTGCATCGCAATGCTCATGCCTTCGCCGATGATCGGGTGCGCCTCGCCCGACGCATTGCCGATCCGAAACACCGTGTCGCTACGGTGTAAGCGAATGCCGGGGTCAATCGGTCCCGAGGCCAACCACGCGCCTTCGCGCTGTGCGGTGTCGAACGCCTCGGCCACGCCGCGGCACTCGCGCTTCAGATAAGCCTCAACCACTTCACCGGCACTCAATCCTGGCGCCTCACGCCGACACGCTTCGAGCTTGTCTTCACGAACGCAGCAGGCCAGCGTGGTCACGCCATGATCCGCTACGACCATGCCGCCATAACCGCCCTTAAAAGAAAGTACCGGAAGCAGACCTTCAGGGAGCGTCGAGCCGTGAAAATTTGCCTTGAAGGCAAACAGGTCGCCGGGGCGACGGTCAAGACGCCGGGCGGCACGGGTCGACGGCAAATGCTCCCAAGAACCATGTGCGGCGATGAGGATAGGCGCATGAAGAGTGACCTCTTGATCTGACCCGACGGCGCGGATATTACAGCGATGGTCTCCTGTGTTTCCATCGAGCGCCTGGACTGACCACGGTTGTAGCACCGTGGCGCCTGAGGCTCTGGCTTCCTCAAGCAACAGCGTGTCGAGTGTTTCACGCCCGAGTGCTCGGCCCCACGCATGGCGTGAATGCTCGGCTGGAGGAAGATTAGCCATAACGACGCGCTCTCCCTGCATCAGGGCGACCCGGCGCAAATCGGGTCCCGCACTGGCGCCGAATGCGGCGCCGATGCCCAGTGCGTCGAGCAAGGGCAGATTACTGGCTGCAAGGCATTCACCACAGACCTTTCGGCGCGGAAAACGCTGCTTTTCAACCAGCGCGACCGACCAGCCGGCCCGTGCCAGCAGGATTGCGGCGGTCGAACCTGCCGGCCCTGCGCCGATGATGATGGCGTCAAAACGCGTGAGCATCATGGTGGGGTAGCCCCGTCAATTTCGATTCGTTCGGCCCGAAAACAATGGCTGAACAGGCCGGCCGAATATTCGTTCAGCGTCCAGGCCGCCTTACGCGCCGGCCACAGCGCACTGATTTCCTGATCCCGAAACCCCGCATGGACGCTTAGCACCGCATCTTGGCGCGTCACCGAATTGGCGCCGATCGCACCGATCAAGTGGCTGCCCACCAACGCCAGCGGGGCGCGCCGCGGCTCGCAGGCGAAGAAATGCTCCGTGCGCGACTCAATCGCAACCAGCAGCGACGCCAGCGGTGGGTTCTCAAAATGGTGCAGGAAAAGATTCGACACAATGACGTCCCAACATGCAGAGGCACTGCGTCCAGGCTGCGGCGCCTCATCGCTTGCTGCCCACACAAACACGTCCATCACCTGTGAAACGGCAGTCCAGCCCAGATCGGCATAGTGAGCGACGGTGGCGCAGCCGACCAGTGCCTGGCGATCAAGCAGCATCAACTCGACCCTCGGGCACGCGCCCTTGAGTGCGCGCGCAACGCCGAGCATCAGGCTGCCATCCCCGGCACCGAGTTCCAATATCCGGAGCGGCGAATGGGTGGTGCGGGCCGTTGACATTCGACGCAGCGCCTGCGTCACCATAGCGCGCGTTCCCATCATGCGGTGAACGCGCTGAAGGTCGCGGCGCGACCGCATTGCGGCCGGATCGTTTTCTGCCAGACCGTCCAGCGTCTCAGCGGCAACAACCCGAGGCATCATCGCGCCAAAACCCTGCTCATCATTGCACCTCAAGCAAGGCGCCGTGGCAGCTGAAGCCAGCGCCGAACGCCGACAGCCACCACCAGCCGCCCGGTGCATCCTCTGCGAGGGCGGCCTGGAGTACAAAGTAGACGAATGCACTGGAGAGATTGCCGTACTCACGCAGCATGGCCGCGCTGTAGCGCAAGTCGTCGGGCTGCAGGTCGAAGCGGCGCTGCAGCGCAAGCAACACGTCGCGTCCGCCCGCGTGCATGATCCAGGCGCTTATGTCGGTGCGGGTCAGGCCAGCGCGTTGCAGAACCGTTTCGAGCACGCGCTGCGCATAGTCGGCCGCCAGCGCCGGCACCTCCCGTGTCAGGACGTTGCGCAGCATACCGGCGCGCTGCTCGAACTTCAAAGCGTCGCGGTGCGCCGGCTCGATCAGAGAGGTGCTGTCTTTCCACTCTATCCGCCGATTGGTCTTGCCCGCCTTGCACGACAAAACTGCCGCACCGGCACCGTCTCCGAAAAGGCAGGCGCTGATCAGCACCCCCGGATCGTTGTCGAGGTACATCGCGGCACTGCTCACCTCGACGCAGACCGACAGAACATGCTCGCAGGCCCCTGATGTGAGCAGGGATCGTCCGAGCTGCAGGTTGGGCAACGCGGCGGCGCAGCCTTGGCCCACGAGATCGAAAGCCTGGACATCGGCGCGCAGACCAAGGCGTTCGACCACGTGGCCAGACAGGCCTGGACACACATAACCGGTGCAGGTGCTGATGACCACCGCGTCAATTTCATGCGCGGCGAGCCCGGCATGGACCAGCGCGCGTTCGGCCGCCTTGGCTGCCAGCACCGGCGCGTGATTGAGAAAGCGTCTGGAAAGGGTATCGGGGTCAATGCAAAAAACGTCGTCCAGCGAATCAATAGCAAGCCGGCGCGCTTCAATGCCGTTGTCACGCTGCAAAACGGTTCGAGCGACGAAATGCGAGCGCGCATCAAGCCGCGCATACCAGCTGGAATTCTGAAACGCCTCCAGACATTCGGCTTTCGTGTAGCGTGCAGGGGGAGTGGCGGTGCCAATTCCGAGGAAAAACATTGGGGGAGCGAGCCTTGTTGACAGACAGCTCCGCAGAATACGACTTTTCAGTTTCCAAGGGGGCGCCCATTCAGTGCTTCACGCGTAGGACAGTGCCGCAACGTTACGAGCAGCTTCCTGCCCCTTCCCATTGAACTCAGCCCGCGACCACCTGGCGCACCCAGTCCGGCAAGGTCTTGGCTTTTTGCGCCGGAAAGTCAACCCAGATCGTGGTGGCACCGCCCGCTGCGCAAATCACGCCGGGCTGGTCCAGCCGTTCCATGGTGCCCCAGGTTTCAAAGGTGGTGCGGCCCGGGTCGCTCACATACATCCGGGTCAGTACGTCACCGGGGTACTCGATCTGTTTGTAGAAATTGCAGAAGGCATTGACGATCACCGGCCCTTCGCCTTGCGGATCTGGCTTGCAGCCGATGGAGGACATCCAATCAATGCGGACGATTTCGAGATAGCGGAAGTAGCTGCCGTTGTTAAGGTGGCCCATCGCATCCATGTCGCCCCAGCGGATCGGAATGCGCATCTCATAGACCAGCTTTTTATTTTCGGGAATTTCAATTTTCATGATTCAAGGGCTGGTAAGGAGGTGGCCGATGGCTTTCCTGGCGGGGATACCACTCAGGCGCCAAAGCCATCATCGGCCGCAATGACGGCACCGTTGACGAAATGACTTTCTCCGCTGGCCAGCATGACCATCAACGCGTCCAGGTCTTCAGGCTTGCCAACGCGCTTGCGCGGCAACATTTGAACCAGTTTTTTGCCTTGGTCCGTCTCCCAATGGTGGTGGTTGATCTCGGTGTCTATGTAGCCAGGACAAATCGCATTGACGTTGATGCCGAATTTTCCCCACTCCAGCGCCATGGCTCGGGTCATTTGCACCACAGCGGCTTTGCTCATGCAGTAGACGCCAATTTGCGGCAACACGCGCAGGCCCGCCATCGATGCGATGTTGATGATGCGGCCCCCCGCGTAAGCGCCCGGCGCCGCCCCCTTGGCACGAGCCAGCATGCGCTTGGCTACTTCCTGAGCAACAAAGAATGAACCTTTTACATTGGTGTTGAAAATGAAGTCGTAGTCCTCTTCCGTCACATCCTGGAGCCGCTGCGTCGTGCTCACACCGGAATTGTTGACCAGAATATCGATCGGTCCCACCTCGGTTTCGGCATGGGCGACGCCAGCCTTGATGCTGGCATGATCCGTCACGTCAAGCTGCACAACATGCGCGGCGCCCCCGTCGGCTTCAATCTGTGCGCGCAATTCTTTTAACTTGTCAATTCTGCGGCTTGCCAGCACCACGGCGGCACCTGCACGACTGAGAGTTTTTGCAAACTGCGCACCCAGGCCGCCGGAAGCCCCAGTTACCAGGGCGACCCGCCCCGAAAGATCAATGCTGTAGGCCATTTAAGACTCCTCTGACTATAAATATACAAAAGGGAACCCCCGTCCGGGGCTATGCATTCGCGACATAGAATCAGCCGCGAGACAGATAACATTCCTGAACTTCATTATCAGCGAGCCCTCAATGAACACCCAAGAAATTCTGACCCAGTTTGGTCCCCGCGAAACAATGGAATATGACGTTGTGGTGGTGGGCGGTGGCCCCGGTGGTCTTGCCACGGCGATTCGCCTCAAGCAATTGGCGGCTGAGAACGGCAAGGACGTTTCTGTGGTCGTGCTGGAAAAAGGCTCTGAGCCTGGAGCGCACATTCTTTCGGGCGCAGTGATGGACCCTGGCGCTCTGACAGAACTGATTCCCGACTGGAAAGCGCTTGGTGCCCCGCTTAATCAGCCGGTTACCAGTGACGAAGTCTTGTTCCTCAGCGAAACAGGGACGGTCAAAACGCCCGCCTTTCTAGTGCCCGACTGCTTTCATAACGACGGTAACTACGTTATCAGTTTGGGTAACCTGGTGCGCTGGCTGGCGCAACAGGCCGAAAACCTCGGGGTGGAAATTTTTCCGGGCTTTGCAGCCGCGGAAGTGCTGTACAACGACAACGGGTCGGTCAAGGGGGTGGCCACCGGCAACCTCGGTATTGGCAAAGACGGCGAGCCAACCGACCATTTCCAACTGGGCATGGAGCTGCATGGAAAATACACCGTGTTCGCCGAAGGCGCGCGCGGTCAGTTGGGCCGTCAGTTGATTGATCGCTTTAAGCTCGACGAAGGCAAGGACCCGCAGGCTTATGCCCTGGGTGTGAAAGAGCTGTGGGAAATTGACCCGGCCAAGCATAAACCGGGCTTGGTGGTCCACACGGCCGGATGGCCCATGGACCGCCAAACCTACGGTGGCGGCTTTATGTACCACCTGGAAGACAACAAAGTCACGTTGGGTTTCGTGACCGGACTGGACTACAGCAACCCCTACCTCAGCCCGTTTGAAGAAATGCAGCGCTGGAAGACCCACCCCAGCATCAAGGCGTATCTGGAGGGCGGCAAGCGCATCAGCTACGGTGCGCGGGCTCTCACGGCCGGTGGCGCATTGAGTTTGCCAAAAACCGTGTTTCCTGGTGGGGCGCTTATCGGCTGTGAAGCGGGTTACCTGAACGCCGCCCGTATAAAGGGTAGCCACGCAGCCATCAAGTCCGGCATGCTCGCTGCAGATGCAGCCTACGCTGCGGTGACCGCCGGCCGCCAGCACGACGAACTCACCGCCTACCCCGAGGCCTATGCCAAAAGCTGGCTGGCCCAAGAACTGGACCAGTCGCGCAACTTCAAGGCTTGGTTCAAAAAGGGCTTGTACATGGGCACACTCATGACGGGCGTCGAGCATTGGCTGCTGCCCAAGTTTGGCATTAAGAGTCCGCCTTGGACCATTCATCGCACGAAGCCCGATTATGCGATGCTGAAACTTGCGTCGCAATGCACGCCCATCGTCTACCCCAAGCCGGACAACAAGATCACCTTTGATCGTTTGAGTTCCGTGTTTGTATCCAACACCAACCACGAAGAAAATCAGCCCGCGCACCTCACGCTGAAGGACGCCAGCGTTCCGGTGAACGTCAATCTCGCCAAGTATGCGGGCCCCGAAAGCCTTTACTGCCCGGCCGGTGTGTATGAGTATGTCAAGAACCCCGACAACACCGATCGCCTGCAGATCAATGCGCAGAACTGCGTGCACTGCAAAACCTGCGACATCAAAGATCCTACCCAAAATATCGTGTGGGTTGCCCCGGAGGGCGGTGGTGGACCGAATTACAGCGGGATGTAGATCGGTTAAGCAAGTTGCTGAACAGGCGTGAATAAATCGTCAGCCCTGCAGTTGCTCGGACTGACGCTGCCCAGTCCGGCCTATCTATTTGGCGCCCTGCTGTTTGGCATCATTGGCTTTGCGGCGTATCGATACGGCAAGCGAGCCGGGCGCAACCTTGTCAAATGGCTTGGCGTAGCGTTGATGTTTTACCCCTACGCCATCTCACAGACTTGGTTGTTGTATGTTGTCGGAACAGTCCTCTGCATGGGGCTGTTCATCGATCGCGTTTAAGTTGATGTCCCAGCGCCGTGGACCAGAAGGGGCGCTCAGGCCGGGGTTCTAATCAAGTCGTTGAACTGAGAGGATAAGTGAACGCCCGCCCCTGAAAAAGGGGGAGCAGGTTTCCCCGGTAACAAAAGTCAGCTTGTCGGCGGATGATGGAAGTCTTCGATCCGCAGCTGCAGAGGCCCACATGCATACCCAATTCACCGATTCGACCCAACACGGCGCGCAGCGCAACAAGGTGGTGAGTGCCGCCGACGCCATTCGATTGATTCACGACGGTGACACCGTGGCCACCGGGGGCTTTGTGGGCATCGGTTTTGCCGAGACGATTGCGGTGGCGCTCGAGCAGCGCTTTCTGGATACGCTGGCCGAAACCGGTACCGGTGCGCCGCGCAACCTGACCCTGGTCTACGCGGCCGGACAGGGCGATGGCGCCACACGCGGCCTCAACCATCTAGGGCATCCGGGCATGGTCAAACGCGTGGTGGGCGGGCACTGGGGGCTGGTGCCGACGCTGCAGAAACTCGCTGTGGAGAATCAGATCGAGGCCTATAACTTGCCACAGGGCGTGATCACTCACCTGTTTCGGGATATCGCGGCAGGGAAGCCTGGCACGCTGACACACGTTGGCTTGGATACGTTTGTCGATCCCCGTTGGGGCGGCGGCAAGATCAACGCTCGCACCACCGAGGATTTGGTTCGCCTGATGGAGATCGACGGCCGCGAATACCTGTTTTACAAAGCCTTTCCAGTGTCGGTCGGCATCATTCGAGCCACTACTGCAGATCCCGACGGCAACCTGAGCATGGAACGCGAGGCTTTGACGCTTGAGGCGCTGGCAATCGCCATGGCCGCGCGAAATTCTGGCGGCATCGTCATCGCTCAAGTCGAACGCATCGCCGAGCGTGGCACTTTGCATCCGCGTCTGGTCAAGGTGCCTGGTGTACTGGTCGATGCAGTGGTGGTCGCCACTGAACCGGCCCACCACATGCAAACCTTTTCGGAGCAGTACAACCCCGCTTATTCGGGTGAGATACGGGTGCCAATCGATTCGCTGCCGGTCATCGGTTTGAGCGAACGCAAGGTGATTGCCCGGCGTGCGGCGATGGAGTTGCGCGCCAACAGTGTCATCAATCTGGGCATCGGCATGCCCGAAGGCGTGGCCAGCGTAGCCGCGGAGGAGCAGATTATCGATCTGCTCACGCTGACAGCGGAGCCTGGCGTGATCGGGGGCATTCCGGCCAGCGGCATGAGTTTTGGAGCGGCCGTCAATGCCCAGGCGGTGATTGACCAGCCTAGCCAGTTCGACTTCTACGACGGTGGCGGGCTGGATTTGGCCGTGCTGGGTCTGGCCCAGGCTGACGCCGAGGGAAACCTCAATGTCAGCCGCTTCGGCCCCCGTCTGGCCGGTGCGGGCGGTTTCATCAACATCAGCCAAAACGCCAAATCAGTGTTGTTCGTCGGAACCTTTACAGCGGGGGATCTTGATGCACGGCTGCAAGACGGGCGTCTGCAGATTCACCGTGAGGGCACTACCCGTAAATTTGTGAAGGCCGTGGAGCACCGTACTTTCAGCGGTCGCGAAGCCTGTAAACGTGGTCAGCGTGTGTTGTACATCACCGAGCGCTGCGTGTTTCAGTTGCGGCCACAAGGCGAGCAGGGCAGTCTGGAATTGATCGAAATTGCGCCGGGCATCAACCTCGAGCGCGATGTACTGGCGCAGATGGACTTTATGCCGTTGATCAGCCCACAGCTCCGGCTGATGGACGCCGCCTTATTTGCCAGTGAGACCATCGGCCTGCGCGAGCGTCTGCTGGCCACGCCGCTGGCGCAACGTTTCGAACTCGATCGCAAGCATGGGCTGCTGTTCATCAATTTCGAGGGGCTGGTGGTGGATCGTTCCTCCGACATTGCGGAGATCCAACAGCACCTGACAGCCCTTCTCGAGCCGCTCGGCGAACGGGTCGCGGTGGTGGTCAATTACGACAGCTGCAGCGTGCTGCCGCAGCTGATCGACGAGTACTCGGCCATGGTCGGACGCCTGACCGAGCGCTATTACAGCCGCGTGACGCGCTATGGCACCGGCGGTTTCCTCAAGGCCCGGTTGGCGGCCTCCACTTCAGGGCAAGATGAATGAGCGTTTGGGGCGCGCTGTTGTAGTGCCGGGCTTTTCTGTCGTCAGCAGTGTGCTTGACTAACCGCCTTTGCGGTGCCTTAAACAGCGGCCCAGAAAACGGCAAACCAGTGCGCTGGATCACTCCAGTGTTTGACGTCCCTGAAGCCGGCCTGCCGCAGCAAGGCCGTCATGGTCTCCAGCGTGTATTTGTAAGAGCTTTCGGTGTGGATGCGCTCGCCCGCCTTGAACTGGCGCACGTGGCCTGGCCAGTTCACAGTGAGGTCCTGCGTCGCCTCCAGATGCATTTCAATGCGTGACTGCACGGTGTTGAACAACGCCACATGACGCCACTGGTGAACCTCAAAGTTCGCATCCAGCAGCTCATTGACGTTAAGCAGCAAGTTCTTGTTGAACGCCGCTGTGACGCCCAATGCATCGTCGTAAGCAGCTTCCAGCGTGCTGACGTCCTTCACCAGATCAATGCCTAGCAGCAGGCCGCGCGCCTTGCCTTGCGACGAGTCAGCCATGTGCTGCAAAAACTGTAAAGCTTGGGGAGGCTGAAAGTTGCCAAGGCTTGAACCCGGATAGAAAAACACCCGGTCATGGCTTTGAACCTCGTCTGGCAAGGTCAGTCCCGCTGAAAAGTCCATACCCAAGCCGACGATTTCGAGCGCAGGAAAACTCTTTTGCACTTGGTCGGCTGCGTCCCTCAAAAAGTCCACCGAGATATCGACGGGCACATACTGGCGCGGTTGCAGGTGGGGAATCAGCGTCATCGCCTTGGCGCAATTGCCCGCGCCCAGGTCAATCAGGCACGGCTTTTGGATGCCGTTTTCTACCAGCGTTGCAGCGATTTGCGGATAAAAAGCCGCAAAAATACTGGCCTCGGTTCGGGTGGGGTAGTACTCGCGCAGACCCGTAATCGCCTCAAACAGTTTGGAGCCCAGCGCGTTGTAAAAAAATTTGGGCGACACGATTGAGGGGGTCGCCAGCAGTCCTTCCGTCAACTCCCGCACGGCGCTGGGGGTGTCTCCAGCAGACGATTCTCGGTAGAGATTGATGAACTGCGGCGAGGGCTGCGCCGTCGCGATTGGACGGCCGGGAATTTTTACGGAGGTGTTCAAGATCGATTTACCTGCGATAGAGATAGAAAAATAGAGGACAGACTGATTTGTAAAGCAGTTTGACTTTTGCAGTTTATGCAACTGTATAGTTTTGATCGCGGTGAGGCCGGAGTCCCCTCGAATTAGCGGGACAAAAGTGCAACAAAACGCGGTTGGGCATTGAACGCTTGGGGCTGGGCTGGGCTGGACAGGACTTCGTTCAGCCCAACGATAAGCGGAAGCGGCTTTCAAAGTGCCGGGGCTGTCCGGTCACTGGATCCGTGAAGGCAAGGGACTTCGCCAGCAATTGCAGGGGATGGGAAAAGTCGTCATCCGGCGTCGGGCTTATCGGAGGGTATATCCGGTCATTGAAGATCGGCAGGTCGAGCGCATTCATATGCACGCGCAACTGGTGCTTTTTTCCGGTGACCGGGCGTAACGCGTAACGCGCCCGGTCGCCGCTTACTTCCAGGACTTCTAAATAAGTTTCGCTGTTGGGTTCTCCCGGCGCTTCGCATTGCCGGAAGAACGGCTCGCCCTGCACAATCCGGCTTTTTCGCGTGATCGGAAAGACGATGTCCGGGCGCCAGGGCGCAATGGCTTCGTAATGTTTGGTGACTTCGTGCCGCCTGAACAAGGATTGATAGGCGTCGCGCTCGGCAGGATTGATTGAAAAAAGTACCAGTCCTGCCGTTTCGCGGTCGATACGGTGAATCGGTATCAAATGGTTTAGCGCCTGGCTGTTTTTGAGTCGTACCAGCAATGTTTCCTGCAGGTAGTGGCCCGACGGCGTGACCGGCAAAAAGTGCGGTTTGTCAGCCACCAGCAGATGCTCGTCCTGAAACAGCACGGTGGCTTCAAATGGCAGGTGCGATTCTTCGCTGATCGCCCGGTAGTAGTACACGCGAATGTGGCCGCGGTAAGCGCGCTCCGGCGTGACGGCTGCGCCAAATTCATCGGCAACCAGACCCGCCTGCATGCGCTCAAGCCAGACCTCTTGCGTGATGGCCGGAAAGCGGTGAATCAAAAAATCGGTAATGGTGGGCCAATGGCCTGCTGGCAAACCGACGCAACTGGGGCTGACCCCAAAGCGGGTTGGCAAGCCTCCGTGAATCATTCAGCCCTCATCTTGCTGCTTTGCGTTGCACGGGACCTTCTCTCAGGTTACACACGCGTGAACACCAGATCCCAGACCCCATGCCCGAGTTTGATGCCGCGGTTTTCGAACTTGGTGAGGGGCCTGTAATCGGGTTTGAGCGCGTAGCCGCCGGGCGCAGCGCCTGCTTTATTTTTAAGCAAAGGCTCTGCACTCAGTACTTCAAGGATTTGCTCGGCGTATGGCTGCCAGTCGGTGGCGCAATGGAGGTAGCCGCCGAGTTCGAGGCGAGCGGCAAGCTTGGCAATCAGCGGCGGCTGAATCAGACGGCGCTTGTTGTGTTTCTTTTTGTGCCATGGATCTGGAAAAAAGATGTGTGCACCCGCCAGACTGCCGAGCGGGAGCATGGTGTCGATCACTTCCACGGCATCGTGCTGCACGATGCGAATGTTGCCCAGCCCTTGCGCCTCGATGCGTTTCAGCAGCGCTCCCACGCCGGGCGTATGCACCTCGCAGCAGAGGAAGTTTTTTTCCGGCATCAAGGCGGCAATATGCGCGGTGGCTTCGCCCATGCCGAAGCCGATTTCCAGGATGGTCGGCGCGCTGCGGGCGTAAACGGCGGTAAAGTCAATCGGCGCCGCCGTGTAAGGCAGCAAAAAGCGGGGTCCGACATCAGTGAAGGCCTTGGCCTGGCCGATAGTGGTCCGGCCCGTGCGTCTGACAAAACTGCGAATGTTGCGTGGATAGCTCACGTCGCTGGGAGCGCTTGCCGGCGCGGCGGAGGATTTGGGGGAGGGGGTTTCAATCACGCTGTGATTTTAGTGTGCCTGCTTGCCCACAGCGGCACGGCCCGTTGCAGCCACTCGCCCGGTGTGCCGGCGCTGACCTGGCCAAGGCCCAATGATTGGCCCGCCTCCTGGAGTCGCGTCAGCGGCTGGCGGGCGTCCAGCGCCTGCGCGCCGTTTTGCTTGGAGAGCTTTTCGCCGTTCATACCCCGCACCAGCGGCGTGTGAAGGTAGCGCGGCGTGGGCAGTCCCAGCGCGCGCTGCAGCAGGATTTGACGGGCGGTGTTATCCGCCAGATCCTGGCCACGCACGATGTCTGTAATGCCTTGCGCGTTGTCGTCTACCACCACGGCCAACTGGTAGGCCCAAAAGCTGCCCGCCCGCTTAAGCACAAAGTCCCCGACTTCACGGCTGACGTTCTGCGTTTGAACGCCCAGCAGCCGGTCGTGCCATACGACCTGTTCGGAGTCTGAGGCCATTGCCATCCCATTGATATCCGCCGTTGATTCGATAGCTTCAGGTGATCGTATCGCTTGGAATACAGGAAAAGTTTGTTCGTCACTTGTAGTGGAAAACCGCCAGGTGCGCGCGGCATGGCCGTTCAAGCCGTGCCGACAGGTGCCCGGATACACCCGTTCACCTTGACGTTTCCTCGGTTGTCCGGAGGCGGCCAGCGCCTGTTCGATGTCGTGTCGTGTACAGCCGCAGGGGTAGGCTAAACCTTGCCTCACGAGTTGCGCAAGCGCTCGCTGGTACAAGGCGCTTCGCTGAGACTGATAAACCGCCGGCTCGTCCGGCACCAAACCGCAGGCGGCCAGTTGATCAAGAATAATTTGGGCGGCACCAGGCACGCAACGTGGAACATCCACATCCTCAATACGTACCAACCAGAGGCCGCCATACGCCCGAGCATCCAGCCAACTTGCCACCGCAGCGACCAGTGAGCCGGCATGAAGTGGGCCGGTCGGCGAGGGCGCGAACCTGCCCCGGTAAGGAATGCACGCCACGCCCGCGGCTTTGCGTACTAAATAATGGCCAGAGCCATCTCCAGACCCGACACAAAGCCGTCTTCGACGCGATGACCCAGGCACCAGTCGCCGCAAGCGCCAATTCGGGATTTTGCGTCCCAGGCATGGGTTTTTCCGAGAGGTTTGGTGGTTTGGGCATAGCGCCAGCGGTGTACCGCGGCATGGGATGGCTCCGCGCGTATGCCCGTCACCTCGGTGAAGGCTTTCAGCAGCTTGGCCTTGACGCGCTCTGCGTCGTCTTCGAGGTGGCGCTGCGACCATTCGGGACTGGCTTGCACGGTCCAACGCTCAATCGGGCCGCGCCCCGGCTTGGACGACTCTCTAGCCAGCCAGGCAATGCGATGGTGCGTGCTACGCGCCGCATTCCACTGAGGCCCCAGGTGGGACAGCGTGGGCTGAAGCGCCTGCGGGAAGGCCAGCATCAGAGTCCAGCACGGCGCCACGGTGACCCCGGCCAGGGCTGCCAGCAGCGGTTTCTCCAGCTTCGAATTGAGCAGCAAGGCATGGGCTTGCGCAGAAGGAATGGCCAGCACCACCGCATCAAAGTTGGAGTGAACCCGGCTGTCCGTGCCCGGGCCTTCGGTTTGTAGTTGCCAGCGTTCTGGGTGCAGCTTGTCGGCCTCGATCCGGATCACCGCTGATTCAAGCACCAGTTGGCCGGCGTCGGCCAACGGCTGAGCCCATTGCTGAACCAGCGCATTCATGCCAGGGGTGGCGACCCAGTGGGCTTCCCTGGCGGGCGGCGACGACGCGACGACGCGGCCTAGCTCGTCCAGAATGCGAACGGTGTTTGCGCTCCAAGGGCGTACCAGCCCGGAGGCAATGGCCAGCGCTTTTTCAAAACGCGCATCACGCACGGTGAAGTACTGCGCACCGTGGTCAAACCCGCCAAATTCAGTATTGCGGGTGGCCATGCGCCCACTCACCCCACCACTTTTTTCGAATACGGTCACACGGTGCCCGGCTTGTACCAGCGTGCGTGCGCAGGTGATACCGGCGATGCCGGCACCCACCACCGCAATGTGGCGCTGCGAGCGCAATTCAAACGAAGCGCCGGAGGCAGAAGGTTTTTTTATCATTTATTTGTACTTTTTCTGGGTGGATGAAAGAACGCAGTGTTCAAGCGTTGCTCACGAATTTCTTGCGAAATATTGATTGCAGTCCTCGTCCAGGTTCGCCATCACAGGGGATTGTCACAATTTCACCATAAATGAAAATCATAGGCGCCACTCTACACGCAGCCGGGGGAACGCACTGGTAAATCCGTTTTTAGATCGCCTGTTCGCGCTCCAGCAGCGCTTTTCGCGTGGTCGGATTGTCTAATTGTTTGAGCCACCATTGCAACGCGCGTCCTTCGCGGCCATCGATCGTGCGGCGCCAGGCGTAGCTCATGGGAATCAGCCGTGCAGGGCGTTGCATTTGCTTTTCAACCAGACGTCCAGTGACGATATGGGGCCGCGCGAGGTATTCCGGCAGGAAGCCCCCACCCAGGCCACGCAACTGTGCATCGAGTTTTTCCTGCATGCCGGGGACGGTAAATATATCTTGGCCGCCCATCAATCCTACCGTCACGCCGCTTCCCCGTTGCACCGAGTCGGCGACGGCTACCGCGCGATGGGGCATCAGCATGGCGTCGGTGACTGGTTCGATGGCCTGGGCAAGTGGATGGTGCGGGGCTACGGCGTAGATGAAATGAATGCTTCCCAGCGGCTTGCTCTGCACGGCTTTCCCCGGCGAAGGTTCCATCGCCACACCGATGGCCAGATCGGCCTGGCCTGAGGTGAGGGCCTCCAGCGTTCCCGATAAGGCTTCTTCACGAATTTTTAAACGAGTCGGTGGGCCGAGCGCAAAAAAAGCCTCACACAGTTCCATCACGGTGGTGCGCGAAATGACGCTGTCAACGGCCAAAGTGAGCTGCGGCTCCCAGCCCGTCGCGACGCGCTTGACGCGATTGGCGATGGCATCAAGTTCCAGCAGCAGGCGGTTGCCTTCACGCAGCAGTTCCTTGCCGGCCTCGGTCAGTTTTGCCTGCCGCGAGGAGCGGTCAAATAACAAGACATCCAGTGAGTCTTCCACCTGGCGAATGCGGTAGGTCAGGGCACTCGGCACCACGCCGAGTTCGCGGGCGGCGGCGGCCATGCTGCCGGTGCGGTGCACGGTGCCGATCAGCCCAAGGAATTCGGGCGTAAGGGCATTGCGCAACTGGGTGTTGATGGTTGCCATATTAAAAATTCAAATAATTTGAATGATGCCATCAAACCAGTGCAACGGCCCCGGTCGTGGGCGCCCCTACATTGAAACTATTGCAACGCAACTTGAAGGGAGCCCTTGATGATGACTTTAAGAACGTCCAGCGAGCGCGGCTATGCGGACCATGGCTGGCTCAAATCGTTTCATTCTTTTTCGTTCGCGGGTTACTACGATCCAGCACACATGGAATTTGGCAACCTGCGCGTGATTAATGAAGACCGCATCGCGGCTGGCAGAGGTTTTGGCACGCACAGGCACCAAAACATGGAAATAATCAGCTACGTGCTGAGCGGGGAATTGGCGCACAAAGACAGCATGGGCAACGTCAAAGGCATCCCGCCGGGCGACGTGCAGCGGATGAGCGCGGGTACCGGTGTGCAACACAGTGAATTCAATCACGCAGAAGGCCAGACAACTCATTTTCTGCAGCTATGGATCGAGCCCAACGTCACCGGCATCGCTCCCAGCTATGAGCAAAAGACATTTTCCGAAGCCGAAAAGCGCGGGGCGCTGCGGCTGGTGGCTTCTCCCGACGGCGCGCACGGCTCTGTCACGATTCATGCAGACGCCAAAATCTATGCGGGCCTGTTTGAGGGTACCGAAGCCGCCACTCAAGCGCTTGATGCGCGGCGCAAGACCTATGTGCACCTGATTCGCGGGCAGCTTGAGGTCAATGGGCAGGTACTTCGCTCAGGCGACTCCGCTGCCCTGCAATTAGAAAGCGAGTTGCGCTTGAGCCAGGGGCAAGCGGCTGAGGTACTGGTATTTGATCTGGCAGCTTAGAACCAGGGAAGCGACAGATCCACCGGCTTAGAGCGCGTTGCAGCGTCAATTAACGCAAACGTCTTGCCGGAGCGCTTTATTTAATCCATCATTTCCAGGTTCACTTTGTTGGCGGACTCCTGACCGTTACGGCTTGGGGCCCAGGTGCCTGGAGTGTGGATGGCAAGCGTGGCGAGTAATTATTATCAATGGAGCTTTTAAAAAATGTCAAAAATCGCCGTGGTCTATCACTCTGGGTACGGGCACACCCAACGTATGGCGCAGGCAGTCGCTGAAGGCGCCAGCGCAGAACTCATCGCCATTGATGCCGATGGCAATCTGCCCGAAGAGGGTTGGGACACGCTCAGCGCCGCAGATGCCATCATCATGGGTTCTCCCACCTACATGGGAAGCGTGAGTTGGCAGTTCAAGAAGTTTGCCGACGCGTCCTCGCGGCCCTGGTACACCCAAGCCTGGAAAGACAAACTGTTTTCTGGCTTTACCAACAGCGCCTCCTTGAACGGCGACAAGATGTCGACCTTGAGCTATCTTTTTACCTTGGCTATGCAGCATGGGGGCATATGGGTCAGCCAGGGTGTCTTGCCGAGCAACAGCAAGGCCGCGCAACGTAACGATGCCAACTACCTGGGTTCCTACAGCGGTGCAATGGCCCATTCCCCTTCAGATGCGGGCGCCAGTGAGATGTCTTCTGGCGACCTGGACAGCGGGCGGAATTTAGGTAAACGTGTGGCCGACTTGGCGGGCAGATTCCAGCGCTAGTAAATCGAAGTCGATGCTGCGGGTTTGTTCACCCTCAACACTTTAAACATCGCGCGCCAGGCGCAGTCCGCTGAATTGCCACTGTGCGTCTGGCGGGAAAAAGTTTCGATAACTGGTGCGGATGTGGCTTTGTGGCGTCGCACATGACCCGCCGCGCAGCACAAATTGATTGCACATGAACTTGCCGTTGTACTCGCCCACCGGCCCGGGCCAAGGTTTGTAGCCAGGGTAGGGGTTGTAGTTGGACTGCGTCCATTCCCAGGCATCGCCCAGCATCTGCGCAGGAACACCGTGTCCCGGATCCTGTTGAGGCAACGGGTGGAACGCTGCGTTGTCTGCAAAGTTAGCAGGCAACCGGGGAACGGGTAGCGTGCGGGCGGCCAACTCCCATTCAAACTCGGTCGGCAGTCGGGCACCGGCCCAGCGCGCAAACGCGTCGGCCTCGAAGTAGCTCAAGTGGCATACCGGCGTATTGGAGTCGACATCCACCAGCCCTTGCAGCGTGAAATTACGATAGTCGCGTGCATCGCCTTGCCAGTAAAGCGGCAGGCTACCCTGATCAGTGTGATGGGTGACGGCAGTCTGTACCCAGTCCCAGCCCATGGACAGCCAAAGCTCCGGCCGTTGGTAGCCTTGGTCGGCTATGAAGGCCATCATCTCGCCGTTGGTGACCAGCCTGCTCGCCAGCTCAAAGGGGGCGATGTAGACCGGGTGGCGAGGTGCCTCGTTGTCAAATGAAAATGCACCGTCTTGCGCAGCGTCGAACCCGTGCGACACCAGGCCGCCAGCATGGCGGTGCCAGAGTACTGGTTGCTGGTGAATGCCAGCCAGCGGCCATCGCTTGGCATAGGCCGGTCGCTCCGGGTTGAATGAGAACGCATGTTTGATGTCGGTCAGCAGCAGCTCCTGATGCTGTTGCTCATGGTGCAGGCCGAGCGTGATGAGCTGCGCCAGTTCGTGATGATTGTCCTGACGGGTTTTCCCCGTCGTCAACAGGTTTTGGATACGGTCATTGACTTGCGCCCGGTAAGCCATTATTTCCTGCAGCGAAGGGCGGCTGATGAGGCCGCGTTGCGGGCGCGGATACTTGTCTCCAACGCCGTTGTAATAGCTGTTGTACAGAACGCGGAAGCTGGCGTTGAAGGGTTCGAACTTAGGCTCAAACCGCTCTAGCACAAAGGTTTCGAAAAACCACGTCAGATGCGCCAGGTGCCACTTGGCAGGGCTGGCGTCCGGCATGGACTGGAGCTGGCAATCTTCCGCAGTCAGTGGCTCGACCAGCACCTCGGTTTGCCTGCGAACCTTTTCAAAGCGCTGGGATAGCTCCGAGACTAAAGAGTCAGCATGAAGAGCGGATTTCGGTGCGGGCATGAGGGGTCAATGCAAAAGTTTGTAGATGCGCTTCCGATGGTTCAGAGTGATGAAAAACCAAACCAAGAAACGTTTAATCTAAAGCTTCTCTGATTTTCGCTATCCCGGTTGTCAGACGATGCGCCGAGATCGCCCCGGGGATTGGGGGCCGGGTGGAGTGCCCGACCTGCGCCAAATCAACGGATTCGCGGTCAAAATGGCGCCATGTAGTGACTTCGAAATCTTACAGAATTCCGCCCTGCCGCCGCGACTACATCCGATACAAAAATTCGCGACCGTTTTGATCTTCAGCTTTTCATGACGACTTTGCATGGCATCCGGAAACACGGTGAGGTCGCCGATGCGCCAATCGATGGCTGGTTGGTTGGTTCATGCACCTCAAGCGCATTGCGCATGCCACGCAATTGAAGTCGTCAACCTCACGCGAAGTTCCATGCGCTGTTCCAGCGTTTCGACTTGAGAACAGGACCGTCTAAAGTCGTAAACAAGTTAAATGGACACGATGCGCCGTCGAGTAGCCACCACTGTTCGCGTCAGACTGTTTGCAGTCTTTCACTTCGTCCGGAAGCGGTCACACAACGTATATGCCAGTTAGAACGGAGCGACCTATCAGCCACGAAAGCGCTCCCAGACATAGATTGCCAGAACCACAAGTGCTGCTGCCGCGAGCGAAATCGCCCAGCCCAAAGGTGTGAAGCAACCAAAGTTGAATTCATTGGCTACGCATGTAAGCCTATCTGGTGTAGCAAACGCATCATAAATCCTGACACCAACTGCAATGCAAAGCAACAGGGAGACTATCGACAAGAGCGTCTTCACTTCTTACATCCTTATGTTTCAGTTCACCGGTTACGGGGTCGCCTTTCGCTGCGCAACCGAAGGACACCGCGCTCGATACCTGACTTTCAGTTTTGAAGGTCAGCGTTCGAAGAACGCTCACCGGCTCTGGCAGACTGACTGCTGTCCTTTAGCTTGCCGAAATGGGTCCCCCATTGCAGTCATCGACATCGGCAGGCCGCCAGTAGGCAATGTGGCGATGATTTTGTAAATCTGAGCCTCCTCAGACGTCGCACAAAACTTTGCGTTAAAGAGCGTTGGGAAGTACCTCCGCTAGAAAATCATAAACCGAACGAATGAGTCGGCTAGTGCGTATTTCGCGGTGCACCGCAAGCCACATGGGCAAGGGCGGGATACGCAGCAAGTCGGGCAGCACCTGCACCACATCGGGGTCGACGCGCGCCGCGTAGCTTGCTATAAACCCAATGCCCAGGCCCGCGCGGACGGCTTGCCATTGCACGATGAAATCGTCCGTGCGAAGCGCAAACAAATTTTTGCTCGCCGCAAAACCCATCGCCTTGAAGCCATCCAGTATGGCGGTGTTAGTGTCGCTGCCGATCAGCTCATGGTCTATCAGGTCCAGTGGCCGGCGTATCGGGCTGCGTCGTGCCAGATAGGCGCGGTGTGCAAAGGCACCCACGGTCACGTCACCTATCTTTTTGGCGACAAGGGTGCCCTGTTCAGGTCGGACCATGCGCACCGCAATATCGGCTTCACGCCGCAGCAAGTTACTCACTGTGTTGCTGGAGACCAATTCCACCTGAATGTCGGGCAGGGCTTGACGCATCTGCAACAGGATGGGAGGAAGAATTTGCACTGCCACCGGTGTACTGGCGGTAATACGCACCGTACCGGTTTTTTTGGCTTGGGTACCGGTTAGGGTGCGTGCCAACTGGTCTGCGCCATCGGCCATACCGCGTGCGGCATCGGCCAGTTTGAGCGCGGTGGCAGTGGGTACCAAGCCGCGCCCGGTGCGCTCAAACAGCACCACGCCCAGCTGGTTTTCCAACTCAGCAATATGCCTTCCCAGCGTGGGTTAACTGGTGTGCAGCACCTTGGCCGCACTCAGCAGGCTGCCATGGTTTAGGGCTGCAAGGAAGGAGCGCACCAGGCGCCAGTCAAACGAGGGGGGAGCGCTGGTAATCATGGAGAGGTATGCATATTTGCATTTCTGGTATCAACATTTATGCAATTGTGAACCACGCGCTTTGTTTTCATAATTCACGTCAACACAACAAACGTTTCTGTTCAAAAGGATTACCACCATGCAACCTACCGTTTTAATTTTGGGCGCACGCGGACGTTTCGGTCTGGCTACTGCCCGCGCTTTTGCCGACGCTGGCTGGCGTGTGCTGGGCCTGATCCGCCCCGGCGCACAAGTGCCCACAGAGGCCGCAACGGACCACCGCATCAAGTGGATAGCCACTGACTTGCGAGCCACCGCTGCGGTAGCCCGCGCCGCCCAAGGTGCCTGCGTGGTGGTGCATGCCTTGAACCCAATCTACACCCACAAGGCTTGGAAAGCCCAGGCGATGCCCCTGACTGAAGCGGCCATCGAGATCGCCCGCGCACTCAAAGCCACGTTGATGTTCATGGGCAACATCTATAACTTTGGGACGGACATGCCCCCGGTCTTGTCAGAGGACACGCCGCAACGGGCAAAGACGGTCAAGGGCCAGATCCGCATCGCTATGGAAGAGCAGATTCACCGCAGTGGTGTCCGCGCTATCGTGATCCGTGCCGGAGACTTTTTCGGCAGTGGTAAAGGTAGCTGGTTTGACCAGGCCATTGTCAAAGACATTCAAAAGGGCAAGTTCGTTTATCCCGGTCACAAGGACGTTGCTACGGCTTGGGCCTATTTGCCGGACCTAGCCCGCACTTTTGCCGAAGTGGCTGCACGTCGCGACTCCCTCAGGGCATTTGAAGTCTTCCACTTTGCAGGTCACGGCATCACCGGCCAGCAATGGCTGGATACGATGGAACCCATTGCACATGCCCAGGGCTGGGTGAAGCCCGACGCCTGTCTGCAATACAGCCAGTTGCCTTGGTCCGTCATACGCGTTGGTGCGCTGTTTGCACCCATCTGGGCGGCGCTGCTGGAGATGCGCTATTTGTGGAACACTGCGCATGCGCTGGACAACCGCAAGCTGGTCGCACTTTTGGGTGCAGAGCCACACACCCCGTTCGCTCAGGCGGTGATCATGACCTTGCACGACTTGGGGTTCACCAAAGACGCTGTTGGCGCGAAGCCGCTCGCGTGTCAGCGCGTGGCTGATGCGCACTGTGATGGGTAGCCCGAAGGCCATCACGGCCATTTCAGCACAATTACAAGCAGTAGTTTTTTACTGCTGGGCGTCGGCCCCTGATCTGGTCTGGCTGCAACTGAGTGGAAACCTGTAAGCTTGTTTGGGCCGCGACTTGCGCAAAACATACGGGTCGGAATTGCAAATTGAGCGACCTGAAAGCTGCCGATCGCGAACCCCGCTTACGCTGCACAACCGAAGGACACCGCGCTCGATACCTGACTTTCAGTTTTGAAGGAAAGCTTCGGAGAACGATCACCGGCTCTGGCAGACTGATTCCAGACATTCGGGGCGGCCGATAGCAGTCGTTCAACGTTTGACTTAAGCGGCGTGCCGTAGGCACGTCCGCTTGAAGGAATAGTTAGGAGGCGGCG
Organism: Polaromonas sp.; assembly: GCF_012927485.1. Classification (GTDB taxonomy): domain Bacteria; phylum Pseudomonadota; class Gammaproteobacteria; order Burkholderiales; family Burkholderiaceae_C; genus Polaromonas. The sequence continues at coordinate 61,317 of NZ_JABBPC010000009.1, read as the reverse complement.
ACAAGGCGGTACCTGGATGCAATTTCACGCAATAGCTCAATGCCTCGCTGAAGCAAGACGCCTTGGTCATTGGTGAAACCGTGGCTTCTCAAACCAGTTATCGCTCCGCCATTGATCTCCTGGGAATGAACCAGTGCGCTGAAGCCTTTCGCTATGGCGTCTCCGGCTGCGCTTGTTATCGACTCGGGTGAGAGCTTCCGGACTGCGTGCTTTAGTATCTGAACACGCCCCGGGCTTGTCTCGTATTTCTCGACGAGAGAAGCAAGAAACGTTGGCTCGTCAATACCCGGCATGAGGACGAGATCGAAGTGCTGAATGCCGAACTCGGTCCCATTGCAGCGTGCATTTGTGACTGCTTCCCGTAGCAGGTCGATCCAGCCATGGTCGAGAACCATCTTGTTGCCGGTGCTTATCGAGACTTGCAGGCCTCGGTTGCTTATGTTCAGGCCGGCCGAAGGCTGCTTCGCAGCACTGAACTCGACATCCTCTGGAAGTTCACCGTCATGCACAAGTTCGCATCGATAGTATTTGTAGAGAACAACGGCGACGTCATGTTGTGCTTGGCGAAACCCAACAGAGATGCCTGATGTTCCTTCGTCTGGAGCGCCGAAGTCTCCAAACAGGATCTTCCGTATGCGACCGCCAAGGAATAGGGTGAAGGCTTCGCGATCCGACATTTCTTCCTTGGGCTTCTCGCGCGATTTCGTGCCCTTTGGAAACGTCCTCCTAGACGAAGCGGCGACGGCAAGCATGAGCGTTGTAAGCGCGCCAACGTGGCGGCCGTTCTGCGCCAAGAAGGATGCATCTTCAACCTGTTCTCGGATGGTCATGGCTTTCTCGCCTCCTAACGTGATGTAGACCGTCGGATATTCTGGCAATCCCAGCTTATCCGACCAGATAAACCAGAATTCCAAAACTGGATACGAATCAGTCCATTGGGCGGTAAGCCGCATGCAGCCAAGGTTTGCAAAGATTTTTCCTGAAACGCTAGTGTCACTTCAGTCCCCCTTTATCTTGTCGCCTATCTTGGCGCATTGGCACCGGACCACGCTCTTCGACATTTCACAATGCAAGCACTATAGCCCAGTGGACCTTGCGCTTGGATGTCGGCTTTCGCTCTTGGATTCAACCGGTCGATGACCCTGTTTGAATATGTGCTGACGACTTTAATCGCTCGAAATAGCGCGTGCCCCGCGTCAAGACGGACGCCACTCTGGACCAGCTTTCCTTGATTTCAAGGTCATCAAGTCGACCTTCGGCCCGTAGTCATGCCAAAAGATCATGAATGTCGGCACTACCTCTGCCAGAAAACAGGGTAAAACCGTCTTTAGCAAGCTGCACAGCGCCCCTGATATCAAGCGCCTGCAGCGCGCCGAGCAGCGCTGCTTACAATTCCAGCTGGCCGTCTAGCGCGACAAACTTATGCGCTGCAACATTCAGAATACGCATGATGTGCGGGAGTGTAGGCAAGGCATACCCTGCTGCAGCGATGCAATGGCGTGGGCAGTCAGAGGCTGCGTCCTAAAATGAAGCGTATGTTTGTCCATTTAAGAATTCACACTGAGTTTTCAGTTGTTGACGGTACCAACCGTATCGATGAAATCGTTGAGGCCGCCGCAGCGGACCAGCAACCCGCTCTTGCCATTACCGACTTGAGCAACCTCTTTGGCACCGTCAAGTTTTACAAGGAATGTCGGGGGGCTGGCGTGAAGCCTTTGATTGGCGCCGATGTTTGGGTGCAAGTGCCCGGAAAGAATGCCGGTGCACCGGCGGCCCGCCTGTTGTTGCTGGTACAAAATCACCGCGGCTACCTGAATCTGTCAGAACTGCTGACGCGTGCCTGGACGAAAAATGTAGTGCGGGACCAAGCCGTTATCCAGCTGGAGTGGCTGGAAGAACTCAATGAGGGCTTGATCGCCCTGTCGGGTGCACAGGGCGGTGCCGTCGGTCAGGCCTTGGTGCAGGGAGACAGCGAGCGGGCGCTTGAGTCTGCCCTGTATCTGGCAGGCATCTTTCCGCATCGTTTTTACCTGGAATTGCAACGTGCCCAGCGGCCCGATGACGAACGCCATGTGACGGCTGCGGTGCAATTGGCGGCCCGGCTCGGGCTGCCTGTGGTCGCCACGCATCCTGTACAGTTTTTAACCTTCGACGATTACGAAGCACATGAAGCGCGCGTTTGTATTTCTGAGGGAGAAATTCTGGGCAATGCACGCCGTGTACGCAAGTTCACGCGGGAGCAATATTTCAAGTCGACGGCCCAGATGACGGAGTTGTTCGCCGACGTTCCTTCTGCCCTTGCCAACACGCTTGAGATTGCGAAGCGCTGCAGTCTCACGCTGGTGTTGGGAAAGCCCATGCTGCCCGACTACCCGACGCCGGAAGTGGACGGTGTACGGCTCCCTATCGATGCGTATTTTCGCAAGATTTCGTTCGATGGCCTGGAAGCGCGTCTGGCGCATTTGTACCCCCAAGAAGCGCGTCGCAATGAGAAACGGCCGGTTTATGTGGAGCGGTTGGAGTTCGAGATCAACACCATCCTGAACATGGGGTTTCCGGGCTACTTCCTGATCGTGAGCGACTTCATTAACTGGGCCAAAAACAATGGCTGTCCGGTGGGCCCGGGACGCGGTTCCGGGGCAGGCTCACTGGTGGCTTATGCGATGAAAATCACCGACCTGGACCCCTTGCAATACAACCTGCTGTTCGAGCGGTTTTTGAATCCGGAACGGGTTTCGATGCCCGACTTCGATATTGATTTTTGCCAGCTTAACCGCGACCGCGTGATTGACTACGTGAAGGACAAGTATGGCAAGGATGCAGTCAGTCAGATCGTGACTTTTGGCACCATGGCGGCGCGCGCGGCTATTCGCGATGTGGGACGCGTGCTTGATTTTCCGTATGGTTTTTGTGATGGTATTTCCAAGCTGATTCCCAACAAGCCAGGCCAGGCCGTCACCTTGCAATTGCCGCCAGCAGACCGCGACAAAAACGACAAACTGGTTTATGCCATAGAGGCCGAACCGATTCTGGCTGAGCGCGAGCGCAAGGAAGAGGACGTGCGCACCCTGCTGGAGCTGGCGCGTAAGCTCGAAGGGTTGACGCGAAACATCGGCATGCACGCCGGCGGTGTGCTGATCGCACCCGGAAAGTTGACCGACTTTTGCCCTCTCTATGCTCAGCCGGGCAGCGGCTCCGCGGTAAGCCAGTTCGACAAGGACGACGTGGAAGCGATCGGCCTTGTCAAGTTCGACTTCTTGGGGCTGGCCACCCTGACTATCCTGGAAATCGCGAAGGAATTCATCATCCAGCGCCATCCGGCGCAAAAAGATTTCAGCTTCGAGAATTTGCCGCTGAATGACAAAAAGGTGTATGACCTCTTTAGCCGGGGACAGACCGAAGCAGTATTCCAGTTTGAAAGTATCGGCATGCAGCGCATGCTCAAGGATGCCAAACCAGACCGGTTGGAAGACTTGATTGCCATGAACGCCCTTTACCGGCCGGGGCCGATGGAGTTGATTCCCACCTACATCGCGCGCAAGCAAGGCAAGGAAGTGCCGGAGTACCCGGATCCGCGCGTCAAGGCTATCCTGGAAGAGACCTACGGCATCATGGTTTACCAGGAGCAGGTGATGCAGACCGCGCAGATTTTGGGCGGCTATTCACTTGGTGGCGCTGATATGCTGCGCCGCGCCATGGGCAAGAAAAAGAAAGAAGAGATGGACGCCCAGCGCGAGGTGTTTCGCAAAGGCGCAGGCGAGGGCGGCCTGAGTGAAGAAAAGGCCGACGAAGTATTTGACTTGATGGAAAAGTTTGCGGGGTACGGCTTCAACAAGTCGCACTCTGCCGCTTACGCCCTGCTGGCCTATCACACCGCCTGGCTCAAGGTGCACTACACGGCGGAGTTCTTTGCGGCCAATATGACCGTTGAAGCGGACGACACCGACAAGCTGAAAGTGTTGTTTGGCGATGCACAGAAAATGGGTATCCAGTTCGAATCACCTGACGTCAACCGTGGTGACTACCGATTTGAGCCTATCAACAATTCCAGCGTGCGTTACGGGCTGGGCGCCATCAAGGGCACCGGCCAGCAGGCGATTGCCGCCATCGTCGCCGCTCGCAAGGCAAGCGGCCCGTTCACCTCGCTGTACGATTTTTGTGTGCGCGTTGACCGCAGCAAGATGAACAAGCGCACGGTCGAGGCGCTCATTAAAGGCGGCGCTTTTGACAATCTGCATTTGAACCGCGCGGAACTGCTGGCCTCGGTAGACCGCGCCTTCGAATTTTCTGCCGCCACCGAAGCCAATGCCAACCAGGGCGGACTGTTTGACATGTCGGATTCGCATGCGGCCAGCTCTCAAGAGCCGGCGCTGGTCTCGGCTGTTCCTTTCGGCGTAAAGGCGCGCTTGGTGCTTGAAAAAACGGCAATTGGCTTTTACCTGTCAGGGCACCTATTCGACGAGGTTGAGACCGAAGTACGGCACTTTGCCAAGCGAAAAATTGAAGACCTGATCGACTCTCGTGAATCGCAATTGCTGGCGGCCATCGTGAGTGATTTGCGCGTGATCAATGGCAACCGCGGAAAGATGGTTGTTTTCAAGCTCGACGACAAAACCGATGTACTGGAAGCGTCGGTGGACGAGGCGACTTTCAACGCCAACCGCAATCTTCTGAAAGACGACGAATTGGTGATTGTGCAAGGCACTTTGCAGGGCGCGTCCGAGCGCTTCGGGCGCCGCTTCAAGGTGACACAGGTGTGGGATCTGGAGGCCGCACGCTGTAAGTTTGGCAAGTATCTGCGTGTGGCCGTGAATGGCTCGGTTCCAGATATTGCGCGGCTGGTGAAGGATTTTCCTCCGCGTCGAGAGATGTCGGAACAAGGTGAGTTGTTCCGTGGATTGCCGGTGCGTCTGAGCCTGCGCAGGGAGGGCGTCACCGCCGATCTTCAACTGGGCGATGCTGCCAAATTCTTTCCAACCGATGCCGCGCTGGCAAGTTGGATGGCGCAGGCAGACAGAGGTTTGGCCAGCATAATTTACGAATGAGAAAGTGTTTAACCCAATAAAAACAAGCGCGACGTGCTATTTTATTAATAGCTCAATGAAGCGATAGCCTATCCCTTGGGACGGAATTCAAGAATCATGGGCGTGGGAACACGGCCATCGATGTCTGGTGGCAAGGTACCGGTTCGAATGATGGCTTTAATAACCGCTTCATCCCACGATTTGTTTCCGCTCGACTTGAGCAAGCGCTGGCTCAGGATAGTGCCATCAAGGGTGGTCCGCACCTCGACCTCGGCTTTGGGGTTGCCCGAAATGTCTTCGGTGAAAACGACGTTGGGTTTAACGGCGGCTCTGACTTTGCCGCCATAGCTGGCTGAAGGCCCACCGGATTTTTGAGCGGAACCCTTTGCCTCGGCGCCACCGGTAGCACCGGCCAAGCCCATCATGCGGTTGAGCGCATCCTGGCGCTGCTTTTTACCAGCAAGCGCTGCCTGCTTTTCTTTCTCCTGGTCTTTTGCATCCTGCTTTTTGGCATCGGCTTTTTTGACCTCTTCAGAAGCTTTTCGTTGGGCGAGATCTTCCTTGGCCTTCTGTAATTTCTCTTTCTCTTTTTCCTTCTCTTTTTCTTTTTTTGCTTGCAGTTCGGCCTTCAGCTCTTCTTGCAACTTCTGTGCCTTTTCTACCTTTTGTAATTCAGCTTCTTTTTGCTGCTGAAGCAATTTGCGCTTTTTCTCCTGCTTCAGGGCGATGTCCACGTCAGGCGCGGGTGGCGCCACCTTGATTTCCACGGGGGTGGGCGCGGACTTCGGTACTGGCGCTGGCTCGGGCGGCGGCGGTACCGGCGCTGTCTCGACGAGTTTGGGTGCGGCCTCCTGCGGCAGGCTGGACCATATCTCGGCTTCAAACGAAACCGCCGGATCGCTGCGCTTCCAGTTAACCCCCCAGGTCAATGCCGCGATGAGTAACGCGTGGACGAGCAAGGCCCAGCCGAAAGCCCGCAGAGATCCCGTGTCGCGAGGCGGGGTAAATTCAAATCGATCTGTAGCGCTGGGCATGGTGAACTTCGGGCAACTTTCAGGTCAGACGTTGGTCACTTGCCCGTTTGCACAGAAAGGCCCACACGCGACACCCCTGCTTTTTGCAAGGTGTCCATGACCTGGACCACGGTTTCGTACTTGACGGACTTGTCTGCGGTGATGACAACGGGTACTGCCTCAGCCCCTGTCGCTTTGACCGCCGGCTCCCTCTTCACGATTTCGCTCGCCACGTTTCGCACCGAGCTGGGTACGACATCGGTTTTGATCTTGATCTGAACGGTCTCGTCCTTGCCAATGACGATTTGCACTGGGTTCAACGGTTGTTTGGAGGCCTTGCCTACTTTGGGCAGGGCAATCATGCTGGGCGTGATCAGCGGGGCGGTCACCATAAAGATGATGAGCAGCACCAACATGACGTCGATAAACGGCACCATGTTAATTTCGCTAATGGTGCGGCGACCCCGGCCGCGGGAATTGACTGCTGGCATAACGGTTTGTTCCTGGCTTAGTGACCAGAGGGTGACTGGGCGCCCAGGTTGCGCTGAAGGATGTTGGAAAACTCTTCTATAAAGGTTTCCAGGCGATTTGCGATCCGGTCAATATCGTGCGAAAAGCGGTTGTAGGCAACCACGGCTGGAATCGCGGCAAAAAGACCGATCGCCGTTGCGACCAGCGCCTCCGCAATACCGGGTGCTACTGTGGCCAGCGTGACCTGCTCAAGCGCTGCCAGCCCGGTGAAGGCGTGCATGATGCCCCAGACCGTACCAAACAGGCCCACATAGGGTGATACCGATCCGACGGTGGCGAGAAACGAGAGGTTGACTTCGATGGTGTCGAGTTCGCGTTGGTAACTGGCCCGCATGGCCCTGCGCGCCCCGTCTAGCAAGGTGCCGGCGTCATTGATGTGCCGCTCGCGCAATTTCTGATATTCACGCATGCCGCTGGCAAAAATGCGTTCCATGGAGCCCGAGTGTTTGGCGTTTTGAGCCGCGCCCGCAAACAGGTCGTTCAGACTGGTGCCAGACCAGAACTCGCGATCGAACTCGTCGTTCAACTTTTGCGCCTGTTTGAGCGAAACAATTTTTCTGAAAATCGCGGCCCAGCTGGCGATGGAAACGCCCACCAGCAACGCAACCACGCCCTGGACGACCCAGCTTGCGTTAAGAATGAGAGTGACAATGGAAAGGTCTTGGTTCATGTTGAAGCTTGTATCAAGTTTTTAAGCTGCCAAGGATGGCCGCTGGAATGCGTTCGGGCTGCAGACTGGAGGCGTTCACCCAGCCAATTCGTATCGTTCCTTCGCAGAGCAGGGTAGCGGCCTGCACATCGGCATTTCCCGTAGTTTGCTGCTCTGTTTTTAATAGCGCCTGTTGTTTGATTGTCAGGGACGCACGGCCTTTTTCGATCAGGCTCGCCGTAACAATCAGTTCATCGTCAAGACGTGCGGGGCGGTGGTAACGAATACTGGTTTCAGCCACCACGAAGAGGCCCCCCGTGCTGTCCTTCAGACAGCGTTGCTCAATGCCCAGCGACCGGAGCCACTCAGTGCGAGCCCGCTCGAAAAACTTCAAATAATTGGCATAAAAAACGATACCACCGGCATCTGTGTCTTCCCAGTACACGCGTACGGGCCACTGGAATCCAGCCGTCTGACGCGTCTGCACAAGTGCCTCGGTGTCTCGTTTAGCCAAGCAACGACTCCAGTCGCGTCACGGCTTCCTGCAAATGATTCAGGGAGCTGGCGGTAGAAAACCGAACAAACTGTTCAGGCGCGACGCGTCCGAAATCGCGCCCTGGTGTCACCGCGAGATGGGCGCGCTGCATCAGTTCAAAGGCAAAGTCCCAGCTACCACTCACGCCCAGCCGCGCGGCGGCTGCAGTGCAGTCGGCGTAGGCGTAGAAAGCGCCGTCGGGCATCACGGGCACGCGAAGCCCGAGGCGGTTGAGCTCGGGAATGAAGTAGTCGCGCCGCGCCTTGAACTCGGCACGGCGGCGCTCGTACTCCAGCAGGCTGTCGGGCTCAAAGCAGGCCAGCGCGGCATGCTGCGCCACGGTGCTGGCGCAGATAAAGAGGTTTTGCGCAATTCGTTCAATCACCGGTGCCAGCGCCTCTGGCACTACCAGCCAGCCGAGCCGCCAGCCCGTCATATTGAAGTATTTGCTGAAGCTGTTAATGCTGATAACGCTCTGGCCCAAGTCGCCTGGCATGGCCAGCGCCGTGTGGCCGAAGTGCTCCTCGTAACTTAATCCGAGGTAGATCTCGTCAATCAAGGTGACACCGCCCTGGCTATGCACAAATTCGTGAATGCGCTGCAGCTCCTCCGGCGCGATCGACGTGCCGGTGGGATTGGAAGGAGAAGCCAGCAGAACGCCGCGCGATTTACGGTTCCATGCGGCTTGCACCTTCTCCCGGGTGAGTTGAAAGCGTTCGTCAGACGTCGTGGGAATTAACACGGCCGTGCCTTCAGCGGCGCTGACAAAGTGCCGATTGCACGGATAGCTCGGATCAGGCATGAGGATTTCGTCACCCGAGTCAATCAATGCCAGGCAGGCAAGCTGGAGCGCCGCAGAGGCCCCCGCCGTAATGATGATGCGGCTGGGAGCCACCTGTGCGTTAAAGCGGGTCGCGTACCAGTGACTGATGCGCTCCCGCAAGGCGGGCAGACCTGTGGCCTGGGTGTATTGCGTCGCGCCCTGCGAAATGGCGCGTATTGCCGCCTCTTGCACCAGCGGTGGCGCGGTGAAGTCGGGCTCGCCGATATTCAGAAAGATCATCGGCGAGGACGTGTTGGAAAGCTCTTTCGCCATCGCGGAGGCTGCCTTGGCAACCTCCATCACATAAAACGGCTCGATTCTTTGAGCCCGCTGCGCAATGTTCACTGCAAGTCTTTCATGGTCTGGGTTGGCCCATCCGTTTTATTTGGATTGATCTGCAGCGACTTCTGCGCCGCGGAGTGAAGGGGCCATTTTGTGGAGTACGCCGTTGACGTATTTATGGCCGTCGGTGCCGCCAAATGCCTTGGCAAGCTCAATGCATTCGTTAATCACGACACGGTAAGGAACATCCAGGCAATGGGTAAATTCATAAACGCCAATCCACAGCACGGCATGCTCGACTGGCGAAATCTCGGCCATTTTCCGGTCGAGCAAAGGGGTAATACTTTCGTCGAGTATTTTTGCGTCGCGGATACAGCCGTGCAGCAGCGCATCGTAGTGAGCCGAGTCCGCTTTGTGAAAACCTACCAAATCGCGAGTGAACGTATCAATAGACTCTGCATCGTTTCTGCCGACCAGATGTTGATACAAGGCCTGCAATGCAAATTCGCGTGCGCGGGTACGGGCCGACTTGTCAGCCGCTTTTTTGACGCCGGTGTCAGTGAGGCCGGTACGGGTTTGTGGAGGGCGTTTGAGTTTGATAATGGATTCGGCCATGAAGCGTCGGTGAGGTAATTGATTTGGAGTTCAGGGAATCAGGAAAGTTCGCGCATCAGGTTGGCCATCTCGACCGCAACACGCGCTGCGTCGCACCCTTTTTCGTGTTGGCGCGCCTCTGCCTGCAAGATGTTTTCGGTGGTCAAAATAGCGTTCGCAATCGGCAATTGGTAGTCCAGCGCCAGCCGAGTCACGGCAGAACCGCTTTCATTGGCCACCAGTTCAAAGTGATAGGTCTCACCGCGAATAATGCAGCCGAGGGCCACCAAGGCATCGTATTTGTCGCTCTCAGCCAGGGCTTGCAGCGCACAAGGAATTTCCAACGCACCGTGTACCTTCACGTGCGTAATATTTTTTTCTTCTACGCCCAAAGCGGCAAGTTCCTGTTTGCAGGCATCGGCCAAGGCGTTTGTAATGGTTTCATTAAAGCGCGCCTGCACAATACCAATGAAAAGTTTTTTGCCGTCGAGCTTGTCAGCCGAACCTTTTTCTGCACCAAACACGATGAAGCTCCTTTGATTGATTGACTTATTTTTTTGTGATGTAACCGACGATTTCGAGGCCGTAGCCCGTCATGCTCGGCATGCGACGGGGCTTGCCCATGAGGTTCATTTTGTGCACGCCACAGGCCTGCAAAATCTGTGCGCCCACGCCGTAGGTGCGCAAGTCCATGCGGCCGTGTTCGGGGGCCTGGCTGGCGCGTGCAGTGCCTTCGAACTGCGCCAGTAGCTGCGTGGCGCTTTCACCGCAGTTAAGCAGCACCACCACGCCCCGGCCTTCGTCGGCGATGTGCTTTAGGCTCTGGTCCAGGCTCCATGAATGCATCGGGCGACCTGTTTCCAGCACGTCCAGCACCGATAGCGGCTCGTGTACGCGCGCCGTTACGGTATCGTCAGCTGACCACTGCCCGCGCACCAGCGCCAGGTGCAACCCCTGACTCGGTTTGTCTTTGAAGGCGTGGGCGGTGAATTCTCCGAACGCGGTTTGAAGGCTGCGACTGCCGACCTTCTCGATCAGCGACTCGTTGCGGCTACGGTGCTGAATCAAATCGGCTATGGTTCCGATCTTCAGGCCGTGTTCGGTCGCAAATACCTGCAAATCAGGCAACCGGGCCATGGTGCCGTCGTCCTTCATGATTTCGCAAATCACGGCAGCAGGTGTGCAGCCCGCTATGCCTGCCAAATCGCAGCCGGCCTCGGTGTGGCCGGCCCTCATCAGAACGCCGCCATCCACCGCCTGTAAAGGAAATATATGGCCCGGCTGCACCAAGTCACTGATCTTGGCATTTTGGGCGACTGCGGCTTGCACGGTGCGGGCGCGGTCGGCTGCGGAAATACCGGTTGTAACGCCCTCGGCAGCTTCGATGGACACCGTAAACGCGGTTGAATATTGAGCGCCGTTTCGGGCCGTCATGGGCGACAGTTGCAGCAATTCGCAGCGTTCGCGTGTCAGGGTCAAGCAGATCAGACCACGGCCAAAACGCGCCATAAAATTGACGGCGGCAGGTGTCACGTGGTCTGCAGCCAGAACCAAATCACCCTCGTTTTCGCGGTCTTCTTCGTCGACGAGGATGACCATGCGGCCTGCACGCATGTCGGCCACAATGTCCTCAATGGGAGAAATTACAGTCGTCATGGGTCAACCTTTTTTTGTGTAGGGGTGTCTTTGAGCATTCGCTCCACATAGCGGGCAATCAGGTCGATTTCCAGGTTGACCTGAGAGCCCTTCGCGAGCTGGCCTAGCGCCGTGTTTTGAATTGTGTGGGGAATGATGTTAAGACTTATCTCGCTGCCTGCCGCATCCCCGGTCAAATCAAAGACCCGGTTGACGGTCAGGCTCACGCCGTTCACCGTGATGGAGCCCTTGTAGGCCAGATATTTACTAAGTTCTTGGGGAGCGTGCAGGCGCAGTTCCCAGCTTTCACCCACTTGAGCAAAATGTGTGACGCACCCTATACCGTCCACGTGACCGGAAACCAGATGCCCGCCAAGACGGTCATGGGCTCGAAGGGCTTTCTCCAGATTAACGACGTCGGTCTCACCAAAACCGCAGGTTTTGGCAAGAGATTCAGCCGAAATATCGATGGAAAACTGGTTGTGGGTGCTGTCCAGTGCAGTGGCCGTCATGCAGGCGCCGTTGAGTGCGATGCTGTCGCCCAGACCCACGTCGTCGAGGTAGCCAGCAGGCGTCTCAATGGTGAGCCGCTTGCCATGATCTGAAGAGCTGCCCTGGCTATGGACGGCGACGATGCGCCCCATGCCGGTGATGATTCCGGTAAACATGGTGCTATTTTCGCAGGGAACTGGCCCATTGACCGGGAGCTGGCTAAAAATGTCTGTAGCCGCCCATGGTCTGGCGCCCTGGACCTCTCAATGAGGATTGGCGCGTGACTGAATTTTGGCGCGATAGTTGGGGGGGATCATGGCCCAGGTTGCAGTTCCGTAAGCTGGCGGAGCGGCCTCGAGTGCCGCCGTATAGGCTTGCTGCGCTTTGGTCTCGTTTTTTGCTTCAACCGACGCATAAATATTTCCCAACTTGAGCCATCCGTCCGTTGCCTGACTCGGCCACGTCTTTATTTGCGATTGCAAGGCCAGAATGGCAAGTTCCGAATCCCGATTTCTTAGGCCTAAAAAATACGCCGCTTGAACCAGGTCGTAGTCAAAAATGCCCGCCCGAAGGAGCTCCTTTGCCCGCACTGCGGCTTCCCGGTCTTTCCCGGTTCGGCTCCAAAGCATGACCTCCAAAGAGGCCAGAGTCGGCGCGGTTGGTTGCAGCTTCTTGGCCCGGTTGAGGTATTCCTGGGCCTTCTGAAAGTTGTCAGCTTTCAGGTATCCACGTGCCACGTTGGCGAGAAGGGCCACCACATTGGGGCGCGAGTCAAGAACAGATTCCCAAATCCAGGTTGCGTTTTTCCAGTCATTCCAACCCGCCAGGGTGTCAGCGACCATGGGTGTGAGTTTTCGATAATGCGGATTGATGGCGATGCCTTGCCGCATGAGCTGGAGAATTTTTATCTTTTCGTTGTCCCAGCGCGGGTCGTTGGGGTGGCCAGACTGGGCAATGGTTAATGCTGTCCTGATGGCTTGTACCAGCTTGGCCTCGCACTCGATCGCTTGCTGCGCGATGTACAAAGCGAGTCCGGTGCAAACAGCGGTCGCGGACAAGGCCCAGACGGCGCAGTGCGACTTGCAGTTAATGGAAAACAAGAGAAAACTTTTGCCCGCACCCAGACGCGCATCCGAGGCAGCAAGGATCGACAGACTCAATGCGAACAAGGCGCCAGTGGTCGCCATGCGCCACGGAAAGCCGGCATTGCTGACCAACAAAAAGACCAGCAGACTGGCCAGCGTGAACGCGCGTAACGGCGCTTCCCGCTGGCCCTCGAGCGTCTTGTCCGACCAGGTTTTGTACGCCGCCCACGCGAGGTAGGTCGCCAGACTCAAAAGAAAAAACCAGCCGACCAGCCCGTACTCGGCTACCAATTGCAGAATTTCATTGTGGGCGTAATAGTCTGTCTCCAGCTGGCTTCCCGGCTCCTGGTAGAGCGGGGCTTGCACCTCCCACGCGCCTGCGCCGACTCCGGTGACCGGGTGGGCCTGGATCATTCGACCTGTCGCCTGCCACAGCAAGGTGCGGATTGAAAAAGAACCGGTGCTGTACTCGCTGGACTTCGTCATCGAAAGGGTACGCTGGGTCGCCCGCTCCAGTGCGTTCCCATAGCCTGACTCGGCGATCAGCTTCGGATTGGCCGTATTGATAGAGCCCAAACCCCAAACCGCGGCGATGAACAGCGCCACCAGGGCAAGGCAATGGCCGGCGCGCCAGCCGGTTGACACACACTGTCGTCGGTACAAAAAAACAATGGCCGGAAGTAGTAACACCAATAGCCCCAGACCGATTAGTGCGGAGCGGGTGCCGGTCATCATCAGCGCTGCAACATTAAAGCCCAGAGAAAACGTCAACAGAAAAGCCGATGTCTTGTCCCTGACTCGGCTTACCAGCAGCATAGAAAAAGGCAAGGTACAAACCAGATATTCAGCAAAAAAATTGCGATTGACAAAGGTGGATGCCGGGTTGGGTCCTTGTGCAAATAACTTGAAATCAAACCAGAATTGCAAGGCCGCCCACAGCGCCGCCAGCACCCCGCCAAGGTGAATGCCCCAGGCCAAGTAAGTGACCCGGGCGTTGGTCAACGAGTTCAAGCCCAAAAAAAGAATTAGGCTGAATACAAACCAGCGAACCGCCTCCACGCCGCCAAGGTAGGTATGCGACCACGCCATGCTGCCCAGCGCGTAAGTCATGAGTCCAATTGGCAAACACAGCAAACTGTGAAATTGCAAATAGTTGCTGTGCTTGTGGCAGTGCCAAAAGAAGGTGAACGAGGCGGCTAATGCAAAAAATGAAACCCCGATGGACTTCAAGGTGTCTTGCAACAATTCTTCGCTCGGAACCCCCATCGCAGGCACCAGGATCATCATCAGCGACAGCAGCAGGACTGTCCCTGTGGGCTTTTGAGCGGTCACCTAAAACCGGTCGCGACCGCAAACTCGCGCCACGATGCGCAGATCCGGGCCCAGTATTTCCGTGGATTTAAATTCCAGCGGGACCGCGTTTGCCAAATCATCCAAGGGCCCAAAGTCAGCCATCCCGCGCCCTTGACCGATAAGTTTGGGCGCCAGATACACCACGAACTCGTCCACCAGACATTCGCGAATAAAAGAGCCGCTGAGTTTTTGTCCAGCCTCCACGTGCAGTTCGTTGACTTCACGCTGCGCCAGATCGCACAGCATGGCCGCCAGATCGACTTTCCCATTAGCGCCGGGCAAATAGATGACGGTAGCGCCGCGGGCTTCGAGTGCTGATTTCTTTGCGGCATTTTCGGCAGCAGCATAGATGTAGACCTTGCGACGCGGTATAAAAAGATTGGCGTCCAGCGGCGTCTCGAGGCGACTGTCGACCACGATCAGATGTGGTTGGCGGTGTGTTTCAACAAGCCGCACATCCAGCCGAGGATTGTCTTCAAGCACCGTACCAATGCCGGTGAGTACCGCGCAAGAGCGCGCGCGCCAGGCATGCCCGTCGGCACGCGCCGCGTCGGACGTGATCCACTGGCTACGGCCATTGTTTAGCGCGGTTTTGCCATCCAGCGACGCGGCTACTTTTATCCATACCCACGGCGTTTTACGGATCATGCGGCTGAAAAAACCGAGGTTTAATTCGCGTGATTGCGCCGCGCCACAGCCCACTTCGACCTCAATACCCGCAGCCCGCAACCGGTCGAAACCTTGACTGGAAACCAGGGGGTTGGGATCGGCTGTGGATGCCACAACCCGTTTGATACCGGCGGCTACCAACGCATCGCAGCAAGGCCCGGTGCGACCGTGGTGCGAGCAGGGTTCCAGCGTGACATAAGCGGTGGCCCCAACCACGCTGTGACCCTTTGCCTCGGCGTCGCGCAGGGCCATGATTTCGGCATGGGCTCCACCCGCCAGCTGGGTATGGCCCTGGCCCAGAACGTGCCCTTGGGAGTTCGCGATCACGCAGCCGACATGCGGGTTGGGAGAAGTGATGCGCAGGCCTTTGGCAGCCTGCGCCAAGGCTTGCGCCATCAGGCGCTCGGTTTCAAGCATGAGTCAGTAAGCGTTGCCAGGTCAGGATTGCGGCGGGACTACTTCCAGCATTCAGCGCGAGTTTTGGTTGCGCCCGATACGTCCCGTATGCCGGTTGATGAAAGAGTGAATATGCCACAAGGATCGGTCGCTGCGCTGCCGCCGGAAATAGGCGCCATGCTCAGGGTGTAGCCGTCGATGGCCACGGTCGCGGTGTAGTTTCCCGACGTTGTGATACTGGTATTAAGTTGGTACACCGCAGTACCGTCGGCTGGCGACCTTCTCAGATTGTCGGGCATCCCGACAGAGGCGCCGAGTATGTTGTTTCCGGCGCGATCTTGAACATATTGGTCGTTCGCAGCATAGAAGCGCTGCATGAATTGTGCCGCCTGCACCAACTGGGTTCTGGCATCCGCACGACGGGCCCGCGCGATGTAGCTGGTATAGGCCGGCAGGGCGACGCTGGCCAAAATAGCAACGATAGCCACGGTGACCATGAGCTCAATCAACGTGAATCCGGACATTCGGATTGAGGGCTTACAGGGCCTGAAACTAATATGCATGAACGTTACTCCTGATTGAAGCTTTGGAGATTGCTGCGTCATGCTAGCGCATGAAAATCTGACGCCACTCGCGTGATTTAATGCGTCTAGGGCCAATGAGGTCGGGGTCAATAATGGGGGGGACTATACCGCACGCAGCGTCCTTCTTTTTTAATCCAACCTTTGCATCAACTGCAATAGAGACCGCGCCAGCGCCCAGCGCCTCAACTGAGCCTTCGACTGTAGCGCCGCTTTCTACTGTGATAGCACCAGCAACGGCGGTTGAGACGTTACCCTCGACGGTTGAGCCTGCTCCAATAGTAATAGCACCCGCTATGCCGGTGCATACTGATCCAAAAACTTTCGATTTAGCTAACACGGTAATAGCGCCGACGTTAGTGGAGATAGCGCCTGCTTTCGCTCCGGCCGCCAGTGTAACGGCACCTGCGTTTGTAATGATGGTACCCGTGACCGTTGCGCCGGCACCTAGATTGACTGCGCCAGCAATACTGGTGTCGAGATTGTTGACATTTCCCCTGATTGTGCTATCCGCCCCAATGGTAACGACGCCAGAGCCAGTGGTAATACCGTTGTTGACTACGCTACTGGCCCCGATGTTAACGGCTCCTGCACCAGTAGAAATCTTGCCACCGACTTCGGAGTTATAGCCAACTTTTACCACGCCCGCGACGCTGCTAATGAGATCGCCGGTGACCTTGCTTCTATTCCCGACATTAATTGCGCCGGCCCGTGTTTTGAGACTTCCTGTAACCGTGCTGTCATCTCCTACCGTTATCACGCCGGCAGTAGTAGTGGTTAACACTCCCGTTACGTTACTCTTGTTTCCTATATTAATAGCCGCGGATGTCGTTGTAATATCACCAGTGGATTTATAATTATCACCAATAAATATGACACTGGCGATGGAGCTGATATTTCCAACAATGGTGCTATTTTCTCCGACAGTGAGACTGTCAACAAGGATGTTGGTCGCATTGATGTTACCTGTAAAAGTTACCTTTGAGCCTAAAGTAATGGTGCTGTTGCTGATAATAATTGCATTAACAGTAGCCCCATTTCCCAAGGCGGTTTTTCCTTTAACGTGCAATTGCAGGGTAAGTGCTTTACCCGGTGAATTGATCTTGTTGTCAACGGTCGTAAAGTCACCCTCGATCGTTATCAAAGTCGGTGAATACGAGCTGATGGTAATCGTGTCACCAGATATAAGCGATAGCGTACTGCAACTATAGGTGTCGCTAATAACGTTGCGACAGGTCTCCGGAAGATTGCCTGGAAAGGTGTAGTTATGGGATTGCGCCTGTGCTGGTAGCCCAGCCAGTAGCAGCAGCGACAGCGCGAAGAACTGCAATAGCCATCGACCAGAAAATCGTATGGAGCAAAGAATGGCGCAGAAGGCGGTAATCATGGGGAATTCCTGTTTAATATAACAACGACTATCCAACCACTTTCGGAGAAAACCCAGTGGGCACAAGACTTAACCTACAAGGACACACGGATGCTGTTGGGAAAGCGAGTGGAAGTAAACATATAATTTAATTGTCGCCTACCACAGATGTCGGGTGTGCTGGGTGGCTGCCGCCGCCGTCGCTGCCGCCGCCGTCGTCGCCGCCGCCGCCGCCGCCGCCGCCGCCGCCAGTGATGGTGCCGCCCGTTAATTCAATATAGGATTGAAGCCAGACTTCGCTTCCCGACGGACGGCTGCGACTCGCATTAGCAGCCGCTACTTCAGGGCCAAACCCGCGGGCAGTGATGACAAAGGTCTGGGTATTGCTCATGCCAGTGCCGGTGTACGTAACTGTGCCGGTAATACCAGTACTCGTTACCGGAAGGTTCGTAAGCATTACTGGCATAGCCTCTGCCATACATTCTGGAGGCCGCTGGTAACTGCTAGACAGCCCCGGCTGATTGACTTCGTTCAAACTAAGTACGATAGTGGCCGTCGAGGTGCTGTCCCATGTGGAAAGGTTTCTCCATTGTCCAGGGGTGGTCGCTGGCGGTATGCCGCCACCAAGGGCAAGTCCTTCGCAGCGGCGCAAAGCAATTTCAGCAGCCTGCGTAGCCAGTTCCGTGGTTCGCACGTTCCCCAAAACCTCTTCCGTGGATCCAGAGTTGCGCATACTGCTTACCGCGAGCAGCGAGATAATGACCAACATAACCAGTGCAATGATCAATACCACGCCTCGTTGGGAATGCCGTTGTCGAGCGCGCGGTAAGTTACGACCAGTTGGTGTTTTGCCTACGAGGTTAGCAAGTGTTGTCATGGCAATTCGTTTTTAGTAAGTTCTAAATCTGCCGATTTCTCAATACCACTGTGGTGTAAAAGGCACGCCGCAGCCGAAGGTCTGTTTGAGTGTTGTCCGGATTACCGTTGCAGGTAAGGTAACGTGCAGAGGTTGCGTCAAAAACCACTGGTCGTTCGCTGCGCACCAGCACGCAGAGACGAACTGTGAGAACTGCTCCCCAGCGGATTGCATCAGTTGCTGGAGTAAGTAAAGCGAGTTGAGTAGCGGTCTGGTAGCCAGCTACTTGTGCCGTGGCGGTGGATGCGGGCACGGTTGGAAGTGGCATGGTTCCATAGCTGAATTGCATGTCCTCGATGTTTTCAACCAGCGCTTGCGGCGGTTCGTTCCCGGAACCGCCGTTGCCTCTGCAAAAAAGGCTGGGGATATTATTTGAGGAGCCAATATAAAACTGGTTGACTGCTACGCTGTAATTCACCGTCGAGGTTACTGTTGAGAATGGAATTGTTGTGGTAATAACTGTAGGGACTGTGGCTGAGATCGAACCTAAGCGATTTCCTACGCAGTCTGACGGCGCTGTGGGTGTCGTACTCGTTGGAATGGTATTAAAAATATCAGCTTCATAGTTGACCGCAATTGATCCCGTTGGGCCGGCAACACAGTTCAGGTTGTCGAGGTTGGGGCCGTCAATGAAATTTCCATCGCAGCCGCGGATAATAAAGTTCGCTGGGCCAAGGGGGCTGTAGACGGGGTTGCGCAGAGACCCGGCGGTACGGTTGGCCTGATCCGGATTGTTCCCCGCCATCCGCAGTTGCTGGGTCAGAATAATCAAGGCTGCTTGCGCGTCTTCGTACATGCGGCCTTGCGCTGCTGCCACTCTACTGGCCCCAGATGCTCCCATGTAGGCTGACATAGCGGCGACAGCAATGATGAGCCCGATCGTCAGCGACACCATCAATTCGATCAGCGAAAAACCTTTCATGGCTCGCACACTGGGTGAAAGGCAATGGCAATGGCAATGGCAATGACATGTCATAACTTGAATCTCACGTAGAGGCAGCGAGGCTGGGGAGTGAAGTTGATCCCGGGGGGGCAGTTGTCAGAGGACGTTGGGTTGAGCGCGGCATAGGTGCTGGGCTCTCGCCACATAATCCACAGGTTGCCATATGAGGTCGGACTGCATGGCGTGGTGGTATCGGTATCGCATGTTAAGAGCATGCCTCCTGCAGGGAGTTCATTGCGAACCGCTTTTTGCGTGTATGTGTTATCCATAGTCGCTAGTGATGCCGCATTGCAATTGGGATAAGCGCACTCCACCAGCGCGATGTCGTCATTGAATGTCCCGACATAACTTATGGGCACACTGTATAAGTTATTTGCAAATCCCACGGTGTTGGCCCGAATACGCTCAATATGACTGGAGGCTAAGTTGGCAGCCGTCGCACGGTAGCCGGATAACTTGGGCAGTTGCACTGAAAAAGACAGCATGGCGCCGAGTGAAAGCATTCCAAAAGACAATATCAGTATGGCAACCAGGACTTCGATCAGTGAGGCGCCCGAGTGGGTATGGCGATTCATATAGGACGTCTTCATGAGCATGTTGCAACAGAAGCGGATATTCGGGGGCGGCCGCTAGCGTTGATACAGACGCGGCGTTGAACGTCGCTGGGATAGTTGCTTCCGCCAAAAATCATTGACGTCTCCGAAGGCGGAATTCTTCCCGTCGCAGTGAATGCGAATTGGGTGGTGGTAGTTAAGTTATCCCCTTCCTTGATAGAGTCCATTGAGGTGATTGGAGGCTGAACGCGCAACAGTGCCTTTCCGCCACCTCCCAGGTCTTGAAAAACAATCCAACCACTGATCCATCCGTTGCCTCCCGGACCGGAATCGTTGTCGCAAACAGGATTTGCTGCTTCGGGGGAATTGCTGTGGCACATGATCACGCCGCCCCCGCGCCGTATCGACTCACTGCGGGCATAGCGCATATCCGCCAAAAAGGTATTTACCGTGCTGGATATTGTTGTCGATTGGATCTGCCGCTTGAACGAGGGCGCAGCAAGTGTGGCCAGGACTGCGACGACAGCCAACACAACCAAAAGTTCGATCAACGTAAATCCACGACGTTTGTCCATGGGACTCAGTTTGATTGACCGCTGGGGTTACGGGGAGCCGAAATGGACAGCCGGCAGTCCTGGGTTGACCAGCGGCGAAGAAATTTACCGCCGCACCTCGTCTACGAGTGTCTTGAATTCGTCGATGTCTTCGAAACTCCGGTAAACGCTTGCGAAGCGCACGTAAGCGACTTTGTCCAGCTTTTTCAGCTCGCGCATCACCAGTTCGCCGAGCCGACTTGAGGCAACTTCGCGCAGACCCAAAGTCAGCAGTTTTTCCTCGACGCGTTCAATGGCCGAGTCAACCTGTTCCGTACTTACCGGGCGTTTACGCAGCGCTAGCGTCATGGAGTCCTGGATTTTGCCGCGCTTGTATTCGGTCCGTCGACCGTCTTTTTTGACGATGGATGGAAAGTTGACGTCTGGCCGTTCATAGGTGGTGAAGCGTTTTTCACACGCGCCGCACTGGCGACGGCGGCGTATGAAATCTGCTTCTTCAGTAACCCGGGTTTCGACCACCTGGGTCTCAAGGTGACCGCAAAAGGGGCATTTCATTGGAGCGCAACTCCAGTCGTCACTTCGGGCCTCAGATCAGCCGTAAACCGGAAAGCGGGCCGTCAGCGCATTGACTTTGGCGCGAACCGCTTCAATATTGGCGGTGTCCCGAGGGTTGTCCAACACATCGGCAATCAGGTTGGCTGTGAGGCGCGCTTCCTCGTCTTTAAAGCCGCGAGTAGTCATGGCTGGGGTGCCAATTCGCACGCCGCTGGTGACCATTGGTTTTTCCGGATCATTCGGAATCGCATTTTTATTGATGGTCATGTGGGCGCTGCCCAATACAGCCTCGGCTTCCTTGCCGGTAATCCCTTTGGCGCGCAAATCGACCAGCATCAGATGGCTTTCAGTGCGGCCGCTGACAATGCGCAGACCCCGCTTTGTGAGCGTTTCGGCCACGATTTGGGCGTTTTTCAGGACTTGCTGCTGATAGACCTTGAACTCGGGTGAGAGCGCTTCCTTGAAAGCCACGGCTTTAGCGGCAATCACGTGCATCAGCGGGCCGCCTTGCAAGCCGGGAAAGATAGCGCTGTTGATTGCTTTTTCGTGCTCGGCCTTCATCAAAATGATGCCGCCGCGCGGGCCACGCAGGCTCTTGTGGGTAGTGGATGTGACGATGTCGGCATGCGGCACCGGGTTGGGGTACACGCCGGCTGCAACCAGGCCTGCGTAGTGGGCTATGTCCACCATGAAGATTGCGCCCACCGCCTTGGCAACTTTTGCGAAGCGCTCGAAATCGATGCGCAGGCTGTAGGCGGAAGCGCCGGCAATGAGCAGCTTGGGTTTGGCTTCATGCGCCTTACGCTCCATGGCGTCGTAGTCGATCTCTTCTTTGGCATTAAGGCCATAGGAAACGACGTTGAACCACTTACCGCTTATATTGAGCGGCATACCATGAGTCAGGTGGCCGCCTTCGGCCAATGACATGCCCATGATGGTGTCGCCGGGTTTGAGAAAAGCGAGAAACACGGCCTCGTTAGCTGACGCGCCGCAATGTGGCTGCACGTTGGCGGCCTCTGCCCCAAAAATCTGTTTGACGCGGTTAATGGCGAGTTGCTCGGCCACATCCACATGTTCGCAGCCGCCGTAATAGCGGCGACCAGGGTAGCCTTCAGCGTATTTGTTAGTGAGCTGTGAGCCTTGCGCGGCCATCACCGCCGGCGAAGCATAGTTCTCGCTGGCAATCAGCTCGATGTGGTGTTCTTGCCGAGCGTTTTCAGCTTGGATAACAGCGAAAATTTCGGGGTCGGTCTGTTCGATCAGAATGTTTCGGTGGTACACGGCAGTCCTTCAAGACTTGAATCCTTGTCCTTGAGCGTCAAGGAATCAAGGGCTGCCCAGGCGAACGGCTAAACGCTTTGGCCAAATGGCGTTCAGCGGTGCGCTCCCCGGTGGTGTCCCACGTCGGCACCAGTAGTTGAGAAAACCAGGATGCCTATCGCCAGTCGCGCACCCGTTGAGTGTAACTTAGAGCGCTGGATCTGGTCAGGACTGGTTCAGAAGGGCTACTTTGTCGGACGTTTTTCCGTCAGATTCCAACTGAGTGGACCCCGCAGGCAATGCTGCTGGCGTGGGGCGTATGGGGGTGGGTAAGCTGAAGAAGCGCGAAGAGGGCATGCGCTTGCCCGTCGCAACCGCCAGCAGGCGGGCATGTTCCGCCATGACTTTACCAGCGTAGCCGCCGTCATCAGCCAAATTGGCCGCGCCGACGTAGTATTTCAAGCCACCTTCAATGGAGCCGGCGCGTGTAATGCATTCCTGCAACACCTTGACGCCGACGCGAAGATTGGTAACGGGATCAAAAGCCGCCAGTTTTCCGCCGAAATTCTCGTACTTATCGTTATGCACCTGGGTCATCACCTGCATCAGGCCTTGCGCACCTACCGGGCTTTGAGCAAATGGGTTGAATCCCGACTCGATGGCCATGATGGCCAAAATCAGGGTAGGGTCAAGCTTGGCTTTCTGTCCAATTTCAAAGGCCTGGGCGACCAAAACGCTGAGAGGTTCAGGGGCAACATTGTATTTTTTGCTCAGCCAGTAGGCTACTGCCGCTTGGGCGGAGGGCAGGTCTTTTGGATCGGACGCTGTGGCGCGATCAATGGCGGCGGGCTCGGTAAAGCCGATCGTTGCTTCCTGCCGCTCTTGCAGCCAGGTTATGAGCTTGAGTTCACCGGCGTCACGCAGGTCGGGTCTGGCCGTTAACGTAATGACACCGAACACCACTGCCAGTCCCAAAATGGCAAAGCTGTTGTGGGTGATTTCGAATAAGCCCTGGGCAATGTCGTCAGCAATATTGCTAAGACTGCTGCGTACACTGTTTAAGTGCGCCCTGGCATGGAGTTTAGAACTGAAGTTACTTAGCGCCGTCATAGCACTCCTTTCTTTGCATGCCGGGCCGATGAGGCCCAGCAGACTTTGATTGGGTCGCCATCAAATCAAGGTGCTGCCTTGTGCGTGCTGACCATTCGTTAACGCTACCGAATCGGGTAGCGCTGTGGGTTGCCCCTGAGATTCTCGGGGGGCTGGCGGGATTCTATTGTCCTGTTAAATAACCTGTCAAGGATAACAAGTCAAATCTATATACAAATTACTGAATATATAAACCTTCTTTTCAACAAAGATAACTGAATTCAAGCGTTTAGCGGGGCTTTTTTTGGGGTTTCTTTGAGTAACGTTTGTTGGTCGTAATTGCGACACAATCCGGGCGTCGATTTTGTTATTCGAATTTTTTGATCGTAGAGGTGTGAGTAAGCCGCCTGTTTTTAGTTCGGAGCTGGACCAGAACAGGGCTAGAAAACCAAGAAGATTTCAATCGCACCCGGTCTTGTGATTGAGAACTTGAGATTGCTTGTGCGACTCAAGAAGCTTAATCTGCAGTTGTCCGGTTAATTCGGGCGCTGACTGGGTAACCAACCCCGGTAAAACTGGAAGCAATCACTTGCTTTCACCGCACTGCGAGACGAGTACTCTCTCCGTTGCGAAACCCGACGGCATGAGCATAAATGCTCGCCGTCAACCCCGGTTAGTCAAGCTGACCGGGGTTTTTTTTGGTTGGTCCGTCTTTTTTCCAATTAGATCATTCACCTTTCGCGTTGAGGCGTTAAAGACTCAAAAACCATGAGTTCAAGAACAAGCGGTGCGTTTCAGGAAGTTTTCAACTGGAAAATCAGCGTTGCTGCTCAGTCTCTGCAGTCGTAGCGCCTTCGATTTCGAAGTCGCAGAAAATCGCGTCAGAAAAGTTAGATCGGCAGGTCACGCTAAGCATGGTCGGATTCAAGCTTTGATCACTGACGCTGACAATCGATGACTGGGAAATCGCCAAAGCCAGATCGCCGCCTCTTCGAGGCCAGAAGGTACCCGAGCCCCTGGCAGTGCCCAGCTTTTCCTGGTCAGCCCCCAGCGCAAGGTCCAACGTATCTGTATAGAAGCATCACTGCACTTAGCGGCTCAACACGCAGCGGACGTCGGAGATTGCTTCGCCGCCCAAAATTTGTCGAGCGAGTTACCCTTTCCGGGAGTCGGCAAAGCCGTGCGACCGAAGGCTCGTTGGAGCCCTTGCACCGAACTTAATTTGGTGCTGCCGTAAAAACAGCGAAAATACACGCATTGCTTTATTTTTTGAGCTAAAGGTATTCGGGCCTTCCAAGTCCTGGCCCAAATTTTTCCCCACTCATCGTCCCCTGTCTCTCGCCCGGTTTATCCCCCCATCCATTGCTGTCGGTAGTGGCAGGCTTACAAACTCCGGGGCTTTGAGTGCTCGGTGTGCGTACCGTTGTTGATTATTTTTTTGAACTGATTGTTGATTTTTTATGCTGCGTTTCCCCCTGTCCAAATCTTCCAAAGCTGAAACCACCCCGGCCGGAGCTTCTGCCGTGAAAATCGGTGCGGCCAAATCCACTGAAGTCCATCCGTTGGACGGACTGACGGGCGGCGCCTTTTCAGCAGCCACATCGGGTGAGCGTGTCGCGCGCATTCGCCAGTGGCTGACCACCGAGCCTACGTCCGATCAAATGGCCGAGGTATACAAAGATCTAGCGAATCGTGACAAGGGTGCCGCCAAACCGTTGAAGGAAAAGCTCGACGAAGTCAAGCGCAGCAAAGGACAGGAAGCGGTCGCCGCCGAATGGGCTCAAAAAGCGCAGGGTCTTTTGGATTTGCCCAAGCTCAACCTCGCTAATGCCTTGGCTTGGCAGCGCGATGCAGCCAAGGCCGGTGCGCCTTTATCCAAGGAACCCTTGGCCGGACTGAAAGTGCAACTGGCAGACCGCGTGAAAACTATTGAAGACTTGCAGCACCGCACCCAGGTGCAGCGCGAGGCCGCCGTCTTGATTTCGCAGCGCATTGAGGTGTTGTCCATCAAACCCTGGCGCGAAGCGGAAGTGGTGCTTGACACCTTGCTCGCCGATGTGGCGCGTTGGCAGGCCCAGGCCGATGAGCTCACGCGAGATTCCAATTGGACCAGCGTGGATGCCAAATTTCCGCCGCTGCTTGACGCTTCGCGCGGCCAGTTGCTGGCGGTCTGGGACGCGTTCCAGGGCGCGCTGGCGCTGGCCGTGAAAGCCTCTATGGACGCCGCGGCGCCATTGCCCGCCGTTCCCGTCTGGGCTAACGAGTTGCGCGCTGCACGCGGTGTGGGAAGCGTGGTGTCAAAAACTGAGTACAACGGCGTTAACGAGGTCAGCCCGCCCGCCCGTGCGCCAAAAACCAAAATCGACCCGGCTGTTTTGAAGGAAATGCGAGAGAAGTCTTCAGCCATCGTGCACGAAGCGCTATTAAAACTGGAGCATGAAGTCACCGAAGGTCACGGCAAAGCCACACCCAAGGTAGCCGCAGACTTGCGCCA
Organism: Polaromonas sp.; assembly: GCF_012927485.1. Lineage (GTDB taxonomy): Bacteria > Pseudomonadota > Gammaproteobacteria > Burkholderiales > Burkholderiaceae_C > Polaromonas. The sequence goes on along the minus strand of NZ_JABBPC010000009.1, from coordinate 35,924 downwards.
GGTACTAAAAGAGAATATTCGCAACATCGACAGCAAGCTTGAAGCGGCGGCGCACGCCGCACTGACCGCAGCGGGCGAGCTTGAAGGTTGGCAGCGCTGGCGCGCCGACCAGATCCGCGAAGAGCTGGTCGTCAAGGCCGAAGCGCTGGTGGCCAAACCCATGGGTGGCCGCAAGCAGCAGGACACCTTGCGCGTCATGCGAGACCAGTGGAAGACGAGCGACCAGGGCGGTACGCCCAACCACGCGCTGTGGAAACGTTTTGACGACGCTTGTAACGAAGCCCACAAAGTCGTCGAAGTCTGGCTTGAAAAATCCAAAGAGCAGACCGAGGCTGCCCTGGCCCAACGACACGTATTGATTGATGAGGTGCTGGCTTGGGCCGAAACCCACAAGACCAACACCGATTGGAAGCACCAGATTCGCAGCCTGAACGGATTTGTGGATAAATGGCGCGAAGCGGGGCATCTGGGTGAAAAAGCCTTCGCGGAAATCCAGCCGGTCTGGAAAGCCGCGATGGATTCGGCCGACGCACCGCTAACCGCCGCGCGCAACGAAAGCTTGGCACGCCGCAAAGCCATGATTGAAGAGGCGCAAGTGCTGGGCGCCGAGCCGCAACTTCGGATTGATACCGTGAAAGCCCTGCAGCAGCGCTGGCAACACGAGGCACAAAGCGTGCCGATTGAGCGCAAGCAAGAGCAAAAACTGTGGGACGCTTTCCGCAAGCCCATTGACGACGCCTTCCAGCGCAAAACTGCCGACCGTGAAAAGGCCGCGGCATCGCTTGGCGAGCACGATCGCTACGTGGTGGAGGCCGCTAAGGCCCTGGACGCCGCCAATGCCAGTGGCGATGCGCAGAAAATTCACGCCGCCGCCAAGTCGCTTGAGGCCATTATTCGCGGGCAACTGCCAGTAGCGGCTGCGCCCGCAGCCGCCTCAGTTAAAGCCGTTGAAGCGGGTGGCGCTGTCGCGACTGCAGACGCGGTAGTCAGCGCTGACGCAGTGTTAATTTCTGAAGAATATCAGTCTGAAGCCTCAGAAGCGCAGACGCTACCTGCTACAGAAAATATAGCAGAAGAGATCGCTCCTGCCGTCGAGCCTGCAGTAGAGCCCGCTGAATCTGCGCCCGCCCCAGCCGCCAAGCCCGCCAAGCCCGTTGTGGCGATGCGCGGCGATGATCGCCCTGGCATGAGAAAAACCGAGTCCGCAACGACAGGTCGTGGCGGAAAATTTGGTGACCGTAAAGATTCGCGCCCGGGCAGCAAACCCGGTGGCCCGCGCGCCAGTAGCGACAACAAGTTTGAGCCGTACCGGGCTGACCGTGAGAACCGGGGTGATCGCTTCAACGACCGTCCGGCCTTCGAAGACCGCGGCCCGCGTCTGGGTGACGCTGCCTTCCGCGCGCAACGCGAGGCCTTTGAAAGCGCCAACATGGCCTTGAAAAAGCTCGCGATGCTGGCACATGGCGAAGTACTGACCCACCTCCTCACCGCCTGGGAGACACGTGATCCGGTGCAACTGCCTGGCGCGCAGGAATTAGGCAAGCAAGTTACCGCCGCTGTGCGTAGTAGCTGGGTTCAGGCACTCAGTGTGCCGTCTGGCAAGGCGGTATCCGAAGCCCCCGAAGCACTACTGCGCCTGGAAATGGCGGCCGAGCTTCCGACGCCAGCTGAGCACATCAGCGCCCGGCGCATGTTGCAGCTGCAATTACTGACCAAGCGCAATGCACCCACTCCGGCGGAAACCTGGGGTGAAGATGCCGCCAAAGTGCTGTCGGGCGACTTTGACGCCAGCAATGCCCGGCGCGTACAAAACGTGCTGAAAGTGTTGCTCAAACGATGACCTCTCTAGCGCCGACTGCGTTGGTTGCTGCGACCTTGCCGCAGGAGCGGCCGCAGTCGCTGGGCGAGGAGATTGCCAACAGCCTCAGTCATGGCGTGGCTTTGTTGGCCGCTGCGGTCGCGGCCCCTTTTCTGATAGTGGCCGCGGCACATCGCGGCGACACCGCCGGCATTGTCGGTGCCAGTGTTTTTGCCGCCACCATGGTGTTGCTTTATTTCACCTCCATGCTGTACCACGCCCTGCCAGCCGTGCGGGCCATGCGCGCCAAGAAGGTGTTTCAGATCCTCGACCACAGCGCAATTTACCTGTTGATTGCCGGCACCTACACCCCGTTCACGCTCGGCGTGCTGCGCGGAGCGTGGGGCTGGACTTTGTTTGGGCTGGTCTGGGCGATGGCGCTAGCGGGGATGGCGGTCAAGGCGATAGCCGGCATTCGCTACCCTTGGATTTCCACGGGCCTCTATCTGGCTATGGGCTGGATTGCTGTGATAGCCGTCAAACCCATGTTGCAGTTAATGCCCGCTTGGGGGCTGTTCTGGTTGCTGGCGGGTGGTGCTTCTTACACCTTGGGGGTGGCCTTTTTTGCCACCGATGGGCGGCTTCGCTATGGGCATTTTGTGTGGCACCTGTTTGTGGCGGGCGGCACTGCGTGCCACTTTATCGCCGTCCTCGAATACGCTGGCTGAAACCTTGGACAAGACTGATCGTGCAATTTAATTAATCGCCAGTGGTTCAGCGTCTTGTCGGGTTACAGATGTAGATGGTTAAAAAAATCGATGGCGTGAATTTCCTACAACGAAGCATGCTGTTCGGGGAAGTCGCTGCAGTTATTCGATCTGCAGCTTGTTGAAGACAGACTCGTGTAGATGCGACCGATTGAAATCGGTGCCCCAACGTCTACGTCTCGGCCCAGCCAAAACTGCGGGCGCGCTGAGGGATGGATTACCTACCTGGGTGAATGGGTTGATTCCGCCTTGAACCAGCGTTCTTGCGAGTCACTGCGGCGAGTTGAGAAAAATCAACTTTTAGAAAACCACATGCGCTGAAAAACTGCATCTTTATTGATGACAAGATGCTTTAGCGCAGCCAAGGTGTGTAGCGAAATCAGGCCGACAAGAACCCACGTAGTGATCGAATGGGCGGTAAAGAAAATTTCTGCAAAACCGTGGTTAGCTTCAAACACACGCGGCAGTGGCAGTCCGAAAAACAAAAAGTCTTTTTTACTCAACAGGGAACCCATGATCCCGAAAATAGGCATTGCAATCATTGATGCATACAGCACGAAGTGGCTCGCGGCAGATGCGGTGACCTCCCAGGGCTGAGTGCTTGCGGGCAGAGAGGTTGGCTTATGACCAAGGCGCCAGACCAAGCGTAAAAGAACGAGCAAAGCGATTATGAGTCCGATTGATTTGTGCAGGTTGAAATACCAGGCACTGCCCGGATCCTCTTCAATCGACATCATGTACCAGCCCAGACCAATCATGCCGGTGATGAGGATGGCCAGCGTCCAATGAAGAAAAACGGCTGGGGATGCGTAGGGTGCGGTCTTGTTGGCAGTGGTGAACAATGTTGAACTCATATTTTGACTTTCATAAATCTGGACAAAGCTGTTGGGTAGCAGAAGCGGATCAGCTAAATTTTGAGTGTTTTATCTTACGAGGCAAATATTAAAGAAATATTAAACCGCCTCGGGTGTCGAAATGCAGGATGGCCTGCACTTCAGCCAACATCACGGATGTCTAAGAGCCTGGATTTTTTCCAGACTGAACAAAGATTTGAGTTCGCATTTAAATATATAGCTGCTTGCGCTCTTATCTATTTGGACAGGGCCGTATCAGACTCAAAGAACTGGTCAAATAGTGCAGTCAGAGTTGGGAAGTCCTGTGTGAAGCGCGGCCGGTTGACGAAATAGGCCTCAGAGGCCACCGCAAAAAATTCAGCGGGAGATTCGGTGCCATACCGGTCCAGCCATGGCAACGCGCCGCCAAAGCGTTCCGCGACAACCACCTTCTCGCAAAAGGTATCGTAGGCGGGTTGCATTACAGCGTGCCATGCTGTGTGAGCAGCGCGCGAGGGCAAGGGCGGGCAGCCGTCAGCAGCCCCACTGCGCATGTCGATTTTGTGAATGAACTCGTGAATCACGACGTTGTAGCCGCTTTCAGCAGACTTGCCTGCTGCCGCCACATCCTGCCAGCTTAGGGTGACCGGGCCGAGCACCATGGCTTCACCCTGCAGCACTTCGTTATATCGGTGCACCACGCCGTTGTCGTCTGTGACCACACGTCGGGCCAGCATGGCGCCGGGGTGTACGACGATGCCTTTAAAGTCGTCATACCAGCGCAGGCCTAAGTGCAGGACAGGCAGGCAGGCTTGTGCCGCAATTGCAACCGCCATCTCGTCTGTCACCGTCAGACCATGCGCTCCCGTGAACTCTTTATGCCTCAAAAACTGGCTGACGAGGCTGCGCAGGCGCAAGTGATCGGCGACAGAACGGCGGGCCAGAAAAGGGTAGCGCAGCAAGGTGGCGAGCCACAAGGCATCGGGAATGGTGCCGGGGCGGACGCTCGGGCGCTGAAACAGCGTTTGCAACCAGTTCGGCATACGTCGGGCGCCTCGATTAGAAGGTTGCAGGGAAGCTTAGAGCAGGGGAATGCGCTGCAGGCCGCTGCCGGAGAGTCGCAGCACTTCGGCGCGCGGCACCTTAGCTCGGGCATCCCAGTCGCTCAGTACCACGCGCGTCAAGCCCTCGCCGAGGTCATGCTCGGCGGGCTGGTGAGTGTGACCATGAATCAGGGTGTGGGCATTGGCGGCGTGCAACCAATAGCGGGCCTCTTGGGTGTCCACGTCGACATACTTTGCTCCTAAATGCTTGCGCGCTTCACTCTGCTGCCGCAAACTACGGGCGATGGCGTGGCGCTCTGCCAGTGGTTTGGCCAGGAAGGCGTGCTGCCATATTGGGCTACGTACCTGGTGGCGAAATTGTAGGTAGTCGACATCACCCAGACATAGCGCGTCCCCATGCGAGAGCAGCCAGCGTTGGTCTTTGGCGCCGCCGTGGCCATGAAACACGAGCACGGTCGGATCAGCCAGCAAGGTGGTGTTGCACAGATTCATCAGCCTTTTGTCGACCAGAAAGTCGCGGTTGCCGCGCATGAAAAAGAGCGCCAGACGGCCTGCCGTGTCGCCCAGAAGCTGGGCGCAGCGATCTTCAAAGCCCGCTGTGGACGGCGCTAAATCGGCATCCAAAGAGCTGCCATGCCGTAAGTCTTGGCTTACCGAGTCGTCGCCCACCCAAACTTCAAACAGATCTCCCAAAATAAACAGTGCATCTGCCGGAGTACTTTCCAGGTAGTGCTGCCAGACCGTGAATGTAGCCGGCTCATCGGCGCTTAAGTGCAGGTCTGAAATGAAGTCGACTGTGCGCCAATTAGCGGAGGCGTGGAGCTCCGCAATCTGGGGCAAGGCCTGGGCCATAACAAAGGGGAGGGAAGTGGGTGGCTTGGAAGATTAGAGTGCGACGGCTTTTTCGATCACCACGTCGTCCATCGGCACGTCGTCATGAAAGCCCTTGCGGCCGGTTTTGACAGCCTTGATTTTGTCAACAACCTCTTTGCCCGCTATCACTTTGCCAAACACGGCATAACCCCAGCCCGAAGCGCTCGGTGCGGTGTGGTTTAGAAAGCCGTTGTCAGAAATGTTGATGAAAAACTGTGAGCTGGCCGAGTGTGGTGCATTGGTGCGGGCCATTGCGACGGTGTAGTTGTCGTTTTTCAGGCCATTGTTGGCTTCGTTTTCGATTTCGCCATCGGTCGCTTTTTGCTTCATGCCCACCTCAAAACCACCGCCTTGCACCATAAAGCCAGGGATCACGCGGTGAAATACTGTGTTCGTGTAATGGCCTTTATTGACATAGTTCAGGAAGTTGGCGACAGACAAGGGCGCTTTGACGGCGTCCAGCTCAAGCGTGATGACGCCGTAGTTTGTGATGTGGAGTTCTACTTTTGGATTGGTCATGGAATTCCTGTATCGGTGAATTAGTTAACGAGGGAGGCAGATTTAATGATTACCGGCGTTTTGGGTACGTCTGAAGGGAAGGGACCCCCTGCGCCAGTCGGGACCGATTTGATCTTGTTGACCACTTCCATGCCGCTGACGACCTTGCCGAACACGGTATAGCCGTAAGCATTTGGCGTTGGATTCAGGAAGTCGTTGTCCTTGACGTTGATGAAGAACTGCGACGAGGCGGAGTTGGGGTCGTTGGCGCGAGCCATGGCGAGCGTGCCGACCACGTTTTTGGAACCGCCTTTGGCGAGAGCTTCACGGCCTTCGTGCACTACCGGCGCGCGAGTGGCTTTCTGGACATAGTTTGCGTCGAAGCCGCCACCCTGAACCATGAAGTTGTCGATCACGCGATGAAAAACGGTGCCGTCATAATGTTTTTCTTTTACATACTGCAGGAAGTTCTCCACCGTCTTGGGTGCTTTGTCGGGATAGACCTCAACCACGAAGCTTCCCTCGGTAGTAACAAACTTTACTCTCGGTGAGGTTTGCGCTAGTGCCGGGCCGGCGAGGGAACTCAACCATACAAGGGCTGCCGCAGCAAGCCATGCGCGACGCTGCGAATTGACGCTTCTGATTTGCCTGAAAAAGGTGAATGACTTCGAGAATCCTAGTAGCGCTGCCATCAAATCGTTCCTTCAAAAAATATTTTCCACTGGTTGCCTTGACGAGTCCAATACTGGCGCTTGGTGCGACCGGTAGTAGCGCCTTTGATCAGCTCGCCAAAGGTTACCACCATGGTGTCGGCGCTGTCGGTCCAGCGGAGGTAAGACACATCTTTCATCTGGATGTCGCGCCCGCCCAGCTGCTTGAGTTCGGCTTGCAGCGTAGGTGTCCATTCGGTTAGCGTTTTGCCGTAGCTGGTGAAGTCGGGTGTGTACCAAGTCGTTAGCCGCGCCATGTCGCCGCTCGATTTTGCGTTGTGCCAGCCCTGGAGGACATCCTCGAAAGATTTGACGTCGGCTTTCAAGGATTGCGGCGCGACCCATGTGAGGTTTTTGGCAATCACGACTGGCGTGCTGCGGATTTCGACCGTGCTGATGAGGCGATTCAAGTCCGGATTGGCCAGCACTACACAACCATCGGTGGCCAGCGGTGCCCGCGCGAACTGCGCCGGTGGTGTGCCATGCAGCCAGATACCACCGCCAGTTTTACCGCGTTTGACATCCAGCTGATTGGGGTAATTAATGGGCAGCGCCCCCGAACCATAAAAATCGCGCAACGATTTTGGGTTGAGGTTGCTGCTAATGAAATACACCCCCAGCGGCGTGCGCATGTCGCCTTCGACGGATTTTTCAATCCCTGATTTGCCGACCGAGATATAGTAATCCGCCAGTAGTTTGATGCCCGCCGGGGTGTTCTCAAACAGGTAAAGACGTGACCGTGAGGTGTCGATGGCAATTGCGTGTTTGGTGCGCAGTGAGAGCGCAAGAAACTGCGATGGCACCATGCCGGGCGCCGGCCTCTCGCGCAAAGCGCGCAGGCGCAGTTGTGACTCTTGACGCAACTCAGCCAGTAAAGGTCCTGCGGCTTTAGCAGCCGACTCCAGCGCATTGCCAGGCATGTGTTCCGAACGGGTGCGGTTCACCAGCAAATCACCATACGCCAACTGTGCAAGCTGGAAGTTGGGATGGTCCTGAATCAAGACTTCAGCTTGCCGCAGCGCTTCGCGGGTGTTCGCCTGACCTATCAGTTTGTAAATTTCAATTAGCCGCGCCTCGGCTTCGCCATCTCGCGCTTCGCGCCGGACTGGAACGCTGGCGGATTGCACTGAGAGGGGCAGCTTGTTCGCGGCTTGGCGATGTGCTCGGACATGGGTAGGGTTATGGCCTTCACCGTGTGCAGATTGCGCGGCCAAGGCCAAGCCAGGTGCGGTAAAAAAAAGAGCGGCTATGATCTTTTTCATAAGGAATTCCACAGGAAATTTCCGGTGGATAAAAACAGACGCGCGAGGGCTGGAACGCTGGTCAATTGGCCACCGGTCATCAACTACCCGTAAATTCCTTGACGATAAGCCAATGGTCACCGACCTTGGCCATTTCGAGTGTCTTGCGGCTTGAAACGTTGAGCGATTCGGCGCTGTAGTCCTGCTTGAATTTAGCGGTGGCCTTGCGCCCTTGCACTGCAATCGATAGATTGGATAGTTTCACGCTAATGTGCGACTTGCCAACAATGCGTGCGCGGCGATCGATTTCCCAGTCTTTACGCGACTGCTTGCCCGGGGTGTCAAAGTTCTGGCCATAGCTAGACAGGTAGGACTTGATATTTTTACTCGACCAGGCTTCGGCCCAAGCGTGCACGGCCGCCGTTACCTCTTTTTCGGTATCGAGAGTAGTCGAGGCCGAGGGTGCTGTGGCTGGGGAGCTTGCTGCAGGCGCCGGTTTGGCGGTTGAGGGCGGCACAGCGACTGTCGGGGGAGTTGCTGCAGGAGCCGGAATTGACTTGACTGCAGGGGACGGTGGAGCAGCCATGACTGCAGGCTTATGCTGCCCTTTGGGGTCAGCAGAAAACAAGGTGCGAATCAAAGCCAGCTTGGGTTGCACGCCCGTGTTGCTGCCATCTAGTTGCAGGGCCTTGCTGTAAGCCCGGCTGGCGAGCCGGGCGTAAACATCGCCGAGATTTTCATGGGCGGTGGCATAACTAGGGTTGGTGCGTATCGCCATTTCAAGTGCGGCCCTGGCTTTGTCAAACTGGCTTTGGCCGGCGTACAGCACCGCCAGGTTGTTGTAAGGCTCCGGCAGTTCGGGGTAGTCCCCTGTAATTTGGGTAAAAGTTGCAATCGCGTCGCTGGTCTTGCCGGTTTCGGTCTGGATCACCCCTTTGAGAAAACGCATTTGGGGATCGCGCGGCTTGCTGGCAAGGTACTGTTCGGCCTTGGCGAGCGCCTCCGGGTACTGGCTAGCGCGTACCAGGCGGCTGACATCGGCGTAGTCGTCGGCATACACTGTAGAAACTGACAGCGTGGCAGCCAACATCAGCATCCGCAAGGCGGCGGACAGTGGGTTGCGTAAAAAGAATGCTGGCGTGGGCATAGGGACTCTCGCTATTATTTTGGAGCGCTGGACAGCCTTTGGAGGAAAGCTCGGCATCAATAGTCCGGCCTTTTAAGGCGCAAGGAGGACAATTGGCTGCTGTTTCACAAGCTGGATATACTGCCGCATTGTAGCTGAGGGGTATAGTTCACGACGATCCGGATTTCGTACTTTCCCCGCTTTACCGCAAGTTCTTGTGCCTCCGCTTTATTGTTCCCCGCTCTTCGGGGAAGCCGTAAGATAAGGCTTTCCCTCTACTGACCGATTGACGTCAGGCCACGCCCCAGACAACTCATGAGCCTTCGCATTTACAACACGCTCTCGCGTGCCGTAGAAAATTTTTCTCCCCTGGTACCCGGTCACGTACGCATGTATGTGTGCGGCATGACGGTGTATGACCTCTGCCACTTGGGTCATGCACGCGCGATGCTGGCTTTTGATGTGGTTCAGCGCTGGCTTCGAGTCAGTGGCTTGCAGGTGACGTATGTGCGCAACGTGACCGACATTGATGACAAAATCATCAAGCGAGCGGTTGAAAACGGTGAAACCATACGAGCTCTGACCGACCGCATGGTTGAGGCATTACATGAAGATGCCGATGCGCTCGGAATAGAGCGCCCTACCCATGAGCCACGCGCTACCGAATTTGTGCCGGAAATGCTCCAACTCATCGGCCTGCTCGAAAAGAAGGGGTTGGCTTACCAGTCCCATACGGGCCAGAACAAGGGCGATGTGAACTATGCGGTGCGCAAGTTTGAGGGCTACGGCAAGCTCTCGGGGAAGTCGCTTGATGAGTTGCGAGCCGGTGAACGAGTGCATGTTGCGGACGGAAAGGACGATCCGCTGGACTTTGTGCTCTGGAAAAGCGCGAAGCCCAACGAGCCGGCTGACGCCCAATGGGAGAGCGCCTATGGCCGCGGCCGCCCCGGCTGGCACATTGAATGCTCCGCCATGGCCTGCCAGTTATTGGGGGAATCGTTTGATATTCATGGGGGCGGCGCCGACCTGCAGTTTCCGCATCATGAGAACGAAATTGCCCAGTCTGAAGGCGCTTTTGCCAAGCCGCTGGCTCGCGTCTGGATGCACAACGGTTTCGTGCAGATTGACGAAGAGAAGATGTCCAAATCGATTGGAAATTTTTTCACCATTCGCGAAATTCTGGCTAAATACGAGGCCGAAACAGTACGCTTTTTTATTATCCGCGCGCACTACCGAAGTCCGCTGAATTACAGCGATGCACACTTGGACGATGCCCGCAATTCCCTCAAACGTCTGTACACCGCCCTCAGTCTGGTGCCCCCCGTCCCGCTGACGATTGACTGGCGGGAGCCATTTGCCGCCCGTTTCAAAGTGGCCATGGATGATGATTTTGGAACGCCGGAAGCGGTTGCTGTGCTGTTTGAACTGGCGAGTGATGTCAACAAGACTGGTTCAGCGAAATTGGCGGGTTTACTGAAGGCCTTGGGCGGTTGCCTGGGCCTGCTTCAAAGTGCACCGGATAGCTACCTTCAGGCCGGCTCCATGCTCGACGACGCCCACATCCAGAGCCTGATTGCGCAGCGCGCGGACGCCAAAAAAACTAAAGACTTTGTGGCCGCGGACTGCATTCGCAACAAGTTGCTGGACAAGGGCATTGTATTGAAGGACTCGCCCCTAGGCACCACCTGGGAGGTGCAGTCGTGAATTGTTTAAAACATTTTTATCAGCAGTCTTTCCATGACGGGCGCAAGCAGCTATGAAAAAGATAGTGAGAAGTGGCCCTGCCAGTACCGAATTGATCGAACTGCCGGAGACGGCAGGCACCCTAGGGGCAACCGCCACGGTGCCTGCGTATTGGGCCGAGGCTTGCAAGCACTTGGTAACCAAAGACCGGGTGATGAAACGGTTGATCCCGCAATTTGGCGACACCTGCCTGCATGCGGGCGGCGACGCCTTCAGCACGCTGGCGCGCAGCATTGTGGGGCAGCAGATCTCTGTCAAGGCGGCGCAGACCGTTTGGCACCGCTTTGCCGCTTTGCCTAAAGAAATGTCGCCGGGCCATGTGCTCCGGCTCAAGGTCGATGACATGCGCGCTGCGGGCCTGAGTCCGCGCAAGATCGAGTATTTGGTCGACTTGTCGATTCACTTTGACGCGGGCACCGTCCACGTGACGGACTGGCAGTCCATGGACGACGACGCCATCATTGCCGAGCTGGTGGCCATTCGCGGCATCGGCCGATGGACGGCCGAGATGTTCCTGATTTTCTACCTGACTCGTCCTAACGTATTGCCGCTGGACGATGTCGGCTTGATCAACGGTATCAGCCAAAACTATTTTTCCGGCGAATCGGTCAGCCGCAGTGATGCAAGAGAAGTCGCTGCTGCCTGGGCGCCCTACTGCAGTGTGGCAACTTGGTATATTTGGCGATCTCTGGACCCCCTACCGGCTCAGGGTGTAGAGCAGACCACTGAGTTGATGTAAGTTAAGAAGCTTGAGGAGCAGTCCATGGCAAAAAAAACCTTCCTTGATTTCGAGCAGCCAATTGCGGAACTTGAAGGAAAAATTGAAGAACTGCGTTATGTGCAGACCGAGTCAGCAGTTGATATTTCGGAAGAAATTGATCAGCTGGCCAAAAAGAGCCAGCAACTCACCAAGGACATTTACAGTGTCTTGACCCCGTGGCAGATTACCAAGATCGCCCGCCACGCAGAGCGTCCCTACACGCTCGACTATGTCAAAGAGATCTTCACGGATTTTGTAGAACTGCATGGCGACCGGCACTTTGCCGACGACTTGAGCATTGTGGGCGGCCTGGCCCGTTTTAACGGCACGGCCTGCATGGTGCTGGGCCACCAGAAAGGGCGCGACACCAAAGAGCGCGGCCTGCGCAATTTCGGCATGAGCAAACCAGAGGGCTACCGCAAAGCGCTGCGTCTCATGAAAACGGCCGAAAAGTTCAAGTTGCCGGTGTTCACATTTGTCGACACTCCTGGCGCTTATCCAGGTATTGAAGCCGAAGAGCGTGGACAGTCCGAAGCTATTGGACGCAATATTTTTGAAATGGCGCAACTCGAAGTCCCCATCATCACCACCATCATTGGTGAAGGCGGGTCCGGTGGCGCGCTGGCGATCTCGGTCGGCGATCAAGTGGTGATGCTGCAGTACTCTATTTACTCTGTCATCAGCCCGGAAGGCTGTGCGTCCATCCTCTGGAAAACCTCGGAAAAAGCGCAATTAGCCGCTGAAGCGCTGGGCATCACAGCGCACCGGCTAAAGGCCTTGGGAGTGATCGACAAGATTGTCAACGAACCGGTGGGCGGTGCGCACCGCGACCCCAAGCAGATGGCGGCATTCTTGAAGCGCGCGCTGAACGACGCGTTCCGGCAGGTGAGCGACTTGAAGGTCAAGGAGTTGCTGGACCGTCGTTATGAACGCCTGCAAAGCTATGGCCGCTTCACCGACACCAAAGCCGACGCTGGCAAATAAGCTTTCGGCGTCATTACCAACTGCTCGCGGCAAGCCTGCCAGCCCGGTTCAACCCGTGAATCCGGCGCTTCCGGCCGTGCAGCAGCTGGCGAACATTTCTTCGCTGGTATTGCCTATAGGCGTGGCCTACAGCGGCGGAGCAGATTCCACCGCGCTGCTGCTGGCCGCCGTGCAGTGCTGGCCGGGCCAGGTTCAGGCCATTCATATTCACCATGGGCTTCAAAACGCAGCCGATGACTTCGTGCTCATTTGCCAATCAACCTGTTCGGACGTAGGGGTTCCGCTGCATGTCCTGAATGTGGACGCTGGCCACGCGCCGGGCGAAAGTCCTGAAGACGCGGCGCGACGGGCGCGCTACGCGGCGCTCGCGCGCAGTGCGAAGCAACAGGGCTTGGGGGGCGTATTGCTGGGCCAGCATGCGGATGACCAAGCGGAGACTATCTTGTTGGCGCTCAGTCGCGGCGCCGGTTTGCCGGGCCTGTCGGCCATGCCCGAGCGGTTTGAGCGTGGTGGCGTGGAGTTTTATCGCCCGCTGCTGCAAATGTCTTCGGTAAATTTGCGTGAATGGCTGGTTCACCAGAAGATTTCTTTTGTTGATGACCCGAGCAACACCGATGAGCGCTATACCCGCAACCGTATTCGGGCGCGGTTGATGCCTGCGCTGGCGGCAACGTTTCCACAGTTTCGAACCACCTTTGCGCGCAGTGCCCAGCACGCCGCGCAGGCACAAGTTTTGTTACTTGAAATTGCCCAGCAGGATTTGATGGTGGTCGGTGCGCCGCCGGCCATCCGAGCGTTGCAAGCCCTGTCGCCGCCGCGCCAAGCCAATGTGCTGCGCTACTGGTTACTGCAGCAGCGCGCCACGCCCAGTGCCGCGCAGCTTAAACAGTTGTTGGCGCAAATTGCTGCGTGCACCACCCGTGGACACCAGATTCATCTCAAGGCGGGCACGGGTCACGTGACGCGCATGGGGGCCGTGCTGAACTACACCATCGTGGCGGACAAAACGCTCTAGATACGTCGCTGTCCTAGGTATAATTTAAGGCTTCGCGGGTAGCCAACAGGCTGTTTTACGACGCGTGTAACCGCGTTTTGAACGACGAATCCCTGCAAAAAATGTTTGCAACAAACTTCTGATTGACATTCTGCAATGGCATTGATCGTTCATAAATACGGCGGTACTTCGATGGGCTCGACCGAGCGCATCCGCAATGTGGCTAAGCGCGTCGCCAAGTGGGCGCGGGCAGGTCACCAGATGGTCGTCGTCCCTAGCGCCATGAGCGGCGAAACCAATCGCTTGTTGGGTTTGGCCAAAGAACTGGCACCCGCAAAATTTACGGAGGCGTACGGCCGGGAACTTGATGCGCTGGCTGCGACTGGCGAGCAGGCCTCCAGCGCGTTGCTGGCGATTGCGCTGCAGGCTGAAGGCATGCAGGCGGTGAGTTATGCCGGTTGGCAAGTCACTATCAAGACCAACAGTGCTTACACCAAAGCCCGCATCGAGTCGATTGACGACGAGAGAGTTCGCGCTGACCTGGACGCTGGCAAGATTGTGGTCGTCACCGGCTTCCAGGGTATGGACGAGGGCGGCAACGTCACCACGCTGGGTCGCGGCGGTTCAGACACGTCGGCCGTGGCGATTGCGGCAGCACTTAAAGCCCATGAATGTCTGATCTACACCGACGTGGATGGTGTCTACACAACCGACCCTCGCGTCGTGCCTGAAGCGCGTCGCCTGCAAACCGTGAGCTTTGAAGAGATGCTGGAGATGGCCTCCATGGGCTCCAAGGTGCTGCAGATTCGCTCGGTTGAGTTTGCTGGGAAGTACAAGGTACCCCTGCGCGTGCTGTCCAGCTTCACCGACTGGGACATGGATATCGGCGTAGAAGCCAAATCAGGCACTTTGATCAGTTTTGAGGAAGACGAAAATATGGAACAAGCCATCGTATCGGGTATCGCATTCAACCGGGATGAAGCCAAAATTTCAGTACTCGGCGTGCCAGACACCCCAGGCATTGCCTATCAGATTCTCGGTGCCGTGGCCGACGCCAACATCGAAGTTGACGTGATCATCCAAAATATCAGCAAAGACGGTAAAACCGACTTCAGTTTTACCCTGCACCGCAACGATTACGCCAAAGCGCTCGATTTGTTAAAGGCGAAGGTGCTGCCCTCGCTGGGTGCGCAGGAAGTTATCGGTGATGCCAAAATTTGCAAGGTTAGCATCGTCGGTATCGGCATGCGCAGCCATGTAGGGATCGCCAGCAAGATGTTCCGTGTTTTGAGTGAAGAGGGCATCAACATTCAGATGATTTCAACCAGTGAAATCAAGACCTCGGTCGTCATCGCCGAAAAATATATGGAACTGGCCGTGCGGTCGCTGCACAAAGCTTTTGACTTAGACCAACCCATTGCCTGAAATGGCTCGGAAGTCGTGAGATAATCCAAATATTGGAAACGTGACCGAGTGGCCGAAGGTGCTCCCCTGCTAAGGGAGTATGGGGTGTAGAGCCTCATCGAGAGTTCGAATCTCTCCGTTTCCGCCAAGGAACAAACAATGACGCCCCACGGGGCGTTTTTGTTTTTTTACTCATATTTCTGCCCCGAATCAAATGGACGAGAGGGGGCGGCGCGGGCGGCACCGGTTCTGGCTTGGGCGAGGTGATAGGTGGCCGAAAAGGGGCGACAAAGCGCTGGCGAACCCGGGAACTCACCTTGCGCTCAAAAAAATGTAGCGACGCGCTAATCGGCCGACGCACTCCAGCGGTTGTTCCAAGCTTTGTCTTGGGCCTTGTCTATTGAGCGACGGTCTCGTTTGGTGGGGCGTCCGTGTTCTTGACTGGTCGCAGACCCGTTGCCCAGTTGGCGCTGCTCGCTCGCATCGGCTCTCAAGCGGAGGCTTTCTTCGGTCTCTTCATAAAGTTGCTGCGCAACAGGCGCTGCGCCTCGTTGGTTGACGATGCCACGCACGACCAAGGTACGAATCACCGTGCCTTGCCGGAGGGCCACCGTGTCACCCACTTTGATCTCGCGCGCCGGCTTGACTTCCTGCCCATTGATACGCACGCGCCCCTTGCCGATTTCTTCGACAGCGAGCGATCGGGTTTTGTAAAAGCGGGCCGCCCAAAGCCACTTGTCGATACGTAATTTTTCCATTGCACGCTATTTTGAACTGCTTTTTTGTTGTCGGCTGAGTCGGCGGTCTTGCCCCAAAGAGTGACTTTTTCGTGCGAATGAAGGCACTGGCGATTCCTTGGCACCCAATTTGTGCGCGCTGTGCGGCAGCGGACAGGGCTTAAACAGCTGGAAACTTCTGAAGTCAGCCAGTGACAAAAATTAAAGGCGTGCAACGTAAGTTATAAATGTAGTTACAGCGATTTGTTATCGCCCTATTGCTTCGCCCCGAGCGCCAATGCGGCTGCGCGGGAGGCCGCAAGCATTGCCTCATTCGGTCCGGTCTGGGTTGGCCAGCCAGCCAGGTGCTGAACACTGAATTCTGCCAAAGCGGCTAACCACTCCGGGCTGTCATTCAGGCAGGGAATGTAATTGAAGGTTTTACCGCCTGCCTCTAAAAAAGCGTGGCGCGCTTCCATCGAAATTTCTTCAAGGGTTTCCAGGCAATCGCCAGTGAAGCCGGGGCATAGCACGTCGACGCTTTTTACACCGGCTTGCGCCATCTTGATCAGGGTGGGTTCGGTGTAGGGCTGCAGCCATTTGGCTCTGCCAAAGCGTGACTGGAAGGTGACTTTATAACGGTCTTTTGTCAATCCGAGTTTTTCGGCCAGCAGGCGCGCGGTTTTTTGGCATTCGCAGTGGTAGGGGTCGCCCAGCATGAGCGTGCGTTCTGGTACGCCGTGAAAGCTCATGACGAGCTGTTCCGCCTGCCCGTTTTTCCGCCAGTAGGCACGAATTTTGTCGGCCAATGCAGCGATGTAGCCCGGCGTATCGTGGTAATGGTTGATAAACCGAAACTCGGGAATCTGGCGCGCTCGGGCGGCCCAGCTGTACACCGCGTCAAACACACTGGCGGTGGTAGCCGCGCTGTACTGCGGGTAGGCCGGCAAAATAAGGACGCGAGTCACGCCATCAGCCTTGAGCTGATCGAGCTGCGAAGCAATGGACGGGTTGCCGTAACGCATGGCGTAGCGCACTTCTACCGTATGCCCTCGCACACCCAGGTAGCCGCACAGCATAACCGACTGTTTTTGTGTCCAGACCTTGAGTGGCGAGCCTTCGGGCATCCAGATGCTGGCGTATTTGGCCGCCGATTTTTTTGGTCGGAAACGCAGAATAATGCCGTGTAATATGAGCCACCAAATCGGCCTCGGAATTTCGACTACGCGTGAGTCGCTTAGAAATTCAGCGAGGTAGCGGCGCAGCGCGGGGGTGGTGGGCGCATCCGGTGTACCTAGATTGCAGAGCAGGATGGCGGTGGATGAAGAGGTCGCCGGCGGAGCGCCATGGCTAAAGGAAGGCTCAGGTGCAAAAGTCATGGGTTATTCTCGCCTACCTATGCTCGATCTGACAATCATAAAAGCCATAACCCTGGATCTTGACGATACCCTCTGGCCCATCTGGCCTGCCATTGAACGGGCCGAGAAGGCGCTGGATGGCTGGTTAGGTCGGTATGCGCCGATGACCGCAGCGCTGTTTTTGAACCCCGCAACACGGCATGAAGTTCGCGAACAGGTGATTCGTTCTCGGCCAGACCTGAAGCACAACTTGAGTGCGATTCGCCTGGAGACGATACGACTGGCGCTTCTCCGTGCC
Source organism: Polaromonas sp. (assembly GCF_012927485.1). GTDB lineage: Bacteria > Pseudomonadota > Gammaproteobacteria > Burkholderiales > Burkholderiaceae_C > Polaromonas. The sequence continues at coordinate 18,757 of NZ_JABBPC010000009.1, read as the reverse complement.
GGGGAAAATTCTTCCTTGGCTGAAATCGCTTTCGATGTTTTTTTTGTGGAGCGTAACCGGGTCACGCTATTTGACTGCGCTTTACCGACACTTAAATTTTTAGCTACTCGTTTTCCGTTGGTGGCAGTGTCCAATGGCAATGCGGACATCAAACGCATTGGAATTGATTCGTATTTTTGCGCCAGCATTAGTGCCCAACAGCTTGGGGTGGGCAAGCCCGATCCCCGCATTTTTCACGCAGCCGCCGCCGCCGCTGAGGTCGCACCGAGTCAGGTGCTGCATGTTGGGGACGACGCTGCTTTGGATGTACTGGGCGCACTCAATTGCGGCATGCAGACCGTGTGGGTTAATCGGTCTGAGCAGGTATGGACGCACGCTGCCGTACCGCATAAGACCGTCGCCACGCTGACGGAACTGTGTGCGTTGTTCCCCACCTGAGTTCGGCAAGCTGTTTTGGAGCCGTCTCAAATGACGCTCAAATAAAACGCGGGCATGGCTTTGCAGAACCTCGGCGGGCCGCTTCCAAGCCCGAGCGCACGGCCCCTTCCAGGGTGGCCGGATAGGGCCCGGCAATGTAGTCACCGCACGCCAGCAGGCCCGCTGCCACTTCTGCTGCGGGGCGTTGCAGTCCCGGTGTGCAGGCAAAGGTCGCGCGCTTTTCCACAATGGTTTGCACGGATTTAGGCGTGCTGAGTCCTAATTGCCGGGCGGCTTGCGCCAGCACTTGCGACGTCAAGGTTGCGCTGTCGCCCAAGCTGGCACTGATCACGAAAGCGAGTAAACCCGCCGGACCTCCCAGTTGGCCGCGGTCGAATACAAACTGGGCTGGTTCGTTGATGCCGGGACGCAGGAGCAGCATCGGCTGGCTCAGGCGCGCATCAGGCGCTTGGGCATACACCGTGGTCAGTGCCTCGTGTTGCAAACTGCGCGCCTGCGCCAGCCATCCGTCAGCCGCAACGCCGCTTCCTTCGACGAGGCGCGCCGCCTCGTGCGGGGGGCAGGCCAATATCACGCGGTCAAAAATGGTGTGGGTGTCGGTAATGACCCTCCAGCCCGAGGCGGCGGGGGTCACAGAATGCACCCGCGCGCCCAGATGCGTGAGTCCACCTCGAACGGCGAGCCAAGCCAGCGCGGCGTCGGGCAACAGGGTGCTCAGGTCTACCCGCGGCAGCAGTAGGTTGGAGCCACCACTTTTCGAAAATAGCGCATCACGCAGCACCCGCAAGAACACCTGCCCGCTGGCGCGTTCTGGCGGCGTGTTCAGCGCGGAGACGCATAGCGGCTCGATCAATGAGGCGATGACACCCGGTGTCAGGGCTTTGCTCAAGTCGGTGACCGATTCACCGGTCCCGCATTTAAACCCGCGGAGTTGCCAGCCAATCGCTACCTTGAGGAGCGAGTGCTTGTCAGCCCAAGACCATCCTCGTGCGGTCAGGATGCCTGTGAATGCGTCTAGCGGAGCGGGCAGCCGGGGTAATTTGATTCCGCTGCCGTCAAAGGACTGCAGCGTCAGCGGCAAACGCAGCAAGGAAGCCTCCACGTCTATGCCAAGTTCGGTCATCAGACGCAGGGTTTCGGAATACGCGCCAATCAGGATGTGCTGGCCGTTGTCGAGGGTGACAGGCTGGCCCGATACTGTCGCGGCAACCCGCCGGGCGCGCCCACCGGCTGTGCGCGCGGTCTCAAACAGGGTGGCCTGGTGACCCAGTCGCATGCTCTCGACCGCAGCTGCGCAGCCCGCCCATCCTGCTCCGACAACCGCGACCTTCATGATCTGAATGACATGCCCTACACCACGCGACCAAAGGCTTGCGTTTTCCACGCCAGCCAGAATTTGCGCAACGGCGTAAGGCTCACGCGCTGGTGCAGCACCTGGTAGCCGTCGGCTGCAATTTCCCGCAGCAGCGTGCGGTAAATGCTGGCCATCATGAGGCCAGGTTTTTGGGCCCGGCGGTCAGTTTCGGGTAGCAGCGCCAACGCCTCGTCATAAAGGGTTAGCGCGCGCTGGGTCTGGAACTTCATCAGCGCGTTGAAGCGTTCCGAATACTGACGATTCAAAATTTCGTGGGTCTTCACTTCAAACTGCTGCAACTCATTCATCGGCAGGTAAATGCGGCCTCGTCGTGCGTCTTCACCCACATCACGGATGATGTTGGTGAGCTGAAACGCCAGGCCGAGCTTGTGCGCGTAAGCTGTGGTCGCTTCTTGTGTCTGGCCAAAAATGCGGGCAGCCACCTCGCCAACGATGCCCGCCACCAAGTGGCAGTAGCGGGTGAGTCCGGGAAAGTCGAGATAACGATTTTGCTCCAGGTCCATCTGGCAGCCTTCAATAACCGCCTCCAGATGATGCGCCTCGATGTGGTACCTGGCTGCCCGCGGCATGAGCGCCTTCATGACAGGATGGGTGGGGTTGCCGGCATAGGACTTGACGACTTCGCCGTGCCACCAGGCCAGCTTGGTTCGCGCCACGCCGGGGTCAGCGACTTCATCCACCACATCGTCAATCTCGCGGCAGAAAGCGTAAAACGCCGTTATGGCGGCCCGGCGCTCTTGAGGTAAAAACAGAAACGCGTAATAGAAACTGCTACCGGAGGCGGCGGCTTTTTGCTGGACATATTGCTCGGGCGTCATACGCTGATTGTTGCATGCGAAAACGGCGCTTGCAGAGGCGCTGGGATGGCGCTTACATCCATAAAGCACGCCAGCCCATCACCACGATGTCCCAGGGGCCTAGCGTGGGACGTTGTGTGAGCGTGTTGAAGTTCAACGCCTCAATCTTGTCCAGAATGCGTAGACCTCCTTGCACCACCAGCCGCAACTCCCAGCCGCCACGACCCGGTATTTTCTTTACCAAGTCTGACCCTTTTAGCATTCTGGCTCTTGCTGATATGACGCAGTCAGCGATCAGACTAATAGTGCTTGGGTGGAGGCTGAGTGCCAGTAACTGTGCTTCATCCACGCCGTGCGCTTGCAAAGCATCGGCGGGTAGATAGAGACGTCCGCGTGCGATATCCAGGCTCAGATCTTGCCAGAAATTGATAAGTTGCAGGGCGGTGCAGATGCAGTCGCTCTGTTGCAGCGAGCGCTCGTCGTGAACTCCGTAGAGATGCAACAGCAGGCGTCCCACCGAGTTGGCCGAGAGCTTGCAGTAAGCGAGTAGTTCATCCTCTGTGGCATAGCGCTGCTTGACAATGTCCTGCTCAAAGGCGCTGAGCAGGTCGGCCAGCAACTGGATGGGCAGCCCGAATTTCAAAATCATCGGTCGCAGACGATTGAACACAGAGGCCCAGCGGAGCGAGGGGGGCTGGCCGGCGTCGGTGGCCATCAAGTCGGCGCGATAGGCCGCAAGGGCAGTAAGGCGCATCTGGGGTGTGGCATTGCCCTCGTCTGCAAGGTCATCAGCGGTCCGCGCGAACCAGTAAATCGCGACAATAGCCGGGCGCAGATGCGGAGGACACAAGCGGGACGCCACCGGAAAATTCTCATAATGGCTCACGCCCTGGCCAAATGGTTGCGGTGTGCCGTGTTTCATACAGCAGATTGTCGCTTGACACCCCTGCGTCTTTAACCTAAATTACTAACCAGTCAGTCATTAACTGGCGCTTTAAGCACTTAGCGCTTCGATTCCTCCCGGGTTTCTCATTTCATAAGAGCATGAAAAAAATTGTTTTAATTTTGGCTAGCATGGCCGTCTTGTTGGCAGCCTGTTCTAAACCCGCGCCGCCTGCAGAGCCAGTTCGGGCTGTCAAAGTAATCAGGGTCGGAGCCAACGACCTGTCTTGGCGCCACGAGTACTCGGGTGAAGTCAGGGCACAGCTCGAGTCTCGGCTGGGTTTTCGGGTCGGCGGCAAGCTCATCAAACGGCAAGCCGAACTTGGTCAGCACGTCAAGTCGGGCCAGGTGTTGGCGCAATTGGACCCGCAGGACTACAGGCTCGCCGCGGATGCAGCCCGAGCCCAAGTCGCTGTAGCAGCGACCAACCGGGATTTGGCGGTCGCGGATTTCAAGCGCTACAAACTACTGAAAGACCAGAGCTTCATCAGTGGTGCTGAGCTGGAACGGCGCGAGACCACGCTCAAGGCCGCCCAGGCGCAACTGGACCAGGCCCAGTCCCAGCTGGCGGTGCAAGGGAATCAGGCCACCTATACGTCACTGCTGGCCGATGTGTCGGGCTTCGTGACTGCCATCGAAGCCGAACCGGGTCAAGTTGTGGCGGCTGGTTCGCCAGTGGTGCGCATAGCGGCAGACGGCGCGCGCGATGCGGTGTTCTCCGTGCCCGAAGACCGGATAGCCGACATAAAGGTCGGCGCACCAGTGAGGATTCGTGTGTGGGCAAAAGATACCGAGCTGCCGGGTAAAGTGCGCGAGGTGGCCGCGAGCAGCGATCCGGTCACGCGAACCTATCTCGTCAAGGTTGCCATTGGTACAGAAGCGCCGCCGCCGCTGGGTGCCACGGTCTATGTGGTCCCAGAAATCGGCGTCGCGGCGGCTGTGCCGCTCATCAAACTCCCAAGCTCCGCCTTGGTGCAGCAGGGCAAGAACACGGCGGTGTGGGTACTCGACAAAAGCCTCATGACCGTCAAATTGCAGGCGATCCAGATCGCCACAGCCGACGGCAACCAGGTCGTTGTGGCGGCGGGTTTGCAGCCCGGCATGCTGGTGGTCAGTGCCGGCGTTCACGTATTGTCACCCGGCCAGAAAGTCACTATTTATCAAGCAAAAGAGATGCCTGCCCCGGCGGTTTCTTCCCGAGCAGCGTCCGCCGCGAAGTGAAGCTGATATGACGCAACCAAACGACGACACCGGCCATGCTGCGAGCAGTGCGCCCGCTGACAGCGGCGCCCGGGCCTCCAAGTTTAATTTGTCCAAGTGGGCGCTCGATCACTCGGCTTTGACCCGTTACCTGTTGCTGGTGCTGACGGTGCTGGGCATTGCGGCCTACTTCCAGCTGGGGCAGGACGAAGATCCTCCGTTTACTTTCCGCGCCATGGTGGTACGCACCTACTGGCCGGGCGCCACGGCGCAGCAGGTCGCGGAACAAGTGACCGACAAACTGGAGCGCACGCTTCAGGAAGTCCCCTATGCCGACAGGATACGCAGCTACTCAAAACCCGGAGAGTCGCAGATCATTTTCCAGATTAAGGATTCTTCCAAGTCGGCGGAGGTCCCCAATGCGTGGTATTCGGTCCGGAAGAAAATCGGGGACATGCGAAACACGCTGCCTGGGGGAGTTCAGGGGCCGTTCTTCAACGATGATTTTGGCGATGTCTTTGGCGTTATTTACGCCCTGGAATCCGACGGTTTCAACTACGCTGAACTCAAGACCTTTGCCGACGACGTGCGCCAGCAACTGTTGCGCGTGCCCGATGTGAGCAAGGTGGAGCTGTTCGGCGTGCAGGATGAACAGGTTTTCGTTGAAATTTCACAGAAACGTTTGTCGCAACTCGGCTTGGATCTGAATCAGGTGCTAGCGCAGTTGAACCAGCAAAACGCAATTGAATCAGCGGGGGCGGTGCAGACCCCGCTGGACGTGGTGCAAGTGCGTGTAGCGGGCCAGTTTGAAGCGGTGGAGCAGCTGCGCGCCATGCCGATTCGCGGCAGCTCGGGTAACGAATTGCGCCTGGGTGATATAGCCGACATCAAGCGCGGGTATGTCGATCCACCGACCGTCAAGGTTCACTTTCAGGGCAAGGAAGTGATTGCGTTGGGGGTGTCGATGTCCAAAGGCGGTGACATCATTGCACTGGGTAAGGCACTGACGAAATTGTCGCAAGGTTTCGCTAAAACGTTGCCCGCCGGCATCCGGCTCGTTGACATTCAGGATCAGCCCAAAGCGGTGTCAACGTCTGTCAATGAGTTCGTCCGAGCGCTGATCGAGGCTGTCGCGATTGTTCTGGTGGTCAGTTTCGTTAGCTTGGGTTTTCACAAACGCACCAGTCCCAACGCGGGTGAAAGCGCTCACCCGTTACCCCTGTGGAGGCGATATTACATAGATATTCGGCCAGGCCTGGTGGTGGGTATCACCATACCGCTGGTGCTGGGCATGACGTTTCTTGCCATGTGGTATTTCGGCATTGGCCTGCACAAGATATCGCTGGGTTCTCTCATTATTGCGTTGGGTCTGCTGGTCGACGATGCCATCATTTCCGTTGAGATGATGGTGCGAAAGATGGAGGAGGGCTATGACAAAGTGCGTGCCGCCACCTTCGCCTACGAAATTACGGCCATGCCGATGTTGACCGGGACGCTGATCACCGCTGCCGGGTTTTTGCCCATTGGCCTCGCCAAATCAGTCACTGGCGAATACACCTTCGCGATTTTCGCGGTAACCGTTATTGCGCTGGTGCTTAGCTGGATCGTCTCGGTGTACTTCGTTCCGTACCTCGGCACGCTGCTGCTCAAAGTGCCGCCACACGTGAAAGAAGGGGCTATTCACAACGAGGGTCCGCACGAGATGTTTGACAGTCCGTTTTACAACCACTTTCGTCGGGCTGTGAACTGGTGTGTCCAGTACCGCTGGATCACGATTGGCGCCACGGTGCTGCTGTTTGTTTTAGGCGTGGTGGGTATGAGTCGCGTGCAGCAACAATTTTTCCCGGATTCCAGCCGACCCGAAATCATGGTGGATATCTGGTTTCCCGAGGGCACTTCCTTTGCGGCCAATGAACGGACCGCCAAACGCGTCGAGCAGCGCCTGATGCGAGAGGAGGGGGTAACTTCCGTGAGCACCTGGGTGGGTTCGGGCGTGCCGCGATTCTATTTACCGCTGGACCAGGTGTTCCCGCAGACCAACGTCTCACAAATGATCGTCTTGCCCAGGGATTTAGCGCTACGCGAGTCCTTGCGTATCAAGCTGCCGGCCCTGCTGGCAACGGAATTTCCCGAGGTGCGCGGTCGAGTCAAGTTATTGCCCAACGGGCCGCCAGTGCCGTATCCGGTGCAGTTTCGCGTACTGGGAGCCGACCCGCTGGTGTTGCGAGAGCGCGCCGATGAAGTCAAGGCGGTGATGCGCGAAAGCACCAACACGCGCGGCGTCAACGACAACTGGAATGAGTCGGTCAAGGTGCTGCGTCTGGAGGTGGATCAGTCCAAGGCGCGCGCGCTGGGTGTCACCAGCCAGTCGATCGCGCAGGCTTCCCGGACGCTCTTGTCGGGCACAACGGTAGGCCAGTTTCGGGAGGACGACAAGCTGATCGACATCGTACTGCGTCAGCCGCTGGATGAACGCAACGCGATTACCGCTGTCGGCAATGCCTATCTGCCGACCAGCGCGGGTAAATCGATCCCTCTGACTCAGATCGCTAAACCGGTGTTTGCCTGGGAGCCGGGGGTCATGTGGCGCGAAAACCGCGAATACGCGATTACCGTTCAGAGTGACATCGTCGAGGGTCTGCAGGGCGCCACTGTGACGCAGGAATTGCAGCCAAAGTTGAAAGCCTTGGAAGCCAGGTGGCTGAGCAGTGGTATGACGGGCTATCGCATCCAGGTGGCAGGTGCGGTGGAAGAAAGTAGTAAAGGCTCGGCATCCATCGCCGCCGGGATTCCCATCATGCTGTTTCTGATCTTCACACTGCTGATGCTGCAGCTGCACAGTTTCAGCCGCGCGATGCTGGTATTTTTGACAGGGCCGCTCGGCATTGCCGGTGTGGCCGGCGCGTTGATTGTGCTGGGCCGGCCCTTCGGCTTTGTAGCTCTGCTGGGCGTGATCGCGCTCATGGGAATGATTCAGCGCAATTCCGTCATATTGATTGACCAAATCGAACAGGACCGTGCTCGGGGTGTGCCGCCATGGGACGCGATTGTTGAGTCAGCGGTGCGCCGTTCGCGGCCGATCATGCTGACGGCAGCTGCGGCTGTGCTTGCCATGATTCCGCTGTCGCGCAGTGTGTTCTGGGGCCCGATGGCCGTCGCAATTATGGGGGGGCTTGTGGTAGCTACCGCGCTAACGCTGCTCGCGCTACCGGCCATGTATGCCGCATGGTTTCGCGTTAACCGGGAAGTCGGTGCTCTTAAAACAACGTCGATACAGGCTAAAATAGAAAGCTAACTGATTTCAAACGAAAAATCTGGAATTTCGGACTTCAGTGGGTATTTCAGGCGCGCGGGTGGCGAAATTGGTAGACGCACCAGGTTTAGGTCCTGACGCCAGCAATGGTATGGGGGTTCGAGTCCCCCCCCGCGCACCAACCCTGAGGCTTCACGGGCGGCATTTGGGCCTTTGAGCGATCAGGTTTTGCTGCACTTACGCAGCATGTCAGGTTCAAGCCCTGTTTTGAATATTTTTGATTTTAGGAAACTACCATGGCTTTGACCGTTGAAACTCTTGAAAAGCTAGAGCGCAAAATGACGCTGACGCTGCCCATTAATACCATCAAGTCGGAAGTCGACTCGCGCCTGAAACGTCTGGCCCGTACGGTGAAAATGGACGGTTTCCGACCGGGTAAAGTGCCCATGAGCGTGGTGACACAGCGATATGGTTATTCGGTTCATTACGAAGTCATGAATGACAAAGTGGGCGAGGCATTTTCCGTTGCGGCCAATGAAGCCAAACTGCGTGTGGCTGGTCAGCCCCGTATCAGTGAAAAAGAAGGTTCTCCGGAGGGCGAACTGGTTTTCGATGCGGTGTTTGAGATTTACCCTGAAGTCAAGATCGGCGATCTCGCAGGTGCTGAAGTGGAAAAAGTAAGCGCTGAAGTCAGCGACGCAGCGATTGACAAAACGGTAGACATTCTGCGCAAGCAACGCCGTACTTTTGCCCAGCGTGCCGCCGATGCGCCGGCACAGGAAGGTGACCGAGCCACTATCGACTTTGAAGGCAAGATCGACGGCGAGACTTTCGCCGGTGGTAAAGCTGAGGCTTACCAGTTTCTGGTCGGCGAAGGCCAGATGCTGAAGGAGTTTGAAGCGGCCGTGCGCGGCATGAAAAGTGGTGAAAGCAAGACTTTCCCGCTAAGCTTCCCCGCCGATTACCATGGCAAAGACGTCGCTGGCAAACAGGCGGACTTCTTGGTCACGGTCAAGAAAATCGAAGCGGCCCACCTGCCTGAGATCAACGAGGCGCTGGCTAAATCGCTCGGTATTGCGGATGCAACCGTGGAAGGTCTGCGCGCCGACATCAAGAAAAACCTGGAACGTGAAGTTAAGTTTCGCGTGTTGGCACGCAATAAAAACGCCGTGATGGAGGCGTTGGTCGCAAACGCCGAACTCGACTTGCCCAAGTCCAGCGTGCAAGCCGAAGTTGACCGGATGATTGAAGGCGCGCGAGCCGATCTAAAACAGCGCGGCATCAAGGACGCCGATAAAGCACCGATTCCAGATGACATTTTTCGTCCGCAAGCTGAAAAGCGCGTAAGGCTGGGCTTGGTCGTTGCCGAACTGGTGCGAGGCAACGACCTGCAAGCCAAACCGGAGCAGCTCAAAGCACACATTGAAGAGTTGGCTGCCAGCTACGAAAAGCCGCAAGACGTGGTGCGTTGGTATCTGGGTGACAACCGCCGTATGGCCGAGGTGGAAGCCGTGGTCATCGAGAACAACGTGACCGACTTTGTCTTGAACAAGGCGAAGATCCAGGACAAGGTTATTTCTTTCGATGAGCTCATGGGGCAGAACTAACGAGGCTAGTTCCTCCCGGCTTGGGGGCTTGTGCTTTGCGCTACAGACCCCAATTCATGTTCGGTACAGTACATACATCTCTGGAGAAAACATGATGATTCGAAACAGTTTATACGAGGGTGCCTACGGTCACTCACCATCCGTTTCCCAGGAAACGCAAGGCCTGGGCATGGTGCCGATGGTGATTGAGCAATCCGGCCGGGGTGAGCGGTCATACGATATTTATTCGCGCCTGCTGAAGGAGCGCGTCATTTTTCTGGTCGGCCCCGTCAATGATCAGACGGCGAATCTGGTGGTGGCCCAGCTGCTGTTCTTGGAAAGCGAAAATCCTGACAAGGATATTTCTTTCTACATCAACTCGCCTGGCGGCTCTGTGACGGCTGGCATGGCGATTTACGACACCATGCAATTCATCAAGCCGGATGTATCTACCCTGTGCGTGGGGATGGCAGCCAGCATGGGCGCGTTTTTATTGTCAGCCGGCGCCAAGGGTAAGCGGTTTACTTTGCCTAATTCGCGCGTGATGATTCACCAGCCCTCGGGCGGCGCACAAGGGCAGGCATCGGACATTGAAATTCATGCCCGTGACATTCTGAAAACGCGGGACCAACTCAATCGCATTCTGGCAGCCAACACAGGGCAAACCATTGAAAAAATTGAACGCGACACGGAACGCGACTATTTCATGTTTGCAGAGGATGCTAAAGAATACGGCCTGGTGGACCAGGTTATCTCCAAGCGTGCCTGATTGAGAGCGAAATAGTCTGAAGTTGCACTGCAACAGCGGCGTTTTTGGCAACAGAAACGCCGTTTTTTTATTGGTTATCATTAGCCAATAGTTTCCCAAGTCACGTTAAAGGCATCCCACCAATGGCCGAGAAAAAAGGCTCCTCCAGCGAAAAAACTCTCTACTGCTCCTTCTGCGGTAAGAGCCAGCACGAAGTAAAGAAACTGATCGCTGGCCCGTCGGTTTTTGTCTGCGATGAATGTATAGATCTTTGCAACGAGATCATCCGTGACGAACTGCCGGCTGGAGGTGATGTGCGCGAGACGCGCAGTGAGTTGCCGACGCCCGCAGAAATCAAGGCGACGCTGGATGGGTACGTGATTGGACAGGACCCGGCAAAGCGGACGCTGGCGGTTGCCGTGTACAACCACTACAAACGCCTGCGCCACAAGGAAATCGCCAAAAAAGATGATGTGGAGCTGACCAAAAGCAATATTTTGCTGATTGGACCGACCGGCTCAGGTAAGACTTTGCTGGCTCAAACGCTGGCGCGCACACTTAACGTCCCCTTCGTCATGGCCGACGCCACTACGTTGACCGAAGCGGGATATGTGGGTGAGGACGTGGAAAATATCATCCAAAAATTGTTGCAGAGTTGTAATTACGAAGTTGATCGCGCACAGCAAGGTATTGTGTATATCGACGAGATCGACAAGATTTCCCGTAAATCCGACAACCCTTCCATTACCCGTGACGTTTCAGGCGAAGGGGTACAGCAGGCGCTGCTCAAGCTGATCGAAGGCACGATGGCATCGGTGCCACCACAAGGCGGGCGCAAGCACCCTAACCAGGATTTCTTGCAGGTGGATACCACCAACATCCTGTTTATTTGCGGAGGCGCTTTCTCGGGGTTGGAAAAGGTTATCGAAAATCGAACCGAGGCTTCCGGTATTGGTTTTGGCGCCACCGTCAAAAGCAAAAAGACACGTACTCTGACTGATGCGTTCAAAGAGGTCGAGCCAGAAGATCTCATCAAGTTCGGACTGATACCAGAGTTGGTGGGCCGTATGCCGGTGATTGCTACATTGGCCGAACTCAGTGAAGATGCGCTGGTGCGAATTCTGACTGAACCGAAAAATGCCGTGGTCAAGCAGTTCAGCAAACTGCTCTCGATGGAAGGTGTGGATTTGGAGATTCGGCCTTCCGCCTTGAAAGCCATTGCCCGAAAAGCCTTGGCACGTAAAACGGGTGCGCGTGGCTTGCGCTCCATTTTGGAACAATCCTTGATCGACACCATGTTTGACTTGCCGAATACCAGTAATGTAGACAAAGTGGTTGTCGATGAATCGACGATCGATGAAAACAAGGCGCCGCTGCTGGTCTATCGCGAAACTGCAAAGAAAGCCTGAACGTGAGAAAGGGCTAGGCGGGAACGCTTGAAAAGCGGGCCCTTCGCCCCACTTCTGAATTGACTGAGTTCCGCCAGACCGCGAAAAAGGTCTGAGCGTATTACGTTTAAGGGTTATATGTCCGGACAAACTTTCTTACCTTCCGCCCCGCTCGATCTGCCGCTGTTGCCTTTGCGCGATGTGGTGGTGTTCCCGCACATGGTGATTCCTCTTTTCGTGGGTCGTCCCAAGAGTATCAAGGCGCTGGAATCGGCCATGGAAGCCGAACGACGCATCATGCTGGTGGCCCAAAAAACTGCAGCCAAGGATGAGCCTTCGGTGGAGGATATGTTCGAGGTGGGCTGTGTTGCCACTATCCTGCAGCTACTCAAGTTGCCAGACGGTACGGTCAAAGTCCTGGTCGAGGGGCAACAGCGCGCCAAGGTCAACAAAATTGAAGAAGGCGAGCAGCACTTTACGGCCAGCGTCACGCCTGTTGAACCGGCAGCCGCGGTCGCCGGCGACAAGGGAAGTGAAATCGAGGCCCTGCGCCGCGCCGTGATGCAGCAGTTTGATCACTATGTCAAACTGAATAAAAAGATTCCTCCAGAAATCCTGACGTCAATCTCAAGCATTGACGATGCGGGCCGTTTGGCCGATACGATTGCGGCTCACTTGCCTCTCAAACTCGATGCCAAGCAAGTGATTCTCGATCTCGACAATGTCAAAGCGCGTCTAGAAAATCTTTATGAGAAGCTTGAGCGTGAGGTCGACATCCTTAATGTTGACAAAAAAATTCGTGGTCGTGTCAAGCGCCAGATGGAAAAGAACCAGCGCGACTTTTACCTGAATGAGCAGGTAAAAGCGATCCAGAAAGAACTCGGTGAGGGCGAAGATGGCGCCGACATCGAAGAGATTGAAAAGAAGATCAAGGCGGCCAAAATGCCGCAGGAGGCGCGCAAAAAAGCCGAGAGCGAGCTTAAAAAACTCAAGCTCATGTCGCCCATGTCTGCTGAGGCGACGGTGGTGCGCACGTATTTAGATGTCTTAACCAGCTTGCCATGGAGCAAAAAAACCAAGATCAAGCATGATCTGGTCAATGCAGAGAAGGTGCTTAATGAAGACCACTATGGCCTTGAAAAAGTCAAAGATCGCATTGTTGAATATCTTGCGGTGCAGCAACGCGTCGATAAACTTAAAGCGCCTATTCTTTGCCTGGTAGGCCCACCGGGCGTTGGTAAAACCTCGCTTGGACAGTCCATTGCCAACGCCACAGGGCGCAAGTATGTGCGCATGGCTTTGGGCGGTATGCGAGATGAGGCAGAAATTCGCGGTCATCGCCGCACCTACATTGGCGCCTTACCCGGCAAGGTGCTGCAAAGTCTGGCGAAGGCAGGAACGCGCAATCCGCTGTTTCTGCTGGACGAAATCGACAAGCTGGGAACGGACTTCCGCGGAGACCCTTCCAGCGCCTTGCTGGAAGTGCTGGACCCTGAACAGAACCACACCTTCGGTGATCATTACGTTGAAGTCGATTTCGACCTGAGCGATGTGATGTTTGTGGCAACTTCGAATTCGATGAATATTCCCTCTGCGCTGCTGGACCGCATGGAGGTTATTCGACTTTCAGGCTATACGGAAGACGAAAAAACCAGCATTGCCATGCGTTACCTTTTGCCCAAGCAGTTGAAGAACAATGGCGTCAAGGAAAACGAACTGGATGTTTCCGAGTCGGCGGTGCGTGACATCGTGCGTTATTACACGCGTGAAGCGGGCGTACGCTCTCTCGAGCGGGAACTCTCCAAAATTTGCCGCAAGGTGGTCAAAGGTATTCAACTCAAGAAAATGGAGCCCAAGGTGGTTGTTACAGCGGACAACCTTAACGATTTTCTGGGTGTTCAAAAATTTAGTTATGGCCGTGCAGAGCAGCAAAACCAGGTGGGCCAGGTGGTCGGGCTGGCATGGACCGAAGTTGGCGGCGATTTGCTGACGATTGAGGCGGCGGTCATGCCTGGTAAAGGTGTGATTACCCGTACCGGATCGCTCGGCGATGTCATGAAGGAATCCGTCGAGGCCGCCCGTACGGTGGTTCGCAGTCGCGCAAAACTTTTAGGCATCAAGGATGAGATGTTTGAAAAACGGGACATCCATATTCACGTGCCGGATGGTGCGACGCCCAAAGATGGGCCGAGCGCCGGCGCCGCCATGACGACTGCGTTTGTCTCCGCACTGACAGGCATTCCTGTCCGCGGCGATGTTGCCATGACCGGGGAGATTACTCTTCGTGGCGAGGTGACCGCCATCGGTGGTTTGAAGGAAAAGTTACTGGCTGCTTTGCGTGGTGGAATCAAGACGGTGCTGATCCCTGAGGAGAACGCCAAAGATCTGCAAGAGATTCCTGACAATGTGAAGACCGGTCTGAAGATCGTGCCAGTGAAATGGATAGACCAGGTGTTGCAGGTGGCGCTTGAGCGCCAACCTATTCCGCTGACCGATGAAGAGGTCATAGTTGCCTCTGCTGCTGGTGTCGCTTCGCCTGCCGGAGTTGCTGTTCCCGGCGAAGCAGCGGGACCCGTAAAACATTGAATGAAACTCTTTAAGCGGCCCTCGGAAAGCTTAAAAATTACGTTATAATTTGACCATGTCATCGCGGGAGTAGCTCAGTTGGTAGAGCGCAACCTTGCCAAGGTTGAGGTCGAGAGTTCGAGACTCTTCTCCCGCTCCAGTTCAAAGGGCAGCACTTAAAATGCTGCCCTTTTTTGTTGGAGTAGTTGGTAAATTTATTGGCTTTGCCAAAGCAGAAAGAATAGGGCGCGGTAACAAAGCGGTTATGTACCGGATTGCAAATCCGGCTAGCCCAGTTCGACTCTGGGCCGCGCCTCCATTAAGTCGACGCCCGTAGCCTGCCATACTGAATTTTATGTTCACCCGCATCTTTTTCCGGCGTAGTGAACTGGGCATGAACAGCAAATCCGAATTGCTCCGTATTTAAACGCACTGGCAAAAAACTCAACAAGTTAAGTCATGTTATGCGGGACTAGAATCTTCCCTTTCCTGCATTTTTCACGGAAATAAGCTTAATTATTAAATGTATAGGGTTTAGCTGGAACCAGAAAAGAGATGCAGTTCATCGTGAACGTTTTCTTGTGGCGGGAGTGGCGTAATGGTAGCCGCATGGGACTTAAAATCTCCTTTGTTAAGTCTTTTTCTCATCGGGGATGTCGGCGCAGAGCTTGAAATGGCGCGGGTTTCCCGGGCTTTAGTGCAAATGGCACCAACAGCCCTCCGGCTTCTAGGTGTCATGTAGGGGTCAGTAGAGAGGTACAGTTGGAACAAGCCTAGCGTAGCTAGGCGAAACATCGGTTCGGTAACGAACCAAGCTAGCCCGAGTGGTGAAATCGGTAGACACAAGGGACTTAAAGCAATTTGAGCCCTCCAGGGGAAACCTCGGAGGTGAAGCCCGTCAAATTCGGCGAAAGCCCTGGATGCTGCAAGCATCCGAGCCAACGCCGAGCCAAGCCTCGATCCGAAAGGTTCGATGGAAGGTGTAGAGAGCAGACGGCGGGCACCTACGGTCGCAAGACTATGGTGAAGGCGTGCTCCAGACCACGAACAGCGGTTACGCTGGCGGCGAAAGTCGAAGTGGTAAGAAAATCCCTCGACTCGAAATGGTCGTGCCGGTTCGATTCCGGCCTCGGGCACCAATTTGGAGAGCCGTCCTTGTTCAATCAGGGACGGCTTTTTCATTTCGCTGCGTGGCGACGGTGCGCGGTCGCGCTGCTCGCTTGAATCCTCGATCCCGCGCCATGAACGCTTCGAGCATGTGCGGGATCAGCGTGGTGGCATCAATCGGCTCGCCGTAGGTCTGCGCATGCAACGCGGCATAGCGTTCCAAATCGGCCTTCAACGTCGTGGTGAGCGCGATGGTGACTTTGACGTTCGCGACCTTGGGCAGCGGCCCCAGCCGCAGCTTGCCGGCAGACTGGCTCATTGCGACGATCCCCTCTGGAAGAACAGCGGATGGTACGGCCGCAGGACCAGATCCTTGTTCACCATGACCCGCATCGGGAAACCGGGCCGGATGGGCAGCGTCGGCTGGATGCTCACGTTGCGCTTGGTGATCTCCTGACCGACCTGGTTCACGGTGTCCTGCGCGCTCTGGCGCGTGGCGATGACGACCTTGCCGTCGCTGCCGCCACGATCAGGCGCAGCCAGCTCGGCGCCCACGCCGAGCAGCGTGGACAACGCAGCACCGGCGAGGATGCGATCCCAATGCCAATCGACGCCATCCTCCAGCCCGGCATAGCCGGCCGGGTCAATGCCGGGCAGGCGGTCGAGCGAAATGGACGACGTGTCGGGCAGGATCAGCCGCGTCCACACAAGTAATACGCGCCGCTGACCGAATGACACCTGGCTGTCGTAGCGGCCGATCGGGCGCGACCCCTGCGGAATCAGCAGGAAGCGACCGGTGGCCGTGTCGTAGACCGCCTCGGTGACGTTGGCGATGACCTGTCCGGTCAAGTCGGAGTTGATGCCCGTTACCAGCGCTGCCGGAATGATGGTGCCCGCCATCACTTGGTAGGGCGAGACTGGTAGTTGCAGGCTGGCCGGATTGCGGATTGCGGGTGGCGGTGTCGCCGCCAGTGGCGACGAAGGCTTGTTTCTGATCCCGTCGGTTCTGTACCGCCGTTGGGTCAGCAGGCTGTGCCGACGCCGATGCCATCGGATTCAACGGCTGGTTGCCCGATACCGGCTCGGGCATGGCCGTACTCGCAGTGGGCGACGGTGCTGCCTTCACCGCACCGCTGCGAAAGAAAACCGCTGAGCGTGCTGCCTCCTCGGCATCACCCGACTGTGCAATGCGCCCAGTCTGTGCGGGCGCTCCCGCATTACGCTGCGCCACGATGGCCGGACCCAAGTCGCCCGGCAATAGCTCGCCCAAAACGGGTACCGGCTTGGCAGCCGACGGCACCTTGGAATAGTCCTTGGGCAACTGGTCGAGACTCTCGGCACGAGAGACGCGATCCACGTTGTACAGCTCGGCGGCAGCGTTGCGCTCGCGCTTGTGCGATTGCAGCGACCATAGCGTGCCACCCAACACGACAGCACCCAGCGTTCCCGCAAGGACGGCCAGCATGCGTCGGTTCAGTCGCGTGACCGGGCGCGGCGAAGCGCGCAGAGCCAATGTGTCCGGGTCTGCCTTATTCGGCCCAATTGGTGGTATCTGCGGCGTGGCGGACGTGCTCATGCTCAATGCCTCCGTGCCGGACTGCCCACGCCATCGGTGCGCTCGATGCGAACCACGACAGCCTTATCCGCACCCAGCCGCAACTCGGCCGCACCGAACAACCGATCCACCACATAGTACGGCGAGCGGAAGCGGTAGTTCACGAGCTGGCCATCGCCCTGCGCTCCGATCACGAACAGCGGCGGCAACTCGCCTTGCGCGATGCCAGCGGGGAACTGGATGTAAACCCGCTTGCCGTCGTCGAAGGCGCGCAGCGGCTTCCACGGTGGGCTGTCGCCGGAAATCGCGTAGCGGAACTTGATCTGCTCCAGCGACAAGCCGGAGTCCACCGGCGCAGCCGTCTGAGCTTGCTGCGCTTGCTTTTGCAAGGCCAGCAGGCGGTCTTTCGGATAGTCCCACGATGCGGACGCCATCCATGCCTGCGGCGTCGAAGACAGTTCGAGCAGGTAGGTGCGGCGATTGGTGGTGATGACCAGGTTCGTCTTCAGCCCGATGCGCGTTGGTTTCACGAGAATATTCACACGCTGGTTGGTGCCCGCACCGCTGGTCGTGTCGCCGACGATCCAGCGCACAGTGGCTTTGGCATTGGCGCGCGCCACACGAGTTTTCTCGTCGAGTGATTCAGCCACCGTTTTGTCCTCGGGTGCGTTCCGCAAGGACTTCAACTGCTTGGGCAGCGGCAGCAGTTTCGGCACTTCGACCACCTCAATGGGTTTGGGCGGTTCGGCTAACGCGTGTGCCGCGACAGAATCATCCAGCGTGAAGTCAGGTGGCGGCTGTCCATGCGTGGCGCAGCAGGTGACGGATGCCAAGTTGACACTCAGGATCAGCGGCAAAGCGACAATGCGGATTTGGGTTTTCATGGTTTCTTCACTCCTTCGGTCGCGTCGAGTTCACGGCTCCAGGACAGGCCGTTGATATAAATTCCGAGCGGGTTTTTGCGCAGTCGCTCTTCGGTGCGCGGCGGCTGCAACACCACGGACAGCACGGCCAGGCCCGGCCGGCGAAACTTCGCCGCACGGCGCACCGTCCACCAGAGGCCACCGTAGAACACGGCGCCGATCGCTGCGCCGGCCAGGACGGCCAGCAGCGACGGCATCAGTGCGGGTAGCGTGTCAGGCATCGCCGTCCTCGCGGTCGTCGCGCATGGCCCGGTCTTCGCGTGCGACCCAGTGCCACGCGTTCAGGCAGCCCAGGGTCAGGCACGCCACTAGCAGCGCCAGCGTCCACGAATGGGTGCCCGGATGGTGGCGGTCCAGCCACAGGCCCAGAGCCGCGCCCAGCAGCGTAGGCACCGCGACCGACCAGCCGATGATGCCCATTGTCCCGAGGCCGAGCCACACGCCAGGCGTTCCGTCGCGACGCGCCTTGAGCTTGCGCTGCGCCTTGACGCCGACCTGGTCGGCCAGGCTGGGGCCATCCGTGCGGTTCTCATTCATACTGGAACCCCGCGAAGCGGTGCCGGAAGCCGCTCTCGAGCTGGTCCAGCACCGAGCGCAGGCTGCGGTCCTGCGCGTCCTGGGCCAGGAACTGCTGCGTCACTGCGTCCAGCAGCTGGCCCAGGTCCTTGCCGGGCGTGGCGCGCCGTACGGACACGAGCACCTGCGCCCCGGTCTCGACCATCACGCCTTCATCCACAGCGAGGCAGACCTCGTGGCCGCCCGCGTTCTCGTAGATCAGGATGCCCGGCGCCAGCGCCGCGACGCAGTCGAGCCGGTGCGGCAACAGGCCGTACGATCCCTCGGGGGTCTGCGCGACGATGCGCGACACATCGGCCTCGTC
>NZ_JABBPC010000007.1 GCF_012927485.1 Polaromonas sp. | reverse complement strand
AAATGAAAATGCTGGCCCACGCCGAAAAACTGGAGTTTGAGCAGGCCGCCGAGTTGCGCAACCAGATGTCGGCGTTGTCCAAGATATTGCACCAACAGTCCATGGAAATAGGCGGCGACAAAGACGTGGACATTCTTGCTGTGAAAGTGCAGGGCGGCAAAGCCTGTGTCAACCTGGCGATGGTCCGTGGTGGGCGCCACTTGGGTGATCGGGCCTACTTTCCGACGCATGTAGAAAATGCCACCGACGTTGCCGTCCTCGATGCCGAATTTGATGAGGCCAACGAAGCCAATCCCGCGGTACTTGGGCAAGGTGTGAAAACCTTGGAGGCGCTTGTGCTCGAAGCTTTTATTGCCCAGCACTACATTGACGTGCCCGTACCGCCGACCCTCGTCTGCAGCGAGGCGGTGGACAAGGACCTGATCGATGCCTTGGCCGAGCAGGCCGCCAGCCGCGTCACGGCAGTCCACCAGCCACGTGAGCAGCGGCGTATCTGGTTGGAGATGGCGCAGAAAAATGCCGGTCTTCAGCTGGCTCGTTTGCTGGCCGAGCAAGGCTCGCAACAGGCGCGCACCCGCGCTTTGGCAGAAGCGCTTGACCTGCCCCTGGACAATCTGGATGCCCTGCGGATTGAGTGTTTTGACATCTCGCATACAGCGGGCGAATCAACCCAGGCTTCCTGCGTGGTGTTCAAGGAGCACAAGATGCAAAACAGTGAATACCGTCGCTACAACATCGAAGGCATCACACCCGGCGACGATTACGCGGCGATGCGCCAGGTGCTGACGCGCCGTTATACCAAGTTGGCCGAGGCCGTGCGCAACGGAGAGGCCTCGCTGCCAGACCTGGTGCTGGTGGATGGTGGCAAAGGGCAGGTGTCTATGGCGCGCCAGGTGTTTGAAGAACTGGGGCTGGATTTGGGGCTGATTGCGGGTGTCGAAAAAGGCGAGGGCCGCAAAGTGGGACTGGAGGAATTGGTGTTTGCCGATGGTCGTGACAAGGTGTACCTGGGGCGTGATTCGGCAGCGCTCATGCTGATTGCGCAAATCAGGGATGAAGCGCACCGCTTTGCCATCACCGGCATGCGCGCCAAACGGGCCAAGGTTCGAATGGGCGGCAGCAAGCTGGAGGATATTGCGGGGATTGGCCCCAAGCGGCGCGCTAGTTTGCTGCAACGCTTTGGGGGCATTCGTGGCATCGCGTCGGCCAGCGCCGATGACATCGCCACGGTGGACGGCATTTCGAAAGACCTTGCCGATGAAATTTACCGCGCCTTGCATTGAGTCGGCAGATGACGCATCTCTTCGACCAGCGGGTCTCCTGCGTGACAGGGGCGTCCGCGACCAGACGTTTTTCTGCAACGAAGTGCAGCATTTCAACCTGTCCTGACCCCTGCGTCGGGAAGGTGCTCACCGCTCATGCCAAAATCGAACCATGTTTCTGACCATTCCCACGTTGATGACCTGGACCCGCATTGTTGCGATTCCGTTAATCGTGGGTGTTTTTTACTTGAATATTGCCCCAGCAGAGCGGAATTTGATCGCCACCGTGATGTTTGTGATCTTCGCTGCGACCGATTGGCTGGACGGCTATCTGGCGCGCAAGCTGAACCAGACCTCCTCGTTCGGTGCTTTCCTTGATCCTGTGGCGGACAAGATTCTGGTGTGCGCGTCGCTGCTCGTGCTGGTGCATTTGCAACGCGCGGATGTGTTCGTAGCGTTAATCATCATTGGGCGCGAGATTGCGATTTCGGCTCTGCGCGAATGGATGGCCCTGATCGGGGCCACCAAGAGCGTCGCCGTGCACATGCTGGGCAAGATCAAGACAACAGTCCAGATGGTGGCGATCCCTTTCCTTCTGTTCGACGGCGCCCTGTTCGGGGTGATCAATACTCATCTGTGGGGAACTTGGTTGATCTGGATTTCTGCCATTCTGACGGTTTGGTCCATGATTTACTACCTGCAAAAAGCTATTCCGGAAATCCGCGCGCGTGCTAAATGAGGCGCTCGTGAGCGCGCCGTCCTCGTCTCGCACGCTGGTCCGGGCCATGCCCGCCGTGTTCGTCCTGATTTGGAGTACCGGTTTCATCGTCGCCAAGTTCGGCCTGCCCTATGCGCCGCCGCTTACCTTTTTGTCGATCCGCTATATCCTGTCCATCGTCTGTTTCGTTATTTGGATCAGACTCGTCCGCGCTCCGTGGCCGCGTGACCAACGACAGTGGCTGCATTTGGCGGTCGCTGGAATCCTGATGCATGCGGGTTATTTAGGCGGCGTTTGGATCGCTGTTAAAGCCGGTATGGGTTCGGGTTTGGCGGCGCTGATTGTGGGCTTACAGCCTGTGCTGACCGCCCTCTGGGTTTCTTGGATGGGTCCCTCCAACGTTTTGGGTCGCTCGGGGCCGGAGCAGACTAGAGTTGCACCGCGCCAGTGGGCCGGTTTGGTTTTGGGACTGGGCGGGCTGCTGTTGGTTGTCGCCCGCAAATTCGGTGCAGGTGGGGAAGTTACAGCGCTGACCTTTGGTTGTGAGGTATTTGCGCTCCTCAGCATCACTGCGGGAACGCTTTATCAAAAACGTTTTCTGCAGCCCACCGATGTGCGCAGCGCTAACGCGATTCAGTTGGGGGCCGCTTTGCTTGTGACCTTGCCGTTTGCCCTTCTTGAAAGTGAATCCATCGCCTGGAACCCCCAATTTTTGGGCGCCATGGCGTGGTCGGTGCTAGCGCTCACGCTGGGCGGTAGTTCGCTGCTTTACTTGCTGATCCAGCGCGGCGCAGCGACTTCGGTGACTAGCCTGCTTTATCTGGTGCCGCCCACGACCGCGGTGATGGCGTGGCTACTGTTTGGCGAATCAATCACCTTTAGCACCCTCCTGGGCACGGCCATTACTGCGTTAGGCGTAAGCCTTGTGGTGAGGCCTGTGAAGCTGAAGTCAACGTAGTTTTCGTGACCGCATTACGGAGCGGGCAAACAGGCAAATAGTTTAAGATTTTGCGTCACCCGATGTTGCAGGTTTAGCGGGTAGGTTTGCACCTTCGCAGACTCCGGGCAAGACCATACGCTTTTCCGCAAACCATCTTTTGTCAGAACCTATATTGAAAAGAGCCACACCATGAGTACCCGTATTGGCAAAAAAAGAATTGCAGTGGTAGCCGGCGACGGCATTGGCAAAGAAGTGATGCCAGAGGGGATTCGCGTGCTGGAAGCGGCGGCCGTTAAATTCGGAATTGATCTGCAATTTGATCACTTTGATTTTTCCAGTTGGGACTATTTTGAAAATCACGGAAAAATGCTGCCGGATAATTGGAAAGACCAGATCGGTGGCCATGACGCGATTTATTTTGGAGCAGTGGGCTGGCCTGAAAAAATAGCCGATCACGTGTCGCTTTGGGGTTCCTTGCTGATGTTCAGGCGGGAATTTGACCAGTACATCAATTTGCGACCGGCACGGCTGATGCCCGGAATTATTGCGCCAGTGGTCAGGCGTGATGGAAGTCCGCGACAACCCGGCGAAATCGATTTTTACATTGTTCGAGAAAACACTGAAGGGGAATATTCCAGCATCGGTGGCAGGGCGTTTCCTGGAACGGATCGTGAGTTTGTGTTGCAGGAGTCGGTGTTCACGCGCATCGGCGTCGATCGTGTGTTGAAGTTTGCGTTTGAACTCGCGCAGTCTCGGCCCAAAAAACACCTGACCAGTGCGACCAAGTCCAACGGCATTTCGATCTCAATGCCGTACTGGGATGAACGCGTGGTTGAGATGGCAAAAAATTATCCAGGCCTTCAACTCGACAAATTTCATATTGACATTCTCACCGCCCACTTTGTACAGCGACCGGACTTTTTTGACGTGGTCGTAGCAAGCAATTTGTTTGGCGATATCCTGAGCGACCTGGGACCCGCATGCACCGGAACTATCGGCATTGCGCCCAGCGCCAACCTCAACCCAGAGCGCAAATTTCCTTCGCTGTTTGAGCCTGTACATGGTTCGGCCCCTGACATCGCAGGGCGCAATATTGCCAACCCCATTGGGCAGATCTGGTGCGGTGCGATGATGTTGGATTTCTTGGGGTACACGGACGCGCACGACGGTATTCTCGCCGCCATTGAAAAAGTGTTGCGACCCGAAAGTGGGGCTCCGCGTACGCCCGATTTGGGCGGGCGAGCCAGCACAGCCGATCTCGGAAAGGCCATTGCCGAGGTGGTGAGCGGGTCGTGATAAACGGTTTTGTCAAACATGGAAATTGAGGGCGCTGCTTGAAACTAAGTGCAGAATGTGTGAAAAAAGAGACTAGAATCCGCGTCCGAATGCTGAGAAAAAGCCGGATGCTGTATTGACAGGTTAGAAGTCCATGGCTCTAATTGGAATCAGCAGAAAACCTGCACAGGTTGCCTCGGCTGACACCTCTACAACAGGGTCCCGAAAAGCATTTTCTAGATTCAACCAGATTAACTTATCAATCAACGAGAGGCTCCTTGTGAACAAGACTGAACTGATCGAGCACATTGCCAAACATGCGGATATTTCCAAAGCCGCCGCGACGCGTGCGCTGGAGTCAACTATTGGTGCTGTGAAAGCAACCCTTAAAAAAGGAGGCACCGTGTCTTTGGTGGGTTTTGGCACATTCGCCGTGGGTAAACGTGCTGCACGCACGGGGCGTAACCCGCGTACCGGCGATGCGATTAAAATCAAGGCGGCCAAGGTACCGAAGTTCCGTCCGGGCAAAGCGCTCAAGGATGCCTTGAATTGAGGTAGAGGTTTTTAGTGGGGTGCTTAGCTCAGTTGGTAGAGCAGCGCCCTTACACGGCGTAGGTCGGCGGTTCGAGCCCGTCAGCACCCACCACCCACTGAAAGAAAGGCGAACATGGTTCGCCTTTTTTGTTGTTTGCCCTTTTGGGGTAGTTGTACAGGAAATTTGAGATGTTTGATTTCATTCGCAAGCACACCAAAGTAACGATGGCACTGCTGTTTTTGCTGATCGTGCCTTCCTTTGTTTTGTTGGGTCTCGATGGCTACAACCGATCAAGGGAAAAGGGCGTAGCGGTTGCAAAGGTCGACGGCAAGGAGATTATTCAGTCGGAATGGGATCGCGCGCACCAAAAGGAAGTTGACAAGTTACGGGCGTCCATGCCTTCGCTGGACGCCAAGCTCCTGGATTCGCCGGAAGCGCGCTATGCCACTCTCGAACGTCTGGTGCGTGATCGCGTGATTGCTGCAGCAGCAGATAAATTTAGGCTTGTCACCAGTGACCAGCATCTGGCGCGGGAGTTGCAACAAAGTCCCGAAATTGCGTCATTGCGCCGCCCTGACGGCACGCTCGATATGGAACGCTATCGCCAACTGTTGAGCACCCAGGGAATGAGCCCGGAAATGTTTGAAGCCAATGTGCGAACTGATCTGTCGAACCGACAAGTGTTGGTCGGTATCGGCGCCAGTGGGTTTTCTTCCGGCTCGGTCACCGATCTGGCCCTCAACGCGTATTTCGAAAAGCGTGAAATTCAGTTCGTACGTTTCAATACCGCTGATTTCGCATCCAGGCTGAGCCCGACAGAAGCCGACCTCGAACAGTTTTACAAAGCCAACGAAAAGATTTTTCAAGCGCCCGAGCAGGCCAGCATTGAATATGTGTTGCTTGATCTGGACGCCGTCAAGAAAAGCATCACTATCAATGAAGCAGACCTGAGAACCTATTACGAGCAGAACGTGCAGCGGCTGAGTGGCGCTGAAGAGCGCCGGGCCAGTCATATCCTGATTGCCTCGCCCAAGACAGCACCCGCTGCAGATCGGGAGAAAGCCAAGGCCAAAGCAGAAGAGTTGCTCGCTCGTGTCAAAAAATTCCCAGATTCCTTTGCCGATGTGGCGACTAAGAATTCACAGGATTCTGGTTCTGCAGCTAATGGCGGCGACCTCGATTTTTTTGCCCGCGGCGCTATGGTCAAACCTTTCGAGGATGCAGCTTTCTCGATGAAAAAAGGTGATATCAGTGGCGTGGTGGAGTCCGAGTTTGGTTACCACATCATCAAGCTGACCGACATCAAGACGCCCAAGCAACGCAGTTTTGAGGAGATGAGGCCCGAGCTTGTGGCCGATCTGGAAAAGCAGCAAGCCCAGAAGAAATTTTCTGAAACTGCTGAAGCTTTCACCAACGGTGTGTATGAGCAGTCAGATAGTCTCAAACCGATTGCCGACCGACTGAAGCTCGAAATCAAATCGGCCAGTAATGTGCTGCGCGTGCCCCCGGCCGGTGCCACCGGTGTACAGGCTAATCCTAAATTTTTGAACGCGCTGTTTGCCCCCGATGCGATTGAGAAAAAACGCAACACAGAAGCCATTGAAATAGCGCCCAGTCAATTGGTTTCAGGCCGGATTGTCCAGTACCAGCCCGCGCATACTCAGCCTTTTGCAGACGTAAAAGACATCGTTCGTCAACGCTGGCTGTCCCAGCACGGCGCAGAAGAAGCGCGCAAAGACGGCATCGCCAAACTGGCCGCCTGGAAAGCCGCTCCGGCTACCGCTACGCTGCTGTCTGCCCCGGTGCTGGTGTCGCGTGAACAGACCCAGAAACTCCCCCCCCAAGTGATTGATGCGGCATTGCGCGTCGATGCGAGCGCCTTGCCCGCCTTTGCAGGCGTTGATCTCGGCGCTCAAGGGTATGCAATCGTCAAAGTTAATAAGGTAGTTGCTCGCGATGTACCGACCGAAGCCGCCGCAAAACAGGAACGTAATCAATACACCCAGTGGTGGACGTCCGCCGAAAATCTCGCCTATTACAACGGGCTGAAAACACGCTTTAAAGCAGAAATTCTTGTTGCCAAACCTGTCCCCGTCACCGCAAACGCAGAAGAAAACGTGACGCGATAGATCACAGCGGCTTTGCCGCTATAATTCAAGGTTCTGGTGGCTGTAGCTCAGTTGGTAGAGTCCAGGATTGTGATTCCTGTTGTCGTGGGTTCGAGCCCCATCAGCCACCCCACTCCTTAAGCACTAATATTCATGCGGGTTCGATCGGCGTATGGGTGCACAATTTAAAGCCTCATGGAGAAGTCCTTGGGGCTTTTTTCTTTTCGTTATTTGATTGGGGGACAGATGAACAATGTGTGCCAAGTCTTCAAGGACAGTGCTGCGTACGTGCAAAAGTGGCACGAAAAGCAGCCAGCAGTCAAAGAAGAGTCGTTAACTGATTGGCTGCTGTACGACATTTCCCAAAAGTCCTCCTTGATAACCTACCAAGCTTATACAAGGCACCAAGAAGCAAAGTACACGGGAGCCGATTGGGAGTGGGAGTGGTGGTTCTTAACTAACAGCGGCGGCTTGAAACTTCGCGTGCAGGCTAAGAAAGCGCACAGCGGAAAGTCAAATCTTTATTCAGGGATCGCTCACAGCAATAAATACGGGCTACAGAATGAGATGCTTAGAAATGCTGCGGCAGCAAATAGCGCGATGGCTCTCTATGCCTTTTTTAGCGACGCAGCCGCGCCCAATCTTTGCCAGTCAGGCCTCCTCAAGCAAGGCGTTTACCTTGCCAGTGCGAACCGAGTCTTCAACAAGTTCCTCGCGTCAGGCCCAAAGCCGGTGTCCGCTGGTGATGTATTGGCCATCTCGATGCCGCTCCCTTGCTTCGCCTGTTGCGCCCAGCTAACTTCACCTATCGATGTTTTCAAGGAAATGTTTCCCGATGAATTCGGCGACAAAGATTTGAGCGATGTGGTGGGCTTTCACAAGCAGCTACCGGCATTTATTGAACAATTCGTGGCAGTTGGTGATATCGATCAATCTCGTTATTCAGACCAGCGACCTGAACAAATTGAAGAGGCTGTCGAAGGCCTTTTGGTGGTTGACTTGCGGGAACAAACTACCCGACGCCGAATAAATATCAGTAATAGGTCGTAGGCTGACTAGCGGAGAGCAGAAAATGTGCAGTTCATCTCAGCACAGAATTTCAAGAGCCGTCAAACAGGTCTCCCGATTGAGTGGGCTCTAGTTTTATAGGCTGCGGTACGGCCAGTCGCGATCAGCATGGAGAACTGTGTGAATACCGACGAAGTCTCTGCTGTCGCAAATAACGATCCACACCTCGAACTAATGGCGGGCGAAAGGCTGACCTTCTCCGCGCAGCGACTTTTCTTCGAGGGCAATTCTGGGGATTACATGCCCGTAGGCTCCCAGCTGGGTATCCTGCTGGCCCTCAGTTTCCGGGATGACTCTGGGCATCACACCACCGGATCAGCCGCTATGGTTGGACCTGGCCTCGCTGTGTGTGCGGCGCACGTTCTACAGGATCAAGGCTACGCAGAAAAGCTCGCGTCAGGGGAGGCTACCCTCGTTGCGCAGGCTCCGCTACCGGGCGGAATGTTGCTGTGGACTGTGCTGCGGTTTTCTCTGGTGCCTAATGCTGACCTCGCGGTTTTGTCTCTCACTCTTAGTTCGAGTTTCCCCGCAAACCGTCATTTCGACTTCGCGTCGGTCACTACGCGTATGCCAGCGGTGGGCGACGAACTCACAGTCACCGGTCTATCCGCAATACGCCGTACAGAAGTGATTTCAAGTGCCACCCGTGTCGAAATGGTGCCGGGATGCATAAAGGTGCTGGTGATTGACAGTTACCCCGAAGGAAGAGACCGCTCCATGCTTCCGGGGCCTTGCTTTGCGGTTGACTGCGATGCGAGGGGGGGCATGAGTGGCGGGCCGGTGTTCGATAGCCGGGGACATCTTGTGGGCGTTGTGTCTTCGTCGTACGACGGGGATGCGACAACCTGAATCGCCCCGGTTTTCGTGGAGGCCCGTTGGGTTAAGTCAGACCGACATGACGGCCTGACTGGTTAATTGCCGATAGTAATTTTCTTCAGCTTCGGCAGGGGGAATGTAACCGATGGGCTCAAGCAGCCGGTGATGGTTAAACCAGGACACCCATTCCAGCGTAGCAAGTTCCA
>NZ_JABBPC010000019.1 GCF_012927485.1 Polaromonas sp. | reverse complement strand
GTCGCGCTCACGGGCACCGGCTGGAAAAACCACCGAAAAACCCACTGTCAAGCCGCCCCTCACCGCGCTCGCTCGACGCCAGGCCGCCGGTTCCGAGACGCTGCCGGATAACTTGATTACTGCCGTGTCCGTGCCTTTTATTCCGCTGGAAAACAGATTCATTCAAGCTACGCCAACCGGCGGTGCGGGAACAGCCGCCGACGGTGCCGCCTCCAGCAGCGCCAGTCCCCCGCTGACAAGTTTGCTGGCGACGTCAGCCGTGCCTACCGACGGGTCGGTGGCCGCAAGCGAAGTCGCCATGAGTACGAACGCACCGTCTTCGCTGGCGACTACCCTGTTGGCGCCGCCCCCCAAGGACGTTGGCCGGGCGACACGACACGGCCCGCCCAGTCCGGTGACTGTCGACGACAGTTCAACCATTTCGCTGGATGCCATGAAAACCGTGGAAATCCCCGCCGCACCGGAAATAGACCTTCACCCTCAGTCCTCAAAACGCGATAGCAAGCCCGCCAACAAGTCGGACGGGTTACGCGAAGTAGCCGCCAACCTGGCACCGGCCACCCTCCACGGCGCGGCCAAAGCGGGGACCACCGTAGCGCCCCCTCCCGCTGCGGTGGCCGACCCCACCCGACCCACCCCGCCGGCCCCCGACGCTGCCACGTCCAGCGCCAATGCCGTTTTACCGGCTTATGCACTGAATGCAGCCACGCACGGCTCCGGCGGCGTTTCTAGCCCGAACCCGGCAACGGCAACAGCAACGGCAATGGCTAGCCTCTCGCTGTCGCCGGCCGTAGGCAGCAGCGACTGGGGCAAAGCGCTTGGCCACCAAATGATCCAAATGGGCAATGCCGGGCATCAGGTCGCTGAACTCCAACTCAACCCGCCAGGGCTGGGCCCGCTGAAGGTGACACTGAGCCTGAGCGATCAACAAATTCAAGCCGTATTTGTCTCTGCACATTCATCGGTCCGCGCTGCGTTGGAGGCGGCGCTACCGCAACTGCGTACCACGCTGGCTGATAGCGGAATCAGTCTAGGCAATACCTCCATCAGCGCCGAGAACCAGCAGCAGGCGTCATTTGCTCAAAGCCAGAGCAGAAACTCCGACTCCCGCAGTTACCGCAATAACAGCATGGTAAAAACTGAAACCCTCAGTATCGGTACCGTCTCCGAGCCACTCCGTCGAAGCAACGGAATCAGCGTCGATACGTATGCCTGAAAGAAAACTGAACGACCCGCCCAGAGGCTGGCGCAAATGGCGGAGTTGAAGCGCTTTCCCCCTTTTTATTAACCGATGATTGCGAGGCCTTTTGACAAACAATCAATCCTCTAATTCACGCAGCAAAGTCATGGACACAGGCCCTTCCAAAGTAAAGACCCCCAAGGCTCCAAAGACTCGCAAGTTCCTCCTACTGTTCGCCTTTGTTGCGCTTGGAATTGCAAGCGCCTCAGCCGCAGCCTATTATTATTTGGGCGCCAATCGACCCCACAAGGAAGTGGCCAAGGCACCGGCAGATCCTATTTTTATCGCCCTGGAGCCTTTTACGGTCAACCTGCAACCCAACGGTCGAATGCGCTTTCTGCACGTCGGTCTGACACTGAAAATGGCGGATGCCAAGTCGCAGAGCCAAGTCATTCAATATTTACCCGAAGTGCGTAGTCGGGTGCTGAGCGTGCTCTCCAATCGAGAGGCCGAGTCGCTCGCCATGCCGAGTGACAAAGCCTTGTTGGCAAGTGAACTCATGGCAACGTTGAACCAGCCCTTCGGACCGGATCTGCCGCTGCAAAAAATATCCAGCGTGATGTTTACCACCTTCATGCTGCAGTGAATACGCTCAATGAATTTCTCCCATGGCCTATGAACACGAGCTCTCTCAAGAAGAGATAGATGCGCTTCTGCAAGGTGTCGCCGGTGAGACCGACGTCGCCCCGGTGCCGCCGCCGGTGGTGGATGGGCCGGTAACCTACAACCTGGGCAGCGACGAGCGTATCGTGCGCGGTCGCATGAATACGCTGGAGGTCATTAACGAGCGTTTTGCGCGACATCTGCGTAGTGCTCTGCTGATTTTCATGCGACGCAGCGCCGATATTTCAGTCGGTACGGTGCAGATTCAAAAGTACAGTGACTTCATTCGGCATTTGCCGGTACCTGCCAATATCAATCTGATCCAGATGAAGCCGTTGCGGGGCACCGCATTGTTTGTGTTTGACCCCAAACTGGTGTTTTTGGTGGTTGATAACTTGTTTGGCAGCGACGGGCGGTACCACGTTCGGATCGAAGGCCGCGATTTCACGCCAACCGAACAACGCATCATCAAACGCCTGCTCAACCTGACGCTGGAAAGTTATGGCAAGTCCTGGCAGCCGGTCTATCCGCTCGATTTCGAGTTTATACGTTCGGAGATGCACGCGCGGCTGGCCAATATTGTGGCCCCCAACGAAGTGGTGATCTCCACCACCTTCCAGATCGAATTCGGTCCCATTGGGGGCGTGCTCACGGTCTGCATTCCCTATTCCATGATTGCGCCTATCCGGGACCTGCTGTCGAATCCCCTGAAGGACGAAGTAGAAATTGACAAACGCTGGGTCAAGCAGCTGTCGCGCCAGGTACAAAGCGCCGACGTTGAACTCGTGGCACATTTTCTGACGTTCCAGTCAAGTATTGGCCAGCTGCTGAAATTGCAAGCCGGGGATGTCTTGCCGGTCGAAATTCCGACAACGATTGTCGCCAAGGTGAATGGCGTTCCGGTCATGGAATGTGGCTACGGTACGTCTAACGGACGCTATGCGCTGCGGGTACAGAAGATGATCAGCCACCAAGACATTGATTCAAGTAAGGACAGCAACTATGAGTAAAGGCAACAAGCAGGATCCGGTGGAAACGACGGATGATGTCTGGGGCAGCGCGCTGGCCGAGCAAGCGCTAGCCAGCCAGACCGCCCCCGTGCAGGAGCCGGAGCAGGCGCAGGCCGCGTCCACCACGCCGGCGGGTGACCGGGTCTTTCCGCCGCTACAAAACAACACTGGTTCGGACATTGCCATGGGCGACATCGCCAGGGTTCTGGATGTGCCTGTGCAGTTGACCGCCGAGCTGGGCCGTACGCGTATCACCATCAAGAGTCTGCTGCAACTTTCGCAAGGCTCGGTGGTCGAGTTGGAGGGCCTTGCAGGTGAGCCGATGGACGTCTTTATCAACGGCTACCTGATTGCGCAGGGCGAAGTGGTGGTGGTGAACGAAAAGTTCGGTATTCGCCTGACCGATATCGTCACCCCCTCCGAACGGATCCAGAAGTTGAACCGATGAAAGGGTTGCCCGTTCCCAAGGTGGCAGCGTCGCTACTCGCCTGGCTAAGTTTTGGCGCCGGCGCGGTCCTTCCCACCGTGCCAACTCCAGCCTCAGAACCTGTACGATCGTTCGGCGCAGCGGGCCTGTTACAGGCAGGCTTTGGTCTGGCGGTCGTTCTGGCACTGATTTTTCTGGCCGGTTGGGCCGTGCGCCGCTTTGGTCTGCAGACGATGGGCAGTGGCCGCCTGCTGAAAGTGGTATCCAGTGTCATGGTGGGTCAGCGCGAGCGTGTGGTGGTGGTGGAAATAGGCGACTCGTGGCTGGTGCTGGGGGTGGCAGCGGGCCAGGTCCGAGCGCTGCACACCATGGCGGCCGAAAAGTCCTCTGAAGCGCAAGCAGCGCCGGCCATGAATGGGATCATCGGCGCAAATGCCTTTTCACAAAAACTACGTGATGCCCTCAACACACTTAATAAGTTGAAAAAGCGGGACTGATAAAAATGACCGCCGTTCGTTTTTCGGGGAATATTTCAAAGCGCTTTATCGGCTGTGTAATAGGATCCACGGCTTTCCCTGTCGTCCTGCTGGTGCTGCTGATGGCAGTGCCCGCCTTCGCATCAGCCCAGGGCTTGCCGGGCATCGTCAACACGCGTGGCCCCGGCGGCAGCCAGACCTGGTCGCTCAGCGTGCAGACGCTGGTATTGTTGACCTCGCTGTCCTTTCTCCCCGCGCTGTTGTTGTCAATGACCAGCTTCACCCGGATTCTCATCGTGCTGGGACTGCTGCGCACGGCCATTGGCACCCAGTCCTCACCCCCTAACCAGATCCTGGTCGGCCTCGCGCTATTCCTCACCTTTTTTGTCATGTCGCCGGTATTCGACAAGGTTTACAGCGACGCCTACATGCCCTTCAGTGAAAACAAGATCAGTGCCGAGCAGGCGTTGCAGCAAGGTGTTCAACCCTTCAAGCAATTCATGCTGAAGCAAACCCGTGAAGCCGATCTGGCCTTGTTCGCAAAACTTGCAAATGTCCCGCCGATGGAAGGACCGGAGCAAGTGACGTTGCGGATTTTGCTGCCTGCCTTTGTGATTAGCGAACTTAAAACCGCTTTTCAGATTGGCTTCACCATCTTCATCCCTTTTCTGATTGTCGATTTGGTCGTCGCCAGCGTCCTGATGTCCATGGGGATGATGATGGTGCCACCCGCAACCATCGCGCTACCGTTCAAATTGATGTTGTTCGTTTTGGTCGACGGCTGGCAATTGCTGATCGGCGCACTGGCACAGAGCTTTTACACCTAAGCTTGCTTCAGTGAATAGCCAACTAGGATGAGCTGAAATGACGCCTGAATCAGTCATGTCGTTGGGCTACGAGGCCATGAAGGTTTCGTTGCTGTTGGGCGCCCCGTTGCTGCTGGTTGCACTCATCACGGGTTTGCTCATCAGTCTGTTTCAGGCGGCCACCCAAATAAATGAAATGACGCTGTCATTTATTCCTAAGCTGTTGGCGGTGTTCGCGACGCTGGTGATTGCGGGGCCGTGGATGCTGAGCTTGATACTCGATTACATGCGGAATCTGTTTGCCTCCATTCCGCAACTGATAGGCTGATGCCACCCATTTTTTCAGTCACCTCAGACCAGCTGAGCGTCTGGATGGTGGCGTTTCTCTGGCCGTTTGTACGCATCATGGCGCTGATTAGCACGGCGCCAGTTTTCAGTGAATCGGCGGTGCCCCGCACCGCCAAGATAGGCTTGGCCGCTTTGCTATCGATGGTCATCGCGCCTACGCTAGGCGCACTGCCATCAGTCCCGCTGGTATCTGCCGGCGGATTATGGATTCTTATTCAGCAACTCCTCATTGGCGCGGCGATGGGGTTTTCGATGCGTATGGTATTTGCCCTTGTGCAGGTTGCGGGCGACTATGCGGGTCTGCAGATGGGCTTGTCTTTTGCCACCTTCTTCGACCCCACCAGTGGCGGCAGCACGATGGTGCTTGCGCGACTGCTGAATGTATTGGCGATTTTGATTTTTCTGGCAACGAACGGCCATCTGACGCTGATCCTGACACTGGCCGAAAGCTTTCGCACGCTGCCTCTTGCAGACGCACCGCTGGCAGCCAGCGGCTGGTTTCTGTTGGCGTCTGCGGGCGGACAAATTATTTCAGACGGACTCATGCTGGCGCTTCCGCTGGTTGCGACTTTGCTGACCCTGAACCTCGCAATGGGCATCTTGAACCGGGCGTCACCACAGTTCAGTATTTTTGCGGTGGGTTTCCCCGTCACGCTGCTGGCAGGAATGGCCATGCTGCAGCTGTCAATGCAGTATCTCGCGCCGTTTCTTCAGCCGCGATTTGCAGCTGGATTTACGTCACTCCTGCAGTTTCTGCACGCTCTGCATCCGTAGCACTGCGGGTAGGGCCAGGTGGCAAGCTGCCCAGGAATCTGGACCGACCGGAAAGCGTCCTCACTAAAAAAGCGATCTCGCAAAATGCTTTAGGGCAAAGCGTTTTCAAGCCAAATAATTCGATGACAATTATTTAAAAAAATAGGCTATCGAGCCCTAATGCTTACCAATAGGACAAAAGCGCGCGTCCATAGATAGCAAACCTGCTTACAAATAGTGGAACAGCGCTATTCCCTGGATTTTGACAAAGGTTTGCTGGCTCGCTTGCAGCGCCGTCTGGCGCTGGTAAAACTCAGCCAATGCACTGGCATAGTTCAAGTCCTGCAAATCGGACAGATAACTCTTGTCATTCAGCGTGCGGCTATCTCCGGTAACCCCCAACGCGACCAGTTCTTGCAAGCGGGAACCGACGGAGGCCCGCACGGTCAGGACATTGTCATGCGCATTGATGATCTTCCGGTTGCCTGTACTTAAGGCATTCAACAATTGAGCCTGCGCTGCAGGGCCCGCGTTGTCCAACGGCTTTTTCAGCGCGGTGATGACATCACTGACCGCAGCAAAAACGTCCGTTCCTGCATTTTTAGCCGTGGAGACATTAAACTTGTCACCGCTAGCGGGCGCACCGCTGATGCTGATCTGCAATCCGCCAAACTGGATCGGACTTCCTGCCGTGTAGGGCGCCGCGGCGGAAATCGCCACCGGAGGCACGGTCGCAGTGTCCACCTGATAAGTTGTGGGTGTCGGAAAAGTGATCACAAAATCTTTTCCGTAATTTACATCGGCGACGTTGCTAACTGACGCCGAGCTGAACACGCCGCTGCCGATGTTGCCGATAGCGGATGCGCTGACATATCCAGCGCCCCCCTGTACCGACTGGAAAACGCTTCGGCCATCGTCCGTACCGGCCATCTGCCGCGAGACATCCACCTGCATCAAGCGCTGACCTTGGTCACCCGCATACGCAATGCCGCCGTTAGTCTGACGGACGAATGGCGCACTCGCACTCTTGAAACCAGCAAACAGGAACTGGCCGTTGCCGTCATCCGTGTTGGCCAGCCCCTGCAACTGATCCAAACTGCTTTGCAACGTGGTCGCGATAGTGGCGCGATCGGCATCTGTCATGGTGCCGTTGCCCGCCTCGATAAAGCTGCTCCGGATGTTTTGCATAACGGTGACGACGCTTTGCAACGCATTGTCTTCCAGCGATAAGGTCTGTGTGGCTTGGTCGCGGCTGGCCGAATACTGCGAATTCAGTGCGATCGACTGCGATACCGCAAGCGCCCGGGTAGCACCGAGTGGATCGTCCGACGGCGCCAGGATCTTGGTTCCCGCTCCGAGTTGCTGCTGCACGCGCAAGAGGCTGCCTTGTTGCGACCCCATGGCGGTTCGACTTTGATCATAAAAAGATTGGGTGCTGATACGCATCATGAACTCCTCAATGGCGCCTAATGGATACCCAGTACCGCATCAAACATCGTTGATGCGGTCTGAATCACTTTGGCATTGGCCTGGTACATCTGCTGGAACATCAGTAAATTAGCAGTTTCTTCATCCTGATTGACCCCCGAAACGGACTGCTGCGAAGCGCGAATTTGCGTGGTCAAGCTGGTCTGTGCCGTATTTGCGATATCAATTTGCCGGGCTTTGTTCCCTACCGTACTGACCAGTTGTGCGTAAGCGTCGTTGAAACTGGCCGTGCCGTTATTAATTGTTTTTTTGTTTTGCAAGGCCCCGAGCAACAATGCATTTCTGCCGTCGGACACGCCGCTGGTATTTTTTTCTATGGTGAATTTATCGCCATTAGAGGGCGTACCGCTGATAGTGACAGTCAGGCCATTGAAGGTCATCTTGGCCCCCTCCGTATAGGTGACTGGTGCACCCGCCGCATAAGGGCTGGCGGGATCAGTCGAACCATTTGCGAACGTCACCGCAACCGCAGCGCCGGCGGGAAAACCTGAGAATTGATTGGTCGCGCTGTTATAAGTCAGTGTGACGTTAGCAGCCAGAGGGGCCGCCAGGTAATTGGCATCGACCGATCCGGCACTGATTGCGCCGCTGCCCTGATTGCTGGCTGTATTGCCGGTGATAACGGGTGAAGCTGCCGCTATCTTGGAAGGATCAGACAACAGCACAGTCAGATCGCGCGCTCCCGCGCGGGTTGGCTGAATCAGGAACGAGTCACCTGCGGCCGCGGTACCACTGGCGAACGCGAGTGTCACGCCGTCGAAGGTAGTGGAGGCAGTGCCCGGAAAACCAGGCGCCAGAGGAATCAACTGCTGGTCTGATAAACGTGTCAGCGTGTACACCGGACCGGCCTTAACATCCAGACGGTAATCGCTGGTAGTCAATTGATTGCTATCGGTAAACGATGGCGTCAGCACAAGGCTGCCGGTGTTTTTGCTGTTAGAAATCACGCCGGGACTGGCTTGCGAAAAAAAGTTTGTTCCCAACGCGCCGTTCAGATCCACACCTAGATTCTGCTGCGCATTAAAAGAGTCGGCCAATGCAATGGCGATGCGGCCCAGCGAATTTTGCGAGCTGGTCAGCGTCTCGCTGCGAAATTGCAGCAGACCACCCAGCGAACCACCAGAGATCACGCTTTCCTGCAATTCCACCGCTTTCCCAGACGCATTAACCGCTGCAACGGTCGTGTGATTTGCATCGCTTGCAGAGCTGATAGTCGCTAAGCGAGTGGCCTTTTCGCCCAATACCAGCGTTTGTCCGTTGCCAATAAAAACGTTGAATTGACCGCCATCCTGGACGACGACCTTGGTACCAACCAGATTACCCAGCTCATTGACCAACTGATCACGCTGATCGAGGAGGTCATTTGGCGCCTGCCCACCAGCCGCATTGCTGAGCATGGCGACCTGTTTGTTGAGATTGGCGATCTGCTCAGCGTAGGTATTGATTTGATCGACGCTACCGGAGACCTGATCATTGACGCTGGCGTTGAGGCCGGTCAGATATTGATTAATTGATCGAAACTGGCTCGCCAGGGCTTGGCTGGAACTGATCAATTGCTGCCGAGCCGCCGGGTCGGCTGGCGTATTCGCGACCGCCTGCACATGGGAAAACAGCACCTGCATCTGCGGTGCCAGGCCCGCCGTCTTATTGGCCAGCAGATTGTCGATCTGGCTGACCTGGGTGTAATAAGTCGTCAGCGATTGATTCGACGACTGTGCCTGATTGAGTTGCGACACCAAATATTGGTCGTAACTGCGGGTGACGTCACTGACCCTGGCGCCGGTTCCGAAAAAGCCGACACCGGGGTTATACGTGCCGCCGTTCGACGAAATCTGCGCCGACTGGCGACTGTACCCAGGGGTGTTGACGTTTGCTGTATTGTGCCCCGTGGTGACCAGGGCGGCCTGCGAAACGCTCAAGCCGCTAAGCCCGGTATAAAACATGCTATTCGACATAAATCTGATCCTCTAAAGCGACTAAGCAACTCCGATAATTTCTCGAGAGCTCTTTTAAGATAACGACAGCCTCAAGAAGAACTGAAGGGTAAATGTGTAATTTATTTACACCAATCGATGCCCACTGAAAAGTGGCTAACCCGCACTCAAAACTCCTCCCACTCACCGGCACCCGCCGCCGCAGGCACGGCCACCGCCAGTCGCCTGGCTGGCAAGGGCTCGGCCCGCTTGCGCGGTGGCGCAGCAATCGCCTGTTTGGCGGCCGGGGGCTGCATCGGTGCGGCGCGCGGTTTGATGACGGCTGGTCGCCTGGTCGGGGCCACTTCGCGGTACTGGTCTTGATCGAGCTTGAAGACGCTGACGACCTGGGTCAGGGCGCCGGCCTGCTCCTGCAGGGAGGCGGCCGCTGCGGCGGCTTCTTCTACCAGGGCGGCGTTTTGCTGCGTCACCTGGTCCATCTGCGTGATGGCCTGGTTGATCTGCTCGATCCCGGAGGTCTGCTCCTGGCTGGCCACGCTGATCTGGGCCATGATGTCGGTCACGCGCTTGACGCTGTCGACGATCTCGTTCATCGTCTGGCCGGCCTCTTGCACCTGTTTGCTGCCTTCCTCGACTTTGTCGACGGAGTCGCCGATCAGGGTCTTGATCTCTTTGGCGGCTGCGGCCGAGCGCTGGGCCAGGCTCCTGACTTCGGCGGCGACCACGGCAAAGCCGCGTCCCTGCTCGCCTGCGCGGGCTGCTTCGACGGCGGCGTTGAGCGCCAAAATGTTGGTCTGAAAGGCGATGCCGTCGATCACGCCGATGATGTCGACGATCTTGCGGGAGGAGGCGTTGATGGCGCCCATGGTGCCTACCACCTGGGCGACGACGCTGCCGCCTTTGACGGCGACGCTGGAGGCGGACAGGGCCAGCTGGTTGGCCTGGTGGGCGTTGTCGGCGTTTTGCTGGACGGTGGACGTGAGCTGCTCCATGGCGGCGGCGGTCTCTTCGAGTGAGCTGGCTTGCCCTTCGGTACGTGAGGACAGGTCCATGTTGCCGGCGGCAATCTGGCTGGAGGCGCTGGCTATGGTGTCGGTGCCCTGCCGCACTTCGCCGATTACTTTGGCCAGGCTGTCGCGCATGGCCTTCATCGCGAACAACAGGCTCGCGTCGTCCCCTGGACGTGTCTTGACGTCAACAGTCAGGTCACCACCAGCGATGCAAGCGGCAATAACAGCCGTATATTGCGGATCGCCGCCGAGTTGTCTCATGACCGATCTGGCCAGCCAGACGATGCTGCCGCCGACCAGCAGCATCGCCATGCAAGCCAGTACCAGACTGGCGCTCAGCATCTGCTGTGTGAAGCTGAGCATAGCGGCCTCAGTAGTCTTTGCCTCGGCATTTTTCGTCTGGATGAACGCCAGCAGACGCGCCTTCAGTTCGCGCCAAGCCGGCGTTTCCTCACTATTCAAAGCGGCTATTGCATCGCTCTGATTACCCTCTGCAAGCGCCGTTATTTTGACCTGGAGCAAAAGCTGCCGGTCGCGCAAGCGGCCGATCTCCTGCAAAATTTTCACCGTTGGCGCATCGGATCCTGCAAGCGCTAGGGCCGCTTGATGAGCAGTCTTGAATTCACTGCTGGCAGCCGCCAAATTTTCATAGGCTTTTTTGTTGGCAGGCTCGAGCACGATATTGCGCAACGCCTGCCCCATCTGTAGCCCCTGCGCATACAAATTTGTTCCCGCCTGCAGCAGGGCCTGATCTTGCTGGACAAAATGCTCGAAGCGATTCTTTACATTTTGCATGCCCAGCAACGCGACGCCGACGGCTAACGTGAAGCACGCAAATACCATCACCACTACCGTGATCATCTTCGTTTTAAGTTTCATTCGTATCCCCTACATTGACTCAGATCGGCCGTTACACCCCAATCAATCGCATTTTTATGCTGCTACCCTTTCAATCAGCCCCATTTCTGGGCTGCTCATCAGCTTGTCGATATCCACCAGAATCAGCATTCGCTCATGGAGCGTGCCAAGTCCAATCAGGTAATCGGTGTCCAGCAGGGAACCCCTCTCTGGCGCCGCTTTGATCTGTTCCTGCGCCAGGGTGATCACATCCGACACGCTGTCAACCACCATTCCCATGACACGGCTGTCAATATTGAGGATGATCACGACCGTGAACTGGTCATACGTCGGCACCCCAAGATTGAACTTGATGCGCATGTCGATGATGGGTACGATGACGCCGCGCAGATTCACAACGCCCTTAATATGCGCTGGCGCATTGGCGATACGGGTCACCGTGTCATAACCGCGCAGCTCCTGCACCTTCTGGATGTCAATACCATATTCTTCCTGACCTAGCGTGAAGGACAGAAACTCCAGCGACTTGGCAACACCAGCGCCGGGCGGCAATCCTGCCGCTGCGGTTGGATTGGCGTTGATTGTGGCGTGCATAAGCGATCCTTTAAACGATAACGGCGGCACCCCTGGTCCAGCGCCTGCTCACCGCAGGCCTTGAAAGCACTGCCATTGACAGAGGCTGATCAGTAGTGACCGATCAACTACAAAAAAACTTTAAAAAACAGCGCGCTCAGCCGTCATTGAGTGATTATCAAAACTCCTCCCACTCACCGGCACCCGCCGCCGCAGGCACGGCCACCGCCAGTCGCCTGGCTGGCAAGGGCTCGGCCCGCTTGCGCGGTGGCGCGGCAATCGCCTGTTTGGCGGCCGGGGGCTGCATCGGTGCGGCACGCGGCTTGATGACCGCCGGTCGCCTGGTCGGGGCCACTTCGCGG
>NZ_JABBPC010000006.1 GCF_012927485.1 Polaromonas sp. | reverse complement strand
GGGTGATGCTCTTCGATCTCGATGCGCTCGCCCACCAGGGTTTCTTCCCGCTCGCGGGCGGCGCGCTTGCCAAGCGCCTGATCTTCAGCAATCTCGCGTTTCTCACGGCGAGAGTCGATGAAGTTGTCGATCCAGGCGCCAAGCGCCAGTGCTACCCGGGCCCAGGAAAAATTGAACACGCTAGAAACGGCGATGACGCCCAGCG
The DNA here is from genome assembly GCF_012927485.1 of Polaromonas sp. Classification (GTDB taxonomy): domain Bacteria; phylum Pseudomonadota; class Gammaproteobacteria; order Burkholderiales; family Burkholderiaceae_C; genus Polaromonas. The sequence continues at coordinate 13,861 of NZ_JABBPC010000006.1, read as the reverse complement.
CGATAAAGACAAGGCCGGAGCCTGCAAAACCCAACCATTTAACGCCCAAAGTGCCGGCGAGGTAGCCAAGCACGCCGCCCGCATGGCCCGGGAGCCTGAATTCAAATCGATAAAGACGCGACCATTCCAGTGCAGCACTGACAACCAGCAATAACAAAAGACCGAGCCAGAACTTGGCCCGTCCAACCCGCTTGGACGACTCAAAGACCAGCCGCTCGCCGCGCAGCCCCCGCGCGAGCGATGAGAGCCAGACCTGGATGCCCGCAGCAAGTGCCCACCAGGCAGAAAAACCCAACAGAAAATAGCTCGCATCAGCGACCCAAGCGCCCACGCGGCCACCCCAGTTTTGGGCTATCAGCTGCGCCCCCCCCGCCGCCTCGGCGCTGCCGGAGGTCGACCAGGCGGCATCCTGCGGAGAGTAACTGAGCAGCGCCGCCAACCAAAAAACCAAGCCGAGCAGGCCCAAAATCAGACTGACTTCGTGGGCGAAGCGCTGGATGCCGGCCGGCGAGCCCACCGGAGGGGAATTTCGGGCGTTCAGAGTATCAAGTGAGTAAGTCATAGACCGGCTGAGAGCTTACCGCAGTTGGATCAGGGCTTGGCGGGTACGACGGATATCAAAGCAGCGAGCGTGTGCCAGTCAACCCAGCGAATGAAGGCGCTCTTTTACCAAGACCGAGCCGTCATCCCGGGTTTCGATGAGTCCGCGCTGTTCGAGGTCTTTCATCACCCGGCTAACCATTTCGCGGGAAGCGCCGACCATTTTGGCAAGATCCTGGCGCGAAACTTTTTCGCGTATCACGGCGTTGCCTTCACCGTCCTCCTCGCTGGTACGCTCCAGCAGCGTTCTAGCCACGCGGCCATAGACGTCCATCAGCGCCAGTGATTCAATTTGGCGGTTCGCAGAGCGCAGGCGCTGCACCAGCCCCTTCATGATCGCGTAGGTCATCGAACTATTTTCGGGCAGACACCCCGCAAACTGCAGTCGACCAAGTACCAGGACGTCGCTTTGAATCTCCGCGCGTACTGAGGCCGAATGAGGTTCATTGTCGATCAGACTCATCTCGCCCACATAGTCGCCAGGATGCAGGGTAGCCAAAATGACCTCGCGGCCATGGGTATCCGTAGAGATGACCCGGGCACGGCCCGTGAGGAGGATGGACAGCGCGTTGGATTTTTTGCCTTGCTCGACGATGGGCTCACCACGCTTGAACCGGCGTTTGACCACAGCATCGGCTACGGACGCCGCCTGACTAACTGTCAGCATGGAAAAAAGAGGCACCCGCCGAATCAATTCCAGATTGGACACCATCGTCGTCATATCAACTGTCTCCAAACCTCACCACCGACAGCACGCCGCATGAGTTCTTACAATAGAAATCAAGCTGCAAAAAGACATGCAACCAGATTTCCCGATTACGCTGGACTTGCGCGACTTGACTTTACATGAGTTCTAACACTTTCCCAACCAGTTTTTCATCATGAAACATTCCAAAGTTATTATCCTCGGTTCAGGCCCTGCCGGCTATACAGCAGCCATTTATGCAGCACGTGCCAACCTTAACCCGATGCTGATTACCGGTATCGCGCAAGGGGGTCAACTCATGACCACTACGGACGTGGACAACTGGCCAGCCGATGTGCATGGCGTACAAGGGCCGGATCTGATGCAGCGCTTTTTGGAACATGCAGAGCGCTTTAAGACCGACATAATCTCCGATCACATCAACCAGGTCGATTTCAGCGAGCGTCCCTTCAAGCTCGTGGGTGACAGCGGCTCTCACAGCTGCGACGCCCTGATCATCGCGACTGGTGCTTCGGCGAAATATCTGGGACTGGAATCAGAAACAGCATTTATGGGCCGTGGTGTTTCGGGCTGCGCCACCTGCGACGGATTCTTTTACCGCGAACAGGAAGTCTGCGTCATCGGTGGCGGCAACACGGCCGTGGAAGAAGCGCTGTATCTGTCTAATATTGCCAGCAAAGTCACACTCGTGCACCGCCGGGATAGCTTCAAGGCGGAACCGATCCTGATCGACAAGCTGCATGAGAAAGTTGCCAAAGGGAAAATAGTACTCAAACTGCACCATACGTTGGATCAAGTGCTTGGGGACGCTTCGGGTGTGACTGGCGTGCGGCTGAAAAGCACCCAAAACAACGCCACGCAAGACCTCGTGCTCAAAGGCTGCTTTATCGCCATCGGCCACCAGCCCAACACGGACTTATTTATCGGACAGTTGGAAATGAAGGACGGCTACATCATCACTAAAACCGGGCTGTTGGGATTCGCCACCATGACCAGTGTGCCGGGCGTGTTTGCCGCTGGTGACGTGCAGGATCGAATTTACCGCCAAGCCATCACCAGTGCGGGGACCGGCTGTATGGCAGCACTGGATGCCCAGCGATTCCTCGAGCAAAGCGTCTGATTAAGCCGGCACCATCGCCACTTTCGCAGGCCGCAAAGAACCTAAATTTGGCAAGTTCGGTTTCGGGCTATAATTTAAGGCTTAGCTGATAACTTGTGCGGGCCGGACAGTATGTATCCCGGCATTTACCAGCATCCGATTTCTAATTTTTTTACGGAGAGTGCTCATGGCACGCGTCTGTCAGGTAACGGGCAAAGGCCCGATGGTGGGAAACAATGTTTCTCACGCAAATAACAAAACCAAGCGTCGGTTCATGCCTAATCTGCAGTACCGCCGCATTTGGGTCGAGAGCGAGAACCGTTGGGTGCGTCTTCGCATTACTACCGCTGGTCTGCGCTTGATCGATAAAAAAGGCATCGATGCGGTCTTGGTGGACCTTCGTGCCCGCGGTGAAGTCTAAGGAAAAACATCATGGCTAAAGGCGCACGCGAAAAAATCAAGCTGGAATCCACTGCCGGCACGGGTCACTTCTACACGACCACGAAAAACAAGAAAACTACCCCTGACAAAATGTTGATCATGAAATTTGATCCCAAGGTACGCAAGCACGTGGAATACAAGGAAATCAAACTGAAGTAAGTCAGTTCGATTCTTGGAACGCCTCGCGTTCCCTCAAAAAACCCGCTGTACTAGAGCGGGTTTTTTTATGCCTGTTTGAGTCCAGCCTTTTAATTGGCTGCCAACTGCGGTTTGACCTCTGTCCGGCGGCCATCAATAACCAAGGTGGCCACAAAGAAATAAAGCCGGCCCGGCGATGATTCGCTGGATCGGCTTTAGAGGTGTTCAGCTCAGGTCGGCTTGCTGGTTCAATAAGCTCAAGCGCGGGCAGCACGCAGCTTCATCGAAAACTCGCGAAGTGCGGCGATTCCACTTTCTTCGGCGCGGTGACACCAGGCCTGCAATTCAAAGGCCAGTTGCTCGCGCGATGCCGAAGTAGTCAGCCACATCTGACGAAGCTCTTCGCGCATGGTGACCATCTTGTCCAGCACAGGATGCTCAGCTCGCGCTTGGGCAAGTTGTGGTTTGGCCGCTGCCGGCACCCTGTCATCATCACGGTGCAGCCAGCGATTAGCCACCCGCAACACTGACAAGTCCGCTTTTTTAGCTTTCAGCATGTCAATCTCGGCTTTACCGGCGCGGCGCAACTCGCGAGCAAAACGGGCCATCACTTCGTAGCGATTGGCAATCAACGCTTCCAGCGTTTTCTCGTCTGCAACCGGCTGAGTCAGCCCCAGCTGAAGTTTAGGGGGGACTTTTTTTACGGTCGCCAGGCCTACTGCTTCCATGGCCCGGATGTAGACCCAACCAATGTCGAACTCATAAGACTTTACCGAGAACTTGGCCGACGTAGGGTAGGTGTGGTGGTTGTTGTGCAACTCTTCACCGCCTATAAGAATTCCCCAAGGCGAAACGTTGGTGCTGGCGTCAGGCGCTTCAAAATTGCGATAGCCCCAGTAGTGCCCGATCCCATTGATGATGCCGGCCGCTGTGACGGGAATCCACGCCATCTGTACCGCCCAGACGGCCAAACCAGCCGCACCGAACAGGGCCAAATTGAGGATCAACATCAGGCCGACGCCCTGCCAGCTGTAGCGCGTATACACATTTCTCTCAAGCCAATCGTCAGGCGTTCCACGGCCAAACTTGGCTATGGTTTCCCTGTTTTTCGTCTCGGCACGATAAAGCTCGGCGCCTTTCCAAAAGACGGTCTTGATGCCGTGCGCTTGGGGACTGTGGGGGTCTTCCATTGTTTCGCACTTGGCGTGGTGCTTGCGGTGCACAGACACCCATTCTTTGGTGACCTGGCCAGTCCCTAGCCAGAGCCAGAAGCGAAAGAAATGTGCCGGAATGGCGTGCAAATCCATCGCGCGATGCGCCTGGTGGCGGTGCAGATAAAGGGTCACGCTCACAATCGTGATGTGAGTCGTCACCAAGGTGTACAGCACAATCTGCCACCAGTTGGCGGCTAACAGCCCATGAGCCAGCCAGTCGAGGGCGGCATCAAAAAAGATCATAAAAGTCCTTTAATCAATCTGCATCAGCCCCGCATTCGAGGCTCGTTACCGGGGAGTGCACCAGACAGCCGTAAATTATAAAGTGCTGACCTTAAAAATACCAAGCCGCCTGGAATCACCTTGACGGTGACGCACCCCTCGATTTAACTAAAATTTAGTTAACGTCCAATCGATGACTGCTATTTGACTTCGAAAAACCTTACGTGCGTTGCCACACGGCTGCAAAGAACCCGTCCGTCTGGTGCAAGTAAGGCCAAAGTCGAAGATAGGGTCCACGGCAAAGCGTCTCTGCCCGTTCCACACCTAGATGGGTCAGTAGTGGTCCGGCTTCAAGGAGGGTGAATTCTTTATTTGTGGCGCTGAAAGCCTCGGCAATCGCCTCGTTTTCCTCCCGCAAGACGCTACAAGTTGCATAAACAAGCCGCCCTCCAGGTTTCAGTAAACGTGCGGCACTCTGCAAAATGGCGGTTTGCTTGGCGGTAAGTTCCTCGATCGCTTTGGGACTCTGCCGCCACTTCAAATCGGGGTTTCGTCGCAAGGTGCCCAATCCTGAGCAAGGCGCATCTACCAGCACCCGGTCAATCTTGCCTGCCAGCCGCTTGATTCGGTCGTCGCGTTCATGGGCGATGGCCACCGGGTGAACATTAGACAAACCGCTGCGTGCCAGGCGCGGTTTCAATGCAGCCAATCGGTGACCAGACGTGTCGAAGGCGTACAAGCGCCCCGTATTGCGCATCGAAGCCCCCAAACCCAAGGTCTTACCGCCCGCGCCCGCACAAAAATCGACAACCATCTCGCCCCGTTTTGCATCTACCAGGAGGGTCAGCAATTGCGAGCCTTCGTCCTGCACTTCAATCGCGCCGCGTGTGAATGCATCGAGCTTGCCCAGTTGCGGTTTGTCCATCAGCCGCAGGCCCCAAGGCGAGTAAGGTGTGGCAACCGTCTTAATGCCGGACTTGGCAAGTTCCTTCTGGACTTCGGCCCGCTTGTCTTTCAAGGTGTTGACGCGTAAATCCAGACCCGCAGGGGCATTAAGACTTTCGACGAGCGGCCAGAAGTCATCTCCCAACTGCTCTTTGAGCGGCTCTACCAACCATTGCGGCAGGTTATGGCGATGCAGTTCCATCAGATCCGACGGCTTGACCTGGTCACATCGGGCCAGCCAATCCTGCTCCTGATCGGTCAGCGCGCCTGAAAGAAAATCACGCGACGCAGCGAATCCCAGAATCGCCAGGCGCCGCTCCGGTGGGCCACTCCCGTGCTGCGCCAAGTAGGTGTAAAGAGATTTTTTACGTAAAACGCCGTAAATCGTTTCGGCCACCGTGGCCCTCTCGCGAGGTCCGAGGCGCAAGTCACGAAAATAGCGGGACACCACCATGTCGGCGGGAAAGTCGAATTTGAGAACCTGCTTCAGCAGCTCGGAACAACAGTCTAGTAAGGCGTTAGGATGCATAGCGCTCTATTGTCCCACTATGCGAATTTTGGAGCCCCGATTGAGCTTGTCCGACCCCCTACCGCAACTCGTAGAAACCCCACTCGGCCTGTATCGACATTACAAAGGCTTGCACTATGAGGTGCTGGGTACCGTCCGCCATAGCGAAAGCCTTGAGGCCCTGACCCTGTACCGGGCGTTGTACGGCGAAAGAGGCTTGTGGGTTCGTCCAGCGGCGATGTTTAATGAAGAGGTGACGTTCGAAGGCATTCGTCAACCACGTTTTGCCCGGCAACCAGATGGGTAGGGGTCCACAAGCAGCGTGACCGATAATCATGGGTTATGTCTGAAACTTCCGAAATCGAAAAACAAGTCAAGCGCCGCCGCACGTTTGCGATCATTTCCCACCCTGACGCAGGCAAGACCACACTGACTGAAAAATTGCTGCTGTTTTCGGGCGCCATTCAGATAGCGGGCAGCGTGAAAGCCCGCAAGGCGGCGCGCCACGCAACGTCGGACTGGATGGAAATTGAAAAGCAACGGGGTATTTCGGTGGCCAGTTCGGTCATGCAAATGGAATATCGGGATTGCGTCATCAACTTGCTCGACACGCCCGGCCACCAGGATTTCTCGGAGGATACCTACCGCGTACTGACGGCGGTGGACGCCGCTTTGATGGTGATTGATGCCGCCAACGGCGTCGAGCCGCAAACGCGCCGGCTGCTGCAGGTCTGTCGCGCACGCAACACGCCTATCCTCACCTTCGTGAACAAGATGGATCGCGAGGTTCAAGACCCCATGAGCCTGATGGACGAGATTGAGCGCGAACTCGGCATGACTGTGGTGCCCTTTACCTGGCCCGTCGGTATGGGCAAGCTGTTTCACGGCGTATTTGACCGGCGCGAAAACCAGATGCGCGTGTTCAGTCCCGGAGAAGATAAGGTCGGCGGCGACGATGAGATTCTGGCCGGGCTGGATAACCCCATTGCCGTTCAACGCTTTGGCTCGGAATTTGCGCAGGCGCAGGGTGAGATCGAGCTGGTGGCGGGTGCCACGCCCGAATTTAACCGCGAAGAATTTCTCACTGGCAAGCAAACCCCGATGTTCTTTGGCTCGGCCATCAACAACTTCGGCGTGCAGGAAGTGCTCGACGCCCTCGTCGACCTGGCTCCGCCGCCATCCGAACGCGAAGCGCTGCAACGTGTCGTGCGGCCCGAAGAAAAAAAATTCTCCGGCGTAGTCTTCAAAATCCAGGCCAACATGGATCCTGCCCATCGGGACCGTATTGCATTCTTGCGGGTCACCAGCGGCGAGTTCACACGTGGCATGCGTTTGAAGGTAGTGCGTAGCGGCAAAGAACTTCGGCCGAATACCGTTGTGAGCTTCATGAGCCAGCGCCGTGAGCTGCTAGACACCGCCTTTGCTGGCGACATCATCGGCATTCCCAACCACGGAATTTTGCAACTCGGCGACACGCTTACCGAAGGTGAAGCGCTGCAATTTACCGGCCTGCCATTTTTTGCGCCGGAAATGTTCCGCTCGGTGGAAGTGGCTGACCCTCTGCGCAGCAAGCAACTGCGCGCGGGACTGACCCAGCTCGGCGAAGAAGGTGCGATTCAGGTGTTCCGGCCCATCGCTGGTTCCTTGCTGCTACTGGGCGCCGTCGGCCAGCTCCAATTTGAAGTCGTGGCGCACCGGCTGGAGCATGAATATGGTGTCAAGGCCCGCATCATGGGCAGCCACTTCAATTTAGCGCGTTGGGTCACTTCGGAAGATCCCAATGAGCTAAAAAAATTCATGGAAGCCAACGCGCACCGGGTCGCACTCGATGCCGTGGATGCGCCCACCTTGCTCGTTGATCACAGCGCCACTTTGCGTGCTGTGGAGCAGCAGTGGCCCAAGATCAAATTCCATGCATTGCGCGAGCATGCCGGACTGGTTTTTCAGTCAAAAATGTAGGGCTCTGGTGTTGTAGCCCGGCGCTGAACAAAGTGGCAGCGCGCGCATTTTGCCCGCTCACTCAAGGGCTGACCCGGCAACGCTGACAACGAGCGTGAGCGCTTCACGCGGGGTGCTTGACCTGTTGTCGCGTAGTGGAAACGCCTTGGTAGCGCGTAGCCGCCGACGACTGAGTAGGCGGGTGAAGACAGGGATCTTCTTTTGGCGCACCGATTAAATTGCCGGCCAGCAAAAAAGGTGTGGTTGCGAAATAATCGGGCATGTCAAAATCCCAAACAATCGGTCGCTGCTTGTTGGGCGCACTGTTCATGGGCGCCGGCGCAAACCATTTTTGGAGCGCGTCTTTTTACGTCGCCATGATGCCGCCCTATCTCCCCTGGCATCCTGAACTGGTGTTCCTCAGCGGCCTGGCTGAATTCGGCTTGGGTGCCCTACTATTGTTCAAACGTTGGCAGGCCGCTGCAGGCTGGGGAATAATTGCGCTGTCACTGGCCGTTTTCCCCGCCAATGTGCAGATGGCGCTTCACCCGGAATTGTTTCAGCAGTTCACACCTACCGGGCTCTGGCTACGCTTGCCGCTGCAGATCGTGCCAATTTTCTGGGCTTACTGGTATACCCGATCCGGCCGATCTTTTCAGCGTCAACGGGACGCGGCGTAAGGTCCTCGCCAAGCGTGAAGCAGAAAAAAAGCCCGAGTACGGTACAAACCGTTGTCGGGCGATTAAGCGGCTAAAGGGATCTGTTGCGACCTCACGCACAAAGATGCGCGAGGCCAAACAACCTGATTATTTAGGCAACAGCACCTTGTCCACCACGTGGATCACGCCGTTGGACTGGTACACATCGGCAATGGTCACTTTGGCCGAGCCGCCTTTTTCGTCGGTAATGGTCACACCGCCGCCGGCTGCCGTGGCAGTCAAATTACCACCCTCCACGGTCTTCAGAACCGCCTTTCCTTTGCCGTCGGCAATGGCTTTGGTCAGTGCTGCAGCGTCCATCTTTCCTGCCACGACGTGATAGGTCAGAATGCCGGTCAACTTGGCCTTGTTTTCAGGCTTGAGCAGAGTGTCCACGGTACCGGCGGGCAGCGCAGCGAAAGCGGCATTGGTCGGTGCAAACACGGTGAAAGGACCTGGCCCTTTCAGCGTCTCGACCAGCCCGGCGGCCTTGATGGCAGCCACCAGCGTGGTGTGGTCTTTGGAGTTGACGGCGTTGTCGATGATGTCCTTGCTGGCAAGCATCGACGCGCCACCCACCATGACTTGTGCGAAAGCGGGTAGGACCGCAACCGACATCGCCAGCGCGAGGCCCAAAGAAGCCAGCTTGTGTTTTGTTTGCATGAGAATTCCTTTGAATTGAAGTTGATAAATCGATCACTGAGCCGAAATCGGAATGATTTCTTAATGGCTGGAATGAATACGGGGCAGACTGCCCAATGGATTCAAACGTGAGTACCCATCAACCTCTTTCCCAACGCATGGCTGGCAACAGAGAAAACACCAAAGGAAAAGCAAAGGCAAAAAAAAACAAACCCAGACGGGCCGTAGAAAATCAAACCCGGTGTTCAAAAAAACGCCGCACCGCCTGCGGAAAAATCAGGTGCTCTTGGGTCAGCACGCGCGCCGCCAAAGTTTCCGCGCTGTCTCCCTGCAACACAGGAACCACCGCCTGCGCCAGGATGGCGCCGTAGTCCAAAGCGGTCGTCACTTGATGCACGGTGGCGCCTGCCACCTGACAGCCCGCGTCAATGGCGCGCTGATGCGTATGAAGACCCGTGAAAGCCGGCAGCAGCGAGGGATGAATATTGATTAACCGGCCCGCATAATGCTGGACAAAGTTCGGGGTAAGGATGCGCATGAAGCCCGCCAGTACCACCAGTTGGGGCGCATGCAGATCAATACGCACCATGAGCGCAGCATCAAAGGCCTCACGAGATTCGAACGCGCCGTGCGACAACACGTCCGTGTCGATCCCCAGGCTTTTGGCCAGGATCAACCCCTGAGCGTCGGCTTTATTGCTGATGACGGCGGCGATCCGCACGTCGCGTTTTTCCTGCCAAGCTTCTTTTTGGGCAGTCCGGGCAATCGCAGCCATGTTGGAACCGGTGCCAGAAATTAAGATCACGATGTTTTTCATTGTTTTAGGATTATCCCCATGAGAGCACTCACCCCGATCGAAGCCCGCGTGCTGGCCACCTTGATGGAGAAAGCGCGCACCGTGCCCGATAGTTACCCGTTGTCGCTCAACGCCTTGCTGCTCGGCTGCAACCAGAAAACCAGTCGCGACCCGGTCATGGAAATCACCGAGCCCCAAGCCCAGGCGGCGATTGACGCGCTCAAAGCCCAGAGTCTGGTGTTTGAAGCCAGCTCCAGCCGGGTGCCGCGCTTCGAGCACAATTTCCAACGCGGCTTTGGCGTGAGTGAGCCGCAGGCGATGGTCTTGGGCTTACTGATGCTGCGCGGGCCACTGACGCCGGGCGAACTGCGTACCCACAGCGAGCGCTGGTACAAATTCGCAGACATTGCAAGCGTTGAAGACACCTTGGCCGAACTTAAAACGCGCGGCGAAGACAGCGGCGCAGAAACCGTCGCGCAACTCCCCCGGGCCGCTGGTATGCGGGAGCAGCGGTGGCTTCAATTACTCTGTGGCAAGGCGCTTCTCTCCTCCCTTCAACACACCAATTACGGCGATAGCGCTATTGATTCAGAAGCAGAACCCATTTCCCTGGGCCAGGCCGAACGACTTCAACAACGGGTTGGCGTCCTCGAAGCCCAGGTTTTGCAGCTTCAAAGCCAGCTGGCTAACCTGCAAAAAGAACTGGGATTGTCTCAAGCCTGACAGCACGGCGCGGTCGATCATGCTAAAAACACGGCATTGGAGAATTTGCCATGGATTTAGCTTTCACCCCTGAAGAACAGACCTTTCGCGAAGACATACGCGCTTGGGTTCGAACCAATCTGCCGGCCGACATTTCGCACAAGGTGCACAACGCCTTGCGTCTGTCGCGTGACGACATGCAGCGCTGGGCCAAAATTCTTGGCAAAAAAGGCTGGCTGGGACATGGCTGGCCCAAGGAATTCGGCGGACCGGGCTGGAACGCGGTACAAAAGCATTTGTTTGAAGAAGAATGCGCATTGGCGGGTGCACCGCGCGTGGTTCCCTTTGGCCCCGTCATGGTGGCGCCCGTCATCATGGCATTTGGCAATGCAGAACAACAGCAGCGCTTTCTGCCTGGTATCGCCAGCGGTGACGTCTGGTGGAGTCAGGGCTACAGCGAGCCGGGCGCAGGCTCGGACCTGGCCTCGGTGAAATGCCGGGCCGAACGGCAAGGCAATAATTACATTGTCAACGGCCAGAAAACCTGGACCACGCTTGGTCAATACGGTGAGTGGATTTTTTGCCTGGTGCGCACCAGTAACGACGGCAAGCCGCAAACCGGCATTTCCTTTCTGCTCATCGACATGAAATCGCCGGGCGTGACGGTACGACCAATCGTCTTGCTTGATGGAGAGGCTGAAGTCAACGAGGTTTGGTTTGACAACGTCGAAGTGCCCGCCAACAACCTGATTGGCGAGGAAAACAAGGGCTGGACTTACGCCAAACACCTGCTTAGCCACGAGCGCACCAACATCGCTGATGTCAACCGTGCCAAACGCGAACTCGAACGCCTCAAGCGCATCGCGAAAATTGAAAACGTCTATGACGATATGCGATTTCGGGATGAAATTGCCAAACTCGAAGTCGATGTGGTCGCGCTTGAGATGCTGGTGCTGCGCGTGCTTTCCGCGGACACGGCAGGCAAAAACTCACTCGACATCGCAGGCCTGCTCAAAATTCGCGGCAGCGAGATCCAGCAGCGCTACAGCGAGCTCATGATGCTTGCCGCCGGCCCCTACAGCCTTCCGTTTATTGAAGAAGCGATGGAAGCCGGCTGGCAAGGGGATTATCCCGGCGCCGGAGTGCATTGCGCGCCCCTCGCATCGACCTATTTCAACCTGCGCAAGACCACGATTTATGGCGGCTCTAACGAGGTGCAGCGCAACATCGTTTCACAAGTCGTTCTGGGTTAAAAGGATAACTATCATGGATTTTGATTTCACAGATGACCAGGAACAACTGCGTGACGCGGTTCGCAAATGGGTTGACAAAGGCTATGACTTTGAACGCCGTCGCAGCATCGAAAAGGCCGGTGGATTTTCACGCGAAGCCTATGGCCAGCTGGCCGAACTAGGCCTGCCGGGCCTTTATATTTCCGAAGCGCACGGCGGACTCGGCATGGGGCCGATCGAAGGCATGGTGGTCATGGAAGAGCTCGGACGCGGCATAGTGCTGGAACCTTTTGCTCAGACCTTGATTGCTGGTGCCGTGCTGTCCAATTACGCGCCGGAGGATATCCAGTTGGCTTGGCTGCCCAAAATTGCGGCGGGCGAAAGCCTGGTGGTGCTGGCCTACCAGGAACGCGCCGCACGCTACAAGTTCGAAAACTGCGTCGGGGTTTCTGAAAAAACGACGGCTGTCGCCAACTATTCATGGGCAGTAAGCGCTACGAAAAGCATAGTGCCGGCGGGTGATCAGGCGGATGCTTTTATCGTGCCGGCGATGGTTAGCGGCAAGATGGCACTGTTTCTGGTCGAGCGCACGGCAGCCGGAGTGACGACCCACGGCTACCGCACACAAGACGGCGCGCGAGCCGCCGAAGTGACGTTGAAGGCGGCTCCTGCCGTCTTGATCACACTGGATGGGTTGACGGCCCTCGCGCATGCGATTGACATCGGGGTTGCCGCCATCTGCGCAGAGGCAGTCGGCGTGATGGACAAAACGCTTGGCATCACGGTGGAATATATGAACACCCGCAAGCAGTTTGGCGTGCTCATCAGCAGTTTTCAGGCCTTGCGCCACCGTGTCGCGGATATGAAGATGCAGCTGGAACTGGCCCGCTCCATGAGCTATTACGCGTCCCTGAAACTTAATGCGCCCGCCGAAGAACGCAGCCGGGCACTGGCGCGCGCCAAGTACCAGTTGGGCGTCTCAATGCGTTTTGTGGGCCAGCAGGCGGTGCAGCTGCATGGCGGTATCGGTGTGACTGACGAGTACATCGTGAGCCACTACTTCAAGAAGCTCACTCAACTTGAAATGACGTTCGGCGACACGCTGCATCATCTGGGCCAAGTGTCCAGCCGCATGCAAGACACCGCGGGCGTCTTCGCCTGATCGATCCCGACCATTCGCACCCACAGCGCGGAGAAGACGACAGTTCAGCGGCTTAAATCTGGTCTGTGGACCGGATGAAGCCTTGGGACTGCGCTGGCAGCGATCGACAGCGATCAAGCAGTTCCCCACGGCGTGCACCCTTGCCAAAATCGGCCGTACGCGGCGTGGTTGTGGAAGCGCAGACACTTCGTCAACGGCAAGCTGATCGAGGTCAACAAAATAATCGTCAGGATAATTTCTAGCGCGAAGAAGTGGGCGTGACCAATCGTCACCGGAATCGGGCGCAGTGCGGTTCAGAGGCTTGGTCGGATCGAGCCACCTAAAAATAAACGAGCTGAAGCCTGCAGCCGAAGAGTCAACCTCGAACGATCACGGCAACCCATAGATAACTTACCAACACCCCTCTTGAAAGACCTCCACGCGTGAAGCGCGTGCGAACTCCCGCAGGTTCCGGTCCGTTAATTGAGTAAACGCGATGACTTGGGCAAATGCGACATCAAAAACTCCATCTGGTCCGCCAAAATACGGCGATTGCGCAAAATGAAGTCTTCCCAGAGGCTGGGAACATAGGGCGTGTAGAGCAACGGCATGTCGGCCTGCTCGGGGGTGCGGCTACTTTTCCGGTGATTGCAGGGGCGGCAGGCAGTGACCACATTCATCCAGATATCGACCCCGTTTTGCGCGAATGGAATGATGTGCTCGCGCGTCAGATGCTCTTCGACAAAATGACCACCGCAGTAGGCGCATACATTGCGGTCCCGCGCGAACAGCTTGCTGTTGGTGAGTCCAGGCTTTAGCTGAAATGGGTTGATGTTGGG
>NZ_JABBPC010000033.1 GCF_012927485.1 Polaromonas sp. | reverse complement strand
CTACTACAACCACAAGCGCATCAAGCTCAGCTTGAAAGGACTCAGCCCGGTGGAATACCGGCTGAAAAATACCGTCTGATCGGCGGGAGCACAATGTCCAACTTCTGGGGGTCAGTTCAAATACGGGGCGATTCAATGTGGTTTAGCGTGCCGATTAACTTTGTTTTGGAGTAACTGTTCATAAATTCTCAAGCTGGTCTTTTAACCCTTTGGACTCAGGGCGACGTCGTCACTCGTGCCGTGGCCTTGCTGCTGCTCGTTATGTCCTTATCCACCTGGATGGTCATCATTGTCAAAGCCCTGGCCCTGCGCCAGATTTCAAAACAGGCACTGACGACAAAAGAATTCTGGCTGGCCCCTGATTTTCTCGAAGGTTTGAATAAGTTGGGCGGTGACGGCAGCAACCCATTCCGCCAACTCGCCATCAAAGGCCACGCGGCCAATGCGCACCTACAGCCCCAGGACGGCCGGCCGCACTTGAACAATTCACTCGACCTCAATGATTGGGTGACGCGCTGCCTGCGTAGCTCGATTGACGACGCCATCGCTGAGTTGCAGTCGGGGCTAGCGGTGCTGGCTTCGGTTGGCTCCACTGCGCCATTTGTGGGGTTGTTCGGCACTGTCTGGGGCATCTACCACGCGCTGCTGGCGATTGGTGCGGCCGGTCAATCCACCATTGATAAGGTGGCCGGGCCGATTGGTGAGTCCCTTATCATGACCGCGCTCGGCCTGGCAGTAGCCATCCCCGCCGTGCTGGGCTACAACGCGCTGGTGCGCGGCAACAAGGGCGTGCTTGGCAAACTCAACCGCTTTGCCTACGACCTGCACGCCCTGTTTGTGACCGGCGCGCGGGTCGGCTCCAGCAGCGCATTCAACATGGGCAGCAAGGTGCTGCCCATGCGCAAGGTCTGAGCATCATGGCCTTCGGAACCCAAGACGACAACGATGAAGTCATGAACGAGATCAACATGACTCCCATGGTGGACGTGATGCTGGTGCTACTCATCATTTTCATCATCACCGTGCCAGTGATGAAACACGCCATCAGCATCGACCTGCCGCGCGCCAGCAACATCGCGCAGGACGCCAAGCCCGAAACTATCCGCCTGAGCGTGGATGCAGCCGGGGTCTATTACTGGAATGAAGCGCCCCTGTCCGAAGCCGATCTGGTGCCGCAGCTTAGAGCCGCCGCCGTCAGACAGCCACAGCCCGAGCTGCACATCCGGGGCGACAAGGCCGTGCGTTACGAACGTGTGGCCCAAGCCATGGCTGCGGCCCAGCAAGCGGGCTTGCGCAAGATCGGATTCGTCACTGAGCCGAAAAACTAAACAATTTATCGACCTCCTCAGGACTTCCATTAAAAAGTTTTCAAAAACCATGTTGACCGCTTTGTCGCGCAGCCTGTTTGCGCCAGTGGCCTGGCCGCAGTCGTCGTTGGCACTGGCGCATCAGCTTGCCAGGCGCACTTTCCCCGCCACGGCCGATCTGCCAAAGAGCATGCTGAGGCTTTGAATTTCTTTGTCGGTTGTGCTGTAGTCCAACTGGCCGAGCTTGGACAGCCCTCCAAGCCGGATAGCTTGTGGGCCCGCGCACTGGCGGTTCCCAAGTGCTGAAAGCCATGTTTTTGGCCTATGCTCTGGGTCATGTATTTACCATCACAGTTCAAAGGTACTCGCGCGCAAGCGGCTGCGTTGATCAAAGACTACCCGTTCGCCAGCCTGATCAGCGTCGACGATGTGGGCCTTCCGTACGTGACGCATCTTCCGCTACATCTGGAAGAGCGCGGCGATGAACTGGTGCTTTTAGGCCATGTCGCCAAACCTAATCTTCACTGGCGTTATTTGCAGAAGCGCAGGCGAGCGGTGGTTACCTTTCTTGGCCCCCATGCCTACATGTCACCCAAGGTCTATCCCGACTTGGCCAGAGTTCCGACCTGGAACTACCTCGCCGTGCATTGCAGCGTGGAAGCGACGCTGATTGAAGATCCCCTGGCAAAAGACAAGCTGCTTAAAAAGTTAATCGCGGACCATGAACCCCCGTATGCGGAGCAGTGGAAAGGTTTGGGAAATGAGTTCGCTCACAAGATGTTGGCGGGCATCGTTGGGTTTGAGCTGCAGGTGACTGACTTGCAATGCAAGATAAAAATTAATCAGCACCGGCCAGAAGCGCGTGCTGCCATGAAGGCGTTGTACGCCGCCGGCAATGAGAACGAGCAGGCATTGGCTCAATGGATAGGCGGCGTGCATCTAGCTGCTGGTCAAAACAAACTGCAGGAGATTTGAGATGCGACTCGTTTTTGGAGTTTTGAGTCTTCTCATCGCGCTCTCGGTGGTCGGCTTACTGGTAAAAAAGCAACTGGGCGCGTTATCATCCTTGCCGGTCAAGATGCAGTTGCCAGCCGGCATTGACCCTCTAGTCACGCTACCGGTGGTTTCGCCCGGCGCCACACCGCAAGTGCAAAGCGAGCAACTACAGCAGCAGATCCTGAAGGCAGTAGAAAGCACTTTGCAGCAGCCTCGCCCAATGCCGGATGACCAATAAATGAGTAAAACCGCCTCTCGCAGCCGCCAGACGGCTATATAAAGCTATTTAAATCATAGCAATCATGAGTGACGAAACGTTCATGCAACTCGCCCTCGCGCAAGCGCGTGAAGCCGCCGCCCTGGGAGAAGTTCCAGTCGGTGCAGTGGTAGTGCGGGGTGGCCAAATCATTGCGACGGGTCGCAACGCGCCGATTGGCGAGCACGACCCAACAGCGCACGCCGAGATCGTTGCTTTGCGGGCTGCGGCGCAAACCGTCGGAAATTACAGGCTTGATGATTGCGAATTGTTTGTCACACTGGAGCCCTGCGCCATGTGCAGCGGCGCCATGTTGCATGCACGGCTCAAGCGGGTGGTGTTCGGCCCATCCGATCTGAAGACCGGCGCCGCCGGATCAGTGATTAACCTTTTCGCCCAGCCGCAGTTGAACCACCAGACGCAACTGCAGGGCGGGGTTCTCGCCGCCGAATGCGCTGCATTGCTCCAAGATTTCTTTCGGCAGCGGCGTGCCAACAGGCGTGAGGAATTTCAGCTAAACCATCCGCTGCGCGACGATGCGCTGCGAACACCCGAGGCCGTTTTCGAGGGGGTGCCGGGATATCCATGGCGGCCCAATTACATCAACGATTTGCCGTCACTTGGCGGTCTGCGCATGCACTACCTGGATGAGGTCAACAGCGGGAACAAAGTAGAGGAGGGTGGCGGCCAGCGCCTCACGTTTTTGTGTCTGCATGGGAATCCCGCTTGGAGTTACCTGTACCGCAAGATGCTCCCGGTCCTTGTCGGGGCCGGACATCGGGTGGTGGCCCCCGACCTGATTGGCTTCGGGAAAAGCGACAAACCCAAGAAAGACAGCTTTCATGCGTTCAGCGCGCATCGCCAGATGCTGCTGGAATTGGTAGAAAGGCTCGATTTGCAAAACATTGTGTTGGTGGTCCAGGATTGGGGCGGACTACTCGGCCTCACGCTTCCCATGTCAGCGCGGCAGCGCTACAAAGGCCTGCTGGTCATGAACACGCTGTTGGCTTGCGGTGACGCACCGTTGCCGCCTGGGTTTTTAGTTTGGCGCGAGATGTGCGCAAAAAATCCAGGGTTTGATGTGGCTCGCCTGTTTGCCCGGGGTAATCCGCAAATGAGCGCGGAAGAATGCTCGGCCTACTCCGCACCATTTCCCGATAAAGGCCACCGTGCCGCCTTGGGTGCCTTTCCGTTGATGGTGCCAGAAGTTGAGGGCGCGGACGGTGCAGCCGTTTCACGTGAGGCACGAGATTTCTGGCGCGAGTGCTGGG
This sequence comes from Polaromonas sp., assembly GCF_012927485.1. Lineage (GTDB taxonomy): Bacteria > Pseudomonadota > Gammaproteobacteria > Burkholderiales > Burkholderiaceae_C > Polaromonas. The sequence goes on along the minus strand of NZ_JABBPC010000033.1, from coordinate 11,689 downwards.
CTGGCCAAACATTGATGGTGATCGGCGCGCAAGACCCTGTGCTGGGTCAAGCTGTTATGCAGAAGTTGCAGACCTTGATTCGGGGCTGCGGCGAACCGGTCGTTCTGGAGCATGCTGGTCATTTTGTACCGGAACATGGTGAACCGGTCGCTCAGCTTGCGCTTCGGTTCTTTCAAAGCGAACCGGGAAACCATGACTTTTGAACCACCCGATCAAATCGCTTGACGACGACATCCTGCCCGATCAGGCGTTCACGGTTGTTGCTGCATACCAGGCGCACCCAGACCGCGTCGTTCAGGGCCAGTCCAACGAAGCAGTGGAACAGCAGGGCGTATTGGGCTGCTGCATGAACAGGCGCAGTGATTCGATCTGACGTTAGCGGTGAGGGCTACTCGTGTGGACCGCTTGGGGGGTAGTTCAGCAGCCCGTTAATGCGAATACGCCAAATTTTCACGCGTGCTTTTACCCGGGCTTTGAGCTGACGGGCCACTTGCCAAGGCCAAGAACCTCGAACCTGCGCTAGCACGCGGTCCTTCCAGTTCTTCCAGGGCGTGTAAAGGCGTGCAAACCATGGTAGCTGCATCAACGTGGGGTGGGTGAGCTGAAACAGGCGCGCGGCAATCGCAGTACCCGCCAGCTTGGCCACAACAATTAACGCCAAGCCCAGCGCCACATGGCCGTTGCCGAACAGATAGAGAGCGAGCAGCTTGATAGGGACCAATCCCACCACCGGCACTCCAAAAACCAGTAACGCCGCCCAGGGCGGCAAGCGGACAATCATACGTTCCAGCTGGCCCCACCAGGGCAACCTGCCCAGCGCGTTAAAGCACGCTGCCAGTGGTTCCCAGCCCCATTCTTCAAAGAGCAGGAGGATGGCAACCGGCGCGATCAGAAACGCCCGAAGGATCTTCTTAAGCAACTTCAATTCGCGTCACACCGATACAGGAAAAAACCCGCACGGCTATTCTCGAGGCTGGAAGCAGCGAAGCCAGAGGTCTTCGATAGCTGTAAGATTTCATGTACTCATTGTGCGGTACCGGTGCAACACTGGCCGCGGATCCTCCCTATGAGGATTATTTTTACCACTTGCGGCGGCAAAATGTACGGCTATTGCGCAGGAAAAGTCAGCGGCTCATGGGCGAAAAATTTATTGGAGTTTCCGCCGCCACGCCATCGTCTTTGAGCGATGAAGCGCATTTATCGGCGGGTGGGCAGGAGCGACAGCCTTCTGATGTGTAGAGCTCGGCAGTTGGGGTTAGCGTCGGTCTGGACATCGCGGTACACCGAATTTGCCCTGAAAAAGTGCTTGAACCCACTACCTGCAGCGAGCTTGCAGCTACAAGCTAAGGTCAGCATGGGCGTCCTCAGAGTTGAGCGCGGTGCAGCGCTGAATTTGAGACGCGTCCGGCTAGCCTCGGTGCGCAACCGTTGGTCGCTTGAAAAGCGAAAAGCGGCATTGTTACCGCCCGAACCGATTCGGTCGTGACTTTACAAAGGTCGACACAGCGTCACGTCGGCGCAATCAAAGCTCTCCCGGGTAAATCTTGTTAAACCAGCGGGGGGTTGACGGTTTCCCGGGCAAAGCTATGACCGGCTGTGCTTTGGCGCTCTAGACGGTCTTCCAGCTGGCCGATATGAGCTGCCATGGTGTTGTCTGTCTGCTCGAAGCGGGCCAGCAGGGCTTGATGCTGCTGCGCAAACCGTTCGTTCAGAGCGGTACCAACGGCCGCCTCTCGTTTTTGCGCGGCCAAAGCTTGAACTTCGAGATAACTTCGCAACTCGGTGAAGCGAGATGCCTCAGCCTTGTCTGCCAACTCGCGTTGAATATTCAATTCGCGGGCGTGTTTTCGAGTCTCAATAAGGTGAGTGCTTTGCAGGTATAGCGTGCTGGCTAAAAAAACCACGGTGGCCGCGATAAGCAATATCAGCATGACTAATCCCAGCGATACCTGGATAGTGGTAAAACCCAAACTGAGCAGGCTGACCCGAGTGAATTCATCCAGATTTAGCGCAACGAAACCCGCCACCAAAAGAATGGCGAAAACTAAAAGGAGGGTGCGGATACGCATGTTGGGTTTCCCATATAAATGTAAGAATTTGCTATAAAGTTATTCGGAACTCTAAGCGTTTGAGCCTTTTTTGGCTGTGGGACAATGCCGTCCCTTGGCGTCAGTTTGTGGGGGCGAATGCCTGCCAAGCAGCCCGAAAACCCCGACTCATGGTCTTTTCATCGCCCTCAAAGCGAATACTCTTTTCTTACATGCAGAAAATCATCCGCCAGATTGCCGTAGAAATCAAAGCGCAGGAGCACCAAGTCAAGGCCGCTGTGGACTTGCTGGACGGTGGCGCGACTGTGCCGTTCATTGCACGCTACCGCAAAGAGGCCACTGGCGCGTTAGACGACATACAGCTGCGCGAACTCGACTCTCGGCTCAGCTACCTTCGAGAACTTGAGGACCGACGTGAAGCCGTTTTAAAAAGTATTGAAGAGCAGGGGAAGCTTAGTCCCCTTTTGCGCGCAGCTATTGAGCTGGCCGCCACAAAGCAAGACCTTGAGGACCTGTATCTGCCTTACAAGCTGAAGCGCCGCACAAAAGGTCAAATTGCGCGGGAATCAGGCATAGAGCCGCTGGCCGACGCGCTTTTTGCAGACACCACGCGGGTCCCCGCTGACGAGGCTGCCGCCTATGTAAAAGCTGAGAAGAACGAGAGCGGCGACGATTTCACCACGGTCCAGGCCGTGCTGGATGGCGTACGCGACATCCTGAGCGAGCGCTGGGCCGAAGACGCCAGGCTGGTGCAGTCGCTGCGTCACTGGCTCTGGAGCGAAGGTTTGTTTTCGTCCAAGCTGGTGACGGGTAAAGACGAGAACAACGCCGACCATGCCAAGTTTCGTGATTATTTTGACTACGACGAGCCGATTGGGCGTGTGCCCTCGCACCGTGCGCTGGCGGTGTTCCGTGGTCGGGGGCTGGAAATTCTGGATGCCAAGCTGGTTTTGCCGATGCCGGCCGATGCGGGGCAGCCAAGCTTGGCGGAGGGAAAAATTGCTTTGCATCTGGGTTGGAGTCACAAAGCGCGCGCCGCAGACGACCTGATCCGGAAATGTGTGGCCTGGACCTGGCGTGTCAAGCTCAGCCTGTCGCTTGAACGCGATCTGTTTACCCGCCTGCGTGAAGAGGCCGAGAAAGTCGCGATTAAAGTGTTTGCCGACAACTTGCGGGATCTGCTACTGGCTGCACCTGCTGGACCGCGTGTGGTGATGGGGCTGGACCCCGGCATTCGAACCGGCGTGAAGGTCGCGGTTGTTGACGCCACTGGCAAGCTGGTAGAAACCGCCACGATTTACCCGCACGAGCCGCGAAAGGACTGGGACGGCTCGCTCCACACCTTGGCCAATCTCTGCGAAAAGCATGGCGTCAACCTGATTGCCATTGGCAACGGAACAGCCAGCCGCGAAACCGACAGGCTGGCAGCCGATTTGATGAAGCGGATTGATGGCATGCAGCGTGTGGTGGTCAGCGAAGCGGGTGCCTCGGTGTACTCGGCCAGCGAATTTGCGTCGCAAGAGATGCCTGACGTGGATGTGAGTCTTCGTGGCGCCGCAAGTATTGCGCGCCGGTTGCAAGATCCGCTGGCCGAACTGGTCAAAATTGATCCCAAGTCGATTGGTGTGGGCCAATACCAGCACGACGTGAATCAGAGCGATCTGGCGCGCAGCCTGGATACGGTGGTCGAGGACTGTGTGAACAGCGTGGGCGTGGACTTGAACACCGCTAGCGTGCCGCTGCTGGCGCGCGTGTCGGGGCTGAGCCAGACTGTGGCCAAGTCCGTGGTGCGGTGGCGCGATGCGAATGGCGCCTTCGCCAGCCGCGCCGATTTGCTCAAGGTGACTGGCCTGGGCGCCAAAACCTTTGAGCAGAGTGCGGGCTTTTTGCGCCTGCGCGCTAGCACCAACCCGCTGGATATGACGGGCGTACACCCCGAAACCTACTCGGTGGTTGAGAAAATCATGGCACACACCGGTAAACCGGTGGCCGAGCTGATGGGCCGTGCAGAAATGCTTAAAACCTTGAAACCTGAGCTGTTTGCCAATGAAAAATTCGGCGTCATTACGGTCAGGGACATCCTGACAGAGCTGGAAAAACCAGCGCGCGATCCACGCCCCGATTTCAAGGTGGCGCGTTTCAATGACGGCATTGAAGATATCAAAGACCTCAAAGAGGGCATGACGCTGGAGGGCACAGTCAGTAATGTCGCGGCCTTCGGTGCGTTCGTGGATATTGGCGTCCACCAGGACGGTTTGGTGCATGTGAGTCAGCTTGCCAACAAGTTTGTTACCGACGCGCGTGAAGTCGTTAAAACCGGTGACATCGTCAAGGTTCGCGTGACCGAGATCGACGTCGCGCGCAAGCGCATCGGTCTGACCATGAAGTTGGGCGACACGCCGGCGCGCCGCGACGGCCCGCGTGACAATCGCTTCGAAAGTGCCAGGCCGGGCCCGCAGAATCGCAGCGGCTACGGCGGTGGACGGCCAGGCGCGACTCAACCCTCAGCAGGGACTGCGATGGAGTCGGCGTTCAGTAAGCTGGCTGCGCTGAGAAAGTAAAGGAGAAAGGGCAGGGCAGGCGAAGATGAAAAACGGTCTGCGTCTATTAAAGACGTAGCACCGGAAGTTAATTGTTTCATCGCCATCCTGAGAAAAGCAGCTTGCACCGGAAAGGCATCGAGTGGACCTGCAGAGACCGCGGCAAGTTAATGTCCGCAGACCAGATCACCGACGGCTAAGTAGTGCGGGCAAGACCACGCGTACGCAGAGGCCCGACTTTTTTCCCTCGTCGGAATAATCAAGAGTCACACGAGCACCTATGCGCGTTGCAATTGTTTTGACGATAGACAATCCAAGGCCTGAGCCCACGTTGTCGTGCCCGAGCACGCGGTAAAACGCGTCAAACACGCGGTCGCGCTCTTCGTGTGGAATGCCTGGTCCCGTATCAGCCACCTGCAACGTCACGCAACTTTGAGTGGTTTGAATGGAGAGGTCAATCCGGCCATTGTTTGGCGTGTAGCGAATTGCATTGGCAACAAGGTTTTTCACCAAGGTAATTAGATCAACTTCAGTGACCAACACCTTGGCATCCGATTCGGTGACCAGCCCCAAGTCAATATGCTTGGCCTCGGCCAAAGGCATCAAATCTTCCAGCACTTGGCGCAACACGTAACGCACGGACACTGCTTCAGACGGTTCTGGGGACGACTCCTGCACCCGGGCCAGTGTGAGAAGTTGATCCAGTAAAGCGCGGTTTCTATGAATGCCTTTGCGCAATGTGGCCAGCCGATCCCTGGCCTCAGCGGACATGTCCGCAGCTTCCAGTCTCTCGGCCTGCAAGGAAAGTGCGGTCAAGGGTGAGCGCAGTTCGTGGGCGGCAGCGGCTACAAAGCGCCGCTGCGTCAGCACGGATTGAGCGACCCTCGACAACAGGCGATTAATCGCAACCACGAACGGCCGGATTTCCGAAGGAAACTGGGTATCCGTGATTTCACGCAAATCCTCTTCGTCGCGTTTATCGAGGTCTGACGCCATTGTTTTCAACGGTCCGAACATCTTGCGGATCACGTTGCCAACCAGAATCATCAAAACTGGAATGAGAACAAGAAACGGCATAAGGGTGTGCCATGCACTGTCGCGGGCGACTTCGTCGCGCACAGAGGTTCTTTGTCCAATGGCGATCCGAGCACCCGAGTCCAGGGACTTGACGAACAGCCGCAAAGACAGACGATGCACCGTGACAGTCTGGATGCCATCAGGCAGGTCCGTCGGTAAGCCCGGAATCTCGCCAGCTGCTAACGGCGCTAGCGAGTGGAGCTGCGGCAAAAGCTGTACGACGATGCGGGATTCAGGGTCAGAATCAGGAAGTGCGTTTTGCGGCTTCGTGAGATTGACAGGCAGGCGCTGGCGATTGATGAGGGCGGCCATCTGTCGCAACTGGTCATCCTGCAGTTCGATAGCCTCTTGAAAAGCAGATACAAACGCAACCACGACTGCGGCTAAAGCGACTCCCAAAATAACCAGCGAAAGCCAGGCCGAAAGCCTGAACTGCAAGGAGCGATTTATCTTTCCTTGGAAACCATCCATCCAACCCCCCTGACGTTTTTGATCGCGTCACTTCCCAGCTTTTTGCGCAGTGAGTGAATTAAAAATTCGACGGCATTACTGTCCACTTCTTCGCCCCAGCCATAAAGCCGATCCTCCAGTTCACTGCGAGACAGGATTGCTCCAGGTCGTACCAGGAGCGCTTGCAATAAAGAAAACTCTTTTCCAGACAATCGAGTCGCGATAGCGTCGGATGAGACTTCCCGCGTGGCCGGATCCAAGGTGAGCATGCCGTTTGAGAGCAAGGGTCCCGAGGCACCTCCTTTGCGCCGGACGACCGCGCGCATTCGGGCGAGAAGCTCACCCATTTGAAACGGCTTCAGCACATAGTCATCGGCGCCGCTGTCTAACCCCCGGATGCGGTCTTCAAGCGCATCGCGGGCCGTGACCACCACCACCGGGACCGCATTGTCGTGCAAGCGCAGCGCGCGCAATACTTCCAGTCCATCCTTTTTAGGCAAGCCCAGGTCCAGCAGTACGACACCATATGGCTGGCTTGCAATCGCCGTTAAGGCAGCAGCACCGTCGCGCACCCAATCCACGGCGTAGCTTGCATCCTTCAGTGCCTGTCCGACCGCTTCACCGATCATGCCGTCATCTTCCACGAGCAATACCCGCATCCAATTACCCTTCAAGATTAGAGAAAGCTACTTCGCGATCTTCCTACCGCTGTGTCTGCGCAGAAACGGTCTTTTTCTGGCTGATGGTCAGATAACTGACCAAAGACAAAATTGTCCCCAGAAAAATTACAGTGGTTGCCACTGTGCCCAACCCCAAGCCCCCATTGGCAATGGGCTGGGATAAGAGGTCACCGCACGAGGCGCCAAAAGGCCGGGTCAGGATATAGGCGATCCAGAATGCAAGGACTGAATTTAATTTGAAAAAGTAATGTGCTAGCGTAACTACGCCAATAACCGCACCGAAAACCAATGCTGAAATTGCGTAACCCAATTGCATACCTTCAGCGACCAAGTCCCCCGCAGCGGTACCCAACGCAAAAGTAAACAAAATAGCGACCCAGTAAAAAAGCTCTCGCCGGGTTGTGAAAATGCTGTGAATTGATAAAGTTTTTTCGCTTGCATACCAAGCTGCAAAAGTTGCTAGCAGTGCCCCGCTGAAAATGATGGTGGTGGTCTTCGTGGTGATACCAAAGTTATCCACCAGATTGTCGGTAACGAGGGTTCCAAAAACACTGATCAAGACGACCGCAATCCAGTAAATGGCGGGGACGTAACGCTTTGCGCGCAGCTGGAAAACAAGCGCGACCAGGAGCAGGACTCCCATGACAAGGGAGGTTCCGGTTAGACCGAAATGCAGATCTGCATTGAGGAAGTCCGCCGCAGTTTCGCCCACGGTCGTCGCCATAATCTTGATGATCCAGAAGAAAAGCGTGATTTCTGGAACTTTGTTCAGCATTCGGGTGGTGCCGTTATTCAGAGATGTTTTCATGGCCTATTTTCTTTTTAGATGGAGGGGAAGACGGATGGAAAGTGTCACTTTCGGCGATCAGACTTAGCGCAAACATAGCGGCCTACTTTAGTGCCCAGCCGCGGCGTATCAACGTACTGAATAGGCGGTGGTAAATTGCGATCACCCAGCGATAAGTGCGCTCAAGATACCAACGGTTTTCGCGCCAACACACCCAGGCGCTCAGCGCCGCAACTGCTGCAGCACCCGCCATATCCAAAGGAAAATGCACGCCCAGATAAATGCGTGCCCATGCAATTGGCAGTCCGAGCAGCGCGAGCACCACACCGGCGGCACGCGAGCGTGGATGGAGCAGGAAGCTGCACGCGACGGCCCATAGCAAGGTAAGGTGATCACTGGGAAAAGACGAATCGGCCACGTGAGGCAAGAACGTATGGCCCATCCCAATCATGAAAGGTCGGGGATGTTGCCATACCAAACCGATGGCTTGGTTGACTAACAATCCCGCTACACCCGATGCGGTGGCTTCCAGCATGATTTTTCGGGCCTGCTCGGTGCCGCGGAGCCAGGCAATCGCGAGGGACAGCGGGATCAGCCAAATCGTGTAGTCTGCGAGCAATTTTGCGGCCCACACTAAAGCTATATTGGGATGAGCTGAGGCGTTGATCAGCAAGAAAAGTGAGTAGTTAAATTCGTTCATTGGCAATCCGGAGCCGAATCACCTGATCCGAGGTGATTCGGCGGTTAATACTAGTCAGCCTTGTCATTTCCGTCGTCGGCGTCGCCTTTGTCTTCAACGGACGAAATGACCGTTCCTTTATCAGCGTCAATTCTGACGTCAAAGACTTTGGTGCCAGCAACTACTTCGATGTCGTAAGCCCAACCCGCTTTAGTTTGCTCGTACTCTGCGCGTGCGGCCCTTCCATTCGTGTGCTGCTCGGCGGCAGTAATGGCCTGCGTCATTGGAATCTTGGCCTGGGTGATGGCCAGGGCGTCATTCTCCGTGTTTTTCGCCGCGTAAGCGCCGGCTCCGGCTGAGGCAAGAACAGCCGCCAGGATGGCGATTTTAGTGTTGCGAAGCATAGTAGCTCTCCATTTAAATGCACGCAGACATTTGCGTGATAGGGAGCGTAAGAAATCCGACTTAGCTCATACTGAGCGTCAGTAACTTCGTTGAGCGACCAAGCTGCCAGCGTCCTTTTTTGTTGACCGCACCTCATTGCAGGCTCTAGGCGCTTAATCGCTCAACGTGCAGGCAGGAGCATCCACTGAACAGACAGTCACAGAGAATCTTCTAACATTTCTTCGTATTCCGCTACGCTGGCGATTCTTGGATTCGTCTTGTGGCAATGGTCAGCCAGCGCGCCTTTGATGATCTTGCTGAACTGGTCGCGCTGCACTCCCAAGGCGGCGAGGCCGGCGGGCAGGCCGAGGCGGGCATTCATGTCTTTAATGGCTTGCGGGATGTCGGTGCCCGATGCCAGTCCCATGGCGCGGGCCATGCGCTCCATCCGATGCTCCTTTCGCACCGATTCGGCCTGGGAATTAAAGCGCACCACTGCGGGTAAAAACATCGCGTTCAGCGTGCCGTGGTGCAGACGAGGATCGACGCCACCCAGGCTATGGCTTAACGAGTGCACGCAGCCCAGTCCCTTCTGAAAGGCCATGGCCCCCTGCATTGAAGCGCTCATCATGTTTAAACGAGCCTCGCGATCGCTTCCGCTGCTGGTAGCGCGTTCGATGTGTGCCCAGCCGCGTTCCAGACCGTCAAGCGCAATGCCGTCGGCCGGCGGATTGAACGCTGGCGCCATAAAGGTTTCCATGCAGTGTGCGATAGCGTCCATTCCGGTGGCGGCTGTTAATTTGGCAGGCAGCCCCAGCGTTAGTTCGGGATCGCAAATAGCGCTTTTGGGTACCAGATGCCAGGAGTGGAAGCCGAGCTTGCGGTGGTCATCCACGATGATGATTGCGCCGCGCGCTACCTCGCTACCGGTGCCGCTGGTGGTGGGCACTGCAATCAACGGGGCGACGCGGTCGGTGATTTTTAGAGAGCCGCCTTCGATGGTGGCGTAGGTTTTGAGCGGGCCCTTGTGCGTTGCGGCAATGGCTACGCCCTTGGCGCAATCAATCGCGGAGCCACCGCCCACGGCTATCAGGCCGTCGCATCCGCTCGCTTTATACAGTTCGGCCGCAACGCGCACCGCCGCTTCAGTCGGGTTGGATGGCGTCTGGTCAAAAACTGTGACTCTCATGTTCGACGGGTTCAGGGCATCCAGCGCTTTTTGTAGTATTCCGGCGGCCTTGACACCGGGGTCGGTGACGATAAGGGGCCGGGTGATGCCCACGCGCTCGCACTCTTGCCTGAGTAGCTTGATGGCGCCAAATTCAAACTGGATTTGGGTGATGTAGTAAATGAAGGCCATGGCTTGCTATCTTTCTGCGTTGTACGATGCTGTGCGGTTGTCGAATTTTTCTGATCTCCCCACGATCAGCTTCTTCCTACTTTAATGGCTTCAGAACCTTTATGAATTGCAAGCAAACCCTGATATTGGCTGCGTCGGTAACATTGCGCTCGGCGGCCCCGACGATGGGATTACTTGGGTTAGTCCAGGTCACTGCGGCTGGCGAATAGATGCGCTCCCGCCCTCCGCAGGCGTTGCTAACGCATGCCATGCAAGACGTACTGAGTCGCATGTCGCGCGCCGCGCGCCCGCCATTTCACACGCTTACGCCTGGCCAAGCCCGGGCAGCTTACGAAGCAGGCTCGGGGGTGCTGGAAATTTCCAAACCGTCCTTGGCACGGGTTGAGAACCTCACTATTCAGGCGCGTGATGGCTATTTGCTAGCGGCTCGGCTGTACGCGCCGTCCGTTGAAAAACTGCCGGTTCTGTTGTATTTCCACGGAGGCGGATTCACGATAGGAAGTATCAGCAGCCATGATGTGTTGTGCCGCCAGCTCAGCCACCTGACGGGTTGCGCGGTTGTTTCTTTGGACTACCGCCTGGCACCAGAGTACAAGTTTCCCACCGCAGCCAATGATGCCTGGGATGCGCTGCAATGGTTGGCGGTGCATTCGGAAAACTGTGGATTGGACGAGTCTCGGCTGGCGGTGGGTGGGGATAGCGCTGGTGGCACTTTGGCAGCCGTGTGCGCCGTCATGGCCCGCGACACCGATCTGCCATTGGCGCTTCAGCTGCTGTTTTACCCCGGCTGTGCTGCGCACCAGGAAACTTCCTCTCACGAGACGTTCGCCAAAGGATTTGTTCTCGAAGAGACTGATATTTCCTGGCTCTTTAACAACTATGTGCGTAGCCCGGCCGATCGTGACAACTGGCGCTTCGCGCCACTTAACGCGTCTGACGTTGAGGGCGTAGCCTCGACGTGGGTGGGCCTTGCTGAGTGTGACCCGCTGGTGGATGAAGGGGTGATGTATGCCGACAAGTTGCGCGCTGCCGGCGTTCAAGTAGACCTCGAGATTTACCGGGGGGTGACGCATGAGTTCATCAAGATGGGGCGCATCATTCCGGAGGCGCGCCAGGCGCATGCCGATGCGGCGAGGGCGCTGCGACGGGCTTTCAATCTAAGCCCGTCAATATGAACTAACAAGCTTTCTTCTTTTCACCCGTCTGCGAGTTTGCTGGCGCCGCCAGTTAATGCCATCAAATCGCAGCTTAGCGCTGATCCAAACGTTTCGTCCGTATCAGGTCGGTTTTAAGCCGAGGAATGCGGACAAAGCAGTCCCCGTGCAACCGAAGAAAACTAGATTGAGACCCCGTCCACGACATTCGTAAAGTTCGCCTTTTCACTCGACGACGCGTATTTATGAGCTACAATTTGGCCTGCTCTGCTGAACCCAGCTAGGTTTGAATCAGTCTTTTGCTGCACCGCGTTTTGAGGTGTTTCGTCAGATAAGGTTTGACAATAGTTGTCATGTGTGTTCCGAAGCAGGGCAGACAAAGAAACTTGAAAATAGTTTGCCGGTGATAAAAAAGCCGGTATATAATTCGAGGCTCAGCTGATCACAGCGAAGAACGAAAAAGCAGCGGCAAATAGCAGCTGTCAAGTAGTTGAGATCATTAAAAATTTACAGCCGATAAGTATGGGCGT
>NZ_JABBPC010000014.1 GCF_012927485.1 Polaromonas sp. | reverse complement strand
ATTTCAGGGTCACGATAATCATCAACGACCAAAAAAATAAGGAAAGAATGCCGAGTACGTTATCGGGGGTGGTCGGCACCGGGTGATGAATGCTCCCAAAAACTTCTTTGATCGAGTAGAGCGGGCTGGTCCCGATGTCGCCATAGACAACGCCAAGAGCGGCCAAAGTCAGGGTTTTGAGTTGTTTATTGTTATGGGTTTGCATGAATTCCCTTTAGGGCTGGAAGCGGTAGCCGATAGTTGTTTTCTGTAGAAAATGTTTCGGCGGGGTCAAGTTTTTTTCAAATTTATGGCTTAAGCGACCTCAATAAAACAGGGGTGGTTGTTTTGCGTATCCAAAGGGTGTTCTATGAACTATCTGGCTCTGTCGTCATGCGATGTACCAGGAAGCGTCGACGTCGACATTAATGAATGTCTATCGTTGGGAAAAAGCATTTGCAAGATCCGCTTTCACAGACGGGCCTGCAGCTTTAACCGCAGCGTAAAAAATAACAACGTCGCTTTTGGCAGGATCCACATAGAAATGTGACTAAATTTTAGAGCGATTGCAAAAGCAGCTTGGCACGTTCAACAACGAGACCAGCCATTGAAAATTCGGCAAAGAGCCTATCGGCTGCTAGCTTTCCACCCAATGCATCCTCAAAGCCGAAGCGCTTGCGCGTACCCCGTCATTTCCAGATAACCGCTACCCATCCGCTTGCCGGTGCTGTCGATCAACTCGCTCAGGCCTTCCCAGTAAATGGCGCCAGTGGACGCACGGCTGTCGAGCTCCTGATTATCGATCACGGCTCGCACGGTGTAAAAGTTTTCCGGCGTGCGAACAAGCCATTCGACCGGGTAGAGGGCCTGGCTGAGGGGGCTTTTCCAAACGCGCACCGGTTTGAAAGTCACGTCACCACGGGTGTAACTGTGGAGTTCTCCTTTGGCGGAGCGAAACGAGCCGCCATCCCAAACGGTATGACTGTCTTTGTCGCGGAGCCTGAACGCGGTCAGGGCGCTGCCATCGTTTAGATTCATGCCAATCCAGTCCCAGCCAATCGCGGTGGGGGACAGAAACTCGTCGCTCCACTCATGGTCTAGCCAGGCTTTGCCGACAACTTGAAAAGTTTGCCCCTGTACCTGAACGCTGCCGCGGGTGGCCAGCTGAGGCTGGCTGTAGTAGTAACTCGCCTGCTTTTCCTCAGGCCCTTTGCGCGACAAGCCCTGGTTGCCTTGAAGGAGTACCACTTCGGTTTCCGCAAATTGCAGCTTCAGCGCAAAGTCTGCGGCAGTGAGCTCGGCAAGGTAGTTGCCCCCCTCGGCTTGGAGCGACCAGTCCCGTAGTTTGATGCCCATGTCCTGCTTGCTGGCAGAAGCCACGCCAAAACCGTCGCGTGCAATACGTTGGTCATGCCAAAGCTTTTTGCCTTGTACGTCGGTCACAGCGGCATGCGCGAAAATCAATTGTTTGGCCGAGAACTTTGAGGCCATACCCTGAGTGCTCTCGACCCGCGAGCGAAAAAACGTGATCTGAAATCCAAATGTGCGGCTCTCCGTTCCGCCCGATACAGCTCGGCCGGTGAGATACCACCACTCGGTTCGAAATTCGGGATGTGAACCACGGTCGCGCGGGAAAGTGAGTAATTTGGTGGGTAAGGCATGGGCGGTGCCAGTCCATCCGGCGGCACTAGCGACACCGGCCAGTCCGCCTAGTAGCAGCCGGCGTCGCGACGCGAGATCGGCGTTAAGGCTGGTTTCGTTGAAGGTCTCATGAGTGTGCATGTCCCCGATTCTCGCAGCTAGGCCAATTGGTGCAAGGGACTCTGTTGCGTCCAGGTAGTCGAGGTAAGGACGGGGCGTTGTAAAGCGTTGAACGAACGGAAGTTAAACAGCGGGACCAGTCACCGCAGTTCGGAAAACTATTTCCCCGCTCGGTATATGCACGACTCGAACCTCCTGACGCGTAGGATCAGCGACACTTTTTACGGCGACCGCGACGGCCAGTGAGCGATCGACATAAAGCTGTTTGAAGGTGCTGGGCGGTAACAGGCTGCCCATCAGCGGATACCTGCTTTCAATGCGGTATTGAGCGGACGTCATGGTGAAGACCTCGTTAATGTGAGACCTTCATGGTAGGAGTCCGATGTGGCGCTGTGATGACAATTGAACTGCAAAGCTGTCAATCACGTAAGCAAAAGAAAGCCGGTTCTCTGATGCCTTCAAACTTTCGTTGGCGGCTCAACCCGCTGGTTAAAAAAATGATGTTCTCTCATCCTGTTGAGTCATTCATTTTCGCGTTCAAAGCGTCGCTTTACACGGATTTACCAATCTTCCTTCACCGCCAGCACCGCATCCTTGCCCGCTGCCGCTCGCCCGGCGAGCCAGGCGGTCAGGGTTCCGGCGACCATTACAGCGCCGCACAAAGCGACCAGCCGCAGCCAAGGTACTCGCAGGTCCATGGTCCAGTGAAAGCTTTGCGGATTGACGACATACACCAGTACCGTTGACACGGCCAAGCCGAGCGCCAGTCCTGCAAAAGCCCCAATCGCCGTCCAGGCGGCACCTTCGCCCGCCACCACGGCGAGGATTTGCCGCCGGGTCAAACCCAGGTGGGCCAATAAGCCAAATTCTTTTCGGCGCGCCAGCACCTGCGCACTAAAACTTGCGGCCACGCCAAATAAGCCAATACCGATCGCGACGCCCTGTAGCCAATAAGTCACGGCGAAGCTGCGGTCGAAGATCTTTAACGAGGTGGCGCGAATCTGGCTGACCGAGGCCATCTCAAGCAGTGCACCCGCGCCGGACTGCTGCTCGGCCAGGTTGCGTATCGCCTGCTGCACCTGGGCGTCACTCGCCTCGCCGTTCAGCCACAGTGCCAGGTCATTGACGCGCTGGTCGCCGGTCAGGCGCTCAAAGTCGGGCTGCGCTATCGCAATGGCACCGAACTGCCGGGCGTAATCCCGCCACACGCCCGCGACGAAAAACAAAGGAGGGGGTGCGCTTGTTGCCTTGGCTATGGCATCGGGAGCGGGTTGCCCCGCGCCTGCTTTAGCCAGAGAACTAAAAGCTTTTGAAAGTGGGCGAAAAGTGACGCCGGGCCGGGCGCCATAGAGGTCCACCATGGCTTCGCTCACATAAATGCCAATACGTCCCAATGGCACTGGTAGCGCATTTCCCACCATTGGAAGCATCATGGCGGGGTCTTCGAGCGGGCGCGAAATCAGCGTGACGGCGGGCTGGCCCGGATCCAGCAGCAACTGGGTGCTGTGCACGGTACTGATGCGCGCAACGCCTGGAAGGTGGGAAAGTGCCAGTACAAATTCCGGTGAAAAATAGGCGGTGTCGCTGGTCGAGGCGCCCAGCGCCGTACGCACGTAGAGATCGGCAGGCAGCACGATATCCAACCAGTGCGTGACCGAATCGCGAAAACTCGCCACCATGACCGTCAAGGCCACGGCCAGGCTTAGCGAAGCAACTACCCCGCTGACGGCTACTGCAGCGCTTTCGCGCACACGCCGCGCGCGCTCGACGGCCAGCAACGGCAGCAACCGATGCGCGACCCAAGGGCTAAGCCGGTCGTACAACAGCGTAATCAGCCAAGGTAGGGCCGTGATCCCGCCAACGAGCAGTAGCGCCACCGACACATACGCTGCCAGGGGAATACCAAATATCGGTGGAACCAAGGCTAAAAATGCACCAGCCGCTACCAAAGCAATACTTATCCAGCGAGAGGTACCGGCACCCGTAGCCAGCCCTAAGCCTTTCAGGGTTTGCGCCGGCGGCAGTTTTTGGGCGGCGCGGGCCGGCCACCAGCCGCCCACGCCAGCGGCCGCTACGCCCAGCGCGCCATAAGTCAGCGCCGCCCATCCGCTCCATTGCAAAGTGGGTGCCACGCCCGCGAAGTAGCCGCCGCCCAAGTCGCCTCCGAGCAGCCGTAGTGCCAGAGCCGCCAGCGCGGTGCCCAGCGCAATGCCTGCCAGGCTGCCGACGACGCCTAGCACCAACGATTCAGTCAACACCAGTTGTAGCCGCTCCCGGCCGGTTAGTCCCAATACCCCGAGTAGCGCAAACTGTTGCGCCCGCTTGGCCACACTGAGCGAGAGCACTGAAAACACCAAAAAAGCGCCGGTAAACAGAGCAACCAGCGCCAGCACGGTGAGGTTCACGCGGTAGGCGCGAGACAGGTTGCTGATGCGCTCGGCCGCATCACCGGGCGCGTTTGCAGTGATGTTGGGGGGTAACTGCAAGGAGTCAATGAAGCTTCGGGGGTCGCTCCCTGGCTTCAGTCGAACGTCAATGCGAGAGAGCTGGCCAAGCTTGCCAAACAAATCCTGCGCAGCGGCGATGTCCATGACGGCGAGGGGGCCCCCACCTGCGCTGACACTGCCCGCTACGCTGACGCCGCGTAGCGCCAAACCGCTTTGCAGTTGGAGCTTCTGGGCGCTAAAGAGTTGGCGTGCCGCTGGATTCAGAAAGACGGCGCCCGGGGCAAATATCGCAAAGCGGTCCGCGCCGGACCGGTCGGAGGAGGGTACTGGCAGCAAAGCTGGCGCGATGGATGCCACGGCCAATACATCAACGCCGATGACGCGCAGCGGCTGGCGTTCGGCTTTGGCATCGAGTGCATACGTCGCAATCTCCAGCACCGGGCTGGCGAGCACGACTTGGGGATGGTTGGCCACGCGCTCGTACACCGTTTCGTCAAAGCTGCCTTGAACCGCCCGCAGTTCCAGGTCGGGCTGGCCGTTTACCGCACGCACCGCCTGGGAAAATTCACTGAGGGCCGAGGCGTTGATCAAGTGAACCGAAAATGCCAAAGCAACACCCAACATCACGGCCACGACGGCGGCGGCATTGCGCCATGGGTGGTGGCGCAGCTCTTGCCAGGAGAAGTTTGAGAGTAACGCGCGCATGGACCTGTGCCCGATCCGGCTTCAGCCTGAAATACCCGTGCTGCTCAGGTGCAGTCTGCGGTCAGCGCGGGCGGCAGCGGCTTCTGAATGCGTGACGAGCACCAGCGACGCGCCGTGTTCATGGGTTTGTGCAATCAGCGCGTCCATCACCTTGGCTGCCGTGGTTGGGTCCAGGTTGCCAGTCGGTTCATCGGCCAGTAGAACAGTAGGGCGGTGCACCAGGGCCCTGGCAATGGCCACGCGCTGCAACTGGCCGCCGCTCAATTGCTGCGGCAAGCGCTTACCCAAGCCGGTGAGGCCGACCGCCTCCAGCATGGCTTGCACGCGGGCATCGTCCGGTTGACTTAATAGCAGCAAAGGCAGCGCTACGTTTTGCGCTACATCGAGATGAGGCAGCACATGAAAGGCCTGAAACACAAAGCCCACATGGCGCCGGCGCAGTAGCGCCCGATGGTCATCTGACAGCGTGCCCAGGTCCGCGCCATTTAAGAGCACCGAGCCTTCATCCCAGTTATCCAGCCCAGCCATGCAGTTGAGTAAGGTCGATTTTCCGACGCCCGATTCACCGATGATGGCCACGAACTCGCCGGGTGCCACGTCCAGCGACACCTGGCTGAACACCACGCTGTCGCCATAGCGCTTGCCCAGATCTCTGATTTGCAGACTCATCGAAAAACTCCTATTTGCGCCTTCACCAGCTCAAGCACCTGGGCGAGGGCGGTGGGATCATCGCACGCCACCACGTGGCGCTGCGGCATGGAACGCAGCCAGGTCAGTTGACGTTTGGCCAGTTGACGGGTGGCAAAAATGCCCTTGTCGCGTAGCGCACTCAAAGGGCTGCTGTCGTTCAGCACCTCCCACGCTTGGCGGTAGCCGACGCAGCGCATGGACGGTAAATCAGCGGACAGGTCGCCGCGCGCGCGCAAGGCTTTCACTTCGTCTAAAAAGCCCGTTGCCAGCATGGCGTCAAAGCGCTGCGCGATGCGGTGGTGCAGCCAGGCGCGATCTGCTGGTTCAAGGGAAATGAAGGCAGTAGCGCCTTGCTGCTGGGTGGTTGTCGCCGTATTTTTTGTGGCATTTCGCTGATGAAAAAATGACAGGGGATGGCCCGAAACCCTGAACACTTCCAGCGCTCGCGAGATGCGCTGAGAATCTTGGGGTTCGAGCCGCGCCGCCGTCACCGGGTCCACTCGGGCTAAGTCGGCATGCAGCGCGGGCCAACCTTTCACGGCCGCTTCGCTCGCCAGTCCGGCCCGAACGGCAGCGTCTGCCCTGGGCATGTCGTCGAGTCCGTCAAACAGGGCCTTGAAGTACAGCATGGTGCCGCCCACCAAAAGCGGTAGTTTGCCGCGCGCGCTTATGTCTTCAATCAGGCGCTGGGCATCGGCCACAAACTCGGCAGCGCTGTAGGCGTTCAGTGGATCACGAATGTCAATCAGATGATGCGGCACGGCACTCAGTTCCATCACGCTGGGCTTGGCGGTGCCAATGTCCATGCCGCGATAAACAAGCGCCGAATCGACGCTGACGATCTCGACCGGATAAAGCTCCGCAATAGCCAGCGCTGCCGCAGTTTTTCCCGCTGCGGTCGGGCCCGCAAGTGCAATGTATTTGGCACCGACCTTTTTTATCCGCTGCACCTTATCCGGCCATTGAGAGGGAGGCGCCGGAGCACAAGCGCCTGCAGCTGGCGAACATTTTGGGAGAGCACACATCTCTCTGAGGTTATCAGATACCTCTTGATTTTCGGAAGAGAAGGTTGCCGAGAAGTTTCAAATCCGGTCGCGGGCAGCCCGTCATCGGCTGCCCTACACTGCGATCAATCCTCCTTGTCGAGCTATCCAAACCCCGCTTAGAAAATCCAGTCCATGCCTTCCTTGAACCCTTCCCCGACCGCCCGAGCCCTGGGGCTAGCGGGCCTGTTGCCTTTTGTCGCGGCTGCGGTCGCTTTTTATTGGCTGGAAGCGCCCGGCCTGCGGGCGCTTGCCGGTACCGCCTTGGTGGCTTATGGGGCCTTGATTGCCAGTTTTTTGGGAGGCATTCATTGGGGTCTGGCAATGCAGGGCGTGCAGCCGGTTGCGGCGCGACTGGCGTGGGGGGTGTGTCCCAGTTTGGTGGCTTGGGTGGCTGTGTTTTTACCAGTGAGCTCGGGGCTTCTGCTTCTGGCGGGGCTTTTGGGTGTCTGCTATGTGATCGACCGCAAGCTTTACGCCAGCGCCGGGCTTGCGGGCTGGCTGGGCCTTCGGCTGCAACTTACCACGGTCGCGGCGCTAAGCTGTCTGGTGGGCGCCTGGGCTGCTCGCTAACCCGGCGGTTACTGTTGAATGCTGAAGGCGGTGTCAGGTTAGCGGCCACGCAGAAATAGGGCGTCCAGCTCCCGAACGCTGATTTGCCGCCAGGTGGGTCGTCCGTGGTTGCACTGATCGGAGCGCTCGGTTTCTTCCATCTGCCGCAGCAGGGCATTCATTTCGTCGAGGGTGAGCCTGCGGTTGGCGCGCACAGCGCCGTGGCAGGCCATGGTCGAGAGCAACTCGTTTTGTGCGCGCTGTATCACGGTGCTGGCCTCGTGTTGTGCCAGCTCGGCCAGTACGCTGCGGGCAAGCTCTACGGCATCTCCTTGCGCCAGACTGGTGGGCACCGCACGCACGGCGAGTGTTTTGGGCGAAAACGGTGTGATCTCCAAGCCCAACGTACCCAGAGCGTCGGCGTTGGCTTCTGCAACGGCTACTTCCTGCGGAGTGGCGGCAAAGGTGGCTGGAATCAACAGAGGCTGACTGACAATGCAGGCGGAATTCAACTGGCTTTTCAATCGCTCGTAGACGATGCGTTCGTGGGCCGCATGCATGTCTACGATGACCAAACCTTGCGTGTTTTCGGCCAGCACGTAGATGCCTTGTAACTGGGCGAGGGCGCGCCCCAGCGGCCAGGCGCCAGACTGAAGGCTGTTGATTTGCACAGCGGGAGGACTTGAATTTTCGCTGGGTATCGGGCTGCCCGCCGCAGAAGGAGCGGGCCACATCGCCTCAAAGTCCGAAGCGCGGCTTCCGCGATATGCTCCGAAATTGATAGCTGGTTGTGACCATCCTTGCCGGGCGTAAGTTTGATTGCTACTTGAAAACTCATCAGTGGACGGCTGACCGACGACCGCAGGAGTGTTGTCTTGAGCGGCCTGCGCTGACAGGCTGGCGCGTGGCGGCGCCAGCGCATCTTCAGTAGCGTAGCGCACGGCCTGATGCACCTCGCGGCTGTCGCGAAAGCGCACTTCGATTTTGGTGGGGTGCACGTTCACGTCTACGCGGGCGGGGTCTATTTCGACATACAACGCATAGACCGGCTGACGGTGCCCATGCAGCACGTCTTCGTAGGCGCTGCGTGCGGCATGGGTGAGTACCTTGTCGCGCACGTAGCGGCCGTTGACATATGCAAACTGCTGGTCGGCGCGCGAGCGCGCGGCGTCCGGGATACCGGCCCGACCCCAGACCCGCACGGCGGGCTGGCCATCGAACCGGCGCGCCTCGCTTTCGTAGTGGACGGCGACAGATTGCGTCACAAAGTCACTGCCCAGTACGTCGGCCAAGCGCTGGTCATGGGCGGACCCGCCGCTGCAGACACGCCACTGCTCCACCAATTTGCCTTCGTGCCAGATGGCAAAGCCCGCGTCGGGCCGGACCAGCGCATGGCGACGCACGGCTTCGATGCAGTGCGCCAGTTCGGTGGCATCGGTTTTTAAAAACTTTCGGCGGGCTGGCGTGGCGTAAAACAACTCCCGCACCTCCACGCTGGTGCCGCGCGCCCGCGCCGCTGCTTTCAGCTCTCCCGTGCGGCCATCGAGTTGCCAGGCATGGTCGGCGTCGGCGGTTCTGGACAGCAGACTCATGTCGGCGATGGAATTGATGGCGGCCAGCGCTTCTCCCCGAAAGCCCATGGTGCCAACGGCCTCCAGGTCTTGCAGAGACGCAATCTTGCTGGTGGCATGGCGCCTCAAGGCGATGGGCAACTCTTCGCGCGGAATCCCGAACCCATCGTCTTCCACCACAATCAGCCGCACCCCCCCCGCCAGCAAGCGCACGATTACTTGAGTAGCCCCGGCGTCCAGGGCGTTGTCGACCAGCTCGCGTACCACCGAGGCTGGTCGCTCGACCACTTCGCCCGCCGCAATCTGACTGATAAGTTCATCGGGGAGTTCGCGGATGGGGCGTCGAGGGAAGGTCATTGAAAATTGATTTTAGGTCAGCTCGGTGTTTGTGCGGGCGACCAGGTGAAGGCGACTATTCCATACCTGTCAAAATCGTCCCTATGGAATTAGCTAATTTTCTCTTCGATTTCATCCTTCACATCGATAGACATCTGGAGGCCTTTGTGAGCAGTTACGGCGCGTGGGTTTATGCGCTGTTGTTTCTTGTTATTTTTGTCGAAACCGGAGTCGTGGTGATGCCGTTTTTGCCCGGCGATTCACTGCTGTTTGTCGTTGGGGCGATGTGTGGCGTCGGCCTATTGAGCTATCCGCTGGCTGTGGGCTTGTTATTCGCGGCAGCAGTACTGGGCAATCAGTCCAATTACACCATCGGTCATTACTTCGGTCCGAGAGTGTTTCAATGGGAGGATTCCAAGTTGTTTAACAAGAAGGCATTCAACCGGGCCCACGCTTTTTACGAGCGTTACGGAGGCATCACGATCGTGGCTGCCCGATTCATGCCTTTTGTGCGAACTTTTGCGCCTTTTGTAGCCGGTGTGTCGCAGATGACGCGCAGCAAATTCATGCTTTACGATGTCACCGGTGGCGCCCTATGGGTCGGCGGCATCACCATGGCAGGCTATTTTTTCGGTAACGTTCCCTTTGTCAAAGCACATCTGGACAAAATCATTTGGGTCATGATTCTGCTTCCAGGGCTGATCGTCCTGTTTGGCGCATTGAAGGCTAAACGCAAGGTGGTCACCTAACAAGCAGAAAAGGCATTGAGTTGCAAATTAACTCAATGCCTTCAATGTCTTCGGTTACCCGGCGCGCCAGACGGAGTCGTCGAGCAAATGGCTGACCTTTACGGTCAGTGCTTTTTACCCACTTCGTTGCCGATCAGTGCCCCGGCAGCGGCGCCCCCTACCGTTCCCAATGTGCTGCCGCCAGATACTGCGCTGCCTGCCACGCCACCTAATACGGCCCCGGTGGCGGTGCCAATTTGCGCATTGGTAGGATTGGTTCCGCAACCTGCCAGGGCGATCAGGGAAGCCGCTGCAGCTGATATTAGAAGTTTCGTGTTCATAGAATTCACCTTTGCTTGGAGTTTCAGGCTCTTCGCTGTTTAACTTCACGTCGTGAGGTCTTCGCGCTACCTGCAATCAGAGTTTAAAGCCATGGATGATTGGGCGCTGTAGGAGAAGAGCGTCGTTACCGGTGGTCTTGCGCCACCGTTTTAAACTGTGCAGCGCGGTCCTTGCGCAAGAACCGCCCACGCGACTCGCAAGGCGTTACAAGGCGCGGTTGCGCGCCAGTGGCGGATTCCTCGCAAAATATCGGCTGATGCCGCGCATCAGCGCGTCAGCGAGCTGTATCTGGTACTCATCACTGCGCAACTTCGCCTCTTCATCGGGGTTGCTGATGAACGCGGTTTCCACCAGCACACTCGGAATGTCGGGGGCTTTCAGCACCGCGAAGCTGGCCTGCTCGACCCTGGGTTTGTGCAGCCGACCGACATGGCCAATCTCGCCCAACATGGCGGTACCCAGTTTCACGCTGTCATTGATTTGCGCGGTGGTACTCATGTCGAACAAGGCTTTTTGCACCTGGGTATCCTTGGCCTTGGCATTGATCCCGCCCACCAGATCCGCCGAGTTTTCCTTGTCGGCAATCCAGCGCGCCGCACTGCTCGAAGCACCTTTTTCGCTCAGCGCGAACACGCTGGCGCCCTGCGGCCGGTCGGTGAAAAACGCGTCCGCATGGAGGCTGATAAAAAGATCGGCTTGCACGCGGCGAGCCTTTTGCACGCGAACGTTAAGCGGCACAAAAAAGTCGGTGTCGCGGGTCAGGAAAGCGCGCATGTTGGGTTGTTGGTTGATGAGGTCGCGCAGTCGATGTGCAATCTGAAGCACCACGTCTTTTTCACGAGTACCGCCCGGGCCGACGGCGCCGGGGTCCTCGCCGCCATGGCCGGGATCGAGCGCCACAATGACGAGGCGGTCTGTCTTGCCTTCGTTCCTCCGCGCTGTCGGACCTTCTGCAGCGGCCGCCATTTCTCCGGGCGACCTTGCGGTCCCTGCACTTGGCGGTCGGGCTTTTTCGGTAGCGGTGTTGCCCTGGGGGGCGCCGGAAGATGACTTGCCGGATTGTTGCGCCATCAGGTTGCCGAGTGGATCATTGCCCAAGCCCGTAGCGGGGCTCCCGCCCGATGGGCTGGCTGCCAGCCGTTCAGCAATCAGGGCCTCCAGTGGATCGGCGGCTTGCGCGGGGTAGAGGTCAAGCACCAAACGGTATTGGTAAGCCGCAACAGGCTTCAGGCTGAAGACTTGCGGCAGAATGGGCCGCTTCAGGTCCATCACCAGCCGCACGACACCGGGTGCGTTTTGCCCGACGCGCATGCCCGCAATATTCGGATCATCCGATTTCAACTTGGCCACCAGTTCGCGCAGGGCCGGGATCAGGTCAATGCCCTCGATATCAACTGCCAGGCGTGGGGGCTCGGCCAAAAAGAACTGCCGGGTCCTGATTTCACCATCTGATTCGATGGTGAGACGGGTGTAGTCCTTGGAGGGCCAGACGCGCACGGCAACAATGGTCGCGCCGCGGGCGATGTGCTGTACACCCAACAAGAGCACCACGCTGCCAAATTGCAAGGCGCTGCGACGGCTTATAGAGGTTGTCGGGAGGGGGGAGCGGCGCTTCATGTCAGCAACTCCACGCCCGTGTCGGTATGCGCGGTGAGGATGATTGAGCGGGATTCGTTGGCCAGCACCTCGATATGAATCAGTAGATCCGTCTGCGGCAAATAAGCACCCGCTTTTTCGGGCCATTCGACCAGCTTGAGCCCGGGGCTGGCAAAGATATCGCGAAACCCGGCTTCTTCCCATTCGCGTGGATCATTGAAACGGTAAAAATCAAAATGCCAGATATTGAGGCCCGAGACCGCCAGCGTGTAAGGCTCCACCACGGCATAAGTCGGGCTTTTGATGCGGCCCTCCACCCCCAGCGCCCCGAGCAGGTGGCGAACGAAGGTGGTTTTACCGGCGCCCAGGTCACCTTGAAGTTCAATCAACGCGCTGCCCATTGCGGGCTGCTGCGCTAGCATCTGTGCAAAAGACTCAGTCTCATACTCGTCTTGCCAGACAATGTTTTTTACAATCAATGGATGCCTGTCTGCAATCATTTGAACAATCATCAGTTCGTTTCTCAAATTCAAACTTGGGCGCGGGAGCTTGGATTTTCGCAAATTGGCATTGCTGGCGTTGATTTATCGTCAGCAGAGCCCGGATTATCGGCTTGGTTGGCTGCAGGCTTCCATGGTGACATGCATTACATGGCGGCGCACGGGCTTAAACGGGCGCGACCAGCAGAGTTGATCCCCGGCACGGTAAGCGTCATCACGGCCCGGATGGATTATTTGCCGGCTTCGAGTTCTGCCACGATGGCGAAGCCGGGTGAATGGCAGGCCAGGGAGCTTAGCCGCTTGCAACGGCCCGCTGAAGGCATTGTCTCGGTGTACGCCCGCGGTCGCGACTATCACAAGATCATGCGATCCCGTTTGCAAAAACTTAGCGAGCGGATTGGCGTGCAGGTCGGAAAACTGGGTCACCGCGCTTTCACCGATTCGGCGCCTGTACTCGAAGCCGAGCTGGCTGCCCGCAGTGGACAGGGCTGGCGCGGCAAGCACACGCTGCTGCTCAATCGCGAAGCCGGATCGATGTTTTTTCTTGGTGAAATTTATGTGGATCTGGCATTGCCGCCGAGCGAACCCGTGACGCCCCACTGTGGCACCTGCAGCGCCTGCATCGAAGTGTGCCCGACGCAGGCCATTACGGCGCCCTACCGGCTGGACGCCCGTCGTTGCATCTCCTACTTGACTATTGAACACGCTGGGCCAATCCCGCTTGAGCTTCGGCCCTTGATGGGCAACCGCATCTACGGTTGTGACGACTGTCAGTTGATTTGCCCCTGGAACAAGTTCGCACAACGCAGC
Source organism: Polaromonas sp. (assembly GCF_012927485.1). Lineage (GTDB taxonomy): Bacteria > Pseudomonadota > Gammaproteobacteria > Burkholderiales > Burkholderiaceae_C > Polaromonas. The sequence continues at coordinate 4,845 of NZ_JABBPC010000014.1, read as the reverse complement.
GCCTTGCCCGACTTCGACGAGCGCCAGGGCTTGACGGGGCAGCAGCTCGTGACTTTGTTCTCTTGGACGGAAGAAGAATTTTTGCGAGTTACCGAGGGCAGCCCTATCCGCAGAATCGGTCACGAGCGTTGGTTGCGCAACATTGCAGTGGCGATGGGCAATGCCCTGCGCGCGCCATTCGCTGATGGCACTGGCAGTGCCGGGATCCGGCAGAGCTTGAAGACTCGCGTGGATCATCCGAGCGAATTGGTCAGGGAACATGTGCTGTGGGCCATTTCTCAATGAATTATCCGGCAATTCGTCCTTAAGCCCAATAAGGGTGAGGGCTACCAGCTATTAAACTAGTAGTAAGTATTTGTAAGTCCGAGGCTTGAGCAACCACAACACAGTGAACGACATGGCCTATGGATTCGGCCAATTGCTGGCGGCCTACCGAAGCACCCCGAGCGCAAATGGCAGGCTCACGACCCCGAGCATGGTGGACAGCGTCACCAGGCCAGCAACATATCCGCCGTTGTAACCCATGCGCGCCGCCAACACATAAGCGCTGGAAGCCGTGGGTAACGCAGAAAACGCCAGCAATATGGTGGTCTGCACGGACGACAGGCCAAAGGCATGGGCCAGACCCATGGCCGCCATCGGCAAAATTAAATGCCGAATCGAAAGTACCGCTACTGCCAACGTTTTGGCCTGCGGCAGATGACCAAACTGCATCCCAGCGCCCGCCGCCAACAAACCGAGCGTCAGTGCGGTCGTACCAATGCGCGTCGCGATGGGCTCCAGCCGCAGCGGCAGGGTGAAACCCAGCAGGTTGGCGGCTAAGCCGCTGGCAGTCGCAAGAATCAGTGGATTTCGGACCAACTCGCGCAAGAAGCCGCGCTGGGAATGCCTGGCCATGGGCCACACCGCCGCTACATTAAAAAGCGGTACGCAAACGCCTATCAACACGGCAATCAGCAGAAGGCCCTCGCTTCCCGCCAGCCGGTCGGCCAGGGCCAGACCGATGAAGGAGTTGAAACGGAAGGCCACCTGGGCACTGGCTGCATGCTCGCGCTGGTCAATATGCCGACCCAGCCAGGGCAGGTGCGGCAGGCTGTAGGCGAGCGCAATGCCCGTCAATCCTACCGCCAGGCCAGCACCGATCAGGCCGGAGGTGGCCGCCAAATCAAGCGGACTTTTGACAATCGACTGGAACAGCAAAACCGGGAACAGGAAGAAATAAACCAGGCTTTCAACTTGCTCCCAGACCATACGGTTCAGTGCGGTGTAGCGGCAGAGTAGATAACCACAAACGATCAGGGAAAAGTCGGGGAAAAGAAGTTGCACATAATTCACCGGTCAAGAATAACCGCAAAGCTTTGAGGTTTGCCCTTGCGCATTCTCCAAATCTGTCAATGCAAGCTTTCATATTTAAATGCTTGATTGAGTAAGAGGTTTTTTTGTTATCGTCGATACCATGCAACCAGAAAGCCAATCCTGTATTGATGGGTTTATCGACGCCTTGTGGCTGGAAGACGGATTAAGTAAGAACACGTTGGAGGCTTATCGGCGCGATCTGTCGCTTTATGCAATCTGGCTGGGCACCCCTGGCCAAGGGGACCGAAAGCTCAACGATTCGGTGGAGTACGACCTCAGCAGTTACTTTTCGGTCAAACATGCCATGACCAAAGCCACTTCGGCGAATCGGCGTCTGACCGTGTTCAAACGCTACTTCCGCTGGGCGCTGCGCGAGCACTTCATTGCGGCCGACCCGACGCTAAAACTTCAATCCGCCAAACAGGCATTGCGAGTGCCGAAGGTCATGAGCGAGGCGCAGGTAGCGTCTTTACTGGTCGCTCCCTCTGAGGACACTTCCCTCGGGCAGCGTGATCGCGCGATGCTGGAGCTGATGTATGCCAGCGGGCTGCGCGTCAGTGAGCTGGTCGGACTCAAAACTTTTCACGTGGGATTGAATGAGGGTGTGCTGCGCGTGATGGGCAAGGGCAACAAGGAACGGCTGGTGCCTTTCGGACAGGTGGCGCGTGAGTGGATCGTGCTTTATTTGGCGGAGGCTCGTCCCGCCATTTTGGGGGGTCAGCAGACCGAAGACCTGTTTGTGACCAGCCATGGCCATGGCATGAGCCGGGTGATGTTCTGGATGCTGGTTAAAAAGTACGCGGCTTTGGCAAACATCACCTCGCCGTTATCCCCGCATACCTTGCGCCACGCGTTTGCAACCCATTTGCTCAATCACGGCGCCGACCTGCGCGCCGTGCAGATGCTGCTGGGCCACGCTGATATTTCGACCACCACGATTTACACCCATGTAGCCCGGGAGCGTCTTAAAACGCTTCACGCGGAGCATCATCCCAGGGGCTAGGCTCGCTATTCGTTGGGCTATTCGTCGGACTAGTTGCGGACGACGTTCAAGGGTACATGTAACTGCGGTTGAAAGGGTAGACCGACTGGGCGCCCTTGACTCGTCCTGCGCGTACATTGCTTGACGGGCGCGCAGCTAGAAACTGGTGTAGTGAAAGCCAGCCTTGCTCGAAACTCATCGCGCTTCCAGCCAGGTATAAGCGGTACGCCCGCAAAGTTTTTTCGGCACGCTCAGGTCCGCCATCTGCTGCCAGTACCTGGCGCGCCTCGTCGAGCCGTGTCTCGAGCGCATCTGACCAATCCCACAGCGTGCGGGCGTAGTGAGGTCGGAGGTTCTCCGTGTCCACCATTTCCAGCCCTGAGCGGGACAGGTGCTCAAGCACCGCGCTGACGTGTAATAGCTCGCCACCTGGGAAGATGTATTTTTCAATGAAGTCACCCATGCCAGCGCCGAGCTGGCGGTTTTCGAGTCCCCCCGCCGTGATGCCGTGGTTCATGACCAGTCCACCGGGAGCCAGCAGATGCCATATTTTTTCAAAGTAAGCAGTCATGTTGGCGCGTCCCACGTGCTCAAACATGCCCACCGAAGAGATTTTGTCAAACGGACAGTCGTCGGGCATGTCGCGGTAGTCGCGCAATTCGATACGCACGCGCTTTCCCAGCCCTTTCTCGTCAATCAGCTTTTGGACGTGTGCTCGCTGGTTTTTAGACAGCGTGATGCCAGTAGCATCCACGCCGTAATGCTCGGCTGCCCAAAGAAGCAGTGCGCCCCAACCCGCCCCAATATCCAGCAAACGTTCGCCGGGTTGCAACATCAGTTTGCGGCAAATGTGATCTAGCTTGGCTTCTTGAGCACTGGCCAGCGTCAGCGAGGCATTGCCGATATCCGGGTAATAAGCGCAGGAATAGACCCGTCGCGGATCCAACCATAAGGCGTAAAAGGCATCCGAAACATCATAATGAAATTGCACCTGTGCCGCGTCTTTGGTGGGCGTGTGAGCCGACAGGGATTTTGCGAGGTGCAGCCAGCCCGACCACCAGCGCGTGTCGCTTTCCACCGGGTTGCCTGGCAGCAGCTTGGTCACCGCGCGCATGACATCGCGCATAGCGCCTTCGATCTGCAGTTTCCCCTCGACATAGTCTTCAGCCAACGCGCCGATCTGTCCGGCTTTGAAACGGGCGATGCTTGACCACTTGGAAAACGAGAGCTTCACCAGTGCGTTAGCGGCACCCAACTGCTTCCCTTGCGGAAGCTGCAGGGCAACGTCAGCAGGCAAACTCGGCATATGCGAGGGTGTGTCTGAGACCAAGTGCCGGATCATGCGCAAGTTCCTTTTGTCAACTTTTTTTGTCTCCATTCAGTCTAGCGCGCTTAAAAAATCTTCGTTGTTACAGAACGTAGTCATTGCCGGCTGGCGTTGAGCAGCGCCAACTCGGCATCGTCAAACCCCGCCGCGCGGCGGGCGTTCAGATTAAGGGGACCTTTGAGACGAGGCGCGTCGTAGCGTTTTGCCAATTCGGCATAGGCGGCGACCGGGTCCAGTCCGTGCTGGGCGCACAGATGGCGGTACCAGTGGTTGCCGATGGCAACGTGCCCGATTTCGTCGTGCAGGATGACGTCCAGAATATCCACAGCGCGCAAGGCCTCAGGTGTTCCAACCCTGCGCAGCTTGGCCTGCATGGGCGGGGTCGCGTCCAGCCCTCTAGCCTCCAGCGTGCGCGGCACCAAGGCCATGCGTGCCAGCAGGTCGGCTTCGGTTCTTTTGGCCATGTCCCACAATCCGGTGTGGGCGGGAAAGTCGCCATAGTCGTAGCCCATCGATTGCAACTGGGCGCGGAGCAAACTGAAGTGGCGCGCCTCTTCGGCAGCCACTTTCAGCCAGTCGAGGTAGTAGGCACGCGGCATGTCGCGGAAACGCCAGATCGCATCCAGCGCCAGATTGATCGCATTGAATTCGATGTGAGTGACGGCATGGAGCAGCGCCGCCAGGCCTTCTTGGGTAAAGGGGGAACGCTTTGGCAGATCCAGATGGGAGCGTAACTCCGGCCGCGCCGGACAACCCGGTAAGTTGGGTGGAGCCGGCAAATTTACGTGATTCGCTATTAAAACCGTTGCTGCCTGTGCTTGTAGACCAGAGGCTAGATGTACTTTTTTGTACGTGTCGGGTTCCATCAGAGCCTGCAGGGCAAGCTGACGCAGTTCTTCAGGCGGCGGTGTGAGAATCATGATTGAATTGTCAACGAAAGGCTTCGCTCCGGGCGTTATTCAGCGGGCGGACAGGTTCCTTACAATCCAAAGTACTCCCGAGACGAATTTATCAAGGACCTCATGGCTATCTACCAGTTAGACGATTTCACGCCTGCTATCCATCCCTCTGCCTGGGTAGCGGACAACGCGCAGGTCATGGGCAATGTGCTCCTTGGCGAAGATAGCAGCGTCTGGTTCGGGGTGGTGATCCGGGGCGATATGGAAGCCATTACGGTAGG
>NZ_JABBPC010000017.1 GCF_012927485.1 Polaromonas sp. | reverse complement strand
CACTGCGCGTTCGCGAACCTCGGGTGAAAACTTGTTTGACTTCTTCATGGCTCAATCCTCTCAGAGATTTGAGCCTCCTCAAAAACCGGGGCGGTTCACTTCTCTTCTTCCTCTGGAGTCCAGTCTGCAGCGTCTCCCGGCGCCTGCCGTCGGGCGTCATTCCATGTCATTTCTGCGAGGACCTCAGGTGCCGCTTTGCGTTCAACAAGAAGAATAGCCTTGGACTTGCGCATCAATGCCACGCGACCTTGCCCCTGGATTGCGTATCCCATAACCAAGATCATGAACTGGCTTGCCTGGGCTGAGCCGCAAGCCAGGTTTGCTCGAATTGCATCGGGCTGACGTAAGCCAGCGTCGAATGCAGCCGGGCCTTGTTGTACCAGAGCAGCCACGTGATGGTTTCATCCTTGCCGTGCCGCCGGGTCACAAAGCGTTGCCAGTGCAAGCGCTCCACTTTCAACGAGCCGAACAGCGTCTCGCCGCAGGCATTGTCCCAGCAGTCGCCACGCCGGCTCATGGAGCTGGTAATGCCATACGCCCTGAGCGCGTACCTGAAGGTGCCGCTGGCGTACTGCTTGGGTTCAAGGAGTCGTCGCAACATCAGTTTCTTAAGCCGCGGATATTAATCCATTGAGCGCCTCAGTTGGTGTTCTCCAGCTTAGCGTCTTGCGTGGCCTGCCATTAAGAGTGGCGGCCACTGCGTCAAGCTCTCGCTCGTCGTATTGACTCATATCCGTGCCTTTGGGAAAGTATTGGCGCAGCGGGCCGTTGGTGTTCTCATTGGTGCCGCTCTACCAGGGGCGGTGCGGATCGCAGAAAGGGACCGCAACGCCCAGGTTGGCGCTTGGTTGCTCGTGATAAGCCATCTCCCTGCCACGGCCGTAGGTCAAGGGGAAGGATGGTCCCCACCCCGCCAGACGATGCTTGCGGCTGAATCAAGGAAACCAATTCGGACCACGGCACCACCAGGTTCATCTCGTCAAGGAACTCGCGCAGGCGCGTTCTCTTGGTCGCAAGCGCCAATCTGCAGACGGAAAAACTGATTTGTTTTATTGGTATTCAACGTCTTTCAGGATCGATGCGCTGATTTATACACAGTATTTTTAGCGAAGAAGTGCGCTTGCTCAGGGGGCGAGGTCACACCGCTTTTGAGGTGGAGCGTTTGATGCGCATCTCTCTATGGATCAATAACTTACGCGGTTAACTTTCGAGGCGGGTTGTGCTGCCCGGCTGAGCAAACTGGACCAACTGGGATTGGGTTTTGAAGGGACTGCGTTTTTCGAGATCTTCCATATAGTTGTTGATGCCCGCGCCTTCGCGTTCCAAAAAGCGCTCTACCGCATCGGCAAATGACGGGTGGGCCAACCAGTGGGCGCTGGTGGTTTTGACGGGCAGCAAGGCTCTGGCCATTTTGTGCTCACCTTGAGCACCGCCTTCAAAACGGAGAAAGCGATGTTCTATGCACCATTGGAGCGGCTGGTAATAGCAGGCCTCAAAGTGCAGGCAGTCGACGCGCTCTAGCGCGCCCCAGTAGCGGCCATAGGCAGTTTTGATTTCGTTTGTAGAGCCAGATCGGTCAGTCGCGTTTGAATAGCGGGCGCTAACAGCTATTAAACTTGTAGCAATCGCAATACCGTTGCGCTCCGCGACGAAGATCAGCCAGTTTTCTGGCAAAGTTACGGCCATGCGTTGGAAGAAGTCGCGGCTCAGATAAGGCGCGTTGCCGTGTTCGAGATAGGTGCGCTCGTAACACTGGTAGAAAAAATCCCAGTCGGCGCTGCTGATGTCTTGTCCCAGCGACCAGCGAAAGCTAACGCCTGCCTCCGCAACCTTGCGGCGTTCCTGGCGAATTTTCTTGCGCTTTTCGTGGCTTAGAGAGGCGAGAAAATGGTCAAAGCTAGTGAAACGCGCTTCCTCCGAAAGCGGTAAAGCGCCCGGTGGGGTCAGCCTAGGGGCCACGTTAGTCCAATGAAATTGCACCGAGTGCCGCAGCATTAACCCGGCTTCTTCGCAGGCAGTGATGTCTTCGTCTGCGCCAAATAACAGGTGTAGGGACGAAAGCTTTTCTTCCTCGCACCACGCCACCAGCGCCTTGATCAGCAAGGTGCGCTCGGCGGCGTTCCGGGCTAGCAAGCGAGCGCCGGGCACAGGGGTGAAGGGCACGGCGACCACGGCTTTGGGGTAGTAGTGGAGGCCATGTTGGTGGTAGGCGTTGGCCCAGGCGTGGTCAAACACGTATTCACCATAGGAATGATCTTTTAGGTAAAGAGCGCAGGCCCCAACCAGCGTGCTGCCCTGCCAAAGTGTGACGAAGCGTGGTGTCCACCCGGTCTCGGGCGTGGCGCTGCCGCTGAGGTGCAGGGCGAGCAAGTATTCATGCCGCATGAACGGACTGATTGAGGCATTCAAAGCGCCATCCGGACTCTGGGCGGCCAGCAGAGCGTTCCATTGCTCGCCATTTACCTGCAGCGGCGAATCCAGCACACGGATGACATAATCGTTTGAGTTGTTTTTCACGTGTTGTTAGTGTGTTGTGATTATATTTTTTCGGGATTCAGCTTTTTCATGCCACTCAAAATCTGCGTTGCCCAATTGAACTATTGCGTGGGCGACATGCCGGGCAATGCACAAAAAATCGTAGCTGCAGCTCGTACGGCCTACCGAGACGGTGCGCGGCTGGTGGTGACGCCTGAGCTTGCGATCTGCGGTTACGCGGCCGAAGACCTGTTTTTGCGCGCGTCATTCATCCAAGCCTGTGATGATGCCGTGAATTTGGTGGCCCGTGAGCTGGCCAACTTAAAAGGCCTGACGGTTGTCGTGGGCACGCCGACGCAGGGGGACAGCGGCAAAGGTCTGCGCACCAAGAGCGTAGAGGTGCAGCAGCGGCATAACGCCGCCAAAGTGCTGCGGGAAGGCCACGTCATCGAAACCTACGCCAAGCGCGAGCTCCCCAATTACCAGGTATTTGACGAGCGCCGTTATTTCACGCCAGGGCAGGGCACCTGTGTGTTTCAGGCCGGCCAAGGTGACGAGGCCATCAGTATTGGGCTACTGATCTGCGAAGACGCCTGGTTCGAAGAGCCGGCCCGCTTGTCCAAGGAAGCAGGCGCTGAACTGCTGGTGGTGATCAATGCGTCGCCATTTCACGTGGGCAAGGGCGACGAGCGCGAATTGATGATGCGCAGCCGGGCATTGGCAACCGACCTCCCGCTGGTGTATGTGCACCTGGTGGGGGGGCAGGACGAGATCGTGTTTGAAGGCCGCTCATTTGCGCTGCAGGCGGATGGCAGGCTCGCCGGACGGGCCGAGAGTTTCAAGGAGAATCTGTTCTTAATCCAGGCTGAAAGGGCGCAAGCAGCTATTAAATTAGTAGCGAAGACGACGCCCGAGTCAAGTCAAGAGGCTGATCTTTGGGATGCGTTGGTGCTTGGCGTGCGCGATTATTTGGGAAAAAACGGGTTTCCCGGAGCAATTCTGGGACTGTCTGGCGGCATTGACTCCGCCTTGGTGCTGGCGATTGCAGTCGATGCGCTGGGTGCCGATAGGGTGCGTGCGGTGATGATGCCTTCGCCCTATACGGCTGATATTTCATGGATCGACGCGCGCGAGATGGCCAAGCGGGTGAACGTGCGCTACGAAGAGATTTCCATTGTTCCCGAATTTGAGGCTTTCAAGGCGTCATTGGTGGGCGAGTTCAGGGGGCTTGAGGAGGACACTACCGAGGAAAACATTCAAGCGCGCATTCGCGGGGTGTTTTTAATGGCGCTCTCCAACAAGTTTGGTGACATCGTCCTAACCACAGGCAACAAAAGTGAAATGGCCACGGGCTATTGCACGCTTTATGGCGATATGGCCGGCGGCTTTGCCGTCATTAAAGATTTGGCCAAGACCACAGTGTTTCGCTTGGCTCGCTGGCGCAATGAAAACGATCCGTATGGCACTGTTGGCGGCCCCATTCCCGAGCGCATTATCGACCGGCCACCGAGCGCTGAACTGCGCTCAGACCAGACCGACCAGGACAGCTTGCCCCCTTATGAAGTGCTGGACGCGATTCTGGAGCGCTACATGGAAAACGACCAGAGCGTGGAAAGTATTGTTGCCGCCGGGTTTGACCGCGCGGTGGTCGAGCGTGTGACCCGGCTTATCAGAATTAATGAATACAAGCGCCGCCAAGCGCCTGTTGGAATCAGGGTGACTCACCGAAGCTTCGGAAAAGATTGGCGCTATCCGATTACTTCGAAGTTCCGAGCCTAAGCCAGCTTGAAGCGCATGCATAAGCGCTACATTCGAAGCAGTATTCAGACATTTAGTAGTTAGAACCAATGGAGATTTTTCAGTGAAACAAATTACCGCCGTCCTCAAGCCATTCAAGCTGGAAGAAGTCCGTGAGGCGCTGGCCGAGTGCGGGGTGACCGGCTTGACCGTGACCGAAGTCAAGGGCTTCGGTCGTCAGAAAGGTCATACCGAGTTGTATCGCGGTGCCGAGTACGTCGTTGACTTTCTGCCCAAGGTGAGGGTGGAAGTGGTGGTGAAAACCGACGATGTGGATCGCTGTGTCGAGGCCATCGTGCGCGCAGCCCGGACCGGCAAGATCGGTGACGGCAAGATTTTCATCACCAGCGTGGAGCGGGTGGTGCGTATCCGCACCGGGGAAGAAGACGAAGCGGCGGTTTAAGGCCGGCTTCCTTCTCAATACGACTTAAATCTGGTCAAACCGGGCGGTGGCCGCCGTCATGCCCGCTGCTTCCACCAGTGCCTCCAGTAGTAATTCCGCATCGCTACCGATGCGAATCAGATCTATCTGCCAAGGGTTCATGAAATCGGCTTCCACGGCCGAGTGAAGAAACACCAGCAGGCTGTCGAAATAGCCGCTCATGTTGAGCAGCCCGACGGGTTTGTCGTGGTAGCCCAGCTGGCGCCAGGTCCAGACTTCGAAAAATTCTTCGAGAGTACCAATGCCACCCGGCAAGGCTAAAAATGCGTCGGCACGTTCGGCCATGATGCGCTTGCGCTCGTGCATGTTCTCCACGATGAGCAACTCGGTGCAGCCCGTGTGAGCCCATTCCTTTTCCACCAGTGCCTTGGGGATCACGCCGATCACCCGAGCCCCCGCAGCCAGTGCGGCATCGGCCATGATGCCCATTAACCCATTGCGGCCGCCGCCGTATACCAGCTGTCCACCATGCGCGCCTATCCATGTGCCGACATGGCGTGCCACAGCCGCAAATTCGGGCGTGTTACCTGGACGCGAGCCGCAGTACACACACACAGAAAAGGCAGATTTAGTGAGTTTCTTGGGCGCTGTCAATTCGGAATTCATGCGGCAAATTTCTCAAACAACGCCATGGACCAGGTGCCTGCGCAGAGCAGCAAACTGAGCAGAACAGCGGCACTCCCCATGTCTTTGGCGCGTTTGGACAGGTCATGCCATTCTGGGCCGATGCGGTCAATGGCGGTTTCGAGGCCAGTGTTGAGGAGTTCGACGATCATGATGAGGATGACCGTGCCGGCAAGCAAGACAGTCTCAATCCAATTGCGGCCCAGCCAGAAGGCGGCAGGAACGAGCACAACGGACGCAATGGCTTCCTGGCGGAACGCCGTCTCGAGCCAGCCAGCGCGCAGGCCGGCGAGGGAGTAGCCCGTAGCGTGCCAGACGCGGCTCAGCCCCTTGCGTTTTTTTTGCAGATTAGCCTCAGGGTTCACCAATTCGTCGTTAGGCGGGTGCCCGCCAGTGCCAGGATGTGAAGGCGGGGAAGAGGAAGCTGAAAACGGAATTTGTTCGGACATTAGGGGATTGTCTCGCAGCTTTGTGGCGTTTTGGCGCCAGTACTAATCGGGCGCAATAGCCGGAATTGCCGTCTTGCTTGCCTTTTGGTTGGTTTTCCCGGGGAGCCTCCAAATTACCAACCGAGTGCCCGCCCAAGCATCATGCCAAAACTGGCGCTGGGGGTGAAAGCGCGCCAAAATCGCCCAAACGGCCACCCATCCCGCGGTCAGGACGGCGCCCTCCAAGCCAGAAAGGCCCAGCATCCAGCTTATTCCCAGAGGCGGCAGAAACCACAGCCAGCTCAGAAGATAGCGTAGCAACGCGCGTTTTTGGGTGATGGCCGCGCCGTGGACATCCACCACCCGGATATGCCATGTTTTCATCGCCAATGTTTGCCCCTTGGCCCAAAACCAGACGAAATAAATCCCGATGATCACAAACTCAAAGGCCTGCAAGGCATGGCGGTTGTCCAGGGCGTTTCGGGTTTGGCTAAGGGTGCCAAAGAGGTAGCCCAAGATAAAGACCACGCCAAATATCAAGATACCTTCGTACAGCCAGCAAGCCATACGTTGTGGAATGGACGGCGTTTGAGTGTTGGATACTATCAATTGCGTAGCGTTAAGTGGCCGCTGTCAGAGTACTGCAGCGTAGATTAAGGAATAAACCGGCTTAGTTACACACCGGCGGGTGTTTAGCGCTGCGGGGCGACACCCGTTCCGCCGGTCCCGGTTTCCCCTGGTCGCGGCGTTACGGAGTCGGTGGCGGGCGCCGGTAGCAAAGGTAGCACTTTAGGTGCGGCCTTGGTGGTTGGCCGGGCGACATGCGGAGGCACAGCCGTCAATTTCTGCGGCGACACGGGCTTGACAGCCGTGGCGGCTCCGGCAGGCTTAGGGCTTGCCTTTGACGCCAGTCTTTGTTTTTCTTCAGGGCTCAGTGCCTGGTAGGTCTGCCACTTCGCTTTTTTTTCTTCTGGCGTCAGTTGCTTGGACAGCTCCCGGGTTTTGCCAAAGTTAAGTCGTGCCTGGGCACGCTGCTGCGGACTTAGGGTGACCCATTCATTCATGCGGCTGTGCAGGGTGGCCTGTCCTTCCGGCGGTAGCGAGGGGTAATTCTTCGAGATTGCCAGCCATTTACGCTTTTGTTGTGCACTGATGGCCCCGTTCCAGCTGGAGGCCAGGGGCTGGAGTGCCTGCTGCTGCATGGGGGTGAGTTCTGCCCAAGAAGATCCCGAGGAGGCTTGCTTGTTAGTGGACGCTGCAGAGTATGGTTTGCTGGCGAGCGGGGTACTGGCGGACGCTGCCGATTTAACGGCCTGTGAAAACCCCGATGTAGGCAAGATTAGCAGGCTGGCTAGCACCGTTAAAATCGACAGCCGCTGCAATCTCAAAGCTGGAACGCTCTTCACTTGACTGATCAACTTGGGTAGATTGCCGAGGGGTGAATTGGCAAGTAAAAAGGCTGTTTGCGCGATCATCTGGCAGTAAGGGCCTAGCGGGTAGCTTTGAGATACTGGACAAAACCGGGGTCTGCGAAGGCCGCTGGGGGCAGCTCATCCGTTAGCAGTGCTGCATCAACCTCGGCCACTTCCTGGGCGCGGTTGTCTTCTTGAATCGAATTAATAATTAGTAGCCCGGCCACCAAGGCAATAAGCGGCACCACCGACCCGATACGCGCCCACCAGCTAAGACCGTCTTCTCCGCCCCAAGTCAGTGCAGCGCTGCTACCTCCGGTGTTAACCACGCCGTTGGCAGTTTCCATTTTCGTAATCTTTCGCTTGGAAATCGCCTGCACGCGTGCGGCACGCAAACGCTCCGAAATGTCGTATGACAGGTCTGCTGCACCCTTAGACAAGTAAGACGTGGTTTTAAGGCCGTAACGGTCTTGAAGAGCAGCGGCTCTTTTTTCTAATGAATTTGTCATAGTTTTATCCCTTTTGCGCTCAACGCTTTGCTGAGGGCGTGAACTGCACGGGAGCAGTGTGTTTTGACGCTGCCCTCTGAGCAACCCATTGCAGCCGCTGTTTCAGCCACATCCATTTCCTCCCAATAACGCATCAGAAACGCTTCCCGTTGACGAGCGGGCAGTTCCTTTATTTCCAACTCGATCTCACGAAATATTTGCGACCGTTCCGTAGCATCTTGGGCACTTTCCGTACCATCAGAGTTGGTCAGGGTCTCTAAAGTTTCAAGAAGGTCAAAATCTCCATCTTCTCCTGGCGATGCAAAGTCGCTCATATTGGAGAAAAGGGCGTTTCGGGTCTTGCGACGGCGGAACCAGTCCAGCGTGGTATTTGACAAAATCCGTTGAAATAGCATGGGTAGCTCAGCAGCAGGCTTGTCGCCATAATGCTGAGCCAGTTTCATCATGCTGTCCTGGACGATATCGAGCGCTGCTTCTTCGTCTCGCACGTGATAAATGCTGCGCTTGAAAGCCCGTTTTTCAACGCTTTTCAGGAAGTCAGAAAGTTCTTGTTCAGTTGCCAACGGTTCGAGGTTCCGGTTTGTCCCGCACTGGTGATTGCGCTGGGTGCGTCCCGCGTTTTTTGCGCGTATCCAGCCGGTTGCCAAAAAGCGGCCGGGAAGTACGACTTAAAATTATCGCATTACAACGGAGTTCGCCCGGTACTTGTTCCAAATCTGCAGCCGCTGAACAACGCAAAATGTCATAATGTCTGTTGCAATTCAAAAGGCAAACGGGTCATGGCTCGGCAGATTATGTTTCTGCTTATGGTTATGGCCTCAAGTTTCGACGCTGCTCCATAAGGGCGAGCGAAGAGGCACCCAAGTTATTTCGTTAGAGAAATTCACAAAGGTTGATCATGGAAATCTCAAAGGCGGAAATCGCTTCCGCAGCAGCCGTATCGGCGCAGACAAATTCTCAAGAGCTTCGCGGAGCAGAAATCCTCGTCAAGGCACTTCAAGCCGAGGGTGTCAAGTACATTTGGGGTTACCCGGGCGGCGCAGTCCTTCACATCTACGACGCGTTCTACAAGCAGGACTCGATTCAACACATTTTGGTGCGCCACGAGCAGGCCGCCGTGCATGCAGCCGATGGCTATGCGCGTGCAACCGGTGATGTCGGCGTTGCCCTGGTGACCTCAGGCCCGGGTGTAACCAATGCGGTGACGGGCATAGCGACAGCCTATATGGACAGCATCCCGATGGTCATCATCACGGGGCAGGTTCCGACGCATGCTATTGGTCTGGACGCGTTTCAGGAATGCGATACCGTCGGCATTACCCGCCCGATCGTGAAGCACAACTTCCTGGTCAAGGATGTGCGCCAATTGGCCGATACCATGAAGAAGGCATTTCACATCGCCAGGACGGGTCGGCCAGGTCCCGTGGTGGTGGATATTCCTAAAGACGTATCGTTCAACAAAGCGCTGTACACCGGATATCCGAAGAGTGTTGAAATGCGCTCCTACAATCCGGTGCGCAAGGGCCACGGCGGGCAAATTCGCAAAGCGCTGCAATTGCTGATGTCTGCCAAACGACCTTATATTTACACTGGCGGTGGCGTATTGCTCAGCAATGCCTCGCAGGAGCTGCGCACGTTGGTCGACATGCTGGGATATCCCTGCACCAACACGCTAATGGGACTTGGTGCTTATCCTGCGAGCGATAAAAAATTTCTCGGCATGCTGGGCATGCACGGCACTGTCGAAGCTAACAATGCGATGCAGCACTGTGACGTGTTGCTGGCAGTTGGTGCCCGCTTTGACGACCGTGTAATTGGAAACCCCAAGCACTTTGCTCAAAACGAACGCAAGATCATTCACATTGATATTGATCCTTCGAGTATTTCAAAGCGCGTCAAGGTCGACATTCCAATTGTGGGCGATGTGAAAGAGGTTCTGACCGAATTGATCGCCATCATCAAGGAATCCGGTCTTAAGCCGGATGCCAATGCGCTGGGCGGTTGGTGGGACACGATCGAAGGATGGCGCAAGCGCGACTGCATGAAATACAGTCTTGGCAACGGCGACGTGATCAAGCCGCAGTATGTGATTGAAACACTCTGGAGTATGACCAAGGATGCCGACACTTACATTACGTCGGACGTCGGGCAGCATCAGATGTGGGCCGCGCAGTACTACAAGTTCAATGAGCCACGCCGCTGGATCAACTCCGGTGGCTTGGGGACCATGGGCGTCGGCATTCCTTACGCTATGGGCATCAAACTTGCCAAGCCGGACTCGGAAGTGTTCTGCATCACCGGTGAAGGCTCTGTGCAAATGTGCATCCAGGAGCTTTCAACGTGCCTGCAATACAACACGCCGATCAAAATCGTGTCCCTCAACAACCGCTATTTGGGCATGGTGCGCCAATGGCAAGAAGTAGAATACGCCGGTCGTTACAGCAGCAGCTACATGGACGCGCTGCCCAATTTTGTAAAGCTTGCAGAGGCTTATGGGCATGTCGGTATGTTGATCGAAAAGCCCCAGGATGTGGAGCCTGCACTGCGCGAAGCACGCAAACTCAAGGACCGTACGGTTTTCATGGATTTCCGCACTGATCCAACTGAAAATGTTTTTCCGATGGTGCGGGCCGGTAGCGGTATTACTGAAATGTTGCTGGGGTCGGAAGACCTCTAAACAAACTATTTCTGTCGATCCACTAGTTTATTAATTTACCCTTTATAGATCAATCTATTGCCCGCCAAGCTTGCGCATTACCGTGCGCAGGGGAGGGCGGCGAAAAGAGGAGTCTTCTTATGAAACACATCATTGCAGTTTTGCTGGAAAACGAGCCGGGTGCTCTTTCCCGCGTAGTCGGTCTGTTCTCTGCCCGGGGCTACAACATTGAGAGCCTGACCGTTGCGCCGACGGAAGACGCGAGTTTGTCCCGCATGACCATTCAGACCACCGGCTCGGAAGATGTGATCGAACAGATCACCAAACACCTTAACCGTTTGATCGAGGTTGTGAAGGTGGTCGATCTGACCGAAGGCGCTTACACAGAGCGCGAACTCATGATGGTCAAAGTCCGCGCGGTTGGAAAGGAACGAGAAGAGATGAAGCGCATGGCTGATATATTCCGCGGGCGAATTATTGATGTGACTGAAAAGAGTTACACCATCGAATTGACAGGCGACCAATCCAAAAACGATGCGTTTCTGGACGGGATTGAACGCAGCGCAATTCTGGAAACGGTGCGGACCGGTTCAAGCGGCATTGGCCGCGGAGAGCGGATTTTGAGAGTGTGAAGGTGCCGTAATTGAAATTACCGCATTGCTTGTAGCGATTTTTTGAGTCTGGTTAGATTTTTTTGAATTATTTCTGATTACTTAGGAGCGAAAGATGAAAGTTTTTTACGACAAAGATTGCGATTTGAGCTTGATCAAGGGCAAAACTGTCGCCATCATTGGTTACGGAAGCCAGGGTCATGCGCACGCCCAGAATTTGAATGACAGCGGCGTGAAGGTTATCGTAGGACTGCGTAAAGGCGGGGCATCGTGGCCGAAGGTTGAAAAAGCGGGCTTACAGGTGGCTGAAGTTGCTGACGCTGTTAAAGCCGCTGATGTGGTGATGGTTCTGTTACCCGATGAGCATATCGGCTCGGTTTACGAAAATGATATCGCTCCTCACATCAAGCCGGGTGCATCGCTGGTGTTCGCACACGGTTTTAACGTGCATTATGGTGCTGTGATCCCGCGCTCCGACCTCGACGTCTGGATGGTCGCTCCCAAGGCCCCAGGCCACACGGTTCGCAACACCTACACGCAAGGTGGCGGCGTCCCTCATCTGATTGCTGTGCATCAAGACAAATCCGGTAAAGCTCGCGATCTGGCTCTGAGCTATGCCATGGCCAACGGTGGCGGCAAAGCCGGAATCATTGAAACCAACTTCCGCGAAGAAACCGAAACCGATCTGTTTGGCGAGCAAGCCGTGCTGTGCGGCGGCACCGTTGAACTCGTCAAGGCTGGGTTTGAAACGCTAGTGGAGGCGGGTTACGCGCCAGAAATGGCTTACTTCGAGTGCCTGCATGAACTCAAGCTGATCGTGGATCTTATCTACGAGGGCGGCATTGCCAACATGAATTACTCGATTTCCAACAACGCCGAGTATGGTGAGTATGTGACCGGTCCACGTATCGTGACCGAAGATACTAAAAATGCCATGCGTGCCGTCCTCAAGGACATTCAGACCGGAGAATACGCCAAGAGCTTCTTGTTAGAGAACCAAGCTGGTGCGCCCACCTTGTTGAGCCGTCGCCGTTTGACATCGGAGCATCAGATTGAGCAAGTTGGTGAAAAGCTCCGCGCCATGATGCCTTGGATCAAGAAGAACAAACTCGTGGACCAAACGCGTAACTAATTTCTGATCAAATTAGGCGGTCTCCTGCAGAAAAGCTGCGCAAAAATTTTGCGCAGCTTTTTTTATGTCGTTCACTTCGCGGACTTTGGTGAACTACCTGACCGCTACGGTCAAAGAATGCCGTTAAGGGGTAGCTGTCAAGTTAATTGGGCATCTGTTGATTAAGAAAAATCCGAACGATGACGCCGGCGTCACTCGTGCCGATGGCCCACCATATTTTTGCTTCCATGGCATTTCCACTGGTGTCAGGAATTTCTTGATCCGCAAATTATGCTTGCCGGGCGGAGTCCAGGTAGTCCCCAATTCATCACGCAGCGAGCCCTGCCTCAATGGGCAGAAAGTCGGTAACGTCTCAGACTGAGACCGTACCTAAAGCTGGCAGTGCCTCGGCCTGCTGCAAACTGATTTTGGTTTGTTTGGTGGAGAGGAGGAGGATCGAACTCCCGACCTCTGCATTGCGAACGCAGCGCTCTCCCAGCTGAGCTACCCCCCCAATATTTAAAATGTTAACAGAAAAAATGGGGAGGCCGTTGTGGTTGGTCAAGTCTTTTCAGACGTAAAAGCAGCTCCGTTTGTTTGAACAAAACCCGCCGATTTATGCGCGGAGTTCAGGCAGTTTGGGAAAGATGCACAGTTGCCCGCTACGGCCGCCCAAGTCTATGCGCTACAGGTATGGCATTTTATGCAGCCTCGGCCAGTTTGGGTGGCAAGTCCAGACAGGCCTGCTCGGGTCTGGCGCGGTCCAGTCTCGAATGCGGCCTTGCTGTGTTGTACCCGTCGACATGGTCAGCGATGCTTGAGCGTTATGACGCGACACCGTCCGCCGTGGAGGGCCGCACGGTCCCGTTGATCACGCAACATGCGCGCACCCATCAAGGGATGCTCCGGGTGCCGCTCGAACGGCTTGCACAGCTCGGCCGCGGTGCGTTCTTCGCGCTAGCATTGGACCGGCGTTACGCCCGGAGTTTCCACTTGTAGTGTTGTTCGCATTTGCGGGGCCGCTTCTCGGCGTGATATCAAAATAACTGCCTGTCACGGCCGGAGTTCAGCGCTGCTCTCCACCCGCTGGCTCCTATTGGATTGATACCAGAAGAGTAGTTTCAACGGGGGCCGATTCAGACGGGGCTTTGTGAGACGGCTTGGAGTTTCAGCGGTGGTGGATTTTCATGGCCCGCTCAACCTCGCGCTTGCCTTCCCGGTCCTTGATGGTGTCACGCTTGTCATGCTCTCCCTTGCCCTTAGCCAAGCCGATCTCGCACTTCACCTTACCCGCTTTCCAGTGCATATTCAGAGGAACCAGCGTGAAGCCTTTTTGCTCTACTTTTCCCATGAGCCGCCGAATTTCTTCCTTGTGCATCAGCAACTTTTTAGTGCGCACTGAGTCAGGACGAACGTGGGTTGAAGCGGTGCCTAAGGGATTGATTTGGCAACCAATGATGAATAGCTCGCCGCCGCGGATCACCACGTAGCCATCGGTAAGCTGCACCTTGCCTTCGCGCACGGATTTCACTTCCCAGCCTTCGAGTACCATGCCGGCCTCAAACCGCTCTTCAATATGATAGTTGAAGGTGGCTTTTTTATTGTCGGCGATCCGAACGGCGGCTGCGGCGGCTTTCGCCGAGAGTTTTTCTGCTGCTTTGCCGGATGAGGATGCGGCTGGTTTTTTGGAGAGGGATGCTTCTTTGGTGGCCATGGCTAGGAGTTAAGGTCGGCATCGGCTAATACAATCGTGCACAACCCTGATTGTATGAAAACCGTCCACAAGTCCGTTCTTATTTGGTACAGCGCAGCTGAAATGTTTGCATTGGTCACCGATATCGCCCGTTACCCGGAGTTTTTACCTTGGTGCGATCACACCTCGATAGAAGAAGAAAACGCTCAAGGCATGACTGCCAAAGTCGGCATTTCCATTGCGGGGCTTAAGCAAAGTTTCACCACGCGTAACGTGCACAAAAAAAATGAGAAGGTGAGCCTCAAGCTTGTTAGGGGCCCTTTTTCGAAGTTAGAAGGCGACTGGTCCTTTCACCCCTTGGGCGATGGAAACCAGCGCGCATGCAGAGTTGAGTTCACTTTGAGCTATGACTTCGCCAGTTCCGCGCTGGCGGCTTTGGTGGGTCCTGTATTTGACAAAATTGCCGGCAGCTTGGTCGACGCTTTCGTCAAGAGGGCGCTCCAAGTCTATGGTGAGCCGCAAAGGTAAAAAGGTGGTCGCGTTTGAAAATATCACTTGTCTTTTCTCCCGCACCCCGGCGGATTCGCGAATGGGTGTTGGAACTTGCAGCAGGCACCACTGCGGCGCAGGCACTTGCAGAATGCGGCGTTTTCGAAGAATTCCCGGACTTGCAGGCGGCTCCTTTGGCGATCGGCATCTGGGGCCGAAAAATCAGTTTGGATCACAGGCTGCGGGACAAAGACCGGGTAGAAATCTACCGTGGTCTACGGGTAGATCCAAAAGTCGCACGCCGCGAAAGGTTTAACGCCCAAGGTGTCAACCGTGCCGGGTTGTTTGCCAAGGCCCGGGTTGGCGCCAAAGCGGGTTATTAAGATCGTTCAACGCCCCACAGGCGTCGCGCAAAAGACCGTCTATATGTCTTCCAATAGCCGATTTTTGCGGTTCCCCTATTTGCAGTCGCTACTTGAAATTCCCTGAAGACGCTTCAACTCACCGGCACGGGCGGTGTCATCCATGAACTCGCGTTCGCCCTTGGCGTTGATGACCGCAATCCTGACGCCGGATTGAAGACTAGCGAGCCCTTTCTTGGCGCGCTCGCAATTTTCTGCTTTGGCCTTCGCTATTTTTTCTTCCTCATCCTTCTTTTTTGCGGCCTCTTCTTCTTCCGCCTGCTTTTTCTTGGCTTCAAGCTGCGCGTCTTTTCCGGACAGCTTCAGTCCGTCGGCTTTGTTCGGCGCAGCCGAAGCCGGTGCTGCGGGGAGGACGGCTGTACTCTGAATGCTTGTTCCGGCAGTGACCTGGCCAGCGCCACTTGGCCGTTTTAATATGTTTTTTTCCTGAATCTCGGCCGGTGGTGAGCGGTCGCTAAACACCTTGCGACCGTCTTTATCAATCCATTGCCACTGGGCAAACGCAGTGAGCGCAAATGATCCGCCAGCAAAAGCTAACAACAAGGCGCGTGATACGAGTTTGAAATCCATTCTTCCAGTGTAGCGTCGCGGGAGGCCGTTTTCTGCATACACGCGCGCCAGACTATTTTTTACCAACTTGAGACAGTGGTCGACGGTTGTCGGGCTCATTGGCAGCTGCAAGTACAAGGGTACAATCGCGTTTTTGGAGCTTCCCCTATGCGCCTACTCGGCAAAGCGCTCACCTTCGACGACGTATTGTTGGTGCCAGCGTTCTCCCAGGTCCTGCCCAAGGACACCTCGCTTTCAACTCAGTTTTCCCGAAATATTCGCCTGAACCTGCCGCTCGTATCGGCGGCCATGGACACCGTAACGGAAGCCCGGCTGGCCATTGCCATTGCACAAGAGGGCGGTATCGGCATCATTCATAAGAATCTGACGCCTCAGCAGCAGGCGGCCGAGGTCGCCAAAGTCAAGCGTTATGAAAGTGGGGTACTGCGTGATCCCGTAGTCATTACCCCGATGCACACGGTCCGCCAGGTCATGGCCTTGAGTGAGCAACTCGGCATTTCTGGTTTTCCGGTGATTGACGGCGGCAAGGTCGTTGGCATCGTGACCGGGCGCGACATGCGCTTTGAATCGCGCATGGATGTGCCCGTTAGCACCATCATGACGCCGCGGGAGCGTCTAATTACCATGCCGGAAACGGCCTCCCTGGCCGACGCCAAGGCGCTGCTCAACAAGCATAGGTTGGAGCGGGTGCTGCTCATTAATGACGATTTTGAGTTGAAGGGCCTCATCACCGTCAAGGACATCACTAAACAAACCTCGTTTCCCAATGCGGCGCGGGACGCACTCGGCAAGCTGCGGGTGGGCGCGGCCGTCGGCGTCGGCGCTGGTACCGAGGAACGTGTTGAGGCCTTGGTCAAAGCGGGCGTAGATGCGATCGTTGTAGATACCGCGCACGGACATAGCAAAGGTGTCATTGACCGCGTACGCTGGGTCAAACAGAACTACCCCCATATCGAGGTGATTGGCGGCAATATCGCTACTGGAGCAGCGGCGCTCGCGCTGGTAGAAGCCGGCGCAGACGCCGTCAAAGTGGGCATTGGTCCTGGCAGCATTTGTACCACCCGGATCGTTGCAGGCGTCGGGGTGCCGCAGATCATGGCGATTGACAACGTAGCGACTGCTTTGCTGGGAAGCGGCGTGCCTCTCATTGCCGACGGAGGCATTCGCTACAGCGGCGATATCGCCAAGGCCATTGCAGCGGGAGCCGGTACGGTGATGATGGGTGGTATGTTTGCGGGCACCGAAGAGGCGCCCGGGGAAGTCATTTTGTACCAGGGCCGCAGCTACAAAAGCTACCGCGGCATGGGCAGCATAGGCGCCATGCAGCAAGGCAGCGCCGACCGCTACTTTCAGGAATCCAGCACCGGTAATCCCACCGCCGACAAACTGGTACCCGAAGGTATCGAAGGCCGGGTTCCCTACAAAGGGTCCATGGTGACCATTATTTTCCAAATGGCGGGCGGATTGCGGGCCAGCATGGGTTATTGCGGTTGCGCCACCATTGAAGACATGCGCAACAAAGCCGAGTTTGTCGAAATTACTTCCGCAGGCATCCGCGAAAGCCACGTACATGACGTGCAGATCACCAAAGAAGCACCCAATTACCGGGCTGAATAAGTCCTTTATTGAATCGGGCGTTTGGAGACAGTCGCCTTTTCATTGTTTCGTTGAAAAACGCCCAATCGGCCTGTTATGCAGCATTCCAAGATTCTGATCCTTGATTTCGGCTCGCAAGTCACCCAGTTGATCGCTCGCCGCGTTCGCGAAGCCCATGTTTTTTGTGAAGTTCATCCCTGCGATGTGACGGACGACTGGGTGCGCGCCTATGCCAAAGATGGCAACCTGAAAGGCGTGATTCTTTCAGGCAGCCATGCCAGTTTGTGGGAAGACGAGTCACTGCGCGCGCCCCAGGCGATCTTCGAACTGGGCCTCCCGGTACTCGGCATTTGCTTTGGTATGTACGCGATTGCCGCCGCATTGGGCGGCAAGGTCGAAGGCGGTCACAAGCGCGAATTTGGTTACGCCGAAGTGCGTGCCCGCGGGCACACCCAACTGCTCGACGGGATCCAGGATTACGGTGCGCCGGAAGGTCACGGCATGCTCCACGTCTGGATGAGTCATGGTGACAACGTGACCGAAATGCCGCCTGGCTTCAAGGTCATGGCCTCCACCGATTCATGTCCGATTGCGGGGATGGCGGACGAAGAGCGCAAATACTACGCGGTGCAGTTTCACCCCGAAGTGACGCATACGACCCAGGGCAAGGCTATTCTGGAGCGCTTTGTGCTCGACATTTGTGGCGCGCGAGCCGATTGGGTCATGGGCGATTACATCGGTGAAGCGGTCGAGAAGATTCGTCAGCAGGTGGGCGACGAAGAAGTCATCCTCGGACTTTCAGGGGGTGTGGATTCATCGGTTGCTGCGGCGCTGATTCATCGCGCCATTGGCGATCAACTGACCTGCGTGTTTGTCGACCATGGCCTCTTGCGCCTGAACGAAGGCGACCTGGTGATGGAGATGTTTGTCGGCAAGTTGCACGCGAAGGTCATCCGCGTAGATGCCTGCGACCAGTTTCTTGGCCACCTTAACGGTGTGAGCGATCCCGAAGCCAAGCGCAAGATCATTGGCCGCGAATTTGTCGAAGTTTTCAAGGCCGAGGCGGCCAAACTTAAGGTGGGGAACGTTTTATCGAGAGGCGCCAAGTGGCTCGCGCAAGGTACGATTTACCCCGATGTAATTGAGTCGGGTGCGGCCAAGAGCAAAAAAGCCGTCTCCATTAAAAGCCACCACAACGTCGGTGGTCTGCCGGCGCAGTTGGGCCTGAAGCTGCTCGAGCCCTTGCGTGAACTCTTCAAAGACGAGGTGCGAGAACTCGGCGTGGCGCTCGGCTTGCCACATGACATGGTCTACCGCCATCCTTTCCCTGGCCCGGGTCTGGGGGTGCGGATTCTGGGCGAAGTCAAAAAAGAATACGCCGATCTACTGCGCCGCGCCGACGCTATTTTTATCGAAGAATTGCGTAACTTCAAGGACGCCCAATCTGGAAAAACCTGGTATGAATTAACCAGCCAGGCTTTCGTGGTGTTTTTGCCCGTTAAAAGCGTCGGCGTCATGGGCGACGGGCGGACTTATGAGTACGTGGTTGCCCTGCGCGCGGTGCAAACCAGCGATTTCATGACGGCTGACTGGGCTGAATTGCCGTACGCGCTGCTGAAAAAAGTTTCAGGCCGCATCATCAACGAAGTGCGCGGCATCAACCGAGTCACTTACGATGTGAGCAGCAAGCCGCCCGCGACGATTGAGTGGGAGTGAGGCCGTTTTCTAACCCATTGATTTGATGGGGTAAGTTGAATGCCATTGATGATTGCTCTCGCATCATCAATGGCATTTTTCATGGTACGAGGCCTGGTGTCATGAAGAGCAGGGCGCCGATACCAAGGCTGCAAGTCGCCCCGTGCATGGTATCCATCCGCAGCCTAAGTATTGGTGCTTATTGAGCCACTTCGCATCGTTTTCCTGGCGGTGGCCACTGGCTGTTTTGCAGCGATTCCAGCCTGTCGCGGCGACTCGCTGAACTCACGGCCTCGGCAATATTGCAGCCATGGGGCATTCGTCAAACCACTGGGCATCCTGCGGCACACGCTCCTCCAGTTTGGAGCGCGGTGAGTCAGCCGGATTGTTCGCTATTGAAGGCCAAGCTCCTCTCCGCTAACGGCCCATTGCAGCAGCAAATCTTGCATTTCTGCCTTGTAGTGGTTCAGCCCCATGAACTCCTGGGCAAGACCAAGCAGATGGATGAGACCAGAATTTGCGGCCAGCAAGGTATCGCGTAAATCTGATTTGTCGAGATGAAAGATCATCCCGACAAAATTTCCCTGTTCATCCTTATCCAAGTGTCTATGAAGCGCGCCGAGCGTCACATGCGCGCCATCGCCGGACGGGAATCTGTATGAAAACTCGTAAAGATTGCTCAGTCCAGATTTGACGGCTAATGGTGCCCACTTGATCGACTGTGGCCTATTTTCCTGCGGATACTCTGTCTTTACCCGTACAACCTCCTGCTCAAACCGCGTTATGTCCCTGCCTGTCTTCCCGGCGCGGTTCATTTCAATCATCGAGTTGGCCAACGACAAGCAATGCTTCGCACGGTCCTCATGCAGTTTTTCGAGCGTTCCATCAACCTTCAACAATCCACCCGTCACGATCACAGCTTCGCAACATAGGCGGGCCAGGGCGCGAGCTTCCGGGAGCGCGCCGCGTTCGGAAAGGAGGATCGTAGACTGAAATGATTGCAGCGCTCGGTAGAAGGCGGCGATTGCGAGCACCCTGTGTTCTGGCAGTTCGCCATCTGGGAACTCGTGGATCATCCGCATGCCCATGCGGTTCATGCGATCAGCGATTGCGAACGACTCGGGGAACTCTGCATGGACGTTGTCACGCCATGAGTCTAGATCGTCATCAAGAAAGCCAACATCGTTGAATCCGCTAGACATCGTCACTCTCCGTTTTTCGCCAGTCATCTATAACTCGCAAGGTTTCAGGCGCGTGCTGTGAATGCATAGTGCAATGGTTGGAAAGCTGGTGACTGCGTCTAGTATGCACCTGGCATCTACAGGCATTGCATGGCAATCTGCTTGTATGGTATTTCTGATGGTATTGGGAAAGTGAATCGCCCCGGGTTTGAACTGACCCCCAGAAGTTGGACAAACTTCAAAGGGTTCTATGGAAAAGTACAAAACGGAGTTTAAGCTCCAGGTCGTAAATAGCTTTCAGGCCGGTGAAGGCGGTGCGAAGTTATTGGCGCGGCGGTCGAGCGTTCCCAAGGAGAAGATCCGTACCTGGGTGAGCCGCTACCGACTGCATGGCATCGACGGGTTGCGCCCC
>NZ_JABBPC010000002.1 GCF_012927485.1 Polaromonas sp. | reverse complement strand
CCCTTGACCGAGAAGGTGCCCGGACAGGCGAAGGTGATGTCGGCGCCGTCCAGCGTGATGCTGGTCTGGCCGGCCTTGAGCACGATCTGTGTCCTGGCATTAATGCGGATGGCGTCGCTGACGCTGACGACCGTCACTTCCTTGTCGGCCAGCACCTCCAGCTGATCGGTGTGCGCCTGCAAGGACAGTGCGCCGTTGGCGGCGATGGCCTCCAGACCGCCGGCATGGGTGAAGAAGGTCTGGGTTTTGCCGGCCACTGCTGATACCGTGTGCGCCGCACCCAGCTGGCTGTCACCTTGGGTCACCAGGTGCAGTTGTTCACCCGCGAACACAACACTGCTGGCGGCGCTGGCGAGCACGATGGCGCTGGGGGCGTCAAGCACGATCAAGGGAGCGCCGAAGCGTTCGACGCCCGCCTCAAGCGCAGGGTCGAGTTCGCGGCTGCTGGTCTGGGCCTTTTGCGTGGTCTGCCCGTTAAGGCTGGCAAGACCCTGCGCTTTAAAGCTGCCTTGCTGTTTCGGGTCCAGTCGCTGCAGGAGTGTCTTTTGTGCCTGCGCTGCTTCCTTGGTCTGGCCGGCGCCCAGGGCTTGCTGCTGCTTTGCGGCTTGGTGCAGCGCTTCGGTCAGGCTTTGCGCGGCCTTGAGTTGGCCTCTTGCCTCCCGCGTGTCCATCTGGGTGCTGTTGACGCTGCTGCCGTTCTGCGCGCGGGCGGTGCTGGAGATCAGCAGGCCTTGCGCTGCGCGTACCACGCCCCAGGCGTCGGTTCTGAGCTCAAAGCCGCTGCCCCGGTAAGCGCCGCGTTGCGCCGAGGCAGGGCTTTGGCTGATGAGGTAGCCGGTGTTGAGCTGGCTGGCCGCGCTGCTTGAGCCTAAGCGCATGCGCAGCTGGGCGCAGGTATCGTCTAGCACCCATTGGTTGTAGCTGGTGCTGCCTTCCAGGTTGTGGCTGTGCCAGCCCGACAGCGTGCCGCCGTGATTGACGCTGGAGTCCACACCGGCGGCAAAGGGCGGGGTGTCCACGCCGTTATAAAGCTGGGCGACGATCACGGGTTGGTCCAGGTCGGCGTCGGTAAAGTCGATCAGCACTTCGGTGCCCAGGCGCGGCGTGAACTGGCTGCCCCAGTTGGGACCGGCCAGCGCTTCGGCTACGCGCACCCAGGTGCCGCTGGTCTCGTTGTTGGGGGCGTTGCCTTCGCGCTGCCAGGCAAACTGGACTTTGACGCGGTGGTTGCGCTCGGTGCTCAGTAGCTCGCCCGAAAGGCCGACCACCAGCGCGGTTTGTGTGCCTGGGGCGATGGCTCGGGTGAGCGCGGCCGTGGCCTGCGGTACCACGGGAACGACAACTCGTACGGCGCAAAAGCGGTTGCGGTAGCTGCCGCGTTCGAGCTGGCTTAGATCGTTATCTGGTTCATGGCTGCTTGTGTTGGCAGCACTTGCAACGCTTGCAGCACTTAAAGCAAAGGCCGATTTGTTGCTTGCACCCAGGCGTTGCAGCAGGTCGCTGACCTGGGCTGAGAGGTTGTTGGCAGCGGCGTGTTCGACCCACAGGAGTTTGAATTGGCTTTGCTCGCCTATGTAATGGTCATGGCCGGCGAGGGTAAAGCGCGCGCCAGCGGCCAGTTGGCGGGCAGAGCCGGCGCCGACGTAGGTTTTACCAGACAGCGCCAGCGCGGCCAGGCGCAGTTGGGCGATCTGCTGGGCGTAGGCGGCATCGGGGTAGCGGCATTGGCCTGCGCCGTCATAAACAGCCAGTGTGGGCTGGGCGCCGCTGTCTAAATTGCTCGCGAGCTCGGCGCCGGGGGCCAGCAGTTGTTGCGGATCCCAGGCGCTCAGAGCGACCGCATTGGCACTGAGCTGGCGCTGGGGTGAGAAGGCGGTGATGGTGTCCGAGCTTTCGGTGGCACTGGCGCGGTGAAAGCGGATGGTTGCCGGTTGCACGCTGGGCCATTGGTTCAGGCTGGACGCGGCGTCGAAGATGACCAGGCAGTGTTTGGCGTGGGCGCTGCTCTGGTTGTCGGCGCCTGCACTGGCGTTGGCGTTGGATGCCGACGTTTGCTCGTGCTCAAAGCGCCAGGACAGCCCTTCGCTGGCGAGCAGTCGGGTGAGGAAGTCGAGGTCGCTCTCGCCGTACTGGGTGCAAATGGGGCGTGGCTTGAGGGTCTGGGTAACTTCATAACGCACGTTGGCCTGGGGGTAGTCGCTCAGGAGTTGGTCCACGATGCCTAGCGCGTCTTTGTCCTGGAAGATGAAGGCGTCATGGCGCAGGGCCAGGAAGGCCAGAAACGGCGAGAGCGTCAAGCGGTAGCGCGCCAGGCCACCGTCCGCGCCGAGCCAGGCGGCTCCTGTGCAGTAGCCGTGCCAGCTGCGGTGGCCGCCTTCGGGCAGGAGAACGCGCAGGGTGACGTCTTCGCCAATGAATTGCGGGAGATCCAGCCCGGTGCTGACGCTAAAAGCATCGACTTCAAAACGGAACAGTTCGTTCACGCCTTCACGGCCCCAGAAGCGTTCGACCACCAGGCTCTCGGGCAGGCCTGAGCCCTGCGCGGTTTGCACCTCGATCAGGCGCGAATGCTGCGACAGACCGGTTCCGAACAGGGCCAGCAAGTCGGCGGGGGTGAGCGCGGGCGGGTCAGCAGCCAATGCGGTGGCTTGAATGCTCATGATGTTTTCCTCTCTGAACAAATATTGCGATCAACTGGATCTTGTTGTCCAATGCCGATTGCATGTCGAAACTTGTGCTTGGTAGCTGTTTTATTAGCTAAGGCAGCGTGATGGTGATGTTGGCTGCACGAGGTGCAAGCTTGACCAAATCCTCATAACCGCCCAGCATGTGCGTGGTCGAGCTGGTCAGCCAGCTGTTGAGCCCCATGTAGGCCATCAACGCCAATAAGGCAAATACGCTGCCGATCACCCATAGCGGCGTTTCTGACTTGAGCTGATGGGCTACTTTGTCAGGGCGGTCCCAATGCGGCGCAAATGGCGCACGATGGCCTTTCATGTTGGCAATTTCATCGCCCAATCGGGCGGTGAGGTATTTCAATTTTTCGGTTCCCTCGATCATGTATTTGCCCTGAAAGCCGAGCAGCAGGCACATGTGGTAAACCTCCAGGACCTGCACATGGGCAGACCCTTTGGCGCGCAGTGATTCGAGTTTCGTGAAGAAGCTTTCACCCGCCAATTGCTCACCAAACAGGGTGAGCTGCAGAGGACGGCGTTCCCATACATCACGAATTTTGAATTGCGATCTCAAAATGATTTCGTCGGCGGTTGCGCAAAACGCGAACTTGGCCAAGTGCAGGTCTTCTGATGTAACGGCAAGATTTTTGGCATTGCGGCCAAATTCCGCCAAGTAGCGATGCATCCGCACAGCCAACTCCGCATCGTCTGTGGGCGGGTTTTTGCTTTTGAGCAGAAACAGGGCATAAAAGCCATCGTAAAGTAGGTCAACCAGCGAATTCACAATGCGCGACGCGTCCGGTGCCGAAGTGCGCGATGCATTAGTTTCAGAGAAAGAACCAAGGTTTGAAGACAGTGAAGGAGGTGTTGCCATATAAATCAAGCGGTGACCGCTAACAGTTCAAGCTTCAGATTTTGAATGCCTGAAGGGGCATAAATCGAGATCGCTTGTGCATGAAGCATGCGCTCATACAAAGGCCCTTTGCTCTCGACAGAAAAATAATACGTATCAGGCTTAACCGGTAGCGCTGGCGGCACTTGGGGCGAGTGAACCAGGCGCACGCCGGGCATGGCGGACAACACGAACTTTTCGACATCATCCGGCGCGCCGATCTTCACACGCAGTGGAACAATCTCTACCAACTCGAGAGCCGGCATGTCAGCCGACACACTCAGGTAGAAAGCAGTTTTGTCATCAATCTTGCCTGAATCGAGTCTGCCGCTGTGATAGCCAGGCTTGATCTCAGACAAGGCGACCGCGAAGAACCTTGTAGAGATCACTGTTTCGAGCAAATCCTTGATGATGCTGTGCAGTTTCGAGAAAGCAGGGCCGGGATCTTCGTGCTTGTAGACCGGCAAGTCCACCAGTGAATGCATCTTTGAAAAAGTCATCAGCTGACCTGCAAGCCCAAGCAGCTGTTCGAAATAGCGCTCCGGGTGCAAAACTGGATGGTGAAATAAATGGGTCAAGCTCGCGAAGGCCGCGCTAGCAGTGTGCAATAGCCAAAACGAAGCTATGTCGCCCGAGCGAAACTCGATCACACTTTTACTGGGTTCCCGATGATGGCCATACAAGGCGTTGACCTTGGCATGCAAGGCATCCATCAAGCGGCGCATTTGCAGGAAAAGCAGCGGATTGCTTTTGACGCTAACGCAGGGCGCCATGAAATCCGGGTCAAGCGCGAATCCGCCCGTTGCCTCCCGACGAAGTCGCGCAATGGGAAAGCTGATATACGACTGCAGCGACTCGAATTCAGACACAAGCCGGGCCTGCTTGCCAAGGTACATCACCTCAGCAGTGGCGGCCTGGGTAAACAGGTCTGGCGTTTCTTCCCCCTTCTGGATGTAGCGCATCGCAATGGTGGAGACAGCGGAAGAATTTTCCCCATACCAATTCAGGGCAGGAACCGCCAAGCTGAATGTGATGCTTTGATGATTCAAAGGGATTTCAGCCAGTGACACCGCGGGTGGCAACTTGTCATCTCGCGGTGCATCGTAAATTTCGCCATCAGGAAAAATAACCGACAAGTCGTTAAATCTGAAACTGCTGTTGACCAAGGCTTCTTTGTCAATTTGCATGCTTCGTACGCCCCAGGCATAGGGGTGCAAAGCATTTGCTATTTGATGAAGGCGCGCCTCGTGGTAAGCGTCTTGTCGCTGGAAATGTTGAGGCCTGAGAAACAGGCCTTCACCCCATAACACTTTAGATGCAGAGTTCAAGAAACAGCCCTCCTTTAAATTTGGTTTAGTTTGGTTTGGTTTTCGTTTAATTACGAATACATATCTATACGACAGATCAATTTCTATTGACAACTAGACGGCGTATTAGCTGCCGGCAGTAGGTTGCTCTGATCTGCGATGGCCCCTTTGCCTACGGTAAGAGAGCAAGCATGCAAGCCCACAATAATTCCAGAGTTTTCGGCTTCCTTTGCAGCAAACGCGGCGCGCCACCGTTGCGGCTTAGGATCTCTAAAAAGTGTCACGATGCCAATAAAATTGGCCTCGCGTGTAACCTTTTCTGTGACTTCATAGAGTTGTCCAGGGAGAATATTTAGCTCCCTGACTTCAATCAAATCGCCACCTAATGCTTCTTTTTCCTTTTCGGGCGACAGAAAAACTGAGTAGGGCGCTGAATAGAAAGCGCCGGTTTGTTTCAGCTTATAGATCCGCGTGATCAATGACAGCGGTCTACCCGTGGCCCCGGAATTGAGATTGCTACCCGCATGTAATTTAACTGCCACATTGCGTGGAGGCATTTGAGAATCCGGTAAGTCGGGAGCGCTCGGCGCTTTCAGCCCCATCGTTTCAAGGGTGAAGTTGGCCACTTTTGCCACAGTTGAGACGGCGCCAACGGTGCCGCATGCGCTCAGGAAGACCGTGCAACAGAGCAAGGAAACGGCAATAACAAGGCGCATGAAGTTGAGCAACTTAAAAAAATCGATCATTAAAACGACTGGGCATGGCAACAGAACTCCTTTTAGTGGTCTGTGGAATCTGCTGCCTTAACACCCAGCATCTCCTCGATAAAGGCCAGCGAGCCGGCGTCCTTGATAACCGTTTTGAGCCATATGTGCAGCGGTAGGTCACCCCATGTCGCCGCTTTGTCAGCCAAATAAGCGACGGGACTATGCGGTTCGGTCCGTCTGAAAAATTCTGCCACGAGGCGCAATTGCTCAAGGGCCTGACCCCGATTCGAAATCACACCACCGATTACCGGTAAGCCCCCGCCGGGGGCATTGCTACCTTTTTCACCATCAGCTTTCGTAGCAGTCGCCGGAGACGCAAGACCGACATCGACACCAAACCGCTCAATGCTTTTGGAGACTGTTTCCAGTGTGTCTTTGAGCTGAGTAAAGCTTGGACCTTCAGGGCCTAACAGCGCATCCAGCGTGCGCTCGAAGTCTGCGAGCATTACCTGGCAATGGGCCGCACTGATGTTCAGCGCTTCATAGAACCCTTTGGAGCTCTTGCGTCGCGCGCTCTCAAGCACAGCCAAATCAGGCTGCTGAATATCAGCGCTGGCGTTCCCTCCCGTGCGCAATGCTGTGTTTGCGCGTGCGCGTGCAGCCTCGAAATCGGACCAGGAAAATGCCGTTTCCCTCCCTTCGGTCAAAGGAATTTCTTTGACCAGTTGCACGGATCGTGCCAGCAACCACGACAGGTTACCTACGCGCTGCTCCATGTCGTCCGTATCCAGAGGCGGGTACAACTCTTTCCAATATCGGTCGCACATTTGTGCAAGCAGTTCAAATCCAGCCGCCAAGCCCTCAAACTGGCGCTTTTTTGTAGCAGCTTCTGTCAGCCAGCCAGCAATACGTAAGTCTTTCGACTTTGTAGCCAGCAAATGCGAGCATCGGTCATATACGAACTCCCAATCGGCTTCCTTTATCGCAACAACCCATTCGCCCTGATCCAGCGAGGGGTCGTCAAACTGCCTCGCTAAATTGATGGCATCAACCTCCACTGAGAAAGTCAAATCCTCGCCGGCTGGAGAGGACTCGGAAATAGGAACAAGGAGTTGGTTGAAATGCAGCATTGTGGGATGTTGGATGCGGTAAGGCGGCAAGGAAATAGGTCGGCTCAGGATTTACTGAGAGAGTCGGAATTCAATACGACGGTTTCTTGCGCGACCTTCGCCAGTAGCGTTACTCGCAACCGGCCGGTCCGGCCCCGCGCCAGAAGTAGTAACGAGCTTGCTATCGATGCCTTTTTCAGAAAAGTAGGATTTCACTGCTTCTGCACGAGCTTGACTGAGCGATACATTGCTGGATCGCAAGCCCTGATCATCCGTGTGGCCGATGATTTCCACCTTCTGACTTTTTAATTTTTGTAGTTCGGCTGCCATCTCATCCAGAATCTGCTTTCCACGAGGGGTGAGGTAGGAGCGCCCGCTTTCGAATTCAACAACTCGATTGGCAAGAGTTTGATCAAGAGCACCCTGATCAGAAGCAGTAATTCTCAACCCATTGTTGACGATGTAACTGGGGTTGAGGTTGCCGGCAATATCGCTGACGATTTGTTGTTTTTGTACTTCATTCGCTACTTCACCACGCAAATTCACGACATTGCCGTCAATCTTGAGCTGTCCTCGATTGACCAGCTTGAGGTTGGGTGTGATGAGTTTTTGCACATAGGTATTCCAGTTGGGAGGCATAACGACCGCGCCAACCGAAATCTGATCGAGCACTTTATCAGCGCCATACACCTCTCGGAGTTTGGTCAAAATGGCAAGTTTGCTTGTATCGTCTGGCACCGTACCTGTAATCACTACCTGGCCCGGTGTTGAGGCAATGGCGACCTGGCCGGAGCCTTGTGCAAAAACGACCTCCACGCTTTGCAGTGCAATCCAGGCACCAAAGAAAAGCACACAAAGCTGTTTAAAAAAGTTGTTCATCTGTTTAATTGCCCAAGAAGACTTCGTTGAAATACTGCCTAGCCGAAGTCAGGGAAAGTCGGGGTTGCTCCAAATAGCTCGATAACTTGGCTACGCCATAGTCGGAGGTCACCGTTTCTTCGACCCATGCTGCCTGGTCAAACCTTATAAAGTGCTCCTGTGCAATCTTGGGGCTGAGCACTGCCTCGAGCGTCAGCGAGGAAGCACCACTGAACCCCACGATGAGGACAGGGCGTTGCTGCGAGTGAGTGACAAAGATGGACAACTCGAAGTCTGCGCGTTGCAGAAATGGATTGATCAACGCCAACCAGAAGGCGGCTGTTAAAGACCGGTAAACGGGATCTATCGGCAACGGCAGGCAGAGACTTTTCTCTAACCGATTTGAACCACTGGCCATGACAGGTTGCAGCAAAAGTCCGAGGCCCAAAATCAACTGCCGACAATTGCCTTCAAATCCAGCGTCTTTTAGCCAGCTATCCAAAGATCCAATCGTCTGCTGCTCCAGGAAAATATGGAAATTTTCGTCGTATGCCTTGCTTTCAATGTCAACTTGAACCATAGAACCCGCGATTGCATTCAGATCGGACGTGGCGTCAACAGCGGCCGCCGCATTGGCGGACAAATGCGACAAACGACTCCATAAGCGGGACAACGCCAGGGGGCTGCGATAAGCAAACGCCTTCGAATCGTCCACATCCATGGCCACGGCAGTCACAAATGGGAATCGGCGTTGAGCTGCGTCGCAACTGGCCGTGAAATGCCCCGCTATCGCAAGCCGACTGCGTGGTCCCAAAAAAGCGAAATGGAAAGGTTCAACTTCATCGTAAATGCTTTTCCACCGGGTATCCGTGCTCATGCTGTCCATGGTGCGAGCTAACCAGTTGTCCAGCGAATTTAATAGCGGCAGGCTGGAGCCGGATTTGACAAAATCACCGCGACTGGGAACTTTCCCAAAATAAGTGATGTTGGCGTTGGTCGGTACGGTGCTCATTTGCCAGCCCCCACAACGGCGGTTGTCGAGACAGACCCCTGCACAGAAGCTACCGGACTTGCAGCCGCGACAGGCGCCGCCTGCGTCACCGTCGTGGGTAAGCGCATGCCCCGATAGCCTTGACTCTGCGACGGTGCGCTGCCGCCAGTACCGGCTTGCGGGCTACTGATAATTTTCAGATCAATTGAGACGGTCGCGGCACCATTCACCCACGTCAGTTCGAAGACGCCGTTATCTTTTCGTTTGCGCTGCGCAGAGCCAATGAGTTTTTCCAGGCCAAAGCGGCCCGGAAAATTTACCATCTCCACGGTACGCCCATCGAACGTCGTGGCCACTACCCGTGCACCGGGTGCGCCTTGTGGGTTGGGCCAGACAAAATTGACCCATTGCGCCTGGGTATTGCGATAGCGCAGCTGCTGTCCGTCGATGTCAACGGTGTATTCGGTGACACCGGTGGCTGGCAGTGGCTGAATCTGAAACACCGTTTGAGCGTCGGTACCGCTTGATGCGGCAACACCGCCTGCACTTAAAGGAGCCACCCAGCTAGGGAAGCTACTCACAACTTCCGGAGCAAGGTTGATCCCCATATCTGCCCATGTTTTTGCCGTGAGCGTATCACCCCGTCTTACCACTAGGGGTCCCATTGCGGTAGTCACAAACTTGGCAATAGCCCCTTCTGCACCAAAAAATTGACCAATCTCGCTACTGGTGGCCTCAATTTTGGAGTCCAGCACAAACGGATACTTGCTGCCTAGTGTTTTTTGGAACGGGTCATACACTTGCGCCAACCACGTTTTATTCAGCTCACTTTCCGTCGGCTTGACGACCACCGAGAAAGCTTGAACCAATGGTCTGACCAGGATGGGGCGAATCGCTTTGCGTTGCGTATCAGTCATGCCGACCATCATTTGCTCATCGACAAACTTGAGTGAATCAGACAGCTCTGACCCGCTGCCTTCCAATGTCTGTTGCATCAACTGCTTGGCACCCGGCCCCGAGTCGCCCTGGTTCTTGATTTGATTAAACCGGGTGCGCAACTTGGACAGTGTTTCCATGTAGCCGCGCATCAAAGATGCATCTTTATCCTTGACTACCACCAACCGTGCCACACCAGCGAATTCAGTTCCTACCGGCCCCACGGGCGTCTGACCTGGTGTACCCGCAAGATTGAGGTTGACATTCATACCCGAGGGTGTCTGACGCAGTATGGTCTCTTTGAACCATCCCACAACGCCCTGTTGAGCACGCTTTATGCCCTCATTAATCAGCGAAGGATTGTCCCAGGAGGTTTGTTCATAAACCGTGTTGATCAACTTGGAAATCGGTGAATTCTGCGGATCACCAAATTTATTCATAGCCGTTACAGTCTGGTCAAAATTCGTCAATTCGGTTGCGGTAACGCCTGCAATAAATTTCAGCCATTCTTTGGCATATTCAGCCTTGTATTGAGCCACCAGAGCTTTTTGAATTTGTTCCGGGCTTCCCTCCAAAGTCAGATCATCTCTGGCGGCTGTTTTAAGAACCCAGTCTTCACTCTGCAACTCTTTGTTAGCGGCAACTTTAATCGCCTCTTCAACGTACTTTTCCCAAGCTTCACGCGTAAAAGTGCCAGCAATTGCATAGCTTCCGGAAATCAGATCCTTGTCTTGATCACCCACAATTCGCGCTACCGTCATGGGCGGGAAACGGGTCGACGCCCGTGCTTTGACATCCGCGTAAACACGGTCCCTCGCTGGCATGCCACGCACAACGCGCCGCAATGTGTCACGTGATTGATCGACCAGCGTCAATTTGTTTTCTATTGCAGGCCAGGAAGGATCGCTCACCTGAGACAAGAAAAAGCTGATGAGCCGCTCCGCACTGCGGATCATTTGCTCTCTGGGCATAGCCGCACGGTTTGATTCCAGCCAGCCGCGCCAAAAACGGGCAAGTTGATCATTGAGATGTCCCGACTCGACTCTCGACTTGTCCGCAAGCATCAAATAAGTTTTTAGAGCGTTATAGGCATCTTCCGCATTGGCAGGCGATGAGTCCTTGTACGCCGTCAGGCCGCCAGACTCCTTCGTTGCAACACGGGGTGCCACTGCGGCGTCACCCAAGGCTACCGGAGTCTGCGGTGGACTACCCATCGGCGCAAGCTTATCGCCACCAGCGACCACTTCACTCAAAAACGCCTCAAGATTGCCGGCAACAGGCTTGAGCATGACTTCCTTGATACCGGCGAAGTATTCAGTCCGCAGCTTCTGTTCCAGCAAATCTCCCTTGTACAAACCCATACTCAGCGAGAAGGGTCGATTCTGACGGTACTGCTCCAGTTGCTCAATTCGATCCTGAAGAATTTCGAGTGCTTCCATTCGAGATTGCAGGTCCAATCGTTTGTCCTGCAAACGTACAACCTTGTCCAGATCGGCCTGTACATTTTCGATAAGCCTTCTGTTGTTGACGTAAGACCAGCTCCAGGCAGTTAACGACAGCGCCAGCGCTGCCGTCGCGCCAATAAAGGCGATATAGCGCAGTCGTTTTTTTGCTCGACTTGCGAATCGCGCCACCAAAGCTTTGTCAGCAAAGATGACATTTCGAAATAAATCATGAAGAAAAAATCCGTACTTGGACGTAACCGTTGATACTTCTGTTTCTCTGAGCTTTAGCGAAAAGCGCTCTGCCACGCGTTCCGACGAGGTGCTTGCAGAAGCCCCATCCTGCAACGCACTTGTAAAGTAAAACCCGCGAAATACAGGTTTGAATTGAAATGGATTTTCTTCAAACAACGTCAATATAAAAGCCCGCAACGATGACTTGATAGACGCAAATTCCAGTGGAAAAGTCAACAAGGCCGTTGTTTTGTCTTCGTCCTGGTTCAAGGCCATATTTGCCAGGCTCATCTCACGCAAGCCATCGTAAAGCTCGTCAAAATGCTTATCAAACAGCTTGGCGGCGTCCTGTCCGGTGCCTGACGGGGCATAAGGTAGCGTTGCGCCCCAGACGCGATCTCTCTCGGTGCGGTTGGTTTCCTGAAAAAAGTCAGTAAATCCTGAAATAAGGTCCGCCTTGGTGAACACGACGTAGATCGGCGCAAATACTTCAAGTCTCTCCGTCAGTTCCTGCACACGTTGACGTAGATTTTTGGCAAGCGTTATACCGAATTCAGGTCGATTTCCAATCAGTTCGCCAATGCTTGCCGCAATGATGATTCCGTTGATTGGCGCTGTTGGGCGGTGTTTTTTTAGCAGGCTCAGGAAGCCGAACCATTCATCCAGGTCTTCGTCATGCACCGAATACCGACCAGCGGTATCGAGAACAATGCCATCAGAGGTGAAAAACCAGTCGCAGTTGCGCGTACCACCCACACCATGGATCACCTTGCCGGTTTTGTCGGCTAACGGGAATTGCAGGCCAGAGTTGGCAATTGCCGTACTTTTGCCTGCCGCCGGATTGCCAATAACCATATACCAAGGCAGCTCATACAAAGCGGCTATTCCCGAAGTTTCACCCAGCTTGGAAGTCTTGATTTTCTTGACTGCTTCGAGCATGCGCTTGCGAAGTAACTCCACTTCTTCCGCGCGCATGTTCTTGTTCCCCTTCGCGCTGGAACCCACCGCTTGGGCTTCCAGCATGTCGCCCAACTGTCGGGAAGCTTTTTCAGCTTTTCTTCGGCGAACCCACCAAACAATCACTCCAATCATCACTGCGCCAACGAAAATCGCGAAGGCCCAAATTGCAGCTACCTCTACTGCACGCAAACCGAGTAATAAAAACGCTGCAAGCGCGACGAAGCCAATCACGATCAGTGTGCGGCGGTCGGTCAAAAATTGCCAAAATCGTTGCATATATCAAAACCAAAAGTGAATAAACCCAAGGTATGAGTCGAAAAATATATTTATCTTTTATCGGCTAGGCAGCTTTTGCTGTATCCGACTTATCTTTAATATCTATTTCGAAAGGAACACGCAGCACGACCGCCGCACGAAGCAGAGGATCATGCAAGCTTGCACATAGCACCGGAAGCTGCTCATTAATTACATATTGATGAGCAATACATAGAGCCGCTACCGTGGTGATCTGAGGCAGGGAACCACAAGCCTGCGCCGCTTTGAGGGCATCTTTGGCAGCGTCAAGATCAGGAAATGTTTTGGTCACCATTTCTGCCAATTCAGACTCTCGACTTGGGCGGTGGTCGTTATCGGCGCTGATTAACTGTATTTTCGAAACTTCCACTTTCGATATTTCCACCGCCAAGCCTACGAGACTACCCAATAAGTCAGCAGAAACACGGCCTTTTTCGTCAGCGGACTTTTCGCGGCTCGCCCAGGATGCGCGGTGCAGGCTAGAACATTGCCCTGTCCCCAGCATTTTGCTTTGCTCTGCATCCGCAAAAAGCAGTCCGGCTGCCGCCTCTCCGGGTCTGGAGCCCTGTGTGTTCTTGCCGCCAAAAAGGTTATTTTTGGCGGCAAGCGCGTCAACGTACTCTTGCTGAATCCCGGAATCACTCGCCACCAAAATGCCAATGGTTGGCAACTGCATCCGGTGGGCGCTGACGTTGATTTCATCCAGCAGAGAAATGGGGTTAGCTTGCTCGGTCTTTGCTTTTTGCACCAGAATTCGATGCTCAGGCCAGCCATACTGAACAATTAACGACTTCAGCCAAGCAGATGCCATGGATTGGTGCGCCTCTGACCATTGCCTGGGCCAAAGTCCGATCAGGCGCAGCGGCAACACCGTGTCGTCCTTCTTCAAACGTCCCTCTTCTTTTTGCTTCAAGCAACGCTGCACGTCCGGATGCTCACTCGCCAAAGAGGCCAACTCATTGGTACTCAATGCAGCCAGGTGCAAGGCACGGTATTGACTTTCACTCCATTGGAGATCCGGCTGCATGCTGGTTTTCTGCCACTCGGCAATTACAGCTCGAGTTTCCGAATCCTCCAATTCCGCGATACGAGCTGAAAACACTGGAAAACCCTCGGAGTTTTTGAGTTCCGGATCCAGCTCAAAATCAATATCACCGGCTTGGAGTTTGCTCAAAACTTCCGATGACGACGTCCCGGCGGAAGTCTGAAGCGAACTGGCCACGATGTTCAGCGTCCATTCGCGCTCCTGCTCGGCGTTATGTTTGCGCAGATCCTCCGTTTGTTTTGTGGCATCCGATGGTGCCGCCGGCCCTGCTTGAGGTTGGCTGACCAATTTCATGACGCCCCAACCGGCACCCACCAAAACCAACGGCACGACGCCCAAATAGAGCACGAGTTCGGACTCGGAAGGCAGGCGCGATGTGTTTTGCCAATAGATAACAACGACAAGCCATACCAGCAAAAAAATGGTACCAATCCCGACCACCCGCATCAGTAACGCTCGCATTGCAGCTTTTTCCTGTTATTTTATTTAAAAGCCGCGAAATCCATTAACACATATCACCGGCAATCGCCTGACTTGCAATTAACTGGGCCCCACAGGCTGTCTTGTCGCCGACACGAGCGACTGGTTTGCCTTCGATTAGCATGGTGAGATCGCCGGTCACGATGGGACAGGTGCCGTGTCCTCGTTGTGGGCACGACACCATATCGCCCACGCGTGCGACCCGGACGTTACCAACGAAAGTCTCGGCAGATGCCTGAATAACCGTCCCTCCATGCGAAGTTTTGTCGCCTAAAACAATCAAACTACGTGACATTTTATTTTCCCAAGACAACAAGGCATATACCACGAACGACCAGACTCTATTTAATGAAACCTGGTTTTCGCCATTCAATATGCCCAAAATCCATCATTTTCCAGCGGCCGCCCCAGGTCAAACCCACTGACTCGGCGACCTCACCATAAAGCGCGTAGCCTTTCATCGCCCATGGATCTTTTTCTGAAACCACCAGTTTACCGTTGAGCAAGAAAGCACAGTCAACGGCCAAACCAAATTGGTGGTAGCTCTGAAACGCCTTGGCGCTCGTCACCTGGGTGCCCATTTGAGACAGCATGTCTTGCCGCTCGGGACTTCGGTAGCCCTCCAAAATCGCCATTTCATAACCATGCTTTTCACGCATTATTTTAAATGCAAGCAATACCCGTTGAGAAAATTCCTGGTCAAGCAATTGCCAATTTCGGCTAGCGCTTTGCATAAAAGGACGAACTTGTGCAACTTCGGCAGAGGCAAATATATCTGGTGGCAATGGAGCTGGCGGAACCAATTGCTCACCTTTGAGCAGCTCTGCAACTTGTGAATTTATCTCTACCCGATCAGTTGAAAATCCGTCCAAATATAAGCCAGAACTAAAAATCAAAATTCCCACTGGAGGCAAAATGACCAGCAAAAGTCCAAAAATGACGCTCCACCAGTGTCTTTCGATCCAATTGGCGCCTTGACGAAAAGCACCTCCCGATTTGCTTGAGAATAATGCCGCTTTTGAAAGCGTTCGTATTGATAACGTGGCGCCACCCTCCGTTACGTGTCTCCCAGCGTTGCGAAATTTTTGAACTAGTTTGTCCGCCAGCTCTCGACCCTCTGGGAAAAGGGCCACCCAAACCACGAAACAAGCCAGCAAAAAGTAGAGAACAACAAAGCCAAACACAATTTATAGATACTGATATGAATTTCAAAGAGCATGATTATGGCTGAGATAGATGATATTTCTAAGTAAATGGTGCAGTTAGAATATGCGAGGGTTGCTTCCGCTCATTGGCATCGCATAATGTCTCGTGGCTTGGTAATATTTAGGACATCAGGGTGAAATTTATATGGAAGATAAGAAAAATCAGCCAGACGTTACAGGCGCAAAGCCCTCTTTGATGTCACTGCCCGAGTTGGGTACGGTTTCAAGGGAAAAAGGAGATAGTCAGGCGGCAGAGTCCCGAATTTTGTTTAACTTGAAAAAGGAACCTCTGGTCATTAAGCGAGCCAGGGGAAAGTCAGCCCGCACAGCTTTCAAGGTTTTCTCAGTCATCGGCATTGCTGCTGTCGTGGCGGTCTTTGGTTTTCGATATATTTCTGGGGTAGATGTCGCCGGCAGACTTTTTGAAGAACCGCTTGCTACCTCATCAATATCGTCAGCAGTCGTAAAGGTCGCCGCATTGGTCCCAACGCAGCTTGTTCCAGCCATAACGCCTGTGAAACCTGCTGCGGTACCCGAAGCGGCCCAGATCGTCAACCAGCCCAGCCCGCCCGCGGCCACACGAGCCGCACCGGATCAAGTCGCCAAGCAAGCCAGTCTAACGACCGCATTGGAAGAGGGCGTGAAGCCTCCAGTCGCGATTATCGAGAAAGCACTTGAAAACAAATCGCAGGTGGAAGCGCCCTCCAGAGCCCACGCTAAACACGAGATCGCAAAGGTCGCTCCGACCCCCAAGAAAAAGGGAAAACCTGCAATTGCGCCTGCGGTAGACGAAGACATTAACTTGCTCGCCGCTCTGATAGCTCACGACAACGCTTCTACAGACACAGCGCGTGCGGCCGCAGTTAAAGCCAGCGCTGCGCAGGCATCAGAAATAAAGAAAAAAGAAAAAGAAAAAGAAAAAGAAAAAGAAAAAGAAAAAGAAAAAGAAAAGGATAAATAGAAAGCAGGCGGCGACGCCACAGCCGATTAATAAGAAAAGGCCCGTTGTCGGCTTGTGTTTTCAAGGGGTTATTTCATGCAAAACTGTGTTCTGATTCATCGGGGGCTCGGGTCATGACGTCAAGCCCTCAGACTGACCAAACCACCCAAAATATCGTCTCGCTCCTTCAGGCCAATTTCTCCAGCGCCAAGCGCCTGTATGACCTGAGCATCGAAGGGGTGCAAGAAGCAAGCCCGCTGGGCGCAATGGGCACGGGCTTTCTTCCCGGCCAAACTTTCATGGTCGAAGCGTATGTTGGCCTTGAGTCCCTGCACACCGCCAGCGCCTGGGATATTCTGGTGCTGTCCCTGGATGCCCATGTTTCCCTCTCGAGTCTGCTCGGCAAGATCTGCCAGTTGCACACTGCTTTAGCCGACGGCACGCGCACCACCACTACTGGCATGATCAACCAAGCCTTGCTTCTGGGCAGCGAAGGCGGATTGGCCCGCTACCGCCTGCATGTGGTGGACTGGACCTGGATGCTGGGCCAGAGCACCGCCAGCCGGGTCTGGCAAGACACCCGCGTGCTCGACATTCTCGCCAGTATCTTTGCCCGCTACGCACCGCAAGCGGCCTGGGGCGTGTCTGATGAAGTCGGCCCCTTCATGCGCGAAGCGCACCAGGAAGGCATGCGCAGCTACTGTGTGCAATACCGCGAAACCGATCTGGCCTTTGTGCAGCGCCTGCTGACGGAGGAAGGCCTGGCGTGGCGCATCGAAGAACATGCCGACAGCCCCGCCAAACACCGCCTGCTGATCTTTGCCGACTCGACCCAAAAGAGCGCCTTTCCCGAGGACTACAGCAGCGCCCATGTCCTGGGTGGGCAGGGCATCCGCTTTCACCGTGGCCACGCCAAGGAAGCCCAAGACAGCTTACAGGCGCTCGCAGCCCAGCGCCGCCTGCCCAGCGCCGCCGTCACCCTGCTCAGCACCGACTACAAATCCAAACAAAGCCTCAGCGCCAGCGCCCCCACCACAGCGGCCTTTGGCGGCAAGAACGCCCCACGGCTAGAGATCTACCGGCCCCAAGCCCCGTACGCCTTTGCCAACCGCACGCAGGCCCAACGTCAGGCCGAGCTGCAGATGCAAGCGCTGGAAGCGCGCCACGAGCGCTACTTTGCCCGCAGCACCGTGCGCACCCTGCGCGCCGGCACCCGCTTTACCCTTACCCAGGCACCGCTGCCCGCACTCAACGACCCGCACTTTCCCGGCTTTAACGTGCTGGCCGTCAGCCACCTCGGGCTGAACAATCTGCCCAAACCCGCCGTTGAAGGACTGGCCGAGCTGCTGGGCGACGTACCTGAATTGCTCAGTGGCCTGCTGCGCGAACTGCAGTGCCCGCAAGGTATTGCCCCCGCCAGCGCAACGATGCTCCTGGACACGGCGGCCCTGGTCGCGCAAGCCCAGGCGCTGGGCTACGCCAACCAGTGCGAACTGCTGCGCGCCGATATCGTGTGGCGGCCCCTGCCGCTGGAGCGCCCCACCGCCCCGGGGGCGCAGACCGCCCTGGTGGTTGGCCCCGACGGCAGCCCCACCGACACCAGCGCAGGCGACCTGTATGGCGACAAGTTGGGGCGAGTGCGTATTCGCCTGCACTGGCAAGGCCAGATGGCCGATGGCGATGGCGCCAGCAGCGGCAATGCGAGTTGCTGGGTCCGCGTGGCCCAACGCAGCGCCGCAGCGGGCATGGGTCTGCAGTTCCTGCCGCGCGTCGGGCAAGAGGTGCTGGTGCGATTTTTGGGTGGCGACATCGAGCGCCCCATCATTGTGAGTGCGCTTTACAACGGACAAGGCGAAGGCGGCGTGGCGCCCACCCCGGGCGGACAAACGGCCAGTACAAATCAAGCTCCGGCGGCCAACCTGTTCGCCGCGGCCAACGACCATCGTCCCAGCGCCCAGGGCAACTTGATGGCCGGCGGCGCCGCAGGCAACAGCCCGCCCTGGTTTGGCAGCGTGCATGGCCGGCACGGCGAAAGCGAAGCCGCCAGCAGCGCCGGGGGCCACGCCAATGCCGCCGCCCAATGGGGTATCCGAACCCAGGAATGGGGCAGCGCGGGTGCGCCCAGCGCGGGCTACAACCAACTGGTGTTCGATGACAACGATGCCGGCGGCAACCAGCAGCGCATCCAGCTCAAGACCAGTCAATACGCCAGCGAGCTCAACCTGGGCCACCTCATTCACACGGCCGACAACTACCGGGGCAGTTTGCGCGGTCAGGGCTTTGAGCTGCGCAGCGATGCCTATGGCGCGGTGCGCGCGGGCGCCGGACTGATGTTCACCACTTACGCCATCCAGCACAACGCCCGCCAGCGCGACCCGGCCGGCCACGCCACAGTCAAGCTTGCCAGCCATGAGGGCAGCATCCAGCCCAACGCCAGCACCATCGACGAGGCCGCCGCCCCGCTGGCCGCCCTGCTCAAAGCCAGCGCCACGCAGGTGAGCGGCCAGCGCCTGCAAAGCGCGTACTCGGACGCACCGGCCAAACAAACTTCGCCCAGCGCCAACGCTGTGCCCCACAGCGGCGGGCCGATTCTGACGCTGGCCGGACAAGCGGGTCTGGGGCTCATCGCCGGGCAAAGCCTGCAGTTCAGCAACGGGGAGACCCTCAGCCTCATGAGCGGGCAAGACAGCCAGAGCATCACCGGCGGGCAGCTCAGGATTCACAGTGGACAGGCGATTGGCATTCTGGGGGGTGCGGCGGGGCCGGGTGAAGACGGCAAAGGCTTGACGCTGATTGCAGCACAGGACCCGGTGCGTTATGAAGCGCAAAGTGATGCGATCAATATTCAGGCCAAGGAGTTGATCAACCTTCAAAGTGCCAACTCAAACATCGACTTTGCAGCCGCCAAAAGCATCAGCCTGAGCACCGCTGCTGGCGCGAACATCACGATCGAGGGCGGCAACATCACCGTGCAGTGTCCGGGCAAACTGACCGTGCATGCCAGTGCGAAGAAGTTTGATGGGCCGACCTCACTCAGTCGAGAAACGCAGACGTGGCCGAAGGTCAAATTTGATGAGGAATTTATCCTCAAGTGGCCTTTTGATTCAACACCAGCCGCTAACCGAAAATTTCAGCTCAT
This sequence comes from Polaromonas sp., assembly GCF_012927485.1. Lineage (GTDB taxonomy): Bacteria > Pseudomonadota > Gammaproteobacteria > Burkholderiales > Burkholderiaceae_C > Polaromonas. The sequence continues at coordinate 8,178 of NZ_JABBPC010000002.1, read as the reverse complement.
TGATGCCCAAGGCGTGGTGGCGCGATCAGGCACCACTGATGGTGAAGGCAAAACGGGTTTGTACAAAAGCCAGCTGCTTGAAGGCCTGAGTCTCAAAATCATTCCAGAGAATATTTAAATGGCCACCACTATCGATCGCGTGATTGCTCCAAGGTTTGATAAGCATGGGGTAGCGTCCTACCCCTCTGTGACCAGTCCCCCCAGTGAGTCATTTGCAATTTGCTACATGGTCCCCGATCGCATCATTCCGGTGATTTTTGTACCCGGGGTGATGGGCACCAACCTCGGGGAAAACATCGACAAAAAGAAACCTCCTATAGCGCCAGTGTGGCTGCTTAACTCCGGCATGGGCATGGCAAAGGATTGGATTACGAAAAATGCAAAATCAAGAAAAAAGCTTTTGCGCCCCGACAACACGGATGTTTTTAGGGGTGGCGATATTCCGCAAGGCAGCATTCAGACGGACACCGAACTCAGACGCCGCGGCTGGGGTGAAGTCGGTTTCAGCAGCTATGCAGAAATATTGGTCTGGCTGGAAAAAACCCTGAATGATTTTAACGACCCTCACAATGGCCCCCGAGTCGGCCTGATTGAACAAGTGCTCGAAGGCGCCGTCAAAATGGACAAAGTGGTGCGCGACGAGATTGCGCTGACCTACAAATACCGCTTTCCCGTGCACGCCGTCGGCTACAACTGGCTGGACTCCAACGCCAAGTCAGCCGAGCGTCTACAGCTGAAAATTAACGAGTTCATCGCCTTTTACCAAAAAAACTTCAAGTGCGAGCAAGTCATTGTGGTGACCCACTCCATGGGAGGCCTGGTGGCGCGTTATTGTTCCGAAAACCTGGGCATGCAAAGCAAGATCCTGGGCATCGTGCATGGCGTCATGCCCGCCATTGGCGCTGCAGCCGTGTACCGGCGCATGAAAGCGGGAACCGAAAACCCCGACAAAGGAACCTGGAAAAGCGCGGCTGGCGGCTTGGCCAGCGAAGTGCTGGGCGGCAACGCGGCCGAAATGACCGCCGTTTTATCGTCAGCCCCCGGGCCGCTGCAAATGCTGCCCGGGATGGAATACGGCATGCGCTGGCTCAAGTTTCATGATGGCAAAAATGAGCTTGCACAAATGAGCCTGCCAAAGGCCGACCCCTATAGCGAAATCTATACCGTGCGTGGCAAATGGTGGAGTCTGTGCGATGACTTTCTCATCGATCCTAGGGATGAGAAAAAAGAACGTATTGAGACGGATTGGATTAACTTTACAAATGTCATACGGTTGCATGTAAAAAAGTTTCACGAAAAATTGCAAGGTAAATACCATCCCCACACCTATGCCTTCATCGGTGTTGACCAGACCAAAGCCGCTTATGGGCAGGTGCAGTGGACGTTTCAACCTAGCTCTAATTACAGCCATGAAACCTTGCCCAACGACCTTCTGGATGTGTCATTCCAGCGTGGCAAAGGCGAGGGCTATGAGCAGCCGATTGAACCCCGCAGGCCGACCAGGTTCGTGGGGCAGCCCGCCCACCCCAGCCTGATGCCGATGCGAATCAGTACGCCCGAAGAAGCCGGGGACGGCACGGTACCGCAGCGCTCGGGACGCGGGGTGAAAGACCACGCGAAGGCTTATTTCGAGTTACAGCGGGTGGAGCATGAACCCGCCTATAAAAACGAGAATGCCCATGCCCAGCGCGCGGCTCTGTACGGCATCGTGAAGATTGCCCAGCGCATCAAAGACGTTGCGGGCATGGCCTACAAGTGAGCGTCGTTCCGACTTTATTGCGATCCGTGCTGGCGGTTGTGGCGCTCTGCGCTGTTATCGCCACGGAAGGCTGCAAGCCACCAACCCCTCCCCTCACCGCACAGGAACAACAAACCGTGAACGAACTCACCCAAAACATGCAGACCCATTGTCTGGGACGATTCTTAATAGACTTGCCCAAAAGCATACGCGGCAGCACCCAGCAAACCGTGGGATACAACCATGAGGTGGTAATAGAGGTTATGGGCACCCTATCGCTCAACGAATTCAACATTCGCATGGGGCAGATCGAGGCGGAATATCGGGCGAAGAAACACAGTGAAGGCTGGCCTTACTTTTACAGCGTCAGCTCGCCCAGCCCGACCATAAAGCTGTTCGAGCGGCTGGAAAGTGAGAATGAACTTGACGACAGTGCACGAGTAATTGAAGGCTACAAATGGTCTGACGATAAAGTCATCAAAATGGTCGCTAAGGCTATTGATGTGTCCGCCCCAAAATTTCAAAATGATGTACTTGCAAAGCAAGTGCCAACCACCACCCCCCAGAAAAGGGCCTTGCTCACAGACCTGCTGCAACGGGCTCGAAGCCGTGAACTCAATGACATTCCCACAGAGCCCGGATTTTGTTTTGAGGGCGGATTTTTAGCGGGCAAGGCAGACAAAGAGGAGGAAATCAGGGCCGTATTTGATTTCAAAAAAATGCCGGATGTGCAGATTAGATGGAGCGGCGATAGTCACGCACAACTGGATGACACCTTGCTCCAACGCCCGGGACTTAGTGAGCTCATATCGCGTAGCAATGGGGCACTCTTGCGCAAGGGTGTCGTCAAGATACCGGGTGTATTTGAGGTTGAGGAATGGTTGATGGCGGGGGATATGGACCAGGCCGGTGGAAAAACTATCAAGGGTCATTATTTCAAGATGGAGGGAAACTCCAAAAGTGGCAATCCACATACCCCTTTCTTTGAGGTTGTCATGGAAAACGGAGGCCCGATTGAGTCCACGTTCGATGCCAATGGAAACTACACTGTAACCCCCGCATCACTGACGGAAAAAGAGGCTCTGGCCCTGTGGGATGCTGTCTCAAAAACCATTCGCATGCGGCCGGGAGCGTTGTGAAGCTAGCCCCAGGAATGGGGCAGCGCGGGTGCGCCCAGCGCGGGCTACAACCAACTGGTGTTCGATGACAACGATGCCGGCGGCAACCAGCAGCGCATCCAGCTCAAGACCAGTCAATACGCCAGCGAGCTCAACCTGGGCCACCTCATTCACACGGCCGACAACTACCGAGGCAGCCTGCGCGGTCAGGGCTTTGAGCTGCGCAGCGATGCCTATGGCGCGGTGCGCGCCGGTGCCGGACTGATGTTCACCACCTACGCCATCCAGCACAACGCCCGCCAGCGCGACCCGGCCGGGGACAACAGCGCCGCTCTGGCCTTGTTAAAACAGGCGACGCTGCTGTCCCAAGCCTTCAGCCAGGCCGCCAGCACCCACGCCACGGTCCGGCTTGCCAGCCATGAGGGCAGCATCCAGCCCAACGCCAGCACCATCGACGAGGCCGCTGCCCCGCTGGCCGCCCTGCTCAAAGCCAGCGCCACGCAGGTGAGCGGCCAGCGCCTGCAAAGCGCGTACTCGGACGCACCGGCCAAACAAACTTCGCCCAGCGCCAACGCTGTGCCCCACAGCGGCGAGCCGATTCTGACGCTGGCCGGACAAGCCGGCCTGGGGCTCATCGCCGGGCAAAGCCTGCAGTTCAGCAACGGGCGATAGTGTGCTTCAGGTCATACCTTTCCAGCTTGCACTATTTGCCGCATGCACCCTCTCGCTGCTGTCGGCAAGTCGGAATGGTCGCGAAGCTGGAGCGAAGAGTTGGGTTCTGCTTCCAAATTGCTTGATACTGCGATTCAGTCCACCTTGGACTGGACCGCCACAAGTCGCTCAGGACGGTGCTGCGCGTTCAGTTCGCCCGAGAGGTGGCGGCTTCAACCCTCGGGAATTCACGGCATCACACCCGCCCAAATGCAATCAAAGTCCGGCGCTTGCGGGATAGACTTCACACCATGAGGATTGCATAAATCTGACCATGTCAGGATGATGTTTCAGCATGCTTTTAGGTGTAAGGTCAGTTTTGACGCCCTCAAACAGGCATCGAAGATTCCTTGAGGCCGCTTTCGCGTCGCTATGTTGGATGATCGTGTTGGGCACCAGAGAGCCCTGCATGACGGGCCTTTCCCGATCAGCAGCGGACATTCCAAGTTAGGCCATTAGCCGATACCATGCCTTAAATTCACGGCACTACCCAGATAGAAACAAATAGAAATGAAAATCCTGATTGCTGCCATTCTTGTCCTGAGCAGCGCATTCACCCATGCTGCCGACAAATTCGAGCCTGTCCTTGCGTTGACGTCGATCAGCGCACTCGATGTCCCGCGCTATATGGGAACCTGGTATGAGATTTCCAAATTCCCGGCTTGGTTCCAGAAAAAATGCGTGGCTGACACGCGGGCCGAGTACAGCTTGCTGACGGGTGGCCAGGTTCAGGTCGTCAACCGGTGCCGGCAAGAAAACGGTGAAATGAAGGAGGCGGTGGGTAGCGCCAGACAAATTGGGGGTACCGCTTCTTCAAAGTTGGAGGTCCGCTTTGCCCCGGCTTGGCTGTCCTTCATTCCAGCGGTATGGGGCGACTACTGGGTCATTGACCTCGACCCCGCGTACCAGCTTGTGGCCGTTAGTGAGCCTAAGCGGGAGTATCTGTGGATTTTGTCCAGAAGCACAAAAGTGGACCCTGGTACCTATTCCGCCTTGCTGGCACGGCTGTCCAGCCAGGGCTTTGACCTCCAGCGGCTGGAGAAAACCATTCACCGGGACTGAACAAGGGTGGACATGGGCCGATGGCACAGCGCGGACCCGGCCACAGATTCATATCAGAACGGCGACAAAGCCGAGGCCTGCTAGCTCAATCACAAAGGTCTCTGCACCTACGCATCCGTACGCTGCGAGCAGAAATGTCAACTTTTCAATACTGAACCCCCGGTGACGCAAGAAGACAGCGCCCCTATTTGCAAGCATTCGTAGGAGTCGTGATGCGACCAACTGCGGACATTCAACGCTCGAGCCTCACCGTACCCAACGGTGTGACGCTAAGCCCGGGTTGGCCAAAATGTGCCGTGTACCGTCAGACCGGACCGGTGACCTACCGTAAGAACTCATTTCGAGCGAGGGGTTAGGCCTCGCTATTTTTGGCCACGTTCTGCTCATGGTTCCGAAGGCGAAGGCGTGGCATGACTGCGAAGACCAGCAGCAAGGCAACGTAGACAGAACCAGAAACCTGGTCTCGGCTCTTGAGGAATTCAGCGAGCGTCTGACTCTGGAGGACAACCGCGAGACCAAGTTCTGCGCAGACCGATAACGCAAGAGCAAGAACCCAAGCGGCTAGGGAACGGCCAGGGGAACATATTCTGGGGAAACGCCGGAGGCTGAAGCCAGCAGCGAGGAAGATGACGGTTGCCATGATGGGCATCTCTGCGAGTTCCGCCCAGCGTTCGCCTATGCGCGGTACGAGAAAAGGGACTCGAATAACACCGAGCACGAAACCAGTACCAAGCACGATTGCGAAGTAAGTAAGCCCAGCACGAATAATCTTGCTCAAGGGGTGGACCGCTAAAAAAGTGAATTTTGAGGTTTAACGTCCGCGCGCAGCAGACGCCGCAGGCGGTCGTTGGGAGCAACCAGGTAAGCCGCTTCGTAGCCAATTGCCTACGAAAGCTATTGTTCCGACGAATGTATTCAGGCTGCAGGAGCGATGATAGGCGTGAGTCGGCTCACATAATCGCTTTCCTCACGTTTTTCTGCAGCATGTCCTCGACCTTCGTAAGCTCTGGCGCAGCCACGGCTTCCACACCCGGATTTCTACGAGCGACAAAATCTTCTCCAACGTTGCTTGCGGTTGAAGGTCTGGCGGCAGGAGTGCATCTGCCAATTTGAAATGAGCGGATTTTCAGCCGTTGTTTTGCAAGGTTGGCGTCGCTGCGCTGAAGGAAAATACCTTTGGGGTAGATGCCTCTAACTTTGAAAAACTGATGAAAAATAACAAATTTTGCTTTTTAAGCGGTATCCTGGCACTGGCATTGATGGGCTGCGCCGCCCCCATTCCTGTAAGCGGCAACACGAGAGCCGGCGATACGCTGAAATCGGACGTCAGCAGGCAACTTGCAATGGAAGCGCGCCTCTACACCAAGTGCGAACGCATCGACTCAGTCACAACCGAGGTTCTCAAGACCAACGCGGTCGGCTCGGGCAAGACGCCGGCGTCGCTCAAGTACGGAAGCGTCGAAGAACGCTGGACCGTAGCCCTTTGCGGCCAGCGCGTGCCGTTCCAAGTAACACTGACGCCGGACGGCGAAGGCGGAACTTATTTCTTGACAAGCCGCGAGAAGCAATAGTCCAAGTCGCAACGGTGCTGAGCCGGCGGCGGCGAACAAATTGATTTTGCCGACGGAATTCCTTGGTATATCCGTTTTTCTGCGCTAAGTCACCCCGCTAGCCCGCGGCTGCAACGCACCGGAGGCCACATTCGCCCAAGCGAGGAAAAAGGCTCGCGAGGCAGCTGCTCTTTGAGCAATAAAAGCCAGGTAAGGGCGCGGCGAGCCTAGGGCTTGGCGGAAATCGTATGCGCGGTTTGACCGCTGGCTAAAAACTCCACGGTCACGTACACCGCTACCACCTTGTGGCATTTCGTCAGGCTCCAGCGTTCCTTGAGAACGCCCGAGGTCAGCTGGCCTTTGTCGTTCTTGGACGGGTTGACCGGCATCTCCAGAATCTCGGTATCAATCTTTTCGATGGGCTCGCTGCAGCCAGTCAGTACCGTTGATAGCGGGATGAGCTTGGGCATGATGTCGCCGCGAAAGATGTTGTCCAGCGCGGTGATGATGCTCTTGCCGCCAAATCCAATCGACACCTGGCGCCCCGGCGCCTCCTGCGCGACGGCGCTGGCTGTCAGGCAGCAGACCGCGAGGAGCGCGAGTCCGAAATTTTTCTTCATGAGTTGCATCTCGTGGAGGTGGAGCCGAGTGTAGCGACCGGGCAAGTTGCTTACTCGGGAAGACCTCGGCATGCCGCTGAACGTCTCGCCGACCTACCCGGGCAAGCCGCTAGACACGCAGCAGTTGGGGAAAGTGTTCGTGGGTGCTGATGGCGCGCGGTTGGTCTCGTCTAGACCCGCTGCGGAAGGCTTCTACGATGCCTTGGCCGTGCCAATTGCAAAGGTTGCATGCATGCCGGCCCATCGGTGATGGCTGCCAGTTTGGCGTGTCGTAAGGTGGGGCTGTGACACGCTACTGTTCATGAACACAGCCGACTCCGCTCTTGCAGTGGCGGCTGGCGCCAACCGGCCAGTCGCCTCGCTTTGCTGCCCGTCTGCTGGAGCTTTGCAATCGCCGCGGCGGCTGCAGAGGTCAGGGTGCTTAGCGCAGAGGCATTCTTTCCGGTGGTCGCGGCTATGGCACCCATGCTCGAGAAGCCCACTGAAGACAAACTGTTGGTGGTGAAGGACACAGCGGCCGGGATTGCGAAGCGCATCCGCGACGGCCGAAACTTTGGCTTGGCCATCCTGCCGCCGGCGATGCTTGAGGCGATGGGCAAAGAAGATGCGGTTTCTGTCGGCTCCATCATCCCGCTCGCTAAGGTAGTAGCGGGCACGCAGAACGGCACCGTCTACGCTGGCGCCGTCCCGGCTTAAGCGTCCGACTCCCCCTCCCGCGCTGTCATCGCTCATCCTGCTGGCGAGCGAGGACACTCAGGTAAGTACTCAAAGACAAGGGCATGGCAGCGCCGTAGCGCGCGTTCAGCACGTTGGTAAATCACTATCGGGTCGCACAACGCGTGCATCGTTCGGGTGAAGCGCGATTATGTCGCCGCCGCCCGACACCTGCGAAGGCATGTCGTAGGCCAATGAACTTGGCGTCCTGAATATATACAGGGTCGCGGACTGCTGGACGCTTATGTACTTCCGGCAACAGGAATTTCAGCGTCATGAACCTTTTGGCATACCTGTTGTCGACCAGGAGCGGACTATGAGCGAAAGTGTTCCCGACTAGTGGCTGCCTTGGCAAACGTCGTAGCTACCACCTAGCGCGTGTCAACGCTGCGGGACGCCGCTTGCGATGCGGAAGTGGGCTTGTTCTAGTTCGACGATAAGTTCGTCAATCTCCGCCATAAACTCGTCGCGGCTGGCATGCGGAATAGGGTTGATTATTTCTGATGAATGTCTAACCAACGCCCGCTCCCTCAGCCGCGCGTGCCCGGCGCTGAGTTTCACAATAGTGAATCGCCCCGTATTTTGAGGAGGCTCAAATCTCTGAGAGGATTGAGCCATGAAGAAGTCAAACAAGTTTTCACCCGAGGTTCGCGAACGCGCAGTGC
>NZ_JABBPC010000010.1 GCF_012927485.1 Polaromonas sp. | reverse complement strand
GCGGGGTCGCGCAGATTGATGTTGGGCGAGGCCATGTCGATCCTGGCGCGCAGCACCATGGCGCCATCTTCGTGTTGACCGTCGCGCATTTCGTGAAAGCGGGCGAGATTTTCAGCGGGGCTGCGAACGCGGAACGGGCTGTTTGCGCCGGGCTTGTTGAAGTCGCCGCGATTGATGCGGATTTGCTCGACAGTTTGCTCGTCCACATAGGCGTGGCCGGCGTTAATCAAATGTTCGGCGGCGCGGTACATAAAGTCGAAGTAGTCGCTGGCCTGGTAGGGCGCAGCGGTGGCCGAGCCGTTCCATTCGAAGCCCAGCCAGCGCACCGCGTCGATGATGCTGTCAACGTATTCGGTATCTTCTTTTTCGGGGTTGGTGTCGTCAAAGCGCAAGTGGCACACGCCGCCATAGTCCCGCGCCAGACCAAAGTTCAGGCAAATGCTTTTGGCGTGGCCGATGTGCAGGTAGCCGTTGGGCTCGGGCGGAAAGCGGGTGCGAATTTTAGCCGGATCAGGCTGGCCAGCAGCGTGGTGTGCGGCGTCCCCCGGGCTGCCGCCCCAACGGCGGCTGGCATAGGTATTTTCAGCCAGATCTTTCTCAATAATCTGGCGTAGAAAATTACTGGTTTTGTGGGTGTCTTTTTCAGCAAAACCAGCAGTATGAAGAGGTACAGGAGAGGTCATCGAGTGATTTTAGGCGGTAGTGTGAGTCAGCTCTGAGTTACGTTTGGGTACGCTCTTAACTGTGCAACCGGTAGGCGGTTACACCGGGCTCTGCGTTTAATGGACGCATGGGCGCTTTCCGCCCCTTTCTAGGAGAAGTTTATGAAGATAGCTAACAAGTCAAACCGCTCTGTGGTCTTGGCCGGTGCCGCAGCCACACTGGCGGTTGCCGCCCTCGGCTTTGCGGGTGCCGCCGAGGCCAGAGACAACGTGTTTTGGTCGGTGGGCGTCGGCTCTCCGGGCGTAGAGCTCAACGTAGGTAACGCAATGCCGGTGTACGTGCAGCCGCAGCCTGTGTATATCCAGCCGCAGCCTATCTACGTCCAACCTGCGCCGGTTTATTACCAACCCCAGCCCATTTATGGAGTGCCGCAAGCGGTTTACTATGGCCGCCCTAATGGCTGGCGTGGCTGGCACGGACGTCGGGACGGCTACTACGTGCAAGGGCAGGGGTATGCCCCGGTGTATTACCAGCGGCAAGACCGGCGTGAACATGACCATGAGCACGGAGACCGCAACGATGATTAACGTTAAATTGCGTTGAACAAGAAGCCTGCGTAATGCAGGCTTTTTTATGGCTGTGATTTCGAAACTGCGGCGCTTGCTGCAAAAATGGCCAGCGGACAGTCCGCTGACCGTCACACCATAAGGCGACCGATGAGGTTCACAGGGCGCCTGTGAGAGGATTTAAGCCCCAACTTGTCAACCATCAATCTGTCAACCCATGACGGAACCGGTCATATTCATCCGGCGCGTTTGCGAAGCACGGCTGACCGTACCAGCGGCAAGCGGTCGTTGCCAAAATACATATCTTCTCCGACAAAGAAAGTCGGTGAGCCGAAGGCACCCCGCCGGATCGCCTCTTGCGTATTCGCCTTGAGTTTTTCCTTGACATCAGCGTGCGCGATACCCACTAAAAAAGCATCAGCATCAATGCCTACTTTCAGACATACAGCGGCAAGCACATCGTCCTGTGAGATGTCTTCTTCCCGGCTGAAATAGGCTGCAAACGTCGCCTCTACAAAGTCCAGGTAACGGTCTTTCGCCTGAATATCTTGTGCAATCCACAAACAGCCGCGCATCGCCTTCACGCTGTTGACAGGAAAAACCTTCGGCGGAAAAACGATGCTGAGGCCGGCTTCTCGCGCGTTGTCCAGAACATCCTTGAGCATGTAGCGGTTTTTGGGCGAGTTCGTGTCTTCTCGGGCCGCATAAATGCCCTTGTTGACGCTGTTGAAAATGCCGCCGACGAGCACTGGTCGCCAATTGATCGGCTCTCTCATTTCAGCCGCCAGCGGCTGGATATTGCGAAAGGCCAGGTAAGTCCAGGGGCTGGAACAGTCAAAGAAAAAATCAATCATTTCAAGTTCGCTTCTTTTCCAAATTAAGCGCTTCGGCAGCGTTGTGCCTGTCTCTTACGCTCTGCGCAGTCTGCCCAAATAGGGATTTGCGTGCTTCGTCGGTCATAGTGGGCACGCGCAGCGCTTTGCCGAGGGCCAGCCCGCGCTTGACCGCTGGCCGTTCGAACAAGGCGTCGTACCAGCGCAGCACATGAGGGAATTTTTGTAAATCAACCTGCTGTGCTTTGTGCGTGCGCACCCAGGGAAAGATGGCCATGTCGGCAATGGAATAATCTGAACCTGAGACGTAAGCGCCCGTGCCTGCCAGCTGCGCGTCGAGTACGCCATAGAGCCGGTCCACCTCTTTGCCGTAACGTTCAATGGCGTAAGGAAGTTTTTCTGGAGCGTACAGAAGGAAGTGGCCGTTTTGTCCAGCCATCGGTCCGAGTCCGCTCATTTGCCACATCAGCCACTGAAGCGTCTGATAACGTTTTCGGACATCAGAAGCGAGGAACTGTCCCGTTTTTTCTGCAAGGTACATCAAAATGGCACCGCTTTCAAAGACTGCCACGGGTGCACCGCCGCCGGTCGGCTCGTGGTCCACGATGGCCGGCATGCGGTTGTTGGGGCTGATAGCCAGAAAATCAGGCGAGAACTGCTCACCTCTGCCGATATTTACTGGAAGAAACCGGTAAGGGAGACCACACTCTTCCAGCATGATGGAAATCTTCCATCCGTTGGGTGTTGGCCAGTAATGCAGGTCAATCATCGGGCTTCCTTTGGCGTGCAGGGGTTGATTCAAAACGGGGCGTGAAAATCAAGGTCTCAGGGTGAAAGCGGCTCCCTAATTGGAGCGGCAAGATGTAAGCGTTCTAGGTACGCACCCACACTCTATCGGAAGTCACGCGGCGCCAGCAGCGACCACCTTGATCAAAGGGGGCCGGCGGCCCTTGCAAGTACGCTATGTGTCGCATTGCTGGTCGCATTAGACGATTGCCGGATTGGCACATAAACATAAGGCCCAGGGGGTCTCAAATCCATTCCCGCCATCAGGCCGCCGTTAACTGGCTTTGTAGACGGGCCAAGTCGCTACTCAAGATCTTCGATCGCCAGCATGTGGTATTTTTCTGCAAAAGAGAATGGCGCTTTGCGTACCACTGCCATGATGCGCTCCGTGGCTTCTTGGGAAGGCATCGGAATCATCAACGCATGATGGCCTTCCGTTGCCAGGTCTACGTATTTTTTAACGGTGGCGCCTTCAGTGCCGACACGCGGCAGCGTCAAATCCGAGCGGCCATCAGCCTTGCCGATTTGCTCCAGGATGGTTGCAGGCGTCAGCAGCATGATGTCTTCGTCGCTTGTTTCGAGTTCGCGGGCGACCAGCGTGGCCTCCTCGATATCTGGGAACATGATGAACGCATAACCCGTCGGATAAAAAACACCGCCCAGGCTCAGCATTTTTGGAGTAAGTGCAAAGGTTTTCATGCGAATCCTTTTTAGTCTTAATCAAACTATTACGGCGCAAAAAATTAACATCCCTCGGTAAGCAGTTGCACTCTCTTTGTGTAAGACGCAAGCGCCAGATTTATTCAGGCGAGCCACGCGGGTCTTCATCAAACTCGAGGCAACTCTTCGAGCGCGGTGTTGGGCTCGGCCATAACGCGTACCGTGCTTTGCAAGTTCTCAAGCAGCTGGTTGGCAAAGTAGCTGCTTGGAGTGTCGGGTTCCAGCGCAGCGAGGACGAGATTCGCCAAAGGCTGGTTGAGTGGTACGTAGTAACTGCCGCTTGGCACGTCCACTACAGCGCGGGTAAGACTGACCTCCACCTTGATAATCCGGTTGCTGTCGGCACTTGTGGCGCTAACATCTCTAAGTTCGCCTGCGGCGCGGGAGGTTTCTCGAAAGCTGTCGCCCAACATGGACCCGGGCTCGGTAACCCGCAAAACCCGCACGCCATGCAGGCGCAACCGGTCGACAGCCCGGGTGGAACTTGCGGACAGCCAGTAACCGCAGGGACGTGCGCGCGCCTTGATGGTGCGCAGGGCGAGAGCGGAGTTCCAGTCTACCGTGAGGGGTTTGTCGGCGCCGCTCACGGGGTCCAGCATGACCAGCTCATACTGGGCAGGCGTAAGCGCTGCTTCCACAATGGCGTCGCCCTTGCAGGCCAGCCCACTGACCTCCTTGTCGATATAAGGACGCAGTTGGTTGAGCTCGCTGGCTCGCTGGGCGGTGCTGGCTAACACGCTGGTGATGGCCGTAACATGGGTGTGTACGCGGCGCTGGATAGCCAGTCGGCCAATGCCAACGCCTCGGCTTTCAATCATCAAACTAACGGAATTCTTGAGGCCGTTCACATTCCGTTCGGTCTCGGGTCGAGGCCCTCCCATGGAAACTTTTTTGTCGGCCAAATCCGTCGAGGTTGTGTAAGCCCATTCAGTGCTGAGACCCTGGCTCTTCAGCGCAGCCAGCAAAGGACGGCGATACCACTCTTCGGCGGCCTTGGTTAAAAATTCAGGGAGGTTGGCGGTGGTGGCATATTGCAGCAGCGCATCGAACTTTTGCTCCGTTCCAAACTTTTTCAGAAACGGGCCAATCACGGTGTACTCGCGGGCGTCCACGACGACGGTGGGCTGGTAATCACGCGTCAGTTTGGCCAACGCCTGGGCTTCGGGCGTGTTGAGCAAAAGCTGGTCTCGGTTCATGTCGAGTCCATTCGCGGTTGTAGGTTGGCCGCTTGCCGCGCCATCAGGATTGATGCGCGGAACAATCACCACATTAATATGCTCCAGCGCGGGCTGCAACAGCCCTTGCGCCAGCTCCCGCGCGATGATCAGCAGCGCTTCTCCGCCGGCAGGCTCGTCTCCGTGCTGCTGGCCTACCAACAGCACAGTGGGCCGTCCGTTTGCCAGCAGAGCGTCCGGGTCGGTACCGGTGGCGCGGGCCAGCACCAGTGCTTCCAAGGCTTCGCCACGCTGCGACTGGCCGATAGGCAGCACGGCGGCTTTGACGCCCGCTGAACGCGATGCAGCGTCAGCCTGATCGCGCAACCAGGCCTGAATTTCGGCTTGCGTGCTGAAGATAGTGCGCCCGGCTTGCAGGCCTGGCGTGCTGTAAGTCACCGAGGGTGCGGGAAAACGGGCGGCAACAGCGGCGCTGTAGGGGGCCGGCTGATCCGCGTTAATGGGGGCCCTCGCTGATGGCGGAACCACGGGCGATATTTGTACCGCAGAGGGCGGGGGCTCCGGTCGCGATGCCGCAGGTGCATCGGGGCTAGTCGGCGCGGTAGCGGCAGGTCGAAGAGCAGGCGGTGTCCAGGGCGGTAGCGGCACCGAAGTGCAGGCTGCAATCAGCATGATTGGGGTGAGTAGGCCCAGCGCGCGGAAGTGACCGAACAAAAGCGCTGGAGCAACGTCGGCTGTCGATCGGGATGGGGGCACTGTTGTCATCTGGTTTCCTTTGCCTTATGCATGCTTACCCAGTTAGGTGGCTGCTTATGTTACCCGGCCAAGAAGTCGGACGGCCTCGCAACGCTGCTTCTGGATGGCGAGGAATGGCCCCAACGCCGTTTGACTGACCCTCTTTCGGGGAAAATACAGAGATGCCTTTTCCTGCTTCTCACGCGCCTGCCGTCGGCACTGCCGTAATCTCTTCCTACAATCGGTGGCGACTCTCTGTCGCCCCGATGATGGACTGGACTGATCGGCATTGCCGCTACTTCCACCGATTGCTTTCGCGTCACGCCTTGCTGTACACGGAAATGGTCACGACGGGAGCGCTGATTCATGGTGACGTGGAGCGGCATCTCCGCTTTAACGCTGAGGAACACCCGGTAGCACTGCAGCTTGGCGGCAGCGACCCGGCCGATCTGGCTCACAGCGCAAGGCTGGGCGAGCAATGGGGTTACAACGAGATCAACCTAAATTGCGGCTGTCCGAGCGAACGTGTTCAGCGCGGTGCCTTTGGTGCGTGTCTGATGGCCGAGCCGCAACTTGTGGCTGACTGTGTGAAGGCGATGGTCGATGTGGTGAAGATACCCGTGACGGTAAAGCATCGCATCGGTATCGAGAAGTGTGAAAGCTATGAGTTTGTGCGCGACTTTGTGGGGACGGTGAGCGAGGCGGGCTGCAACACCTTCATCGTGCATGCGCGCAACGCCTGGCTGAAAGGTCTGAGTCCCAAGGAAAACCGCGAGGTGCCGCCTTTGCGCTATGCACTGGTGCACCGCCTGAAGTTGGAGTTTCCGCACCTGACCATTTGCATCAACGGGGGCTTCACCACCGATGAGCAGGTGTCTGATCATCTGCGTGAGTTGGATGGCGTAATGGTTGGGCGCGAGGCTTATCACAACCCCTGGTGGTTGGCCTCTTGGGACGCAAACTTTTTTAATGCGGGTCATTCCGAGCTGCCTGGGCCGACTGAGTCGAAAGGCGCCACCCAAAGGGAATTCACGCGCGAGGTGGTCGAGGAACAGATGGTTGCTTACATGGAGCGCGAGGCTGTCAAAGACGGAACGCCCTGGTCTGCGATTAGTCGCCACATGCTCGGGCTCCGACACGGGCAGCCCGGCTCTCGTCGTTGGCGGCAGGTCTGGAGCGACCACCGTCTAAAAACCCTGCCTGCGCGACAGGTGATGGTGACCGCGCGCGAGGCAGCCGAAATGCTTGAGCGTTCCGAGACCTAGCGGCACCACGAATCGGCTGCGAGAAGTAGTTACCCCTAATTGCAGCACCCGACTTATAGGGGAAAATACGCGTTTTAACTTAATCAGACGACTGCCCGACCACGTCGGCAGAAGCCCAACCAGCACCGCTTATGACTGCCAGCGCTCCTATCAAAAAACGTCCTTTTTACCGATCTCTTTACCTGCAGGTGTTAATCGCTGTGGCCGCAGGGGTTCTTCTGGGGCATTTTTACCCGCAGACCGGCGCCGACATGAAACCTTTCGGGGATGCGTTCATCAAGCTGATCAAGATGATCATCGCGCCCATCATTTTTTGCACCGTGGTTGTGGGTATAGCGGGCATGGAAGACATGAAGAAAGTGGGCAAGACTGGCGGCTTGGCCCTCTTGTACTTTGAGGTCGTTAGCACCCTGGCGCTGATCGTCGGCCTCTTCATCGTCAACCTGCTGCATCCTGGAAGTGGCATGAATGTGGATCCGACCACGCTCGACACCAAAGGCATCGCCGCCTTTACAGGCCCCGGCAAGATGCAAACCACCACAGACTTTCTGCTAAATATTATTCCAATCTCGGTCGTTGAAGCCTTTGCCAAGGGAGAAATTCTTCAGGTGTTGCTGTTTTCGGCGATGTTCGGTTTTGCGTTACACAAGTTCGGTGGACGCGGCACGCTGGTGTTTGATTTGATCGAGAAGCTGTCTCATGTGCTGTTTGACCTTGTCGGTCTGATCATGAAGGTGGCCCCGATCGGCGCCTTCGGCGCTATGGCGTTCACCATTGGCAAATATGGCATCGGGTCGCTGTTTTCTCTCGGCAAGCTGATGGGGACGTTTTATCTGACCTGCCTGATCTTCGTGTTTGTGGTGCTAGGCACCATTGCGCGCTTGCATGGTTTCAGTATTTGGAAGTTCGTCAAGTACATCAAGGAAGAGCTCCTGATCGTGCTTGGCACTTCATCGTCAGAGTCCGTGTTGCCGCGAATGATGGAAAAGATGGAACTCCTGGGTGCCCGCAAATCGGTGGTGGGCTTGGTCATCCCGACCGGCTATTCGTTCAATCTTGACGGCACTTCGATTTATTTGACCATGGCCGCCGTGTTCATTGCCCAGGCGACCAACACCCCCATGTCGCTGACCCAACAGGTGACGCTGTTGGCTGTGCTGCTACTCACCTCGAAGGGTGCCGCAGGGGTTACGGGCAGCGGGTTTATTGTGCTGGCGGCCACGCTCTCGGCAGTGGGCGGCTTGCCGGTGGCTGGGTTGGCTTTGATTCTGGGCATTGACAGGTTCATGTCCGAGGCCAGAGCACTGACCAACTTGGTCGGCAACGGGGTGGCGACGCTGGTCGTGGCTAAATGGACTGGCGACCTCGACACAAAACGTCTGCATGCCCGCCTGAACAACGAAACCTGGATTGAAGCGGAGGCTCCTGAAATGTTGCTCGACAAGAAAGTTGAACACATGGCCTCCAACTCGCGCGGCTAACAGCGGGCCGATTCCAAATGTTGGCGTCTGGCGGGTCCCTGATCGCCAGCGCTGCCAGTCAAAAAACGAACGGCCAAAGAGCGAAGGGCCGGCTTGGGCGTTAGATCGCCGCTTCCATGCCGTTGCGAAAGTGTTCTTTCATGCGCGCCGTGGTTTCGGCGGGATCGCGGGCCGTGAGTGCGGTCATGATAGCTCGGTGCTCGGTCAGTGATTGTTCAATGCGCCCACTCTTTAGCAAGGAGTTGTGGCGGTTCAGTTTCATCACCTTGCGCAGGTCGGATACCATCTGGTCGCGCCATCGGTTGTTGGCAATTTGCAGCAGCCGGGTGTGAAATGCTTCGTTGATTTCAAAAAAACGTTCGCGGCTGCTGGCAGCCTTTTCGAGTTCATTGTGCAGACTCTCCAATTCCCTGAGTTGGGCTTCAGTGGCGTTGGCCGCCACTACCCCTGCTGCGTCGCTCTCCAGCAGTGCCAGCAGGTGATAAACCTCGGCGAGATCGCGCTCGGAAACCTCCGTCACGTAGGCGCCGCGTCGCACTTTCATGGTGACCAGGCCTTCGGCAGCCAGTACCTTCAGCGCTTCACGTAATGGCGTGCGGCTTATGCCGTAGGCCTCGGCAAGTTTGAGCTCGTCAATCCAGCTGCCAGGCGGCAACTCGCGACTGAAAATTCGCTGCCGCAGAAGCTCGGCCACTTCTTCGTAAAGTGCTCGGGGAGACAAGGAAAGTTCAACCATGCTCTAAATTGTAAGCTGGATGGAATATTTTGAATGAATAATTATAAATAATGTAAACTTCCGGTTACTGTGATAACCCTTTTCCGCGCGGTCTGTTCCAGCTTTGTCGAAGCTGCCGCATTCTGCCTAGCGCAACCAAGACAGTCGACAACACCATGAGCTCAAAGCCCCCTGAATTCAATGCTTCAAACCTCGAAGCTTGGGCCAAATCGGCCGCCAAATCAGCGCCAGGCGGGGACTTAAGCGCCCTGAATTGGCACACTCCAGACGGCATCACCGTCAAACCTCTGTATACGTCTGAGGACGTCAAAGACCTTCCTTACACCAATACCTTGCCGGGGTTTGAGCCTTTTATCCGCGGCCCGCAGGCTACGATGTACGCAGTGCGCCCCTGGACGATTCGTCAGTACGCGGGATTTTCAACGGCCGAAGAGTCCAACGCGTTTTACCGTAAGGCGCTCGCCTCAGGCGGGCAGGGCGTGTCGGTCGCTTTTGATTTGGCGACTCATCGTGGCTACGACTCAGACCACCCTCGGGTGACTGGCGATGTCGGCAAGGCAGGCGTCGCGATTGATTCTGTGGAAGACATGAAAATCCTGTTCAATGAAATACCATTGGACAAAGTAAGTGTCTCCATGACCATGAATGGCGCAGTGCTGCCCGTGCTGGCAGGCTATGTGGTTGCCGCAGAGGAGCAGGGCGTAAGCCAGCAGCAATTGAGCGGGACGATCCAGAACGACATCCTCAAGGAGTTCATGGTTCGCAATACCTATATCTATCCTCCGCTACCGAGCATCCGCATCATTGGGGACATCATCGAATACACGGCGCAGAACATGCCGAAATTCAACTCAATTTCTATCTCCGGCTATCACATGCAGGAAGCGGGCGCCAACCAGGCGCTTGAGTTGGCCTTGACGCTGGCTGACGGCAAGGAATACGTCAAAACCGCGCTCGGCAAGGGCCTGGATGTTGATGGCTTCGCCGGTCGCCTGAGTTTTTTCTGGGCCATCGGCATGAACTTCTACCTTGAAGTCGCCAAAATGCGCGCGGCCCGTTTGTTGTGGTGTCGCATCATGAAGGGATTCGATGCGAAGAACCCTAAAAGCCTGATGTTGCGCACGCACTGCCAGACCAGCGGCTGGAGCCTGACCGAGCAAGATCCCTACAACAACGTCGTGCGGACCACCATCGAAGCCATGGCAGCGGTGTTCGGCGGCACGCAAAGCCTTCACACCAACTCGTTTGACGAAGCGATTGCCTTGCCCACCGAATTTAGCGCGCGCATCGCACGCAACACGCAGCTGATCATCCAGGAAGAAACCCACATCCCGAATGTGATCGATCCCTGGGCTGGCAGTTATATGATGGAAAAACTCACCCAGGACATGGCCGACGCCGCCTGGACCCTCATTGAAGAAGTTGAAGCCATGGGCGGTATGACCAAAGCCGTGGACAGCGGTTGGGCCAAACTCAAGATTGAAGCGGCAGCAGCCGAGAAGCAGGCCCGCATCGACAGTGGCAAAGACGTGATTGTGGGCGTCAACAAATACAAGCTGAAAACTGAAGACGCGATTGAAACACGCGATATCGACAACGTGGCGGTGCGCGACGGTCAGATTGCTCGTCTCAAAGCCATTAAGACAAAGCGGGATGGCATAGCCGTGCAAGTCGCGCTGGACGCGCTGACGGCTGCCGCTGAAAATAACAATTGCAATTTGTTAGACCTGAGCATCAAGGCCATGCGCTTGCGCGCCACGGTGGGCGAGGTCAGCGATGCGCTTGAAAAAGTTTACGGACGTCACCGCGCTGATACGCAAAAAGTGTCGGGTGTTTATGCCGCGGCTTATGACTCGGCCGAAGGCTGGGAAGCGCTCAAGGCCGAAATCAACGCCTTCGCAGAAGCACAAGGGCGCCGGCCTCGGGTAATGATTTCCAAACTGGGTCAGGATGGCCATGACCGAGGCGCTAAAGTCGTGGCGACGGCATTTGCTGATCTGGGTTTTGATGTGGACATGGGCCCGTTGTTTCAGACCCCCGAGGAATGTGCGCGGCAGGCAATCGAAAACGACGTTCATGCAGTGGGCGTAAGTACCTTGGCTGCCGGCCACAAAACGTTGGTTCCTGCCATCATTGCAGAACTAAAAAAGCAGGGCGCCGATGACATCATTGTGTTTGTCGGCGGCGTGATTCCGCGGCAGGACTATGAAATGCTTTACGACGCAGGGGTGAAAGGCATCTACGGCCCCGGTACGCCCATTCCGGCCAGTGCCAAGGATGTGCTGGAACAGATCAAGAAAGCGATCGCTTGACCTTCCTGCCGTTTAAGCTGAGTTTGCCAAAGTCCTGCCTGGCCGCGCAATGAACGCATCACTCGTAGGGAATACGTCGGGCTTGTTGCAGGGCGTTCGGGGAACCGACCTGCAAGTTCAGCGTCGTGCCATCGCCAAAGCCATCACCTTGCTCGAATCCACGCGCGCTGACCACCGGGTACAAGCGGACGGGTTGTTGACAGCGTTACTTCCTTTCACGGGCCAATCTTTTCGCCTCGGCATCAGCGGCGTGCCTGGCGTGGGTAAATCCACTTTTATTGAAGTGCTAGGGCTGTACTTGATTGGGCAGGGGCATCGCGTGGCGGTGCTCACCATCGACCCTTCCTCCACTGTATCGGGTGGGTCCATTCTGGGTGACAAAACCCGGATGGAAAAGCTCTCGGTTCAAAGTCAGGCCTACATCCGACCCAGTCCGTCCAGCGGCACGCTGGGGGGTGTCGCCGAAAAAACGCGCGAAGCCATGCTGGTATGCGAAGCGGCGGGCTACGACGTGGTGATTATTGAAACTGTTGGCGTGGGTCAGAGCGAAACCGCCGTCGCCAATATGACGGACATGTTCGTTCTGATGCAACTTCCTAACGCGGGTGACGATTTGCAGGCAATCAAAAAAGGCGTGATGGAGCTCGCCGATCTGGTGATCATCAACAAGGCCGACATCGATGCCAATGCGGCCATGCGCGCCGAGGCGCAGATTACCTCCGCCATGCGTCTGTTCGGCCTCGTCAACAACGCGATGGGTAGCGCTCAAGCGGCTAGTTTTAGCAAGCACTGGCACCCGCAGGTGATTCAGCTCAGTGCACTGCACAACAAAGGGGTGGATGCATTTTGGGCCGCGGTGACGCAGTTCAAAAACCTGCAAACGGCCAATGGTCAGCTGGCCGCACGCCGGCAGCAGCAGTCTCTCGCGTGGATGTGGGAGCGCATTGACGCAGGGCTTAAGCACGCATTTCGGCAAGACCCGGCGGTCAGCGCCCTGCTGCCGACATTGATGGCGCAGGTCGTTAGCGGTCAGTTGCCGGCCTCGGCCGCTGCCAGAAATCTTCTTGCTGCGCAGTCCGTTCGCTCGAAAAATGCTATTGAGTAAATAGCATGCAAAGTTTATAAGGCCTTTAGAAAGTAAATCATGCAAGCAATCCTTGAACAGCTAGAAAAGAAGCGCGCTGCCGCTCGATTAGGCGGTGGACAAAAGCGCATCGACGCGCAGCACGGTAAGGGCAAACTTACAGCGCGCGAACGCTTGGAACTGCTGCTCGACGAAGGCACGTTTGAAGAATGGGACATGTTTGTTGAACACCGCTGCACCGACTTCGGCATGGAGAACCACAAGATTCCGGGCGATGGTGTGGTGACGGGCTACGGCATGATCAATGGCCGTCTGGTGTTTGTGTTCAGCCAGGACTTCACCGTGTTTGGCGGCGCCCTGTCCGAAGCGCACGCTGAGAAGATCTGCAAGGTGATGGACCAGGCCATGAAGGTCGGGGCGCCGGTGATCGGCCTCAACGACTCGGGCGGCGCACGGATTCAGGAAGGTGTGGCGTCGCTGGGCGGCTATGCGGACGTGTTCCAGCGCAATGTGATGGCCAGCGGTGTTATTCCGCAAATCAGCATGATCATGGGGCCGAGTGCGGGCGGGGCGGTTTATTCGCCCGCCATGACCGACTTTATTTTCATGGTCAAGGACAGTTCCTACATGTTCGTTACCGGCCCGGAAGTGGTGAAGACCGTGACGCACGAGGAAGTCACTGCCGAGGAATTGGGCGGCGCCATCACCCACACCACGCGCAGCGGCGTTG
Organism: Polaromonas sp.; assembly: GCF_012927485.1. Classification (GTDB taxonomy): domain Bacteria; phylum Pseudomonadota; class Gammaproteobacteria; order Burkholderiales; family Burkholderiaceae_C; genus Polaromonas. Next base: position 14,497 of record NZ_JABBPC010000010.1, on the reverse strand, counting down.
CCGACCTGGCCTTCGAGAATGATGTGGAGGCCCTGCTGATGCTGCGCAGGCTGTACAACTACCTGCCTCTTAACAACCGGGAAAAGGCGCCGGTACGCCCCAGCCTCGACCCGGCCGGCCGTATGGATGTCAGCCTGGATACGCTGGTGCCCGAGAGCCCGAACAAGCCCTATGACATGAAGGAACTGATTGTCAAAACGGTGGACGATGGTGATTTCTTTGAGATCCAGCCCGAGTACGCGAAGAACATCCTGATCGGATTCGCCCGCATGGAAGGGCAGTCGGTGGGCATCGTGGCCAACCAGCCGCTGGTGTTAGCAGGTTGCCTCGACATTAAAAGCTCCGTCAAGGCAGCGCGCTTTGTGCGTTTTTGCGATGCGTTCAATATTCCCGTGATCACATTTGTCGATGTACCCGGTTTCATGCCCGGTACGTCTCAAGAGTACGGCGGCATCATCAAGCACGGGGCCAAGCTGCTCTACGCTTATGCGGAATGCACCGTGCCCAAGATCACCGTCATCACCCGCAAGGCTTATGGCGGCGCGTACGATGTGATGAGTTCCAAGCACCTGCGGGGTGATGTCAACTTCGCATGGCCCAACGCCGAGATCGCAGTGATGGGTGCTAAAGGCGCGGTAGAAATCATCTTCCGCGAAGACAAGGGGGATCCGGTGAAGCTGGCTGCACGTGAGGCTGAATACAAAGAACGCTTTGCCAACCCGTTCGTGGCGGGTGCGCGCGGCTTTATTGACGACATTATTTTGCCGCATGAGACCCGCAAACGTATCTGCCGCTCGCTCGTCATGCTGCGCGACAAAAAGCTGGAAAACCCTTGGCGCAAGCACGGGAATATTCCCCTGTAACCGCCCACGGAAAAAAATAATATGTTCACAAAAATTCTGATTGCAAATCGGGGCGAAATCGCATGCCGTGTCATTCTTACCGCGCGCAAGATGGGTATCAAGACCGTCGCGGTCTATTCCGATGCAGACAAAGATGCCCGCCACGTTGAATTGGCCGATGAAGCGGTCAACATTGGTCCGGCGCCCAGCCGCGACAGCTATCTGCAAGCCGAAAAAATCATTGCAGCGTGCAAGCAGACCGGCGCGCAGGCGGTGCACCCTGGATACGGCTTTTTAAGCGAGAACGCCGGCTTCGCCAAGCGGGTCGAAGAAGAGGGCATCGTATTCATCGGACCGAAGCATTACTCTATCGCCGCGATGGGCGACAAGATCGAGTCCAAGAAACTGGCTGGCGCGGCAGGTGTCAACTGTATTCCTGGCGTGAACGATGCGATTGAAACCGCTGAGAAGGCAGTAGAAATCGCCCAAAGTATTGGCTATCCGGTGATGATCAAGGCCAGCGCGGGGGGAGGGGGCAAAGGCTTGCGCGTGGCCTTTAATGACAAGGAAGCGCTGGAAGGTTTTACCAGTTGCAGAAATGAAGCCCGAAACAGTTTTGGTGACGACCGTGTCTTCATCGAAAAGTTTGTCGAGGAACCGCGGCATATCGAGATCCAGCTGCTGGGCGACAGCCACGGCAATGTGTTGTACCTGAACGAGCGTGAGTGCTCGATCCAGCGCCGCCACCAGAAGGTGATCGAAGAAGCACCGTCGCCTTTCATTAGCGAAGCCACCCGAAAAGCTATGGGCGAGCAGGCCGTTCTGCTGGCCAAAGCCGTGAATTACCAGAGTGCCGGTACCGTGGAGTTCGTGGTTGGCAAGGACCAGCGCTTTTACTTTCTGGAAATGAACACCCGCCTGCAGGTGGAGCATCCGGTGACGGAATGCATCACCGGACTCGATCTGGTCGAACTGATGATTCGCGTGGCAGCGGGCGAAAAGCTGCCAATCACCCAGGCTGATGTGAAGCGAAATGGATGGGCCATTGAATGCCGGATTAATGCCGAAGACCCGTTTCGCAGCTTTTTGCCTTCGACGGGCCGGTTAGCGCGCTTTCAACCGCCGCGGCAAACCATGTTTGCGGCAGACACCTCGCAGCTGTTCGGCGTGCGGGTGGATACCGGCGTGCAAGAGGGCGGCGAGATTCCGATGTTTTACGACTCGATGATTGCCAAACTCGTGGTTCACGGGAAGGACAGGCATGAAGCGATCGGAAAAATGCGGGAGGCCCTTAACGGCTTTGTGATCCGCGGCATTAGTAGCAACATTCCCTTTCAAGCGGCCCTGTTAGCACACCCGAAATTCGTCACGGGTGACTTTAATACCGGGTTCATTGCGGAAAACTACAGCCAAGGTTTTCGTGCCGAAGACGTACCCCACGACGATACAGACTTTCTGGTGGTGCTTGCGGCCTATGTCAATCGTCGCATGTTGGGCCGCGCGGCTGGAATCAGCGGTCAGTTGCCGGGTCACGGGGTGACGATAGGTGAAGAGTTCGTGGTCGTTGGCCTCGGCGCGGACGGCCAAAATACGCATCAAGCGGCGGTGGTGCGAGGTTTCGATACCCAATCGGGGACTGGCATCGTGGAGACGGGCGGAAATCGCTATGAAATATGTAGTTATTGGCATCTTGGCGGTATTCGCATCCGCGGCACGGTTAACGGTCAGCTTTTTGCGGCTCAAGTGGAACGCGGTGTGGGCACAAACCCGTTGGCTATCCGCATTGCGCACAACGGCAGGCGGCTCGACGCACTGGTGTTGTCGCCGCGTGCCGCGCAACTTCATGCCTTGATGCATTTCAAAGCACCTCCTGACATGAGCCGCTATGTACTGTCGCCCATGCCTGGATTATTGGTGGAAGTGGCCGTGCAGCCTGGGCAAAGGGTGCAGGCGGGTGAACGTGTGGCAGTCATCGAGGCCATGAAAATGGAAAATGTACTTTTCGCCACCGCCGATGGTGTGGTGGGCAAGGTCTTGGCGGCGAAAGGTGAGTCACTCAGCGTGGATCAACCTATCGTTGAATTTGCATAAAGACAACCTTAAAATTCGAGCTCAGCAGCCGGTTCCTTGCCAAGTATTGGCAAGATACGCAGCGGCAATGTATCAAGGAATTACCGATGACTCCGCATGAATTTGAGACTGCTTTACTGGCTGACCACTACAGCACCCTCACCACGGTGATAAGGCCCTCGGGCTATATCCTCGGCGAGCACCAACACCCGTTTGACGCGTGCGCACTGATCACCGCTGGCGACATCACGCTTACGGTAGCGGGCATCAGTCGGACCTACGGAGCGGGCGACATCTTTCGGCTGGCAGCCGCTACCGCGCACCTTGAGAGTGCGGGGCCCGCCGGCGTTACCTATTTGGTGGGTCGTAGGGAGGTTCTGACATCATGAGCCGACCTTTCAAAGTTCTTGGCGTCCAGCAAATCGCCATCGGTGGCGCCAGCAAGGACCGTTTGCGCACCTTGTGGGTAGACATGCTGGGGCTTGAAGTGACAGGAAATTTTGTAAGCGAGCGCGAGAACGTGATCGAAGACATTTGTGTTATCGGTAGCGGCGCGTTCAAGGTCGAGGTCGATCTGATGCAACCGCTGGACCTGGAAAAAAAGCCAGCCGTGCATGCGACGCCGCTCAACCACGTGGGCCTGTGGATTGACGACCTGCCCAAAGCAGTGGAATGGCTCACGGCGCAGGGCGTGCGCTTTGCGCCCGGCGGTATTCGCAAAGGTGCCGCAGGCTTTGACATCTGCTTTTTGCACCCTAAATCCAGCGATGAATTTCCTGTTTCCGGTGAAGGCGTGCTCATCGAAATGGTGCAGGCACCGCCGGAAGTGGTGCGGGCTTTCACCGCACTGGCTTCTTCCTAAAAAAACATAGTCCTCGGGAATCACCCAAGTCTTTTTTCGGGCTGTCAGCCTTAAAATCAAGGACCTCAGACCGCTTGAGAAAAGCCGCTTGATGCATGCATCCAGGCGTTCAAACAATTAACAAGGCGAATTGGCCGGTTTCCATAAAAGTGGCGAATCCATGCGGTCGCAGCCGTTCGAGCGCTTCTTCGGCGCAAGCCAGACACTTCCCATTCAAAAGTGAAGCCGTTCACGCCCCCTGTACCTCCTTATGATCACGATTCTGGAAAGTTGCGAATGATATTTGGCAAGCTATTGCACCCCGGTGTCTGGTTGATGCGCCGCATGTATTTCGCGCGTAAGTTAACCCTGCTGGCCATTCTCTCGGCCTGTCCGTTAGGCGTCCTGGTGTGGCCGCTCCTGATGGGCACCAACGCCATGGCGGGGATGACGACCGTGGCAGTAGCCGGCGTATTGGGACTGCTGCTGGTTTATTTTTTCTGGTCGTTTTACTGCAGTGTTTCTCAGGATCTGGGTCAGGTCATGCGGGCGACAGAAAAAATGATGGCGGGTGATTTGCGCCTGGGCCTGATAGACCGCAGTGAGGACGAGTTAGGTCGTCTCGCAGTGGCAATGGGTGAGCTCAGCCACACGTTGTCTGGCATGGTTGCCAATGTGCGCAGCAACGCTGCTTTTGTTGCGCATTCAGGGAAAAGTATGGCCATAGGCACCCGTGACCTGTCTGACCGAACAGAGCAGCAGGCCGCCAATCTGGAACAGACCGCAGCTAGCGTGGAGCAACTGGCATCAGCCGTTCAGAAGAATGCGAATATGGCCGGCGAGGCGAATACGCAGGCGGCCGCGGTGCGTGATATGGCCAACAACGGGGCTGCCTCGATGGCCCAAGCGATCGAGTCGGTCGACGCTATTCGGGGCAGCGCCAAGCGGATGGATGAAATTGTGGGCGTCATCGACGGACTGGCGTTTCAGACCAATATTCTTTCGCTCAATGCAGCGGTAGAAGCTGCCCGCGCAGGTGAGTCGGGTCGGGGCTTTGCCGTGGTTGCAAACGAAGTCAGATCGTTGTCGCAACGCTCGGCTGAATCTTCAAAGGAAATCAGGCTGCTTATTGGCGCGTCGTCGCAACAGGTCGCGACCAGTGTCCAGAAAATCCGTGAAGCCGGCTCCAACATGACACAGATCGTGTCCGGAATCCGGGCTGTGGCTTCCAGCATGTCCCATATATCGACCTCCAGCGCTGAGCAGAGTTCTGGTCTGACCGAGATCACGTTGGCGGTGCGCCAGCTTGACGAAATCACCCAGAGTAATGCGTTGATGGCGGGACGTGCGGTGACACACGCGGTTAATTTAGAAGGACGGGCTGGCACGCTGGTGCAGTCAGTGGCATCCTTCAAATTGCAGCAGGGCTCAGCGGAAGAGGCCGTGGAGTTGGTGAGACGCGCCGTGGCGCACCGTCAAAATAGATCGAAAAGTATCTTTTTACGGGAACTGACCGACCCGGCCAAAGGCTTTCATGACCGCGACATGTATATTTTTGCACTAGACCGTGATGGCACTTACGTTGCGTTCGGCGGCAACCAGTCCAAAGTGGGTACGCGGGTGCAGGATATTTCGGGAATCGACGGCAGTCAGTTGCTGGAGGCCATCATCAATCAAGCCAGTCACGAGCCTGGCTGGGTCGAATACGACATCACCAACCCAAGCACGGGCAAAGTCCAAGCCAAAATGTCATTTGTGCAGGAATTAGACGAGCTGTTCGTGGGCTGCGGCGTCTACAAGAATCTCGTGGTGACCTGAAGCCATAGCCTTGTAAGATCTGTGGTCTGGTCAGGCGGGGCCACGTTTCGTGCGGGCTCGCGCCATGGCCGCTTCAATAATGGCCCGTTTACGGTCCAATATCTCAGGGTCTGTGATTTTTGAATGCTTTGCCAGATCAGAAAATTTGGCTTGCGCCAAGTCCCTCAGCCTTTTATCGTTTTCGTTTTTATCAAGCTGGCGGCGGGTGCGATTGAATTCATAGCGGTCACGCGCCAGGTCGGCGTCTGCTTGTGACCAAGCCGCCCAGCCGGTGCGAGTGCCCGTGACATTTTCCAGGCTGATGCAGTCCACCGGACACACCGGTACGCACAATTCGCAGCCGGTGCAGTACGCCTCAATCACCGTGTGCATCATTTTGATGCTGCCCAGGATGGCGTCGGTTGGGCAGGCCTTGATGCATAAGGTGCAGCCGATGCACCAGGCTTCGTCGATAACGGCTATCGCACGCGGCCCTTCTGCGCCGTTGGCTGGGTTCAGCCACTGGGCGGGTCGGCCGGTGATGGCAGCAAGGCGCTCCACGCCCTCAAGGCCGCCGGGAGGGCACTGATTTGTGAAGGCGTTGTCTCCGGCGATAGCTTGCGCATATGCTGCACAGTTGGGATAACCACAGCGGGTGCATTGGGTCTGCGGCAACGCGGCGTTAAGGCGATCGAAAAGAGGGAGGTCGGCGGGGGAAGTCACTCGCTTATTGTCCACCCTTGAATGCCGCCCCCACCAACCGCACCTCTTTCAGATCATTTGCGGAGGGGAACCTTTTGCACTGCAGTCTTGCGAGCCGGTCTTGATTTTGACGGCGTAGCGGTCTTCGTAGAGGGGGTTTCCGCTGCGCCGGACGCCTTCTTGACGACGTTCAGACGGGGTTGCTCGGTTATCTTTTTGGAGGTTGTCAGCGCACGTTCTATTGGGGCTGAAACCTGATTTTTTTCAAGCGTGATGGCCACCGTCGGGTTGGAATTTAAGGGCGCCTTGTCGGCTACTTTTTCAACCGCGGACAAAGTTGGTTTCTTATGAGCTTGCCCTTGAACTTGATTGTTTTCGAGGATGAAAGCTTTGACTGCTGGATAGACCACGTTCTGCCAGCGACGCCCGCTGAAAATGCCGAAATGGCCGGCGCCTTTCACTTCCAGGTGCTTTTTCTGTTTGTCGGGGACGCCGCTACACATGCTCAGTGCCGCGTGGGTTTGACCCGAGCCTGAAATATCGTCGAGTTCGCCCTCGACCGTCATCAACGCGGTGGTCTTGATGTCGCCAGGCGTCACGCGTTCGGCCTTGCCAGTGACAGACCGCACGTCCCAGGTGCCATTCACGAGTTGAAATTCCTGGAAAACGGTTTTGATCGTCTCAAGGTAATAGTCGGCGTCCATGTCAAGCACCGCGTTGTACTCGTCGTAAAACTTACGGTGTGCCTCCGCGCTGGCATCGTCACCCTTAATCAGGCTCTTGAAATAGTCATAGTGGCTGCTGGTGTGGCGGTCGGGGTTCATCGCCACAAAACCGGAGTGCTGCAAAAAGCCCGGATAAACGCGCCGCCCGGCGCCTGGGAAATTGCTGGGCACACGATGCACCACGTTATTTTCAAACCACTCGAAGCTTTTGGTCGTGGCGAGATTGTTCACGGCCGTCGGAGACAAGCGAGCGTCGATTGGTCCGCCCATCATGATCATGGACAGTGGTGTTTTTTCCCCGCGAGAGGCCATTAAAGAAATGGCGGCAAACACCGGTACGGTAGGTTGGCACACGCTGACAACGTGGCAGTTACCGTAATTGGCCTGCAGGTGCCGGATGAATTCCTGCACGTAGTTGACGTAGTCGTCAAGGTGGAAGGTGCCTTCGGATACGGGCACGTTGCGCGCATTCTTCCAGTCAGTAATGTAGACCTTGTGGTCTTTGAGCATTGTTTTGACGGTGTCGCGCAGCAAGGTGGCGTAGTGGCCGGACAAAGGCGCAACGATTAGCACTGCTGGCTGATCCTTAATCTTCGTCAGGGTGGCAGGGTCATCAGAAAAACGCTTGAAACGACGCAATTCGCAAAAAGGCTTGTCGATTTCCACCCGCTCGTAAATGGCCACGCCGATATCGTCGACATCGACGGTCTGGATGCCAAAGGTCGGCTTTTCGTACTCTTTACCCAGGCGGTAAATCAATCCGTATCCGGCAGACACGCGTTGGGCAAATGGGGTCTGGCCGACCTGAGACAACGGGTTGCTGTAGAGCTTTGCCGCCGCCTGCGCAAAGTCGATAAATGGCTCCATCAGGGTGCGATGAGCTTCATATAATTCGTAAAGCATGAGGAAAGGCCTGGTTAGTTTTTTGAATCAAATGGAAATATGTTGCAGTGCAGCATAACAGGCTAACAGGAATTTAACGCGGTAGTTTAAGGATAATTACTAATTTCGTCAGGACTGGGGACTTTAGCGCTTGAACGCCTACAACATAAGCCTGTGCAGCGGGGGAAGGAGCCTGGCCAAACCTTGCTCACGGACGGTTTGACACCATGTGTCATGGTCGACACAAGCAGTCGCTCTCCAGCGCTTCGATGCCACAAATTCATTAGAGGAAAAAACATGTCCACGCTCATTGACGCCGCTTCTCTCGACCGACTGCCGTCCCTTAAAAAGTCAGAGAAAATGCCCGTTTTGTTTGTCGGTCACGGCAGCCCCTTGAACGCAATTGGTGACAACGAATATCGGCGCAGTTGGCAGGCGCTGGGTGGCGAATTTGGCTCGACACTTCCTCAGCCGCAACTCATCCTGTGCATTTCAGCCCATTGGCTCACAGAGGGCTGGTGGCTGACTGGCATGGATCAGCCCAAAACGATCCATGATTTTGGAGGTTTCCCGCAAGAATTGTTTGACCAGCAGTATCCTGCGCCCGGGGATTCGGCCGCAGCACAGGTCATCAGTCAGCTGGTCAGGCAGCGAAATTCACTTCCCCTGGGACTGGACCTGGGCGAGTGGGGCCTGGACCATGGAGCCTGGTCGGTGCTCAAACCCATGTTTCCCAAGGCGGAGATCCCGGTGATTCAGCTCAGCATGGACTACAGCCGCGCGCCCGAAGATCACTACGCTTTGGCGAAGCAGCTCAAGCCACTGCGCGACCGGGGGGTGTTGATTCTGGCCAGCGGCAACATTGTGCACAACCTGCGTCAGATGCAGCGTGGTGCAGCGGGTAGTCAGGCTTACGACTGGGCGCTGGAGTTTGACCAGACGATCGGCGGTTACTTGCAGCAGGGCAATCTGGACGCTTTGCAGAGTTTTCAAAAACTGGGGCAGTTGGCGAAAATGGCACACCCTACCTACGACCACTTTTTACCCCTGCTGTATGCCGCCGGCGCCGTCGATGCCCGGGAGTCGATGCGGTTTTTCAACACCAGCTTTCAAGGAGGCTCGATTTCAATGCGCTCTGCCGTCTGGGGTTGAGTCGCTGGCAAGCAACAGCGCCTCACGTTACGGTATTGACGACCTCGCTTCGGTTGCCGCAACGGCGAACCATCGTCCGCGCAAGGCGCTCAATTGGAGAACGCCTGCTGAAGCTGTAGACGCGTATTTATCATCACCCGTTCAAGGCCGTGTTGCAACGACCGGTCGAATACACCGTCCTCTGCGGGTCATGGAGTCTTCTCCACTAAGCGGCTTGCGCCAGGATTCCTTTAAACTCACCACTGTCAATCAGCGCCTTTAAATCGCTGGCGCCACCGACCAGCACGCCTCTGACGAACACCATTGGAAAAGTTGGCCAACCAGTCCACATTTTGAGTGCATTACGTTCCCGCCAGGTATTGAAATAGTTGCCATACTCCAGATACTTGTACGGCTGGTTAATCAGGTCCAGCGTCTTGCATGCTTTTTTGGGGAAAGGGTTCAAACCCATTCCCACGACCACCACATCATTGCCTCTGATCGCTGCAATCACCTCCTGCACCATCACCTGCTGATGGTCCGCGACTTTGTTGCGGATCGCCGGGTGAATGTGCGTCTCGTCAAGAATCGTGCGTGTCATAGAAAACTCCAGAAGTGCTGAGGATTGACAGTATCGCAGTGCAACTCAACAAGAAAACGATCCGAGTGTTGGCTGGAGTTGCCCTCATTGACCGTGGTCAAAACTCCGGGTAATTATCCTGGATAACTCCTGCAAGTCGCGCCCGTACTGGGTTGGCAGGCCGTGCCTAGTGGCCGGACAACTTCGATGTTCTCCAAGACAAGCAAAAACGCCCACATTCAGCACTCGGTTAGGTCCGCCGAGGCACTTTTAAATGGCAACTCTGGCAAGCTGCCTGATGTCGAAATCGGTTGAGTTCATTTCCCAACGCATGGGGTGCCGTTCAAAAGTGGGCCAGTTTGCGGTCGGCGGCAACACGTCATGCGCTCAGATCGAAAGCCGGATGGTATTCAAAGTAGTCCAGATCAGAACTTCAGCCGCTGCAACCCGATAAACCCGGAGCTGGGCGGGTGCAAAAAAGATAGTGGGGGCAAAGCTCAAGGCACTTAGAAAGACGGCCTGATCCATCGTTAACCGGGCAACCCATGACAGGACGGGTCATTGTTTTTATCAACCGCCTCAGGCTGTAAGCGGCGCAAGGTCGGAGGTTCGCCAGATCTCCTTGAGCTGCTGTAGCTTTTCTTCAAATTTGAAGTAGTCAAGCGGCTTGCTCATATAGCTGTTGAGCCCCCCTTTAAACGCAGCCACCGCTTGAGACTGTTCGCTCGCCGAAGTCAGCATGATGACGGGCGCAAAAAACGTTCGTGGATCATCCCGCATACGCTGCATGACGGCCAAGCCGCTCAGCTTTGGCAGACCCAAGTCCAGCAACACCAGATCGGGTTGATGATCAGGGTCACGATCGCTAAAAAGACCTTCACAGAATAGATAGTCGAGGGCTTCAAGGCCATCGCGGGCGATCACAATGTCGTGCGGCAAACCGTGTTGTTTCAAAATAGTCAACGTTATTTCGAGGTGATCGGGATCATCCTCCACCACCAAAATGGTTGGTTGTCTCATGGGGCTTCTCTTCAATGGCATGGCATCAATATACCAGCAGCGCCCTGTGTTGCTGTAGAGGGCGGGCGCATTGAATAGCGTGTGTACAAAAAACCCGCCTTAGCGGACTTTTTCTGTTGCTAATTTGCTTTGAACGCCCCAACCGCTCAGTTCACCATGACCAGTTTGCCTTTAACGCCACGCGAACCCATGTAAGCATAGGCCGCCTTGAGGTCCGCCATGGGCATAGTCCGGTCAATCACCGGTTTGATCTTGCCTTGGGCATACCAACCTGCGAGCTCGGCCATCATGGCTGCATTCGCCTGGGGTTCGCGCTTGGCAAAGTCTCCCCAGAACACGCCGACGATGGAGGCACCTTTGAGCAGCGTCAGATTCAGCGGCAGTGACGGGATAGACCCCGATGCAAAACCAACCACCAGATAGCGGCCTCGCCACGCGATGGACCGGAATGCCGGCTCGGCGTAGTCGCCGCCGACGGGGTCGTAAATGACGTCCGGCCCTTTGCCGCCCGTCAGAGACTTGATTTCCTCGCGAAGATTTTTGCTTCCGTAGTTGATCGTGGCGTCTGCGCCAATGGAGGTGCAAAGAGCACATTTTTCATCGGTCGAAGCGGCAGCAATGACGCGGGCCCCAGCTGCTTTTGCTATTTGAATGGCGGCTGTCCCGACGCCGCCCGCAGCACCGAGGACCAGAACGGTTTCGCCTGCAGAGAGTCGCGCGCGATCCACCAGCGCGTGCCAAGAAGTCGCGTAAATCATGATGAAGGCGGCAGCATCCACATGCGAAAACCCCTCTGGAAGAGGCATGCACATAGCGGCGGGGGCAATGGTGTGCGTTCCGAATCCCCCGGTGCCGGACAGGCAGGCGACGCTTTGTCCCACCTGCAGGTTGTTCACCCCTTCGCCGACGGCCTGAACAACGCCCGCATATTCAGATCCGGGTACAAAGGGGAGTGGTGGCTTGATTTGATATTTGTTCTGCACGATCAGCAGGTCAGGAAAATTGAGACTTGCCGCCTTGATTTCAATCAGGACTTCGCCCGCTTTAGGCCGTGGCGTCGGCAGTTCTTTCCAAGTCAGGGCTTCTACGCCGATCGGGTTTTCACAAAGCCAGGCATGCATGAGGTGTCTCCAAAAAATGGGTGCAGAGCAGAAAAAGAAAATAAAGAGCGAAAATGGAATATTGAACTAATTTAACTATGCATCATAGGCAAGACCCGATGTTTGCGGCACACAAAAACTTTAGCTTACTGTCACAGCCGTGACCCTAAAATCACTTTATGAAAATTCTTATTTGCAATGATGACGGGTATCAGGCCTCCGGCATCATTGCCCTGTACGAAGCACTCAAAACCATCGCCGATGTAGAAGTGGTGGCGCCCGAGCAAAATAACAGCGCTAAATCCAATGCGCTGACCTTGCATGCACCGATGTACGTGCAAACGGCGGCGAATGGCTTTCGTTATATCAATGGAACGCCGGCAGACTGCGTGCACATCGCACTCACGGGGCTGCTTGGTTACCGGCCAGACCTTGTCGTTTCGGGCATCAACAACGGAGCCAATATGGGCGACGACACCATTTATTCCGGCACCGTGGGAGCCGCCATGGAAGGCTATCTGTTCGGGATTCCTTCAATCGCGTTTTCGCAAACCGAAAAAGGCTGGGCTTATATTGACGTGGCGGCCCAGCGTGCGCGAGACTTGGTGCAGCAACTGATGCCTTCGCTGGAAGCGATCGCGGAGGGGGCATTGCCCACATTGGCCCCCTGGCTGCTCAATGTCAATATTCCCAATCTGCCAGATGATCAGATTGAGGGCGTTAAGGTGGCACGTTTGGGGCGCCGGCATGCCGCGGAGCGCGTGATTACACAGACCAGCCCGCGGGGAGAAACCATGTACTGGATTGGTGGAGCCGGACCTGCCAAGGAGGCTGGCGAGGGTACCGACTTTCACGCAACGAGCCATAAGTATCTATCGATCACGCCGCTGCATGTGGATTTGACGGATCACGAGCGACTACCTTACTGGACAGAAATGGCCGAAAAGCTGACGCAGGCAAACTAAAGGCGGCGCTATGAAGTCCAGTGTCAAGCCGCCTTTCGATTCCACTGTAAAAGCGCCTTCAGCAGCGGCCCGGCCAACGTTTCCGGTACGTCTCAAACCCGACGCCGGGGTACCTTCCGCTACTAAATTAACAGCGACGTTTTCCCGCTCTGCAAGCACAGCAGCGCTACACACCCTAAAGAAAATATTTCCTACGGTAATGCCGAACGGCGTGGGTCTAGACTCTCAATCAGTTCGAGCGCGCATGGTTCACAAGCTGGCTGCAAAAGGCGTGTCAGACGCACGGGTACTGGCGGCCATGGGCCTGGTGGAACGTCACCGCTTTGTGGATACGGCACTCGTCAACCAGGCCTATGAGGACACCAGCCTGCCGATCGGCTTGGGCCAGACCATCTCCAAACCCAATGTTGTGGCCCGTATGCTGGAGTTACTGCGGGGTGGCGCGGCGGAGCGTCTCGACGCGAGCGGCAGGACAGGACGCGTGCTGGAGATCGGCACCGGTTGCGGTTATCAGGCCGCCGTGCTCAGCCAGCTGGCAACCGAGGTGTACAGCATCGAGCGCTTGCGCGGCCTGCACGAAAAAGCCAGAGAGAATTTGCGGACCTTGCGGCTACCCAACGTGCACCTGCTGTTCGGTGACGGCATGGTCGGTTATGCCAAAGGTGCGCCTTACGCAGCCATTATTGCGGCCGCCGGCGGTGAGTCCATACCGCCCGCCTGGATTGAACAACTGGCCATCGGCGGGCGCCTGGTGGCCCCCCTGAAAACCACCAATGGCGCGCAGGCGCTGGTGGTGATTGATAAAACCCCACAAGGCGTCAGACAGACTCTGCTGGAAGCCGTTAACTTTGTACCTCTAAAATCAGGTACAAGTTGAAAATAAGTTAAAGAATTGGCCAAAATCCGGTCAAGATGGAAGATGAAAAAACCAATGAATCAAACCACACGGTCAAACACGGTGGAACCTCAAGTTAACCCAGGCGCAGGCCGCAGCATTGGCCTGGCTCGCGGACTCGCGCTACCGTTCGCGTTCGTTGCTGCGCTGCTGCTGGCGGCCGGTTGTGCATCACGCTCCCACACCAATGCCCCGGTGGAAGATCGCGGAACGGGACTGTCACGGCAGCCGGCTGCCACGGTCGATCCCGTCAATGTCAAGCAATTGCCAGGTTTTGAGAATGCCGGTAAACCTGGTTATTACAGTGTCAAGCCTGGCGACACCATGATTCGTATCGGCTTGGAAAACGGCCAGAATTGGCGCGACATCGTGCGCTGGAATAGCCTTGAGAATCCCAACCTTATTGAAGTCGGACAGGTGCTTCGCGTGGCGCCACCTGGTGGCGAAAACACGCAGGTCGTGACTCGGCCTGTGAGCTCGGGATCCGCCAGTACCTCGACTTCGCCAGCTACTGCCGTGTCGGCACCCGTGCAAGTCGCCGCTGCACGTCCTGCGGCGGCCCCCCCAGCCCCGATTACCGCGCCTTCGCCGGCTGCGGCCACCGGCGATGAAGACGTTGGATGGATCTGGCCCGCTCAAGGTACGCTGCTCGCGGGCTTTGATGAGGCCAAAAACAAAGGCCTCGATATTTCTGGTAAGGCAGGTGACGCCGTGATAGCTTCCGCAGATGGCCGCGTAGTGTATGCCGGTGCGGGATTGCGAGGCTACGGTAACTTGATCATTCTCAAGCACAACAACACCTTTCTTACCGCGTATGCGCACAACCAGGCGTTGTTTGTAAAGGAAGACCAGTCCGTCAAAAAAGGCCAGAAGATTGCTGAAATGGGCAACAGCGATGCTGACCGCGTGAAGTTGCATTTCGAAATCCGTCGTCAGGGTAAACCGGT
>NZ_JABBPC010000035.1 GCF_012927485.1 Polaromonas sp. | reverse complement strand
GAGCCAGAACAGCGGCATTTCGTCGCTGGTTCAGCAAAGCGTAAACGTGCAGGCCAACTTGGCAGTCGGCAAGTAAGCTTCCAGCCGACATCGATCCAGGCCCTCGTGCCGAGATCGGTGTCGGTGTCGGTGTCGGTGTCGGTGTCGGTGTCGGTGTCGGTGTCGGTGTCGGCCAGCGGCTAACGCCCATTGAAGGGGGAAAAATGAAACTACTTAATATTTTCGGGCTCGCTTGCGCGGCGTTAGTCATTGCGCTGCCAGCCCAGGTCACCGCACAGACGTCACCGGTGCCACCAAGCGCTGTAGCTGCCAATTCACACGGCGACTGGTTCGACAAACCAGTTGAGACTGCCTCGCTGGACGGCTACCGCGGTGGCAGTGACCTCGTGCAAAACGACATGCAACTCACCGGCACGACCGCCAACAATACAGCCGTCAATTTGGCCACCGGCAATAATTCCATCAGCGCTGGCGCGTTTTCCAATATGAGCGGAATACCGTTGGTCATCCAGAATTCCGGTGCCAACGTATTGATTCAAAACGCTGTTATTTTGCACCTGCAGATGAATTGACCGGAGCCTCTCATGCGTTGCCTGTTGTCTTTAGTTCTCACGGCTTGCATGGCCACACCGGCTGGGGCGCAACAGAACTATCTGCCGTCTCTTGGCGCCGGCGACGTATTCCTGCCCGTAACGAGCATCCGGCAGGCACGCATGGCGGGGACGCTGTTACAGCAATATGACTTCAGTTGCGGTTCGGCTGCCTTGGCCACGCTATTAACCCACCATTACGGCTATCCGGTGTCAGAGAGTACGGTTTTCGAATACATGTACCGCTACGGCGACCAGCCAAAAATCCGGCGAGAAGGATTTTCCCTGCTCGATATGAAGCGATACCTGCAGGCGCAGGGCTTCGAGGCTGACGGTTTCGAACAGCCGCTGGCCAAACTTGCGGAAGCGCGCGTTCCCGCCATTGTGTTGATTAACGAGAACGGCTACCAACATTTTGTAGTGGTTAAAGGACTGCGCGGCGACCGGGTGCTGATTGGCGATCCTGCGAACGGGACGCGCGCGATGCCGCTAAAAGCATTTGAGGCCAATTGGCAGAGTCGCCTGCTGTTTGTCATTCACAACCGGATGGACTCCGCGCGATTTAACTTGGCGGCAGACTGGCGCGTGGCGCCCCAGGCACCACTCTCCGCGGGAGTCAATCGGGATGGCCTGTCTAACGTGACGATGTCCAACCTTGGCCCGGGAGACTTCTGATGAATCACCTATTCCGTCTGCCTAGTGCGACCAAGCGGTGGCGCTGGCAACTCGTCGGCCTGTGCGGCGTGCTGTTGGCCAGCGTCAGTCACGCCCAAAACCAACCGCTGCCACCGGACGGTGCGGTGTGGCTGGCAGCGAGCGATCGCACTTTGGACAAACTGCGCGGCGGCTTCGATCTGGGCGCTGGTCTTGTCGTGTCGTTCGGCATCAGCCGAGCGGTTTACATCAACGACCAACTGGTCACCACCACATCGTTCCAATTGGGCGACATCAGCAAGTTCACGCCAGCGCAGGCGGCCGTACTGAGTCAGCAAATCTCCGCACAAACGCAAGTTGTTCAGAATGGTCCCGGCAACACTGTGGCGCCGGGTGCACTGGTGATTCCGCTGGCCACGTACATTCAGAACACTTTGAATAACCAGACCATCCGCGCGCAGACCGTGATTCAGGGGAGCACCAATGGCCTCGGCCTGCTGAGGGGACTGAATCTGCAGGCGACGATCACCGAAGCGATTTCCAACGCGATCCAAAACCGTTAGCGGGGTTCTGCGGGTACACTTTGGGGCTGAATTTTTTCACAGCCTCTGGACACACACCATGAACCGCTGCGCATCCCACTGGATGATTGCATTGACCCTGCTGCCAGCATCCGCCAGCCTTTTTAGCTCGGTTTCCCGCGCGCAGACCAGCGAGATCAACCTCAATGTCCGAAAGTTTCCTCCAGCCGCCCTTCGCGGCGAGATGGTGGTGATCGCTCCTCCCCTGATTTCCATCGACGGCAAGCCTGACCGACTGTCGGTGGGCTCGCGCATACGCGACCCGAATAATTTTCTAGTGCTGTCGGGGGCGCTTGTAAATCAGAACCTGGTGGTGAACTATCTGCGTGAACCCCTCGGCCAGGTTCACCAGGTATGGATACTTAACAGCGAAGAAGCCCGGGAAAAGCGGCCCAACGCCACGACCTCCCTTTTCAACTTCGGCAGTGATGCAACAACAGCGCCTACCGACGATGGTAAGACCCCCTTCGAACAACTGCCGGCTTACCAGCCTTGATAGCGATTTGGCTCAAGTATCAAATAGACCTCTGGCCGCTTCTTGATTTTGCCGAGGTTCTATCCATTAATTAGCTAATCATGAGTAAAAAAGTCTTTATAAAAACGTTCGGCTGCCAAATGAACGAGTACGACTCGGACAAGATGTCGGACGTGCTCAATGTGGCCCAAGGCTATGAGCCCACCCAGAACATCGACGAGGCCGATCTGATCCTGTTCAACACCTGCTCAGTTCGCGAGAAGGCGCAAGAAAAAGTATTCAGCGACCTGGGCCGCGTTAAGCATTTGAAGGAAAAAGGTGTGCTTATCGGGGTGGGTGGCTGCGTTGCCAGCCAAGAAGGCGCAGCCATCATTCAACGCGCGCCTTATGTCGACGTGGTGTTTGGCCCCCAGACGCTCCACCGCCTGCCGGAACTGCTCGACCGGCGCGCCCGCCTGGGCAAGCCGCAGGTTGATATCAGCTTTCCTGAAATCGAAAAATTTGATCATTTGCCACCGGCCCGGGTTGAAGGCGCAAGCGCTTTTGTCAGCATCATGGAAGGCTGCTCCAAATACTGCAGTTACTGCGTCGTCCCCTACACCCGGGGCGAGGAGGTCTCGCGGCCTTTTGAAGACGTGCTGGTCGAGGTCGCTGGCCTGGCCGATCAAGGCGTCAAAGAGGTCACGCTGCTCGGTCAGAATGTGAATGCCTACCGAGGTCTCATGGGGGGCACCGCAGAAATAGCTGATTTTGCGACGTTGCTGGAATATGTGTCTGACATTCCGGGAATTGAGCGAATTCGCTATATCACCAGTCACCCGAATGAATTCACGCAAAGCCTGATCGAGGCCTATGGCAAATTGCCCAAACTGGTCAATCACTTGCACCTGCCAGTGCAACACGGTTCAGACCGAATTCTCATGGCGATGAAGCGTGGCTACACGGCGATGGAGTACAAAAGCACGGTTCGCAAATTGCGCGCGATCCGTCCCGACCTTGCCATGAGCAGTGACTTCATCGTGGGCTTCCCGGGCGAAACCGAAGAAGATTTCAACAAAATGATGCGCTTAATTGAGGAGGTGGGTTATGACACCTCCTTCAGCTTTATCTTCAGTCCGAGGCCCGGCACGCCCGCCGCCAACCTGGCGGACGATACGCCGCACGAGGTCAAGCTCAAACGCCTGCAGCATTTGCAAGCCACCATCGACGTCAGCGTGCGCGCCATTAGCGCAAGCCGCTTAGGCACTGTGCAGCGTATTCTGGTCGAAGGCGCGTCGCGCAAGGACGCTACTGAGTTAATGGGCCGTACCGAATGCAACCGCGTGGTCAATTTCAAGGGCCAGCCGCGGCTGATCGGTCAGATGCTCGACCTCACCATTACACACGCTACGCAGCGGTCACTACGAGGCGAAGTCCTGACCCGGGACGCCGCCGTGCTGGTCTGAGGCGGTCTGCGTGATCCCGCGGACCGCGCACATGCTGGAACGCTTTTCCTTTCGGCAACTGCTGGTCATCGCTTTTCTGTTGATTGCCGCTTTGCTCGGTGCCGCCTCGCTGCGCGCTCTCTTCTCGCTGGAAGATCTCACGCTGGAAAGCCGCGACAACGCAGCCCGTTCGCTTGAACTGAGTGAAGCGGCTCAGTCACTGAACGAGCGCAGCATCTCGATGGAACGCAGCTCGCGACAGTCGGTCGTACTGGATGACCGGGTGCTGCGCAAACGCTTTGGCGATGACGCGCGCGACGCTGCCGCTATTTTGACCAAACTGGCTACGGAAGGAATACCTGCGGCCCGCGCGCAACAGTGGCGCACTCGCCTGCAAACCATTGGCAATCTGCTCACGGGCGAGCCCGACACCGCGATCGAGAGGGAACGGCAACTGGCGTTGCAATTTCGCGAACTGGAAGGCTTGAATGCCGCAATCACCGTGCAGGTGCAGCAAACCATCCAGCAGCGCAACAAATCATTGGCCGGCAAGCTGGAAACCAGCCGCAAACATTTGGCGCAGCAAGTGATCGGAGCCATCGTGCTGGCCGTTGTCATGGCGCTGGCTTTCGGCGTGTGGTTCACGCTCCCTCTGAAGCGCCTAGAAAACGCTATCGTGGGCCTTGGAGAGAACCGGCTGGATGAGGCTATTTCGATTGAAGGACCGGCCGATCTGGTATTGGTCGGCCAACGGCTGAACTGGCTGCGCCTGCGGCTGGCAGAGCTCGATGCCGACAAATCGCGGTTTCTGCGCCATATCTCGCATGAGCTCAAAACACCGCTGGCATCGCTGCGAGAAGGCGTGTCGTTGCTGGAAGATGGTGTGGCAGGGACCCTGAGTCCGGATCAGCGTGAAATCGCGCAAATCCTCAGGCACAACACCGGCGTACTACAAGGTCAGATTGAAGACCTGCTCCGCTTCAACACGGCGGCGTTCGAGGCCCGCCAGCTGCACCGGCAGACCGTCGACCTGCTGCACCTCATTGAGGATCAAGTCGACGCCCAACGCCTGCAATGGCGCGCGCGAGAACTGTCCGTGAGCGTCGTCGGCGAGCCGCTCAAATTGGAGGTGGACCCCGAAAAAATCGGCACTGCGCTTGCCAACCTGCTGTCCAACGCCATCCGTTACTCACCGCTCAATGGCCTGATCCGGCTGGAACTGAGCCGATTGCCGGGCGTAGCACGCATCGACATTCACGACCAGGGCAGCGGCGTGGCCCTGCCCGATCGATTACGGATTTTTGAGCCGTTTTACCGGGGCGAACGCCAACCGACCGGCATGCCACGCGGCAGCGGCATTGGGCTGTCGATCGTGCACGAATACATCGCCGCCCACGGCGGGCGTATCGAGCTGCTTCCGGACCAACCTGGCGCACACTTCAGAATTGAGCTTCCCCATGTTTCCAAACCCTGATCTTTTTTCAATCCGCGTTCTCTGCTGCCTGTTGGCTGCCGCGGCCGTGCTGTCCGGCTGCGGCGCCGTCCCTGCCAGCCCAGTTGCCAAGGCGGGCACCCAAGGGCTGGCCACCCAGCCTTCTCCCGACCCTGAGCAGGCCTCCACCGACGTAGAGGTCAGCCCCCCTCGCCCGAGCCAGCCTGCGGCCAACCTGCTGGTTTTGCCCAGAGCCGATGCCACCGCCACCCTGCTGGCCTTCGCAGACCGGATTCGCTTGCTGCCGCCCGCCCAACTGGCCCAAGAAGCCGCGCGGCTTGGCGACGTAGCTACCCCCGTCGGGCAACTTCAGCTGGCGCTGGTCCTCAGTCAGTCGATGCAATTGCCGGAACTGTTGCGCGCACAGGAACTTCTGGGCCGCGTGCTTGGCAATGCCAGCGCCGAGGCTCAGGCGCTGCACCCGCTAGCCCGCCTGCTGGCAGCCCGTTACGGGGATCAGCGCCGGCTCGAAGAACAGCTAGAAAGGCAAACCCAACAACTGCATGACCTACAGCGCAAGCTGGATCAAACCCATGAGAGACTGGAGGCGCTCAAGGCGATTGAACGCAGCCTGACAAGCCGCCCGCCCGCCGCACCGGCGCCCGCAGCGAATCGTACGCACCCCAAAATACCATGACCGATTCGTCCACCCCGCCCGCACCCTATCTGCTGGTCGTCGATGACGACGCAGACATGCTGCGCCTACTCACCATTCGACTCACAGCGGCCGGTTACCGGGTGACCGCAGTCACTTCTGCGGAGGCGGCGCTGACCCAGCTTCATATCGAACGGCCCCAGCTGGTACTCAGCGATGTTCGACTTCCCGGCCGGGACGGACTGGCGCTATTTGACGACATTCGGGCGCAGCATCCATCGCTGCCCGTTATCTTGTTGACTGCCCATGGCACCATTCCCGATGCGGTGAAGGCCACCGAGCGCGGCGTGTTCACTTATCTGACCAAACCTTTTGACGGCAAGGGGCTGCTTGAGAAGATTGCCCAGGCCCTGTCGTTGAGCGCCCCCGCCCACTCAGCCGAGCGAGGCAGCCCGGAGGCCTGGCAAACGCACATCATCAGCAGATCCAGCCGCATGGCCGAAACCCTGGCCGAGGCGCGAATGGTCGCGTACTCGGACGCCAGCGTACTGCTACGCGGCGAAAGCGGTACCGGCAAGGAGTTGTTGGCTCAGGCGATTCACCACGCCAGCGCACGCGCCAACAAGCCCTTCATCGCCGTCAACTGCGGTGCCATTCCAGAGGCGTTACTTGAGTCTGAACTGTTTGGCCACGTCAAGGGCGCCTTTACCGACGCGGTGGCAAATCACAAGGGACTTTTTCAGGCGGCGGACGGGGGCACCCTGCTGCTTGACGAAATCGGCGACATGCCCCTCGCGTTGCAGGTCAAGCTGCTGCGCGTGCTGCAGGAGCGAGAGGTCAGGCCTTTGGGGGCCAGCCAGTCCATTCCCGTGGATGTACGCATCATCTCGGCGACCCACCGCGATCTGGATGTCGCCATGGAAGAGGGCTTGTTTCGTGCCGACCTTTACTATCGGCTAAACGTTGTTTCGTTGACGCTACCGCCGTTATCGGAGCGCCGCGAAGATATTCCGCTGCTGGCGAATCATTTCCTGCACCAGCTGGCCGGAAAATATGACAAGCGCCTGAGCGGCTTCGCGCCTGAAGCCCTCAAATCGCTGACTACCGCCGCCTGGCCAGGCAATGTGCGCCAACTCTATAACGTGGTGGAGCAGGTCTGCGCCTTGTCGACTACCCCGTTGGTGCCGCTGGCCTTGGTTCAGCGCGCCCTGCGCTCCCCGAGCGTACAGGTGCTCACCTTTGCCGAGGCCAAACAGCAGTTTGAGCGAGACTACCTGGTGGGTCTGCTCAAGTTGACCGACGGAAATGTGGCCGACGCTGCCCGCTTGGCCGACCGCAACCGTACCGAGTTTTATCGCTTGATGCAAAAGCACAGCCTGACGCCAGGCCATTTCAAGGCCGATAACCCCTCCGCGCCGTCCCATTGAGTCGCTCCCCGGCGACACCCCTAAGCCGTTGATTTAAAAAGAATTAGTAATTTCACACCAAATTTCTGTCGCTGTCTGGCGACAAAAAAGCCGTTTTACGACTGGTATTTTCTAAAACGTCCTGATCTTTTCTCAGTTGGAAGGTAGAAATCGTTCCAAGCTGTTGATTTTCATACATTTTTAAAAGCTGGCACAGGGTTTGCCCTAGTCATGCGATGCCAGCTTTTTTTCGCCTTTTTGCCGATACCCTCGCGCTTGCGTCCAGAACTCGATTCGCGACCCTGGCGTGCTTCAGCTTACTGGCTCTGGGCAACGGTCAAGCCCACGCGTGGAGCCTTGAAGACGTTGCCGGACTCGCTCGTCAACACGCCCAGACGTCGTTCCAGGCCGCCCCCGCCACGGTCCCGGCTGAACTCGCAAAGCTGGACTATGACGGTTACCGCGACATCCGTTTCAACCGGGACAGCGCACTGTGGGGTGGCAAGCAGCTACCTTACGAGGCCAACTTTTTCCATGTCGGGCCGCATGGGGACTCCGTCCGGATTCACGAGATTACGCCCGAGGGTGTGAAGCCCGTCCCCTATGACCCTTCCAAGTTCAACTTTGGAAAAAACAAAGTCGCGCCCGAGAGCTGGGGAGACCTCGGTTACGGAGGGCTGAGGGCCTTCAGCAATCTGAACTCGGCCACCTATAAAGACGAATTGATTGTCTTTTTAGGCGCCAGTTATTTCAGGGCGCTGGGAGCGGGTCAACGCTATGGTCTGTCGGCCCGAGGCCTGGCGGTAAACACCGTAGGCGCCGGGCCGGAAGAGTTTCCCCGCTTCACCGACTTCTGGCTGGAACAGCCCGCGCCCGGCGCCCAACAGCTCACTGTCTTCGCCTTGATGGATTCGCAGCACCTGACGGGCGCCTACCGCTTCGATATCAAGCCGGGCGAGCAGACCATCACCGAAGTGCATGCCCGCATCTTCATGCGCGCCTCGGAAAGCCCTGTGGCAACGCTGGGGTTGGCTCCGCTGACGAGCATGTTCTTCTTTGGCGAGAACCAGCCCCGGCCCGGGGACTTCCGCCCGAAAGTGCACGACTCGGACGGATTGATGATCGCCACGGGCGAAGGTGAATGGCTGTGGCGCCCGCTGCAAAATCCCGCGTCACCGCTGGTCACGTCATTCGCCATGAAGAGTTTGAAGGGCTTTGGCCTGATGCAGCGCGACCGGGCGTTTAACAGCTATGAAGACACCGAAGCACGCTATGAACTCCGCCCGAGTGCTTGGGTAACCCCCTTGGGCGAGTGGGGCGCCGGACGCGTCGAACTGCTCCAGTTTGCAACGCCCGACGAAACCCACGACAACGTGGCGGCCTACTGGGTTCCGGAAAAAATGCCTGTACCGGGTCAGTCTTTTGACTTTGCCTACCAAATTGCCTGGCAAGGAAAAAACCAGCAATTGCCGCCCAACGGATGGGTCACGCAATCGCGCCGCGGCACGGGCTACTCAAAGCTTGGCGCCGAGGGACTAAGCCAACAAATCCAGTTCGTCATCGATTTTTCTGGCCCCGCGCTTAGCGCCTTGTCAGAAGACGCGAAGGTAGAGGCCGTCGTGACGGCCAGCGCCAACGCCCGCGTCACGGAAAGCCTGGCTTACCGCAACCCCGCCACAGGCGCTTGGCGCATGACCTTACGCGTCCAGCGATTGAACAATTCAAGTCAACCGGCCCAGCCGATAGAGCTGCGCGCCTTTCTCCAACACGACAACAACACCCTGACCGAAACATGGACCAATCTGATCACACCCTGAGCCGGCGCAACCTCTTGCGCGAAGAACGCCACCCCAATGCGGTCACCGCACCGCCGCTCCATCGCGGTTCCATGGTGCCGCGTCAGTGGCGTGGCTTCTGGAACAGCATTGGCACAGCGGCCCTGCTGCCGATCGCCAGGCTGACGGGCTCGGCGCCGCCTTTACAACCAGCGACCGCTGAAACGCTTGAACCCTGGCAATATGCCGCAGAACGCCGCCGCGCTGTTTTTGTGCTGCTAACCGTCATCAGCACGGCACTCGCCACCAGTCTTTTTGCCGATGTGCAACCCAATTACCACAGCGCCTGGCTGCAGTATGGCCAGATCGCCCTGTTTGCATTGCTATCTGCCTGGGTGGTCACAGGTTTCATGACGGCCATGATGGGGTTTTATGTGACGATACGCGGCGATGCGCACGCTTTGTCGGCCAAAAAGGTCCAGCACGATACGCTAAACGCCGCCACTCGGACTGCCATCATCATGCCCATCTGCAACGAAGATGTGCGCACGGTATTTGCCGGCTTGCGCGCAACCTGCGAATCGGTCGCGGTAACCGGCCATGTGCAGGCCTTCGACGTGTTTGTGCTGTCTGACAGCAACAACCCGGAGATCCAGAAAGCCGAGCGCACCGCGTGGGAAGAATTGCGGGTTGAACTGGCTAGCCAGCCCGACCAGCCGCAAATCGAGGTGTATTACCGCCTGCGCAAGCGTCGCACCGACCGCAAGTCAGGCAATGTCGCTGATTTCTGCCGCCGGTGGGGCAAAGACTACCGCTACATGGTGGTGTTGGACGCCGACAGTGTGATGAGTGGCGACTGCCTGGTTTCGATGGTCAAGCTGATGGAAGCCAACCTTAAGGCCGGCATCATCCAGACCGCAACCCAGGCCATCGGTCATGTCACGCTGCATGCCAGGGCGCAACAGTTCGCCTCACGCGTCACCGGTCGCCTCTTCACGCTGGGCATGCAGTTCTGGCAGATGGGCGAGTCGCACTATTGGGGCCACAACGCCATCATCCGCATCGAGCCCTTCATGCAACACTGCGCGCTGGCACGCATAAAAGGCACGGGCGGCATGTCTGGCAGCATCATGTCGCATGACTTTGTCGAAGCCGCGCTGATGCGCCGCGCAGGCTACCACGTCTGGCTGGTCGCCGATCTGGTGGGCAGCTATGAGCAGCAACCGCCCGACCTGTTGGCTGAGCTGCAGCGCGACCGTCGCTGGTGCCAAGGCAACCTGCAAAACTCGCGGTTGATTGCCGAGCCTGGACTTCATCCGGTGCACCGCTCCATGTTCGGCACGGGCGCCATGGCTTACCTGTCAGCGCCGCTGTGGCTGTGTTTCCTGACACTCGGGACGGCCCTGTGGCTGTCGGGTTCGCCCATGATGACCGACTGGGCGCTGCTGCCCAGCGAGCTTGTGTCGCTCTGGGCATGGACGCTGTGCATGCTATTTTTGCCGCGTATTCTGGGTATTGCAGCCGTGCTGATCAATCGTCAGCAACAGGCATACGGTGGCACCGGCAGCTTGCTGCGTAGCGCACTTCTGGAAACATTGATTGCCCTCTTGCAGGCGCCGATCCGCATGCTGGCCCACTCACTGTTTGTCGCGGTCGCTCTGACCGGACTCAAGCTGGAATGGAAATCACCTCCGCGCGAAGCGGCAGCCGTACCGTGGCGTCATGCGCTGGAGCAACTGGCCCCCATGAGCGGAGTGGTATTGCTTCTGGCGGTCGGCATTGCGATGATTGATGCGCGCGCGCTGGTTTGGCTGGTACCCGTGGGTTTGCCCCTGCTGCTGGCCATTCCAATGACGGTAGTCACCAGCAAGGTGGGCGTCGGCACGGCGATGCGCGCCCAGCACTACTTGCTAATTCCGGAAGAGACCAGGTCCCCTGCCGTGTTGCGCCGCGCTTGGCTGCACGCCAGCAAGTTGGCCAAGCCTAAGCTGAGATCCCTCTGAAGGCTCTGGTGTAGCTGCGATATTTTTAATCGTTAGCTACACCCTCTACTTATTAAGCCAACTTCCCTTTGTAATAAACAAAAGCCTTTTAGAACTTCGGCATGCCTTTCATGCCGCCCATGCGCTTCATCATCTTCATCATGCCGCTGCCCTTCATCTTTTTCATCATGGACTGCATTTGCTCAAATTCTTTCAGCAGACGGTTAACTTCCTGAACGTGCACGCCTGAACCGGCCGCGATGCGCCGCTTACGGGTGGCTTTGATCAATTCAGGCTTGCGGCGCTCCAACGGCGTCATGCTCTGAATGATGCCTTCCTTGCGCTTGATGTCTTTTTCAGCCTTCCCCATGTCAATCTGACCGGCCTTGGCCGCCATTTGCGTCGGCAGCTTTTCGAGCAGGCTGGAGAGCCCGCCCATGTTTTTCATTTGCTGAAGCTGGCTTAGAAAATCACTCAGGTCAAAGCCGTCACCAGACTTTATTTTTGCGGCCAGCTTTTGCGCCGCAGCGATGTCGACCCCGGCGGCTACCTGCTCGACCAACGCGACGATGTCGCCCATTCCCAGAATTCGACTGGCGTGCCGCTCGGCATCAAATACTTCCAGCCCGTCCAGTTTTTCACTGGTACCCGAAAACTTGATCGGGGCGCCGGTAATCTGCCGCACACTCAGCGCCGCGCCGCCGCGAGAATCGCCGTCCGTTTTGGTCAGGATGATGCCGGTCAGCGGCAACGCGTCCTTGAACGCCTTGGCGGTATTGACCGCGTCCTGGCCCTGCATGGCATCGACCACAAACAGCGTTTCGACCGGATTTAGAACCGCGTGCAACTCCTTGATCTCATTCATCAAGACTTCGTCGATGGCGAGGCGGCCTGCCGTATCGACTAGCAGGACGTCAAAAAAATGCTTGCGCGCGTAATCGATAGCGGCTCTGGCAATATCGACGGGCTTTTGATCCGGTGTACTCGGAAACCATTCCGCTCCGGCTTGCCTAGTGACCACCTTAAGCTGCTCAATCGCGGCAGGCCGGTAAACGTCACCCGACACTGTCAGCACTTTTTTCTTGCGCTTTTCAATCAAGTACTTGGCCAGCTTGGCCGTGGTGGTGGTTTTACCCGCGCCCTGCAAGCCGGCCATCAAAATAACCGCAGGCGGTTGCGCCGCCAGATTGATGTCGCTGACGCCTTCGCCCATGGTCGCTGCCAGCTCACGGTTGACAATTCCCACCAGCGCCTGGCCCGGCGAAAGCGAGCCCATCACCTCTTGGCCCAGCGCCTTGTCTTTAACGCGGGCGATGAAGTCGCGCACCACCGGCAGCGCCACGTCGGCCTCCAGCAGGGCCATACGTACCTCGCGCAGCATTTCCTGAACGTTAGTTTCGGTGATGCGGGCCTGACCGCGCATTTCCTTGACGAGGCGGGATAACTTGTCGGTAAGGGCTGAAGCCATCTGTGGGGTCCGGGAAGTGGGAGGGGTGGAGCTCCGCGAGGAGCGCAAAAAGGTCGTGAAAGACCTGACTAAAGGCTAAACTCTAGAGATGATTTTAGCTTTGAACGACTGGTGGGGGTTTGTGCCAGCGGCAGCTGCCGCCACAGCCTATGCGGTAGTTGCGCTGGCCGCCTCCCGCCTGGGTTCCCGCAGCATTCGCGGCGTGTTGCTGGCGGCCTGGTTACTGCACGCCTTGACATTGGCCAACGGCCTGCTGGGCGTCCCCCCCCGTTTTGGTTTTGCACCTGCGCTGTCCATGACGGTCTGGTTGGTGTTGGCCGTCTATGCAATTGAAAGCCGCTTGTTCCCGCAGCTTCAGCCGCATTGGGCACTAACCGGGCTGGGCAGCTTCGCGGTCATCCTGCCGCTCATTTTCCCCGGCACCAATTACCAGATGGTTGCGTCGCCCTGGCTTCCTCTGCACTGGGCTTTGGGCATTGCTTCCTATGGGCTGTTTGCCGCAGCAGTGGTGCACGGCTGGCTGATGACCCGGTCCGAACGCGCGATCCGATTGGCGTCGCAAACGGACAGCGGCGTACCGCTGCTGACACTGGAACGTCTCACCTTTCGCTTTGTTGAAGCGGGGTTTTTATTGCTTTCAGCGAGTTTGCTGGTGGGTTGGGTATTTGCCGAGACACTTTACGGGCCCGGTCTAGCTTGGAAGTTGAACCACAAAACGGTATTTTCCGTGCTGGCTTGGCTGACCTTCGCGGGTTTGCTGGTCGGGCGTGCCCGGCTCGGCTGGCGCGGTCTCAAGGCTGTTCGCGTGCTGTACCTGGGTTCGGGACTGCTGTTACTCGGCTATATCGGCTCGAGTTTTGTACTTGAAGTTATCTTGAAACGGCCATGAAGTACCTACTGATCATCGCGATCGTGCTGATCGTTTTCTGGCTCTGGCGCAACAACCGGCAGGCCGAAAGAAATGAGGCGGCCGGTGCTCGCTCCCGCGCGCCTTCAAGCCGGGAAAGCGAGGTCATGGAGATGGTGGCCTGCGACTTCTGCCACGTCCATCTGCCACGGTCTGACGCCCTGATCGGTCCTAAAGGGATCTATTGCAGTGATGCGCATCGCCGCGAGGCCAAAGGCTAAATGCCGCCAAAAGTCCACGCTTGGCTGGAATCTGCGAAGAGAAATTCCGGGGCTTGGGAGGTCGCTCCCGAGTTAGGCGCTTTTGGCCGTCTCTGGCGTGTTTTTATGACGGCCCGCGTCACGATTGCCAGCGTGCTGGTGGTCCTGCAGGCGTTCGTCTATGCCTTGGGTCATACGGCTGATCGGTGGTCTTTCGCCATCTGCATTGTTTACCTGTGCGCCACGCTGGCGGTGCGATTGTGGGGCCGGCCTTACCCACCCGGCAGCACGTTTGATGCGCAATGGCTGGCAACGGTCGGCGTCGATATCGTCACGTTCTCCGCACTGAATTCTCTGCAATCAGGTGGAATTAGTTACACCCCCCTGTTTGCACTGCCGGTGCTGTTGTCCTCGGTACTCGGGCCGATTTTGCTGGCTTTCGGTACGGCTGCCAGCGTGACGCTGCTGCTGCTTGCCGACGCCTGGTGGAATTTCCTGCAAGTGCCTGGAGATTTAAACGCGCGCTTTTTGCAGGCTGGCCTGAGCGGCTTTGGGTTTTTTCTGGTGGCGCTTCTGGCTAACCAACTGGCCCTGCGGCTGGCACGGGAAGAGCAGCGGGCCAAGACCAGCCAGTCCGCTGCGCGAATGCAAGTCTTGGTCAATGAACTGGTGGTTGATGCGCTGGCCGACGGCGTTTTGGTGGTCGATGTCAACGGCATGGTGCGTTCCGCCAACCCGGCTTCCCGGCGCTTGCTGGCCACGCGGGAGGCTTTTCACACCACCCCTTTCGGGCTCGCCGCGGAAGCCGCCTGGCACCCTTTGGCCGAACTGATGCGCCGCACGTTCGCCCTGAAGTCGCCCCAAGAGGCCGACATCAGCGTTGAATATCCGGCCCACAACGCCAGGCGGCTCCGCGTGCGTACGCGCCTTGCCGCTTCTCAAAGCAACACGCATGAAAGCCTGTGTGTGATGTTTCTCGAGGACCTGCGAGAAATGGAAGCGCGTGTGCGTACCGAAAAAATGGCGGCCATGGGACGCATGTCGGCAGCGGTGGCCCACGAAATCCGAAACCCGCTGGCAGCCATTTCGCAAGCCAACGCCTTGCTGGAAGAAGACCTGAAGGATGCCGGTCACCTGCAGCTGACCACCCTGGTCAAGCAAAACGCGCAGCGATTGAACAAAATTGTTGAAGAAGTGCTGGACATTTCAAGAGCCCAGGAGCAAATAACCACGCCTCAAACAACCACGTTAAGACTGGATGATGCGCTCGTCCGCATCGTGGCAGACTGGGCCGTTCAAGCCACGGCATCACAGCGGATGCACGTGACGGCAGACTCGGCAAATACAACGGTGTGGTTTGAGGCGGAGCACTTGCGGCGTCTTATGATCAACCTGCTGGACAATGCTTTGCGTTACGCCAGTATTTCAGCCCATGCGATTGAAGTAAGTACGGAGATGATGGCGTCGGGGCAAGTGCGGCTGGCCGTATGGAGCGATGGTCCACCCCTGGAAAAAACGGTCCAGACACACCTGTTCGAACCCTTCTTCTCTTCGGAAAGCCGCTCTAGCGGGCTCGGCCTCTATATCTGCAGGGAGCTGTGCGAACGCCACGGCGCCCTGATTAGCTACCAGCGCGCACTGCGCACAAGCATCGAAGGCAATGAATTTTTTATCTTGTTCAGGCCGGCTTCGCAGCCCTTGAATCCCCGTACGCCCTCTTTTGAGACCCTCGTTATCTGAGACCAGGAGCCTGCCAGTGCCCTCCCACAAACCCGCCCACATCCTTGTCATCGATGATGAGCCGGATCTACGCACCCTCTACGAGCTAACGCTACTCAGGGAGGGTTACCGGGTGGAAGCTGCTGGCGATCTGCTGCAGGCGCGCGAGCAACTTAAGGAACATCGCTTCGATGCGGTCATCACCGACATGCGCCTGCCCGACGGGCTGGGGCTTGAACTGCTGCGCGACATGATGACCCAGCAGCGACCGGAACGCTGCGTGGTGATAACCGCGCACGGCTCTGCGGAAAATGCAGTAGAGGCCCTCAAAGCCGGGGCCTTTGACTATCTCACCAAACCCGTGGACCTCAAGCAGTTCCGTAGCGTGATCGCGTCAGCGATCCAAGGCACCAAAAGTCTGGAGCTAACCGCCAAGGGCAATCGAATCGAATCGGGGCCTGACGCGGGGCTTGCCGCGCCGATACCTTTCAAATCAACAGCGCTCCCATCGGGCAATGCTTCCGTGCTGTTGCAAAAGCTGGTGGGCGAATCGCCTGCCATGCAGGCCGTCAAGTCGCGCATTGTCAAAGTGGCCGGCAGCATGGCGCCTGTTTTGATACAGGGCGAATCGGGCACTGGTAAAGAGCTGGTCGCGCGCGCAGTGCATGGTTGCAGCCACCGGGCAGCCGGACCGTTTGTTGCGGTGAACTGCAGTGCGATTCCCGAAAGCTTGCTGGAAGCAGAATTTTTTGGCGCACGTAAAGGGGCCTATACAGGCTCGGCGCAAGACCGGGAAGGCTATTTCCAGGCGGCCAAAAATGGCACGCTGTTCCTTGATGAAATTGGCGACTTGCCGCTGGCCATGCAATCCAAACTGCTGCGTGCGATTCAGGAGCGCGCGGTGCGGCCTTTGGGCTCTCCGCAGGAAGAGGCGGTTGACGTGCGCATTGTCAGCGCAACGCACAAAGACCTGGCGGCGGAGGTACTGGCGGGAAGTTTCCGCCAGGATTTATATTACCGCCTTAACGTGATTGAAATTGTCGTGCCCCCGCTGCGCGAACGGCGCGAAGACTTGCCCGCGCTCTGTACCGCTCTGCTTTCAAAAATTTGTCAGGAGTCCGGTTTCAACCTGCCCGAGCTGACGGGCGCCGTGATGGAGCGCCTGTGCGCGCGGCCCTTCAACGGCAATGTACGGGAGCTGGAAAATATCCTGCACCGCGCGGTGGCACTTGGTGACGGCGGTGACTTGCATTTTGATGCGCCACTCGAAAGTTATGTGGCCGTCCCGGAAAATCTTCAGGATTTCCTGGACCAGCAGGAGCGAAGTATCCTGTCAAAGGTATTACAGGAAACCGGCTTTAACCGAACGGCGGCGGCTTCGAGGCTGGGTATGAGCCTGCGCCAGATCCGCTATCGCATTGCACGTCTGAACATCGAGACACCGAGCAACGATGACGCCTCCGATGACCCCGCCTGAATGCCACGGCATTTCCGTTAGCACGGCCTTATGGCGGGATGGCTGGTACCAATATGCGCGCCTGCTCCCGTCGCCAAACTACGGGCCGCGCCCTGCCAGCGCGCAAATTGATCTCATCGTCATCCACTCCATCAGCCTCCCGCCGGGGGAGTTTGACAATGGCAACGTGCAGCGCCTCTTCATCAATCAACTGGACTGGGAAGCCCACGCTTACTTTCAGAGCATTAAGGGTTTTGAGGTATCGTCGCACTTTTTTATCACACGCTTAGGCGCGTTGTGGCAATTTGTGGCTTGTGGCGAGCGGGCTTGGCACGCCGGGGAGTCGAGCTACCGGGGGCGAAAGAATTGCAATGACGATTCCATCGGCATCGAGCTCGAAGGCCTGGAGGGCGGCACGTTTGAAGCACCTCAATACGAGACGCTGGCAGGACTGTCAGCCGCGCTGCTTCAGGCCTACCCGATTGCGCACATTGCCGGGCACGAACATATCGCTCCAGGGCGCAAGCGGGACCCCGGCGCAGGTTTTGACTGGCCTTTGTTGCAACGTTCGCTGGCTTTACCTGCTAGGTATTTTCCCGCAATCAGCTGATCGGCATCAGTTCAGCAAGCCTTGCATTCGGACGCACCTTACGGCTGAAAAACGCCGGCTATTTTTTGACTACTCCAACGCTGGCAGGCGTTGACCGCAGGAAATCGGTGGGAAGTCGCGCCAGCGCGCAGTTTGGCTTGCCGGTGCCCGATTTAATCAGGGTTTCACGCCTGTTTGGTTGATCGGTAAACCAGCCGCATGAGGCGTCCAAACCAGCGCAAAAAAATCTGAAAAAGTAACACTGAACTTTAGACGGCGATACACTAGGGGTAGTGGCTTGTATTACATCAGCACCCTAGGTATAGTGTCTAAGACCAAATCCTGGTTTGATAAAAATCATCGATTCAAGCGCTGAAATGAAACGTTGAGCCAAAGAGAAAATTAGTCTTCCTACGGTCCAAAAATTACGCCAGGCCACCCATCAGATTCAAACCGCAAGCCGGTCGTCAAGCACAACAAAAGAGGAAACCATGCAAACAGCACAACACGCGGTGTCCGCTCCATCCAACGTTCTCGAACATAACGATATCAACGTACCCGCCAACCCTTTCTCTCAGTACCAGATCATTCGCCGCAATGGCGCCGTGGTGCCATTCGAACCCAGCAAGATCGCCGTGGCCATGATGAAAGCCTTTCTGGCCGTGCATGGCACGCAAGGCGCGGCTTCGGCAAGCGTTCGCGAAACGGTCGACACCCTGACCCAGACTGTCATTCGTGCCTTGATGCGCTCGCGTCCTAGCGGGGGTACCTTTCACATCGAAGATGTACAGGACCAGGTTGAACTGGGCCTGATGCGCGGAAGCCACCATGAGATTGCCCGCGCTTACGTGTTGTACCGAGAAAAACGCACTCAGGAACGCGCCAGTCAAACGGAAAATCAAACGCCTGATGCCCCATTGCTGCATGTAATGGATGGCGGGAAAAAAGTTGCGCTTGATCTCCGCAACCTGCGGGCGCTGATTGAAGCTTCCTGTGCCAATCTGGGCGCAGAGGTCAAAGCCGAGCCGATTGTTGCGGAAACCATGCGCAACCTGTACGACGGCGTTCCGATCGAGGAGGTCTACAAGGCTTCCATCCTGGCGGCCCGCACCCTGATTGAAAAGGATCCTGATTACACCTACGTCACGGCCCGCTTGCTGATGCACACCATCCGCAAGGAAGTTCTGGGCGAAGAAGTCAGTCAGGAAGACATGGCGATTCGGTATGCCGAGTACTTTCCAGAGTTCATCGCCAAAGGCGTCCAGAACGAACTGCTCGACGGAAAGCTTCAGCAGTTTGATTTGACGCGCTTAGGTGCGGCGCTCAAGCCTGAGCGCGACTTAAAGTTTGATTACCTCGGACTGCAGACTCTGTTCGACCGCTACTTCCTGCATGTACGCAAGCAGCGCATTGAACTACCACAGGCTTTTTTTATGCGCGTGGCCATGGGACTCTCTCTGAATGAGAGCAACCGCGAAGAGCGGGCGATCGAGTTTTACGAAATACTTTCTTCGTTTGACTTCATGTCAAGCACCCCGACGCTCTTCAATGCGGGCACACTGCGCTCGCAACTATCGTCCTGTTACCTCACCACGGTGGCCGATGACCTGGGTGGCATTTACGACGCCATCAAGGAAAACGCCTTGCTGTCCAAGTTCGCTGGCGGCCTCGGCAACGACTGGACGCCCGTGCGGGCTATGGGCGCTCATATCAAGGGTACCAATGGCGAATCTCAAGGCGTGGTGCCTTTCCTGAAAGTAGTCAACGACACTGCCGTGGCGGTCAACCAGGGCGGCAAGCGCAAGGGTGCGGTCTGCGCCTACCTGGAAACATGGCACCTCGATATCGAGGAATTTCTGGAACTGCGCAAAAACACCGGGGATGATCGCCGCCGCACGCACGACATGAATACCGCCAACTGGATTCCCGATCTCTTTATGCGCCGCGTGATGGAAAAAGGCACCTGGACCCTGTTCTCGCCCTCGGATACCCCGGACCTGCACGACAAGTACGGCCAGGAATTCGAAAAGATCTACACCGCTTACGAAGCCCAGGCCGAGCGGGGCGAACTGCGACCGGCCCGAAAACTGCAAGCCACGGACATGTGGCGCAAGATGTTGTCGATGCTGTTCGAGACCGGGCACCCGTGGATTACGTTCAAGGATGCCTGCAATATCCGCTCCCCGCAACAGCATGTGGGTGTCGTGCACTCCTCTAATCTTTGCACCGAGATCACACTCAACACCAGCGCGACTGAAACTGCCGTCTGCAACCTCGGCTCGGTCAATCTGGTCCAGCACTTGAAAGCTGGCGCGATTGATCAGGAGAAGCTCAAAAAGACCATCACCACCGCCATGCGGATGCTGGACAACGTCATCGACATCAATTACTACGCCGTCGAAAAGGCACGCAACTCCAACCTGCGCCATCGCCCGGTCGGCCTGGGCATCATGGGCTTCCAGGACTGCCTGTATGAACTGCGGGTCCCCTACGCATCGGACGCGGCGGTGGAATTCGCCGACACGTCCATGGAAGCGGTCTGCTACCACGCGTATTGGGCGTCCACCGAGCTGGCCAAAGAGCGTGGCAAGTATGAGAGCTACCAAGGCTCGCTCTGGGACCAGGGCATCCTGCCTCTGGACACGCTGGACATGCTGGCGCAAGAGCGCGGTGGCTATGTTGAAGTGGATCGTTCAACCACCTTGGACTGGGCGCTTCTGCGCAAGAAAATTGCCCACGACGGCATGCGGAACTCCAACTGCGTCGCGATTGCCCCGACCGCCACCATCTCCAACATCATTGGGGTAGATGCCTGTATCGAACCCTGCTTCGGCAACCTCTCGGTGAAGTCCAACCTGTCTGGTGAATTCACGGTGATCAACGACTATCTGGTTCGTGATCTAAAACGTTTGGGCCTGTGGGACGAGGTAATGGTTGTGGACCTCAAGCACTTTGATGGTTCCCTCCGTCCGATAGATCGGGTGCCCCAGGACATCAAGGCGCTGTATGCGACCGCTTTTGAAGTGGAAACCTCGTGGATCGTAGAAGCCGCTGCCCGCCGTCAGAAATGGATTGATCAAGCACAGTCGCTCAATATTTATATGGCTGGCGCCTCTGGTAAAAAGCTCGACGACACCTACAAGCTCGCCTGGTTGCGGGGACTGAAAACCACTTACTACCTGCGCACCATGGGGGCCACACACGCCGAAAAATCAACCGTAAAAGCGGGCAAGCTCAACGCTGTTTCATCAGGTACCGAGGCGGCAAACATCGGCATGAGTGCGTTGGAGTCGGCGGCCTCTGCTGCACAGGTTCAGTTGAATGTATCCGCTGCAACCGACATCAAGTTCTGTGCAATCGACGACCCAGGTTGCGAGGCATGCCAATAAAAAAACAGACGCACCATGCGATGAAATTTCTTGCCCAATTCGGTGCAATTGAGCAACACTAATTTGCAGCGATGTGAATGAATACTTTTCATTTCTTATCGCTGCTTTCATAATCAGAAAATATTGGAAACCTCTATGTTGACCTGGGACGAAGAAGTCAAACCATCATTGCAAAAATCTCTTTCCAGCAGCTCGCCCGTCGGCCGCTCGATGGAACTCCCGCCGCTTTCTTTTACCTCCGCTCCGGAGTCATTAGCGCAAGAGCTCACGCCGCATAGCGACGCTTTTTTATCGGCTGAGGTTGTCGCACCGGTCCAAACTTCAATCACAACCAGTACCTCCGCCGCGGTGCCAGCCGCCAAACCAGCGCGCGTCAAGGCGTCTGACAAACGCATCATCAACGGTCAGACTGACGTGAACCAGCTGGTACCGTTCAAATACAAATGGGCTTGGGAAAAATACCTCGCCTCCTGCGCCAATCACTGGATGCCGCAGGAAGTCAACATGACCCGCGACATCGCGCTGTGGAAAGACCCGAACGGCCTGACCGAAGACGAGCGCCGCCTGGTCAAACGCAACCTGGGTTTCTTTACGACTGCCGACTCGCTCGCAGCCAACAATATCGTGCTCGGAACATACCGGCACATCACGGCGCCCGAATGCCGGCAGTTTCTGCTGCGCCAGGCTTTTGAAGAAGCCATTCATACGCACGCCTACCAATACATCACCGAGTCGCTTGGTTTGGACGAGGGCGAGATTTTCAACGCCTACAACGAGGTGCAGTCCATCAAGGACAAAGACCAGTTTCTGATTCCGTTCATTGCAGTGATCTCCGATCCGAACTTCAAAACCGGTACGACCGAAGCCGACCAGACCCTGCTCAAATCACTGATCGTTTTCGCCTGCCTGATGGAAGGCCTGTTCTTCTATGTCGGCTTCACGCAGATTCTTGCGCTGGGTCGTCAAAACAAAATGACCGGCGCGGCCGAGCAGTACCAGTACATCCTGCGCGACGAATCCATGCACTGCAACTTTGGCATTGACTTAATCAATCAGCTCAAGCTGGAGAATCCACACCTCTGGACTGCGGAGTTCAAGGCGGAGATCAAGGACCTGTTCATGAAAGCAGTTGAACTGGAGTACCGCTATGCGGAGGACACCATGCCAAGAGGCGTGCTGGGCCTCAATGCCTCCATGTTCAAAGGCTACCTTCGCTACATTGCCAATCGTCGTGCCACCCAAATTGGGCTTGAAACTCTGTTCCCCAACGAGGAAAATCCATTTCCCTGGATGAGCGAGATGATCGACCTGAAAAAAGAACGCAACTTTTTTGAAACCCGCGTGATTGAGTACCAGTCCGGTGGTGCACTTTCCTGGGATTGATGGACGCAAAAAAGTGCAAATGACGCACCACAATGATTTCTAGAATTGCAATGACCAATGCCAGCACCGCAGAGTGCGCGTTGGGCTTTGCTCCTGTGTTCGCGGCGCTGGGCTCGGTTACCCGACAGCCCAACGCCTTGAATCGCTTCGCGTACTCCAGCCGTGAAGTGCAATTTGCAATGTGATCAAGGAGAAAACTATGGCAACTGCGAAAAAACCAGCAGCTAAAAAAGCTGCACCCCAGAAAGCACCGGCTAAAAAAGTAATCGCTACCAAAGCGCCGGCTAAGAAAGCGGCTGCTAAAAAAGTAGTGGCAAAAAAAGCACCGGCGAAAAAAGCGCCTGCTAAAAAGGCGCCGGCTAAAAAAGTAGCGGCCAAAAAGCCAGTAGCGAAAAAAGTAGTGGCGAAAAAAGCACCGGCCAAAAAAGCCTCTGCTAAAAAAGTGGCAGCGAAAAAGGCACCGGCTAAGAAAGCGGCTGCTAAAAAAGTAGCTACAAAAAGTACTGCTGCAAAAAAGGTAGTAAAGAAAGCGGCTACAAAGAAAGTTGCTGCGAAAAAGCCTGCCGCCAAGAAAGCTGCGAAAAAGCCCGCTGCCAAGAAAGCCGCGAAAAAACCCGCTGCCCCAGCATCTGCTTTAGCGGCTACTCCAGCGGCTCAAACGACGCTGAACCCGCAAGCAGCCTGGCCGTTTCCAACAGCCAGCAAGCCTTAAACAGCAAGGTCTGTCGGCTTGAAGCCCGATGTCGCAAGATATCGGGCTTTTTTTGTTGGGCTCTTACGTAGAGGCTATTTTCTTACGCCGCCAGCTAGCGCGCGAGCCGCGTCTAGTCAGCGCCAAAGCTGAGCAAGTAAATCAGCCAAAAAGAATAGTTGCTCTTAATTAAATAGCAGCAAGCGTCCATGCCGAAAGCGCTATTCTTTTAATTGTGCAGCACCTAGTGTGTAGTTTTGCCCGCCCCGGGTGGTAATCTTGTGCGCGCCGACACGGTTACCCAGAGCGGCACATCGCAGCAGCGACCAACCCTGCTCCAGCCCATAAAGTAGCGCCCCGCGGAACGCATCACCGCAGCCGGTCGGATCGATCACCGTCTCGACTTTTATCGGCGGCACTACTGTTTTATCGCCCCCGGTCCAGACCTCGGAACCCTCGGCTCCAAGCGTCACCACCAAGCCCTGCACCCGCCGGGATATCTCAGCGCAAGACAGGCCGGTCCGGTCACAAAGCATTTTGGCTTCGTAATCATTAACGGTCACCCAGCTCGCCAGTTCGACAAAGTGGGCGAGTTCCCTGCCGTCAAACATGGGCAGGCCCTGGCCCGGATCAAAAACAAACGGAATGTCAGCCGCCTTGAACTGCTCGGCATGCTGCAGCATGGCCTCGCGTCCGTCCGGCGAAATCATGCCCAGCTTGATATCAC
Source organism: Polaromonas sp. (assembly GCF_012927485.1). Classification (GTDB taxonomy): domain Bacteria; phylum Pseudomonadota; class Gammaproteobacteria; order Burkholderiales; family Burkholderiaceae_C; genus Polaromonas. The sequence goes on along the minus strand of NZ_JABBPC010000035.1, from coordinate 253,709 downwards.
TGCGCGCCTCGATCCGGGAGACGTGCGCTTGCATCATCGCGCCCGGGTGAAAAGCGGTGATCTGATTATTGTTGCGGTCGGTCATGATCATGGCCTGCGCGGTATACGCATCACCGGCTTGACGAACAAACTCGGTGCTGATGCCCTGTTTTTTCATGCGCGCCAGGTAGTCCGCGCCGTCGCTACCGAGCGTGGCCATGGGCAAGGGTGTGCCGCCGAGCTGCCGCAGGCTGTAAGCGACGTTACCGGCGCAGCCCCCAAACTCGCGGCGCAGGGAGGGCACCAGAAAAGACACATTGAGAATGTGCAACTGGTCAGGCAGGATCTGCTCGGAAAAGCGGCCCTCAAAAGTCATGATGATGTCAAACGCCAGAGAGCCGCAAATTACAGTAGACATTCAGTTCTCGTTTCGATCAGGGGTAAAAAGCAAAGAGGCGGTAGCCGGCTATCCGCGAAGGCCCAGGGGCCGTAGACGACGCTTGCGACGACGAGCCTGCGGGACTTGCGTCGCCGGATACCTTCATGGTCACGGCACCGGCCAACTCGGAGTGCGCGGCCAGCCTGCCAGGGCTTGTGCCAAACTGGAGGGGCGCCAAAACGCGACGCACGACTACCTGGTCTTGGGCGTCGGTCAGGGCCACCTCAAGAGAGGGTATTTCGAGGGGCAGCTCACCCGTGTTCTTGAACACGAAACTAAGGCGATAGATCTCAAGGCCGATTTTGTTGAAAGTTGAGCTCTCAATCACCAGCGACTCAATATGGCGCGGCGACCGAATTTCACAGCCAAGGTGGCCGCAAATTGTCTGAAGCAGCGGGGCGAAGCGGGGTTCCAGGGCCGCCAAGTCGTCTTTTTGCTGCATCACCCACTGCAAGGTCAGAGCCACCAACAGCAAAAGAGACAGTACACCGAGCGACCAGCGCGCCCGCGGCTTTTTCCAGAAGGCTTTGCGCTGTGCTTCACGCACAAAAGAAACAGCTTCTTCAACTTCGGTATCCGCCAGCTCCGAAGGTTCGGCGTCTGACTCATCCACCGTCGCCGTATGCACCAGCTCTGGCCGATGTGGCGGCGTATTGACCGGTGCTGCGTCAGGCTGTAAGGCTTCCGCGTCTTGCTGATGGCGTTCCTGCCGCGCCTGCTTCCAGCTTGCCGGGTCAAAATCGGCGGCACTGTCGGGGGAGGCATCATCCGGTTCGGACGTCGCCTGCGTCGGATGCGAAGGAACAGGCGTCAAGGTTTCTGGCTTCTGCGACTGAGACGCCCGCTCAAGCGCCGGTAGATCATCAGACGTCAAGCCTGAAAGTCGCGGCTCTGTAGCGGTTTCAGCCGGCAGCAGCAGCGCTGCAGCATCAAACACTTCAGCGCAACGCCCGCAGCGTACCCAGCCTTGCGATACTTTGAGTTGATCGGTCACGACTTTGAACATCGTGCCGCATGCGGGGCAGCGCGTTATCAGGCTCATTTAGCGCCGTATTGTAGGGGTCGCTGCGAAGAAACAGACGCTGAAAAGCGCTTTTAGAGAGGCGTTTGACATCCGGTCAAAGCTTCGCAGTCATCAGGATCCAGCCTTCTTCCTCGTCCTGTATCTGAAGCCGGCAATACGGTGCATAAGCATTTTTGAGTTCATCCGCTTGCCGCGCAAGAATGCCAGCGAGCACCAGATTACCGCCGTTGGCAACGTGGGAGCACAGTAGCGGCGCCAGCACTCTCAAAGGCGTGGCAAGAATATTGGCAAGCACGGTCTGATAGGTCCCCACGGCTTTGTCGGGCAAACCAACGTGCAGGCTGACATGATTGGCTTCTGCATTGGCGCGTGTGGCACCGACCGCCGCTTCGTCAATATCGACCGCGTCAATATCCACCGCCCCAAACTTCGCCGCACCGATGGCGAGAATGCCTGAGCCACAGCCATAGTCCAGCACCCGTCCCAACGGGTTGGGCGAGGCGGCAAGCCCGGGGATGTTTGCTATCCAGCGCAGGCACATACGGGTTGTGGGATGGGTTCCCGTTCCAAAAGCCAAACCGGGATCAAGCCGTATTACTTGCTTGGCCTGGACCGGCGGTTGGTGCCAGGTCGGCACGATCCAGAACTCGGGTGTGATCTCCACCGGCTTGAATTGCGACTGGGTCAACCGCACCCAGTCTTGCTCAGGCACTGGATTGATGGCGACCAACTGGCAGCCGGCAAAAAAGTCCTGAGCGGCAAGAACTGAAGCGGCATCCCTCGCTAAAGCCTCGGTGGCAAACAGCGACACCAGACGCGACCGTTCCCAGCCTTCTTTAGGCGGCGGCATGCCGGGCTCCCCAAAAAGGGCTTGCTCGGCAGGCGTCTGGGCGTCCGCATCTTCCACCGATACGCTTAAAGCATCCAGGGCGTCCAGCGCCTCACTGAGCGTCTCCACTGCGTGAACGGGCGCCAGCAAAATGACTTCGAACAGGCTCATGGCGCGGGCCTACGTTCAGCGTTCACGCTTTGAAAGCCACTCTTCAAGATAATGGATGTTGGTGCCACCGTCCATGAACTTGGCATCCACCATCAACTCGCGGTGCAGCGGAATATTGGTATTGATGCCCTCAACCACGGTCTCGGCCAGTGCCGTGCGCATGCGTGCCAGCGCCTGCTCACGGGTATCGCCGTGAACAATGATCTTGCCGATCATCGAGTCATAGTTGGAAGGCACCACGTAGTTGGCGTAGATATGCGAGTCCACCCGCACCCCGGGACCACCCGGTGTATGCCATGTCGTGATCCGTCCTGGCGAGGGGATGAACTTGTAAGGATCTTCCGCGTTGATGCGACATTCAATCGAATGGCCCCTGAGCTGGATATCCCGCTGCATGAACGGTAGTTTTTCGCCCGCCGCCACCATGATCTGGGTTCTCACGATGTCAATGCCCGTGATCCACTCCGTGACCGGGTGCTCCACCTGCACGCGGGTATTCATCTCAATAAAATAAAACTCGCCATTTTCAAAAAGAAACTCGAATGTACCGGCGCCACGGTAGCCAATTTTCTTGACGGCCGCCACACAGCGCTCGCCAATTTTTTCAATCAGCTTGCGCGGAATTCCTGGTGCCGGGGCTTCTTCAATGATTTTTTGGTGGCGGCGCTGCATGGAACAGTCGCGCTCTCCAAGCCAGACCGCGTTCTTATACTGGTCAGCCAAAATCTGGATTTCGATGTGCCGCGGGTTCTGCAGGAATTTCTCCATGTAGACCTCGGGATTTCCGAACGCCGCAGCCGCTTCGGCTTTGGTGGTTTGCACCGCATGGAGCAGGGCCGCTTCGGTGTGCACCACGCGCATGCCGCGCCCACCGCCGCCGCCAGCCGCTTTGATAATCACGGGGTAGCCGACTTGCTTGGCGGTTCGCTTGATGATGGCGGGCTCATCCGGCAATGCGCCCTCAGAGCCCGGCACGCAGGGCACGCCCGCTTTGATCATGGTCTGCTTGGCCGATACCTTGTCGCCCATGATGCGGATCGATTCCGGCGAAGGACCGATGAACTTGAAGCCGCTTTTTTCCACCCGCTCGGCAAAGTCGGCGTTTTCGCTCAAAAAACCGTAGCCAGGATGAATGGCTTCGGCGTCAGTCACTTCCGCCGCCGAAATAATGGCGGGCATATTGAGATAACTCTTGGCCGACGCCGCCGGTCCGATGCACACCGACTCATCCGCCAGCTTGATGTATTTCGCCTCACGGTCCGCTTCGGAATAAACCATCACAGCCTTGATGCCGAGTTCCCGGCAGGCACGCTGGATGCGAAGAGCAATTTCACCGCGATTGGCGATCAGTATTTTTTTAAACATGCGTCGAAAGGCTAAGTCTGGCGAGTTGGGCAGATGGACGAACGGCCCACTTACTCAATTATGAAGAGCGGTTGCCCGTATTCGACGGCTTGACCATTTTCCGAAAGGATCTTGGTGATGGTGCCAGCCTTGTCTGCCTCGATTTCGTTGAGAATCTTCATGGCCTCAATAATGCAGATCGTTTCGCCTTCCCTGACCACACTGCCAATTTCCACATAAGATTGAGCGCCAGGGCTGGAAGACCGGTAAAACGTACCGACCATGGGGGACTTGACTGCGTGACCGACCTGTACCGGTGTCTGGATGTCGGCTGCAGCGGGCACGCCGGACATCGGGACGGCCACCATCGTCATGGCAGGTTGCTGCATCATCAACGGAACGCCGCTGGATTTGACAATGCGGACTTTACCTTCGGCTTCAGTAATCTCAAGTTCGGACACGTTGGACTCTGAAACCAAATCGATCAGGGTCTTGAGTTTTCTTAAATCCATAAATTCTCTCCAACTACATAGATGCCGGCGCAAAGATTGAAGCGCGCAGCTTTGAATTAATCTGGAGTCGATTCGCCTATCGAGGCGTGCACCGATCTTCCTTCTTTTTTCGCTTACTCCCTGCTTTTACGCTTTAAAGCACTCATCAGTAAATTATTTTGCAGGCGCGTACCGGGCTGATCCGGCAAAACCCAGAGTTTACCTCAAGCCTAGATTCAGCCAAACAGGGTGCGGAACGCGTTTAGGCGCGTTGCATCACCTGTTAGTTATTTGAGTTGCGCCCACAGCGCGAGGTCTTCGGGTGAGACTTTTCCAATCTTGCGATGAAGCAACTGACCCGACGCGCCAAACACCACGGAAAAAGGCAAACTGCCCGCTACGTTGCCTAGCGATTTGCTGAGTTCCGTTCCCGCCAAGCCCGCCATACCCACCGGAAAATTCAGCGGTTTGGTCTGCAACCAAGTCCGCACGGCGCTGGGCTGATCAACCGCCAAACCCACTACCTGCAAGTTCTTATCTTTATTTTCCTGGTAAAAGTAGTCCAGCAAAGGCAGCTCTTCCACACAGGGGGGGCACCAGGTGGCCCAGAAATTTACCAGCAACAGCTTGCCCCGAAAGCTGCTCATAGAAAGCTTCTTCCCGTCGGGCGTGTCGAAGCTCACGTTCCAGAACGACTGGGCGGCAGACGCCTGGGCAGCAGGGTCGGCCGCACCTGCACCCGGGCTCGCCTCTTTCACGGCATGGGGCTGAAATTTCCACCACGCCGCACCGGCGCCAGCCAGGGCCGCTGCGACTGCGACGCCGCCATAAAGCATATTTCTGCGATTCACTTTTCAGACTCCAAAGAACTAACCATTAATTTTTGCACAGCGGCGAAGTCGCCGCGCGGTTTACGGCCTTTGGCATCGACGCGCAAGGCACCGCGCAGGTCGTCATGGTCATAGACCATCAGGTGCACGCCGACGGTCTCATTCAAAGGTTTACAAACACTTCGCAGACTGAGCGCTTCCACATTACCGCCGGTAAAGCCCGTTACCGTGCGAGGCTCATAGTCCACATTGTGCTCAATCAAGGCAATTTCGGCCGACTTCGAGTCGTCACAAAACAATTGGATATAGATATCCGACCGTCGCGTGGCGGTGCCATGCCAGACTGCGCCGCCCAAATAGGGGCGGAATTGCGGCAATCGTGCCATCCAAACCAGCGCCAGCGCGCGTAGCGCTGCCAACTCGATGGGCTGGGTGTCGGCGCAAAACAGCGCGATGTAATCGCGCACCGCGTCTTCAAGCTCATCATTGCCGGGCAGCTCGGTACGCGTGGGCAGCCCCATCTGTTTAGCCGCACGGCGTTTGGCCTGGCCATATTCCAGACCTTCTTCTACAACAAGGGTAGCGGCGGTGGCCGCAATTTCGGATTTGAGAGTATGCAATTTCAAGTGCGCTCGGCTAAGGCCCTGAGCGGCCATTTTGTGAACAAGTTGGATCACAAACGATTGTGCCCATTTAGTCCTCCGCCAGGGCCTAAAGTTCAACGCGAATTATCTGGCTAATAATTAGGGAGCAATAGAGACCTCGCCGGCCTCGGGTTGCCGCACCGGAACTTTTTGCCTTGAGAATTCAGCCAAATAACGATGGCTCGGGTTACCCACCCGCCGGAGGCCCCGCGCGGAAAACCTCTTCAGAACCCTCGACAGACTGGTCCCCGCACAGGCTCTCTAAAATGCAGCCCATGCACATACACATCTTGGGAATTTGCGGTACTTTTATGGGAGGCCTTGCCGCTTTGGCACGCGAGGCCGGGCATAAGGTGACCGGTTGCGATACCGGCGTTTACCCGCCCATGAGCGACCAGTTGCGCGCGTTGGGCATTGAGTTGATAGAAGGCTACGGTGCTGACCAGGTGGCGTTCAAACCCGATGTCTTTGTGGTGGGCAATGTGGTGTCGCGGGCACGGCTGACTGATGGCACCCCAAAGTATCCGCTGATGGAGGCGATATTGAACAGTGGCCTGCCCTACACCAGCGGCCCGCAATGGCTGGCTGAACATGTTTTGCAAGGGCTCCACGTACTCGCCGTGGCTGGCACCCACGGCAAGACCACCACCACCGCCATGTTGGCCTGGATCCTGGAGTGTGCCGGCCTGCAGCCGGGATTTCTGGTAGGCGGCGTGCCGCTCAACTTCGGCGTGTCGGCCAAACGGGGGGCTGGCTCCAGCTTTGTTATAGAAGCCGATGAATACGACACCGCATTTTTCGACAAACGCAGCAAGTTTGTACATTACCGCCCGCGCACGGCGATTCTGAACAACCTCGAATTTGATCACGCCGACATTTTTGACAATCTGGCCGCGATCGAACGCCAGTTTCACCACCTGGTCCGCACGGTTCCCTCGCAAGGCCGCCTGGTCGTGAATGCGGGCGAAGACAGCCTGCAGCGGGTGCTGGACCAAGGTTGCTGGAGTGAGCAAGTACTCTTCGGAAATAGTCCACGGAATATAGATGGATACACCGCCCAAGGAGAACCGCACGACTTCACAGTAGTTAAAGCGGGAGAGCCTGTGGCCCGCGTGCAGTGGAGCATCAGCGGCGTGCACAACCAGCTCAATGCCTTGGCCGCCATCGCTGCGGCTGAGCATCTTCGCGTCGCCCCTGAGTCAGCAGCCTTGGCACTGGCCGGGTTTAAGAACGTCAAGCGACGCATGGAAGTGCGCGGCGTAGTGCACCGAAGCGGTGGCGACATGACGGTGTACGACGATTTTGCGCACCACCCTACGGCCATCCACACCACGGTGGATGGCCTGCGTCGCCAGCTTGATGGCGCAGGAAAAACCAACGCCCGTATCCTCGCCATCTTCGAGCCGCGCAGCAACACCATGAAGCTGGGGACCATGACGGCGCTGCTGCCTTGGAGCCTGGAGCAAGCCGACCTGGCCTTTTGCCACGCGGGTGGTCTCGACTGGGACGCCAAAGCCGCCCTCGCTCCGATGGGCGAGCGCGCGCAGGTGGCGGATAACATCGAACAGCTGCTGGCCCAAGTCCTGGCAGCCGCGAGGCCCGGCGACCATTTACTGTGCATGAGCAATGGCGGTTTTGGCGGCATTCACGCCAAATTGCTCGAAGCGCTGAAGCAATAAGAGCGCCGTTATTTAATAGCAGCTTGTGCCTACTACTATTGGTTTAGATTTTTTTTGCTTAAAAAGTTGTCGATTCTGATCCACACTTTCACGGGGCCAAGTCCAAAGCGCGTTAGTAGCTAATGCTGAGAGAGTCCGCTTCAATATGCACCACCGGCTTGGCCAACGCTGCGCTCGCGGCACGTGCGAATTCTTGCGCCCACTTCGCGTCGGCGAAGCCAGCCGGGCCGGCGGCCTGCGCCACCACGACCACTTTGTCAGCCATCAGCAGCTTGCCGGTCGGCCGCAAAGGCTCGCACCCCATCCTGGTGAACTCGTCATCGAGCCACTTCCGCGCTACATCGTGCGGCATAGGCTGCGCTTCATTGAGATCGATCCGCACAGGCTGGTTGTCTTTAAACGTCACACTGACTTCGCTGCGCATGGCTTGCTCCTTTAGAGGTAATGGAAACGTGGCTCACTCTTTGGCGGTATGAGGGCATCGCCGCTCAGAAACCCGCAAGCACCTTCGGAGCGCTCGCGGATGGAGAATATCAAAGAAACCTATTTCGCCCGGCGCGCCACTACCGAAGCAGACAACGACTCTAGCACCGTCAGAGAATCGTTCCAGCCCAGACATGCGTCGGTAATGCTCTTTCCGTATTCCAGCGCTTTGGCGTCGTCCTTACCGGCCGTGAACTTTTGGGCACCGGGATTGAGATGACTCTCCACCATCACGCCAAACACATGATGCGAACCTCCCGCCACTTGGGCCGCTATATCACGCGCCACGTCAAGCTGCTTTTCGTGCTGCTTGGAACTGTTGGCATGGCTGCAATCGACCATCAAGGTCGCGGGTAGCTTGGCGGCTTCAAGCTCTTTGCATGCCGCAGCCACGCTCGCAGCGTCGTAATTTGGCGTTTTCCCGCCGCGCAGTATCACGTGGCAGTCCCCGTTGCCTTTGGTCTGCACCACCGCGACCTGCCCGTTCTTGTGCACCGACAAAAAATGATGGCCTCGTGCCGCCGCCTGGATCGCATCCGTCGCAATGCGTATATTGCCGTCGGTGCCGTTCTTGAAGCCAATCGGTGCCGACAAGCCGGAAGCGAGCTCTCGATGCACCTGGCTTTCCGTCGTGCGTGCGCCAATCGCGCCCCAAGAGATCAGGTCGCCGAGGTACTGCGGTGAAATGACATCCAAAAACTCGCTGCCTGCCGGAAGGCCCAAGCGGTTGATCTCAATCAACAACTGGCGCGCGATGCGCAGGCCTTCGTCGATGCGGTAGGTTTGGTCCAGGTAAGGATCATTGATCAACCCTTTCCAGCCGACGGTGGTGCGCGGTTTTTCAAAGTACACCCGCATCACGATTTCCAGCGTACCGGCGTACTTTCTGCGCTGCTCAGCCAAGCGGCGGGCATATTCGACGGCGGCGACTGGGTCGTGGATGGAGCACGGGCCAATCACCACCAGCAGCCGGTCATCGTTGCCCGCAATGATGTTGTGAATGTGCTGGCGGGTCTGCGTGATCAGCGATTCGACAGCGCTGCCTCTGATCGGGAAGAAGCGGATTAAATGCTCGGGAGGGGGTAGCACGGTGATGTCCTTGATGCGTTCGTCGTCGGTCTGGCTGGTTTTTTCGACAGTCGCATACCAGGCGTCGCTGGCAGAGGTGGCTTTGGCATTCATCGCAGGCTTCCTTTTTAATTTCGGAGAATTCAGGGAATCAGTAAAACAATTGAAGGGACGAAAAAAAACCGCCGGGTGGCCGGCGGTTTTTGGAGATTTGTTGCGTTTTTTAGGTTACGCGAAGATCTCTCTACCGCCAGAGGCGCTTGAGAACCAGAAGTAACCGAAATGAAATTTCACAGAAAACATAAATGTGAATGTAACACAATGGCCGTGCAACCAGGGTAAAACCGCCCCATTAACCCCACTTGATCACGCGGTTCCGCCCACCGTCAGTCCATCAATACGCAAGGTCGGCTGACCCACACCCACCGGCACACTCTGACCTTCTTTTCCACAGGTGCCGACGCCGCTGTCGAGCTGCATGTCGTTGCCCACCATGGTGACCCGAGTCAGCGCGTCCGGGCCGTTGCCCACAATCGTTGCGCCTTTGACGGGGTAAAGAATTTTGCCGTTTTCGACCCAGAAGGCTTGACTGGCCGAGAAGACGAACTTGCCCGAGGTGATATCGACCTGGCCACCAGCAAAGTTGGTGGCATAAAGACCTTTTTTGATGCTCGCCACAATTTCCTCGGGGGCCTTGTCGCCGCCCAACATATAGGTATTGGTCATGCGCGGCATGGGCACGTGCGCATAGCTTTCGCGACGGCCATTGCCGGTGGGTTTGGCCTTCATAAGCCGCGCATTGAGCGAATCCTGGATATAGCCTTTCAGTATGCCGTCTTCAATCAGCACGTTGCGCTGACTGGCGTTGCCTTCGTCATCCACATTCAGCGAACCGCGACGGTCGGGAATGGTGCCGTCATCCAGCACCGTCACGCCTTTGGCAGCCACCCGCTGGCCGATGCGGCCTGAAAACGCGCTGGAGCCTTTGCGGTTGAAATCGCCTTCCAGCCCGTGGCCAATTGCTTCATGCAACAAAATACCGGGCCAGCCAGGGCCCAGAACCACCGTCATTTGACCGGCGGGAGCGGGACGGGCTTCCAGATTGGTCAGCGCCGCTTGAACTGCGTCGTCCACATACTGCCCAATTTGCGCTTCATCAAAATAGGCCAAGCCGAAACGGCCACCGCCGCCGCCCGACCCTACTTCGCGCCGACCTTTTTGCTCGGCAATCACGGTCACGCTCAAACGCACCAGCGGACGAACATCGGCAGCCAATGTGCCATCAGCGCGCGCCACCATCACCACGTCGTATTCGCTGGCAAGACCGGCCATGACCTGAACGATGCGTGGATCTTTCGCTTTGGCGAGCTTTTCCACCTTCTCGAGCAGCTTGACTTTGGCGGTGCTGCTCAGCGTGGCAATCGGATCCAGATCGCGATACAGCGAGCGGCTATTGGCGATTTTTCGAGCGGGCGTTTTCACGCGGCCCGCCTTGCTGGCGGCTGAGATGCTGCGCACGGTGCGGGCTGCGTCCAGCAGCGAAGCCTCGGAAATGTCGTCGGAATAGGCAAACGCTGTTTTTTCACCGCTGACGGCACGCACGCCAACACCTTGATCGATGCTAAACGAGCCAGTTTTCACAATGCCTTCTTCCAGACTCCAGCCTTCGCTGCGGGTGTACTGAAAGAACAGGTCGGCATCGTCTACGCCGTAGACAGTGATCTCACCAAGGGCACGGCTCAGGCTCGCCTCATTCAATCCAAACGGCGCAAGCAGGAGTTTTTGCGCGATGGCCAGACGCTCGGAAGTGGACTCGGGCGTAGGGCGGGCCTGCGGACGCCCGCCCAGCTTGGTTTGACGAGCGGACGTGGCGGCAGATTTGAATGAAGTCATCCAGGGATTGTAGGCAGTCTGCCCTTGCGGCGCTGGTCGGCGAAACTAGGCCGGGAAGTAAGCAGGGCCAGCCTCTCGGCCGCAGCGCACTGCGCAAAAGCGGCCTGCGTGCGCGCAATATCTTTCAGGTTTGAACCAGCCGCTTGGCTTTGGCAATCGACATCAACATTCCAATGGCCAAGCCGAGCGTCACCATGGCCGTGCCGCCGTAACTGATGAAGGGCAGTGGAACACCCACCACCGGCAGAATGCCGCTGACCATACCCATGTTTACAAACGCGTAGGTGAAAAAAATCATGGTCAGCGCACCGGCCAGCAGTCGCGCAAACAAGGTCGGAGCTTCCAGCGCAATCGCCAAACCGCGCAAAATCAAAAAAATAAAACCGGCAATCAGCAAGAGATTCCCCAGCAAGCCGAATTCTTCGGAGAACGCCGCAAAAATAAAGTCTGTTGTGCGCTCGGGAATGAACTCCAGGTGGGTTTGCGTGCCCGCCATGAACCCCTTGCCGAGCACGCCGCCCGAGCCGATTGCAATCATGCCTTGAATGATGTGAAAACCCTTGCCAAGGGGGTCGCGGGAAGGATCGAGCAAAGTGCAAATGCGCTGCTGCTGGTAATCGTGAAGAATGGCCCAGCGCACTCCGTCCGCACACAGTTGCGGCTCAAACCACACCACAAGGAAAACGCCGATCAACCCCAGCAGCACCGGCGGCACAATCAGCTTCCAGCTCAGACCAGCAAAAAAAATCACTGCCAGGCCGGCGGCCAAAACCAGCAAAGCCGTGCCCAAATCGGGTTGCTTCATGATCAGCCCCACCGGCATCGCCAGCAGTACAGCGGCGGCCAGAAAGTCCAGTGGACGCAACTGGCCTTCGCGCTTCTGGAACCACCACGCCAGCATCAGCGGCATCGCAATTTTCAGGATTTCACTGGGTTGAATCACCACGCCCACGTTGAGCCACCGCTGCGCGCCCTTTTTCGTCACCCCGAAGACGGCGACGGCCACCAGCAAGATCACGCCCAAAGCATAAAGAGGCACGGCCAAGGTCATCAAGCGTTGCGGCGGAATCTGTGCCACAACAAACATGATCGCCCCGGCAATTAACATATTGCGCCCATGATCGGCAAAGCGACTGCCCTGGTCATAACCGGACGAATACATGATGAGCAGGCCGGCACACGCCAGCAGAAAAACGGCAAAGGCTAAAAGCCCGTCAAAGCCCTGCAGCAGGGGCAGGGTTCGCTGAAAAAGGGAAGGTCTGTCGAAAACGGCGGGCATGGGCCATTATCCCGTGCGCTGCTGCGGCCAGCCCGGCCGCCTCTTTAAAGAATCAGAATTTCCACCGAGGTGCGCCCCGGCTCACTGTGCAGCGACAAGATAGCGCCGATCGCTTGAGCCCGCTCGCGCATCGACTGCAGGCCCTTGCGAAAAGGCGTTGTCACATCAAAGCCGTGACCGTTGTCGATTAGGCGCAGTTGTGTGCCCCGAGGCGTCCTCACCGCCTCGATGCGCAGCCTGCTGGCTTGGGCGTGCTGCAGCACATTGGACAACGCTTCGAAGACCATGAACTGCAGCTGCCGCATGGCCTGTGCATCCAGGCGCGCCACCGGCTCGAGCATCTCCACACCCCACTGTAGTTCGATGTCGGACGCCGCAAAGCGCGGCTCCAGTCGGTAACGCAGGTTTGCCAAAAGGGCCGTCACGTCGCCCGGAGGCAGATTTATCGCATCGATAGACAGCTTGAGCTGGTCCAGCGAATCGCGTAGCGTCAGCAGCACCTCGGCGTTACAAGCCCGGCCGGATTGGAGCTGGCGAATCGCCGAACTGATGTGCGAACCCACGCCATCGTGCATGTCGCGCAGGATGCGCGCGCGCTCGGCCGTGCGCTCCTGGTCGCGCGCCAGAATTTCGAGCTTGCGATAGCTTTCCGCAAGCTCGGCTTCCTTTTCCGAAACGCGGTAGGCCATCGTGGCCAGCAGGTCGCGTGCTTGGGCACTCGCAGTGCGAAACCGTGCAATCACGATGTAGCCCAGGGCCACGCCGAACAGTACCGACGAATAGCGCATCAGGGTGTTTTCGGCATAGGTCGGATTGATGCGAAACAAATAGAAATCGCGCAGGCCGACCAGAAAATTAATCAACAACGCCGCCGCCACGACACGGTGCGGGAGCAGCGCTTTTTGGGTCGCACTCCAAAGAAAAACGATACTGAAACCTAACGTGGTTGCGGCCATCAGTGCGTAGAAAGACGTCAGCGCCAGCGGCTGGCCCCCGCCCAGAGCCCAGAGGGCCAGCACGACGCTACCTCCCATCAGCACGCCCAGCCAGCGACGGAGCCAGCGCGCTGAAGGGCGATGGTGCCAGCCGGCCACTTCCACGCAAAACAGCGTCATGCTGCAGCTCCAGGCGCCCACCACCACCACCTGCAACACGCCCCACCAAGGCCAGAGCAACGGCGGATTCTCTATCAGCGTATCGCTCACACCGACCGTAAAGAGAAGCTCAGCCAGCCCGGCAAACAGATACAGCGGATCACGCCGAGGCCGACCGGGGCGGGTAAGGTCCGTCTGGGTGGCCCACAGCGACAGCGCCATCAGCCCAATCACCAGGCTGAACGCCCCCACCACCAACGAACCGGTGCCGCGCCAGTGGTAATTCCAGATGTAGGCGTCATACACCTCCTCCTGCGGGCCCACCACCAAGGGGGAAAGTCCGCCGCGACGCCCTATATCCGCGCGAACGTGGACACGAATCAGGTTGGAGTTTTGCAGCAAACCGGGCGAAATGACAACATAGCGGGGCACCCGCGCATAGTCAGCGCCGTTGTAATGCCGTAAGTCGCCCTGGCGCTGCAGCAGCGTGCCATTGAGCCAAATTTCATAGGCGTTGCCGAGGCGCGGCAAGTACAGGCTCCAGGGATCGTCAGGCAGATCGGGCAGATCAAAGCGGAGCTCGAACACCGCCTCACCCTGCTGGCCCTTGTTGTAACGGTCCCAGTGATACGGGAGCTGAAGATCCTGGGTAGTAGTGACCCCGTTAACCGTGATATTCGCCCGCGCATGGGTCAGCTTCAGCGGACTATCCTGGGCATTAGCGGCCCAAGAAAGCGCGGAAAGAAGAACGATCAAAAACAAGTTGCCTCTTTGCCCCCACAAGCTTTGCCTAAGTCGCCTTGCACTCATGAATACATCGTAACAAAACATATCTGCACAACCCTCGGATCGGGTCACCCTGGCGGCAGCAAGCCCATCCGGGTTGCCTCGAACACGGCCTCACTTTTGGAATGTACGGCCAGCTTGCTGTAGAGATTTTTGATGTGCGTTTGTACCGTGTGCACCGTGATCGCTTTCAGAGCGGCAATTTCCGCGTAGGAGAACCCCCGTGAAATCAATTCCAGCACTTCCTTCTCACGCCCGGAGAGCAAGTTTTTTTCATCTAAAGTTGCTCTGTTTTTTATAGCTGTCTCAGCTTGACTGGAAGGCGCCTGCAGCTGACTTGACTGCAATGCCCGATACTTGAACAGCACCCGTCTGGCAATCATCGGCGAAATGGGCGAGGCACCCGCCTTCATCTCCAGAATCGTCTGCGCGATGTCAGCGGGCGCTGCGTCCTTGTGAATGTACCCAAGGGCGCCGGCCTCGATGCTGGCCAGCACGTTGTCCTCGTCGCCGAACATCGAAATCACCAGCGGTTCGCACTCGGGGCGGCACAATCGTGCGTGGCGAATCACATCCAGCCCGCTACCGTCCGGCAGGCCGAGATCGGTCAGCAGCACATCCACCCCTTGCACGGGATCGTCCAGCCAGACGCGCGCCTCAGCCACAGTACCGACACTGGCAACCAGTGTGAGCTGGTCCGAACGCAGCACGCTGGCCGCGAAAAAATCGCGCATCGGCGCGTCGTCTTCAACAATTAATACACGCCACACAGAGATAACCCTCCTGACCGCCGCGCTCTGGGAGCCTCACCAGACCCGACGCAGGCCTGAGCATATCGGCAACGCCGTGGGCTGTGCCAACAACAGGCTCCCATGTTTATGGGAAACCTCGCATCGCATCCCATATTCGTGGGATGCACTTTGTCACAACTACCGGCTAAATCCGGTTTACGCGCCATCCGTATTTATTTTCGGAGCGCTCGACTCAAACCCAACTGGAGCAATTAATGAACATGAAATTTCGAAAAATATGGCTTGCCGTCGCGGGCACGACCGTCCTGGCGCTGGCAGGATGCGGCGGCGGCAGCAGTGGGAGTAGCCTCCTCATTCCTTCAGCAGACGTCATTTCGGGTGTTGCAGCAACCGGCGCGGCACTCGCCAACGCGGGCGTCGCCGTGACCAACAGCAGCGGCAATTCGCCCTGTCTGGAAGCGTCCATTTCCACCACGGCGCTGGGCAGCTACACCTGCACTTTGAAAAACGGGGAAACGGCACCGTTTTTCGTCGTAGTCACAGACCCCACCGGCAACACGCCCCCGATGGTGAGCGTAACGACTACTACACCGACCCATGGCACACCCCTCACGCTCAACGTTACGCCACTGACGACCGCCATCGTGGCGCAGCTGGCGTCCGATGGCAATCCTTTAACCCTGGTCAACAGCAAACAGGTCAACGCCGCCGACCTGAAACAGCTGACCGCCAACGTCGTGGCGCAGCTGCTTCAAGTATTAAAGGCCATTCAAGCACCCGACGGTTATGACCCTTTCACCACCAGCATCACCGCTGCAACGGCATCGGGCATCGGCAATACGGCCGACATGGTGCTGGATGTGGTCAAGGTCGTCACCAACCCGGCCACCGGCAAGCTGGCGCTGAGTACCGTGGACAATCCTCTGCCAATAGACTTGGCCACGGCCACAGCGCCCGGCACCCCGATGCCGCTTCCAGACGCAGCCATCGCGACGCTCTCGCAAGCGGCCCAAGTTGCCGCGCAGACATTGACGGCATGCTTTGCGATACCAACCGCCCAGCGCGTAGTGACTAAAGACGCCACCATCGTGTCAGCGAATGGCGGTCCAGAAGTGACCAATGTCGATCCCGCCTGCCAAAATATAACGGCAACCCTCGGCAATGGAGCCGGCGTGAAGTTTCTGGACAACGGTTACAAAGCCGGCCAAGTTTTCTACAACTTGCTGACCAGCGACACCATGACCGGCGCGAAATTCAGCGTGCCGGAAATCATGGCTTATTACCCGGCTGATCCTGCGGTCGCGGCCCCGGCCCCGGCTGCCTTTAACCGAGCCGTCATTAACATCAAGTTTCTGGACGCCAATGGCGACCCGGGCCATGTGATCACCACGGCCCGCAAAATTCCGGGCACTACGTCGACCTCGCGCCCGACGGACTGGTGGCTGGTGGGTAACCAGCATCCTGCGGACGTGAACGTCAAACTGCAAATTCGCCGCGTCGAGCAGAAGAACCCGGCCAACACCGCCAAGTTCAGTACCTTCCAAACCGGCATCCAGTTCAATGTGAACAGCACCGGCCCGGGCAGCAGCAACGCCGGCAATGCACTAAAGTACGCGCGAATTTCTGGCCCCGGTTTGCCGGGCAATGGCGCGGCGGGCACGGGACTGGTCTACGTCGTTTCGACCGGAACACAGACTTCCATGGATTTGTTCAGCAAGACTGGCAGCCTGACGACCGGCAGTCAATGCGGCAACGTGGCCACGTTCAACTGTCCGAACTTCTGGCTCGCTAGAACTACAGGTCTCGATCCTGCGAGCTCCGCGAAAACTCTGGCGGCCAATCCGGCGAACAGTGGAAATGTGCTGTTGTGGAAACAGCCGGCAGATTCCACTGTTGACTCCACCAAGTTCGTCAAGGGAGCAAAGTACCAGGTTGAATTGTTCTATGGAACCACCCCCACCACCGCCGCAATCATTTTCCACAAGACGCTACTTTCTGATCTGGTTCAGGCTGAACAAGCCGTGAACCTGCCCTGGAACACGCTGGGCGCGCAATCGGTGAGTGCGCTTGATCCTACTGGCAGCCTGACTGGCGCGCAGACGGCGCTGCCAATAGACTGGGTGCAAAATAGTTCGGCCCAGCAAATCCATCAGGTACAGGCCGTCGTCGACACAACGTTTGGTAGTTTCGGCCCGTTGAAAGCGGTGCCGAGGGGAGCCACCTCGGCCATTTTGGATAATCAGACTGTGCCTATTTTTGGAATAGCCCCCAACATCGGCCGCACCTTGCTGTTCAGTTACCGAATGCTCGACGGCAGCGGCAAGACGGCGGTCTACACCTACAACTGACCGCTGGTTCGGTTGAAAGCCCCGCACGGCCAAAGCCTGCGGGGCTTTTTTGTGACTATTCCTTCGTATGATGGCGCCATGCACACCACCCATCTGCTCTACCTGCATGGTTTTCGCTCCTCGCCGCAGTCGATAAAAGCTCGCAAAATGGCCGCTTTGATGGCGGCGCGCTACCCGGAGGTGACCTGGTGGTGCCCGCAGCTGCCGCCGTCACCACGTGACGCGATGGCGCTACTGACAAAAGGCACGGCCGACTGGCCCCACGCGACCACGGCAATCATCGGATCTTCGCTCGGAGGGTTTTACGCCAGCGCGATGGCAGAACGAAGGCACTGCAAAGCCGTACTACTCAATCCCGCAGTCGATCCAGCGCGAGATCTGGCGCAGTTTATCGGGGAGCAGACCGCTTGGCACAACCCTGATGCGCATTTTTTCTTTGAACCCCGATTTATCGATGAGTTAACGGCGCTGCATGTCGGCACCCTGACTACCGCGCAAAACTATTTGGTCGTTATTGCGAAGGGGGATGAAGTGCTGGACTGGCGCGAGATGATGCACCGCTACGCCGGCGCGCAAATACGTCTGCAGGAAGGCGGCGACCACGCCCTGAGTGATTTCGAACGGCATGTGCCGCTCATTCTGGATTTCCTGGGTTTGACAGCTGTCCGGAACACGGCTTGTTTACACTAGCCATCCGCTACTCAAGGCAAGTTACCAAAGGCTAAAGGATTCCGTTTTGTTTGTATTGTTTGAAGAAACCGGCAAATTTTTGGCTGGTCGAATTTTGTCGGAAACTGATGCCTCGCTGCAAGTCGAACTCGACTCTGGCAAGCGCGTCAAGGTGAAGGCCGCCAATGCACTGCTGAAGTTTGAAAAACCTGCACCCGCCGAGCTGATCGCTAGCGGCCAAAAATTGAGCGAAGACATCGAGTTGGAGCTGGCCTGGGAATTTGCCAGTGAAGACGAGTTTGGCTTTGCCGACCTGGCGCGCGACTATTTCAGCTCAGACGCTTCAAAACCTGCCTCGACGCTGCAGCAAGCCGCAGCACTATTCCGGCTGTACGAAGCGCCCCATTATTTCCGCAGGGCTGGCAAAGGCCGATTCAAAAAAGCCCCTCTCGAAATCTTGCAGCAGGCGCTCGCTGCCATCGAAAAAAAGAAACAGATTGCGGTACAAATTAATGTCTGGGCCGAGGAACTTGCGCACGGGCAATGTCCTGCGCCAGTCCGTGAGCAGCTTTATAAAATTCTTTTCAAACCGGATAAAAACAGTCCCGAGTACCGGGCCGTGGTTGAAGCCTCGCGCGCGACCCACACCGCGCCGCTGGACCTGCTGCAAAAAGCCGGTGCCATTGCCTCGCCACACCAGTTTCACTGGAAGCGCTTTCTGTTTGAAAACTTTCCAAGAGGTACGGGCTTTCCGGCCTTGCAAGCCCCGCAAGTCAAGGACGAATTGCCACTGGCAGAGGTGCGCGCGTTTTCGATCGATGACTCCAGCACCACCGAGATTGACGACGCCTTGTCGGTACAGGGAATCGGCAGCGGGACCATCACGTTGGGCATTCATATTGCTGCGCCGGGCTTGGCCGTATTACCGGGCAGTGCGATAGATGCGGTTGGCCGGGCACGCTTGTCCACGGTGTATATGCCAGGCTACAAGCTAACCATGCTGCCGGATGAAATCGTCCAAACTTACACCTTGCTGGAAGGTCGCAATTGCCCGGCCTTATCGCTCTACCTCACGTTGGACGAAACGACGCTAGAGATCAAGGACAGGGTCACGCGGCTGGAGCAGGTCCCGATCGTCAGCAACCTGCGTCACGATGAGTTGGACAACACCTTCACCGAGGCATTTTTCGAAGCGGCCCAACAGGTTCCGCGCGCCGATGTGCCTTGGGGTGTTGAGTTGACCTTCCTGCACCGGCTCGCCAAACACCTCAAGGGCCAGCGCGAAGTCGTGCGCGGCAAACCCGAAAATTTCAACCGGCCCGACTACAACTTCAAGCTCGACAATCCGACCGGCCAAGAGCCGCACGGCGAAGAGACGGTCAGTATCAGTATTCGCCAGCGCGGCGCACCGCTGGATTTAATCGTGGCCGAAGCGATGATTCTGGCCAACAGCACCTGGGGCCAGTGGCTGGGAGAGCATGGCGTGCCGGGCATTTACCGCAGCCAGGCAAGCCTGGCCCCCGGTGTCAAAGTGCGCATGGGCACCAAGGCGTTGCCGCATGCGGGCCTGGGCGTGCCAAGCTACGCTTGGAGCACCTCGCCGCTGCGGCGCTACACCGACCTGGTCAACCAATGGCAAATCATTGCGTGCGTCCGACATGGCCGCACGGCCGCATTGGCGGCGCCGTTCAAGCCCAGGGACGCCGATCTTTTTTCGATCATTTCGTGCTTTGATGCCGCCTACAGTGCCTACAACGGTTTTCAGGCGGGCATCGAGCGCTACTGGACGCTTAAATATCTGCAACAAAACAGCATCACCGAACTGACCGCCACGGCTTTTAAGGACAACCTGGTTCGCGCCGACGACCTGCCGCTGGTACTTCCGGCGCTGGGGGCCCAAGGTTTGCCCCGTGGCGCCAAAGTGCGCATCAAGCTGGGAGCGATTGATGAGATCACGCTGGATATATCAGGCACTGTGATTGAACGGCTTGACGTTGTGGGGGACAGTGCAGGTGGGGCGCAGGTTGAAGCGGCTAACGACGAAGATGAGAGCGAATCCAACCTGGCCGCTGGCCCAATATCAATTGCCGTTGACCTCAACGAGCCCGCAGCGGATGCGGCCAGCGCATCGGCACCCGCTGATTGACCAGCAAGCACGCCGGCAACAAGGCAGGAAACCGGATAAAGCCCCGATAATCTCCCCCTGTGAAATCATTTAGCACGCTACAAATCGCCCTGGGGGTGTCCATCGCCGTCCATGCGGCGCTGCTGACCGTGCGTTTTGTCGACCCTGATGGCTTTAACCGCATGTTCAAGGACGCGCCGCTGGAAGTGATTCTGGTTAACGCCAAATCCAATGAAAAACCGGATTTTGCGAAAGCCATTGCACAGGCATCGCTCGCCGGCGGAGGCGAGCTTGAAAAAGGCCGCGCCACCTCGCCCCTGCCACCCTCTGCGTTGATGGAGTTGGGTGATGCTGCGGACGATGCGCAGCGGAATGTCGAATCGCTGCAGCAGCAGCAAACCCAATTACTGGCGCGCATTAAAAAACAACTGGCTTCCATGCCTCCGCCAGACATGGCGCTGCCTGCCAACAACCCTGCGCAGGCGAACCGTGAGGAAAAGCGCAAGCAGCTGATCAAGATATTGGCGGAAATCGAAAAACGCATCAACGAAGAAAATGCGCGACCCAAAAAACGCTACATCAGCCCCGCCACCCGCGAAGAAATCTATGCCGTGTATTACGATGCGCTTCGACACAAGATTGAAGACAAGGGTACCGTGAATTTCCCCGAGCAGGCTGGCAAAAAACTGTACGGTGAACTCACCATGATCGTGACGGTCAATTTTGACGGCCGCGTTCTGGACACCGAAGTGGTTCAAACTTCGGGCAACCTGACGCTGGACAGACGGGCGCAGAAAATCGTTCGCGCCACCGCGCCATTCGGCCGGTTCAGTGAAGCGATGCGGCGCAAGGCGGACCAGTTGGTGGTCGCCTCCCGCTTTAAATTCACGAGGGAAGATACGCTTGAAACAAAACTCACGAGCCATTGAGTTTTGGCCCCTCCCAGAGCGTCAACATGGCCACCGGACAAGGTGCTCATCATGAATAACGACTGAAGCCATGGATAGCTACTACGTACTAGGCAACCCCATCGCACACAGCAAATCACCGTTGATTCATGCGCGGTTTGCGGAGTTGACGGGACAGGCGATGCATTACGGCCGTTTACTCACACCGCTCGACGGTTTTGCGGCCATGCTGGCGCACCTGTTGCAGAGCGGCGCGCGCGGTTGCAACGTCACCGTGCCCTTCAAACTGGAAGCGTTCCGGGCAGCCAGCACGCAAACGGACCGGGCGCAACTGGCCGAGGCCGCAAACACCCTCACGCTGGCCGGAAGCGCCGTTCACGCCGACAACACCGATGGCGTGGGGCTCGTCAACGACATTCAGAACCATGCGGGCGTTTCCTTGGTCGGCCGTGACGTGCTGCTGATAGGTGCCGGCGGCGCGGCTGCGGGCGTACTGGCTTCTTTGCTGGCTGCGACGCCACGACGGCTGGTGTTGGTCAATCGCACCAGGGCCAAGGCAGAGGCACTGGTAGATCGTCACAAAGCGCATGTTTCCATGCAAGATTTCCTGAAAAAAACAGAACTCGCGACCCAGGACCTGCCAAGTCTGAAGGGCGATTTCGACGTTGTTATCAACGCCAGTTCTAGCAGCTTGACAGGCACCGGCGTGCCCGTTGACCGCAGCGTACTCAAACCCGGCGCGCTCGCTTACGACATGATGTATGGCCCCGCAGCGGCGGGTTTCATGACCTGGGCCCGTGAAAACGGCGCCACGCCGCGTGACGGCCTGGGCATGCTGGTAGAGCAGGCGGCCGAAGCGTTTGCATGGTGGCGGGGCGTGCGCCCTACAGCGTCGCAGGTGCTGAAGGTGTTGCAGGAAATACGGGCATTGCCGGCATGAAGGCACTCATACGCCTGGTCGGTCTCGCGCTGCTGGCGGGACTGGCGATAGAGTTCTATTTTGTGGCGCGCATTGGCGTGATGGCTGCCGTGGACCCAGAGTCGACCGCATTTCAGCGCTCGGAGGTTTACCTGATTGCCAGAGACACCGGGACGCTGAAATGGCGTCAGCAATGGGTGCCTTATACGGCGTTGTCCGATAACCTGAAACGGGCGGTCATTGCCTCGGAAGATGCCAGCTTCGTTGAGCACGACGGCGTCGATATGATTGCGCTTGAACAGGCCTGGGAGAAAAATGCCAAGGCCGAACAGCGCGCTGCTAAATCGACCCCCCGTCCAAGCGCCGCCAGACCGGCGAAGTCCGGCGTGAAAGCTGTGAAAATTGTTGGGGGTTCCACCATCACGCAGCAACTCGCTAAAAACCTGTTTCTATCGGGTGAACGCACATTACTGCGCAAAGGCCAGGAGCTGGTGCTCACCTTGCTGCTCGAAGCATTGCTCAATAAACAGCGCATTCTTGAGATTTATCTGAACAATGTGGAATGGGGCGATGGCGTTTTTGGTGCGGAAGCCGCAGCCCAGCACTATTACCGAAAGCCCGCGTCGAAGTTGACCGCCTATGAAGCCGCTCGTCTGGCCGTGATGCTGCCCCGACCCAGATATTTTGAAACCCGCGCCAACTCGGGTTACCTTGCTTCGCGCGCAAGCACCATCACGGCCCGCATGGGCGGCGTGGAACTTCCTTAGTCACTCAGCCATGAGCGGAAAAATAAGCTTGCCATGCCGCTATTTAACTCTTTCACTTTTTCATTCGACATGGCTGTCGCTAGAGCACTAGCAACGAGCGTAGCAAGCGCCCCAATCTATTGCCTATGCGTATTTTAGGAATCGATCCTGGCTTGCAGATCACCGGATTTGGCGTGGTGGACGTCGATGGCCCGCAGCTCCAATACGTGGCCAGCGGAACCATCAAGACCACACACCTGGCACGCGGGGACCTGCCCGCCCGTCTAAAGGTGCTGTTTGACGGGGTACGTGAGGTGGTACAGCGCTACCAGCCTGATGTTGCGTCCGTGGAAATCGTTTTTGTCAACGTCAATCCGCAAGCCACACTGCTGCTCGGCCAAGCACGCGGAGCCTGCATTACAGGCCTGGTGTCCTGCGATCTGGCTGTGGCAGAGTACACCGCCCTGCAAATGAAGAAAGCGGTTGCAGGCTATGGCAAGGCCGCTAAAGCTGAAGTGCAGCAGATGGTGATGCGACTATTGAGGCTGCCGGCGCTACCCGGAAAAGATGCAGCTGATGCCTTGGGGCTGGCGATCACCCACGCCCATGCCGGACCGTCAACCGCGATTCTGGCGGCGGCCACGGCTTTGAAACCCCACGCAAGCGCGTCGTACAAGGCCGGTCGCCACTACTAAAAGGCGACGTTTCAGGCGACTCGCTCCAAAATGAGAACTGCAAAAAAGCCAAAAGCGGCGATTAGCGTCCACTTGAGGACGATGAGACCGAAGCGCTTGAACCGGACTTGTCCCGTGCCAACGTAAAACATGAACGACACGACGGAGGCCAGCAGGAATAGCAAAACAAGCCAGCGAAAAAGCAGCATGGTTAAAAATCCCCTAGTTCTTCTGGCCGGATCCTACCAAGCGCGGGCGACGGTTGCAAAACCGGGCGGTGCCAGTTTCTCGTCTTCAAAGGTGACCACTTCGTAGGCTTCGGGGTGCAGCAGCAGTTCACGCAGCAGTTTGTTGTTCATCGCGTGGCCCGAGCGAAATGCGCTGTAAGCCGCCAGCAGCGGCTTACCCAGCAGATACAGGTCACCCATGGCGTCGAGGATTTTGTGCTTGACGAATTCGTCGTTGTACCTCAGGCCATCGCTGTTCAGCACCTTGTAGTCGTCCATGACGATGGCGTTGTCCAGGCCGCCTCCCAGTGCGAGTCCGTTGGCACGCAACATTTCCACGTCTTTGGTAAAGCCGAAGGTGCGGGCCCTGGCGATATCGCGTGAATAGGAGCCTGACCCCAAATCGAACTCCACGCGCTGGCCGGTGGAGTCCACTGCCGGGTGATCAAAGTCGATTTCAAAGCTCAACTTGTAGCCCTCAAAAGGACTGAGGCGAGCCCACTTGGCTGAAACGCCCTCGCCTTCCCTCACTTCGACTGGTTTGGTCACGCGAATAAATCGCTTGGGAGCAGACTGCAGTTCAATGCCGGCCGCCTGCAGCAAAAACACAAACGATGAGGCTGAACCGTCAAGAATGGGAACTTCTTCCGCGGTGATGTCGATGTAAAGATTGTCGATGCCCAAACCCGCACAGGCGGACATCAGGTGCTCCACGGTGTGCACCTTGGCGCTGCCGCTCGATATGGTGGAGGCCAACCGGGTGTCGGTCACAGCCTGCGCCGAAATAGCGATATCGACCGGCAAAGGCAAATCGACCCGCCGGAACACGATCCCGGTGTCGGGCGGCGCCGGTCGCAAGGTCAGCTCCACCCGCTGGCCGCTGTGCAGCCCCACGCCCACGGCCTTGGTCAGGGATTTAAGTGTTCTTTGGGCCAGCATGGTGCTATTTTAAGTGGCCTGCGCCCGAGGGGTGGGAATAGGGATTAACGCGTCGAAATACGCAGCGAGCAATCCCCGGTGGAGCGGTTAAGCGCAGTCTCGTTACCCGGGCCGCCGCTGTAAACGCAGCGTCAACCCGCGCCGAGCTTTAAGCCCGACCCACCACCGGGCCGCCCCAAGGGGCAGCCCTTCAGCGCAACGCAAATACCTGTGCCGGGCACGCTTAATCAGCTTGCTTGCGCAGGAAGGCAGGGATCTCGAAGTCATCCATGCCCCCGGAGGCCAGCGCATCCACCTTGGCCGCCGCCTGGGTGCGATTGGTACGCCACACGCTGGGCACCGTCATGTTGCCGTAATCCGGTTGCGACGATCCCATGGCGGTCTGAGGGCCGCCGACAGCCCCCGAAACGACGTTGAGGGTGGGCATGTGAAACGGTACATTGTCAGTCCCCGTTCGCAATACCTGGAGCGGCGGGGCATGGCGACGCACACCTTGGCGACTTAATCCCGTGGCGACCACCGTGACCCGAATGTCCTCCCCCAGTTCGTCGTCGTACGCCGTGCCGTAAATCACATGCGCATCGGGCGAAGCGTAGGCGCGGATGGTGTTCATTGCCAGCTTGGACTCGGCTAACTTGAGCGAGCCTTTGGCCGCACTGATCAGCACCAGCACGCCCTTGGCGCCCGAGAGGTCAATACCTTCCAGCAAGGGACACGCAACGGCCTGTTCGGCAGCGATGCGCGCCCGATCAGGGCCGTTGGCCTTGGCCGTACCCATCATGGCCTTTCCGGGCTCGCCCATGACCGTGCGCACATCTTCAAAGTCGACGTTGACATGACCCGGCACATTGATGATTTCAGCAATGCCGCCCACGGCGTTCTTCAGCACGTCGTTGGCGTGGGCGAAGGCTTCATCCTGGGTCACGTCATCGCCCAGTACATCGAGCAGCTTTTCATTCAGAATGACGATCAGCGAGTCCACATTGGCTTCTAGCTCGGCCAAGCCCAGGTCGGCATTGGTCATCCGGCGGCCGCCTTCGAACTCGAACGGCTTGGTCACCACGCCAACGGTCAAAATACCCATCTCTTTGGCCAAGCGTGCAATCACGGGCGCCGCACCGGTCCCTGTGCCGCCGCCCATCCCTGCCGTAATGAACAGCATGTGCGCGCCATCGATAGCGCTGCGAATGGCATCAACCGCCAGTTCGGCCGCCTCACGACCTTTGTCGGGTTTGCTGCCCGCACCGAGCCCGCTGACGCCGAGCTGGATCGTCTTGTGCGCGCTGCCGCGATGGAGTGCCTGCGCGTCCGTATTGGCGCAAATAAATTCAACGCCCTGCACCCCGCATTGGATCATGTGCCCCACCGCGTTGCCTCCACCGCCCCCGACACCGATCACTTTAATCTGTGTGCCTTGGTTAAATTCCTGGATTTCAATCATTTCGATACTCATTGGGAGCCTCCGATCAATAAACTGCAGTTGTCAAAAAGTATTAAAAAGTATTTTTGTTGAAGGGAACGGTCATGCCGGTGGGTCCGCTCCTCCGGAATGGATACCGCGCGAAGTCCGACTCATGAAGCTGGTTAATTTATTCATCAGAAATTCCCCACGAACCAGTCTCTGACACGACCGAATGCGTTGTGAACGCTGCCCGCTTTTTGCGCCACTTTGTAGCCGCGCATGCGTGCCAGCCTGGCCTCTTCCAGCAATCCCATCACCGTGGCCGCCCTGGCCTGGGCCACCATGTCCGAAAGCGCACTTGAGTAGCGGGGTATGCCGCGCCGAACCGGTTTAAGAAAAATGTCCTCGCCCAGCTCGACCATGCCAGGCATCATCACGCTGCCGCCGGTGATAACGATGCCCGAAGACAGCACCTCTTCGTAGCCCGATTCGCGGATCACCTGCTGGACCAGTGAAAAAATCTCTTCCACACGCGGCTCGATGACGCCCGCCAAGGCCTGTTTGCTCAACATGCGAGGGCTGCGGTCACCCAGGCCGGGTACCTCTACCTGAGTGTCCGGGTCGGCCAGCAGCTGCTTGGCGCAACCGCTTTCAACCTTGATGTCTTCGGCGTCCTTGGTCGGCGTGCGCAAGGCCATGGCGATGTCGCTGGTGATCAGGTCGCCGGCGATCGGGATCACCGCCGTGTGCCGGATCGCGCCACCCGTGAAGATGGCGACATCGGTGGTGCCCGCCCCAATATCCACCAGCGCCACGCCCAGCTCACGCTCATCTTGCGTCAGCACCGACAGACTAGAGGCGAGCGGGTTGAGCATCAGCTGATCCACTTCAAGGCCGCAGCGCCGGACACACTTGATAATATTTTCGGCGGCACTTTGCGCGCCGGTGACTATATGCACCTTGGCTTCCAGCCGGATGCCGCTCATGCCGATCGGTTCACGAACGTCCTGACCGTCGATCACGAACTCCTGCGGCTCGACCAACAGCAATCGCTGGTCGGTCGAAATATTGATGGCCTTTGCCGTCTCGATCACACGGGCGACGTCCGCCTGAGTGACTTCTTTATCTTTTACGGCGACCATGCCACTGGAGTTAATGCCGCGGATATGACTGCCGGTAATGCCGGTATAGACGCGAGCGATTTTGCAATCCGCCATCAACTCGGCTTCCTTCAGGGCTTGCTGAATACTTTGCACGGTGGCATCAATATTGACCACCACGCCGCGCTTGAGGCCGTGGCTGTAAGCAATGCCCAATCCCGCCAGCTTGAGCTCCCCCCCCGGCATGACCTCTGCCACCACAGCCATCACCTTGCTGGTTCCAATGTCCAGTCCGACCACCAGATCTTTGTATTCTTTGGCCATATGTCTACCTTTTATTCTTTACAACGTCTTTTTCGCCCGGGGCGACGGTGGTCACGCCTCGAAGCTTGACGGCATAGCCATTGCCATAACGCAAATCGGCGGATTCCAGGTCTCGTCCGAACCTTGAGGACACCTGTGTCAACGTAGCCAGAAAACGGCGGGTACGGGCTTGAATCTCATTCAGCGAGCCGTGTCCAAGCTCGATGACGGCACCACTGTCCAGTTGTGCGCGCCAGCCGCCCTGACCACTTAACTGCAGTCGTTCCAGCACCACGTCCGCCTCTTCAAACATGGTCGACAACAGCTGGTAGGCCTGCAGCACCTGCGGCGCCTGTCCCTGTGGACCGTTGAGCAGGGGCAGGTCCTCAGCTTCCACTTCGCCCTGATTAGCCTCGAACACCTCTCCAAAGCTGTTGAGCAAGCGGCCATCACCCTCCGCCCCCCAGAAGGCGATCGCTTTGTGTTCCTGCAACACCACCTTTAGCCGGTTGGGAAATTCGCGCTGCACCACGGCCCTGCGAACCCAGGGCACCGCTTCGAAAGCCGCGCGGGTGCGCTCCAGATTCACCGTCAGGAAATTACCCGTCAGTTTGGGGGCTACATTGGCGCGCAGGGTGACCGCATTGTTGTGTGTCAAGTCGCCCTGGACCTGAATGGCACTGAGGTTAAACAGCGATTGACGCATCAGCCAAGCCACTACCAGCGCCAGCAGCAAGACCGCAAACACCAAGCCAAGCGCCTGCGCAAGGGTGTTCATGAGCTTGACGTCCAGCGGCATGGGGATTGGCAGTGGCAGGGCGCGGCTCAAGTGGAGGCTCCGCTTGGGGGTTGGTAGTCGAGCGCGGCGGTCTTCAATATTTCGATGCAGAGGTCTTCATAGGAGATGCCCGCCGCCCGCGCAGACATCGGGACCAGCGAGTGCCCCGTCATGCCAGGCGAGGTATTGATTTCAAGCAGGTAAGGCTTGCGCGTACGCTGGTCAATCATCACGTCGGCGCGTGCCCAACCCCGGCAGTTGAGAGTGCGAAAGGCTTGCAAAACCAGCTGCTGGATGACCGCCTCTTCCCCCTCTGGAAGTCCGCACGGTGTCAGGTACTGCGTGGTGTCGGTGAAGTACTTGTTCTGGTAGTCGTAGTTACCGTCAGGCGCCACGATGCGGATGACAGGCAGGGCACGCGCGCTGCTGCCCGTTCCCAGTACCGGACAGGTGACTTCATCACCGCCAATGAACTGCTCGCACAGGATGTCGGCATCCAGCTTGGCGGCCAGTGCCACTGCCTCGGTCATGCCGGCCCGCTCGGTCACTTTGGTCAGGCCAATCGACGAGCCTTCCCGCGAGGGCTTGACGATCAGCGGCAAACCCAGCTGGTCCGGGATGGCGTTGATATCAATGCCGCCATAGCCGCCCTGTGCGCCGCGGCGGAGCAGGACATAAAGGGGGGTCGGCAGCCCTTCCGAAATCAGTACCCGCTTGGTCATGACCTTGTCGATCGCCATGCTCGACGCCATCACGCCGGAACCGGTGTACGGAATACCCATAAGCTCCAGCGCGCCCTGCACCGTGCCGTCTTCGCCGAAGCGTCCGTGCAACGTGATAAAGCACCGCGCGAAGCCGTCTTTTTTCAGCTCGCTGATGTCGCGCTCGGCGGGGTCGAACGCCTGGACATCGACGCCTCGCGCGCGAAGCGCCTGCAAGACACCCTGGCCCGACAGCAACGAAATTTCGCGTTCGGCCGACCGGCCACCCATGAGCACTGCGACCTTGCCAAAATGGGGGTTAATTTGACGCATCATCATTGCCCCCCTGCCAGCGCCGTGCGCTTGGCGGCTTTGAGCATGGCCGTGACTTTTCCCGGCACCAGTCCGATGGAGCCAGCGCCCATGCACATGACGATATCGCCGTCCTGTGCGTTGTCCACGATCGCTTGTGGCATGGCCTCAATGTCATCGACGAATACCGGCTCCACCTTGCCAGCCAGGCGCAGGGCGCGCGCCAGCGAGCGGCCGTCTGCGGCCACGATAGGCGTCTCGCCAGCGGCATAGACTTCTGCCAGTAACACGGCATCTACTGAACCCAGGACTTTGATGAAATCCTCAAAGCAATCGCGTGTACGGGTATAGCGGTGAGGTTGGAAGGCCAGCACCAGCCGCTTGCCGGGGAAAGCACCGCGCGCGGCAGCCAACGTTGCAGCGACTTCAACTGGATGGTGGCCGTAATCCTCGATCACCGTGAAGTAGCCGCCGTCTTTGGCCGGCAGATCGCCGTAACTCTGGAAACGCCTGCCGACACCCTTGAATTCAGCCAGGGCTTTCTGCACAGCGGCATCGGGCACATTGAGTTCAACCGCGATTGCGATCGCCGCCAGAGCATTCAGCACGTTGTGTTCACCCGCCAGGTTGAGTACCACCTCCAGGTCAGGCAGCGTGACGCCGTTGCGGCGCTGCGCGGTGAAGTGCATTTGCGCACCGACCGCCCGCACGGTGACCGCGCGGACCTGCGCTTCCTCGCCAAAGCCGTAACTCGTGATGGGGCAGGAGACCTGCGGCACAATTTCCCGCACGGCCGGATCATCGGTACACAAGATCGCCGTGCCATAGAAAGGCATGCGGTGCAGAAAATCGATAAAGGCCTTTTTGAGATTGCCGAAGTCATGCCCATAGGTTTCCATATGGTCGGCATCGATATTGGTGACCACCGCCATCACGGGCAGGAGATTCAGGAAGGACGCGTCCGATTCATCCGCTTCCACGACGATGTAGTCGCCCGAGCCCAGCTTGGCGTTGGCGCCGGCGCTGTTGAGCCGGCCGCCGATGACAAACGTGGGGTCGAGGCCGCCTTCGGCCAGCACACTGGCCACCAGGCTGGTGGTGGTGGTTTTTCCGTGGGTGCCGGCAATGGCAATACCTTGCTTCAAGCGCATCAGCTCGGCCAGCATCAAGGCGCGCGGCACCACGGGGATGCGCTTTTCGCGTGCGGCAAGCACCTCGGGATTGTCAGCTCGCACAGCGGTGGACGTCACCACGGCATCGACCGTGACCAGATTGGAAGCGGCATGTCCCACAAAAGTCTTGATGCCGAGCCCGGCCAGACGCTGTAACGTCGGACTGTTCGACAGGTCGGATCCCGAAATCACGTAGCCGAGGTTGTGCAGGACTTCGGCGATACCCGACATTCCCGCGCCACCGAGTCCAATGAAGTGAATATTTTTAATCGCGTGTTTCATGTCGCCAGCTCCTCGCAAGCGGTCACAACACGGGCGGTAGCATCAATTTTTTCCATGGCTTTAGCGTTTAGCGCCCGTTGGACCAGCACGGTACGCTCTGTTTTTTTTAGTATTTCTGCAAGTATTGAGGGCGTCAGATCGCGTTGCTGCACTAACCAGCCGCCGCCTTGATCGACCAGGAACTTCGCATTGCTGGTCTGGTGGTCGTCCACCGCAGCAGGAAGCGGCACGAACAAGGCGGCAGCGCCGATAGCGGCAATCTCGGTGACGGTACTGGCGCCAGCGCGGCAGATGATTAAATCGGCGTCCGCAAATGCCTGCGCCGTGTCTTCAATAAATGGCGTGAGTTCTGCCTCGACAGATACCGCTTGGTAGTGAGCGCGCAACGCCTCAATCTGAAGAGCGCCGCTTTGATGGGTGACCTGCGGGCGCTCGAGCGTAGGGATCAGCGCGAGGGCTTTGGGCACCAGTTCATTCAAGGCTTTAGCGCCCAGACTACCGCCCACTACCAACAGCTTCAAGGGCCCGCTGCGTCCTGCAAAGCGGACAGCAGGACCCGGGTGGCTGGTGAAGGCCGGGCGCAAGGGGTTGCCCACCCACTCCGCTTTTTCAAACACGCCCGGGAATGCAGAAAAGACCCGGTCCGCCACACGCGCCAGCACCTTGTTCACCAGGCCTGCGACGGAGTTTTGCTCGTGCAATATCAGTGGCCGGCCCAGCAGAACGCTCATCATGCCGGCGGGAAAGCTGATGTAGCCGCCCAGGCCGATCACGACGTCCGGTTTGACGCGTCTGAGCACCTGAATACTTTGCCAGAAGGCCCTCAGCAAACGCATCGGCAAAAAAACCACCGTGACCAGGCCTTTGCCGCGCACACCGGAAAAATCAATCGACTCGAACGCGAAGCCGCGCGGAGGCACCAATTGACTTTCCATGCTGGGTCGACCCGCGCTGCCTCGTCCGCCCAGCCAGTGCACGTGCCAGCCGCGCTCGCGCAAGGCTTCTGCCACGGCGAGTCCTGGAAAAATGTGACCCCCGGTACCGCCCGCCATGATCAAGGCGCAGTGCTGACCGCTCATGACTGGCCTCCCCGCATCCAAAACGCTCGGGCACCGGCGCGGCTGCCGCAAAAACCGTGTTGACTACAGCGCGTTTTCATACACGCCCCCCGCGCATGAGAACCCGGTTTTCATAGTCGATTCTTAGAACGACAGCCAGTGAAATCAGATTCATCAAAATTGCGGAGCCGCCATAACTCATCAGGGGCAAGGTCAAGCCCTTTGTAGGCAATGCGCCGAGATTCACCCCGACGTTGATGAAAGTCTGGAAGCCTATCCAGATTCCCACGCCCTGTGCCACCAGCCCTGCAAACAAACGGTCGAGGGCAATGGCTTGCCGACCTATGTGCATGATGCGGCGAGTCATCCATACGAACAGGCCAATCACGACCACCACGCCGAGCAAGCCGAACTCCTCCCCAATCACGGCCATCAGGAAGTCGGTATGCGCCTCGGGCAGCCAGTTAAGTTTTTCAATACTTCCGCCAAGGCCCACTCCGAACACCTCGCCGCGCCCAAATGCAATCAGGGAGTGCGAAAGCTGGTAGCCCTTGCCCATGGAGTATTTGTCGCTCCAGGGATCCAGATAAGCAAAAATACGTTCGCGGCGCCATTCACTGAGCATCACCATCAGGCCAAATGCGACCACCACGACGGATGCAATCAGCAAGAACATGCGGGCGTTGACGCCACCCAAAAAGAGAATACCCATGGCGATGACCGAGATCACCATGAAGGCGCCCATATCGGGCTCCGCAAGCAACAATACGCCCACCACCGCGATCGCGGTCGCCATCGGCAGTACGGCGCGGAAGAAGTGTTCTTTCACGTCCATTTTGCGAACCATGTAATCTGCGGCGTACAAAAGCACTGCAAATTTCGCCAGTTCCGAGGGCTGGAAATTCATGATCCCCAGCGAGATCCAGCGGCGCGCCCCATTGACACCCTTGCCGATGAAGGGCACCAGCACCAACACCAGCAGCAGCAATGACGCAACAAACAGCCACGGCGCCACTTTTTCCCAGGTCGCCATGGGCACTTGAAACACCAGCACGGCGGCAACAAAAGCCACCGCCAGCGACAGCATGTGGCGCATCAGGAAATGGGTGTGCGCATAGCGTGAAAATTTTGGGTTGTCAGGCATGGCAATCGACGCCGAATAGACCATGACCAGTCCCCAGATCAGCAAAGCGACGGTGATCCAAATCAGCGCCTGGTCGGAGCCGGCCACACGCGCGGGCGGCGTCGCCAGTGTCCGTGACAGGCTTTGACCGCCGAGCCGAACCGGCAACACCTCGGAAGCGCCTTTACCAACGCCGGAGAACCAGCTCATGAGACGCGACGTGGCGGTCACAGTAGCACGCCCTCATTGTGCGCAAGCGCTTGAACCGCGTCACAAAAGACCTGCGCCCGATGCTCGTAGTTGTCGAACATGTCAAAGCTGGCACAGGCGGGCGACATCAGGACGGCGTCGCCACCGCGGGCCTGCTGCGTGGCCACGGCAACGGCATCGCGCATGGAGACCGCGTCAAGCAGCGGAACATCACTGGATTGCAATGCAGACCGGATAAGCGGCGCATCGCGCCCTATGAGCACGACGGCTCTGGCATAGCGCGAAACCACCTCAACCAGAGGCGAGAAGTTTTGGCCCTTGCCTTCACCACCCAAAATGACCACCAGCTTTCGCTCTGGTCCGAGGCCTGCAAGGGCCGCCACCGTGGCGCCCACATTGGTGCCCTTGCTGTCGTCGAAGTACTCGATGTCGTTCACGACGGCGATCGACTCCACCCGATGCGGCTCCCCTTTGTAGTCGCGCAGGCCATGCAGCATGGGAGCGAGCGTGCAATCCACCGCCACGGCGAGCGCGAGCGCAGCCAGCGCGTTCGTGGCGTTATGGCGCCCGCGAATGCGAAGAGCCTCCTGCGGCATGAGACGCTGGATATACAGCGCGGCCTCTTCAACTTTTCGACGCTTGACGGTCTCATCCGCTGCCGCTGCGCGCACCAGCCACGCCATGCCATTGACCGTTTCAATTCCGTAGTCGCCCGGACGCTGCGGTTCATCACTGCCGAAAGTCACGTACTCGCGCAACTGCCTGCCCTTGACGGGCGGCGGCAATGCGGCCATTACCAACGGGTCGTTGCGATTGAGCAGCATGAGGCCGGTGTGGCCGAAAACGCGGCTCTTGGCCGCGACGTATTTCGGCAGCGTTTCATGCCAGTCCAGGTGATCTTGCGTCACATTTAGCAGCGCGGCCACCGTGGGCTCAAAGTTATCGATGCCGTCTAACTGAAAACTCGACAGCTCCAGCACCCAGACGTCAGGTAATGCAGGCAACGCCTCGTCGCCCTGTTTTTCGTCGAGCTTTTCTCCCAGCGTATCGAGAAGCGTGGGGCCGATATTGCCGGCTACCGCGACTGATTTTCCCGCCCGCTGCACAAGCAGCGCCGTGAGCGAGGTGACCGTCGTTTTGCCATTGGTGCCGGTAATTGCAATCACCTTCGGCGCATAAGCGCGCTCTTCTTTCAAATCGGCCAGCGCCTGCGCGAACAGACTTAACTCGCTACCACACGCGATGCCGCCGGCGATTGCCGCGGCGATGACACCGGCCACCGAAGCGGGGCTCAAGCCTGGGCTTTTCAGCACCAGATCGAATGCGTCCGTGGTCAGCAACGCGTCGTTCATCTCGGCATGGATAAACCTGGCGGTGGGCACACTCGCTTGCAGCTTAGAAAGCTGCGGCGGCTCGGCCCGTGTGTCTGCCACCGTGACCCGTGCACCGCAGCGCGCGCACCAACGCGCCAGCGCCAGACCCGAAGCGCCCAGCCCCAGTACAAGAATATTTTTTTGCGCCAGCTGTTTCATCTGAGTTTGAGCGTTGTAAGGCCCACCAGACACAACAACATGGTGATGATCCAGAAACGAACCACGACTTGGGTTTCTTTCCAGCCGCTCTTTTCGAAATGGTGATGCAACGGGGCCATCTTGAGGATGCGCCGCCCCTCCCCAAACCGCTTCTTCGTGTACTTGAAATAGGTCACCTGCAGCATCACGGAGAGCGCCTCCACGACGAAAATCCCACCCATGATGGCAAAAACTATTTCCTGACGCACGATGACGGCGATCGTGCCCAGTGCAGCCCCCAAAGCCAGCGCACCGACGTCGCCCATGAAGACCTGGGCGGGGTGGGCGTTGAACCACAGGAACGCGAGCCCGGCACCGGCCATGGCGGAACAAAAAACAAGCAGTTCACCGGCACCGGGAATATGCGGGAAAAGAAGGTATTTGGAGTAAACCGCGCTACCGGTCACGTAAGCGAAAACGCCTAGCGAAGAACCCACCATCACCACTGGCATGATGGCCAGCCCATCCAGCCCGTCCGTGAGATTGACGGCATTGCTGGAGCCCACAATGACCAGGTAAGTCAAGATCACAAAACCGAAGACGCCGAGCGGATAGCTCACTTCTTTCACAAACGGCACCAGTAATCCAGCCTTGGGCGGCAAGTTCACATCGAAGCCCGACTGCACCCAGCTGAAAAACAGTTCCAGCACGCGCATGTTGGAGATCTCGGAGATGCTGAATACCAGGTACAGCGCCGCCACCAGCCCAATCAGCGATTGCCACAGGTATTTTTCGCGCGACCGCATCCCTTCTGGGTCCTTGAGCACCACTTTGCGCCAGTCGTCTGCCCATCCGATGGCACCAAAACCCAAGGTGACGATCAGTACGATCCAGACAAAGCGATTCGACAAATCGAACCACAAAAGAGTCGATATGCCAATGCACATCAAGATCAGCACACCGCCCATGGTGGGCGTACCGCTTTTGCTCAAGTGCGTCTCCATCGCGTATTCGCGAATGGGCTGGCCAATCTTCAGGGCGATGAGCCGGCGAATAACAAAGGGACCGGCCAGCAAGCCGATGAGCAAGGCGGTGAGCGCGGCCATCACCGCGCGGAAGGTCAGGTACTGAAATACCCGCAAAAATCCGAAGTCAGGCGAGATCGACTGGAGCCATTGGGCCAGACTAAGCAGCATGGGGCTCGTCCTTGTGTTGTTGTGTGTGCTGGGCAATGGCGTGAACCACTTGCTCCATCTTCATGAACCGCGAGCCCTTGACGAGCACGCTGCCCGAATGCGGCAGGACCGCCAGAACCGCCTCGATCAGTTCGGCCATATCCTTGAAATGGCGCCCCCGCCCAAAAGCGATGGCCGCTCTTTGAGACTGGCTGCCCAACGTGAAAACTGTTTCAATCCCCAGCGCACGGGCCTGGTCGCCAGCTTCGTCGTGGAATTGCGGACCCTGATCACCGACCTCTCCCATGTCGCCCATCACCAACAGGCGCGGCCCGGGAAGCTCCGCCAAGACTTCAATGGCGGCACGCATGGAGTCGGGGTTGGCGTTGTAAGTGTCATCAATCAATGTCAGCACGCGCTCCTGCAGGCCTTGGAGGTTTTGGATCGGTATGGAGATTGCACGGGAACGCCCCTTCACCGGGGAAAACGCCGCCAACCCTGTCGCGATAAAAGATAAGGGCACGCCCGCGGCGAGCGCACAGGCGGTGGCGGCCAGTGCGTTCTTGACGTTATGCCGACCGGCGAGGGCCAAGGAAAACTGAAGCGGGCCTGCAGGTGTCTGCGCTTCGACCTGCCAACGGGCGCCGCTCCAACCCGCGACAGCGGTCACGTCTGCCGGCCCAGAGAGCGCAAAGGTCAAGACCTTGCGCGGACCCGCCAACTCGCGCCAGACCGTCGTGTAATCATCATCCGCAGGGAAAACAGCCGTGCCACTTTCGTCCAGGGACTGAATCACTGAGCCGTTTTCCCGGGCGACCGCTGCAACAGTGCCCATGAATTCAAGGTGCTCGCGCTGAGCGTTGTTGACCAGCGCCACGGTGGGCTTGGCCAATCCAGCCAGGTAAGCTATTTCCCCGGAGTGGTTCATACCCAGCTCGATCACCCCGACCGCATGCGAATTCCGCAAGCGCAGCAGTGTCAGGGGCACGCCAATGTCGTTATTGAAGTTGCCTTCGGTGGCAAAGGCGCCGGTCGATTTCCAGGCGCGCAGAATCGATGCGATCATTTGCGTGACGGTCGTTTTTCCGTTGCTTCCGGTCACCGCAATGAGGGGCAGCACGAATTGTGAACGCCAGCCCGCGGCAAGCTGACCCAGCGCCAGCCGGGAGTCTGCAACTTCCAGACCGACCAGACCCGCTTCGGCCAGACCGTGCTGCGCAATCGCTGCCACAGCGCCCTGCGCTTTGGCTTGGGATAAAAAGTCGTGGGCATCGAAGCGCTCGCCCTCGAGCGCAACGAACAAATCGCCCGCCTGCAGGCGGCGTGTATCGGTAGTGACCCGGAGGAGCGCCAGGCCGCCATTGCCCAGCAGCCGGGCCGATGGCAACCAGTTCTGAGCTTGTTGCAGAGTCATCATGCGACGCTTCCCCCTGCGGTGCGTCCAGCCCCTGTTGCGTTCAAAGCGGCCTGCGCGTGCGCCCTGTCAGAAAACGGAAGTTTTATGCCGCCCGTTTCCTGAAAACTTTCGTGGCCTTTTCCTGCCAGTAGTACCACGTCCTGAGGCCGCGCGAGGCTCACTGCGTGGACGATCGCCGCAGCGCGGTCCGGCTGCACAACTACGGCATCCGGTTCACTGAGTCCCCGTAATATCTGCTCGATGATGGTGAGGGGATTTTCACTGCGCGGATTATCACTGGTAACCACAAGCTGGTCAGCATTCTTTTCCGCTGCCGCAGCCATCAGCGGGCGCTTGAGGGCATCGCGGTCGCCTCCGCAACCAAAGACACACCAGAGTTGACCGCCGCGGCTGATCGCAACGGGCTGGAGCGCCGCGAGCACCTTCTCGAGCGCGTCGGGCGTATGCGCGTAGTCAATGACAACCAGCGGTCGTCCTTCTTCCGCAATGGTTTCCATACGGCCGGGCACCGCCAACAGATCGCGACAAGCAGCCACGGCGTCTCTCAACGGTATTTTCATAGCCCGCAGGGCCGCCATCACACCCAGCAGGTTGGAAACGTTGTACTGGCCGACAAGATTGGTTGAAATTCTGTGCCGCTCGGTGCCTTCAACCACCTCAAAGCTCACACCGCGCGCACCCTGATTGATCTTGTCCGCTGCCAAGCGCGCAGACCCGGTACAGGAAAACGTCCAGACATCCAGACCGGTCCCCGCCAGCGATGTGTTCAGATCGATGCCTTTGCGATCATCAAGGTTGATTACCGCCGTTTGCAATCCAGGCCAGCGAAATAGCATTTCCTTGGCTTCCCAATAAGACTCCATGGAGGCGTGGTAGTCGAGATGGTCCTGCGTGAAATTGGTAAAGATGGCGACGTGTATCGAGGTGGCGTCCAGGCGCCGCTCCACCAGCCCTATCGAGGAAGCTTCCAGCACACACGCAACAAATCCCTCGTCAACAAAACGCCGTAGCTGCTGCTGCAGCAGCACCGGGTCGGGCGTGGTCATTCCGTTGGAGACCATCGCGCCGGGCTCGCCGATACCCAAGGTGCCCACCACCCCGGACTTGCGTCCCAACTTGCCCAACGCCTGCGCCAGCCACCAGGCGGTCGAGGTTTTCCCGTTGGTACCGGTCACCGCGACGACCTGCAAATGCTGACTCGGCGCCTCGAAATATGCAGCGGCGATGGGCCCGGAAGCCGCCTTGAGTCCGGCGTAAGTCGCGACTTTTTCGCCCTCGAAGCCATATGCCCGTGCACCTTCCCGCTCAATCAAACAGGCCCGGGCGCCTGCGGCGAGCACGTCACCGAGGTATTGCCGGCCATCGGTTGCCGCGCCGGGCCAGGCGATAAAGCCATCGCCAGGTCCCACCGTGCGGCTGTCCGTCGATAAACCGTTGGTCACACGATCTCGCAACCAGCGCGCCGCCTGTTCGGGCGTCTGAAGAAGCGAGATCACAACGACTCCTCCGCAGCTTGCGTCACGATTTGCGGTTTGACACTCATATCGGGCTGAACGCCCATCATGCGCAGCGTCTGTTGCACCACTTCGCTAAAGACAGGTGCTGCCACATCACCGCCAAAATATTTTCCGGCGCCGGGCTCGTCGATCATGACTGCGACGATCACGCGCGGCTTGTCGATCGGCGCCATACCGACGAACCAGCCGCGGTATTTCCGGTCTTTGTCGCCGCCATAGCTTTTACCGATCTGCTTGTAAGCCGTGCCAGACTTACCGCCGACTGAATAACCCAGCGTCTGGGCTTTGCCCCCGGTGCCGCCGGGGCCCGCCGCCATTTGCAGCATCTTCCGGACCGCCAGCGCGGTGCGAACCGAGAACACCTGCACACCGATAGCCGGCTCGCTGGACTTGAGCAAAGTGGCAGAAATAACCTGTCCGTCATGACCAAAAACGGTATAAGCGCGAGCCATCTGGAACAGCGACGCAGACAAGCCATAGCCATAAGACATGGTCGCCTGTTCTATCGGCCGCCAGGTCTTGTATGGCCGCAGGCGTCCCGACACGACACCCGGAAACGCAATTTGCGGTTTCTGCCCGAATCCAGCCTCGGAAAAGGTTTCCCACATTTCGCGGGGCTGCATCTGCATGGCGATTTTGGTGGTTCCGACGTTGCTGGAAACCTGGATCACCTGCTCTACCGTGAGCGCGCCATGAGGGTGCGAGTCGTGGATCGTTGAGCCGGTGATGGTGACGGACCCTGGCGCGGTCTGGATCACGGTATCAGGCGTCACCCGCCCGGTCTCCAGGGCGAGGCCAATGGTAAAGGGTTTCATCACCGAGCCGGGCTCGAACGTGTCGGTCAGAGCGCGGTTGCGCAACTGGGCGCCGCTCATGTTTTGGCGCTTGTCCGGGGTGTAGCTGGGATAATTGGCCATCGCCAGCACTTCCCCCGTGTTCACATCGAGCACCACGATGCTGCCGGCATGCGCCTTGTTGAGGATCACCGCATCCCGCAACTTCTGATACGCGACAAACTGAATCTTGCTGTCAATACTCAGTTGCAAATCTTTGCCATCCACCGGCGGGACTTGTTCACGCAGGTCCTCCACCACACGCCCAAGACGGTCTTTAATCACTCTGCGTGAGCCGGCGCGACCGGCCAGGTCTTTATTGAAAGTCAGCTCGACGCCTTCTTGTCCGTGGTCTTCCAGATTGGTAAATCCGACGACGTGAGCAACTGTTTCCCCCTCGGGATACTGGCGCTTGTACTCCTTGCGCTGGTAAACACCTTTAATGCCCAGGGCATTTATTTTCTGGCCTACCGGCTCGTCCACCTGGCGCTTTAGCCAGACAAAGGTCTTGTCGTCATTACCCAGCTTTTTGTTCAGATCAGCCAGCGGCATTTCCAGCAACTTGGCCAGTTCTGCGAGTTGGACCTCGCTCGCTTCAACGTCTTCGGGAATAGCCCAGATGCTGGGCACCGGCACACTGGACGCCAGTATCAGACCATTCCGGTCCAGGATGCGGCCGCGGTTGGCCGGCAGCTCCAACGTGCGGGCGAAGCGCACTTCGCCTTGCCGTTGAAAAAAGTCATTTGCGAAAATCTGAATATAGGCTGCCCGGCCCGCCAGCGCTGTAAACGCCAGCACGAAGCCCGCCACGATAAATTTGCTGCGCCAGACCGGTGTCTTGCTGGCCAGCAAAGGGCTGGACGTGTAGCGAACGCTCCTACTCATGCTGCGCCCCCGCGTCTGCCATCGCCGCATCCTTGTAGGTCACATATTGGGTGATGGCGGGGGTAACCGTGCGCATCTGCAGGCGGTCCCTGGCCAGCTTTTCGACTCGCAGAGGGGTCGCTTGGGTGCGCTTTTCTACCTGCAGACGCTCATTGTCCGTTTCTATTTTCCGGCTTTGGGCTGCGGTCTTTTCAA
Organism: Polaromonas sp.; assembly: GCF_012927485.1. Classification (GTDB taxonomy): domain Bacteria; phylum Pseudomonadota; class Gammaproteobacteria; order Burkholderiales; family Burkholderiaceae_C; genus Polaromonas. The sequence continues at coordinate 213,395 of NZ_JABBPC010000035.1, read as the reverse complement.
GCTCGACATAGAGGCGACGTGACTCGTACTGGGTGCGCACCAAATACAGCGCGCTGGCCACTACGGCCATCAAAAGAAGCACGCTCAGGCGACCCATTTGCCGCACACCACGGTTACCACAAGAAGTGCTGCAGCGCTTCGGAACGGCAGCGTCAAGGCAGTCATGCCGCCACCTCGGTACGCTCAGCCGTCCGCATCACGGCGCTGCGCGAACGCGGATTGCCAGCAACTTCCTTCTCGCTCGGCTTGATGCGGCCGAGCGCAGTAAGGGTCATGGCTTTGGGCGCTGCAAACGGGGCGCGGCGATCAAACACCTCGCGCGAATGACCCGCTATGAATTGCTTGACGATACGATCCTCAAGCGAGTGAAAACTGATCACCACCAGCCGCCCTCCCGGCTGAAGGACTTTCAGTGACGCCTCTAGCGCCTGTTGCAACTCTTCAAGTTCGGCGTTGATGAAAATCCGAAGAGCCTGAAATGTGCGCGTTGCAGGGTCCTTGCCCGGCTCGCGGGTTTTGACCGCGCCAGCCACGACTTCGGCCAGTTCAGCGGTGGTTCGAAGAGGGCCCCGTTCCTGTCGGCGATGATCAATCGCCTTTGCAATCTGCTGAGCAAACCGTTCTTCGCCATATTCACGAATCACCTCCGCCATGGTTTCTATAGAGGCATCTGTCAACCAGTCGGCCACACTCTGACCGCGCGTGGTATCCATGCGCATGTCGAGAGGACCGTCTGAACGAAAAGAAAACCCACGCGCCGGGTTATCAATCTGGGGCGAGCTGACGCCCAGATCCATCAGCACGCCGGATGCACTCGACGCAGGCATTTCCCCCAAATGCATGAAGCCCTCATGGCGGATCGAGAAGCGAGCGTCCACAATGGTTTGCGCTTCCGCAACGGCCTCCAGGTCCTTGTCGAAAGCCGTCAGCCGCCCGAGCGCCGATAACTGCGACAGCAGCAGGCGCGAATGTCCGCCACGTCCAAAAGTCGCATCGATATAGTGGCCGTCCGGGTTGACATGAAGCGCTGCAATGGCTTCATTCAACAAGACGGTGCGATGAGTCCGTGTTTCTTGCACCGTCTTCTTTCAAAATGAAAAATCTTTAAAGACATCAGGCATTTCGCCCTTCATCTGTTCGGCCTCTTGCGCCGCATAGGTAGCGGCGTCCCAAAGCTCAAAATGTCCCCCCATCCCCAGCAGTACCGTATCTTTGGTAATACCGGCTGCGACGCGCAGTTCAGGCGAGACCAACACGCGACCGGTCGCGTCCATAGTCACATCCATGGCATTGCCGAGAAAAATTCGCTTCCACCATTGCGCCTGCATGGGCAGGGAAGCGATACGGCCCCGAAAATTTTCCCATTCACTGCGCGGAAAAATCATCAAACAGCCGTGTGGGTGTTTGGTGATCGTGAGCTGGCTGGCGGAGGTCACATTCAGCACGTCACGGTACCGGGTTGGCACAGAAAGCCGACCCTTGGTATCGAGAGCTAAAGATGATGCGCCTTGAAACACCGTTAAAACCCTTCCAAAACCAATTTTTACCACTAAATTGCACTCTCTTCCACTTTATCAGGAAGTTTTGGGTAAACAAGAGGGTCGAAACAAATTATTTCAATGGAATCAAAGACTTAGAAGCATGCTCGAAGGCTGCGTTTTACTTAAAAATCGTTCTAAATTAAGTACTTAGAAGAGGTAATGGAAGTAGCGCATTAAGCTCACGCCTTTTGCTGGGAGCTGCCGCTATTTTTCGGGTGGATTGAAGATTTCAGGCGGGTCTGCAGATCCGCAGCAGCGCACGATGCCGCACACCGGGTAACAGCACAGCGCTTGAGGGGATACCTCAATAAGTGCGGAACCTGCGCCGCATCGGCTCTCGCGGCCCGAAGGATGCCACTCCCGGCAACAAAATGGCGGACTTGACTAGCGGACTTCAATCGACCCGAATAACGATGCGGGCGTGCTCCGTAATTCCCATTACATGAAAGAAAGAAGCGACTAGGCGATTGACGTCCGAGAACTGGACTAGGCGCTTTTCAGCCTCGCGGGCCGACACCCAATTCAACAAAGTGCCTGCGGCAGAAAAATCAACGCGCATCAGCTTGGTGCAGGAAATCAACATCACATCTGCGCCCATAAGCTTGGTCTCCAGCTTATCCAGCACCGCCATCACATCGCCCTGGATTTGCCCGGCCAACTCCACTACTGGCAGTTTACTCATCTGGAAACGCCGAGTATCAAAGTCCGTGTCTGGTCCCACGCTGGTGTCGACTCCATAGGTAGAGTCACGGTGAAGATCGGATGTGATGGTCTGCTCCACCAGGATGTCGCCTTGGGCGTCAAGCGGTTGGTACCTGCAACGCGCGTTGACCCAGGCAGGGGGAGACACCTCATAGGTCACACAGAAATCGAGCGCAACCAGTTCAAAATCGTCAGGCCGATTCATTGCACGTAACGCTTCCATGCGTAGTTGCCACCAGCTTTGAGGCGTGTCGCGGTTGCCTGAAGGGCTTGTGTCCTGAAGCACCTTTTGCAGTTGCGCATCCCCCATGAACCCCAGCTGGACAGGCTCTCTCGACCAGGCACTGAATACCTTGTACAAAGGTTCAACAGCAGCCTCTTCAATAGTTTTGAGGTTATTCCAATCCAGACGCCAAGGCATAGCCGCTCTGGCCATTGCCGCCTTGAGAGCGGCGACTGTCTGAATGCCGAGTACCGATGGACAGACCCAGTCGGCATTGAACCCAGCGGCGATCTTGTCCACCGGTTCGCTGAGCATATTCACCCCATCTGGCATGGAAAACCATTGCGGTGCGGAGCGATCGAAGCGCTCGACGAACTGAATCGCTGCCAGTTCGAATTTGTCTTGCCTGCCAGTAGCGCGGTATAAGTCAAAAAGCATCAACCAGGTTGCAGCGTGCCCTTCGCGGGCGCCTCCGGGCCTCAAAATCTCAAGTAAAGCGACCTCAGCGCCGGCATCGTCGCCGTTGGCAAAACGAATGGCGGCCTCTTCAAGCTCCGCATCGTGCGCCACACTTTCGCCTACCTGCATCGTCGGAAGCTGAGAAGGCAATAAACCCGGAGCGGTGCTGTCGTAACCCTCATCAGTGCCTGACAAGCCGCCGGTGGCAGACGACATGAACAAGGCGTCAGCCTGGGTCGTCATTTGCTCCGGCGGACGCCTGGGCGCCGCTGCCTGCCGGCTTGAAGATTGGATCTCTGCCGATTCTGTAGGACCGAAGTCTGAAGACAAAGCGTTGTCCAGTAGCGGCGCCTGAGCCACAGAACCCCGGCCCGCAGGCTTCACGGGTGTCGAGGTCAAGTCGTCCGATACATTGTTGTCCTTGGTTTTCCACCACTGCATGGACATCAGGGCTTCGATCTCGTCGATCTTCTTGAGGGTTGTCGCCCGGTCATCGGGCTTGGAGGGCAAGCTGCTTTGAAAGAACGAAGGCCTGCCAGCGGGATCTTGGTTCACTCCCGACATCGCCTCGCGCTTGCGCATCTTGCGCAGCATGTCGAACTCGCGCTTACGCACAAAGTCATTGCGACGCTTGCGCTCAATCATCTCTTTGAGCAGCTGTTTGCTTACCGAATCGTCCTTGTCTGTCTGTACAGAATCCAGATCCGACCAGTTCGTCCCTGGATTACGGACAAACTTGACCATTTTGGATAACAAGCCTGACACGGTATCTTCTTTGGACATGTCGGAGCGATCAAACAGCGTTAAGCCAAGAATCCATCTGTCAATCGCCAAACATTTTCTGTTTGAGTTCGCGGCGCTGCTGTGCTTCCAAGGACAAATTGGCGGTAGGCCGTGCAATCAAGCGGCCTACCCCAATCGGCTCGCCGGTTTCGTCACAATAGCCATAGTCACCCGAATCAATGCGGGAAATTGACTGCTCGATCTTTTTCAGCAGCTTGCGTTCCCGGTCACGGGTGCGTAATTCAAGTGCGTGCTCTTCCTCAATGGTGGCACGGTCTGCCGGATCGGGCACTATGGCGGCGTCTTCCCGCAGATGTTCGGTGGTTGCACCCGCACTATTGTGGATGTCCTGCTTCAACACCGACAACTTGTGGCGAAAGAAGGCCATCTGCTTTTCGTTCATGTACTCGGAATCGGGCATCGCCTTGACCTCCTCGTCGGTCAGCTGGTCAGCGGACTTGCTCTTCCAGTTGTTGGCGAGCTTGGGGTCTTTTTTGGCAGCTGCATGGACGGGCGGCGCGATCAAACGTTCGATCATTATGGAGTAACTGGCTTTGGCTGCGTCAGGCGCATGGGTTGGCACCATCGGTGCGGGCGGGGGTGAGGGAACGGCGATTCGGGTTGAGCTTCTTCGCCCGGGTTTCAGCGGCGGCGGCGCCATGATTACCGGAGCCTTGACGGGTGCAGAGGTCGATGCGGGGGATGCCGCTTTCGCACTGCCCGTCTTCAGGAGGGCTTTCTCCACTTTGGCAGACGATTTGGGAGGCGCTTTTGCGGCAGGTTTCGGCAATAGTTTTGGCACGGGTTTGACGATGACTTTCTTGGTGGTGGCCAGATCCGGCTTTTTCTGGCGCACAGCCTTAACGGCCGTCTTGACAGGTTTTGTTGCAATCGATTTTTTGGCAACCGGACTGATTGCTTTTTTCACGGCCAAGACTGCGGTCTTGGCCGCAGCTTCGGATTTCACGGCTGGTTTAGCCGTAGCCTTGGGTGGCGTTTTGGTCTTAATCGCTTGGGCTTTCACAATAAGTCTCCTCTGGGAAGCAGTCTCGGGATTGCCCTCGGACCGATTCCTGGCCAAGCTGCCGTTGAGCAGCGAAGCCCTACCTGATGCCAGATTTTCTGGTTTGTCTGCCGCCTGCCAGCTTGGAAAAATTCAAAAATCACCGTCTTACGGCGCTTTACTTTTTTCATGTTTTCCTCGCTCGGCCGGTCTCCCGCTTCGGCTTTCCGGGTATTTTGGTCGGCGCGCGATTGTAGCGGTTCAAAAGCGAACTGCGCCAACCTGACCAAAAACCGTTGGAAAATCGAGACATCCATAGCACCCTTCCACCTTTAATAGGTTAGTGGCGGACAGCCTACCTCAAACCAGGCACTGCTCCAGACCCTGCATAAAAATATCCTGGGGCAGATCAATGCCGATGAAGACCATCTTGCTATTTTTCTTCTCCCCTTCGGCCCAGGGCGGACCGAGATCGCTGCCCATAAGCTGATGAACACCCTGAAAAATCACCTTCCGGTCAGTCCCCTGCATATTCAACACACCCTTGTAGCGCAACATGCGTGGTCCATAAATATTCACAATCGCACCCAGAAAGTCTTCAAGCTTGGCCGGACTGAGCGGCTTGTCGGACCGAAACACAAAGCTTTTGACATCGTCGTCATGGTGATGGTGATGACCGTGGCCAGCCTCTTCGGCATGGGAGGGGTGGTCGCAATGTTCGCCCTCTGCATGCGCGTGATCATGGCCATCGTCGGTCAAAAAATCCGGGTCAATGTCGAGCTTCGCGTTGAGGTTGAAGCCGCGCAGATCGAACACATCCGCAATGGCGACTTCACCGAAATGCACCGCCTTCTGGGGAGCACGGGGGTTCATCTGCTTTAAGCGGTGCATCAGCGCCTTCACCTCGTCCTCGGCGACCAGGTCGGTCTTGCTGATAAATATCTGATCGGCAAAACCGATTTGGCGGCGCGCCTCTTGCCGGTCATTGAGTTGAGTCGCCGCATGCTTGGCGTCCACCAGGGTCAGGATGGAGTCCAGTAAATACTGCTCCGCAATTTCTTCATCCATAAAAAAGGTCTGCGCCACCGGTCCGGGGTCAGCCAGGCCGGTGGTTTCAATCACCACGCGTTCGAAGTCGAGCAACCCCTTGCGTTTCTTGGCAGCCAGCAACTGCAGCGTTTCGCGCAGATCCTCGCGGATCGTGCAACAAATGCAGCCGTTGTTCATCTGAATGATGTTTTCCTGGGTGTCGTTGACAAGAATTTCGTTGTCAATATTTTCCTCGCCAAACTCGTTTTCAATGATGGCGATCTTCTGGCCGTGAGCTTCGGTCAGGATGCGCTTTAACAACGTGGTTTTCCCTGAGCCGAGAAAGCCGGTGAGGATGGTGACGGGAATCAAGCTCATGGTGTTTGCCTAAAAAACGGAGGTCTATCAAAAATGCGCCGGAAAAACCAGGAAAATCTAAGTGGGGAGTTTAGCGGCCCGTTCAAGCCCCCTTTAGAGGGTCGACCACTGGGGGTGACCGATCCGCGTCATCTCGTAAATGGCTAGCCCGCCGGTCTTTTGACGAGCACCAGTCCCTTGAGGTATTCACCTTCTGGAAATGCCACGGTCATCGGGTGATCGGGCGCGCCGCCCAGACGTTCGGAAATAAAGGCGTCCACCCCGGCGTCGGTACCTGCCGACGCCACGATCTTGTGAAACAGATCGGCGCTGATGCCGCCGGAACACGAGTAGGTGAACAGCACCCCCCCCGGCTCCAGAATGGCCAACGCCAGCCGATTAATGTCTTTATAGGCGCGGGCTGCACGCTCGGCGTGCTTGATAGTGGGCGCGAATTTGGGCGGATCCAACACGATGGCGTCGAAGGTTTGGCCTTCCTTCTGATACCGGCGCAGCGAGGCGTTGACATCGGCATCGAGCAGGCTGGTGCGACTGGCGTCATAGCCGTTTATCGCTACATTGACCTTGGCGCGTGCGATGGCTGGACCAGACGAGTCGATCGAGGTGACGTGTCGCGCACCGCCTGACAGCGCAGCCACGGTAAAGCCGCCGGTGTAGCAGTAGCAATTGAGCACCCGCTCAAACTGCAGACGGCGCGTATAGGCGGCAAACTTTTGGCGGCTATCACGCTGATCCAGATAAAAGCCGGTCTTGTGGCCTTCCGCGACATCCAGGCTCAGTTTCCAGTCGTGCTCCGTGATGGTGATGCCGGTGTCTCCCGAGCCTGCGAGCCAGCCAGTCGCTTCCGGCAAGCCTTCAAGCGAGCGCACACTGGTGTCGGAGCGTTCGTACAGGCGCGTCAATCCGGTTTGCGCAAGCAGCGCTTCGACCAGTACGTTTTTCCAGCGTTCTGCGCCACAGCTCGAAAACTGTGCCACCAACGTGTCTGCGTAGCGGTCCACCACGAGACCCGGTAATCCATCAGATTCACCGTGGATCAGGCGCAAGCCGTCGCTATTGATGTCGAACAGGTCTCTGGCCTTGATGGCCTGTGCGATACGCGCTTCAAAAAAAGAAGCATCAATACGCTGCTGCTCGTCAAAGCTCCAGACCCTGGCCCGTATTTTGGAGTTGGGACTGAATGCAGCCCAGCCCAAAAACTGGCCAGCGTGGCTTTCCACCCGCACGGTTTCGCCAGCATCCCCACCGCCAGCGGCAATGGCCCCATCAAAAATCCAGGGATGACGGCGCAGCAGGGAGCGTTCTTTGCCATCCTTCAGTCGAATTGTTTTCATGGCGCTATTGTCGTGGGTTGACCACGACCGATGCCCAGCAGCGCTTGGCCGGAGAGCCCGCGCCACCCGACGCCTGCTAAAAAAAGGGAAGTAAGCAAATTTCTAGAAAATTTTGCGACAATCCACAATTCTTGATTTTTAGGTACTCTTTGTCACGATTATGGAATTGCACGCCATTTAAGGGCTTTGCGGGCGGCATGCTCCACCTGGTCGGGCGCGCCCTGCTCTTAAGCGTGACCATAAACCTGCTGTGCGGCGGCTTGCTTGCCTTGTGCAGCGTGGATGCGGCCGCAGGGACTGTGCCAGCGCTGAACCGGCGCACCCAGCCGGTCGCCTTGCAGGACCGCGGAGATTACTGGATCGACAGGACCGGTCAGTTCACCCCGGAACAAGTCGCCAGCACGGCTGCAATTCCATGGAAACCCATGCGGACCGACGCTGTTTACCCGGTAACGAGCGGGGTCTCGATGTGGGTTCGGTTTGATGTCCCGCCCGCACAGGACGCCGAACGTTGGTACCTCGAAGTGCTCTATCCCCCTTCCATTGATCGGGCGTCGCTGTACACGCGTGACAGTGCCGGCGGATGGAAGGAGCAGTTGGCTGGCGACCAAGTGGCCGTGAACAAATGGCCAGTGCCACACCTTCATCCCTTGTTTCCCATGGCGTTGTCAGCGGCACAACCTACACACTATCTGGTGCGCCTTGAAAACGGCCACGCGTTCAGCGCCCCGTTGCAGTTCATTAGCGAGGGCCACCTGATCTATTCGGAACAGCGCGTCTCGCTGATGCTGGGCATTTTCTTTGGGCTGACGGGTCTTGCCGTTCTGTTTTGCGTAATCGGCATCGTCTGGTTGCGAGACCCGGCTTACGGGCTTTACGCCCTTTGCGCGGTGCTGATGGGTTTGACGCAAGCCGCCGTCACTGGCATTGGCGGGCTTCATCTATGGCCCAACTGGCCTTGGTGGAACGGCGTTTCCACCGCCCTGCTGGGTACGCTTGCGGCATCTGCAACGCTGCTGTTCACTTCGTCCGCCGTGTCGCTGCACGAGCGGTCGCCCCGGCTGCACTGGCTCATTGTCGGCCAGGCATCCTTGAGCATGGTGGTGGCGATCTCGCTGACCGCGCTGCTGCCCGCTGCATCTCGTGTGGACATGATTCTTGCACTCATCGTGCTGCTGGAACTTAGCGGTCTGCTGGTCTTGGTGGCGGCCTGGGAGCGCGGTGACCGCTTTGCGCCGTGGTTGATACTGTCTTACCTGCCCGTTATCGTCAGCAGCAGTTGGACGTTGGCGCGCTATGCCGAGCGGATACCAGCAGGCTTTTTCGCTCTGTACGGCATGCAATTGGGCCTCGCCCTGCAGCTGCCGATCGTGCTGGCGGTGCTGATGCTGCGCAGTCAGCAGCGGCACGAGAACACGCGCCGCCTTCACGGCTTGGACCGCGTAGACCCCGCTACCGGCCTGATCAATGGCCATGTGTTTGCCACGCGTTTGTTCCGCATGATTGCGCGCTCCGGACGACTGGATCACCAGAGTGCCGTGGTGCTCATCGACCTGATCAACTCGGAGCAGATTCAACGTGACTTCGGTCGCAAGGCGGCCAACGAACTGCCGCTGCGCGTGGCCGGACGGTTGCTATCGACCGCGCGCGAAATCGACAGCGCCGCCCGCCTGTCGGAGCAGCGCTTTGGCATGCTGGTGGAGGGCCCCTTTAGCGCCGAAGATGCTGCCACACTCGGACCACGTATTGTTGCCCGCTGTCTCATGCCTTACAAAGGCCTGCCGGTGGACTGCATGGCGAAAGTGCACGTGGCGTATGCCCTTATTCCCTTTCAGGGCTCGACCGGCCAGGAGCTGCTGGCACGGCTCGAAGAACGGCTTGCCGCCGCGCCAGCGAACAGCAGGCGCACGGTGTTCATGCTGGATGAAGCATCGCCGTCGCAACCTCCTTGGTGCCAGTCACACATTCAACCCCGCGACTGAATTCCGCCGCGGCGCCCGCTCAGTTTTTAGTTTTCTTGTGGTCCAAGTCCTCGGCGTCGACTGTTCGAGGCAACCCGCCACGCATCAACCCGGCGCGGGCCGACAGAGCCCGCGGATGGGCTGCGTCATAGACCTTGGCCAGGTGCTGAAAATCAAGCCGTGTGTATACCTGTGTGGTCGTGATGTTGGCGTGGCCCAGCAGCTCTTGCACCGCACGCAAATCGCCACTGGACTGCAGTACATGACTGGCAAACGAATGACGCAACATATGCGGGTGGACCGGTGTCGCCAGCCCCGCTTTCAGCGAACGCTGTTTCAGTCGCACACGAATGTGCTGCGGCGTAAGTCGCGTGCCGCGCTGACTGGTAAAGAGCGCCACCCCGTCGTCTTGCCCTGGGCCTCGCACACCGTCCCGCACCCAGCTGCTGCGCGCCGCAAGCCATATCCGCAATGATTGCAGGGCCTGACGGCCGACCGGCACACTGCGCCGCTTTGAACCCTTGCCGAGCACGTGGGCCTCTGCAGCGTCCAGGTCTACCCAGCCGCGCGCCTGTCCGCTGGCCCGCACATCCAGCCCCACCAGCTCGGCAATGCGCAGCCCGCAACCGTACAGCAGCTCCGTGATGCAGTGGTCTCTAGCCTCCAGGAATGGATCACTTTCAGCGCCTTCGGCCTGATAGCTGGCCAATTGAACCGCCTCGTCCACGCTCAGGGCCTTGGGCAGGGACTTCGCCGCTTTGGGCGCCCGCACACCCTGCACGGGATTGCCGGTCACCAGGCCTTCGCGGCCCAGCCAGGTGTAAAAGCCGCGCCATCCCGACAAGATGAGGGCGATCCCGCGGCCACTGCGTCCGGCCCCATGCATCTTCGCGACCCAGCGCCGCAGGTGAACGTTCTGTACCTCGGTCAGCGCCACGCCGGCATCGCGTGCGTTAGCCTGCAGCTTCTGCAAATCCAGCGTGTAGAGCTCTAGCGTGCGTTGGGCCAGGCGTTTTTCAACGCGGACATGCTCCAGGTAGCGCACCACCAGAGGGTGCGAAGCCGGAGCGGTCTCAGGGAATTCAGACACAACAGGCGATACCTGCTTCAGGATGACCGTTATTGGCTAGGGGCAGTGATCGGCGTCTGGCTTTGGGCCCGCAGGCGCGACAACGCTGCGCCCGCCAGTTCACCCAGGCGTTCCAGGAAATCAGTGCCCATGCCGCTATGGAAGCGCTCGGAATCCGGCGAAGCCAGTACCAGCAAGCCCCGCACCGGCGCCTCTGGCGAAGTTCTCAGGGGAATCAGGGCCACCGACAGCGCTGCCGCGGGGTCGGGCAGCCAGTTGGCGGCTTCAAAGCCGGAATTGGGGCCGCAGTAAGGCGTGCTCAACGAGGCCGCAAAGGTCTGCACATCACCGCTGACGCCCGCCGCAAAAGCTTCGTCCGAGAAAATCCCATTCACCCCCCAAACCTTGAGGGCGGCTTGTGGAACCTGGAACTCGGAAGTGATCCCTTCAAGAATAGTGCCGGGCAAGTCGCGCGCCCGCGCCGTCTGAAGCAGGTTCCGGGTCCAGTGCTGCATCTTGTCGGCGATTGCCACATTGTCTTGCCCGTGCCGGATCATGTCGACCACTCTGGTTTCCAATCCCTTGATCTTTTCGCGCAGCAAACCGGCCTGACGCTCCTGCAGGCTGACAGCGCGATTGCCGTGGCCACTGGAAAGCTGAACCGAGGCCAGTATGTCGGCGTGGCGCTCGAAAAAGTCGGGCGTATTGACCAAAAAGCTGGCGATGTCATCTTCGGTGATGGGATTTTCTGTTGGAGTCATGTCGGCATTGTCGCCAGTTTTGGGGGTCGCGCAAAGGCCCCCCTAAAGGCCAAGAACGGCGGCTTCGCCGCGACCGCGTTTTTTGGCGCGCCACGGCTCAAAATACGTCGGGCACCTCGATCTCCGACGTAAACACCGTCGTGGCCGGGCCGGTCATCAGCACCGGGGCCTCAAGCTGACCCGACCATTCGATCGTGAGCAAACCACCGCGCGTCGATACCTCGACCCGCGTGTCAAGCAAACCCCAGCGTATTCCGGCGACAGCTGCCGCACAGGCACCCGTGCCGCAGGCCAGCGTTTCCCCAGTGCCCCGTTCGTAGACCCGCAGGCGGATCTGGCGGCGCGAAACGACTTGCATGAATCCCGCGTTCACACGCCGGGGAAAGCGCTCATGATGTTCAATCAACGGACCCGTCTGCAGTACCGGCGCGCGATCCACATCTTCCACGAGTTGCACGGCGTGTGGGTTTCCCATCGACAAAACCGCCATGAAAAGAGGCGTCGCTTGCGGCTGGCCATCGAGCACCAAAGGCCATTTTTGCCATGAACCTTCAACTTGGGGGCTCAGCCCCTGCGCCTCAAAGGGTATGCGCGCCAGTTCAAAAACCGGCGCACCCATATTGACCGTCACACGCCCATCGGCCTGCATGCGCGGCTCGATGACGCCGCTCAGGGTTTTGACCTTCACCGCCTCTTTTGCCGTTAGCCCCTGCTCACGCACAAACCGCACAAAGCAGCGCGCCCCATTGCCGCACTGCTCGACTTCTCCGCCGTCGGCGTTGTGGATCACGTACTCGAAGTCGATGCCCGCCGCCGGTGACGGCAGCACAGAAAGAATTTGGTCAGCCCCCACGCCAAAATGCCGGTCGGCCAAAAAACGGTACTGCGCCGTCGTCAGACCCAGCGAGCCCCGGGTTTCATCAAGCATCACAAAGTCGTTGCCCGCACCTTGCATTTTGGTAAATCGAATTCGCATCAAGAGATTATCGGTGTTGCGACAAACTGCCGGTCAGGGCGATTGGCAGCGAATTTCTATAAATTGATCAGCGCTATCAACCCAGAGAGACAAGAACAAGTCGCTATAAAGTTAATAGCATTTAACTTTCTCCGCGGAGGCAGGGTTGACGAGAGGACTTCTCGGAATCCTTAAAGCCATAATTCCCTATGGTCAGACTTTCCCAACATCTTCATCCCCAGCGCGAACCTGCGCCGCTTCGACCCGCCGCCACGGTGCTGCTGCTGCGCGACACCCCAGGCGGCATTGAAGTGCTGATGACGCGGCGCTCCATGACGGCAAGTTTTGTTCCGGGGGCGTATGTGTTCCCCGGTGGCGGTATCGATACGGCAGACGCCGCGGCGCACGACCACTCTACACGCCGGGCCGGTCAGAGCGACCTGCACCTCACCCAGGCGATCGCCGCCATTCGTGAAAGCTTTGAAGAACTCGGCGTACTGCTCGCGCACCATGGCCACGGCGGTTACGCCACCACGGCGGATATCGCCGCGTTGGACCGCAAGGCCCCTTTTGCCGCCCAGTGCAAAGCGCGCGGCCTCACGCTCGCGGCGGCCGAGGTGTTCGTTCTGGCTCATTGGGTGACTGATCGCGATATGCCACGCCGCTTCGACGTCCCTTTTTTGGTGGCCCGCATGCCGGAAGGCCAAAGCCCGGTGGCGGACGAAGCCGAACAGTTCGATCCGGTGTGGGTGCGTCCGGCTAACGCGCTGGCACGGCACCAGGTGGGTGGCTTTTTCATCATTTTCCCGACCCAGCGCACACTGGAACGGTTACAGCATTACCCCCATGTGGAGGCCGTGTTGCAGGCCTGTGCGTCGGAGCAGCCGCTGTGGAGCTCCTGTCCCCGCGCCGGCCTGCTGAACGGCCAGCAAGCGCGCTATATGGAACATGAAGCGCCGTTCGGAGAACTGGCGCTGACCTGCCCCGATGGACAAATCCTGCATTCGCTGGACTGGCAAACCACCCGGCCGGTACCACTTCTCAAACACGTCAGTCGTTTGACCGCGCCCAACCCGGGCATGATGACCGGGCCGGGTACCAACAGCTATATCGTGGGTGATGCGACCAGCGGGTACATCGTGATTGATCCGGGTCCCGACGACGCGGGGCATATTCAGCGCCTGTTTGCGGCGACGGGTGGCCGCATTCAATCCATCGTATGCACCCATTCCCACCCCGACCACTCACCGGCTGCCAAGCCCTTGCAGGCATTGTGCGCTGTCTCGCCACCGATTTTGGGGCTGGCGTCTGCCGCCACCGCGCGCGCTGATGCGCAGTTCACACCGGATCGGGCGCTCTTCAATCAGGAGCTGCTTGTGCTGACCGGTCAGGGGATGCAGCACACCTTGAAGGTTATTTTTACCCCCGGCCACGCGGCCAATCACTTGTGCGTCGTACTGCTTGAAGACGGTCTGCTGTTTTCAGGCGATCACATTTTGAACGGAAGCACCACGGTGGTTAATCCGCCTGACGGGGAGATGACGGCCTACCTCGCCTCGCTCGACGAGCTCAGTCGCGCCTGCGACGACCACCAGGTCGAGTTCATCCTGCCCGCCCACGGCCATGTGTTGGGCGCTGCCAAGCAAGCTATCTCACAACTGAAGGCGCACCGCCTCAAGCGTGAAGCCAAAGTGGTAGCCGCCATGAAAGCCCAACCCGACGGGACGATGAACGACTGGCTGGCGCTCGTCTATGACGACACTGACCCGCGGCTGTGGCCCATCGCGCTGCGTTCCCTACAGGCTCATGTAGACCGCATTCAGGCGTCAGAAGAGGTTGACTGAGCGGAAACGGGGTAAACCCGCGGCTTGGCGAGGCTTATACTTTTCGCTCACGTAATTACATCGTCGGCCGTCCTGGTCCGCATGGGCCAGAATCCTTCAACGCATTTTCTCCAACTCCTCAAGGTTTCTCATGCCGTCCATCACGACACGACACTTCATCCAAACTGCCGGCACCCTGCTGGCAGGCCTTGTTCTGGTCGCCTGTGGCAAACAGGAACCACCTGCTCCAGCCGCCAGTGCCCCCGCCACTGCCGCCTCCGCACCAGCGCCTGCAGCCAAGGTGTATGTGGTCGGCACCGACGCCGCGTACGCGCCTTTTGAATCCCAAAATGAAAAGGCTGAAATCGTCGGGTTCGACATTGACGTGGCGAAGGCCGTCGCGCAAAAGGCCGGCATTGAAGTGAAGTTTTTGAATACGCCTTGGGAGGGTATTTTCAATTCCTTGAATCAGGGCGATCGGGACCTCTTGATATCGGCCATCACGATCACGCCCGAACGCAGGCAGACGATGGACTTCTCAACGCCCTACTTTGATGCGCAGCAGCTGATAGCGGTGATGAAAGATTCGAAAATCGCGAAATTCGCGGACCTGAAAAAACTCAAGGTAGGCGTACAAAACGGCACCACGGGTGACGAAGTTATCACCAAGCTGCAGGGCAAGGACAGTGGCAACATCAAACGTTTTGAATCAACACCTCTGGCATTAAAAGAACTCGAAGGCGGCGGTGTGGACGCGGTGGTGGCCGATAACGGGGTCGTGGTGCACTACGTCAACAACAACAGCGATTTGAAGTTCAAAACCATCAGCGACGCCAGCTTTGCCACCGAACAATACGGTTTGGCAGTCAAAAAAGGCAATGCCGAGTTGCTGGAAAAAATCAACAAGGGTTTGGTGGCCGTCAAGGCCGATGGCACTTACGCCCAGATTTACACAAAATATTTCGGTGCCCCGCCTGCTCCTGGTGCCGCCGCCAAATAAATCTGAAACTGCATCGGGCGCAGCCGGAAGGAAGGGTTCGGGATAAAAGTGTGAAGCCCGCCGATAAGCCGGATTTTGTGCACCGGGCTTCCTTGCGGTTGCCCGGTGTGACCGCCATTAATCTGGGCCGGGGGTCGCCCACCCGGCTCAATGCTACCTACCCGCCAGCTCTGCGGAACCACATCAACGCTGGCCTACTTGGTATTGCTGCGCGTAGAGATTGCCCGTTTCACCCGAACTGAATCGGCTCGTCTCTGTTGCTCTAATCCTCACCTCACGGTGGAGAGGTGTTACCTCCTACGCTGTCCTGTGCAGTCCGGACGTTCCTCCAGTGCCTTGTTTCCAAAATTGCACCAGCGGCGGTCTGGCAAGCTTCACACCCGTATTATGGCAGTGCGCCACAATGCACCCACGCCCTTAACGACACGGAGAACCCATGAGAGCCGACAACATCCTGCAGACCATTGGCAATACCCCCCATGTTCGCATCAACCGCCTGTTCGGCGATCATGCGCAGGTGTGGATCAAGTCCGAGCGGTCCAACCCCGGCGGCTCGATTAAGGACCGCATTGCGTTGGCCATGGTAGAAGAGGCGGAGAAGTCCGGCACCTTGCAGCCCGGCGGCACCATCATCGAGCCCACTTCGGGCAACACCGGCATTGGCCTGGCCATGGTGGCCGCCGTCAAGGGTTACAAGCTGGTGCTGGTGATGCCCGACAGCATGTCGGTGGAACGCCGCCGTCTGATGCTGGCCTATGGCGCCAGCTTCGACCTGACACCGCGTGAAAAAGGCATGAAGGGCGCCATTGCCCGTGCGCAAGAACTGGTTGCCGCCACGCCCCACGCGTGGATGCCCCAGCAATTCGAAAACCCAGCCAATATCGACGTGCACGCGCGCACCACGGCGCAGGAAATTCTGGCCGATTTCCCCGAGGGGCTTGACGCATTGATCACCGGAGTCGGCACCGGCGGCCACCTGACAGGCTGTGCCAAGGTACTCAAGGCCGCCTGGCCCCAGCTGAAGGTGTTTGCCGTTGAGCCGGCGGCATCACCGGTCATCTCAGGTGGGCAGCCCGGTCCGCATGCCCTCCAGGGCCTCGGCGCCGGCTTCATTCCGAAAAACCTCGACACCCGCCTGCTCGACGGCGTGATCCTGGTCGATGCCGAACCGGCCCGCGAGATGGCTCGCCGCTGCGCGCGTGAAGAGGGCATGCTGGTGGGCATCTCGTCCGGCGCGACGCTGGCGGCCATTGCGCAAAAGCTGCCGGAGTTGCCTGCAGGCGCCACCGTTCTGGGCTTCAACTACGACACCGGAGAGCGTTATCTGTCGGTGGAAGGTTTTTTCCCCGCCTGAGTCACCCCTGCCCCCCACTGGCGAGCCAGGGAAAACGCTGCGGCTCGCTGTCAATTCCCCTTTACCATTAGCGGCTTCTGCTTGATAACTACAAGCCCCGGACCGGACGACCATGCTGCGACTGACTGAAATCAAACTCCCGCTCGACCACGCTGACGACGCGTTGCGAGCCACCCTCCTGCACACGCTGCACATCGGCTCGACCGACCTGCTTGACTTCACCGTATTCAAGCGCAGTTTCGATGCTCGAAAAGCCGCACTGATGAAGGTCTATATCGTGGATGTGGTGCTGACGAGCGCCGCGCTTGAGGCAGCGCTGCTCGTGCAGCACGCCGACAACCCGCACATTCTTGCGACGCCTGACATGGTCTATCACCCTGTTGGGCAGGCACCCGCCAACCTGCCGCTGCGACCGATCGTCGTGGGCTTTGGACCATGCGGCATTTTTGCGGCGCTGGTGTTGGCCCAAATGGGCTTTAAGCCGCTCGTGCTGGAACGTGGAAAAACGGTGCGGGAGCGCACCAAAGACACCTGGGCGCTGTGGCGCAAAAACATTCTCAATCCGGAGTCGAACGTGCAGTTCGGCGAGGGCGGTGCCGGCACGTTTTCGGACGGCAAGCTGTATAGCCAGATCAAGGACCCGCGCCACTTGGGGCGCAAGGTGATGAACGAGTTTGTGAAAGCCGGCGCCCCAGCCGACATTCTTTACGAGGCGCACCCCCACATAGGCACCTTCAAGCTGGTCAAGGTGGTGGAGAACCTGCGGGCGCAAATCATTGCACTCGGCGGCGAAATCCGCTTTCAACAGCGGGTGACGGACGTATTGATCGAGGACGGTCCCTCTGGCAAGCATATTCAGGGACTCACGGTGCTGGACCAGGCCACTGGCCACACCCACCAACTGCGCGCCGACCAGGTCGTCCTCGCGCTGGGCCACAGTTCGCGGGACACCGTTGCCATGTTGCACGAGCGCGGTGTGTATCTCGAGGCCAAACCCTTCTCCATTGGTTTTCGCGTCGAGCATCCGCAAAGCCTCATTGACCGCGCCCGCTGGGGCCGCCATGCCGGGCATCCTTCGCTCGGCGCGGCTGAATACAAACTGGTGCACCACGCCAGTAATGGCCGGTCGGTTTACAGCTTTTGCATGTGCCCAGGCGGCATGGTGGTAGCCGCCACCTCGGAAGTCGGGTGCGTGGTGACGAATGGCATGAGCCAATATTCGCGCAACGAACGCAACGCCAATGCCGGCATTGTGGTGGGCATTGATCCGCGCGACTACCCGGACCATCCGCTGGCCGGCATGGCGCTGCAGCGCCAGCTCGAATCGCATGCCTTTGTCCTGGGTGGTGGCAACTATGCAGCGCCCGGCCAACTGGTCGGCGACTTTGTGGCGGGTCGCCCCTCCACCGCGCTGGGAAGCATCCTGCCGTCGTACCAACCGGGCGTGGCCCTGGGCGATTTATCAACCGCCCTTCCCGGCTACGCCATTGAAGCGCTGCGCGAAGCCTTTCCAGCCTTTGGCCGCAAGCTGAAAGGTTTTGACAGCCACGATGCCGTGCTGACGGGCGTGGAAACACGGACCTCGTCACCGATCAAGATGAGCCGCGGCGAAGACATGCAAAGCGTGAATGTTCGCGGCCTTTACCCCGCCGGCGAAGGGGCCAGCTATGCCGGCGGCATTTTGTCGGCCGGGGTGGATGGCATCAAAGTCGCCGAAGCGCTCGCGCGCAGCGTGCTGGCCAACACGGAACGACTGCGGACGTCCTTCGCGTGATGCCTTGCGCCGCGACGGATAGGGGATACTTGGCCCCACACGTTGCAAACCTCGCAATGGCCGGTTCACTATGTATTAAATGCGCCAGCGCGCGCCAAGAACCCCAACCTGACAGAACTGATTGATGACTGACACCGCACTCCAACACCCCGCCGAAGAAAGCGCGCCCACCCGGACTCCTGCGAGCCGCAAAAATCCAACGCGCGCACGCACGGTGCACCCGGTCCTGCAGCAGCTTTTTGAGCTGTACCCAAAAATGTTCGGTGCCCACTTCCTGCCTTTGAAGCTCGGCGTCTTTCAAGACTTGCTGGCGCAGCACCCGGACGTCTTCAAACGCGAGGACCTGAAAGTGGCGCTGGGACTGCACGCCCGATCAACGCGCTACCTGGAAAGTGTCGCCTCGGGCCTTCAGCGTCACGACCTGCAGGGCAAGGCGGTGGAGCCCGTCGCCCCCGAGCATGTGCACCACGCAATCATGGAAGTGTTCCGGCGGCGCCAAGCCCGTTCGAACCAGGACTTACGCCCCTATGCGCGCGCGCAGCTCATCGAAGCGATTGAAATGTCCGGGCTGAGCCGTGAGGATTACCTGCTGTGCGTGCGCCAGCAAGACGAGGTCTCGACGGGCTTGCTCGACGAAGCTTTTTCCGAACTGGCCGCGCAGGCGGCCAAACGCGATGCGTTGCGTAGCCTGTTTGAGGCCAGCGGCAAAAGCGTGGCCGAGTTTGCTGACATGTATGGGATGGATCTCAGCGAAGTAACCCACTCGCTAGCGCAAACCGGGCTTCCACAAGATGGACAACATTCAGTTTCAGCCAACTCCCAGGAGTTGCCGCCTGAGGTCCACTTAACCTAAGCGGGCACGAGCAAAAAGGGCGACGCTGGACGGGACCCTCAAGACCGCGCCAACTGCGGCTTAACCTTGCGCGTTCTGCAACGCCGCAATACGCTCTTCAATCGGTGGATGCGTCGCAAACCATTGACCCATACCACCAGTAATGCCCATCGCTTCGACCGCTTTGGGCAATTCACCCGGTTGCATGCCGCCCAGCCGAGCCAGCGCATTCATCATGGGCTGCTTTGTTCCCATGAGCCGCGCCGCGCCCGCATCGGCGCGAAACTCGCGATGGCGCGAGAACCAGGCGACGACGATAGCGGCAGCAAAACCCAGCACGATGTCGAGCACCAGCGTGGAGATCATGTAGCCAATGCCGGGGCCCGAAGAGCGGTCATCGTTTCGGCGCAGGAAACTGTCCACGGCGTAGCCGATCACGCGGCTGAGGAAAACCACAAAAGTGTTCATCACCCCCTGGATCAGCGCCATGGTCACCATATCGCCATTGGCAACGTGCGCTATTTCATGGCCGATGACGGCCTCGATCTCTTCCTTGGTCATGCCCTGCAACAATCCGGTGGACACCGCCACCAGCGAAGAGTTTTTGAACGCCCCGGTGGCAAAGGCGTTCGGGGCACCTTCGAAAATCCCCACCTCAGGCATCCCAATTTGCGCCTTGCTCGCCAACTTGCGGACCGTCTCGACAATCCAGGCCTCATCGGCGTTCTGGGCCTCGTTGATCACGCGGACACCCGCACTCCATTTGGCCACCGGCTTGCTGATCAGCAGCGAAATGATGGCGCCGCCAAATCCCATGATCAGTGCGAAACCGAGCAACGCCGAGAGATTCAGACCATTGGCAGTCAGAAAGCGGTTAACGCCCAGAAGACTGGCCACAATGCCAAGCACCACCACAACGGCGAGGTTGGTCAATACGAACAAAAAGATACGTTTCATGAATTCCTCAGGGAGGTCGGTGGCCAATAGAAACTAAAACCGGAAACCGTTGCGAACCAAAAGGCGACTGTAAAAATGTTTCTTCATCGCAGGTTGGGATTTGCTGGGCCAAATCAAGCTTTGCGCGTGTTTATCGGTTGGGGCGAAAGACCAGAGGGTCATCATAAAAGGAAACGTTTTCGTTTTCCCGCCACCAGCCGGGCACGCCCAGCACCGGCAAAGGTAGAAAAGGCTTATCGGCAAGCTTGTCTGCACTCAAGTCAGCTGCCACCCAAGCATCCATATCAGCGATTGAATGAATAGCTGGTTGCGCCCTGTACACGTGGGCGGTAATTGGCTTTCTTGGATAAACCAGTTTTTCAAGCAGCGCATGACCAAAGAGCACCAGTTGAGCTTGCCGCCAAAGTGGACGCAATTCTATAAACAGCGACTGCCAATCTTTGGCGATGAGGGCCTCCCACAAGGGCTGTGGCGCCACCAAAAAAGCAGCATTTTCATCAAATACCGTCAAGGCGTCACGCACCGGACCCCGCACGTTGGGAACACCCGCAAGCGCCATTTCGGCGGCGTGAAGCTGATTCAGCTTTTTCTTGGTGCGCGGGAAACGCATCCAGCAGAGGGCATTGAGAAAGTCGTGCAGGCCGTCGCGTGTCGGACATTGATGGCTGTTAAAAATATAGTGCTCGTAGGCCTCGCCCGGTGGCAGCGCACTTTGCGGCACGAAAAGCAGCGGGGCCGCTTGCTCGCGATTCAACGCATCGGACAGCGTGGCACCCGCCGCGACGGCTTGCGCCACCCGCTGTCCCGGCTCGCGCCAGTGAGCCAGCCAAGGGCGCTCCCAGTCGATCGCCTGCAAGGGGTTGGCCACAGGGGCCGACGCGCCAGTCAGCATCAGTTTCGGGTCGGCCTGGATTGCCTTTTGTCGCGCACCATCACTGTGGATTTACCTTCGTCCGCGATGTCGAACAACTGGGTCGCTACCAACAGCTTGGTGAGCGTGGCGTAGCCATAGTTGCGATGGTCGAATGAAGCCTGGTTGGCAATCTGGGTACCCACGGCCCCGACACGCGCCCAGCCTTCATCGTCCGCCGCCGCTTGCACGGCGTTGCGCAGCAGCATGACGAGTTTGGCGTCCTGCTTAAGCTGCGCTGGCGTGGCTCGCAACGGCGCCGCGGTTACCGCGCCGCCTGCCTCATCCGGATCGTCCCGGCCACCCCCAGACGCGTCAGTGGCCGCGATCGGCCGCAGCTTGTCAAGGTACAAAAAGCGTGAGCAGGCATTGACAAAAGGTTCTGGCGTTTTCTGCGCGCCAAAGCCATACACGGCGGCACCCTTGGCACGCAGATGCATGACCAAAGGCGTGAAATCGGCGTCGGACGACACAATGCCGAAAGCATCGGGCCGGTCGGTGTATAGCAGCTCCAGTGCATCGATCACCATGGCCATGTCGCTGGCGTTTTTGCCTTTGGTGTAATCAAACTGCTGCATCGGGCGGATGGCATGCTCGTGCAATACCTCCTCCCAGCCCTTGAGCTCATTCTTTTTCCAGTTGCCGTAGGCACGCCGGATGTTGGTTTCGCCGAAGGTCGATAGTTCGTTCAGGATGAGGTCGATTTTCGAGGCTGGCGAATTGTCAGCATCAATCAACAGCGCGACACGGGGTTTGCGATCCATCAATGGCTTTCAGAAGGTGAAGCGACGAATCGCCAAACCAGGTCTTCCCCCGAACGCAGGGGCTTGAGTGCGGCCTCGCCCAACGGAAAACTCTCGGGCGACCGCCAGATTTCCTTGCGCAGGGTGATGGTCCCGGTGTTGCGTGGCAGGCCATAAAAGTCGGCGCCGTTGAAACTCGCAAAGGCCTCCAGCCGATTCAGCGCGCCCACTGAATCAAATGCCTCTGCGTAGAGTTCCATCGCCGCGTGGGCGGTATAGCAGCCCGCGCAACCGGTGGCATGCTCCTTCAGGTACGCCGGATGCGGAGCGCTGTCGGTGCCTAGAAAAAAACGGGCATTGCCACTGGTGGCGGCCTCCATCAACGCGACCCGGTGGGTTTCGCGCTTAAGCACTGGCAGGCAATAGTAGTGCGGGCGGATGCCGCCCTTAAAAATTGCGTTGCGGTTGTAAAGCAAATGGTGCGCGGTGAGGGTGGCCCCGAGAAACCGGTCTGCATCACGCACGTAATGCGCTGCTTCCCGGGTAGTGATGTGCTCAAAAACAATTTTTAACTCGGGAAAATCGCGACGCAGCGGAATCAGCTGGGTGTCGATGAACACCGACTCCCGATCAAACAGGTCAATCTCGGGCGAGGTCACTTCACCATGCACCAGCAGCAACAGGCCTTCCCGTTGCATGGCTTCGAGCGTTTTGTAGGTCTTGCGCAAGTCGGTCACGCCGGCGTCGCTGTTGGTGGTGGCACCGGCCGGATAGAGCTTGACGGCTACCACGCCGACTTCTTTGGCCCGCCCGATCTCTTCTGGCGGCAAGTTGTCGGTCAGGTACAGCGTCATCAGCGGCTCAAACTTGACCCCTGCCGGCACCGCGGCTTGGATGCGTTCGCGGTAGGCCACCGCTTGCGCCGCCGTGGTCACAGGAGGGCGCAGGTTAGGCATGATGATGGCGCGAGCAAACTGCGCTGCCGTGTGCGGCACCACGGTTTGCAGAGCCTCACCGTCCCGCACATGCAGATGCCAGTCGTCCGGGCGGGTCATGGTAAGAGTAAGGACTGAAGTCATGGCTTGAATTGTCGCACTGGTCGCATCGCCTTGCCACAGCAGGCACCAGCGGAAAAGCCTCGGAGTTCGAGGCTTTTTGAAGTCGCTGGCCGATGCTTCAGTGCTGCAGGATCTTGTTGAGAAAATCCTTGGTTCGGGCTTGGCGGTTTTCAGGATGGATGAAAAACTCGTCTTTGGAGCAGTCTTCCAGAATTCGGCCACCCACGTCCATAAAGATCACCCGGCTGCCGACTTTGCGGGCAAATCCCATTTCGTGGGTCACCACCATCATGGTCATGCCGTCCGTAGCCAGGCCCATCATGCAATCCAGTACTTCACCCACCATCTCAGGGTCGAGCGCGGAGGTCGGCTCATCGAACAGCATGGCAATCGGGTCCATGCTCAAAGCACGGGCAATCGCCACCCGCTGCTGCTGGCCGCCCGACAACTGGCCGGGAAATTTGTCTTTATGGGCCATCAGGCCCACGCGGTCCAGGTATTTAAGCCCGTGCGTCTTCGCCTCGTCGGTCTTGCGTCCCAACACCTTGACCTGCGCCAGCGTCAGGTTTTCGGTCACGCTCAAATGAGGAAACAATTCGAAGTTCTGGAACACCATGCCGACGCGGCTCCGCAGTTTCGGCAGGTCGGTTTTTGAATCATGCACCGCTTGGCCGTCTACAAAAATTTGGCCTTTCTGGAAAGGCTCCAAGGCATTGATGACCTTGATCAAGGTGGATTTTCCCGAGCCGGAGGGTCCGCAGACCACCACCACTTCACCCGTTTTAATACTGGTGGTGCAGTTGTTGAGCACTTGCACATCACCGTACCATTTGCAGACTTCTTTCAACTCAATCATCTATATTCTCCAGTGTGCTCTCGCGCTTATGTTTGATTTAGAGTGCTTTGACGACGCGCTCAACGAATGATGGCAATCCTGCCTTGCAGCTGTTTGACCATGACCGACAAGCCAAAGCAAATCACAAAATAAACCACTGCGGCCAGCAGATAAGCCTCTTCGGGTCGGCCATAAATCTTGCCTGCGGTGGTAAAGCCCTTGAGCAGATCGTAGGCACCAATCGCATACACCAGCGAGGTATCCTGAAACAGGATGATGGTCTGCGTGAGCAACACCGGCACCATATTGCGGACCGCCTGCGGCAAAATAATCAGCCGCATGTTCTGCGCATAGGTCATGCCTAAGGCCCGCCCGGCATTCACCTGCCCGTGCGATATCGACTGAATTCCGGCCCGCATGATCTCGCTGAAATAAGCGGCTTCAAAAGCGACAAAAGTAATGGTGGCCGAAAGCTCGGCGCCGATGGGCTTTCCGATAATGGAAGGCACCAGCAGAAAAAACCACAGGATCACCATCACCAACGGAATGGAGCGCATGCCATTGACATAGATGGTCGCGGGAATCATCAGCGCCTGCCGGCCCGACAAGCGCATCAGCGCAAGCAGCGTTCCCAAAATAATGCCACCAAAGGTCGCAATCACGGTCAGCTGAACGCTGAAAATAAAACCGCTCATGACGAACTTGGAGATGATCTCCCAGTTGAAAAAACTCAGATCGAGTCCCAGCATGTCAGTGCCCTCCGCCTGCAGTTCCCGCCACCACGTAGCCCGGGATTTGCATTCTCTTTTCGACGAAAGCCATGACCCGGTTCACTGCAAAAGCGGAAATGGCATACAGCGCCGTCACTGCGATGTAAATCTCGATGCCACGGGAAGTCTCCTCCTGCGCCTGCATGGCGAACATGGTGAGTTCGGCGATCGAGACCGCAAATGCCACCGAGGAGTTTTTCAGCAAATTCATTGACTCACTGGTAAGCGGCGGAATGATGATGCGAAAAGCCATCGGCAGAATCACGTAACGGTAGGTCTGGGCAGTGGTCAAGCCCAACGCCATGCCGGCATAACGCTGGCCGCGCGGCAATGCCTGCACCCCGGCACGCACCTGCTCGGCGATCCGCGCTGAAGTAAAGAATCCCAGGGCCAGCACCACCAGGACAAACCCAGGGACATCCTTCATTGCCGGAAAAATCTTGGGCACCACAAAATACCAGAGAAAAATTTGTACCAGCAACGGGACGTTGCGAAACAATTCAACCCATAGATTGGCCAGTCGAACGAGCCACGGGCTATTGGGTAAGGTTCGGAAAGTCCCCATCACGGCCCCGAACACCATGGCTACCAGCCATGAAGCGCCGGCTACCGACAGCGTCCAGCCCCACGCATCAATCATCCATTGCAGATAGGTGCGACCGCTACCATCGTCGTTCAAAAATACCTGCCAATCCCAAGTCATCGCGGCTCCAGATAATAATTATGCTGTCAATTCTTCAGCGGTATTAAACGAGAAACCCCGCCAGAGCAGAATGACCGGCGGGGTAATTCAAGTGATCTACCGGGAATTACTTCTGAACGTAGGATTCCATCGGCTTGTCGTTCGGATTGTCCCAAGCCGCCTTGGTGCTGGCGCTGAGCGCCAAACCTACCTTGGTATTTTTTGGCGGAATCGGTTGCAGGAACCACTTGGTCCACAACTTGTTCATCTCGCCCGACTTGATCATGCTTTTGACCGTGTCGTCAGCCAGACGCTTGAACAACGGATCGTCCTTGCGGATCATGATGGCGATCGGTTCAACGCTCAGCACTTCACCAACGATCTTGAAGTCCGAAGGCTTTTTGGCAGTGGCGATGTTGCCCGCCAGAATAGAACCATCCATCACAAAGGCATCAGCGCGCCCCGATTCAAGCAGCAAGAAGCTGTCGGAGTGATCTTTGCCAAAAATCTCCTTGAATTCAACGCCGCTAGCCCGCTTGTTTTTGCGCAGCGTCTGCACAGAAGTGGTTCCGGTAGTGGTAGAGACCGTCTTGCCACCCAACTGCGCGATGGACGTGATGCCAGAATTGGCCTTCACCGCAATTCGGACTTCCTCCACAAACAAAGTGTCGACAAAAGCCACGTCTTTCTGACGCGCCAAATTGTTGGTGGTGGAACCACACTCAATGTCTACCGTGCCGTTTTGTACGAGGGGAATACGATTCTGTGAAGTGACCGGCTGGTACTTCACTTCGAGCTTGCGCCCTGCCGCTTTTTCCAGGTTCGCCAAAATGCGCTCGCAGATCTCGACGTGGTAGCCGGTGTATTTGCCGTCTCCCAAGGTGTAGGAAAGTGCGCCAGACGAGTCGCGTACACCCATGGTCACGACACCCGACGCCTTGACCTTGGCCAGGGTGTCGGTACCTTGCGCAAATGCGCTGCCAGTAGCAAGCAGAGCAACCGAAAGCGCGACGAGTTTGAGTTTCATGAAATCTCCAGTTAAAAAAGGGTGAGAGGAACAATTTGAGAGAGCACGGCTATGGACACTGGCCAAGCGACCCGCTACGGGTCCCGCCGCAACGGTCGAACCTGCAAAAATGTAAATTGACGGATACAAAAACGCCAATGCCTTTTCATCGCCTTCATATACGTTTTTTTCATAGTGGACAAGGGTAACTACCGATCACGGGCGGGACGCAGCTTGCCTGCCAACTGAAGTCCGTCCCGGACAACGACCTGGTGCTTGGCACTGGCTTGCGATTGTAAATAAACCCATAACGCTTGGGCATGACTTTTGGCAATCTTTTTGGAAGTAGGCCGCTCGCGGTAGACACGCACGTCCATGGTCATCTCCAGATGGCTTCCGGCACTCACCAGCTTTTTAGACCGGACCTCCTTCTTGACCGCGCTGAGCGGCAAAAAGGCAATGCCGTGACCCTCCAGCGCCATCGCCTTCAGGCCCTCCGCCATGTCAGTTTCGTAGACCCGATCCAGATGAATCGGGGTGCTCGATTGCTTGAGAATCAGCTCCACCATCCGCCCCAGATACGCGCCAGGGGCGTACCCCAAATAAGGCAGGGGTTGTCCGGCACGACCCGGCAGACTGAATTCAGCCTCGCCTGCGGCATTGGCTCGCGAAAACGGCGCGAGCACTTCCTGGCCCAGCGACACCATTTCATAGCGGTCGGGATCCAGCTGAAAAGGTTGGGAATCATGGTGGTACGTCATCAGAAGATCGCAGCTGCCTTCCACCAGCCGCAGCACCGCATCATGCACATTCAGCGCGATCAGTCGGCTTTTAAGCGGCCCGAACTTTTCTCGCAGGCTGCTCACCCAGGCTGGGAAAAACGTAAACGCCAGCGTGTGGGGCAGCGCAAACTCAATGAAATCCTGCCCTGCCGACGTATGGCCACGTAGCATCGCCCGGGTGGATTGAAGGCCTTGCAGCATTTCCAGCGACTGGTCGTACAGCGTTTGACCGGCGGGGGTCAGGCGGGTCGGATAGGAGCTGCGGTCCACCAGGTCGGCCCCCGCCCACGCTTCCAATGCCTGAATGCGCCGCGAAAACGCGGGCTGCGTCACATGACGCAGTTGAGCAGAGCGGCTGAAACTGCGCGTTTCAGCCAAGCTGACGAAATCTTCCAGCCACTTGGTTTCCATTGCAGGATTATCGATCCGGGATCCCGGCCGGAAACATGGGAGTATCCCGAGACTATTTTGCGTGGAAGCGAGCGACAAGCGGCCTCAAGGGGCGACCCAAAGGGATCGGGCGGGGACAATGGTCACCCCAAAGAGAGCGCGTGTTTCAGGCGCTACACCCCGACTTCATCCAGAATTGTCTCGCTGGCCTGCTGTTGCATGGCCCACATCTCCGCGTATCGGCCTTGGGCAGCCAGGAGGCTGGAGTGGCTGCCGCGTTCAATAATTCGGCCACCATCCATCACCAAAATCTCATGGGCGTCCACCACGGTAGAAAGCCGATGCGCGATGACCAGGGTGGTCTTATTTTGGGCGGTGGTTCGCAGTTCCGCCTGAATGGCACGTTCATTGGCGGAATCCAGAGCGGAGGTGGCTTCATCGAAAATCACCACCGGGGGATTTTTCAGCAAGGTACGGGCAATCGCCACGCGCTGCTTTTCGCCTCCCGAAAGTTTCAGGCCGCGCTCGCCCACCATCGTGTTGTAGCCCAAAGGCGTCGCGGCAATGAAGGCGTGAATGTGTGCGGCGCGAGCGGCCTCTTCCACCTCGCCGTGGCTGGCGCCGGGTTTACCGTAAGCAATGTTGTATTCGACCGTGTCATTGAACAGCACGGTATCTTGCGGCACGATACCAATCGCTTGCCGCACGCTGGACTGGGTGACGTGTTTAATATCTTGCCCAGCAATCGTGATTCGACCTTGCTGCACATCGTAAAAGCGGTACAAGAGGCGCGCCAGCGTGGACTTTCCCGCACCCGACGAGCCCACCACCGCCACCGTTTTCCCGGGGGGAATTTCGAAGCTGACGTTGTGCAGGATGGGACGCGCCGTTTCGTAGGCAAAGCTGACATTTTCAAAGCGCACCACTGGCGAGCCGTTGATGCGGATGGGCTGCGCCCCAGGTTCGTCGGCAATTTCGCGCTCTCGCTCCATCAGCGTGAACATCTTCTCCAGATCGGTCAGGCTTTGCTTGATCTCACGGTAGATCACGCCCAAAAAACCCAAGGGAATGTAAAGCTGAATCATGAAGGCGTTGACCATTACCAAGTCACCCAGCGTCATTCGTCCATCCACGACGCCCTGCGTTGCACGCCACAGCATGGCAACCAGTCCGAACGCGATGATCAGTTGCTGTCCGGCGTTAAGCAAACTCAGTGTCTTCTGGCTCTTGATGGCCGCTTGGCGATAGCGAATGAGGTTCTCGTCGTAGCGCGTGGCCTCAAACTCTTCGTTGTTGAAATACTTGACGGTTTCGTAGTTGAGTAAGGAGTCAATGGCGCGGCTGTGGGCCGACGAATCAAGTTCGTTCATGGCCTTGCGAAACTGGGTGCGCCACTCGGTCACCGTGACGGTGAACAAGATGTAAAACACCAGCGCAATGCCCGTGATTCCGGCAAACCAGACATCGAACTTGACGGCCAGCAGGCTTAACACCATGGTCACCTCGATCAAGGTCGGGATGATGCTGTAGAGCGAATAGGAGATGAGCGAGTGCACGCCGCGGGTACCGCGTTCGATGTCGCGGGTCATGCCGCCGGTTTGCCGTTCCAGGTGAAACCGCAGACTGAGGGCGTGCAGATGGCGAAACACTTCCAGCGAGATGCGCCGCGCCGCGCCTTCGGTGGCTTTGGCAAAGACCAGCTCACGCAGCTCGGTGAACAGCGTCGTTGACAAGCGAAGCAGGCCGTAGGCCAGCAGCAAGGCGCTGGGAACGACCAGTACGACCCGAACATCGCCCGGTTTGAAGCTCATGCTGTCCACCAGATTTTTCAGCAGCAGCGGCACGCCCACGTTGGCCATCTTGGCGCCCACCATGAAGGCCAGCGCCGCTACTGCGCGCCATTTGTATTCCCACAAATAGGGGAAAAGCCGTTTAAGCGTGGCCAGGTCCGACCGCACCGGGGCCGGAGCGGCAGGGGAACCCGCCGCCGTCAGGGAAGGCACAGGAAGGGAAGAATCAGCAGTGGAGGCTCGGGAGCGCATGAGTGACAATCATCGGAATTATTAAATTTCTTCTGAGATTGTGCCTATGTCTTCTGAATCAAGCGCCCAAACGGGCAATACCGTTCGTGCCAGCGCCAGCGCTGACTCGCAGACCCTCGACGTGCAGTTGCCCGCCGACAAGGAACTGGTCCTCAAGGTGATTCCGATGCCTGCCGACTGCAACGCCAACGGGGATATCTTTGGCGGCTGGGTCATGGCCCAGGTGGATCTGGCCGGCTCGGTACTTCCGTCACGTTATGTAGACGGACGGATGGCGACCGTGGCGGTCAACCAATTTATTTTCAAGCAGCCGGTCAGGGTGGGCGACATTCTGTCGTTTTTTTCGAGCGTGACGCGCATCGGCAACACCTCCATCACCGTGCAGGTCGAGGTGTACGCCGAGCGCTTTCGCGCGCAGGGCCGCTACATCAAGGTCACTGAAGCCAGCGTGACGTATGTAGCGATTGACGATTTCGGCAAACCGCAAAAAATTATCAAAAACTAACTGCTAACGTAGTTGAGCTTCTTCGATGCCGCTGTTTGCGCGGCCGATCATTGGCAACGCGGACATCGTGTGGTCAAAGATCCTCGACGTTTCGGAGGCTGTCAGGAAATGACCGCTTAGGCCCACTTTCAAATCACATTTTTCTCCAGCAAAGGGCGATTTTGTAAAATCCGCTGGAACGACAGTGGCGACAAATCCATACTGCGAAAGTCACCGAAGCGCATCAGCTCGGCGATGCCTCGACCGGCTGCCGGGCACTGCTGCAGGCCGTGGCCAGAAAAGCCGTTGGCGAAATACAGGTTGGCGCAATCGGGGTGAAGACCGAGTATGGCGTTGTGGTCAAAGAGATTCATTTCGTAGTAACCGGCCCAGGCGCCCTTCATGCGCAGGGCTTCAAACGCGGGCACACGAGCTGCAAGGGTCGGCCAGATGAACGAGTCAAACGCTTCGTGCTGCACTTCCAGCGGCAGATCGTCCAGATCTTCGTGCGCTGCGGGCGCAAAGCCACAAATGAATTGCTGGCCTTCGGGCCGAAACCAGATGCCCGAGGTGTCGATCACCAATGGGCAGTGGGCCAGCGACTCAGGGCAAGAAAAGCTGAATACGCTGCGCCGCCGGGCACGCACCGGCAGGTCGATCTCTGCCCAGGCCGCGACGCGTGCCGCCCAGGGGCCGGCAGCGTTGACCACCCTGTCGCAGGGCAGAGACGCCGCTTCGCCCAGCTGCACGGCGCTGATGCTACGCCCGGTGCGGCGCAATCCAGTGGCTTCGGCCTTCAAGTAGCGCGCACCTTGTGCAATCGCCTTTTTACGCAGCGCCTGCATCAGGCAGTAGCCGTCGAACCAGCCCTCGCCCGACAGACCGAGCGAGCCCAGCGCCAGACCGTCTGTGCAGAGCCAGGGAAAACGCGCTTGCAGTGCTGCGGGCTCCAGCAGAACAACATCGACCCCATAGGCCTTTTGAAGGGCATGGTTGTCGTGCAGGACGCTGCTGCCTGCAGTCGTGGCGAGGTAAAGGTAACCGGGCTCAATCAGGCCAATATCGGGTGCCGGGTCTTCCACGCGCAAAGTGGGCCCCACCGCGCGTAGAAAGTCGATGCCAAACTGCGACATCTGGATGTTGATGGCGCTGGAGTATTGCTGGCGGATCGAGCTGGCCGACAGGGCTGAGGAGGCTTGCTGATAGGACGGGTCGCGTTCGACCACGGTGACCTCAAACGTGTCCGGCGTTTGAGTTAAAAAATACGCGATGGCGCTGCCCACGGCACCCCCGCCAATAATGACGATACGTTGCATAGAAATGTCCTGAAATAGGGCGAATTTAGCGGGCAAGTCGCGAGTTACGCCAGCGCATTGACTTGACTGATCTGAGTCAGGGCCAAAGTGGCAGCGGCCAGGTCCCACAAAGCGTGGCCAACTGTCTTTACCAGAACCGGTTGGTCTCGGTGGGCGACTGGGCGCGCAGAGGCAAAAGGCTGCACGCCAGACCAGTCCACTTGGGCCTGGATCAGATCGCCCGCCTCGGCTTGTGCGCCCTCCATCGTGTCCACATAAATACGCGCACGGCGCACCAGGGCCGCAGGCACCTCGGCCATGTCAGGGCGAAAGGCTCCGACCGCCATCACGAGGGCGTCATGACGCAGGTTCTCGGGTACCACCGGCGTGGAGCTGGTGGTGGCGCTGACCACTAAGTCAGCCTGCGGGGCGACGCTGGCCGGGGCGGCAATATAGCTCGCATCCGCACCCAGAACGCGCAGGTCAGCCGCCAACGCGGCGCAGGCTGCAGCACCGCGGGCGTGAATCCAAATGCGTTGCACGCCCCACAGCGCAATCAGCGCCTCGGCATGCGCCCGCGCTTGTTGCCCGGCACCGATTAGCAGCAGCGTGCGTGCACTTTTGCAGCCGGCGCGCTGGGCTCCGGCAATGGACAGCGCTGCGGTGCGCCGGTTTGTCACGACATTGCCGTCCAGGCGCAGCAGCCGCTCGCCCGTGCTTGCGCTCATGAGCAGCAGGTCGCTTTGCACGGCAGGCAAGCGGTGGGCCGGATTGGCGTTATGTACCGTGACCACCTTGAGTGACGCAAAACGGCGGTTGCTGGCCGGCATCAGCAACAGCACGCCGCCCGGCAGTGCCATGACAGAGCGCGGTGGGGCGCTGGCGTCGCCGCGCTGTTGTTGCTCGAACATGTCGAGCAGGGCGACGACCAGGGCGCCATAGGGCAGTGCGGCACGGGTTTCAACGGCGTTCAGGGTCCTCATCAAGAACCTGCAACCTTCACCCGTTTGCCGTCCTTGTAGGTGGACAGCGTGAAGGCCGGCTCTTTCAGGTTGCCTTTGTCGTCAAAACCAATCGGACCGGTGACGCCCTCCTGTTTGAGCTGGAGGATCGCGCCCAGGTACTGCTTGGGCTCCACCGAGTCGGCCGCCTGCATGGCAGCGGCCAGCGTCATCATCGCGTCATAAAAATAAGGCGAGTAGGTTAGGGCCTCAGTGCCGAAACGGGTCTTGTAGCGCTGCTCGAATGCGCTGCCTTTGGGCATGCTGCCGACTTCCTTGCCGCCGCGCGTGCAGTAGAGCATGCCGTTCACGCTCGCGGCACTGATCTTGACCACTTCGTTGGTACACAGGCCGTCGGTGCCTAGCAGCTTGGCCTGGATGCCGAGTTGCTTCATCTGGCGCGCAATCAAGCCGCCCTGCGCGTCCATGCCGCCGTAAAAAATAGCATCCGGCTGCTTGCCTTTGATGGCTGTCAAAATCGCCATGAAGTCCACGCTTTTGTCACTGGTGTACTGCTGATCGACCACGCTGGCACCGAGCGCCCGCACCGTGCGCTCAAACACCTCGGCAGCGCCTTGCCCATAGGCTGTGCGGTCATCGATGATGGCGATTTTGTGGGCCTTCATCTCCTTCACGACGTAGTGCGCCAGGGCCACGCCCACATCTTCATCGCTGGCGACGATGCGAAACACGTTGGGATAACCCTGCTTGGTGAACGTCGGGTTGGTGGCTGTCGAAATGTTGGGCAAACCAGCCCGGTTGTACACCGCCGAGGCTGGAATCGCAGCGCCTGAATTAAAGTGCCCCAGCATGCCCTTGACGCCCGAATCCACCAGTTTGTTGGCCACCATCATGGCCTGCTTGGGGTCCGCCTGGTCATCTTGGGAATCCAGCACAAAGGTAATCTTTTTCCCGCCGATCACCAAGCCGCGCTGATTCAGTTCCTCCAGCGCA
The DNA here is from genome assembly GCF_012927485.1 of Polaromonas sp. Lineage (GTDB taxonomy): Bacteria > Pseudomonadota > Gammaproteobacteria > Burkholderiales > Burkholderiaceae_C > Polaromonas. The sequence continues at coordinate 180,505 of NZ_JABBPC010000035.1, read as the reverse complement.
AGTCGCGCGCCGTTCTCGTTGTCCTTGCCCCAATGCGCCGCGCTTCCGGTAAGGGGCCCGGCCAGACCAATGGCCACATTCTGCACTGGCTGTGCCATCGCAGCGCCCGGAAAGCTGGCGAGCGTCGCCAAAGCAATGAACGAGGTGCTTAAGAGGCGTCGCAGACGACGACCGATGCGGCGATCTGGTCGTTGGTGTTTCCAAAAATTGACTTGCCCGATCGCTCGCGCGGTACAGCCGGGTTGCCGTAAGTTCGTATTCTTCATGGTGTCTCCTTGGATGGTTGGGCTTTGCATGCCTCTAGGTAGGAAGCCAAAGAATAGGAGGTGCGGGAAACTCCGGCAAGCGTTAAATTTGAATGACTTGGTGTGCTTTTGGAATGAAGTTGCAGGGGGTCTGGGATGGCCGTTCTATCGGGTAGGACACTGGCCCAAAATCCAGTCCCGGAATGCGCCTACCAGTGGCGCTTCGGCGCGCGACTCCGGGTACACCAAGTAATAGGCATCGGTACTGGTCAGCGCTTGCGGAAAAAGCTGCAACAAGTCGCCCGAGGCGATTTCTTTATCCACCAAAAAACGCGGCAGCAGCGCTGCGCCCAAACCCGACACCGCGGCCTGGGCGATCATGGCGAACTGTTCGAAGTGCGGGCCACGCATCGCATGCGAGGTGCTGGCGCCGACGTGCTCGAACCACTCGGTCCATTGCGTGGGGCGGGTGGTTTGCTGTAGTAGCACCACATTGGAGAGATCAGAAATTTGCCGGATGTCGTGCTGGCGCTGGTAGCTGGGACTGCACACGGCCACCACCTGTTCATGCATCAAGTAGTCGCAGATGGCGCCGGCCCAGTGCGGCGTGCCAAAGTGGATGGCTGCGTCGAACGGCTCAAGCGCGAAATCAAACGGCTCGTTGCGCGCAGCGAAGTTGACCGTGACGTCTGGGTAGCGGGCGGCAAAATCGCCCAGGCGTGGAATCAGCCAGCGCGTGCCCAGCGTCGGCAGTACCGCCAGGTTGAGAAGGTCGCCGCCGGAAAATGCCATCATTTTTTGCGTCGCGCCAGTGAGTTGCTGCAACAGCGCACGCACATCCGCCGCGTACACCCGGCCGGCGTCGCTGAGCACGACGCGCTGGCGCACCCGGTGGAACATGGCCATGCCGAGCTGGGCTTCGAGTTGGCGGATCTGGCGCGATACGGCGCTTTGCGTCAGATTCAGCTCGTCCGCTGCGCGCGACATACTGGTGTGGCGCGCCACGGCTTCGAAGGCCAGCAGGTTGGCCACCGGCGGCAGAAAATTTTTGCGAAACATGGTGATTCTTTTTCAGAATGACAGCGGCAAAAAACGAGACGCCACCTTAGGCCGCTTGTGCATACCAGGCGGCGATCTGTAAAAAAGCGGCTGCTGGGGTTTCATTCTCATTGTGCATCAAGTTGTTCCGTTATTTCTCTATACAAGCGAGCCGGTTTGGTGGATATTGGCGCTTTGCTTTTTGAGGATTTACGGCGTTAGTCGCCGCCCTCTGCGTTGTCGCACAAGTCCCACCCATTGATTGGAGTCACGATGTCAGAAGCCACCTCCCTCGCCGCCGAAGTGGCGCAACTGCTGCAACGCCTGGGTGTGCCCCATGCAGCCTACACCGGGGGCGACTTGCCGGCTCACTCGCCCATCACTGGCGAAGTGATCGGCGCGGTGGTGCAATCCACTCCGGCGCAGGCGAATGCAGCCATTGCCCGCGCGCAGGCCGCTTACCTGCTATGGCGTCAGGTGCCAGCCCCGCGCCGGGGCGAGCTGGTGCGTTTGCTTGGCGAAGAACTGCGCGCCGCCAAGGCCGACCTGGGGCGGCTGGTCACCCTGGAAGTCGGCAAGATACCCTCTGAAGGCGCCGGGGAAGTGCAGGAAATGATTGACATTTGCGACTTCGCGGTCGGCCTGTCGCGCCAACTTTACGGCCTGACGATGGCCACCGAGCGGGCCGAGCATCGCATGATGGAAACCTGGCATCCGCTGGGTGTCTGCGGCGTAATTTCAGCCTTTAACTTTCCCGTTGCCGTGTGGTCGTGGAACGCCGCGCTGGCGCTGGTTTGCGGCGATGCGGTGGTCTGGAAGCCCTCTGAGAAAACGCCGCTGACGGCGCTGGCCACCCACGCCATCGCACAGCGCGCGCTGGCGCGTTTTGGCGACGCGCCCGAGGGTCTGCTGGAGTTGCTGATCGGCCAGCGCGAGGTAGGCGAGCTGCTGGTGGATGACCGCCGGGTGGCCGTACTGTCTGCCACCGGCTCTACTGCCATGGGTCGGCAGGTTGGCCCCCGTTTGGCGGCTCGTTTTGCCCGTGCCATCCTGGAGCTAGGCGGTAACAACGCCGCCATCGTCACCTCTTCCGCCGACCTCGACCTGACACTGCGCGGCATCGCTTTTTCTGCCATGGGCACCGCCGGGCAGCGCTGCACAACACTGCGCCGTCTGTTCGTTCAGGACAGCGTGTACGACACTCTGGTGCCTCGGCTCGCAAAAGCCTATGGCCATGTCAAAGTGGGCGACCCGCGAACGCCGGATACCTTGGTCGGCCCATTGATCGACCGCGCCGCGTTTGAAGCCATGCAAACCGCGTTAACTGAATCTCGCGCTGCTGGGGCCACCCTCCACGGCGGTGAGCGTGTGAAGGGCATCGCGGGTGAGGGTGCCTACTACGTGCGCCCCGCCTTGGTGGAATTGAGCGCGCACGCCGGACCCGTGCTGCGTGAAACCTTCGCGCCTATTTTGTACGTGGTGCGCTACCAGTCGTTCGACGACGCCATCGATTGGCACAACGCCGTTGGGGGTGGTTTGTCGTCGTCCATCTTCACGCTGAATATGCGCGAAGCCGAGCGCTTCATGTCCTGCGCGGGTTCGGACTGCGGCATTGCCAACGTCAACATCGGCCCTAGCGGCGCCGAGATTGGCGGCGCTTTTGGCGGCGAGAAGGAAACCGGCGGCGGCCGCGAAGCCGGATCTGACAGCTGGAAAGCCTACATGCGCCGCGCCACCAATACCATCAACTACTCGACCGCGCTGCCGCTGGCACAAGGAGTGACGTTCGAGGTTGACGGCTGATCAGGCGCGGCTCCTGGTTGCCAGACTGATGGATTGACTTTTTTGGATGGACAGCATGAACCCCTCGCGTACCGGCGGCCAGATACTGGTCGATCAACTCATTACCCACGGCGTACGGCAGCTTTTTTGCGTCCCTGGCGAAAGTTTTTTAGCGGTGCTTGACGCCTTGCATGACACGGCTATCGACGTCACCGTCTGCCGCCAGGAAGGGGGCGCAGCCATGATGGCCGAGGCGCAGGGCAAGCTCACCGGGCAGCCCGGCATTTGTTTTGTAACGCGTGGCCCGGGGGCCACCAATGCAGCGGCGGGTATTCACATCGCGCACCAGGATTCAACCCCCTTGCTGCTGTTTGTGGGCCAGGTAGCGCGCGGAGCGTCGGGACGCGAGGCTTTTCAGGAGCTTGACTATGGGGCGGTGTTTGGCAGCATGACCAAGTGGGTGGTGCAGATCGACGACCCTTTGCGCCTGCCCGAACTGGTCTCGCGGGCTTTTCATGTCGCTACCTCGGGGCGGCCCGGGCCGGTGGTGATTGCGCTGCCTGAAGACATGCTGACCGAAATCGCCAACGTCGCCGACGCCGTGCCTTATGCGGTGGTCGAAACGCATCCTGGAATGGCGCAACTCACCGAGTTGCAAACCCGGCTGGCGGCGGCGCAGCGCCCGTTGGTCATTCTGGGTGGCACCCGCTGGTCGCAGGCTGCAGTGCAGCAGATCGCTGCCTTTGCCGAGGCTTTCGCGTTGCCGGTGTTCTGCTCGTTCCGGCGTCAGATGCTGTTCAATGCCGATCATGCGTGCTACGGCGGCGATCTTGGGCTGGGTGCCAACCCGCGCCTGCTTGAGCGCATTCGCCAGGCCGATTTGATTTTGCTGGTGGGTGGCCGCTTGTCCGAAGTGCCGTCGCAAAGCTACGCCTTGCTGGACATTCCCACACCGCAGCAAACCCTGGTGCATGTATACGCCGATGCCGGCGAGTTCGGCAAGCTGTACCGCGCCAGCCAGTCCATTCACGCCACGCCGCAGGCTTTCGCCGCAGCGGCGGCTACATTGAGCCCAGCGACCACACCCGCCTGGGCCAGCGCCACGGCGGCTACGCATGAAGATTTTTTACGCTGGAGCGACCCCACCCCCATTCGCATTCCGGGCCCGCTGCAAATGGGCGCCGTGATGAGCCACCTGCGGCAGGTGCTGCCCGCCGACACTATTTTTTGCAACGGTGCGGGCAACTTCGCCACCTGGGTGCATCGTTTCTGGCCGTTTCGCGCCTATGCCAGTCAGCTCGCACCGACCAGCGGCTCCATGGGCTACGGCCTGCCTGCGGGGGTGGGTGCCAAGCGCTTATGGCCGGAACGCGAAGTGGTCGTGTTTGCCGGTGACGGCGATTTCATGATGCACGGCCAAGAATTCGCTACCGCCGTGCAATACGGCTTGGCTGTGATTGTGGTGCTGCTCGACAACGCCATGTACGGCACCATCCGCATGCACCAGGAGCGCCACTACCCGGGTCGCATCAGCGCCACGCAATTGAAGAACCCCGATTTTTGCCGCTACGCCGAGGCGTTCGGCGGCCACGGTGAGCGCGTCAGCTGTACCAAAGACTTCGCTCCCGCCTTGGCCCGGGCCCGTGCCAGCGGCAAGCCCGCCATCCTGCATTGCCTGCTCGACCCGGAGGCAATCACGCCCGGCAGCACCTTGCAAGGAATTCGCGATGCGGCCTTGAGCGCGGTTTAAGCCCAGCGGCTCCAGTGCTGCTGCAGGTGCAGGTGCACCGGCCGTCAATGCAAACGGATGCCGGCCGCGCGTTCAGTCCAGCGCCGGTGTTGCCCGCTTGATAATCGCGGCGCAATCCACGCCCCGTGGCAAGTTACCGTAGACCAGTCCGCTGCTGTTATCGGTCAACCGCGACGCGCAAAAGGCGGCTGCGACCGCTGGATTTCCAAAGCGGACCAACAGGGATCCTTGCAACGCCAGCGCCATCTTTTCCACGACGGCACGCGCCCGGTATTCGATGTCGGCAGGGTCAGCCAACTCGCGACTCAACTGCGCCACATAGTGGTCCAGTCGCTTGTCCGTTCCGGCGGCGGCTTGTACCTCCGACAGCCAGGTGTCTACCGAGCCCTGACTTCGATTCATGGCCCGAAGCATGTCCAGGCACTGCACGTTACCGCTGCCCTCCCAGATCGAATTGACAGGCGATTCCCGGAATAGGCGCGGCATGATGCAGTCCTCCATCACGCCACTACCTCCCAGGCACTCCATTGCTTCGAAGGCATGCGCGGGGGTTCGTTTGCAAATCCAGTATTTACCGACGGCGGTGCCCATGCGCACCAAAAGTTTTTCCGATTCGCTTTGCTCGCTGCGGTCGAGTGCACTGGCGATGCGCATGGTCAGCGCCAGCGCTGCCTCATGTTCGATCACCAAGTCGGCAAGTACGTTTTGCATCAGCGGCTGCTCTGACAACCGTTTGCCGAACGCTGAGCGATGGGCGCAATGATGCAAGGCTTGGGCCGCAGCCTGACGCATACCGGCTGCGGAGCCAATCATGCAGTCGAAGCGCGTCATCGTGACCATCTTGAGAATAATCGCCACGCCTCGTCCTTCCTCTCCAATCAGCACCGCATAGGCGCCGCGCAATTCCGTTTCGCACGATGCATTGGCGACATTACCCATCTTGTTTTTCAGCCGCTGAATCTGCATTGGATTCTTACTGCCATCGGGGCGCCACCGAGGCAACAGAAAGCAAGAGAGTCCCCCTGGCGCCTGCGCCAGCACCAGAAAGGCGTCACTCATCGGGGCCGACACAAAATACTTGTGCCCCGCCAGTTCATAGCCCTGGCCAGGCCCTCCCCCACCCAGCGGGTAGGCACGCAGCGTGTTGGTTCGCACGTCGGACCCGCCTTGTTTTTCCGTCATCGCCATACCGATCGTGAGGCCCTGCTTTTGCTCGCTCGGGACGTTCCGGTAGTCGTATTGACGCGCCAAAATCTTGGGGGCCCACTGCTCGGCTATATCGGGTTGCTGCAGCAAGGCCGGAATAACCGCCGAGGTCATGGTTACCGGACAGCAATGCGCGGCTTCCACCTGAGTTTGCATGTAGAACTTGGCGGCGCGTGCCACTTGGGCGCCCGCTTTTGGGTTAATCCAATGAGACGCGTGCAGTCCATTTTCAAACGCGACTTCCATCAAGCGGTGATAAGCCGGATGAAACCGCACCTCGTCGATACGGTGACCGTACTTGTCGTGGGTGTAGAGAACCGGCTTGTTTTCATTGGCCTGAAAACCGAGCTCAATCATCTCCCGAGAGCCGGTCAAGACGCCGAACGCGTCAAGTTCATTTTCTGCCCAGCCAGCACCTTCCCGCGCCACCGCCTCCGTCAGTGCCTGATCTTGCAGGTAGAGGTTGTAATCCTGTAGCGGCGGCGGTTGGTTTTCAACCCGGTGAGTTTCCGCCATAAACCTATCTTCTGATTTTATTTCTATCATTAATAAAGCCTCCTGAAAATACGGCCCTATCTATTAATCGTTCGAAGGCTTCCCCCGACCGATTAACAGCGACTTCTAACTTCTACTATCCCTCAGAAGTACATCATGGCGAATTCGGCATGTCAAGAACATCATCTCCTCGCTTGATCCGTTCACATCATGAAATCCATGATTCTTTGAGATGGTTTCTGACAATTTGAGTCTGGTTTTCCTGCCCCCTAACGTCTTCATCGCAATCGACCTACTAAATCACCTGCTTGATCCGCTCGACGACGGCATCAGGCTCGATCAGGCGTTCACGAGTGTTGCTGAATACGGGAGCGGCCAGGCCGCGTCGTCCAGGGCCAGGTCAACGAAGCAGCGGGACAGGAGGGTGGCTAGGTTTGCTCCACGAGCGGGCGCTCGGAGCGCAGGCTGTAGAGCGCTTGCCACGCATCAGCGTTTCCCAGGACGATGCTGCGGCGTGCGCCTTGGATGTCGGCTCCGCGCATGAAGCGGGCGCTGTAATTCGATCTCAAATGAACGCTTGATGGATTAGCTGCGTGGACCACTTGGGAGGTAGTTCAGCCGCCTGCTAAGCTTCACACTATTTAAATTCTGAGATGGTGGCATTCGCATGGGACTGAGCATAGACAAAATTCTACAGGCCGCAGCAAACATGGCAGGAACGATGAGGCTTCCATCGCCTGTTAGACATTTGGATATCGGTCCGGGTCACGGCGATTTGATTGAAATTTTACGCACCAAGTTTAATTTAACGTCGGACGCCTGTGATTACACAGACAAGCTGATGCACTTGAAAGATGTGCGAATAGACATTGTTGATTTGAACGTTGATAAGTTGCCTTATGGCGACGGCTCATACGACTTAGTGACCTGCACCGAGGTGTTGGAACATTTGGAGCATTACCGAGAGACGATTCGAGAAGTTCATCGAATATTGAAGTCAGATGGCGCATTCGTTCTGACCACTCCAAATATTTTGAACCTTAAATCAAGAATCCGGTTCATGGTCATCGGGTTTTACAACTTGTTTGGACCACTGCATTTCAATGAATCAGAGCTGCACAGCACTGGTGGGCATATCAACCCGATTGGACTTTATTTTCTCGTTCACTCGCTACTCGATGCTGGATTTAAAGATATTCAAGTGACAGTTGACAAAAAGCAGGGCACTTCCATATTTTGGTTGTTATTTCTTTACCTGCCCATTAAGTTCTTTTTCACCTTTACAAAGCGGCGCGAGATCAAGAGATATCAAACAATTGATCGACACAATGAAATATATGTTGACATGCTTAACCGGCTTGACATTTTGCTAGGCAGGACCCTTGTCATCGGTTGCAAGAAATAGTTCGGTGCAGTTGTCTCCTCAGAATCTGAACCCGCTATTAACAGGCTGCAGCAGTACTCCACGAATGAGCGTGGCTCCGCGCCCGAACTATTCATTTTCCCGCTTGATCCGTTCCCATCACGAACTCCATGATCTTTTGAGATCGTTTTCGACGTTTTGAGTCTGATTTTCTGCTCTCCCTGCCCCTCACGCCATCATCGTGATCGGTCTGTTGAGCCACCCGATTGAACCGCTCGAAGACGACCTCCTCCTCCATCATGCGCGCACGGTTTTTTGCTGAATACCACGGGCGGTAAGACCGCGTTGCCCAGGGCCAGATCGACGAAGCAGCGGGACAGGCGGGTGTGCTGGGTTTGCGCCAGGAGCGGGCGCTCGGAGCGGAGGCTGTAGAGCACTTGCAAGCGCATAGCACACATTCGCTTTTCGGCGGGCGACGTCGCGGTGCCCGCGTTTGATCTCGGCTCTGCGCATGAAGTGAGGGTCTGTAATTCGATCTCAAATGAACGTTTGAGGGGCTACACAGGTGGATCCACTTGGGGAAGTAGTTCAGCAACCGGATAAGGTGCTTTAATTATTAAAACCCGTTTTTCAGGGGAAACCCTCGAAAACACGCTAAATTAAAGCTTATGAAAAACATTCTTATCCTCGGCGGTACCGGTTTTGTGGGCCGGCATGTTTGCGAAAAACTGATTGAGGCGAAGTGCCGCGTCACCGTGGCCACGCGGCGCCGCAGCAACGCGCAGCATCTGCAAATGTTGCCAATGGTCGATGTGATCGAGATCGATGTGCATGACAGCGCCGCGCTGACGGCCTTGCTGGCTGAACACGACGCCGTGGTCAATCTGATCGCCATCCTCCATGGCACTGAGGCCGCGTTTGAAAAAGCGCACGTGCAATTCCCGTTGGAATTAGCGCGGGCTTGCGAGGCCAGTGGTTTGCGGCGCATCGTCCATGTCAGCGCGCTCGGCGCTTCACTCGATTCCGCGTCGATGTACCAGCGCAGCAAGGCGCGGGGGGAGGCCGTTTTGATCAGTGCGGGGTTGGACTTGACCGTGCTGCGCCCGAGTGTGATTTTTGGTGCTGAAGATAAATTCCTTAACACCTTTGCCAATTTGCAGGAAATTTTTCCGGTGATTCCGCTGGCCGGTAGTCGGGCGCGCTTTCAGCCCGTCTGGGTGCAAGACGTTGCGAGCGCAATCGTGCACTGCCTGGAAGTGCCGGGCACGATCGGCCAGACGTTCGAGCTTTGCGGGCCTGAAGTGTTCACGCTCAAACAACTGGTTGAACTGGCCGGCCGCTACGCCGGCATCAACGGCGGCAAGGGTCGAACGGTCATCGCGCTGCCCGACGCCCTGGCGCGACTGCAGGCCCGACTGATGGAGCTGGCGCCCGGGGAGCCCCTGTTGAGCCGGGACAATCTGGACGCCATGAAAACCGATAACGTCGCCAGCGGCAAACTACCCGACCTTCAGGCGCTAGGCATCACGCCGGCCGCACTCAGCGCCATTGGGCCCACTTACCTCGGAGCGCGGGGACTGCGCAGCGGCCTGACCTCAAAACGCAAAACGGCCGGACGTTTCTGAGCATCCCGCAAAACTGGAAACCTCATGCTGAAGCTCTTCATAGCCAATAAAAACTACTCTTCCTGGTCCATGCGGTCTGGGGTGCTCCTCAAGCAGGCCGGCATTCCCTTTGAAGAGGTGCTGCTGCGGTTTGACTCCTTTGACGCTCACTCGCGCTTCAAGCAGAGCATCTGCAGCGTGAGTCCGGCGGGCAAAGTGCCGGTGCTGGACGATGCTGGCTTCATCGTCTGGGACACCCTCGCAATTGCCGAATATGTAGCCGAGCGCTTTCCCGAGAAAAACCTCTGGCCGCAAGATGCGCAGGCGCGGGCTAGGGCGCGCAGCCTTTGCGCCGAGATGCACAGCGGCTTTGCTGCCCTTCGCTCGGCCTGTCCTATGAACATTGAAGCAGACTTGGCCGAAGTAGGCCAGTTGATCTGGCGCGACAAACCCGCCGTGCGCGACGACGTGGCACGCCTCGTTGCCATGTGGAGCGAATTGCTGGCCCACTACAAAGGCCCGATGCTGTTTGGCGAATTCGGCATAGCCGATGCTTTTTTTGCGCCGGTGTGCATGCGCCTTACAAGTTATGCCTTGCCCTTGCCCCCCAAAATTACCGCTTACATCCAGCGATTGAGCGCACTGCCTGGCGTCAAAGCCTGGATAGACGACGCACTGGTAGAAAACTACTTCTGCGAAGTTGAAGAGCCCTACCGGTTGAAACGCTGAGAGGTCGCTAATTAAGCGCTGATAAGAGCCGCTAAACTGCCCAGATGCAAATTTATATGGTCGGGGGCGCAGTGCGCGATGGCTTGCTGGGCTTGCCCGTGCAAGACCACGACTGGGTGGTAGTGGGCGCCAAGCCCGAGGAATTGGTAGCCCTGGGCTATCTGCCGGTTGGCAAGGATTTCCCGGTATTTCTGCACCCGCAAACCCGCGAAGAATACGCATTGGCGCGCACCGAGCGCAAAACAGCGCGTGGTTACCGCGGTTTTGTGGTCGATGCCGATCCCAACGTGACGTTGGAGCAAGACCTGGCGCGGCGCGATCTCACCATCAATTCAATCGCTGCTCGTGCGCTCTGCGCATCGTCTGCGGCGATTTTTGAACCTGATTTGGAAACGCTGATCGATCCTTATGGCGGCCAGCGGGACCTTCGGCAAAAAATCTTGCGCCATGTCACCGACGCCTTCCGGGAAGACCCGGTGCGCATTCTTCGGCTGGCCCGCTTTGCTGCCAAGTTTCCCGATTTTTCGGTGGCGCCCGAAACTTCGGTCCTGATGCAGCACATGGTTGCCGATGGCGAAGTCGACGCGCTGGTACCCGAACGCGTGTGGCAAGAGTTGGCGCGCGGTCTGATGGAAGGCCGACCATCGCGTATGTTGGAGGTGCTGCGCGACTGCGGTGCGTTGCAAAAACTGTTGCCCGAAGTGGCCAGACTCTGGGGCGTGCCCCAGCGCATCGAGTACCACCCCGAAGTGGACACCGGCCGCCATTTGATGATGGTGCTGGACATGGCCGCCCAGTTGAAGGCCCCCTTGCCGGTACGCTTTGCCTGCCTGTGTCACGACCTCGGCAAAGGCACCACGCCCGCTGACCTACTGCCCCGGCACATCGGTCACGAAGAACGCAGCGCACGTCTGTTGAAAGGCGTGTGCGAGCGCCTTCGCGTACCGGTGGACTGCCGTGAACTGGCTGACGTGGTGGCGCGGGAGCACGGCAACATCCACCGCAGCGCCGACTTCGGCGCCGCGCCGGTCGTACGCCTGCTGGAACGCTGCGATGCGTTCCGCAAGCCCGTACGCTTTGCCGATATCCTGCTGGCATGCGAGTGCGACGCCCGCGGTCGCCTCGGACTCGAACAGGTACCCTACCCGCCGCGCCAGCGGCTGCTGCAGGCCCTTTCAGCGGCTCAATCCGTGGCCACGGATCGGGTTGCTGCGGATGCGCAGGCGGCAGGACGCGACGGCAAAGAGATTGGCACATTGATTCATCAGGCGCGCGTAGCTGCCGTAGACCAAGCTCGCGCTTCACTGCGGAACGAGTAGGCTGAATCGCCAGGATTCAATCTGATTGTCCCGTGACGTTCTCCCTAACTACGTACAAAGCGAAACCGGCCTACAGCTATTTCGCGGTCACCTTGCTAAGGTAATAAGAAATGGTGACGCAGATCCTTCAATCACCCTCAGCCGCCCTGCCGCGCATTGGTCCCCATACCGCGCTTTTTCTGGACTTCGACGGCACCTTGGTCGACTTGGCGCCACAGCCCGAGGCGGTACGGATCGAGGGCGATCTGATTTCGATCCTGGCAGAACTGGCGGCATACCTGAGCGGCGCACTGGCGATTGTGTCGGGGCGAAGGCTTATGGACCTGGACCACTTTTTAACGCCCTTGAAGTTGCCCTCCGCTGCCGAGCACGGGGCGCAATGCCGTTTAAGCCAAGGCCAGGTTGTCCGCATGGCTTCGCCCGATTTGCGTAACGTCACTCAACGCGCCAGAGCGCTGGCAGAACGCCATTCGGGTCTTCACCTGGAAATCAAGTCCGCAGCCGTCGCGCTGCATTACCGCCATGCCCCGGAGCTCGAATCGCAGGCGCTCCAGGTCATGCTGGATGCGGCGGCCAGCACGCCGGGCATGGAATTGCTGCGTGGCAAGTTTGTATTTGAAGTCAAACCAGCGCAAATCAGCAAGGGCACGGCGATTGGAGCCTTCATGGCAGACGCCCCCTTTGCGGGCCGGACTCCCCTCTTCGCGGGCGACGATGCGACCGATGAAGCAGGATTTTCTGCCGTCCAGCTCCTCGGTGGCCAGGGCATCAAGGTTGGCGCGGGACTGACACTCGCCCATCATCGATGCGCGACCCCGGCGGCACTTCGGCAATGGCTGAAAACCGCCGCACAGCGCCCGCATCGCATTTCTAAGAACAACCCATAACGAACCGAATGAACTTATGGCGAAGACCAGCCCATGACCGTTGCAGATGACTCCAGGCGCTTTGCGCCGCCTGCGGAACCATCCCTCTCCATGGGGGTGATAGGCAACTGCGCGTTCAGTGCGCTGATTGATGTGCGCGGGCGCATTGTCTGGTGCTGCCTGCCGCGCTTCGATGGTGACCCGGTATTCAACGCGCTGATTGAGCCTGGTACCGGTGACGGTGATGACAGCACCTCCCAATCAAGCGCTTTTGCCATTGAGATTGAGGATTTCGCAGAATCAAAACAATGGTACGAACCCAATACCGCCGTACTCCGGACGCAGCTGTTTGACAAAAGCGGACAGGGCATAGAGATCACTGACTTTGCGCCCCGGTTTTTCAGCCGCTCGCGTTTCTTCAGGCCGATGACACTGGTGCGGCGCGTGCGGCCGATTCATGGCGCACCGCGCATCCGCGTGGCCCTGAACATCCGTTTCGACTGGGGCCGGCGCGAGCCCCTGATCACGCAGGGCAGCAACCATCTGCGCTATGTGGGAGAAGCGCTCACGCTGCGGCTGAACACCGACGCCCCGCTGTCGCACCTGCTGTCCAGGCAGCCCTTCGTGATGACACGCGAACACAATTTTCTATTGGGCGCCGATGAGTCGCTGGTTGATGGCATTGTCGACACGGCTCGTCTGTTTGAGCAGGAGACGGTGACCTACTGGCGCCGCTGGAGCCAGCGTCTGCATATTTCGCTGGAGTGGCAGGACGCGGTCATCCGCGCGGCGATTACCCTCAAGCTGTCATTGTTTGAAGACACCGGCGCCATCGTGGCGGCCATGACGACCAGCATTCCGGAAGCACCCGGCAGCCAGCGCAATTGGGACTACCGCTTCTGCTGGCTGCGCGATGCCTTTTTTGTGGTGCGTGCGCTGAACAGTCTGTCGGAGGTCGGCACCCTGGAAGACTACCTGCGCTGGCTGAGCAACGTGGTGGTGCAAGCCAACGGCGGACATATCCAGCCGCTGTACGGCATTGGCCTGGAGCGCGAGTTGCCCGAATCGGTGATGGCCCATTTGGGAGGCTACCGCGGCATGGGGCCGGTTCGCATTGGCAACCAGGCGCAGGAGCATTTTCAGCACGATGTGTATGGCAATGTGGTGCTGGGTGCGGCCCAGGCCTTTCATGACCACCGGCTATTGCACCGTGCCGGTCTGGCCGAATTCAAGCGGCTTGAGGCGGTCGGCGAGCAGGCGGCGCGCACCTATGACAAACCGGACGCCGGCATGTGGGAGTTGCGTACACGCGCCCGGATTCACACCTCGTCGGCACTGATGTGCTGGGCCGCCTGCGACCGACTCGGAAAAATCGCGTTGGCGCTTGAGTTGCCAGAGCGTGCGACATACTGGCAAGGCCATGCCCAACGCATGCAGGAACATATTTTGCGCGACGCGTGGTCGGAAGAGCGCCAGGCTTTCGCCGAAAGTTTTGGCGGGCGCGATTTAGACGCCAGCGTGTTGCTGATGATTGAGGTGGGCTTCATCGACCCGAAAGATCCCCGCTTCATCGCCACCGTCAACGCGCTGGAGACCCATTTGTGCGATGGGCCTTATATGCGTCGCTACGAAGCCTCTGACGATTTTGGGAGGCCGGAAACCGCGTTCAATATTTGCACCTTCTGGCGCATCGACGCGCTGACGCGCATCGGCCGAAAAGCGCAAGCGCGTGAAATTTTTGAAACCATGCTCGCAGCCCGTAACCACCTGGGACTGCTGTCGGAAGACACCCACCCGGTCACAGGCGAGATGTGGGGTAACTTTCCGCAAACCTATTCCATGGTGGGCATCATCAACGCGGCGATGCGACTGTCTGCGCCCTGGGAGTCCCAAGTATGAGCAAGCCAAGCAGGAGAGCAAAAAAATGAGTCGTCTCGTTGTCGTTTCCAATCGTGTCGCCGATCCCCGCAAGGCCACTGCCGGGGGCCTGGCCGTAGCGCTGGGCGAAGCGCTTAAGGCCACCGGCGGACTCTGGTTCGGCTGGAGCGGTAGCATTGTCGAAGGCGGTGCACCGGGGGAAGGCGAATTGCATGTGCAACACGCTGGTAGCGTCACGCTCGCGACGGTGGATTTATCGGTAGAAGACCATGCCGGTTACTACCTCGGTTACAGCAACGGCGTACTCTGGCCCGTGTTTCACTACCGGCTGGATCTGGCCCGCTTCGATGGCGGACACATCAACGCCTACCGCCGCGTTAACCAGCTGTTCGCGCGCAAGCTGATGACGCTATTGAAGCCCGACGACATCATTTGGGTGCATGACTATCACTTGATCCCGCTGGCTGCCGAGTTGCGTGCATTGGGTTCCACCCACCGCATTGGTTTCTTCCTGCATATTCCCCTGCCGCCTCAATTGTTGCTGGCGGCCATTCCCCAACACGAATGGCTGATGCGCGCACTTTTTTCCTACGATCTGGTGGGCTTTCAAAGCGAGGTCGATCTGCTGCACTTTTCGCACTACGTGCACGCGGAGGCAAGTGCTGAATCGCTGGGCCAGAATCGATTCCGGGCATTTGACCGCACCGTTCAGGCAGGCGCTTTTCCGATCGGTATCGACGTAGACGAATTCGCCGCGCTTACCCATGGCAAAGAAGCAAGCGATATGTACGAGCGCATGAAGGAAGAATACTCGCGCCGCAAACTGCTACTGGGCGTAGAACGGCTGGATTATTCCAAAGGCCTGCCACAACGCTTGCGCGCGTTTCAGACATTGCTTAAAAAATATCCTGAAAACCTCCGCAGCGCGACGCTGATCCAGATTGCCTCACCCAGCCGCGAGGACATGGGCACCTACACTGATTTGCTGCAGGAACTGGAAAGCCTGTGTGGCGCGATCAATGGCAACTTTGGCGAGCTTGACTGGATGCCGATTCGCTTTATTCACCGCAACGTGGCACGCCGACGCCTGCCAGGGCTCTACCGCGTGGCCCGGGTAGCACTCGTCACACCGCTGCGCGACGGCATGAATCTGGTCGCCAAAGAGTTCATTGCGGCACAAGATCCGGCCGATCCCGGCGTGTTGGTCCTGTCGCGCTTTGCAGGCGCCGCCGACCAACTTAAGGAAGCCCTGCTGGTGAACCCTTACGACACCGACGGCACGGCAGATGCCATCCAGCGCGCGCTCAATATGTCGCTGGAAGAACGGCAAAGCCGGCACCAGAAGCTACTCAAAACTATTCGGGAGCAAGACGTGCACTGGTGGCGCCAGACGTTTTTGAAAACGCTGGCCGAGACTCGGAGCGCGTAGAGGCCTTTTGGCTTTCGCCCTTCCCGCGCCATCTCGATTACGAAACGATGTAGGAAGCAGCCCCGGTAGAAAAGAGCGTGCCGTCCGCGCCGAGAAACTCCATGCGCGTGCTGGCCACGCGCGAGCCCAATCGCAACACTTCGGCCCGCAGCTCGAAGTAGTCGCTAATCCCCGGGCGCAGATAATCGACCCGCAAATCAATCGTCCCCAGCTTCGAAAAACGATGTAATCGCTGTAACGGGGTTTCGTCCATGTGCCGTGCGCCGATAGCCGCCATCACCGCCAAACCGCCCATGGCGTCGAGGCCTGCGCTAATGACGCCACCGTGAATGCGGTTGTAGATCGGGTGGCCCACGAAGTCATCCCGCATGTCAATGCGCGCCGTGACCCGATCGGCCTTCAGCGACGTGATCTTCAGGCCGAGCAGCTGGTTGAATATAATTTTTTCTTCAAAAATGTTTTTTAATCCGGCGATGAAGTCGGCTTCAAATTCGAGGGTTGGGGACAGCTTGGGCGTTGGGATCAAAGCGTGGGTCATGATTGCAATTGTCGTACTGCGTGCTTTTTCAGGGTGTCTTCAACGTTGCAGGCGGCAAAGTCTGCACAAAAAGCGCCATCGCCGCGTCAGCCAACTCCTCCAGCGAGGCCCCTTTTTTGGCGTCAAACCACTGCACCGACCAGTTCAGAGCACCAAAGATCAGCAGTCGGGCGAGCTTGACCTGGCCCTTTATCCGGCCCGCGTTGTGCAACGCGTTGAGCACCGGCTCCCAGACGGCTTCGTAGTCGCCCCGAAGTTTAGCCAGCAACGTGCGCTGCCGGGCTGTCAGCGAGCGCGACTCGTACAACATGACCGGAATGAAATCACTGCCAGGCCCCAGCAGCACCCCAAAATGATTACGGATTAACACCCTCAACAAGGCTGCGCCATCGGGTGGTGATTTCTCGGCGGCCCGCAGCCCCAAGGCCTGCTGGAGAATGGCCGTCCGCATGCCCTGCTCCATGACCGCGTAGAGCAGTGCCCCTTTGCTCTTGAAGTGATAGAACGGCGATCCGCTGTGCATGCCGACTGCGGCGGCAATGTCGCGCGTGGTGGTACCGTCAAAACCGTTTTTTCGAAACAGCTTCGCGGCGGCGTTGATCAACTCGACCCGCCGGTTGCCGTCGTCTCGCTCGCCCGCTGTTTTCCGAGGTCGTCCGCGCGGACGTTTTTCGGGGGCAGCGCACTTCGTCGCCACCGTGACGGGCACTTGAAGTGCGAAGCGGCTGCGCGCGGCGAGTGGATTCATGGATCCCGACCATAGCAAAACCCGATATTTTTAGCAAGCGTGCGCTTGGTAAAAAGATGCACGGGTGAATCCGACACTTGTTTTCGATCGGGGAGTGGAGAGAGTAAGCTTGTTCTTATGCAAACCGTTGCCAGCGCAAACCAACTTGATCAGTTAAAAAGAGGCGCTGAGTTGCTAGTCCTTTTTGGCGGCGCGCATTGCGGAGTTTGTCAGTCGATCAAGCCCAAGATTGAACACGTCATGGCACAACGCTTCCCGGACATTTCGATCGCGTATGTGGACTGCGAGCAGACGCCAGACATTTGCGCCCAACACGGCGTCTTTGCTTTGCCGGCCGTAAAACTTTTTATCGAAGGGCAGTTATGCCTGGAAGTGGCTCGCAGCTTTAGCCTTCAAGAATTGACATCCCGGATGGATCGCATTCACCGGCTCTGGCAAGACTCGAAATGTTGAGTCCTGCGAGTAAAGACTGGCGGCTGCCTCAGTACGCCAACGTACAGACAATCCGCCCGTTGAAGCGTAGCTTTTAAAGCCCAGAAGCTTGGCGCAAACACAGTTCCTCAAGCATCGTTCGTTGGTCCCTTAACTGGAGTTTTCAATGAAATTAATTCGCATGCTGTCAATCGTTGCAGCCGGCTCAGCGCTAGCTTTGGCCGGTTGCGCCCAGATGCCGGTCGATCAAGGTGGTTATCCTGCTGGACCCAACCCCTCAGTTGGCGGGATGGGCATGCCAATGGGTGGCCAGGGCGGCGCCATGTCCCGCATGGACGAGCACATGAAAGCCATGCGCGAAATGCACGACAAGATGATGCGCGCCACGACACCCAGTGAGCGCAGCGCATTGATGGCCGAGCAGATGAAGTTAATGCAAGACGGGATGGGCATGATGGGTGGGATGGGGTCCATGGGGGGGATGGGTGGTATGCAGGGCCAAGGGGCCATGCCCGGTGACATGGCGGCGCGTTACCAAATGATGGAAAAACGCATGGAGATGATGCAATCCATGATGCAGATGATGATGGACCGCATGCCTCCGGCACCGGCCAAACCTTAAGGAATCGCCATGACTACACACACTGAAACTTCCGGCAACACCACATCTGGGGCGACCTATGGGATTTATTGCAAGCTGGGCAAATCGAGCTTCGCCGACGCGGTGACTCGTGTGACCGCTGCCTTGAAAGCTGAAGGCTTCGGCGTGCTAACCGATATTGACGTCCGGGCGACGATGAAGGCGAAATTGAACGTTGAGGTTAGACCTTACCGTATCCTCGGCGCCTGCAACCCACAGCTGGCGCACCGCGCCTTGGGCGCGCAGCCGGACATCGGGCTACTGCTTCCCTGCAATGTCATCGTGCGGGAAGACCCCGACAGCAGCCTTACCGTGGGATTCATGGACCCCGTAGCCGTGTTGCAACTCACCAACGACCCCGAAGTGGCCAAGATCGCGAAGGAAGTCCGCGGCAGCCTTGAGCGGGTACGTTCGGCCTTAGTGCAAACGTCCGGCGGCACGGCTAACCGATGACTGGCTACGCTATGCCCATGTTTTACGGCGGCGGCTACATGATTGGCATGCACGCGCTCTGGTGGCTGTTCTGGCTTGTCCTGATCGCCGGATTTTTATTTTATGGTCGGGGTCGCGCGCCCCACCAAAGACATCTGTCGCGTGAAACCGCACACGAGTTGCTGCGCCGGCGCTTGGCCAGCGGGGAAATCACACCGGCGGATTATGAGGAACGCAAAGCATTGCTGGATCGCGACAGCGACCGCTCGGGCTGACCAGCGGGGTACCTGCTCAACGCCACCGTTAAAGCACTTTTGACCTGGTCGATCGCCTTCAGTTTGGTTCGACAGAAGGAACTCCTGACATGAACGACAAACCCGATTCCCTCACCGCGGAAAACTCAGTCCCCCATGGCGCCACGCTGGCCCCGGCCAAACCGTCGGTCGGCCTTACGGATCCCGTCTGCGGCATGCCCGTCACGGCCAAGTCGTCGCATTGGCTGGAGCATGGCGGAAAACCGTACTACTTCTGCAGTGCCGATTGCCGAGCCAAATTCTCTGCTAATCCGCAGGCTTATATTGATCCACCGGTTATCCCGGAGGGGGCCGCAGCGGTTCCCAAGGTAGCCGCGACGGGAGCTGAGACCGTCATCTACACCTGCCCGATGCATCCAGAAATCCGGCAGGACCATCCCGGAAATTGCCCTAAATGCGGCATGACCCTGGAGCCCATCTTGCCGACACTTGACGACGACGAGAACCCGGAGCTGGCCTCCTTCACCCGCCGGTTCTGGTGGACACTACCGCTCACCGTGGTCGTCGCCACATTGGCCATGGTGGGCCACCGACTCGGGTGGTTCGACATGGCGACACAGAGCTGGATCGAGATGGCTTTATCCTTGCCCGTGGTGTTGTGGGCTGGTTCGACGTTCTTCGTTCGGGGCGTGCAATCAGCGTTGCATCGCAGTCCGAACATGTGGACGCTGATCAGCCTCGGCACCGGGGCCGCGTTCTTGTACAGCGTCGTGGCCACACTGGCACCCGGCGTGTTTCCGGCTTCCTTTATCTCGATGGGCCGGGTAGCGGTTTATTTCGAAGCGGCGGTGGTCATCATCTCCTTGACCCTCTTCGGTCAGATACTCGAACTGAAGGCCCGGTCACAGACCTCGGCCGCGATCAAGTCGCTGCTCGGCCTTGCCCCCAAGACGGCGCGCAAAATCAACGCCGACGGCAACGAAGAGGACATCCCCTTGACCCATGTCCATGTGGGTGACAAGCTGCGGGTGCGCCCGGGCGAGAAAGTGCCGGTAGACGGCGTGGTGGTCGAGGGCAGTAGCGCGCTTGATGAGTCGATGTTGACGGGCGAACCGTTGCCCGTAACGAAGCGAGTGGGCGACACGCTCATCGGCGCCACGCTCAACACCAGCGGCGCGCTCGTAATGCGTTCCGAGCATGTCGGCTCGGCCACGGTGCTGGCGCAAATTGTGCAGATGGTCGCGCTGGCGCAGCGCTCCCGGGCACCCATGCAGCGCATGGCGGATCAAGTCGCGGGCTGGTTCGTCATGGGGGTGGTCACGGTCGCCTTGTTGAGCTTCTTCGGCTGGGGCCTGTTCGGCCCGCAGCCGAGCTGGGTCTACGGTCTCATCAACGCGGTGTCGGTATTGATCATTGCCTGCCCCTGCGCGCTGGGACTGGCTACACCGATGTCGATCATGGTCGCTACTGGTCGCGGCGCCACGCAGGGCGTACTTTTCCGCGACGCTGCGGCGATCGAGAATCTGCGCAAAGTCGACACCCTGATCGTTGACAAAACCGGCACACTGACCGAAGGGCGGCCAGTGTTCGAACGCGCGGTGGCTGCCGCCGGCTTTACGGAGGACGAAGTGCTCCGCCTGGCCGCCAGTCTGGACCAGGGCAGCGAGCACCCACTCGCCGCTGCGATCGTTGCGGCAGCCCATGCACGTGGCTTGGCCTTGGACAAGCCCGAACAATTCGATTCGGCATCCGGCATCGGCGTGCGCGGCATGGTATCCGCCAAGACACTCGCGCTGGGCAATACCGCGCTGATGCAGCAACTGGGGGTCGACGTCGCACCGCTCGCCAGCCGCGCCGAGGAACTGCGCGTACAAGGCGCCAGCGTGATGCATTTGGCAGTTGACGGACAACTCGCCGGGCTGCTCGCCGTGTCGGACCCGGTCAAGGCCACGACCGCCGCTGCGCTGGCCTCGTTACGTGCGGCGGGCCTGCGCATCGTGATGGCAACCGGCGATGGACTCACCACTGCACGCGCGGTCGGACAGCGGTTGGGCATTGATGAAGTGCACGGCGAGGTCAAACCCGCCGACAAACTGCAACTGGTCGAACGCCTGCAGCGCGAAGGCCGCGTCGTAGCGATGGCAGGCGACGGTATCAACGACGCCCCGGCACTGGCACGCGCGGACGTGGGCATCGCAATGGGAACCGGCACCGACGTGGCGATGAACAGCGCGCAGCTCACGCTGGTCAAGGGCGATTTGCGGGGAATCGCCGCAGCCCGCGCCTTGTCCGTTGCGACGGTCGCCAACATGAAGCAAAACCTCGGCTTTGCCTTTGTTTACAACGCGCTCGGCGTGCCGCTGGCCGCAGGCGTGCTGTATCCCTTGACCGGCTGGTTGCTGTCGCCCATGATTGCAGCGCTGGCGATGAGCCTGAGTTCAGTCTCGGTCATCAGCAATGCCCTGCGGCTCAGGGGCGCGTCCCTCAAACAGGACTGAATCGCGGTTGGCGTTTGGCGCGGCGCACCGCGGCGACCGCTGGCGCTATGGTCGTGGCGCACAGCATGGCTTTCACTTCAACTTTTGGAAAAATCGGGGCGCCGCTTTTCCATGAAAGCCGTGAACGCCTCGCGGGCTGCGGGCTCCTGAAGCATGCGGCCGAAGCTGGCGCCCTCTTCCGCCATGCGTTCGGCCACGATACCGGCATTGCCTTTTTTCATAAGGCGCTTCGTTTCAATCAATGCCGTAAGCGGCTTGGCCGCCAGCTTGAGGGCCTGCCTTTGGGCCAGCGCGTTGACTTCAGCAGGCGGGACGATGCGGTTGATCAATCCCATTTCCAGCGCGGTTTCAGCCGTGAAGGGCTCGCCCAACAACAAGGCTTCCGCCGCACGCGGATAGCCCATCAACTGCGCCACCAAAAAACTCGACGCCGCTTCGGGGCACAGGCCCAGATTAACGAAAGGCATGGAAAACGCTGCGTTGTCACCGGCGTAGACCAGATCGCAGTGCAGCAGCATCGTGGTGCCAATACCGACCGCCGGACCGCACACAGCGGCCACGATCGGCTTCGGAAAAGTGCTGATGCCGCGCAAGAAAAGAAACACTGGCGACTCGGAAGTCGATGGCGGCTTATTCAGAAAATCGCCGATGTCATTGCCAGCCGAAAAAATGCTTTCGTGGCCTTGAATCACGACGGCGCGAACGGCGGCGTCGTGGTTCGCGGACTCCAGGGCGTTGGCCATGGCGCTGTACATGGCGGAAGTGATGGAATTCTTCTTGTCCACGCGGTTGAGCGTGAGGGTCATTACGCCCCCGTCAACGTGGGTGAGGATTTCTGCAAGGGTGCCGGGCGATATGCCTGCTGCGGTGCTGAAGTTGGATGTACTCATGATGATTTCCCGTGTTGAGAAGCCCAGTGTAGGCGGGACACGAAGTGCACGCCCATAGCACCCCCCAAAAGCCACCCCCTGACAACATGATACAAAATAGTTTGCAATTATAAAAAACAGTATCATAATTAAATTGTTCAATGGCAAACACTATTGAATCGTTACCGCTTCCAACGCCAGGCCACCACTTGAGTGGCCTTTTAATTCCTTTCAGGAGACAAGACCATGAGCCACCATGAAAAAATCGCCCACAAGATGGACTACCCGCCCGCGACGGAGCAGCCCAATGTGTATCCGTTGTCCTGGCACCGCCAGACGTCGAAACTAGAAGAAGTGTGGAATTCTTCCCTGCGTGAAGCCTGGGACCCGCAGGCTTTACCATGGGATACGTTCAACGCGGCCAGCTACAGCTGGGAAGAACGTGAGTCGATCGCCTACTGGTGGACGCTGTTGTCAGTGTTCGACGCCTCCGCACCGCCAGTATTCGCCGAAGCATTTATCAAGACCTACGAAGTACACGAGGAAGATGCCGTGCGCCGTTGCTTTTTCTCCGTCACCCGCGACGAGCAAAACCATGAGCAAATGTGCGGTTTGGCAATCACCAAATTATTGGAGCATCCCGATCCGCTGACGTACACGCCCAAGACCGAGATTGGCAAGCAATTGCAGCGCAACGCCGCCTGGCTGTATTACAACGGCGGTCGCTATTGGACCAGCTACAAACTCGCTGTGCCTAAATACAGCCTGGCCGTGTTGTTCAGTTCCTTCTTGATGGGCGAAATTGCCGCGGCGACGATCTTTCACCAGATGGCCGCCGGCTGCACCGAGCCGGTATTCAAAGAAGGCTTCCGCAATATCGGTCGCGACGAAGGACGTCACATGGCGATCTGCATGGCGCTCATGGAGCGCGACTATCCCAAAATGAAAAAGGAAGACCGCGCCATCATTACCAAGCAGGTGCGCGCCGGCTACCTGTTCCTGTCGGCTGTGCTGTTCGAGCCGCCACCAGACTTCTGGGATCTGCCACCAGACTTCATCGAGGTGCAGCGCAAGGGAGAAACGATTGCGCGCGATGCGGGTTTCAATATTCCTGCCTATGAACAGAAAAAAGAAAACTGGAAGGCCGCGATGTTGAATCTGAAAGGCGTGCTCGACAAGTACGACATTCCATTCCCTGCAATTCCCGAAGTCGGCATTTCAGGCGAAGAAGTGACCGACATCGACATGGCCGATATCATTCCGGTATTCTGACCTTTCAGGGCGCTGCCCCAGTGCGATGGCGAGCCGGCCATCGCACGGCGCAGCGCCTCATGCATTAATGACGTCAAGGACGACAAGTGAGCCGAATTAAACTGCACCCCTCGGGTCATGAGATCGAATGTCAACAGGGCGATACCGTTCTTGCTGCCGTTGAACGCTCGGGTTATGCGCTTCCCAACAACTGCCGAGCCGGTGCCTGCGGCGAATGCAAGGTCAAGGTTCTACAGGGTGAGTTCGACCAGGGCATTGTGCTTGACATGGCTTTGTCACAGGAGGAGCGGGCGCAGGGCTTCGGCCTGATGTGCATGGCCAAGCCGCTGTCGGACGAACTAGTGATCGAGTGGGGCACTGACGACGCGAAGCCGAAACTCTTTCCGCCACGCGAGAACATGCTGCATATCGTCACCGACAAGATCCGGCGCACTCCGCGCATCACCGAATTCCGGTTTCGACCACTGGGTAACCCGGTGCGTTACTGGCCGGGTCAATACGTCATGCTGGGCGACGCAACGGCGGGCGCGCCACAGCGCTCCTACTCGATTGCTGGCGCACCCAGGCCTGATGGAGAAATCCTGCTGCACGTCACGCGTGACGCCACTGGCGCAACCAGCCGCTGGCTGCACGACCAGGTTCAGGTTGGCGACAGCGTCAAGTTGTCAGGCGCCTACGGTACTTTTATCGGCGATCCTTCGGTGGAGACGCCGGTGCTCTGTATGGCGGCGGGTTCCGGCCTGGCGCCTATCCTGTCGCTGACTGAAGCGGCGCTGCGACGCGGCTTCAAGCAGCCAGTGAAACTACTTTTTTCAGCGTGCACCGCGGAAGATATTTACAACCAGGGCTTGATGACTTTTCTGCAAGCCAAGAACCGCCGCTTCAAATTCATACCGACCCTGACACGCGAAAAGCGCGATGGAATGCTCAGTGGCCGGATTCCCGACTTACTGCCAACGCAGTTTACCGACCTGTCGGGGTACACCGTGTTCATCGCCGGGACCCCTGAATTTGTAGCGAGTTGCAAGCAGGCGGCAAAGCTTCTCGGCGCGAAAGACGAGATGATTCATACCGAAGGTTATTTTCAACAGCAGCAGCCAGAAACACCGCCAGCAAACCGTCTGGCCACTGCGAGCGCTGGACGCTAAAGAACCGAGAAACCAGATCAACTGGCCAGATCAAAGCGACTCGACAACGAGTTCGTTATCAATGCGGCGGTTGACTAGCTGGAGTAAGCGGCAGCGTTGTCGTTCTTACACCAACCCGCCAAAGCGCTGGTAAAAATAAGGCGCTGCTTCAGGCGCATCTTTGTCTTCCCGCCGTAAAGTCGTCAGCACGTATTGCTCGACTTCCGTGTACGTCAATTGGTAGATCTGCCGGCACAGTTCGTAGGCGGTTTTTCCAGGCCAGTTTTTTGGCAGAAGTTCAAGCGGCAATTGCTGATCATGCAACTGGACGCGTCGGAATTCATGGATCAGCAGCGTGCGGACCACGAACGCCTGTTCCGGGTTAAGTGCGTTCCGGGCTTTCAGCAGTTTAGGCAACGCGGCAAAGTAATTTATGAAGCGTTCATAATCCGCAACCACAGTGTCCAGCTCCCAACATTGCTGGATCAATTCGCTCAGCGGCCTGGCCGCAGCGAATTCGGATTCGGTCGCATCGCACACAAAGACCTTGCCTTTTACGCCGACCCTGACGAGGATTTCTTCCAGGGTTTCCGCATCGGCGCAGGGGTGGCCAAACACCAAGGGTGCGATCATCCCGAATCCTTCCCACAGCAACTCCTTGCGCAAGCCTACTTTTTGTTCCGCCGTGAGGGTGCCGGAAGTTGCAAGCACAAGCGTCCACTTGCCTTTCCAGTCGCGGTATGACGGCGTGTAGATGCGCTGGTAAGCGCGCTCAAAGCGGCGCGCTGCAGAGGAATTCAGCGCGTACCGGCTGCGTCTGCCTTCGCGTTGCGCGTCCAGCCACCCTTCCTCGGCCAGCCGGAATACGCTCGTACGCACCAGCCTGTCGTTGATACCAAAAGGCGCCAGCAGCTCGATCAAGCTTCCCAACCAGACCTGTCCGCCGTGCGGCGTGATCACGTCGCCGAACAACGTCATCACGTTGGACTTTGCGCGCGGCGGGTTGTCCGCCAGGTGCTGCTCAATCCATTTCTTCAGGCCGGGGCTTTTTGTGGGAGACATGATGAAAACGTTCGGAGTTGACCGCAGAGAAATCAGCTAACGTCAAAGCGCCAACCGGCCCGAATGATACAGGGAGCGGCAGCCGGTTGACCGCACAAACACCTTCAAACCCGTTCGAAAATACCTGCAGCGCCTTGGCCCATGCCGACACACATGGTCACCATGCCGTACTTTAGTTGATGACGATGCAGCGCATGAATCACGGTAGCGGCACGAATCGCCCCGGTGGCACCCAACGGATGGCCTAGCGCAATCGCACCGCCCATCGGATTAACTTTGGCCGGATTCAAGCCCAGGGTGTTGATCACCGCCAGGGACTGCGCAGCAAACGCCTCGTTCAGCTCGAACCAGTCAATGTCATCCTGCTTCAGTCCGGCAAAGCGAAGCGCCGCCGGAATGGCTTCGATGGGACCGATGCCCATGATGTGGGGCGGCACGCCCTTCGCGGCGTAGCTCACAAAACGTGCGAGCGGCTTGAGGCCGAATTCCTTGATCGCTTTTTCGCTGGCCAAAATCAGTGCCCCCGCGCCGTCCGAGGTTTGCGAGCTGTTGCCCGCTGTGACCGAGCCTCGCGCTGCAAAAGGCGTCTTGAGTTTGGCAAGACCTTCCAGGGTGGTGTCAGGGCGTGCCCCTTCGTCAAGACTGACGGTGCGGCTGGTGGCAATGACTTCGCCCGTTTCCAAATTGGCGCTGCGGTCAGTGACTTCCACCGGCGTGATTTCGTTGGTGAACTCTCCCGCCTGTTGCGCCTTGAGGGCTTTCATATGAGACTCGTAGGCAAACAGGTCCTGCGCCTCACGCGAGACCTTCCATTGCTGAGCCACCTTCTCAGCGGTCAGGCCCATGCCGTAAGCAATGCCGATGTTTTCGTCGTGGGCAAACATGGCGGGCGACAGGGAAGGCGAGTTGCCCGACATCGGAACCATGCTCATGCTTTCGGTACCGGCTGCAATCATCACATCGGCCTCGCCAACACGGATGCGGTCTGCCGCCATCTGCACGGCAGACAAGCCCGAAGCGCAAAAACGGTTGACGGTGATGCCGCCCACACTGGTCGGCAAGCCGGCAAGCACGGCGCCGATACGGGCGACGTTCAAGCCTTGCGGGCCTTCGGGAATCGCGCAGCCGCAGATGATGTCCTCGATCGCTTTGGGATCCAACGTCGGCACCTGGGCCAACGCGGCCTGCAAGGCTTTGACCAGCAAATCATCAGGACGGGTATTGCGGAAAAAGCCCCGGTGCGAGCGACCGATGGGCGTGCGCGTGGCAGCAACGATATAGGCTTCTTGGATTTGCTTCATGGAAATATTCCTTTCGGTGTCTTGACGCCCTCGCCCACTGGCGGGAGGGGATTCGTGTGAGGGCCTGCGGATTCGAGCGATCAGTTGCGCACGGGCTTGCCGGTGCTCATCATGCCCATGATGCGTTCCTGCGTCTTGGGATGCTCGAGCAGCGCGCAAAAGGCCTTGCGCTCCAGCGTCATCAGGTATTCCTCGGTCACCAAAGTGCCGGTATCGACGTCGCCGCCACAGACCACGCCGGCAATCAGGCTCGCAATATGAAAGTCGTGTGCGCTGATGAAACCGCCGTCGCGCATGTTGACCAACTGGCCTTTGATGGTGGCCACGCCGTTGCGACCCACCACCGGAAATGGCCGCTTGTGCGGTGCGCGATAGCCGGAATTGAACAGCGCGCGGGCTTCGTTGAGGGCCACGAACAAAAGCTCGTCTTTATTCGCAACGATCACGTCGCTGTCGAGCAGGTAACCGATCTTGCGACTGTCCAAAGCGCTGGTTCCCACCTTGGCCATGGCGGCGGCGGTGAAGCCTTCCGTTAGAAAAGGCAGCATGTCCTTGTTAGTGGAGGTCGCTGCATTTTCAGCCGCGCGACGCGCGATGTAGGAAAGACCGCCTGCGCCGGGCACCAGGCCGACGCCCACTTCCACCAGTCCGATGTAGCTTTCCATTGCCGCTACGCGCTTAGCCGAATACACGGCCATTTCGCAGCCGCCTCCCAGGGCTAGCCCCCGAATGGCCGACACCACGGGTACGGCGGCATACCGCAGCTTGAGCATCACGGTTTGCAACTCGGCCTCCGCCCCGTCAACCGCCTGAACGCCCCCCATCATGAAGGCGGGCAGCATGGCCTGCAGGTCGGCACCGGCCGAAAACATTTCGTCGTTGGACCAGATCACCAAGCCTTTGTAGCTTTTTTCGGCCAGATCGACCGCCATTGCCAAGCCTTCCGCAACATCCGGGCCGATCGCGTGCATCTTCGTTTTGATACTGGCGATCAGCACATCATTCTGGTCGCCGTCAAGCGTCCACAAACGAATGGCGAGGTCCTCGTGCAAGGTCGTACCGGCGGTTTCAAAGGCAGGTGCCTTAGCACCCAGCACGTCTTCCGGAAAATGCTGACGCGCATACACCGGCAGCTGGCGACGGGGAATGAATTTTTTGGCGGAGGCGCTCCAGGAACCCGCAGCGGTATGAACGCCTGCCGCGTCCGCCACCGGGCCTTTAAACACCCAATCGGGCAGCGGCGCTTTGCTGAGCGCCTTTCCGGCATCAATGTCTTCCTGGATCCAGTTTGCCACCTGCAACCAGCCGGCCTGTTGCCACAATTCAAACGGGCCCTGCTTGGCGCCGAAACCCCAGCGCATCGCAAAGTCAATGTCGCGAGCGGTCTCGGCAATGGTTTCCAGGTGCACGGCAGCATAGTGAAACTGGTCGCGCAAAATAGCCCACAAGAAGCGGGCTTCAGCGCCCTCCGCTTCACGCAGCAACTTCAGGCGTTCGCCTGCGGGTTTTTTCAGCATGCGGCCGACCACGTCGTCGGCCTTGGCGCCAGCGGCGACGTATTCCATGCTTTCAGGGTCCAGGCGCAATATGTCGCGGCCCTGCTTTTTAAAAAATCCGGCACCGGATTTTTGGCCCAGGCTCTTGGCCTCGAGCAGCCTGGCCAGCACCGGCGGAGTTCCGTAAAGTTCTGAAAATGGATCGTCCACTTTGCCGGGGCCGAGGTTGTCTTGCAACGTTTTGATGACGTGCGCCATCGTGTCCAGCCCCACGACGTCGGCGGTGCGAAAAGTGCCAGAACTGGCGCGGCCCAGCTTCTTGCCAGTCAGGTCATCCACTACGTCGTAAGTCAAGCCAAACGTCTCGGCTTCCTTGATGGTGGCCAGCATGCTGGCAATGCCAACGCGGTTGGCGATGAAGTTGGGCGTGTCGTGGGCGCGGATCACGCTCTTGCCGAGCGCGCTGGTCACAAACGTTTCCAGGTCGTCAAGCACTTTGGGCTCGGTCGTCGGCGTGTTGATGAGTTCGACCAGCGTCATATAACGCGGCGGGTTAAAGAAATGAATGCCACAAAACCGTGGTTTGATGGAGTCGGGCAGCGCCTCGCTCAGCCGGGTGATAGACAGGCCCGTCGTATTGCTTGCTACGATGGCACCCTCCGCAATAAACGGAGCGATGGTGTGGTACAGGTCGGTCTTCCAGTCCATGCGCTCGGCAATGGCTTCGATGATCAGATCGCAGCCTTTCAGCAGGTCCAGGTGCTCTTCGTAGTTCGCGTGCTGAATCAGGGCGGCGTCTTCAGGTACCCCCAGCGGTGCAGGTTTGAGCTTCTTCAGACCCTCGATCGCCTTGATGACGATACCGTTCTTGGGGCCCTCTTTTGCGGGCAGATCAAACAACACCACAGGCACTCTGCAATTCACCAAATGGGCGGCGATTTGGGCGCCCATCACACCGGCACCGAGCACCGCGACTTTTTTAACTTGAAAACGCGACATGGATCTCTTTCTTCATCGAATGCCCGGGGGAGCTTGGAGCCAGCGCCCCAACCCCAGGATTAAAGGGCTGCGTCATGATTCCTGAAATCAGGCGAGCGCGGCGTCGGTGTCCATCAGCGCCCGGCTGCCGCTGCGCGCGGTCCGCATGAGCGTCGCGGTTTCCGGGAACAACTTGGCGAAATAAAAGCGGGCGGTCTGCACCTTGGCAAGATAAAACTTATCGGGGTTCCCCGCGGCGATCTCACGCAACGCGACTTGAGCCATGCGCGCCCAGAAGTAGCCGAAGACCAAGTGGCCTGCCACGCGCAGGTAATCCACCGCAGCGGCGCCCACCTCGTCGGGATTCTGGAAGCCTTTGAAACCTAGCTCGGTGGTGAACTTGGTCATTTGCTCGGCCAGGATCGCCAGCGGGTTAATGAACTCGGCCATTTTTTCGTTGACACCTTCTTCGGCGATCAACGCACCAATCAGCTTGCCAAATTTTTTCAGCGTGGCTCCGTTGTTACCCAGAATTTTGCGCCCCAGCAAGTCGAGCGACTGGATCGTGTTGGTGCCTTCATAAATCATGTTGATGCGGTTGTCGCGCACCAGTTGCTCCATGCCCCATTCCTTGATGTAGCCGTGGCCGCCGAACACCTGCATACAGGCGTTGGTAGCAATGTGCCCATTGTCAGTAATGAACGCTTTGACGATAGGCGTGAGCAACGCCACGATTTCGGCCGAATCTTTGCGGACTTTCTCGTCCGGGTGGTGGATTTCCTTGTCGAGCAGCAGCGTGCAATAAATCGCCAGCGCGCGGCCCCCTTCGGCATAGGCTTTGGCCGTCAGCAGCATCTTGCGAACATCGGGGTGCACGATGATCGGATCAGCCGGCTTGTCTTTCGCCTTGATGCCGGACAGCGAGCGCATCTGGATACGGTCTTTGGCATAAGCCAGCGCGTTCTGGTAGGCCACTTCGGTCAGACCCAGCGACTGGTTGCCCACGCCCAAGCGCGCGGCGTTCATCATCACGAACATGGCGGCCAGGCCCTTATTGGGCGCGCCCACCATGGTCCCTACGGCCTCGTCGAGCACGATCTGGCAGGTGGCGTTGCCATGAATGCCCATCTTGTGCTCCAGGCCACCGCAGTAGATGCCGTTGCGTGAACCCAGCGAACCGTCGGCATTGATGTTGAATTTCGGCACCGCGAACAGGCTGATGCCTTTGCTGCCTTTCGGCGCGTCGGGCAAGCGCGCCAGCACCAGATGCACGATGTTACTCGTCATGTCGTGTTCGCCGGCGCTGATGAAAATCTTGTTGCCGGTGAGCTTGTAGGTGCCGTCGGTTTGGGCTTCAGCCTTGGTGCGCAACAGCCCGAGGTCGGTACCGCAATGGGACTCTGTCAAGCACATCGTGCCGGTCCATTCGCCGCTGGTGAGCTTGGGCAGGTAGAGCTTTTTCTGCTCGTCGGTGCCATGGGCATGCAGTGCCTCATAAGCACCGTGCGAGAGACCCGGGTACATGGTCCAGGCCTGGTTGGCGGAGTTCATCATCTCGTAAAAGCACTGGTTGACCATGAACGGCAGACCCTGCCCGCCGTACTCGGGGTCGCAACTCAACGCGGCCCAGCCCCCCTCCACGTACTGCGCGTAGGCTTCCTTGAAACCTTTGGGTGGCGTGACTTCATGGGTCACCTTATCGAGTGTGCAGCCTTCTTCGTCGCCGCTGATATTGAGCGGAAACGTGACCGCAGTCGCAAATTTTCCGCCTTCTTCAAGCACTGCATTGATGGTGTCAGCGTCGATGTCGGCGTGCGGGGGCAAAACCCTCAACTCGTCGGTGACCTTGAGCACCTCGTGCATGACGAATTGCATGTCGCGCAGGGGCGGGGTGTAAATGGGCATGGTTACTCCTTGGATTGGGATGAAAGGCGGGATGTGGAAGTAGCGGCGGAGGCCGAAGCAGCGGGCGCTGCCAGACCTTCGCTACCGTAGCGCGCCAAGATATTGGCAAAAGCAGTGTTGGCCCGGTCTATTGAACCCGGCGTCTTCAAAAATCGGGCTTCGTAGTGCAGCGCCAGAATAAGACCGTGAATCTCAAAAACGATTTGTTGCTCATCGGCCCCGTCACGCAATTGACCGGCCTCTTTGGCCTGCACGACCGCGCGGTACATTGCGGCCAGCCAGGTCCTGACAGAGCCCGCTAGGGCATCACGCACCGGGCCGGGTCGGTCGTCAAATTCGACCGCGCCGCTGATGTAGAGGCAACCCGAATCGATCTCGATTGAGGTGCGGTTCATCCAGTTATGAAATAGCGCGCGCAGACGCGGCAGTCCCCGCGCTACTTGCAAGACCGGAAAGAAGACCTCTTCCTCAAAGCGGGCGTGGTATTCGCGAATCACCGAAATCTGTAATTCTTCGCGCGATCCAAAATGCGCAAATACCCCGGACTTGCTCATGTGCATGACCTCGGCCAGCGCACCAATGCTCAGTCCTTCCAGTCCAATCTGCGTAGCCAATCCCAAAGCCGCGTCCACAATAGCCGCCTTGGTCTGCTGGCCTTTTTGCTGGGGCTTAGGCTGCGCCGCACCGGTTGACGATGTGCGTTCAGGTTTAACAGGGTGTTCAGCGACGGTCATGGAATGGAATAAATTGGCAAAATAAAACGAACGATCGTTCTATTTTGCCGCAATTCCTTCTCCAGCAGGTCTTAACGGTCGTTTCTATCGCCGTTTATAGAGATAGAAGTCTAATCCCGCTCCTGATCAGTCAGCGTTCTTCAAGCAGCTCGAAGCGCGTATTTTTACAACTTGAAGGGCACGACTGTTTGCCGTTGCTCGCCCAAACCATCGATGCCCAGTGCCATCTGATCACCCTTTTTGAGGAACAAAGGCGGCTTCATGCCCATCCCGACTCCGGGGGGTGTGCCAGTGGTGATGACATCGCCAGGCTCCAGCGTCATGAACTGGCTGACATAGCTGATGATTTTGGCGACGCTGAAGATCATGGTTTTGGTGCTGCCGCTCTGCACCCGCCGGCCATTGACTTCCAGCCACATGGCGAGTTTTTGCGGATTGGGCACCTCGTCGCGCGTGACCAACCAGGGACCCAGCGGGCCAAAGGTATCGCAGCCTTTGCCCTTGTCCCAAGTGCCGCCACGTTCAATCTGGAATTCGCGTTCACTGACGTCATTGACGGCGCAATAACCGGCCACGTGGTTAAGCGCCTCTTTTTGTGACACATACCGTGCCCGCGTCCCGATCACCACACCGAGTTCAACCTCCCAATCGGTCTTGACGGATCCTTTGGGCAGCATGATGGGGTCGTTGGGGCCCTGAATGCAACTCGTCGCCTTCATGAACACAATGGGCTCCGCAGGGATGGGCAAACCGGACTCCGCCGCATGGTCCGCGTAATTAAGGCCGATGGCTATGAATTTGCGGATCCCAGTGAGCGGGCTACCGTAGCGCGGCGGACCTTTCACCAATGGCAATTTTTCGGCCTTTAGCCTGCTGAGTTTGGCGAGCGCCGCGTCGCTGAGTTGATTGGGACCAATGTCTGTGATGACGGCGGCCAAGCTGCGCAGTTTGCCGTCGGCGTCAATCAGGCCCGGTTTTTCTTTTCCGGGTTGGCCGTAGCGAACGAGTTTCATAAGGTCCCTTTTTCCGTCTTCAATATACAAAGAAAAAGCCGCCTACCGCACTAGGTAAGCGCGCGAGCTGCTATTCACTATAAGGTATTGCCTGCCCTGACAGGCCACGTACCAAGGCAGGGTCAGGCCAGAATGGTCGCCAGACTGGCTTCGAGGTGTTCTGACGGCAGCCGCTTGAAACCAGAGCGGGCAAAGCGCTGCAGACGACCCATCATGAACGCCACGATGACGGAAGCGCGGACTTGCGCGTCAACCGTCGGCGTCGCAGATCCGGCAGCGGCCGCGGCGTCACGCAAATGTTGTTTGAGACTTGACTCCAGCTTGTCGAAAAACTGATTCATACGGTCTTGCAGCCGGTCGTTTTCAAATACCAGGGCATCGCCCGCCATCACCCGCGCCATGCCTGGGTTTTTTTCGCCGAATTGCAACACCATGACGACCAGCTTGTGGGTGCGCACAGTGGGGTCGGTTTCCCGATCGGAAATCTGATTGACCAGCGTGAAAACGCTTTGCTCGATGAACTCGATCAGCCCTTCAAACATCTGCGCCTTGCTGGCGAAATGGCGGTAAAGAGCGGCTTCGCTGACTTCCAGTTTGGCCGCCAGCGCCGAGGTCGTGATGCGTTCTGCGCCAGGCTGCTCCAGCATGGTCGCCAGCGCCTGCAGGATTTGCACTCGGCGCTCACCCGGTTTGGGACGCTTCCGCGCTGTCGGCCCGGCGGCGGCCTCCGGGCTCAGTTCAGGTTCAGGGGCGAGATCGGACATAGGGCGGTAGACGAAAAATAAAGAATGTTTCAAAAAACTTAGAATCGTTGCAAATGATTCTCGCACAGCTGGGTCATGGTTCCCTAGTCCTCTTGAGAAGGCGCCCCGCCCGCCATCGCCCGCCGAAATCTCGATCCCAGGAAAGTCGGTTAACCTCAATGTGAGCGGATCATGGTTCCGTAGGCTTGTTCTGTCAAAATTTCCAGCAGCATCGCATGCGGTACGCGGCCGTCGATGATATGGACCGCATTCACGCCGCTTTTGGCCGCGTCCAGCGCCCCCTCGATCTTGGGCAGCATGCCGCCGGAAATCGTGCCATCGGCAAACAATTCATCAATCTCGCGCGCTGTGAGGTCGGTTAACAGTTCGCCCGCTTTGTTCAGCACGCCCGGCGTATTGGTCAGCAACACCAGCTTTTCAGCTTTGAGGACGGTGGCAAGCTTGCCTGCTACGACATCGGCGTTGATGTTGTAGCTCTCGTTATCTTCTCCAAAGCCAATCGGACTGATCACGGGAATGAACGCATCGTCTTGCAGCGCCTTGACCACGCTAGGGTCGATGCTGACGATTTCGCCGACGAAGCCGATGTCGTGCTCTTTGGCAGGGTCGTCCTTATCAAACATTTTGAGCCGTTGCGCCCGAATCATGCCGCCGTCGCGCCCCGTCAGTCCGACTGCTTTGCCGCCGGCCTGATTGATCAGGCCCACGATGTCCTGCTGCACCTGGCCCGCCAGCACCCACTCCACCACTTCCATGGTTTCTTCATCGGTTACCCGCATGCCCTGAATGAAGTGCCCCTTTTTACCTAAGCGGTTAAGCGCAGTTTCAATCTGCGGGCCGCCGCCATGAACCACCACCGGGTTCATGCCCACCAACTTAAGCAGCACCACATCCTCGGCAAAGTCCGCCTGCAAGGCCGGGTCGGTCATGGCATTACCGCCGTATTTAATCACCAGCGTTTTGCCGTGAAACTTGCGGATGTAGGGCAGAGCCTGCGCGAGGATTTCTGCTTTGTCGCGCGGGCCGATATGGGACAGGTCAGGATCAGTAGAAGGGTGAATCATTGCGGCTCGCCTTGCAGGAAGAAAAAGTAATCACGAATTGTGCCGCATGCATAGCCAAGCAACCCGAGGCACTTGGCTGTGGATTAACTTGGCTGGTAGCCCTGCACATGGCGCTTGAGCAAGACCTTGATCGCCTGGACATCGTTGGCTTGTGCCGCCAAATAGAGGGCCTGCAATTCGGGGGCCAGTTGCGACCACGGCAAACAAGGTTCATGCGCTTTCATAATGCGCGAGTGCGCCGTGGGTTCGGGGTTGTCGCCAATCAGAAGCTCTTCGTAGAGTTTTTCACCGGGTCGCAAGCCGATGACCTTGATTTGAATATCGCCTGTGGAAGCGCCGGCCTCGCACACAGTCAGCCCAGACAGTTCGATCATGCGGCGCGCCAAATCCATTATCTTGACCGGCTCACCCATGTCGAGCACAAATACATCCCCCCCCGCCGCCATGGCGCCGGCCTGCAACACCAGTTGAGCCGCCTCGGGAATCGTCATGAAGTAACGCGTGACTTCGGAGTGTGTGACCGTCAGCGGACCGCCTTCTGTCAATTGCCTGCGAAACAGCGGCACCACGCTTCCGCTGGAGTCCAGCACATTGCCAAAGCGAACCATGGTGAAGCAGGTTTGGTTAGTTTGCGCGCCCCCGAATCCGTCGGCCCCACAGAAAAAAGACGGCGCGCCTTCACCGGCGAGCGCCTGCAGGACCAGTTCGGCCATGCGCTTGCTGGCCCCCATCACGTTGGTTGGGCGCACTGCCTTGTCCGTCGAAATCAACACGAAGCGCGCGACAGAGTTCTCCAGCGCCGCGCGCGCCATAGTGAGCGTGCCATACACGTTGTTCACAATGCCTTCTCCGGCATTGCTCTCGACCATGGGAACATGCTTGTACGCCGCCGCGTGGTAAACGATGGCTGGCCTGTACAAAGCGCATAACGCCGACATGCGCGGGTAGTGGGCCACGTTTCCAAGCAGCGGCACCAGGTCAACTGACAATTCCAACGCGACACACTGGGCATGAAGTTCTTGATGAATAGCGTAAAGCGCAAATTCACTGTGCTCAACCAGCAGTAACTGACGCGGCCGCTGCAGCAGAATCTGGCGGCACAACTCGCTGCCGATGCTGCCTCCGGCACCAGTGACAAGCACGACATGATCCGTGAGATCACGCGCCAGCAGATCCGCGTCGGGCGGCACGGGCGTGCGGCCCAGCAAGTCCTCTACATCCAGTTCACGGAAATCACGCACCGTGACCCGGCCGCTGGCCAAGTCCGCCCAGGCGGGAACCGTACGGATATGCACGGGCAGACCGCGCAAACTTTCAATAATACTGTTGCGCCGCTCCCTGGACGCACTGGGCAATGCCAGCAAAATGTCAGTGACGGCGTGGTCAGCCACCAGTTTCGGGATTTGGTCGGGTCCAAACACGGGCGCGCCATTAATGGTGCGGCGTATTTTGAAGGTGTCGTCATCGATAAAGCCCACCAGCTTGTATTGGCCGGTCACGCCAATCGCCGTTGCGGTCTGCACGCCGGCGCTGCCAGCGCCGTAAATCAAAAGGCGCCCTTCCACCTGTCGGGCGAGTCGGGCTGGATCAGCCAGCCAAAAACGCGCCAACGCGCGGCTGGTGCCCACCAGCACCAGAAAGATGAGCGGCTGCAACAAGCCAATCGTGCGCGGTACGCCCGGCCATTGGTGCCACAGCAGAAGCGCTGAAAGCAGAAACCCATACACGGCAACCGCTTGCGCCGTTGCCACCAAGGCGGCCAGCCCGGTATAGCGGAAGATGGCGCGGTAGAGCCCAAACCGGATGAACACCGGAATCGCCAGCACCGGCCCGAGTCCGTAGGCCACCCACTGCATACCCGAAGGCCAGTGCAGCATATCCAGCCGCAGCGAAAATGCCATCCACATGGCGACGACGGCCATGAGGGTATCGAACAGCATCACGAGTAGAAATTTGGCAGCGCGCGGCCAATTGAGAACTTGACTACGCATGTTCAGCTGCGATTGAGCGTTCTCGATTTATAGGCATCCACTTTCCTTCGCAGTCATTTACGTGTTGCCCAATTGTCCCTGACTGCGCAGGAGTCCGTGCCTGTTGCGCCACCGAATGACTGGATTCAATGAGAAACGCCATCCCGACGCAACACTTTTACGAAAGTAAGCCAAAGAATCCGAATGTCAAACGCCAGCGACTGGCGCTGCAGGTAGTCCACATCGAGCTTTACCTTGTCGGGTATAGGCAGCTCGTCGCGTCCATTGATCTGAGCCCAGCCCGTTAAACCGGGTACTAGTTCGTGCACGCCTTGCCGGGTGCGCAACTCAATCAAATCGTGCTGATTAAACAGGGCGGGGCGGGGCCCGACAAAACTCATATCGCCTGCCAGAATGCTCCACAACTGCGGCAGTTCGTCCAGGCTGCTTTTGCGCAAGAAACTGCCGATGGGCGTCAAGTAGGCATCCGGGTTGCTCAGCAAATGCGTCGCCACCGCAGGGGTACCGATCTGCATGCTGCGGAACTTGGGCATCTTGAAAATGGTGTTGTTGCGCCCAACCCGGTCAGACCAATACAGGGCTGGCCCTTTTGAAGTCAGGCGCACCGCCAAGGCAACCAAAACAATCGGCAACAACAAGACCAGCGCGGCGCACGCAGCTACGAGCAGATCAAACAATCTCTTCATGCAAAAACAATCATTGCGCCAAGCTGAAAGATGGGGGAAAGCGTAGCGTCCATTTTTTAAGCTCCACTTTAAGAAGGGGCGTTAAGTAGCCGCTCAATTTCGGCCACGCACTGGCGGGAGGCAACCACAAGACTCGGCACAAATGCATGGCCATTACGCAAGGCGCTGGAAAGCACGACCAAATCCTCTATGTACCCGTGCACCACCTGGTTGCGCAGTTTGCGCATTTCCATCCATCCATCCATCAGCAGATTCGATGAACCGGAATTTCTCTGCCTTGTCCAGATTGTCAATCGTCGGGCCCAGCGTTTCTGCCAAGGCGCTCAGTAAAGCAGGCAGTAGTTTGTCGCCTACCGTGTCTTGCAGCCGACCAAAGCGGCTAACAAAGGCATCCAGGCGCTCGGCCAGAATGGGGGCTGCCTCGACCTCTTGCGCCTCTTCAATCGTGAAAAGATTTGGAAACAAACGACGATCCGTGTCCAACAAATGTTGACACTCCTTTGTAGTAACACGTGACAAAAACTCAAGGCGCGCGGCCAGTGATGTGGCTATTTTCAAAGCCGAACGCCTTCTGCAAGTGCTATGGCATGGATGGGTAAACGCAGCAGGTTGGGGGCCTGGACCAACACATCGACTTTTCGTCCGTATATTGATCTTGACACTCGAGCCGCAAGCCGTGCGGAGAGTTGGGCTGGCTCAGCTACAGACTCATCGAGCTCCACCAGCAGATCGATGTCTCCCCCCCGCGCGTCATCCCGTACCCGTGAGCCAAACAACCAGACCCGCGCAGAATCACCCGCAGTCAAGGATACCTCCCTGCGTATGGCTGCAATTTGTTCGATAGATAGGCGCATGGACAAATTTTAAGGCGTTACGAATACAAAGGCGAGGCAGCAGACCGTCGTGATCCACGCGGCGAGAGTCACTATTAATTAAATCAGCGTTGGCAAGTAGTTTGTTACCAAGGTGTCGATGATGGCTGACTGCAGCGCATCCTAGCCTCTCTTATTGGCATCCCGACCTGCTTGCTTTGACAGGGTCACTTGATCCGTGCGAAATCTAGCGGATGCACTGTTCGCATCAACGCCATCTCGCCGGAGGTTGCCACCACCACTTGGTCAAATCGGCGCGCCGACGCAAGCTTGTCACCCATTGACACTTGCGCTGCCCAAAAGTCGTCTTCAGCGCTGCTCATGCGCAGAGGGTGGGGATCACGCCCGTGGGCCATGCGCCTGATGATGTCTACCTCAAAACCGTCATTGTTTCTGGCTGTGTAATGCTGATCTTCAACCACCTCAAAGCTGGCATCGGCCTTGCGAAGTAAACCAATTAGCGAACTGTCAAGCTTTTCCATTACCGTGAAAAAAGCCAAACGCTTACGGGTATCAAACAACATATCTACGTCGCGAGTAGCCATCGCCTGCTCGGTGATACGCACACCTGCAGCCGCCTCATACGCGTAAAGAGCATGGGTGCCTACCACCAAAAAATGCGCATCAACACCCGCCTTCGCCATCTCGTTCAGAACACCGACCACGATGTTTGGCACCCTGCCCACCCGATGCGCCCGATTTAGCCTCTGTTGGGTGGCAAGCTGGGCCTTCAAAGCCTTCACCCGTAACTCAACGTTGGTCTTGCGCACCATGAAGCTATTAAACAGCTTTTGCGTGGTCTCAGAGTAAGCACCGAGCGATTTTTGTGCACCCGCGGCAGAACTGCGAATCAAGGTACGCGTACCCTTGAGTTCCCGCCAAAACATGAACCCGCGCACTTCTGCCGCTGCCTTTTTGGCTTGAGCCAACGCGATAAATACTGTTTCCGCATCAATGTATTGGCGCTTTTGACTCTCGGAGAGTTCAAACAAGCAGTCTGTTGCAGACATGATTAAAACTCGTGTTCAAGGTAAAAATGAAAAACTAAAGTTTACGTTGAACCTTATTAAAAATCAATTACTTATAATTTTTATCGCCGCCCGCCGCAAACCCTCTTCCACAGAAAGTGGTGGCACCCAGCCCAGCAGAGTACGGGCCTTAGAAATATCCACCTGCAAATTGCCGCACAAACGCTGCACCGCGTCGCCCTTGCCTAGCAAAGTGGCCCCCGCTTGCAAAGCCCACACCGGCAAAGGCAGCAAACGGGCCGGCACACCGGCTGCTTGCGCCATACCGCGCACCAGCTCGGTGGTGGACAGGTCTTGCCCGTCACTCACCAAAAAAGTCTGGTTGGCCGCTTGGGGGTGGGTGATGCAGGTGACGATGAAATCGACCAGGTTATCAAGCGCCACTAGGCTGCGCTGGTTGTGCACCGCGCCCAGCGGCAAGGGCCAACCACGCTGCACGGCGCGCATGAGCGCGGCAAAGTTGGCCTTCACACCAGGCCCGTAGACCAGCGGCGGGCGGATGATGACCACCTCTATGCCGGTTTCAGCCGAAATCTGGCGCAAGCCCTGCTCGGCCTCCATTTTGGAAACGCCGTAGGGGTCAAGTGGCGCTGGAATGTCATCCGCAGAAAAAGGCACCTCCAACTTCGTGGCTTCGCCATTGACCTTGACGGAGCTGATGAAGACAAAGCGCCGCACACCGGCTGCTGCGGCCTGGCGCGCCAAGTGCAAAGCCCCCTGGACATTGACACGGCGAAATTCATCCAAGGGATCGGTGGCCGCGTCAACCATCACGTGCACACGTGCTGCGGCGTGCACGACGACTGAGACGCCCGCCAATGCGCGACTCCAGTCCGCATCTGCAGTCAAGCCAGCCACCTGCACCGTGTGAATGCCATCTGGCATGGATACGCCGTTGCGACGAACGCAGGCGCGCGTTTCAGTTCCTTCACGGGCCAGTCTGGCCACCAGCGCAGAGCCGACAAAACCTGTTGCGCCTGTCACCAAAATCATTGTGTGCCCCGGGATATCGAGGGCGAAATTGCTCCGACTTTTAACTGTCCTATCCATTCCTCAAGTTGATTGATCAATGTGCCACGATCAAATTCACGGACACTCACATTCAACCCATTTCTGCCCATAGTGTCCCGCTCGTCACGAGTCATTTCCGAAAGTTTCAGGACGGCGGCGGCCAACCCGGCATGATCGCCGGCAGCACATGTCAGGCCCGAGCGAGAGTTCTCTACCACCTCGGCGCCCTCGCCGTTCAACATGGCCACGACCGGGATACCAGCCGCCAGATACGACTGAAGCTTTCCCGGAATCGTCATGGAAAAAATGGGTTCGTCCTTCAAGCTGACCAACAAGGCATTCGCATGCCGGAAAAACGAAGGCATCCTCTCCACTGGATGCCGCCCCAGCATCAGGACGTGATCCTGCAGATTGCGGCGCTTGATTTCATCGGCAACCCAGTGCGCCATCCGCCCATCGCCAACGATCAGCCACCGGATGTGTGCATGCGACTTCAAGCTTTCTGCCGCCGCCAGAATCGCGGGGAAATCCTGGGCATCACCAATGTTCCCGGCAAACATCACGTTGAAGCTCCCGGGCTTTGAGAGGACCTCATCCGCCGGGATAGTGTTCTGCAAATCAAAAATAGATTCAGCCCAACTCGGAAAATACTCGACCCGGATGTCTTTGCCAGCGTACTTCCTAATCTGCGGCATAAAGCTTCTTGACTGCGCCAGAATCAAATCACAGCGCCTATAGATGAAGGCAACCAGTTTGCCCACAGCGTGCATGATTACAGGGGAGCGCACAACACCAATCGCCTGCAAGGTTTCAGGCCACAGATCGAGCACCCAAAACGTCAGAGGCGCGCGCTTGACTGCACGCATCACAGCGGCAGGAAGGCCGACGGTGATGGGTGACGGCTCGTACGCGAAGACCGCATCAAACTGACGCCCGCGCAGTTTCCATGGACCGACCACCGACGCACTGACCGCAAAGGTCAGGTAATTCAACATCAAGCGCAGACCACCATTGCTCCTTGGCATAAGCGGCACTCGAATAATCTCGGCACCTTCGTAATGCGCATAGCGGGCAGGGGCGTCGCGAAACTGCGAGAAAACCTTGCCATCAGGATAGTTTGGAACACCGGTCAGTACCGTGACGTGGTGACCACGCCGAACCAACTCGGCCACCAAATCGTTGATCCTGAAGTTTTCGGGCCAAAAATACTGCGAAACGACGAGCAAGCGCATTAATGGTTTGCTCAGTATTTCTTCCACACCACGCGGTTCACATAATCCGTGTAGCTGTGGATGATGCGCAGCACCTTGTCCGACACATTGGGCATGCTGTAGTCGCCCACCTGGCGAATGCCGTGCGGGTCAGAGCGATCCTCACCGCGCGGCTGCGCGGCCAGAATGGCCAGGCCCTGGCGCACGCGCTCCACCTCCAGCCCCACCATCATCACAGCGGCCTCTTCCATGCCCTCGGGCCGCTCGTGCGCCTCGCGCAGATTGAGCGCCGGGAAGTTCAGAATCGATGACTCCTCGTTGATGGTACCGCTATCTGACAGCACGGCCTTGGCCGAGAACTGCAGCTTCACATAGTCATGAAAGCCCAATGGCTTGAGCAGGCGTACCTGCTGGTGAAAGCGCGTGCCCGTGGCGTCAATGCGCTTTTGCGTGCGCGGGTGGGTGGACACGATCACCGGCTGTTTGTGGTCTTCCGCCACGGCGTTGAGCACCGCCACCAGCTTGGTGAATGACTGGGGGGATTCGATGTTTTCCTCACGATGGGCGCTGACCACGAAGTAGCCCTGCGCCTCAAGCCCCAGGCGCACCAGCACGTCGGATGCTTCTATACGCGGGCGGTAGTGCGTCAGCACCTCATACATCGGGCTGCCGGTCTTGATCACCAAGTCCGGCGGCAGGCCCTCGCGCAGCAGGTAGTCGCGGGCAATGCTGCTGTATGTCAGGTTCACATCAGCCGTGTGGTCGACAATGCGCCGGTTGGTTTCTTCCGGCACACGCTGGTCAAAGCAACGGTTTCCGGCCTCCATGTGAAAGATCGGAATCTTGCGGCGTTTTGCGGGAATCACAGACAGGCAACTGTTGGTGTCCCCCAGCACCAGCATGGCCTCCGGCTGCACTTGGGCCAGCACCTGGTCCACCGCAATAATCAGGTTGCCAATAGTGTGGGCCGCACTTGTGGTGTTGGCTGCACTGTTCAAAAAATGGTCAGGCTTGCGAATGCTCAGGTCGTCAAAAAAAACCTGGTTCAACTCATAGTCATAGTTTTGCCCGGTGTGCACCAGCACATGGTCGCAATGCTCGTCCAGCCGCGCGAGCACGCGCGAGAGGCGAATAATCTCGGGCCGGGTACCTACCACGGTCATGACTTTGAGTTTTTTCATGGATAAAGAAACTGTTTGA
Source organism: Polaromonas sp. (assembly GCF_012927485.1). Classification (GTDB taxonomy): domain Bacteria; phylum Pseudomonadota; class Gammaproteobacteria; order Burkholderiales; family Burkholderiaceae_C; genus Polaromonas. Next base: position 137,675 of record NZ_JABBPC010000035.1, on the reverse strand, counting down.
GGCGGCTTACAGCGGGCAGGCAAAGGTGTCGGGCTTTGAACGGTCAAACACTTCATTGGCCCAAAGCATCACGATCATCTCAATAGTGCCAATGTTGGTGATGTCATGCGTCCAGCCGGGCACGGTTTCAACGATCTCGGGTTTTTCGCCCTTAGTGACCAGCTCATGTGTCTGACCGGTTTCCATTTGCCTGAACTTGAAGCGTGCCTGGCCCTTAATGACCAGAAATTTTTCGGTCTTGCTGTGGTGGTAGTGGCCACCCCGGGTAATGCCGGGGTGCGCCGTGAAAAAAGAGAACTGCCCAGCGTCCGGCGTTTTGAGCACTTCCACAAACACGCCGCGCGGGTCGCCATACTGCGGCACAGCGTAAGCAAACGACTCCACCGGCAAGTAGCTCACATAGGTGGCATAGAGCGCCCGCACCAGCCCGGTACCTACGCGTTCGGTCATCAACGTGGCGCGGCTGTCCTTGAAGGCCTGAATCTGCCTGGCCAGTTCGCCCACGGTAGTTGTGTACTGCGGGGCCACAGTACCAAAGCCATCCAGCCCAACTGCCGCGTCAGCGCCATCCATCAGTTGCACAAACCGCTCAATCACATCATCCACGTACACCAGCGTAACCGGCGCAGCCGGATCGTTGATTTGGATCGGAAAACCGCGTGCAATGTTGTGGCAAAACGTGGCCACCGCCGAGTTGTAGTTAGGCTTGCACCATTTGCCGAAAACATTGGGCAGCCGGAATATGTGCGCCGGTACCTGATGGCGATGTGCGGCAGCCAGCAAAGCGCCTTCTGCCCCGCGCTTGCTTTGGCCATAAGGATTGTCGTGCCCGGCCTGCGTAGACGAGGTGTAAACGATGGGCACCTTTTTACGGGCAGCCTCGGCCACTGCGCCCACAGCTTGGCACAGCGCCTGCGTCAAATCCACATTGCCGGTCACAAAATCCTGCGGATCTTGCGGGCGGTTGACGCCCGCAAGGTGAAACACAAAGTCCACCCCGAGCAGCATGGCCGGCAGCTGGACCAAATCGTCATTGCGGGTGAAGCACACCACCTGCACGTCTTTGCGCCCGGCCAGGTGCAGCTGCAGGTTCTTACCGACGAAGCCGTTGGCCCCGGTGATCAGCACCTTCATTGCGCTATTCCTCTGCCACCGCGTATTCACCACGGGCGATGCGCTGCATGAAGTCCAGCTTCAGCAACAGCGCCTTCATGCCCGCTACATCGAGCCGGGTAGTGTTGTGCGAGTTGTAGTCTTCGCCGTGCGTGCTTTGGGTGATGCGCTGCTCGCCCTGCTCCACAAATTTGCCGTAGTTCAAGTCGCGCCCATCAGGCGGCACGCGGAAGTAGTCCCTCCTGTCTTCGGCACAGGCCATCTCTTCGCGGCTGAGCAGCGCTTCATACAACTTCTCGCCGTGGCGGGTGCCGATCTGACGCACCTCGTGCTTCGGCTTTCCCATCAGCTCCAGGAGCGCCTGCGTGAGTACCTGCACCGTGGCAGCAGGAGACTTTTGCACAAAAATGTCGCCGTTACTGCCATGCTCAAACGCGTACAGCACCAGGTCCACCGCATCGTCCAGCGTCATCATGAAGCGCGTCATTGATGGGTCGGTCACGGTGATGGGTTTGCCAGCCAACACCTGCTCAACAAACAACGGAATCACCGACCCGCGTGAGGCCATCACGTTGCCATAGCGCGTGCCACAAATGACTGTGCAAGTAGTCTCCAGGTTACGGCTGGCGGCCACCATCACCTTTTCCATCATGGCCTTACTGATGCCCATGGCGTTAATGGGATACACCGCCTTGTCAGTGCTCAGGCACACCACGCGCCTGACGGCTGCGGCTATTGCGGCCTCCAGAACATTCTCGGTGCCCAGTACATTGGTACGCACTGCCTCCATGGGGTGAAACTCGCACGAAGGCACCTGCTTGAGCGCCGCCGCATGAAACACATAGTCCACCTCACGCATGGCCGCAGCCACACTGCGCAAGTCGCGCACATCCCCGATGTAGAACTTGAGCTTGGGGTGACCGTAGCGCTTACGCATGTCGTCCTGCTTTTTCTCATCGCGGCTGAAGATGCGAATTTCCGCGATATTGGTATCAAGAAAACGCTTCAAAACGGCATTGCCGAATGAGCCCGTACCTCCGGTAATTAACAACACTTTATCAGTAAACATTTCCATCCAATTACAACTAAATGTTTTCAAGAGTTCTACCTTACCGGTCGGTCATGAACTCAAGAGGAAAGGGTGACCGGTTTATAAGAGCAAGATATACCCTCAGTGCATCTTGTCCTATCTTGTCCCATGAATATTTTCGCATCACGACCTGGCGACCCCGTTGACCCATGAGTCGAAGTTCCTCTGCCTCGGTATTCATAGCAGCCTTGAGTGCTGCTGAAATAGATGCAACTCCTGGCGTCACCCACCAACCGCACTTAAAAGTAACAAGATCTTCCCAAGGTGCACCGGTGGTCGTAATTACGGGTACTTCATGAACCAAAGCCTCTGCTACTGCAATACCAAAGTTTTCGGAATAGGTGGGCAATATAAATAATTCGGCATTTTGAAAACATGCCGATTTTTTAACGCCATCCACTAAGCCAACAAATTCAAAATCAGACGCTAAGCCGCGAGCCGCAATTGCTCCCTGCACTTCCGATTGATGACCATCTTCATCCGGTCCTGCGATAACAATTCGCCAAGTTTGATCACGGACTTGGGCCCAGGCCTCGACCAAATCCAGCAACCCCTTTTTAGGATGTATCCGCGAAAGAAACAGTATCGTCCGCTTTCCATCAGCTAATACATGCTCTGGCAGGCTGTTAATATCGACACCATTTGGTATCACCGCTATCGGCTGCGAAAGTCGTAACCGACGTATGCTATCGGCCTCTTGCGGCGCGGTAGCAAAGAACATAGCCGCAGCCCGGTTAACCATACCTTGATATGTCACCAATGCAATCGCTTTTTTCAATCGCTTTTGATTTAGCGCCCAAGGCTCGTAACTACCATGCGGTGAAATTATGTAAGGTATTCCCTGCTTATTCGCAACCCGCGCAGCAATCATCAAAAAAGGCAGCCACACGCCATGAAGATGAATAATATCGGGCCGATGCTGCGCACAATACTCGACAATCTGCGTCTGCTGCTGGATCAACCTCTGTGCGAAGTTGCCGGAAAGCGAATAATTCACGCACTCAAAACTATCGACATTTGCAATTGGCTTTAACAGTGTCTGGCTCCCGTTAGAAGCTGAAAACAAGGTGACTCTGGCACCGGCCTTGGCAACGGCTTCTCCAAAGCGCAGAGCTGCGAGACCCAAGCCACCGGAGCTTAGTGCGATATCGGGGACAATATGTAGTAGTTTAAGCATTCTAAAAATGCCTCACTCAATTTCGATCTTTGTTAATAGAAAGTGACTAATCTTCAGACACTGCTTTGACCAAGTCATATTCTCTGAAATAAACAATCGTGCCTTCTCTCCTTTTGCGAAATTATAAGCGGCACCATTTTTCATACTTTCTAGAATTCCCGCCGCCACGCCTTGATCAGTCTCATCATCAACCACATATGCATATTCAGCTGGGTCAAAACTTCCGCCAGTAACGCGAGTAGTCAAAACTGGAACACCGGTAGCCAGGCATTCAATCAACTTGGACGGGAAAAAATATCCTGTATTCAACTGCTTAGTAATACGTATGCACATCAGCAACTGCGCACCTCTATAAAGCGCGGTTACTTCGCTGTGTGAAATCACTCCAAGGTAAGTAATACGCGCGTCTTTTTCGGCTGCCTTCTTAACCGTGTCACTCAGCAGTCCGCTACCTACAATCACCATCCGCAACTCAGCGTTCGTCAGCCGTGCCATAGCCCGAAGCATTAACTCAATTCCATTATCTTCATTGAGTCGACCAGCATATACCATGGTGAAAGTCGATGGCGACCTCGCCAAAGATGAAAAAATAATTGCGGATGGTAAGACTGCAACGCCGCCCTCTACAACAATTCCATTATTGGTGGCATTAAAATCAAATAAAATCTTTGACGTGATTGCTATGACACCATCAAGTCTAGGAAGTAACCATTTATGTTTCCAATATTCAAAACGCCAGCGCCAACTATCTGGGACAGTCTGTCCCGGCACATGAATATCATACACCATGGCAAAACAATGCACCCCTCGAATCAACCTAAGTAAAAGACCTAACAAACCAGAGGGGATAGTCACATTGTAAAATAAGACAACATCGCCTCGTCGTGCGTTTACCAAAAGGTTTAATAGCACGCCCGCATTCACAGTAATCGCACGCAGGCCGGGAAGATTTAAATACGGTATAGCATAAAAGTCTATGTCTCCCGGTAAAGTTCGATGTTTACCGGAAAAATAAACCCGTTTACCCACCGGAAATATCCTGTTTGGAAAATAAGAAATTACCTGAATAAGCTCTACCACTGTGTCAGTAAATCCGCGTATCAATCCTAGCTGGCACAAATTGCCCGCGTGACTGATTGCATCCGAGCTAGATTCATCACCAGCCGGGACGACTGAGCCAACAAAGTGCATGCGGATTGTTTTAAATTTATTATTCAACGTAAGTCCTAATTTTGATCTAAATTAGGGCGATAAAAAACACTTCCAGAAAGCTTTAATCCATAAAAAACTAGAATATTAAATAGCAAGGAATAGCGCATATCCTGACTACTAAACATAAGTACAAACGAAATGAATAAAACAGTTTTCACGACAAATCTATCGGATAACTTTGCTGGCAGGCGCATTAGGGCCAACATGATAATTAATCCATATAACAAACCGTAGGTTGCCAATACAGACATAAAGGAGTTGGTGGATAGACCAGAGGCTTCAAGAGGCACACCAAAATGCAGATTTGAATACGTTTGAAACAAATTCCCGTAATTTCCCAACCCAGAGCCGAATAATGGATGATTTATGAATATCTCAAAATTCACAACAATGGATGCAACCCTTGCAATTGAACTTTCAAACGATATCGAATCGGTGTCCAGTTTAGAAAAAACTTTAAAGTACAGATCTTCCTGAAAACCAAAAACAAAAGTAACGATCATGAAAAACAAAGCGACCAAAACAATCTTCGATTGAAAATGGGCCGCCCCGTCTTTAAACATATATCCAATTGTCATCAGAGCCATTACCGCAAAAGCAGTAGTAGAAAATGTGGCAAACAATGCTATTAAGAAGCAAGCAATAAATTTTATATTTACCTTCATTTTTATTGAAAGAAATAATTCAAACATTATGGCAAGCAGGATATATATTGCAAATACACCAGGCTCACGAAAAATGCTTGAATTTCTTACTTCACCAACCCCCTTATATACAGAGCCTACATATAAATTAACAAACTCCACTCCCGCAGTATTTTCTCCCGTCGGAAAATAATCAAGTATCCACTCATAGTAATTTGCAATTATAAATATAAGGATTGAAAACAAACACAGGATGAAAATATACTTCTTAAAAAGACTTGCAAACACCTCAAAGTCCAAAGACTGGGTAATGAGGAAAGCCAGAAACACTATCCAAATCTGATAAACATAGCCACCAGTAAAATCAAGATTGGACAACAAGGTTAAAAGAATCGAGGCAACTATGGCAGAGATAAAATAAATTCCACGTGATCGAAATACTTTAAGGTTTAAATTGGTTAATAGCCCTAACGTAACAATCAGATAAACTAAATTCTTGAATATCAGGTAACTCTTACTTGCATTGGTCCCGAACAGAATAGTATCATCTGAAAGAAAAATTACCATTCCTAGCAAAAACACCAACGAGTAACTGACCTTTTTTTCGCCAGATTCCAAAATTTTAGGCGTCGTATAAAGCTTACCTAATAAACTCATTTATGGGCCAATCCCTATTTCCGATAAAATTTTATGTTCGATTCAAAACAGATGTCACCGAATCGCTTCGCTCGCGAATCTGTTTGTATTTAGTCATGCATGCGGTCCGCATGGCCTCATAATCTTGTTCCGTAACCTGCGACATTTCGTTTATTTTATGCGCTAGCGACTCGGGGTCGGAATTTATGAAAAATACGCCATTGGTACTATCAACTAACTCTTCCATGCCCTTCACGTCCGATACTATAACTGGCTTACCGACCGAAAAGGCCTCGAGAATCGGCAATGACGCATGTGGTTTTGAAAATGGACATATTGCCGCGATGCTGTTCTCGTAGTAATAAAACACGTCATCAACTAATCCGACATGGATAATTTTTCCTGATTTCTTAAGCTTATCAATCAGACGTTTATTTTTAAGAAAGAACGGATCCAAATTTTGCCGAACTAGGCGCTTTAATCCATGACTCGCGTATTCGGATTCTCCACCAAGAAAAAATATTCTTATATTTTCATCCAAATACTCCAGCGACTCAACCAACTGCTCAAATCCTTTAATACGCGCCATACCTCCCAAATATACAAAATACTTAAATTTTCGATTTATTAGTTTATACTCTGATTGGCTCCGATTTTTAGTCACCACTGGATCATAAACAACTGTTGTCTTGTGCTGCAAGTCCAATCGACTGGCATTATCATGCGATATTGCAATAACTTGGTCGCAGTATTTATTAATAGTTTGGCGTATAATTTCGTATTTAAATTTGAACAATCCCCTGGATAGCGGTTCTCGAACATGAATTACCACTTTCTTTTTCGCGAGTTTCGACGCCCTCGCCCAGTCTGAAATGAAAATTGAATTCAAATAAACAATCTCGTAATCGAAAACAATATTTTTCAACTCTTTACCAGCAAAATAATATTTGCTAAGATAATACAAAATTACAGATTTATTATTTCTAATTGAATCAATAATATTAAAATACGCGGCATCGCTATGAATAAAGAGTTGATAAAATTTTGCATAAAATCGTGATTTCGCCACCGTGACCGTCGCGCCAGTCTGGCGTATATAATCTACTGCAATTCCGTCAAAAATAGATAAAACATGTACCCTATTGTTTTCCTTAAGTTCCGCAATCAATCCCAACAATGCAATTAATCCACCGCCTACTCCCTGGCCATGATGAATGACGAGAATGGATTTCATATGTCTATCCACCATGTAGACCTACCCAGCGTTGAAGTAATGGCGGTAGGGAAACGTGCACCCCAAAATAATCTTCGTGGGGGTTCTTTAATAACTTTTTGCCAAGTACGCGGTGAAGAATAATCATACTCAACTTGGCCGTGGTTACAGCAAAAGATATGCCTCGAATCGGTGGCTTTAGTGTGAATTTTGTCGATTTCTCTTTTGAAATAAGCGCATTAGCTTTCATGTGCAACTCACTCTGCATGTCAGGCCCAATATGATCGACTTCATTATCAAACGACTGCCCTAGCAACTCAGCTCTGACGTCGAATTTGAATTCGTTGCCAAATATCCCAAGAGCACCATGCGCCATACCGCTAAGCGCAGGTGCATTAAGGCAAGGATGCAGGAGATGATGTTTATGGCGGCGCGCATAACCAAGCACACCAGGCGCTGGATATTTGGCCTGAGCGAGAGTAATAGCGGCATTGCAGTGTTTGAGCATTATTACGGGCAGCCCAATACTGATTAGCAAATCAGTCGAATCAAAATAATTCCACGATCTGAAATTTGTTTTTTGTATTGACTGGACGTGGTTGGTAGCGTCCAGAATTTGGAGGACGCAGCCACATGCTAGTCAAGAATTCACGCGGGTGAACTTTCGAAGCATTGCGGTTGGCGTGGACGAGTGTTTTCACAAAAAGTAGGGAAAGTTTGAGCGTTATTCAGACTGGAAATTTATGGTCGGATTTTGAGGCCACGGATTCAAAATATTGATAAAATATAAAACTATTTTATTTTTTGATTTCAATACGAAACCCCGCTGCTTCAATAACCGTCTTATGATCGGGTTGACGCCCCACCGATCTTAATGCTTTAACGCTATGTTTGATATATAGCAATGGTGGCCCAAACATACTTCTTTTCAATACTACAAGAAGCTTAAATCGCCTTAACCTTCTTTTAACATTAATTTGAATGTTTGTATTAGAGTTTTTTAAAGCAAGATCCCATGATAAAACTATTTTAGCGATGGCAGTTTTGTTAAGCACATTTCTACTGATTTTTTCATAAATCTCGCGGTAACATGCAACAAAATATTCTTCCCAATCCATTTCAACATTTGCCAGATTTCCGTTAGTGATTTCTTTAACCATTAAAAAATCGCTAAAAATCCCACTTTCCACAATAAAACGTTTTATTGGTACGTACTTGTAGGGATCAGGCAAATTTAATGTATTTAAGTAACTATCCCCGTTGGAAGCCATAGCATTTCCTCCGTTGCTAACGGCTAGACCTTGCGAAATAAATAATGATTTATTGATATGAATAATACTTGGTGCGTAAGCCAACAGTAAAAACGCCGAACTATAATCTGGACTAATTGGCAAGAAAAGAGCACCGTGTTTTTCTCTGACATGCTCTGCCAGGTCTGCTCTGTAGCAACTGTTTAACCCTCTAGGCAGAGAATAGGGGTAATTCGTCGATTTACGTACAAAATCTCGAGCTACAAAGCTTGTCGGTAGTATTTCTACCTCCTGGAGTCGTTGATCGATAGTTTTGTAAAACTCAATGCCATTTTTCGCATCATAAAGAGACCATCTCCATGAGCAAATTGCGACCTCCGGGTGATCAACGAGCTCTTTATGTATTGTAGTTAAGGCATGTTGTTTAAGAACAGAACGATCTGTCAATATCAACACATACTTACCAAGCGTCTTTTTTGTCGCAAATTCCCAATGCAATGGCATATTGAGTTCACACTCCGTGCGAAAATAGCGAATCGACGAATTTCCTTTGAATAATTCAACTACTTTTCGCGTTCGATTGTCGTTGAAGTTATCGGAAACGATTAATTCATAATCAGAAAAATCCTGACGAAGTACACTACTTATTGCATCCTGGAGTAGATCTGGTCGACCTTTTGTGGGAATTACAATTGAAAAAAAAGGATATTTTAAACTTTCACACACTTTCTAATTCCCTAGTCAGTTTGTATAGAGTTCTTTAGCCTTCGACTCACATGCATGAGCAGAATAATCATCCTCGAGAACACTTGTTGCCGTAACAGCGGTGCAGCAACCGTCGCTGAGGCTAGGGTAAGGCTGGAAGCCACAGCCAGAACTGTCAGCTGGCCGATCGGATGCACCATCGAAGGTACCAGCCGGCGCACCAGCAACGCTGCCACGATTGATGTGAGAAGGGGTAGAAAGACATCTTGACCATACCAACGCCATTTTTCGTAAATCAAGATTTTACGATACATAAAGTGAATGCCAATCAGCACATAACCGGCATTCAGACCCGCCCAAACCCAAGCAGCACCTTCTGCGCCGTAGCGGGGTGTTGCCCACAAAATGGCGGGCACGATGATGGCCACCGAGACGATATTGATGCGGGTGGTCAAACCCGTCCAACCATGGGCAAGCTGGGTTTGGTAGGGTATCCACATCAAACCATTGAGCAAGTTGCCCAGCGCCAGCAGGCTGAGCAAGGTGGCGCTGCGGTGGGCCAGTTCGGCATCGCGCGTCCAGAGCTGCAAAATGGGCTCGGCAAATACAATCATTACTACGGCGGCACTTCCCATAAACACAGACACCAGTTGCGCACCTTGGTGGTATTTTGTGATTAACTCGGCCTGCTGATTATTGGCGTGCAATTCACTGAGGCGTGGAAACCAAGCTTGGGTGATGGGGCCAGTGAGCATGTACAGCGCAGCAGCCACTACTGTCGCCAGGGAGTAGTAGCCATAGTCGCTGAGGGTGAGCAGTTTGGAGAGCATGATTTTGTCCACCTGCGTCAGCAGCAGTGTTAAAAAAGTGATGCCCATCATTCCGCCGGCAAAACTGCCAATGCCCCGCAGAGCGGGCATCGAAAACTGACCATCGCGTTCGGCTTTGGGCAGGGCGCGATAGGTCACGCTGGCCAGCACACCCAAGGTGAGCAGTGAAATAACACCTTGCCAAATAAAAAAGGCTTCAATCGTGGGTGATACCCACATCAAAATACCCACCGCACCCAGCCCGCGCAGGGTGGCCAGTGCGCTGTTGACTGCGTTGTACAGCACCTGGCGTTGCAGGCCGACGATGGCGCTGCGGTAAATGCCCTCAACAAAACGGAGGGCGGTGACCGCACCCATGATGGTAAAAGCTTGGGCGACAGTGTCGATGGGCAGGTTTTCAGCACGCAGCCAGTCACTTGCCAGCCAACCCGAGGCGGCCCAAATACCCAGTCCTACTAGCGCTGCAATGCCCAGCGCGATGACCTCAATACTGCGCAGCAAATCACGGATGGATGTGGCGCTATGGGTGCCGCCGGTAAAGCGCGCCATCTCGCGATTGAGCGTGGGGGTCATGCCCATGTCAAGCAGGCTGAGCCAGGCTTGCAACACCCCAAACAAGCCGATCAAACCATAGGCTTCAATCCCCAGATACTTGATGTATAGGGGGATGAAGGCCAAACCCATGAGGGTGGTCCAGCCTTGGCCTAGGTAGTTGGCGATGAGGTTGCGTTTAAGCATGCGCGTTTGTGTTCAGGTGATGCGCTTCAAATAGCCATCCGGCGCTACGGTAATCAGGAGCTTATGCTGAATGCTCTTATCGATCTCAAATTCAGGGTGCGTCTTAAGGTATTCCCATACTGCCGTTTTCGGATTATCACCAGGCCCCCAAGGGCGGTCTGGGAACATCTCCTTCGGCATGTCTTCGACCACGGTATCGAAGACCACGCAATAGCTACCCTTGCTGGTCAGTGGTGCATAGGCTTGCAGTTCTGCCAGAACATGGTCGTGGGTGTGGTTGCTGTCGAGAATCACGAACACGCGCGAATACCCCGCTGCGAAATCCTTGACTTGCTGGACAACGTCCGGCGCTATGCTCGATCCTTGGATCATATGGATCCTGGAGGCCATAGGATGGGCCTCGATCGCTGCGCGATTGTGCGAGCGGATATCGATATCGATGCCCAGGACTTTTCGCCTGGATGATTTGGGGTCTATCGACTTATTTGCCTCGATGGCTTCGCACATATCCAGCAAGGCAAGCATCGAAGCGCTGAAGATCAGCGAACCGCCGTGCGCGATGCCGGTTTCGATGATCAGGTCGGGTTTGATCGACCAGATCAGCTCCTGCAGCGCAACGATGTCTTGCGGGTACTGGATGACCGGCCGGCTTTGCCACTCGAAGTGATAGGAGTACTTCAGCAGGTTGACCGCAGTCATCCAGTCGTTGGTTAGCTTTTTAACCGGTTGATTTTCGCCCAAAGCGGCAACTTCAACTTTGCACTCGGCTTTGAATTTTTCGTGTTCATTCATGATTGGACTTTCTTGATTTCAATTGATACTTCAAAATGATCTCCTATATCTTCAAACTGGCAACCGGGATGCCCCGCAAATGTTCTCGCCCTCAACAAATTGAGGATATCCCTTGCGCTATAAAGTCGATCAAGGTCGATTCGGCTGGCGGACTCGATTTCGGACGAGTGATGGAACGACGCAAGCTCGCTATTTTGGGCGGTTGACTCGAAATCCCCTGCCCGCAATCCCGGATACGTACTGCAGAAAAGCTCGACCATGGCCTCCTGCGCTTTCGCATATAGACTGCCGCCGTTGTCGCTCCAGCCGTACGCTATTTCGCGCTGTGCCACGATTTCACCAGTATCGACGCCTTCATCCACGCGATGCAATGTCACGCCAAACGGAGTCTGTTCGACGAGCGTCCAGAAGTTGTAGTGCTTGCCGCGATTATGAGGAAGCAGGCTCGGGTGAGTGTTGACGAACCCATGCTTCGGGAAGGCCAGAAGTGGATTGCGAATGATCTTCGGCCACCAGGCCAGAACACCAAGATCTACACCGTCGGCAAGGGCGGCAGGAACCGCATGGCTGGCGTCATAAAGATCGACAGCGAGGCCCCGACTTTCAGCCAACGCATGTATTTCATTTTTCTGCGTGGTGACGATCAAAGCCAAATCCCCGAGGTAGGAGTCCACCAGAAACTGTGTGATGCGCAAGCCCACCTGTCCATCTGCGAAAAGTGCGAGCTTCATGGCATCATCGCTGCAGACACAAGCGCAACAACACACTTATCACACGATCCATATCTTCTCGGGTTATGTCGTGATAGGAGGGCAGATTGATCGCGCGCCCCGGCAACCCATCCGACACCGGGTTCACTGCATGGCTATCAAGGAACGGTAGCGAACTCAGCGGCCAGAAGAACACGCGTGCGTCAATATTCTCGGTCGTAAAAGCCTGCTGCAACGCCTCCCGAGTGATGTGCGTATCCTTTGGCATGACAACTGTGGGCATCCACGCACCGTTTACGGTATCTGACGGCTCCGGATTCATCTGCAGGCCGGGAATGCCCGTCAGGCCCTTCTTGTAGTAGGACAGGATTTCACGCTTGCGACGCGTCAGCTCCTCAATGCGCTCAATCTGTGCACATCCCAAGGCCGCCTGGATGTTCGACATCTTGTATTTGAACCCCACCATATCCGGCCAAAACTGCTTGGTCTGACCGCGTGCTCGCCCATGGTTGCTGAGCGTCAGCACATGCTCATAGAGTTCGGCATCGTTGGTGACGAACATGCCGCCCTCGCCGGTTGTCACGGTCTTGCTGCCATGAAAGGAGAATGCACCAAACTTGCCGATGGAGCCAGCCCGATTGCCGTGGTAGACAGAACCAATGCCTTCTGCAGCGTCCTCGATCACCGGTATCCCGTGCTTTTCACCGATCAGCAGCAGCGCGTCGAGGTCGCAGAGGTTGCCATACAAGTGAACGGCGAGTATGGCTTTGGTCTTGGGTGTGATCACGGCCTCTATCCTCGCGGGATCGATGCACCAGCTGTCTTCCAACACGTCGACAAAAACTGGTTTGGCACCGAGGTAGGTAACGGGAGCCGCCGAAGCGATCCAGTTGGTATCGCCCAGGATGACTTCGTCGCCGGGGCCAACGCCGAGGGCGGCCATGCCCATATGCAGTGCGCCGGTGCAACTCGAAGTCGCTATCGCATATTCCACCCCGAGATGCTCCTTGAACGCTGCCTCAAAGCGATTGATGTACTCGTAACATTTCTCACCCCAACCATTAGTAGCCGCATCAGTGGCATAGCGAACCTCTAGTTCGGTGATGGATGGCTTGGTGTAATAGATGCGAGGTTTCATGCGATCTCCAGTTTTGGCACAGCCGTGACAAATTTCGTACCCAGCTCGGCCAAACGAGCATTTTGCTGCTTGACCTCGGCGGCTATGTTCCAGGGCAAGATCACCAGGTAGTCGGGGCGTTGTTCAAGTAGCACGGTTGGCGCCAGGATGGGAATGTGGCTGGCCGGCATGAACTTGCCTTGTTTGGCGACGGCGGCGTCGCAAACGAACGGTAGCAGGTCAGGCTTGACGCCTGCGTAATTGAGCAGCGTATTTCCCTTGGCCGCTGCACCGTAGGCGGCCACTCGTCTGCCCGCGCGTTTTTGTTCGATCAGGAAAGCCAGGAGATCGTCCTTGACTCGATTAGCCTTAGCCTGAAACTTTTGGTACGTGGCGAGCGTTTGCAGGCCACGCTGCGCTTCCTCTGCCAGCATCGCGCCAACGGCAGGAGTGGTCGCGTGCGCCTCTTCGGCATGGCAGCCATAAATGCGCAAGCTGCCGCCATGCGTTGGCAATTCTTCTATGTCCCAAACACGCAAACCAGCCGCTTTGAAGATGCGTTCAACCGTGTAGAGAGAGAGGTAAGAAAAATGCTCGTGATAGACGGTGTCGAACTGGGTGTGCTCAATTAAGCGCATCAGGTGAGGAAATTCCAGGGTAATGGTGCCGCCGGGTTTGAGTGCGGCTTTCAGGCCACGGGTGAAGTCGTTGATGTCGGGCACATGGGCGTAGACATTGTTACCGGCGATGAGATCGGCCTGTTTGCCTGAGGTGGCAAGTTGCTTGCCTAGTTGCTCGCCAAAGAACTCGCGCAAGACAGGAATACCGAGCTTCTCGGCGGCGGCGGCGGTACTGGCGGTGGGCTCGATGCCCAGGCAGGGAATTCCTGCTGCCACGAAATTCTTGAGTAGGTAGCCATCGTTGGAAGCGACCTCGATGACCAAGGAGTCTTTGGTGAGATTTAACTGCCTGGTCATTTTTTCTGCATAACTTGCCGCGTGGATCAACCAGCCGCTAGAAGTGCTGGAAAAATAGGCATAGTCGGAGCTAAACAATTCGTCGGCCTGGGTGTAATCCTCGGTTTGCACCAGCCAACATTGATCGCAGACCTTGATTTTAAGGGGATAGTACTTTTCTGGCCTGGCGAGGTCTGCATCTGTCAGATAGGCGTTCGATGGGGGTGCGAACCCGAGGTCGAGGAAAGTGTGCTCAAGTGAGGATTCGCAATGACGGCATTTCACAGCGTCAGTCCTTTAAATTGAGGGTCGAGCATAGGGAGGTGTGCATCTCTGGCTGACAGTTCTGTGATGGCCAGTGGCCAGGTAATTGACAGCATGGAGTCTTTCGGGTTGAGCCCAGCCTCTGCACCTGGCGTATAGGCCCGTGAGTGCAAGTAAATGAGCTCGCAGTCGTCACAAAGGGTTTGGAAACCGTGAGCGAAGCCTTCGGGTATGAGCAGTGCGCGGTGATTGGCGGCGGAAAGCTCCTCGGCGTGCCATTGCAAAAAGGTGGGCGACGCGGCGCGGAGGTCCACTGCCACATCCCAAATTGCGCCGCGCAAACAAGTTACGAGCTTCATCTCGGCATACGGGGCGTTCTGAAAATGCAAGCCGCGAATCGTACCCTGCTTTTGCGTGAGCGTTTGATTAATCTGGATGATGGGTTTGTGCCAGCCCGCAGCGGCGAGTTCGTCGGCGCAGAACAGCCGCGCGAGGAAGCCGCGGCTATCGCCCTGTTGTTGACGCTCGACGATCTTGAGATCGTCGATGGGGGTATCGAGAATAGTAAAGCGGCTCATGATTCCCCACTTGATTCGCTGGCCGTTTCGTAGGCTGAAATGTCTGCCTCGCATAGTGCCCGAGCGTCAGCACCTTCATGCTGCTGACGATACCAGTGGATAGTGCGCTGCACGGACTCAACCAGTGGCCAGCGCGGTTTAACGCCCAGCACGGTACGTGCCTTGGCGATCTCAAGGGCCAGCCAGCCAGCTTCGTGCGGGCCTTCGGTGCCATCACCCCAAGAGACTTGCCCCATGCCATAGGCGCCTTGAGCGAGTTGTACGACTTCGCGCACGGTCGCCGCTTCATGAGTTTGCGGGCCAAAGTTGTAGGCACCCGCCACGGTCGGTTGTTGCCAGAGTTGCTCGGCAAGTTTGATGTAGCCGGCAACAGGCTCCAAAACATGTTGCCAGGGGCGGATGGCTTGCGGGCGGCGAATCTGTAATGGCTGGTTTGTATTCCAGGCGAGGATGGCGTCTGGAATTAGACGGTCTGCGGACCAGTCACCGCCACCGATGACATTGCCGGCACGGGCCGATGCAACGGCGATGCCTTTGTTGTTCAGGTAGGAATCACGGTAACTGGCGATAACGATTTCCGCAGCAGCCTTGCTGGCGCTGTAGGGATCGTGACCACCAAGCGCATCCGTCTCGCGGTATGGGTAAGGCTGTTCCAGGTTCTTGTAGACCTTGTCGGTTGTAATGGCAACAACCACCCGGACCGAGTCGAGCGGCCGCAGAGCGTCGAGCACATTGGCGGTGCCTTGAACGTTGGTGGCAAAGGTCGTCAGCGGATCTCGGTAGCTGGCATGCACCAACGCTTGCGCGGCTAAGTGGAAAACGATCTCTGGCTGGGCTTTGATGATCAACGTAGCGAGCGCGGTTGACTCGCGAATATCGCAAAAATGACTATCGGTGATCGTTTGGATGCTAGCCAGGCTAAAAAGGTTGGGCGTAGTCTGCGGGGCTAGGCTAATTCCGGTGACCTGTGCACCAAGTCGGTGGAGCCAAAGTGCCATCCAGGCGCCCTTGAAGCCAGAGTGGCCGGTAAGAAGAACGCGTTTTCCGCGCCAGAAATGAGTCGTCATTGCCAGACCTTCCACGGCGCCTTACCGCTAGCCCAAAGTTCCTCAAGGTGAACTTTGTCACGCAAGGTATCCATAGGTTGCCAAAAACCGCTATGCTGGAAGGCTGCAAGCTGACCCTGACTAGCCAGGGTTTCCAGCGGGCCGCGCTCCCACACTATGGTGTCGTCCTTGATGAGGTTAATCACCTCGGGGGAAAGCACAAAGAAACCGCCATTGATCATGGCGCCATCGCCCTTGGGTTTTTCTTTGAAGGTGCGGATTTTGTGGCCCTCGAAATCGAGTGCGCCGAAACGTCCTGGAGGTAAGGTCGCGGTGAGCGTGGCTTTTACCTTTTGCGCTTTGTGAAAGGCAATGAGCTCGGCGATGTTTATGTCGCTGACGCCATCGCCATAGGTGAAGCAAAAAGCCTCTTCATCTTGCAAGTACTGCGCAACGCGCTTCAGTCGTCCACCGGTCTGCGTTTCGTCACCCGTATCGACGAGAGTTACCTTCCAGGGCTCTGCTTTTTGCTGGTGTACTTCCATACGGTTATTGACCATGTCGAAAGTAACATCGGACATGTGTAGGAAATAATTGGCGAAGTATTCCTTGATCACATAACCCTTGTAACCACAGCAGATCACGAAGTCGTTGATCCCGTAGTGGGAATAAATCTTCATAATATGCCAGAGAACGGGCATGCCACCGATTTCGATCATTGGCTTAGGCTTGAGGTGGGTTTCTTCGGAAATACGGGTGCCGAGGCCACCAGCGAGAATGACTGCTTTCATTTTGGGTTACTCCAAGCTCACGGCGATTTGATAGCCATGCTGTGTGAGCAGGGCATGTTTTTTCGCATTAGCCAAATCGGATGCCACCATTTCTTGGACCATTTCATCCAGCATAATTCCGGCACCCAGCCGAGTTTTTCTTTCGCTTTGATGGGATCGCCGAGCAGGGTTTTAACTTCGGTGGGGCGGAAGTAGCGGGGGTCGATCTTGATGATCGGCTTGTTAGTCCAGTAGCCCACTTCGCCCGCACCTTTGCGGGTGACGATGTTTGACTGGCCCTGTTGCTGCAGAGTACGAACGATGGCTGAACCGACCCTGCCCGGGTGGCCGGCAACGTAGATTTTGGGTGTTGACGTCATGGACGGGGCTGCACTTCGGTTTCTTTTCTGGAAGTCTCCTGCTGCAACGATGCAATCTCTGCTTTCAGCAATTCATATTCTTCCATCTTGCGCTTCAAAAACCGGCCAGTAAGGGATGTCTTTTCGGCAATGCCGGCGGGGGTGAGCAAGTAGGCGTAGGCGAGCTTGCGTTTACTGCTCTGAAAGTTTTGCATCTTCAGCAGCCCCTTGTCCAGAAGTGCTTTCAGGCAGAAGTTGGTTTTACCCAAGCTCACACCCAAAGCCGCTGCTAAATCGCGTTGGTTTATCTTCGGTTTGGCTTCCAGCAGGCGCAGCACTTTCAAGTGCGTGTCTTCATGGAGGGGAACGTTTTCGGACATTGAGATGAAAGGCAAGAAGGCTCGCTCCGCCTATTTGTTCAAGTGTTGAACAAATGATACCACTCGCAGGAGCCATGCTGGTCGGCTATGTCGAGTGATGGGCTTAGAGTTGGGTGTAAGGAGTCATTTATTTTGGTTTTTATGGCGCAGCGTCAAATCGCCCAGTTGGCAAGTTGCAGCGCTTCCACGCGTTCGAACTCGCGCAGGTAGTTCGACACAAGCGTCAGTCCTTCATTGCGGGCATGGGAGCCAATGTGCAGATCATTGACACCCATGGGTCGCACTGCTTTTCCAATGCGCTGCGGATGCTGCCGCAATGCTGCGCAGCTTTGGGTCCGTAAGGCAACACCTTCAGACGACTATAAAAGTCTCCACGACGGCCAGGGAATGCGCTGGCGCATTACTTTTTTCCGCACCGTGCAGTAATTCGGCCAGCGTGATGGCTGAAATTGCCATGTGGCCTGCAACTCGCCCAACGCCACGAGGCTGGTGCCAGCCTCACCACGTGTGAGTGGTGTGTTGAGACTGACCGAGCCTGCAGTCAGGCGGTCCAGAAGATGACGCACGGACTCGAGCGATGTCTTAGCATAGGCAAGGCGCTTTTCCAGGTCTGCGCGGTCTTGCTCGCCCGGCACGGTGCTTTTGAGCCAGGAGTCAATTACTGCGTTGGCAATTATCTAGGCGTGGATGGGCGTATCAGCGGTAACGTCCAAGCGCAACAACCCGTCTTTTCCCACTGCCGCCTTGATTTGGCTGGCAAGCTCCGCGCGCGCACCCTGAATAGACTGCCCTTTGGACAAATTCTGCATCTGGATGACTGGGTCCAGCACCAACGGCGACACCATCATTGCCGCAGCCTGCGGGGCTATCGGCGCTGGCAGTGCCAGGATGGCCTGACTGGTTAAGCTCTGCGGCAAGGCATAGCCGATTGCCAGCAGCCCAACCAAAACAGGCCCCAGAATCAACAGCTTGAGGTTTTCTGCGACTACTACCAGCAAGTCAAGCAAGCTGACTTCTTTTTCTTCCACTTCCACTTCCATTCTCCTATCACTCCCTTTGCGCGACAATATCCCCCGCAAACTTTGTGCATCCCTAAACAAACACTTCCGCGTTCACCAGCACAAAACCCGTCTGATCCTTTACCGAGATTTGCGGGGTGTTGCCCGCCAGTGGCCATGCAATGGCCAGCGCGGGCTCGTCCCACGCAATGCAGCGCTCAAATTCTGGTGCGTAATAGTCAGTGGTTTTGTACAGGAAGTCTGCCGAGTCGCTCAGGGTTAAGAAACCGTGCGCGAAACCGGGTGGAACCCACAACTGCCGATTATTCGACTCCGACAGTTCCACGCCCACCCATTTGCCAAAGGTCGCGGATGACTTACGCAAGTCGACCGCGACGTCAAATACGGCACCACGCACGACCCGCACCAGTTTGCCTTGCGGCTGCTCGATCTGGTAATGCAGCCCACGCAATACGCCTTTGGCAGACCGTGAGTGGTTGTTTTGCACAAAATCTGCATCGACGCCGGTGGCGTCTCTGAAGGCTCTTTTATTGAAGCTTTCAAAGAAAAAACCGCGCGAGTCCCCAAACACCTTGGGTTCGATAATGAGGACGTCGGGAATGGCAGTGGGTATGGCTTTCATAGGTGTTCAGCCAGCAGTCTTAGCATGTATTGGCCGTAGCCATTCTTGACCAGCGGCTGGGCGAGCTTGCGCAGTTGGGCGTCGTCAATCAAGCCGTTGCGCCATGCGATCTCTTCCACACAGGCCACCTTGAGGCCTTGCCGGCGCTCCAGGGTGGCGATGAACTGGCTGGCTTCCAGCAGGCTGTCGTGCGTGCCGGTGTCCAGCCAGGCGTAGCCGCGCTGCATGATTTTGACATTGAGCCGGCCCAAGTCGAGGTAGGTCTGGTTGACGGCGGTAATCTCAAGCTCCCCTCTGGCACTGGGTTTGACCGCCTTGGCGATGTCCACCACCTGGTTGTCATAGAAGTACAGGCCAGTGACGGCGTAGTTGCTTTTGGCCTTGAGCGGTTTTTCTTCAATGCTGCGGGCTTTGCCCGCTGCGTCAAACGCCACCACGCCGTAGCGCTCGGGGTCTTGCACATGGTAGGCAAACACGGTGGCGCCGCTGGTTTGTGCGTCGGCCTGCGCCAGCAGGGGCGCGAAGTCGTGACCGTGAAAAATGTTGTCGCCGAGCACCAAGGCGGAGGGATGGTCGCCGACAAATTTTTCACCAATGATGAACGCCTGGGCCAAACCGTCCGGGCTGGCTTGCACGGCGTACTGCAGATTCATGCCCCACTGGCTGCCGTCGCCGAGCAGTTGCTCGAAGCGCGGCGTGTCTTGTGGGGTGCTGATGATCAGTACGTCGCGGATACCGGCCAGCATCAGGGTGCTGAGCGGGTAATAAATCATGGGCTTGTCGTACACCGGCAGCAGCTGCTTGCTGATGGCCAGGGTGGCCGGGTGCAGCCGGGTGCCGGAGCCGCCGGCGAGGATGATGCCTTTGCGTGAACTTTGAAGTCGTGTCATGTCGTGATGTGGTCTTGTCTTGATTTCAAAGGATTTCGGCCAGCATGCGATCCACACCTTGCTGCCAGGCGGGTAGGCTCAGGCCAAAGGTGGTCTGCAGCTTGCCCGTGTTCAGGCGCGAGTTATGCGGCCGCTGGGCAGGGGTAGGGAAGGCGCTGGTAAGCACGGGAGTCACTTCTTTTGCTATTATTTTAATAGCTTTTTGCGACCGCTCTGCTTGCGCGAGCACGTATTTCGCATACCCGTGCCAAGTCGTTTCGCCGCTGGCCGCTACGTGGTACAAGCCAGCTGCTTCTGAATGGCCTAGCACGTGGCGAATGGCGTGAGCAGTTACATCGGCCAGCAATTCAGCACCGGTGGGGGCGCCCCACTGGTCGTCGATCACTGTGAGGCGCTCACGTTCCTGCGCCAGGCGCAGCATGGTTTTGGCAAAGTTAGCGCCGCGTGCGGCATAGACCCAGCTGGTGCGCAGAATCAGGTGGGTCTTGCAGTGGGCAGCGATCAGTTGCTCACCTTCGAGCTTGGTATGGCCATACACGCTGAGCGGTGTGGGCATGTCGGTTTCAAGCCATGGCTGGGTGCCGCTGCCGTCAAACACATAGTCGGTGCTGTAGTGCACCAGCCACGCGCCGAGCTGTTGAGCTTCCTGCGCCAGCACCCCAGGCGCCAAAGCGTTGATGGTTCGGGCCAGTTCGGGCTCGCTTTCCGCCTTGTCCACTGCCGTGTGGGCGGCGGCATTGACGATGACATCAGGGCGCACGGCGCGCACTGTTTCTGCAAGACCTTTTAGATTGGTCAAATCTCCGCATAAGTCAGGGCTGTGGCGATCCAGCGCGACGACCTCCCCCAGCGGGGCCAGACTGCGTTGCAGCTCCCAGCCGATTTGTCCATTTTTGCCGAGAAGAAGAATCTTCATGCGGCAGCGTACTGGGTTTGCACCCACTCACGGTAGGCACCGCTTTGCACGTGGGCGACCCACTCGGGGTGGTCCAGATACCACTGCACGGTCTTGCGGATACCGGATTCGAACGTTTCCGCCGGCTTCCAGCCCAGCTCGCGTTCTATCTTGCTGGCGTCGATGGCATAGCGGCGGTCGTGGCCGGGCCGGTCTTTGACGGAGGTGATCTGGGTGGCGTAGCGGCGGCCATCGGCCTTGGGGCGCAGTTCATCAAGCAGCGCGCAGACGGTGTGAACGATCTCGAGGTTGGGCTTCTCGTTCCAGCCGCCTACGTTGTAAGTCTGGCCCAGTGTTCCGGCTTCGAGCACGCGGCGGATGGCGCTGCAATGGTCCTTGACATAGAGCCAGTCGCGCACCTGCATGCCGTCGCCGTAAACCGGTAGCGGTTTACCGGCCAGGGCGTTGACGATCATCAGCGGAATGAGCTTTTCGGGGAAATGGTAGGGGCCGTAGTTGTTGCTGCAGTTGGTAGTCAGCACCGGCAGGCCGTAGGTGTGGTGGTAGGCGCGCACCAGGTGGTCGCTGGCTGCCTTGCTGGCCGAGTACGGGCTATTGGGCTCATAGGCGTGGGTTTCAGTGAACGCGGGCTCGCCAGCGCTGAGCGAGCCGTACACCTCGTCGGTGGAGACGTGCAGGAATCGAAAGTCTGCTTTGCCCTGGTCTGGCAAGGCGCTCCAGTGGTGACGCACCGCTTCGAGCAGGCGAAACGTGCCGACGATGTTGGTCTGGATGAAGTCTTCGGGGCTGTGGATGGATCGGTCCACATGCGATTCAGCAGCAAAGTTGATGACGGCCCGGGGCTGGTGCTTGACCAACAGGCTGGCGACCAGTTCGGTGTCGGCAATATCCCCTTGCGCAAAAACGTGCCGCGCATCATCCTGCAAACTGGACAACGTTTCGAGGTTGCCGGCATAGGTCAGCTTGTCGAGGTTAATGAGGAGCTCAGAGGATTGCGCCAGCCAGTCGAGGACGAAGTTGGCACCAATGAAGCCAGCGCCTCCGGTGATGAGAATAGTCATAAATTCAGGGGGACTCGGCGTCGAGCCGATTCGGGGCTATGGGGCTGGTACCAGCGCTGTGTTGTAGCGACTACAAAACCACTACCGCCCTATTTTATGTCAGCCCCAGTGCCCGACGAATGCGCGCCCACTTTCCAGTGGTCTCCGCAGTTTCAGGCGTGTCGCGAAACGCTTGACGCATAAAAACAATCAGCAATAACAGCAGTTCAGTCGCCAACGTAACTCCGATAGCCAACAAGGCCTTTTTGGGCTGGCTGGCTTTCTGCGGCAGCGTGGGTGCCTGAACCAATAATGCATCGCTCACGCCTTCCAACAAAACCTCGAAGGAACTGATTTGGGTTTGGGCGGCACTGCTTGCGTTCAGCAGTTCCGCATAACCTCGCGCCAGTTCAGCACCACCTGCCACGCTAGAGGCCGGCGATTCCATGCGTTTGACCAAGCTCGCGGCAGCATTTTGGGCATTTTTCAGACGGCCCTGCGCTTCTGCGAGTTGGCCCTCTAGCCGTTTACGCGCACTGGCTTTGGGACGACTCTCCTGATAGGTTTGCAGCAGCAGCGCATTGGCGATGGCCTGGGCTTGCTGCGCCACACTGGCAGATACGGTCAGCGTGAGCAGCTTGTCGGTTCGCCCGACAACGACTTTGATTTGATCCCGCAGCTTGCGACGGGCATCTTCAACCGTGGTGCCCTTAGTCAATCCCAAAGCTGCCGCTACAGGGTCCAGCACCGCAGCGGTAGTCATAAGACTGGCGGTAATTGGCTCTGCCTGGAGCACCGCCACACTTTCAAAGGCTTGAGGCAGTACAAAACCGATGCCGAGCGCACACAATCCCACGAACAACGGCACGATGATCAGCAATTTAAGGTTTTCTGCCAGAGTGACCAGTATGTCCAGCAAGCCAATTTCGCCTTCCTCGGCGGTGAGCGAGCCTTGAATTTCTTCCATTTTTTTTCTAGCGGGCTTTAGATCCATAAGCACTTTATTTACATAGTCCGGGTTACGTGAATTGGAAAAAGGAAGGCTTGCAATAACTTAACGATATACAAAGAATTGAAATAATAAATGGGCCCTATCGTTGTATTTAACACTTGTTTCAAAAATTACAACTTATAACAATAGCCTATGAAAACCCTATTGCAATCGGACTTGATTAATGTCATGAAGGTAACGGCACGAGATTTAATTTATAACCAAATAAGGGCGTATAAAGTAGCGATTCTCAACCGCAAGAGTCATTGGACACCCATTTGACACGTGACAACATCCGCTTTCGCGTCTAATATTTTTTGCACGGGCAAGAAAAAAATCCCAAAACCAGAAATCCTTCACGCGGGGCATGAGACAAAAAACACTTGCTCACATACAATTATTCACCGTTTAAGTATTAATTTAGTTTTTTTACAAACAAATTCCATCGCATTTTTTTAAGAAAAGTCTATTTATGTCAAATTTTAGTGAATTGCAGCAGCGATTTAATGAAGCCGAAGCCAAGGTAAATGAACTCCGAAAACAACTGGATGTAGAGCGCAACAATGAACGAGCACAAGGAATTGTCGCCGCCAGGGAGTTAATCAAAACCCACGGCCTGACCGCCTCTGAATTAGGCTTTTTGGGGAAAACGTCTGCCAAACGCGCATCGGGCGACAGACGCGTCACGGTCGCGCCAAAATACAAGGATCCCGCCAGCGGGAAAACATGGACCGGTCGCGGTAAGACCCCCGGCTGGTTAGTCGCCCAAGTCGCTGCCGGTAGCAGCAAACAGGACTTTCTGATTTAAAGACCGACGACTTTGCGAAGAACCCGTGGCGAGTACCCAGACTTGCCACGTCAGACAGGAAGTCTTCGCATCATCCAATGCGTATCGGAGGCCGCGGGCCTACCCGACCGGCGGCAATCCGCCTTGGTTTAGTAATTGCAGGCTTATGCAACTACAGGCCATATTTCTAGAATTCAACACCTACACGCGGGTACGGCCAACGCTTATATTTCCTGGGCGTGCGTGGCACCATGCCTGCGCAATATTCCACAACCCTAATCTGTTCGGAGTCCGCTATGGTCAAGAAACTGGAAAAAATGAGCGCTGACAAAAAATCGGGACCGCAATTGTCGAGTGCTGTAAAAGAGTCTGCACAACAAATCTGGCTGGCTGGCCTGGGCGCTTTTTCGAAGGCACAGGAAGAAGGCGGAAAAATGTTTGAAGCACTGGTCAAGGAAGGCCTCTCCATCCAGCGCAAGACGCAGTCGGTTACCGGAGAAAAGATTTCTGAAGCCACCATCAAAATGACCACCATGGCGACCGACCTTCAGTCCAAAGCGGGCCAGCAATGGGACAAGCTGGAGAATATCTTTGAAAACCGTGTGGCCAAGGCGCTAAGCAAACTCGGCGTGCCGTCTGTTAAAGAAGTAGACGCCTTGGCAGCGCGCGTGGATGAACTCAGCAAGCACGTGCGGACTATGCGCACGCAAGGCCCAGCAGCAAAAGCTGCAGGCAAAACAACTGTAAAACCGGCAGCTAACAACGTAGCCGATCCGGCAACCAGGCCAGCGACCACCAAGCGGCCGGCCGCACGCAAATCGCCCTGACTGCGCCGTTTTAAAAAGGACAATCTGTCCTTTTTTTTCTCATCCCCATTGCATGGGTCTTCGCGCCGGATTATGAGCTCCCCCGTTCCACTCCCGCCGCGCTAGGTTAGAGTAGGGCACAACACCGGGGAGACCACTATGGCGAAAAAAGCGCCGCGCCGCACTGCAGAGCGGATTCTGGAGGTGACGCTTAACCTGTTCAACCGCTTTGGCGAACCCAATGTCTCGACCACGCTGATCTCCGCCGAACTCGGCATAAGCCCCGGAAACCTTTACTACCACTATCCCGCCAAAGAGGAGTTGATCAACTCTCTGTTCGACCGCTACGAGAGCGCCCTGAGCGAGCTGCTCAACGCCAGCGACGGTGTGCGAAACGTCGAAGACGCCTGGTTTTTCATGCACACGCTGTGTGAACTGATCTGGCAATACCGTTTTTTGTACCGCGATCTGAATGATTTATTAAGCAAAAATCGGCGATTGGAAACCCATTTCCAGTCGATATTGAAAAATAAAACACGTGCCGTCAAGGCCCTGCTGGACGGAATGAGCCGCGCTGGCGCCATGAACATTGATTTGCGCGAAGTGGATGCCACCGCTACCAGCATGGTCGTAGTGCTCACATTCTGGTTAAGCTTTGAATACGTGCGCGATCCGCGCAATGCACTGGAGCCCGGCAACGCCCAAGCTGCGCTGCTGCGAGGTGCGCATCACGTCCTGAATTTGCTGATTCCTTATCTGGAAGACAGTCAGCGCGCGCATTTGCAGGCTTTGGTAGGGGCCTACTGCGGCACAGTCACTAATGCACCATGATTTATCCGCAATATCAATAAAAAAATCCCAAGGAGACGACACATGACCCAATGGACGACTTTCCCGCACGCTGGCGACTATGCCTTTGATACGGCCACCCTCAAAGAGAACTGGGCGCGACTGCACCAAGGTGATTGCGAACCGCTGCCTCAAGAAGCCGCCGTGCTGGATGCCTGGGTGCTGTTTCATAACGGCGAGTTCCAGAAGGCGGCCGAGGCAGGCCTCAAGGCGGGTGGTCACGGCATCACGGCAGCCAACAAGGCCACCTGCATTTATGCCAACTACCTGGAGAGTGGAGAAAAAGCCAGGCTGGAGCTTTTTATGGAAGTGGCCAAGCGAGCGGAAGCGCAGCAGGTCGCTGACCCGAAGAACGCGAATGCCTGGTACTGGCAAGCATTCGCGCTCGGACGCTATAGCCAGGGCATCAGCGTCGCCAAGGCACTGGCACAGGGCTTGGGAAACAAGGTGAAAAATGCATTGGAGCAGACCATCCGGCTGTCACCCAAGCACGCGGAAGCCCATCTTGCACTGGCCGATTTTCATGCCGAGGTAATAGACAAGGTTGGCGTGCTGATTGGCGGAATGACCTATGGCGCGAAGAAAGACATCGGTCTGTCGCTCTACCAGGACGCGCTGAAACTCAACCCCGGCTCGGCGATTACCATGATGGAATATGCCAACGGCATGGTCATGCTGGAAGGCGATAAAAAGATCGGGGAGGCGACCAAGCTTTATGAGCAGGCGGCAGCCAGCAAGCCACTGGATGCCAGAGAGAGGCTGGCTGTCGACATGGCCAAGGTCGAACTGCAAGACTGAATTTTCGGGCACCTGATAGCTCCAGCCCAGCCTCAGAGACGGGCGGCCTTTTTACAATTCACGATCTTTCCACGGCTGCCCCTGGTACCAGGCGTGTTGTGCCAAGCGCAGCATGGGTTTGTCACCCGCCGTGTCGCCATAGGCATAGAGCGTCATGCTGCCGAGTGACTCAGCACCGAACCGCTCCGAGAGCCAGGCGTTGAGCCGCAGCACCTTTTGCGCGCCGTAACAATTGGGCGTGCGCATGCGCCCCGTCAAGCGGCCACCCTCCCCGTCCTGCTGCACCTCCATTTCGGTGCAAATCAGGCCGTCAAACCCCAATTGACTGGCTACGCGCGGAAGGTAGATGTCGGGCGAGGCGCTCACCAAAACACAGCAATGACCCGCCTGCTGGTGATAAACCAGCCGTGCCAAGGTCCAGTCCTGCAACTGGCCGGGGAAGGCTTGATTCAGCCAGCGCGTGGTCCAGACTTCCATCTCGGCAGTGGTTCGTCCGCTTAGCGTCGCGAGCATCAGGCGCGCCTTGGCCTCGTCGTTGCCGATCAAGCGCAAGGCGTAACCCGCTAACCAAGGCAAACACTGCAGCAAGGCCAGCAAAAACCGCGGCCACCCCAAGCCGCACGCCAGAAATGACGTAAAGGTGTCGCGCCGGGTCAGCGTGCCATCGAAGTCGAATGCGGCTACCGTGGGCATCGCACTTGCCCGCAGTAGCGTTCACAAAATGGGCAGCCGGTCATGGGCAGCGCAGACGGTATGTTGTAGAAGCGCTTGAAGATAGCGCCAAGCACGCCTTCGCGGTAGGCCTCGTACTTGAAACCCTTGCCTTCCACGGCATAAAACGGCACGCCATCCTGTGCGAAGCTGAGCACGCGCACCGACTCAAAATAAGGCTGGAAGTCTTCCAGATGCGGGCTATCAGACACAATAATGCGCAGGGTTTTACCCTGGTAAATCGAAAAATCTACCAGCATGTCATCTTGCCGCGCGTGAAATTTTCCGACGCCGAAGATCGGCATGTACTGGCGCCGCTCAAAGCCGTAAATCGACGCAGGGGTATAAGCCTCGGCCATCAGCACCACGCCCGGGCTGCTGACCTGTTGAAGCATCTCGGCAGTTTTATAGCTGCGGACAATTTGCGGGAAAAGCTTGGTCGAGCGCCAAGTGTCCAGCGTGGTCATATACAGCCCCGCCACCACCAGCACATGCAGTCCGGCAAACACGGCCAACCCATTGGCGCAGACCTTCAACTTCTCAGCGGGGAGGGCAAAGGCCAGATAGGCGAAGCCGAAAGGGTAAAACGACAGCACCCAGTGCAGGCCGATTACCTTTTTGGCCGACAGCAGCGCAAAAAACAGCAGCGGCACCAGAACCAGACAGGCCAACAACCGCTGAGTCGAAGCGGCCGCCACCATCGCCTTGCGGTGGCGCACAGCCAGCCACACTGCGGCAGGTGTGATCAAGTAGGCCATCATGGCAATGTAGAGCAGCGGTTTACGCCATTCAAACAACTCGGCCTCGTTGCGGTTGTACAAGTTGAACATGATGTTCGACCACCCGTGCGTCACGTTGTAGGCGATGTTGATAGCAGGGCCCGGCAAGGCGCAAAGCACCAGCAGCGCAAAGCCCGCCAATCGCTGGCGGCGGTACAGCCCAAAGTACACAAGGTACGTCAACCCGAGCACCACCGAGAAATACTTCGATAGAAAAGCACACCCTAAAAACAACCCCGACAAGGCGTACAGGCCATACGCGGCTCGGTCAAGTTGCTCCCGCCGTTCGGCGCGCAGCAAAGCGGCCACCGACAAGGCCGACCAAAAAATCAGCGGCGTATCGGTGGTGATCAGCATATTGAGCCAATTCAGGGGCGCCAACCAGAAGAACAGCACAGCCCAAGCGGCACGCGTCCGATCTACGGGCTTGAGCGCCCACCAAAGCGCAGCCCCCAGCGCCAGTGGCAAAAGCACTGCAGGCAGGCGAATGGACCAGATACTGTCGCCGAGGGTGGCCCGCATCAGGGCGATCAGCCAGCCGACCATCGGCGGATGGTCGGAGTAGCCCCAGTCGGGATAAACGCCCCACCAATAGAAGAAGGCCTCGTCGCCAGAAATGGGAAAGCTTACGGCGATCCAGAACCTCAACAGCAGCGAACCCAGCCCGACGGCCAGCAGCCATCGGCTCAGGGTGACGGGAAAATTGGCGGGAGAGCGAACAGAGTCGGGGTACTGGGGCATGGCGAGTTGAGGGGAAGGCAAACTGAAAGGCAGTCGGCAGGGTCTAGCGAAAACTGATGTCTTTGCGAATGGCCGCACTATAAAGCAAGGCCATCACCCCGATAGCGACCGCCAGCCACAAGGTAAGCAGCCGGACGAGTACGGTGATGGTCAGCGCCTGGCCGGGCGTCGCGCTCTGCGCCACCAGCAAACCGGTGAGGACGGCCTCGGTGCCGCCCAGCCCGGCGGGCAAGGCCGATAACGCGCCGGCCACCATGGCCACCGCGTAAAAGCCCACCGCTGTGGCGACACCTAAAGACACGCTCATATGGGTGCAGATCAACCAGACCGCGATTCCCTGCACGACCCAGGCGCTCAGCGTCAGCGCGAACCAGACCAGCGGACGCACGGCCAGGCAATGCCAGGCCTCTTGCAGCCAGGCAAACCGCTGCAGCAGCACACGTCGGTACTTGGCCAGCCCACCCAGCACTATCGCGGCGACCAGTAGCACGGCCACGACCAGCCCGACTAACCAGGAGGGTGCCGGCTGCATTGCGCTCTGCGCCAGCGCCCATCCCGCGGCGGGCAGGCACAGCAGCAGCAGGCACAGCAGATCGGCCAAGCGCTCGGCACCGAAGATCGCCAGGCTTTGCCTGGCACCCAAGGGGTTGCGCGCCAACATCAGGCCTCTTACTGCCTCGCCAACATTGCCCGGCGTGGGCGTGAACGCATAGCCTGCCAGATACAGGCGAAGGCCTTCGAGCCAGCCGAAATGGCGCCCATAGTGCGCCATCCACAAGCGCCAGCGGATTCCCCGCAGCAAATAATTAAGCAGGCACAAGACGGCCGCCTGCAAGCCGGCCCAAGACCATAAGCGGACCAGCGAGATCTTGGGGCTGTCGCCCCAGATCAGCAGCGCCGCCGCGTAAGCTGTGGCCACCAGGCCCAGCACAAGCAACAGTTTTTTAATCGGCAGCTTGACCGGCAACTTGACTGGAAAAGAGCCCGCTTGCGGCCCGGTGTTTCGAGTCACAGCCAGTGACCCAGAAAGATTGCCAGCCACAGCGCGCCGGCTGCCAGAATCCACGGGTCCCGCACCAGGTCCCGCGCCACGTCTTCACCGCGCCCGCTATGCACCTGGTAGGTGTAGCGCAGCATGCCAAAAATCACCACAGGTACGGTGTAGAGCAGGCGCTCACCATGTTGAAGCTGCGCCTCCGGGGTGGTCGCAAACAAGCTGTAGGTCGTCAGCGTGGCGGTCATGGTCACGGCGATGAAAGTGTCGAGCAGCGCGGCCGGGTAGTGCGCCAGCACAGCGCGTTGGCTGGCCTCGTCTTGAAAACTCTCGGCCTTGCGTTTGCAAAAGCCGAGGAACAGCGTCAAGAAAATCCCGGTGAGCAATAGCCAACGCGAAGGCGGAATCCCGACGGCCAAAGTGCCTGCCAACAACCGAAGCATAAATCCCGCCGCAATAATTGACACATCGACTACCGGCACCTGTTTGAGCCGCCAGGAATAGGCCACGTTGATCAATGCATAGGCGCCCAGCAACCCCAGCAAAATAGCATTGTTCGCGGCCAGCAAGACGCCTGCAACCAGCAGCAATCCGGCCAAAATCAAGGCCGCCGGCGCCGATACCGCTCCGCTGGCTAAAGGTCGGTTGCGTTTGGTGGGGTGCAACGCGTCACTGTCGCGGTCGTACCAGTCATTAAGGATGTACACCATGCTGGAGAAGCAACAAAACGCGGCAAAGGTATAAAAAACACGCAGTACCAGCGGCCCATCGTGCAAGGACTGGCTGAACACCAGGCCCGCAAATACAAACGCGTTCTTCAGCCACTGGTGCGGCCGCATCAACTGGATTAGCCGGATCAACGCGAGCAAGAACGGAGGCAATGAAAGCATCAAGAGAGTAGGGAGAGCATTCGGTCTGAATGCAACGTTGAAGCATAACTGACTGCGCTCCCGACAGAAATTCCCGAACCGAGCCAAAATAACACCATGGCTCTAGCATTCCCCTCTCCCCTCCCGCAAGTTTCTCAGCGTGCGCTGCAACTGATTCAAACGCTGGTGCGGATGAACACGGTCAGCCACAACTCCAACCTGGCGCTGATCCATTTCGTGCGCGACGAGCTTCAGCACCTTGGAGTAGCCAGCCGTATCACCACCAACGCTGACAAAACCAAAGCCAATCTGTTTGCGACTTTGGGCGAAGGCAAATCAGCGGGCGTCATTCTCTCGGGGCATACCGATACGGTGCCTTGGGATGGGCAAGACTGGACACTCGATCCCCTGTCGGCCATCGTCCGGGACGGCAAGCTGTACGGGCGCGGCAGCTGCGACATGAAAGGGTTTATCGGCATGGCGTTGGCGCACGCCGCTGATTTTCTAAACAGCGCAGCGCCTTTTGCGGTTCATTTGGCCTTGAGCTACGACGAAGAAGTCGGTTGCATGGGCGTGAAGGAGCTGATTGCGGACCTGAAGGATGCGGGTATTGCACCACTGGCCTGCATCGTGGGTGAGCCCACCAGCATGCTGCCCGCCACCGCCCACAAAGGCGTGTATCGCTACAAATGCTGTGTGCGCGGCAAAGAGGCGCACTCGTCGCTCACCCCGCAATCGGTCAATGCGATCGAGATGGCAGCGCGCGTCATAGGCAAGTTACGCGACATGGCCGAAGGCTTTGAGGCCAACGAACCCCGCTACGAAGGGTTTGATGTTCCCTTCAGCACGGCCAGCGTCGGGCAATTCCATGGCGGCATCGCCGACAACGTGGTGCCGCGCGACGCTGAGTTCCGCTATGAATTCCGCAATCTGCCGAACGCCGACGCCCTTTCAATGCAAAAAGAGGTCCTGGCCTTTGCTGAACGCACACAACCAGCCATGAAAAAGATAGCGCCAGAATCGGGATTCAGCTTTGAAACGCTTTGTGAAGTACCCGCTTTTCTGGGTTCATCGAAGGATGCCGTGAGCCAGTTGGCGCAACGCCTCGCGGGGGCCGACCACACCACGCTGGTGGCGTTTGGCACAGAGGCGGGATTATTTCAAAGCGCCGGCATTCCCACTGTGGTGTGCGGCCCGGGCAGCATTAACCAGGCCCACCAGCCGGATGAATTTGTGAGCCTTGAGCAATTGGCGCGTTGCCAAGCCTTCATGCACGGGTTGGTGGCGACGCGGAATCTTGCCTAACCCAAGGCTACTTCCCGCGTGGCACCAAGTGCTGGGCGGGACGCGTCACGCCGCTTACTGCTGACGGGGTTTTGCAAACCCAACACCGGCCACGGGCGCTGTGCCCGCCTTTTCTGCGTTGGGAGTGACCAGCTTTTGCTGGGCTACCGCTCCGTTGTACGCTGAGCCTGAAGTGACGCCCGGCTGGGCCTGGAGAACTTCGGCTCTGACTTCCGCACGGGTTTTAGTCACCGGAGCCTTCATCTGGTCAAACAGGTAAGAATTAAAGGTGTCAGCCGATGCAGCCATGCAAGTCATGGCACCAACCGCCACAACAGCGGCTGCGATAAATTTTGATTTCATGATGGATATTCCTCTTGAAGTTAATGTGACATTCCGGGCATGGCGGACTCATCATCCTGTCTGTCCAGCCTCGGTGAGTCGCCTTATAAGGCTCTGGCTCATCGATAGATCGACTGTATTCCTCTGAAATAGATAGAAAAAGTGCACAAAGAACAATAAATTGATGTTAAAACAGCAACAATGGCCACCATAACCAGGAAGACACCATGGACCGACTTCAATCTATGCGCGTGTTTCAGCAGGTAGTGGACGACGGGAGCTTTGCTGCCGCAGCGCGAAAATTTGACATCTCCGCCGCCGTGGTGACTCGCCTGGTAAGCGATCTGGAGAGCCACCTGGGCGTGCGGCTACTGCAGCGGACCACCCGCCGCCTGTCCCTGACCGATGCTGGCGAGGTCTACCTAACCCGCGTGCGCCACATTCTTAACGACATCGACGACGCGCATGCGGCGGCACAGGCACACGTTCAAGAAATGTCGGGTGTCATCCGCATCCTGACGCCCCCGATCTTTGGCGTGCATGTGCTGGCACCGCTGGTGGCTGAATTCGGACGGCGCTATCCCAAAGTGGTGCTCGACATTCATGTGGACACGCCCTTGGTGCCGCCCATAGAAGATTACGACCTGACCCTGCTGGGCGTCAGCGACACCTTTGACGCCAACATCGTCGCCCGTCCGATCGCCTCGTCAGACAGCATCCTGTGTGCATCGCCGGTCTACCTCAACCGCCATGGCATTCCTGAACGGCCCGAAGATCTCGTCCATCATCGCTGCTTGCGCATCAAGCTGCCGGCCAATCGGCACCGCACCTGGCACCTGATCAACCCGGAAGACGACAAGCGTGAATTGGAAGTGCAGATCGAACCGGCGCTGCTGGTTAATCACACCGACACCCTGATACGGGCCTGCGTCGACGGTGCCGGTATTGGCAGCCAGTCGATAGATCTGGTGGCGACCCTACTCAACAATGGCCAGCTGCAGCGAGTTCTGTCGCCCTGGATCACAGGAAGGAATACGCTTTATGTCGCGCTGCCAAGCCGCAAATTCATTCCGGCGCGAACCAGTGTATTTCTGGAATTTGTGACCGAATACACGCGCGCTGTGATCAAGAAATTAGATACGTTTCAAGGCTAAGCGCCTTTGCAAACCCGGCGGCTACGGCAGTCTTGCGGCGTGGAGTACATCCTCGATAGACTGTCGCTTTATCCGGTTTTCCGCCATCACGACTGTCCACGCGGGCAGCCGCTGTAGAGTTCAGCCATGAGCCACACTTTCTCCCTTGCCCCCGATACCCCAGCGCTTGAAGCCAGTCAGACGCCTGAGTCGAAGCCGACACAGGTGCGCGGAGCCTGTCCCCACGACTGTCCAGACACTTGCTCCCTGCTGACAACCGTAGAGAACGGCGTGGCCACCAAGGTTCAGGGCAACCCCGATCATCCGCAGACGGGCGGCGTGCTGTGCAACAAAGTCTCGCGTTACGCCGAGCGCACCTACCATCCCGAGCGCCTGCTGTTGCCGCTCCGGCGTTCGGGTCCTAAAGGCAGCGGCCAGTTCGAGCCTGTGAGCTGGGCCACGGCGCTTAGCGAGATTGCGGCGCGGCTAAAACCCATCGCGGCACGCAATCCTGAGGCTATCGCGCCCTATAGCTATGCCGGCACCATGGGGCAGGTGCAGGGTGAAAGCATGGCCGGACGCTTTTTCAACCGACTGGGCGCGTCGTTGTTACACCGTTCGATTTGCTCTACAGCCGGCGGCGAAGGCTTGCTGCACACCTTGGGCGGCAAGGTCGGCATGCGCGTGGAGTTTTTTGCAGAGTCCAAACTCATTCTCATCTGGGGCAGTAATTCCATCGGCAGCAACCTGCACTTCTGGCGCTATGCACAGCAGGCCAAACGCGACGGCGCCAAGCTCGTCTGCATTGATCCCCGCAGGAGCGAGACGGCGGAAAAATGCCATGAACACATTGCCCTGCTGCCGGGAACCGATGCGGCGCTCGCGTTGGCGCTGATGCACGAGTTGATTACCCACGACTGGCTGGACCGTGACTACATTGCGCGCCATACGCTGGGCTGGGAGGCCTTGCGCGAACGAGCGCTGCAGTGGAGCCCGGAGCGCGCCGCCCAGGTATGCGGTGTACCTGTCGAGCAAATTAAAGCGCTCGCACTCGACTACGGCCAATGCCTTGTCCACCAGCAACCTGCCGCCATTCGCTTGAACTATGGCATGCAGCGCGTCCGGGGGGGCGGCAACGCCGTCCGCGCTGTGGCCTGTTTACCGGCGCTGATTGGTGCATGGCGGCACCGTGCTGGCGGTGTGCTGTTGAGCAATTCGAGCTTGTTTCCGGTCGACAAAGCCGCACTGCAACGCCCCGAACTGCTGAATGGCCGGCAACCGCGCACTCTCAACATGATCACCCTCGGCGACGACCTCCTGCGCGAAACTTCCCCGCAGTTTGGCCCAAAAATCGAAGCGCTGATTGTGTACAACAGCAACCCGGTGGCAGTAGCGCCCGAGTCCGGCAAGGTGGTACGGGGCTTTTCCCGCGAAGACTTGTTCACCATCGTGCTGGAGCACTTTCAGACCGATACCGCCGATTACGCCGACTACATTCTTCCCGCTACCACTCAACTGGAACATTGGGATGTGCACAGCGCCTACGGCCACACGGACGCCCTGCTCAACCGTCCGGCCATCGCGCCGCTCGGCCAGGCCAAGCCAAACACCCAGATTTTTCGCGAGCTGGCGACCCAGATGGGTTTCACAGATGCGTGCTTCGCCGACAGCGACGAGACGCTGTGCCGGGCAGTCTATGGCGACAAGATCGATTTCGAGACCCTGTTGAGCCAGGGCTTTGCAACCTTGAAACTGGCCGATGCGCCGTTTGCCGAGGGCCACTTTCCCACGCCCTCAGGTCGATGCGAGTTCTTCAGCGAACGACTCAAAGCCCGAGGCCTGGACGGACTGCCCGACCATGTTCCCAACTACGAAACCGTGGGTTCGTCCCGCCAATTTCCGCTGGCCCTGATCTCGCCCCCCGCGCGCAACTTTCTCAACTCCAGCTTTGTCAACGTGAAAAGCCTGCGTGACATCGAAGGCGAACCGGTACTGGAGATTCACGCGCAGGATGCGAAAGCACGCGGTATCACCAGCGGCGCCATCGTCAAGGTATTCAACCAACGTGGCGACTACCTCGTCAAGGCAAAGGTGTCACCGCGCGCCCGACTCGGCGTGGTCAATGGGTTGGGCATTTGGTGGCGCAAGCTCGGGCTGGACGGCACCAATGTGAATCAGCTCACCAGCCAGCATCTGACCGACCTGGGCCAGGGGCCGGTGTTTTACGACTGCCTGGTGGAGGTGCAGCTGAGCGCGATGCAGCCCGAGTCGCAAACCGCGTGAAGAAACCAACTGCCGTGGCCCTGACATTAACTGGATTTGCAGCCGGCCTGGCAGCCTTGTGCCTGACGGGCTGCGCCGATTTAGGTTATTACTGGCAATCGGTCAACGGCCATCTGCAGATACTGCATGCCGCTCGCCCGGTCGATGACTGGTTGGCCGACGCCCAAACACCCGCGCAACTCAAGATTCGATTGGCGCTGACACAGCGCATTCGAAGCTTTGCCGTGACCGAACTCAAGCTGCCTGACAACCCGAGTTATCACCGCTACGCCGATTTACACCGACGCGCAGTGGTCTGGAACGTGGTGGCGGCACCCGAGTTTTCGCTCACGCTCAAGACTTGGTGCTTTCCGGTTGCGGGCTGTGTTGGCTACCGCGGTTATTTCAACGAGGCGCAAGCCCGCGCCGAAGCGGAACTCCTTAGAAGCCAAGGATTCGAGGCCAGCGTGTACGGCGTGCCCGCGTACTCCACGCTGGGCTGGATGAACTGGGCGGGCGGCGACCCACTCCTCAACACCTTCATCGTTTATCCGGAAGGTGAGCTGGCCCGACTGATCTTTCACGAACTCGCGCACCAGGTGGTGTATGCCCCGGACGACACCCTATTCAACGAGTCATACGCCACCGCCGTCGAGCGCTTGGGTAGCCGCCGCTGGTTGGACCGTCAAGCCAGCGCCGAGGCCCGAGACGCCTACGCTGTGTTTGACGGCCGACGCCAGCAATTCCGGGCACTGACACTGACCACACGCCGGGAATTAACCGCGATCTACGAGAAAAAAGAGGCTACACCCCATGATGGACAGTCGCTGGCAGCTCTCAAAATAATAGCCATGCAGACTTTTCGCGAGAAATACACCCAACTCAAGGCGTCATGGGGCGGCTATTCGGGTTATGACCTGTGGGTGGCAGGCGCGAACAATGCGTCGTTCGGCGCGCAGGCCGCCTATGATGAATTGGTGCCTGACTTTGAGGCCTTGTTTGAGCTGGAGGGCCGGGACTGGCCGCGGTTTTATGAGGCGGTGAAGAAGCTGGCCGGTGTTGCCAAAGACGAGCGACACAAAGCGCTTAAAGCCCTGACATCAAAGAACGCGGAGATACCGAATGGCTGACATCCAAATTGAACGGGCACACACACTTGGCTTACCAGCAGCGCGCAAAATCGCTTCCAATTGGGTCGAACAGGCGGGGGAGGAATTCAACCTGACCTGCACTTACGAAGAGGGCCCGACGAGCGACTTGGTCCGTTTTAGCCGCTCCGGTGTGAACGGCACGTTGACCGTGACCCCAGACCGCTTCGAGTTGAACGCCAAACTCGGCTTTTTGTTCAGCGCCTTCAAGGGCAAGATCGAGAGCGAAGTCGAAAAAAACCTGGACGCCTTGATTGCAAAAACCACTGCCCCCAAAAAAGAAAATGAGGACCAGTAAGCCGATGAACACCCCCACGCCCACAACGCCAACGCCGACTGGCCCGCTGGCCGGTCTGAAGGTGGTGGAGCTGGGCCAGTTGATTGCGGGACCGTTTGCCGCCAAGACACTCGCAGACTTTGGCGCTGAGGTCATCAAGATAGAACCTCCTGGAACGGGTGACCCACTGCGAAAATGGCGTCTGCTCAAGGATGGCACCTCGGTTTGGTGGCAAGTGCAGTCGCGTAACAAGCGTTCGGTGGCACTCGATTTGCGGCAAAGCGAGGCGCAAGACATCGTGCGCAAACTGGCGCAGGACGCCGACGTGCTGATTGAAAACTTCAGGCCTGGCGCTATGGAGGAGTGGGGACTGGGCCCCGATGCCCTGCTGGCGCTCAATCCGCGGCTTATCCTGCTGCGTATAAGCGGCTATGGACAAACCGGACCTTATCGCGACCGGCCAGGGTTTGGCGTGGTGGCCGAAGCCATGAGCGGCCTGCGCTACCTGACCGGCGAGCCTGGCCGCGTCTCCGTGCGTGTGGGCGTGAGCATCGGTGACACGCTGGCCGCGCTGCACGGTGTCATCGGCATATTGATGGCGCTGCATCACCGCAACCAGCATGGCGTGGGCCAGGTGATTGATGTGGCCTTGTACGAAGCGGTGTTCAATTGCATGGAGAGCTTGCTGCCCGAATACAGCGCTTTTGGCGCGGTGCGTGGTC
This sequence comes from Polaromonas sp., assembly GCF_012927485.1. Classification (GTDB taxonomy): domain Bacteria; phylum Pseudomonadota; class Gammaproteobacteria; order Burkholderiales; family Burkholderiaceae_C; genus Polaromonas. The sequence goes on along the minus strand of NZ_JABBPC010000035.1, from coordinate 100,115 downwards.
CGGCGGGTAGCGCTCTACCCGGCATCGCGCCCACCAACGCGTATCCCTGCCAGGACGGCTACGCATTGATTGCTGGCAACGGCGACAGTATTTTCAAACGCTTGATGCAGTGCATTGGTCGACCGGACCTGGCCCAAGATGCAGACCTGGCCCACAATACCGGACGGGTCGCCCGAGTCATCGAGCTTGATGAGGCGATCGGGCAATGGGCTCGGCGTCTGACAGTAGCCGAGGCGCAGGCGGCACTCGAACGGGCCGAGGTGCCGTCCGGAAAAATCTACACCATCGCCGACATTGCCAACGATCCGCACTACGCCGCGCGCGGAATGCTGCAGCAGGTTCGTATGGAGGATGGCACGCTCCTGACTGTGCCGGGTTTTGTGCCCAAGCTGTCGACGACGCCTGGCAGCCACCAGCGCAATGCGCCCACTTTGGGACAGGACACCGACGCGGTGCTGCGCGAGGTGGGCCTGACCGAAGAACAAATCAGCGCACTGCGGCAGCGCGGCGTTGTGGCCTGAGTGCTACGCACGTCAGCCTGTTTGTATTAATTTTCTGCCAACCGGATTGGTCAGCTCAACTCCGCTATCAGGTCAATGTACTGCTGCATGGCGTCGTCCTGTGAGGTGCCCTTCAGATGACTCCACGCGTCCCACTTGACTCTGGCCACCATGTCGCTGAAGCCCGGCTTTTTCTCGGTGTTGTCGCCGGTACTGCCTTGTTTGTAGAGCGCGTAGATTTTCAGCAATGTGGCGTTGTCGGGACGTTCGCTGAGATTCTTGGAATCGGCCATGGCGTTGTCGAAGGCGGTTTTCAGTGCGGACATGGAGGTGCTCCTTTTAGGAATTGATACTCAAAGAGAGACACCGCTGAGGCGTGCTCGCATAACTTCCCGGTATCTTAGCGACTCCGCCGTCAACAAGGCAGCAATGTCGCGCACTAGCGAGAACTTGCACTGAGGAAGTTCAGTTTGACCGCGATGGGCTCGCAACCGCCAGTGCCCCCCCTCAGCTGCTACCCAGTTAACCGTCTGAAGACCACGCCTTTTAAAAACGCTGGCAAGCAGCCAGGGACCCAACCGTATCTGGTCGGCGGTCACGAAGCGGCGAAGCGGAGGGAGGCGATCTCCAGCAAGCCGTCAAAAATCAGGTTGTCCACCAACTCGAACTGCACCGACATGCTGGGGGCCATCTTCCAGCCAGCGCCGCCGGTCATGATGCATTCGGGCGCTTCGCCGCAATGACGCGTGATATTTTCCACCATGCGCTGCACAGCGCCTGCAATGGCAAAGGTGCCGCCGCTGGTTAGCGCATCGCTCGTGTTGGTTGGGAAATCTCGCACGTCGCCCGTCGGCACGTGCAGCCCGGCCGTTCCCGACTCGAGCGCACGCAACATGATGCCGTGGCCGGGCAAAATAATGCCGCCCAGAAATTTGCCAGAGGCATCGATGGCCTCGACTGTGACCGCCGTTCCCACCATGACCACTACGCAGGGTTTTCGGAGACCGCGCGCCAGCAGACGATGGTGCGCCCCAATCATGGCCACCCAGCGGTCAGCGCCCAGCCGTGCCGGATGGTCGTAGCCGTTGGTCAGGCCAGCCTCTTTTGGGCTAGACACGACCCAGCGCGGGGCCACATCCCAGAGTTCCATTTGCTCGGCCACGCGCTGCTTGATGGTATCGCCAGCCACAACGCAGCCCAGAATTCGCGTCGGCGGGGGCATCGCCCGCCACTCGTCCTCGGCAAGTTTGTCGATGTTCTCCAAAAACACTGCGCCTTGAGCCAGCAAGGTGGCCCCAGGCGCAGGCGTGTCGTATTGGGCCCACTTCAAGCGGGTGTTACCCACATCTAGCGCTAGAAAAGTCATTTGGGGTGAATTATGAACAGATTTTTAATCGGGCTGAAACCGAGATCCAAGAGATTTTTCCACAGTCGGCTTCACTCGCAGTGCCGCTCTTAAATCAGGCCAAACCAGCAAGCGCGTTGGATCGCCGCCAGTTTATTGTCGACCTTGAATTTAGCCATGGCGTTGGCCAAGTGAAAATTGACGGTGCGCTCGCTGCAAAGCAGAACCTCACCGCTACCACGCGCTGTCATGCCTTGAAAAGCCAGGTTCAGGCATTCGAGTTCACGCGGGCTCAGCGGGCTGCGGGCTTCGGCGAGTGCGCGCTTCAGCAAAGGCCAGATGTTGAGCGCCGACCAGGCGAGCAGCGCGGGCTCACTGCGATCCGGCCATTGTCGTGGGCTGAAAAGATAGCATTCGAAGGCGCGCCCTGCAGTCAGCGGAAACGCGATCCGGACCACGCTCTGATAGCCATGTGCAAGCCAGAGCCTGCGCCAGCGACCTGAACTCTCAAATGCCGACTTTGAAATATCCTGCCAGGCCACAAGTGGCGCATCGGAATCCCTCCAGGGTGCGCCGAAATCCTGGCTCTTGGCCAGTGCTTCTGCAGCATCCAGCAGGCGTGGGGGATGCAGGGCCAGTACCAGCCGGTTTTCCTGAACTGCAAAAGGATCCGGGCCTAAAACCACGAGTGCTTCCACCGAAAATTCGCGCAGGGCGCGCAGCCAGTCACTCATGATGCCGTCAACGCTGACACTGTCAAAGTTAGCAGGTAGTTGCATTAGCTCACTCGAAACAAAATACTGACAATACAGCCAAAATATCCAATAGATCATCGGTCAGGCCGCAACTTTCACTAAAAACATCTCGCACTTGACTACACCTCCTTTCCTGTCCTGGCTTTCACGGCACCCGCAGCGGTATTCGCCACACTCGCCGCTGGAGCCGATTCTGCATCCAACGCCTTGGCGGCTCCGACTTCTTGGATTGTCAGCGCTAGTGGGTCAACCCTTATTCGGATTTATCTGGTCGAGCTGGCTGGTGCAAACCTATGAGAATCTTTGGCTACGTGGTTTGATGAGCGCCTTGGGCGGAGTTTTAATGCTTCCTCCGTTGATCCGCGATCTCTCGAATCAGACAGCTCGAGTATTGGTCGCTCTGATTACATGGATCGAGCTCCCTATGTTTTTCAGCTGGATGTACTTTTGCAATGCCGGTGGGACGGTTTGGCTGGCGAGCGTCTGCTCTATGATTTTGATTTATTACTATTTAACCGATTGGCGCATTGCTACGGTCGGAACCGTCGGCGCTACATTGATCGCGTGGGGTCTGTTCAGCTGGCTCATGCCCAATGGACCGCATTTAACCGCGGCGGGGAATGCGGTTGATGTTGTGGTGATCGGCTTCAGCTGGGGCTCCGCCCTTTTGTTAGGACTGTCGTCTGCCAACTTACGCCTCGAACATCTGGCCAACACCCTCGCGACCATGGGCATCATGGCCCACGAGCTGCGAACACCGCTTGCGACGGCGGCTCTGATTGGTGACGCGATCCAGCTCGAAGTGGAGCGTCAACCAGACAACCCGCGCGCACTTCAGCTGGACAAGCTCGCCTCGCGGCTGCACACGCTGGTACGCAATATGAACCACCAGATTGACATGCAAATTGCCAATGCCAAACTGTTGCAGTTGCCGCGCTACACCGAGCTGATTTCGGCAAGCAAGGTGGTTAACGACGTGGTCGCGGCCTACCCCTACCCCTCCAGTCGTCAAAGAGAGTGCGTGAAGGTGTTGATCCATCATGACTTCAACTTTCTGTCCTCCACTACCCAATTTTCACAGGTGCTGGACAACCTTATCAAGAACGCCCTGCACTCGTTAACGGCGGCGGACTCCCGATACCCGCTGGGGGCCTTGCGCCTCGAAGTGGGTCTGCTGCAGGAGCGTGGCCGTATCGTTGTAGCGGATGCTGGTATGGGAATTGACGCCGCGATGCTGCCGCAGATATTCAAACCTTTTTTCTCCAGCAACCGTGGTACGGGGCACGGCCTTGGTTTGGCTTTTTGCCAGCAAGTGGTGCAGAGCGCAGGCGGCAACATTTATGTGAAATCCGAATACGCCGTTGGCGCCATTTTTACGATCGACCTGCCTCCTAGTGGGTTGGAAATCGTTGCGAACAGCTAATTTTTGACACTCCGCATGAGCCCGACACTCCTATCCTTCCCACTGTATCGCCGCCCCGGTGGCGTAGTTTTTCTCGATGACGACCGGGACTATCTAGAAATGCTGGCCGAAGTCATGCCGCCAGACTGGTACGTACGCCTGTTTTTGCGTCCCGTGGCCTGCATTGATCAGCTACTGCAAGAAACCCCACACCTGGAGGCGGACGCTTGGCGCCAGCAGGAAATCATCAATCGCTGGCGCGAAGGGGCCTCTCTGATTACAGAAATCCTCCAATACTGGCGAGAGGACGGTGCCGCCCGCTTTGCACTCACCCGGGTCTTTGTGGTGGACTACGCGATGCCGGCCATGAGCGGACTGCGGGTTTTAGGCGAGTTGACGAGGTGGTCGGGTTCGCGAATTTTACTAACCGGTCGTGTCGATGAGCAGCTCGCTGTGTCGGCCTTTAATCGCGGCTTGATCGAACAGTTCATACCCAAGCAAACCCCCGAGATTCGCCGGCGTCTAATCGACGCCATTCAGAGCCTGGGGCATTTTTCAGATGTGCGCCATCAACAAACTTGGCGCGCCACGCTGTCGCGCGAGCAGCACGCGCTGATGTGCGACCCCTTGATTTCTCAAGCGTTGGAAGATCTGACTCTCAGGGAGGGTTGGGTAGAGCACATGGTGATCGGCGCCCCATTTGGCATACTCGCGCTTGGCCCCAAGGGCAGCGTGATCTGGGTTCAGTTGGAGCCGGCTGAAAACCTTCAAGACTTAGCTGAAATGGCCAGCACCCAAGGGTGGGATGCTATTACGGTTCAGGATATTCGCACCGGAAAAAGCCTCCTGGACCTGGAACTGCAACTGGCATTGGGCGAAAAACACACAGCAAAGCCCTATCAGGCGTTTGCTCTGGGAGGCGAACCAACACGTCTATATGCCGCCTTGTTCGAAATCGACGATAGCTTTAGCCCCGGTTTTCCCAACAGCCACGAGCGCTTTGTGATCGCTTGTGGCGAAAGACGTCTGCAGGATTAACCGGCATCCATCTGGCCCGCGCGGGCGCGTCGTGCAATAGGCCAGTCCCAAGGTTTTACGAGGGGTGCAATTTCGCGCGCCACCCATTCCACCCGATCCAGTTCCGACGCTGTTAGTCCAGCATTGAGCGTCAACCGGACCATTGCACGATTGCGGCTGGTGGCGGGTGCGCAAAATACGGCACCGAACAAATGCCGTTCTTCCAGCCGGTCGCGAAGCACCATGGTGTCGGGCTCGGTACCCGCCTCAAGCGCGATGATTTGTTCGCTGCCCTGATGGATTGGATATCCCATATCCGACAAGCTGGCGCGCAGACGCCGGGTGTTGGCATGCAGTCTGATCCGCGCATCGTCGCTTTGGCGAATCACGTCTAACGTGGCTCGCAATCCCGCAATTTCATGCGGCAGCAAGCAGGAACTGAAAATATTGGGATAGCTGTGGTGGAGCACGAAGTAACGCAGCTCAGCCGGAACTGTAAAGAAACCGGCGCGACCCGCAAAGGCCTTGGCCAGACTTGCAGTAATAAAGTGCACTCGGTCGGTCAGTCCGAGTTCGGCGCACAGTCCCGCTCCTTTCGGGCCGTGGGTGCCCAGCGAATGCGACTCATCGACCAAAATGGTGCAACTATGCTGCTCGACTACGTCCACAATTTCAGCCAATGGGCACAACGCGCCGGTGGTGCTGTAGACCGAATCCACCACCACGATGCCGGGACCGTGACGGGCAATCATGCGGGAAAGATGAGCGGGGTCGTTGTGACGAAATGGATACGCCGGAGCGCGTGCTGCACGTACACCTTCCCACAATGATGTATGGGCCAGCGTATCAAGATAAACAGGAGTTTTTTCATCGGCAATCGCCTGCAGCAGTCCGACATTCGCAGAGTAGCCTGACTGGCAGACAAAACCGTCCTCCTTGCCTACCCAAGCCGCAAGTGACGCTTCAAGTTCGCGCGATGGATGTGCATCGAGCAAATAAGCGCCCGACTGGATCACGGTTTCATTGTCACGCTGCAGCGTCCCTATCTGGGCCCGAACAATATCCAAATTTCCCGATACGCCAAGGTAGTCATTGCCGTCGAGTCGAATCGATTCTGGGCCGGGGCTGCGTCCATGCAAAATACATTTCCCACCCCACTGCGTTTCCCAATGCGGCATAAACTGCTTCTCTAACCGCTCGCGCAACTGAGGCAACATGTGGGGGTTGCGGGAGTTTGAGGCTGTGAGTTTCGGGGGACTTTCGAGTACTTGCATAAGGTTGTTCCGTTCATAAAAAACAACCTTATTGAAAACTTTCTAAAAAATTTACGCGTTCATACCCCTGTCAGAACTAACAGGGTTGGTCCCCACCTCTTCCCTAAACAAAAACCATCAAAGACGGGTGCGGCAACAGTGTCATTTAGGGCCAGGGCTTATCCCTGTTTCCAGGGCAGTCCGAGAAAGCGCCAGCCGCCTTTATTGCCGCGCTGGCCCTGCTCATCGGCATCGCCTTCAAAGCCCTCAAGAATGTTGTAGGCCTCCATGCCCAGATCACTGGCCCGTTTGGCCGCAGCGACCGAACGTACACCGCTTCGGCACAACAACACGACTTTTTTGCCTGAAGGCACTGCGGCCTTAAGGCCCACATCAAACCCGGGGTTTATCGCCATGCCAGGCCATTGTTTCCAGGCCAGTGGCACGGCGCCCGGCACCTGCCCGACCCATTCGCGTTCGGCGTCGGTACGCACATCCACCAACACCGCCTCGCCTGACTGCACCCAGTCGAAGGCCAATAACGGCGATACGTCGCCGGCGTAGCCTGACGCGGGCTGTATCTGACGTGAAGGGGACGCATTGGATAAAGAAACAATTTTCATGCTCAGGACCTGTCGGGTTTCAAGTTGAATTACCCAATCGCGCCCAGCTATACGGGGTCAACGGCGCGTGGGGGTAAAGCCTGAAATCGAGTGTATTCTTTTGGATTACCTCGCCGGCATAGCCGGAAAATATCGGTTTATTAACGCTACGCCAGCGCCGAACGGCGTGTAAAAATCGGGCAGATCCCCAAAAGAAATACTGGAACCCCAGATGTCCTCACCCCATATCGCGCGCCCTGCTTTGCCAGACACCCGCCCTACCAAGGCCGAACTCAAATCGCTGGCTGGCCTCATGGCCCGATGGCAACCCCCCCAAACCGATGCAAGCCCCAATGGGGACAAAAGCAAAAAGACCCGCACCGGTTGCACACTGGCAGACTTCGATCCCTCCGCCAAGCCTTTTTCGACTGGCAACAAGCAAGATGACAAGGCAGCGGTCGAAACACTGGCGATGGAACTCGATGCGCTGCAGAACTTGTTTTATGCCGACAAGCGCCACAAACTGCTGGTGATCTTGCAGGGCACTGACACGTCTGGCAAGGATGGCACACTACGCGGCGTATTTAGCCGCATCAGTCCTCTGGGCGTGCGCACCGTGGGCTGGAAAGCCCCGAGCGACGAGGAGCGTGCACACGATTATCTGTGGCGCATTCACCAGATGATGCCCGGTCTGGGCGAAATGATGATCTTCAACCGCAGCCATTACGAAGACGTACTGGTGCCGTCGGTCAATGGCCAGATCACTCCGGAGCAAACGGTTCAGCGCTATCAGCACATCAACGACTTTGAACGCCTGCTTAGCGATACCGGGACGGTGGTCCTCAAGTTCATGCTGCACATCAGCCTGGATGAGCAGCGCGAACGGCTGCAAGCCAGGCTGGACGACCCTGCCAAACACTGGAAATTCAACATGGGCGATCTGGAAGCGCGCAAACAGTGGAAGCAGTATCAGAAAGCCTATGAAGGTCTGCTCAACGCCACCAGCACCTCCTGGGCGCCTTGGACTGTAGTACCCGCAAACTCCAAGAACCACCGAGATTTAATGATTGCCACGATCGTACGCAGCACGCTGCAGCAGCTCGATTTGCGTTACCCGCCTGGCGACCCCGCGCTAAAGGACATCAAGATCACCTGACGAGCCGCCCACCGCGACCGGCAAGCCTCAGTGCCCGCCGCCCAGGTAAGCCGCTTTGACAGCCGGATCGTCGCGAAGGCTAGCGGCTTCGCCGTGCACCGAGATGCGTCCGTTTTCCAGCACGTAGCCGTAATCGGCCACCTTTAAGGCTGCAGCGGCAAACTGTTCGACCAGCAGCATGGTGACGCCCCGCGCCTTCAGGTCGCCAATGATGCGAAAAACCTCCTCCACCAAGATGGGGGCCAAACCCATGGAGGGCTCGTCCAGCAGGACTATTTCGGGATTCAACATCACGGCACGCGCCATGGCGAGCATTTGTTGCTCGCCCCCGGAAAGGGTTCCCGCCAACTGCAGGCGACGCTCCTTCAGTCGGGGAAACAGGTCCATGGCTCGCTCCAGGTCGCCCGGCACATCCCCTTTGGGGCGGCTACCGGTCAAGCGCGGAAACGCGCCCAAAAGCAGGTTGTCGGTCACCGTCATGGTGGCAAACACGCGGCGACCCTCGGGCGAGTGGGCCAGGCCCTGCTTGGCGATGGTGTAAGACTCCAGGCCATCCACACGCTTGCCGTGCAGACTGATTTCGCCTGCGGTGGGCTTGATCATTCCAGAAATAGCGCGCATGGTGGTGGTTTTGCCGGCGCCGTTGGAGCCAATCAGCGTGACTACTTTGCCTTTTGGCACGTCCAACGAGATGCCGTGCAGGACTTGAACCTTGCCGTAACCCGCTTCTAGGTTTTTGATACTCAACATGGTGAATTCCCTTTTTGCTTAGGCGGCCGAGCCACCGAGGTAAGCCTCGATCACTTTCGGGTTGGCCTGCACGTCGGCTGGTTTGCCCTCGGCGATCTTCTGCCCAAAGTCCAGCACCGACACCGTATCGCACATGCTCATCACCACATCCATGTGGTGTTCGATCAGGATCACGGTGATGCCATGGTCGCGGATCTTGCGGATGATGGCGACCAACTCTTTGATGTCGGGTGCGGTTAGTCCGGCAGCGGGCTCGTCCAGCAGCAGCAACTGCGGATCAAGCGCCAGTGCGCGTGCGATTTCCAGCAGACGCTGTTTACCGTAAGGCAGATTACGCGCCTCTTCGGTAGCCAGATCACCCAGGCCCACAAAGCTAAGCAGGCCGAGGCCGCGCGCGGTCGCTGCTTTTTCTTCGCGCTTGTAACGCGGCGTGTGCAGCGACACGTCGAGGATGTTGCTATTGAACGTGTGGTGCAAACCCACCTGAATATTTTGCAGTGCGGTCATTTCACCGAACAACTGCACATTCTGGAAGGTTCGGGCAATGCCTGACAACGCAATGTCCGAGGAGGTGCGACCCACCACAGGCCGGCCTGCAAAATTAATATCACCGGCGGTCGGTACATAAATGCCCGTCAGCACATTCATCATGGTGCTTTTGCCAGATCCATTGGGACCGATCAGGCCGTGAATGGTGCCACGCTTGACGCGCAGGTCGACCTGATTAATCGCTTTGAGGCCACCGAACTGCATCAGTATGCCCTGTGCAATCAACAGATCGCTGCCTGCTTCGCGGTCACCCGCGCTGGCCGCGACCATGACCGAGTCTTGCCCGGAAGGGACGCTCGCGGTGACAGCCGCATTCAAGAACACCGGCTTGCGTATATGCAACAGGTTTTTGACAAATCCAACAATTCCGTCCTGCAGGTAATACACGACGAAAAGAATCATCAGACCAAAAATACTCAGTCGCCAGTCGGTAATGGACTCCAGCCAGAACGCAAATCCCGCCAGAGCGATCGTGCCCACCACCGGAATCGCCATCGCTTTTGGCGTGGTCAATTTTTTGACAATACCGACCAACGCACCCACGGTAATTAGCGTGGCCAGCACCGTCGCCACGATGCGAAACAACTCCAGGTCGTCCAACAGCTTGGGTAAAATCACGATGATGGCCGCCCCCAGCAAAGCACCGGAGCGCGTCTTGCGGCCACCCATGATGACGGCGAGCAAAAACAGTACCGTCAACTCGAAGTTGTAGGTATTGGGCGAGATGTACTGCTCCGAATACGCATAAAGGCAGCCCGCCAGTCCGGCGAAACCTGCGCTGATCACAAATGCGTAAACCTTGTAGCGGTAGACCGATACGCCCATGCAGTCCGAGGCCACCGGACTACCCCGCAAGGCTTCGAACGCCCGACCGATTTGCGACCGTAGAATGCGGTGCACCACCACCAGCGAAATCACCATCAGCCCAAATACCAGCCAGTAAAACCCATTTTCATTCAGCTGGTGCCCGGCGATGGAAGGCTTGGGAATCTTGATGCCCATCGGACCTTCGGTTAGAAAGGTCATCTCGTTAATCAGGATCTGGATGATGGTGCCAAACGCCAGTGTGACCATCGCCAGATAAGGACCGGTGACGCGCAGTGCGGGCAAGGCCAACACGGCGCCAAAGAGTGCAGTCACGGCGATGCTGGCAGGGACGATTGCCCACAGCGGCGCTCCCAGCTTCATGAACAGCACGCCGGCCGTATACGACCCGACACCAAACAGGCCAGCGTGGCCAAGCGATACCTGACCGGTATAGCCGACCACGATGTCCAGACCGAACAGCAGGATCGCGTAGATCATGATGGTGCCGACCATGTGGATGTAATAGGGATTGCCGGTAAACAAGGGCACAGCGGCCAGCAAGGCGAGGCCGATCACCGCTGCAAAAAGAGACTTGCGGTTCATCTTCAGACTTTCTTGATCGCGGATTTGCCAAACAGGCCAGCGGGTTTGAAGGCCAGCACCAGGAGCAGCAGGACCAGTCCGGGGACGTCCTTGTAGCCAGTCGAAATGTAGAAACCGGTGGTGGTTTCAGCGACGCCCAGAATAATGCCGCCCACAATAATGCCCATGCCACTGGTCAGGCCGCCAATAATGGCGACCGCAAAGGCCTTGAGCCCCAGGACTGCGCCCATGGTGGCACCCGTCAGGGTTAACGGCGCGATAAGCACGCCCGCAAATGCAGCGGTGGCGGAAGAAAGCGCGTAGGAAAACGTGATGACCAGGCCGGTGTTGATGCCCATCAGTTTGGCGGCATCGCGGTCATTAAAGGTGGCCACGACCGCCTTTCCGTAAATCGTCTTGCGGTTAAAAAATTCTACGGCCAACATCATCAGCACGGCACCCACCACCACGAGGATCTCCATGGGGAGTACGTTGGCACCGAAGACTTTGATGGGAGATTCGGAAAGCGGCGAAGGGAACTTGAGATCATCCCGTCCCCAGATGTTCTCCGCCACGTTCTTGAAAATAATGCCCAGCGCGATGGTCGACATGATCCAGCCGAACTCGCTTTTGATTTTGATGGCGGGGCGCACGCCGATACGCTCGACCAATCCCCCCTGCAACAACCCAAACACAATCACCAGCGGAATCATCAACCAGTAATTTACGCCGAGATTGACCAAGGTCAAACCGACCATGGCGCCCAGCATGAGGGCGTCGCCCTGGCCGAAATTAAGGGTATCTGATGTCTGAAAGGTCAGCTGGTAACCGAATGCGATGACCGCGTAGATCATCCCCAGTGCAACGCCGCTGTAGACAAGTTGAAGCAGGATTTCCATACATACATTTCCAAGAAATGGCCCGGAGGCTCAGCACATAAAAAAAGCACCGCGGCAGCCGGTCTGGCCGGCGCGGTGCTTGTTTCTCAAAACACGCTTCTTAAATATACTCGCCCGATTACTTCTTGACCGCCGGTGCCGCAACCTTGGCCTTGGCGTCCTTGATGCGCAAATCGCCGCCTTTTTTCATATCGTCCGCATAGGCGTAGACCACCCGGCCTTGCCGGACTTCACCAAATACCGGAATGTTGGCGGTGATGGCCTCGTGGTCGGCCTTGGTGAAGGGCTTTTCATAAGTCGTCACAACACCTTCCACCTTGGCATTCAGGTTTTCCAGGGCTTCGCGGATTTTCGGTCCATCCGTGCTGTTGGCCTGCTTGATGGCGGCCGCCAATAAATAGATGGAGTCATAGCCCTGCGCCGCCGACACCGGTGAATCAATGCGATTGTTCTTGGGCTTGAAGGTTTTCAGGTAGGCATCAATGAAAGCCTTGCGTTTGGGTGTGTCCGGCTGCTGAATAAAGGTCTGCGGCATGCGGGCGCCTTCACCACCAGGTCCGGCATTGTCAATAAAGTTCGCCATGGAGAGCGTCCAGCTGCCAACCATAGGCACCTTCCAGCCCAGCTTGGTCATGCCATTGGCAATCTGCGCCAGTTCGGGACCGATGGCATAAGTCAAGATGACGTCGGCACCGGCTGATTTGGCTTTCAGCAACTGGGCGGTCATGTCTACATCCTTGATGTTGAACTTCTCGACCGCGACGGCTTTCAGGCCTTTGGCGGCGAGCGCTTTTTCGAGGTCTTCCCGACCCAGCTGTCCGTAGTTGGTGGAGTCGGCCAAAATGGCGACCTTCTTGAAGCCGCGGCGAGTCACGGCTTCTTCCACGATCATGGGCGCCTGAATGCTGTCGTGTGCGGCGTTCCGAAAGATGTAGTTCTCGGGCTGATCCTTGAACTGCTGCGTAATGATGCTGCCCGTTGCCACGTTATTCATCACTGGAATCTTGGCTTCTTCGAAAAATCGTTGGGAAGCCAGTGCCACGCCCGTATTGATGTAGCCCACGGCGGCAGTGACTTTTTCCTTGTTGATCAACTCTTGGGCAATCTGCACACCACGTTCGTTTTTGGCCTCGTCGTCGCGTTCAACGACTTGCAGCTTGCGGCCCAGCACGCCGCCCGACTTGTTGATTTCCTCGACTGCAAGCCTGACGCCGTCACGCATGCTGACGCCCATGGAGGAGGAGCCGCCGGTGAAGGGACCCGCCACGCCGATCTTGATCGGGTCAGCCGCAGCGGCCAGGCCGGCAATACTGAAAACAGCTGACGCAACGGCCAGTTTTACAAAACGAATATTCATGGTGTCTCCATCTTGGTATATAAATTTGCATACATGTTAATCAACAGGACAACGCCACGACGGCTATGGCAGCCGCGGCGCGGATACCTAATTTATCCGACTTGCGGGGAGATCTTCTTAGTACTTTCCTCAGACGAACAGCAATTGGCCCAAAAAAGCGGTGATTTTTTTCAACTAGCCATCAAAAATATTTCACACAGGGCGGCATTACGGGTCAGGGTGAAAAATCATACGGGTTAACCCGACATTCCTGTTTAAAAAAAGCAAAGCTGTTTTAACCTGTACGAGCTTTTGTTTTTTCGGACCTTGAATTGACAATTGACGTTTACGTAAACGTAATATCATCCAGGGTTGCTATCACATCCAGGCCCTGACCAGAGGGTCTATTGACACAGCCGAGGAATACCATGACCGACCTGTCCGCAGAATACAAATCGCTCGCCAATTACCGCCCCACGAACAAAGTTCGCTTCATCACGGCCGCCAGTTTGTTTGACGGTCACGATGCTGCCATCAACATCATGCGGCGCATTTTGCAAAGCATGGGTGCGGAAGTCATTCACCTAGGCCACAACCGAAGCGTGGACGAAGTCGTCACGGCCGCCTTGCAGGAAGACGCTCAAGGTATCGCCATCAGTTCTTATCAGGGCGGGCATGTCGAGTATTTCAAGTACATGGTGGATTTGCTGAAAAGCCGTGGCGGCGAACACATTCAGATATTTGGCGGTGGCGGGGGCGTCATCGTGCCGCCGGAAATCCGCGAGCTGCATGCCTACGGTGTGACGCGCATCTACAGTCCCGAAGACGGTCAGAAAATGGGGCTGGCGGGGATGATTGGCGAGATGGTGATGCGTTGCGACACGGACTTGACAGCCCGCGCACCGCAAGACGTCAAGGCGATCGAAGGCCATGGCGAAATGAACTGGCGGGCGCTTGCCCAGCTCATTACCGCAATCGAGAATGAGAAGGTTAACGAAACCGTCGTGCAAGCGGTACGTGCACTGGCTGCCACTAAAAAAATACCGGTGCTGGGCATCACGGGCACTGGCGGTGCAGGCAAGTCGTCCCTCACCGACGAGTTGATCCGGCGCCTGCGTCTGGACCAGAGCGACCGCCTGCGCATCGCCATCATCAGCATTGACCCCTCAAGGCGCAAGAGCGGCGGCGCCCTGTTGGGCGACCGCATCCGCATGAATGCCATCAACCCGTGGAGCCAGGGACCACGCGTTTTCATGCGGTCCCTGGCGACCCGCGACTTCGGCTCGGAAATCAGTCCGGCGCTACCCGACGTGATTGCAGCCTGCAAGGCGGCCGGATTTGACCTGATCGTGGTCGAGACCTCTGGCATCGGCCAGGGCGATGCAGCCATCGTGCCGCATGTGGACGTCCCCATGTACGTGATGACGCCGGAATTCGGCGCTGCCAGTCAGCTCGAGAAAATCGACATGCTGGACTTTGCGGAGTTCATTGCGATTAACAAATTTGACCGTAAGGGATCACTCGATGCCCTGCGTGACGTCGCCAAACAAGTGCAGCGCAACAAGGAAGCCTGGACGGTCCCGACCGACCAGATGCCGGTGTTTGGCACCATGGCCGCCCGATTTAATGATGACGGCGTCACGGCGCTTTACCAGGCGCTGAAACCGCGCTTGGCCAGCTTGGGACTAGTACTGGAGGACGGCACACTGCCGCTGGTCGAAGTGCGCCACAGTACCAATCAGACGCCAGTGGTGCCCGCCGCTCGCACGCGCTATCTGGCCGAAATTACCGACACGGTGCGCACTTACAAAAAGCGCGGTCGTGAGCAAGCCACGCTGGCCCGCGAAATTCAGCAATTGCGGGCCGCTGCCGCCATGCTGACCGTGGGCAAGCCCGGCAAGGCTCGGGCTGCTGAAGCCGCGATCGACCTCGCTGTCCAACGCGAACAAGTCCAGGATCCGGCGGCTAAAAAATTACTGGCCCAGTGGCCCGAGATGCAGAAGGCCTACGCAGGCGACGAATATGTCGTAAAAATCCGCGACAAGGAAATTCGCACGGCGCTGACGACCCAATCGCTCTCGGGCACCACCATTCGAAAAGTCTGCCTGCCAAAATACGAAGACCACGGCGAAATTCTCAAGTGGCTGATTTTGGACAACGTGCCGGGTAGCTACCCCTATACCGCTGGCACCTTCGCCTTCAAGCGCGAAGGCGAAGACCCCACTCGAATGTTTGCGGGTGAAGGCGATCCTTTTCGCACCAACACGCGCTTCAAATTGCTGAGCGAAGGAATGGCCGCCAAGCGACTTTCTACGGCGTTTGATTCCGTCACGCTTTACGGCAACGACCCGCACGTCCGTCCTGATATTTACGGCAAGGTAGGCAACTCGGGCGTTTCCATTGCCACCCTGGACGACATGAAGGTGCTGTACAGCGGCTTTGATCTGTGCAATCCGAGCACCTCGGTGTCCATGACCATCAACGGCCCGGCTCCCAGCATTCTGGCGATGTTCATGAACACGGCCATCGATCAGAACCTGGAAAAGTTCAACACCGACAATGGCCGCGAGCCGACCGACACAGAAGCCGAAAAAATCCGCGAGTGGGTGTTGGAAAATGTGCGCGGCACCGTGCAGGCAGACATCCTGAAAGAAGACCAGGGGCAGAACACCTGCATCTTTTCAACCGAGTTCAGCCTGAAAGTCATGGGCGACATCGCACAGTATTTTGTGCACCACCGCGTCCGTAATTTTTACAGTGTCTCCATCAGCGGCTATCACATCGCCGAAGCAGGTGCCAACCCGATTTCGCAACTTGCCTTCACGCTTTCCAACGGCTTTACGTTTGTCGAGGCCTACCTGGCGCGGGGCATGCACATAGACGACTTCGCACCCAACCTGTCGTTCTTCTTCAGCAACGGCATGGACCCCGAATACACCGTCATGGGACGCGTTGCGCGTCGCATCTGGGCTGTGGCCATGAAAGAAAAATACGGGGCGAACGAGCGCAGCCAGAAGTTGAAATACCATATTCAGACCTCGGGTCGCAGCCTGCACGCGCAGGAAATCCAGTTCAACGACATCCGTACCACGCTGCAGGCACTGATCGCCATTTACGACAACTGCAACAGTTTGCACACCAACGCTTTTGACGAAGCCATCACCACACCGACTGAAGATTCGGTCCGCCGTGCCATGGCCATTCAACTCATCATCAACCGCGAATGGGGTTTGGCCAAAAACGAAAACCCCTCACAAGGGGCCTTCATCATCGAAGAGCTGACCGAACTGGTCGAAGAAGCCGTGCTGGCGGAATTTGCAGCCATCGCCGACCGCGGTGGCGTGCTGGGCGCGATGGAAACGGGCTATCAGCGCGGAAGGATTCAAGACGAATCCATGCACTACGAAATGCTCAAGCACACCGGTGAACTGCCCATCATCGGCGTCAACACCTTTCGCAATCCGCATGGCGACGCGGTGCAGGACAAGCTGGAGCTGGCGCGCTCCACTGACGAAGAAAAACAAAGCCAGTTGAACCGGCTACAAAGCTTTCACGCCCTGCACGCAAACGAGGCACCGGTGCAACTCAAACGGTTACAGCAGGCAGTGATAGACAACCAGAATGTCTTTGAGGTGCTGATGGACGCCGTGCGGGTGTGCTCGCTGGGGCAGATTACCAACGCCCTCTTTGAAGTAGGTGGCCAGTACCGCCGAAACATGTGAACAGACTACCCTCCATGACCTAAAATACCCCTTTAAGTAAAAGGGTAGTAGACCATGGCGATGCGGATTTCAGTGGCACTGACCACCTTGCTGGTTTCAATGTTCGTCTCTTTTCCGACTATCGGCCAACCCGCAATGGTTCGCGCAACGGCCGACACGGACCTGAACGCGCGCCTCAAAGAGGTGGAAGCCAATCCGCGCCAGTTCGAGGCAACGTACAAAATCGGAAGCAAGGTCGCCGCTTTTTGTGCCAACTGTCACGGCGGTGGCGGTAACAGCGTTTCACTCGGCATTCCCAACCTAGCCGGGCAGAACACCGCTTATTTGCTGGAGCAGTTGCGGCAGTTCAGCGATGGGCGGCGGCGCAACGAATTTATGCAGGGGATGATCAAGGCGCTCAGCCCCGACGAGAAAATCGGCATCGTCGTTTTTTATTCAAACCAGCAAGTCATCCAGAGGCCCGCGGCGAATGCCGCCCTGATCAGCAAGGGCAAGGAGTACTACAGCACTATCTGCTTTCGCTGCCATGGTGAACAAGGTCGCGGCAATGAAAAAATTGCACGGATCGCCGGACAACAACCGGATTATCTGGCTTTGACGCTGAAGCGCTACCGTGACGGTTCCACTCTGCGGACCGATCCCCTGATGGCCGCCAACACCCGACTGATGACCGACCCGGATATTGCTGCGGTCGTCGCCTATGTGGCGTCGATGAAATAAGGTTTTCATTCGCTCGGCGGGGGCGGGATCGTTCCGGGTACCGGGCGAAGACTGATACAGCACTGGCGGACGTAGCTATTGGATCCGCTGCAAGAGTTTTCCGCCAATGACTCGAGAGGGTCAGCCTGCGGATGGCCCAGAAAAAAACCCGAACCACTGTGCCCATCGGCTCCGGCTGCTCGGGTTATCTGGTCCGGCAGAACCATAGCGGTTCGAGCTGGCCTGACAGATGCAGGCTTTTTCAGCCGCCTTTTGTCGGACGCTTGCCAGGATTCTTCTTACTGCGGGTTGAAGAACCGCGCTCAAGGCTGATCTTTTGGCCACGGCCAGAAGTGACGGTGTAGCCTTTGGGGGGCACGGGCTTGGGGGCGCAGATGTCGGCTTCGACTCTGATTTTTTTCGGCATGAAAGACTCCTGATAAATATGGCTTAACCCCGGATTTTAAGCCACACCACAGGAATTACTTTGCCCGGTGCCCGGCAATTAATTATTCGGGCGCTACAGCGTCTTGGGCAGCGGTAAGTTGACCAACAAATTCTGCGGCTTCAGCCTGACCACGCCGTCAGCACTCACCATGAGCCCCAAATAAACCGGCTTGCCCGCGACGTCCGGGCGCATCTCCTGAGGGTCGACAAAATCCAGGCGAAACAGGCTAATCAGGCGCTGCATTCGCGCCGGCTCAACATCATCGCCTTGATACAGATCGTTCAACAGTGCCGTCGCTTCCACATCCAGCCCCACATGCCAGCGCCACGCGTCGTCCGCCACTTTTTGTAAAGGCTTGATGGTGACGGCGACACCGAGGAAATGTTGTACCCACTTTTGAAGCACGCCTGCCAGCGCCTTGAGCCCCGATCGAGCTCGCGTCATCGTGAAGACCAGGCCGTGGCTCAGGTCCTGGGTGACTTCGTGGGTCAGGTCGAGCAAAAACGTCTGGCGGCTGGCCTGTTGCCAATAGTTCGGGGCATTGTCATCATTCAGGACCTGCAGATTGACGGTCGGTAGGGGCGCTTTGGCTTCAGCCAGAAAGCGTCCAAAGTCGCCGAGGCCGCTGGTCTGCTGGAGCAAATCCATCACCTCACGATCGCCGCTGAGCACTTGTCCGCCTTCCGTGCTGATGCGCTGGCTTCTGAACAGCATCTCGCTGGCGCGCACTTCGTAAGCGTCCGTGGAGTCCTCCAGCAGGTTGTGCGTGATGGCTTGGACCAGCAAATCGATGAACAGCGGCGGAATGTTGACGCGACCCGACCCGTCGCGAGGAAACAAACTCAGGTAATACGCCTCCAGCGTCCCGGTGGCTAGAAGACCGTCCCGAAAACGCAGAAAGAGCGTGTAGCTTTCACGCGCATCAACATCCTGCACTGCCTGCAATTCGTCGGCTTCAACCCGCCGTGAAGGGGAATCCATCAGTCTGGAACGAAGGGTCCGCTCGGCCTTGCAGGATTCGGGTACCAGCGCTAATTCAGGCCGTGACAAAAAAAGCCGTAAGTAGTCGTCAGTCGGTTGCAACCAGCCGCGGTCGTTGCGCTGAAGGAGGCCAAAGCCACTGGAAAGCCAAAAATCTTGCATGGATGCCATCGTCGCACAGTCAACGACGAGTGGCTGAGGCGACATTAACCGAACGCTGCAATCTTTACCTGAGCTTAGCAAGCCGCTCACCGACTGGCGCGTTGATCTAAACAGGGTCAGACTTCCCACATCAGGGACCGGTCCCGCTACGTGCGCAGTTCAGGCCCCGAACGACAGAAAGAGAGCGTGCAACATGACAACACCCCGCGTCGATTTATTCAGCCCCCGCGTCCGGTCTTTCCGGGTTTTGCCGAGTCTCAGGTTGCAGCGGGTCGTCCCGCTGCTGTTTCTCTTGCTGGCCTCTTTGCAGTCCGCAGTTTGGGCCCAGGAGCCCGCTCCGCTGGACCCACCAGGTCGCGTCGCTCGCCTCAACCTCACGGAAGGCCCGGTGAGCTTTGCGCGGGGAGACAGCACTGGATACGCAGACCGCAACGCATGGACGCCCGCCGCGCTAAATTGGCCTCTGACCAGCGGGGACAGGTTGTGGACCGGTTCCCGCGCGCGGTCGGAGTTGCATATTGGTTCAGCGGCGGTGCGCATGAGCGAGCAGACCAGCCTGGATTTTTTAGCGCTGGACGACAATCTGGCCCAGCTCCGATTGGCGCAAGGAACCCTTCAGTTGCGCGTTCGCACCCTGTTCGAGGGGCAGCGTCTGGAGGTTGACACGCCCAATCTGGCTTTCGTTATTTCACAGCCTGGCGACTACCGCCTGGACGTCAACCCTGCCAGCAACACCACGCGGGTCGTGGCGCTATCTGGGAGCGGTGTCATTTACGGCGCTGCCGGCGAGGCGGTCAATTTGGGCAGCGCGCAGCAAATCAATTTCACCGGCACGCAACTGATACCCGCCGGACCGGGCGCCGCATGGCAAGACAGTTTTGATGGCTGGGCGGCCGACCGCGACCGGCGCGAAGACCACTCGATATCGGCGCGTTATGTGCCGCGCGAGATCCTCGGTTACCAGCAGCTGGACAGCTATGGCGACTGGAGCCAGGATCCAGGCTACGGCGCGGTCTGGTTGCCACGCGCTGTTCCGGTGAACTGGGCACCCTACCGTGTGGGCCACTGGAGCTGGATCTCCCCGTGGGGCTGGACTTGGGTGGACGACGCGCCCTGGGGTTTTGCACCGTTTCACTATGGGCGCTGGGCGCAAATAGGCCCGCGCTGGGCCTGGGTACCGGGGCAGCTGGCGCAGCGTCCGGTGTATGCGCCGGCGCTGGTCGCTTTCGTTGGGGGCAATAGCGGCGGCGTCAGTTGGAGCGTTTCAATCGGCTCCGGCGGCGCGCCACAACCCAGCGTCGGCTGGTTCCCACTCGCACCGGGTGAGGCCTTTAGGCCCGCCTACCGAGTAAGCCCCCACTATGTCACCCAGGTCAATCAGAACATTGTGGTCAACAACACGGTCAACGTGACCAATATCTACCGCTATCAGCGTCAACCCGGGGCGGTCACCGCGGTGAGTTCAAACGACTTTGTCCAAGGTCGGCCGGTACACGGCGACTTCCACCCATTGAGCGCCCAGGATTTGAACCGGGCCCAAGTGGTGGAACGTAACGCGATTCCACAGCGCCCCGATCGCGCTGAGGGCCGTGACCGGCCAAGGCCTGTTGCGGCCGGTTCGTTGCCACCCGCCGCCGTGGTGGCGCGTCCGGTCGTCAGCAGCCGCGACGAGCGCCGCGATACCGGTTCGAATAGCCGCCGGGAGGCCGCGCGCCCCGAGAGCACCGACCGCAATACCCGCATTTCCGCGCCAACGCTAGCAGTACCCGTGACCGCTGGCGTTGCGGGCGCGCCGCTGCCTGCGACGAAGCAGACGCCGGCTGCGCCACCTTCTTTGCGCCCGGTCCCGGCGCTGACACCGGACCACAGCGCAATGGACGCAGACCAACGCGCTCGGAGTGATCAACAGCGTCGGCAAAATGAAGCGGCCTCGAGGCAGCGCGCGGTACTTGAGCAAGCTCAGAAGAACGGCACCGCCCCGCCACTGAACCCGGATGCGAAAGCCACCGCAGAGCGTAATTCAGCTTTACGCGCGCAACAGCAGCTTCAGCGTGACCAGCAGCGTCAACAAACGGAACTCATCCGTCAACAAGACCAGCAACGCCGCCAAACCGAAGACTTGCAGGGGCAGCGCGCAGTGCGTGAACAGGCGCAAAAGCAACAAGAGCAAGCCCAAAAGCAGATGAAAGACCAGCAGCAACAACAGCAACAACAGCAGTTGCAACGGGCTCGGCAAGATCAGCAGCGGCAAGCCCATGAGCCGCCGCCGGAACAACAGAAACCGCAGCAGGAGCGGCAAAACAAACGGAGAGCAGATCCCTCCAGCGCACCGGCCAACCCACCGGAAGGCGAGCCCCGACGCAATCGGGAACCGTAATCTCGCATTGCGGGCAGCCCAACGAAGGTCAGGCGCAGGCGCTCACAACGCTACAGGTTTAATAGGGTTGTGCGGCCGGCCAGCGGACCCCGAATATTTCACTTGGTTTTACCTTTGAGGCGGTGCGGCTGACCCACGTTTCGTCGCCCGAAAAAGTAAAGCTGCTCGCATCGAGGTCATCGCGCCCAGACTTTTGCCCCAGGGGCTAAGCAGTGCGGTAAGGGCTAAGGGTTGCCCATCACGCAAAACTACCTAAGGGTCTAACCGAGTAGCACCGCAGCCTTCGGATAGGTAGGATCGCCTACTGTGATTCACGGGACTTATACTCCATTTGGCGCTGCGTCTGCAGGCAGCTTCCCGTGAGTTCAACCCCACCCCGCCGGAGAGCAATTTGTCTGTTGAGTTCATTCTTCAAACGCAAGGGCTGACCAAGGAATTCAAGGGATTCGTGGCTGTCAACAACGTAGACCTGAAAGTCCAGCGCGGGCACATTCACGCGCTGATCGGACCGAACGGAGCCGGGAAAACCACTTTTTTTAATTTGCTCACCAAGTTCCTGCCGCCTACCAGAGGCAGCATTGTCTTCAATGGCAACGACATCACCTTCGAGAAGCCGGCCCAGACCGCGCGGCGCGGCATCGTTCGGTCTTTCCAGATCTCGGCCGTTTTCCCGCATATGACGGTGCTTGAGAATGTCCGCGCGGCGCTGCAGCGCAACTTGGGTACTTCATTCCATTTCTGGAAAGCCGAAGACACGCTGTTTCACCTGCATGACCGTGCACGTGCGCTGCTTGCAGAAGTCGACCTGAGCGACTTTGCCGACGTGTTGACCGTGAACCTGCCTTACGGCCGCAAACGCGCCCTGGAGCTGGCCACCACGCTGGCCCTTGAGCCAGAACTGATGCTGCTGGACGAGCCCACCCAGGGCATGGGCCACGAAGACGTGGCCCGCGTGACCCAGCTGATCAAAAAGGTGTCGGCAGGGCGGACGATTCTGATGGTCGAACACAACATGAACGTGGTGTCGTCGATTGCCCATCGCATCACGGTACTGCAACGGGGCGCCATCATTGCCGACGGCCCTTACGCCGAGGTCTCTAAAAACCCGCAGGTGATTGAAGCCTACATGGGCACCGCCAACACCGAACTACAGGGCGCTCATTAACTATGGCTCCCACGCTTTTCACTTCGTGGGCTACGCGGCGGTCCAAGGTAGTTCAACGCCTGACGAGCCGACCGTCGAAAAAATCCCCCCACGAGCGCTTCGCATGACTAAAGAACTGCTCCACATTGAAAACCTGCACGCCTGGTACGGAGAGTCGCACATCCTGCATGGCGTGAACCTCTCGGTGCATGAAGGTGAAGTGGTAACACTGCTTGGCCGCAACGGGGCCGGTCGCACCACCACGCTGCGCGCGATCGTCGGCATGACCGGCGCCCGCAAGGGCTCGATCCGGATCAATGGAGAAGAGGTTATCAAGCTGGCGCCGCACAAAGTAGCCCGGCTAGGCGTCGGCTACTGCCCTGAAGAGCGCGGCATTTTTGCCAGCCTGTCGGCCGAAGAAAACCTGATGCTGCCCCCGACCATCGCCACCGGGGGCATGAGCATTGCCGAGATTTACGCCATGTTCCCTAACCTGAAGGAACGCGCCAACAGTCCCGGCACCCGCCTGTCAGGCGGCGAGCAGCAGATGCTGGCAGTGGCGCGCATTTTGCGCACGGGCGCACGGCTCCTGTTGCTCGATGAAATTTCTGAAGGACTCGCCCCCGTCATCGTGCAGAAGCTGGCTGAAATGATTTTGGCCCTGAAGGCCAAGGGCTACACCATCGTGCTGGTCGAGCAAAATTTCCGCTTTGCCGCGCCGCTGGCCGACCGTTTCTATGTCATGGAACACGGCCAAATCGTCAAGCAGTTTGCCCAAGCCGAGTTGACCCAGAACATGGGCATGCTGCAGGAGTATTTGGGCGTCTAGTGCCGTGTTCAAGCCTGCCCGTCCCGTTTTTTCCCTTTGAGCTCATAACCTTAACCAGGAGACATCCATGAAACTTAAAACACTTGTCGCCGCACTGGCCATTGGCCTAAGCGCCGCAGCATCCGCACAGAACGCCGGCCCGATCAAGATCGGCATCATCACCGACATGTCCAGCCTGTATGCCGACATCGACGGTCCTGCTGGCGCTGAAATGGTCAAGTGGGCAGTGCAGGATTTTGGCGGCAAGGTGCTTAACCGCCCGATCGAAGTGCTGTCCGCTGACCATCAGAACAAGCCCGACATTGCCAGCTCCAAGGCGCGCGAGTGGATGGACAAAGACGGCCTGGCCATGCTGATTGGCGGGACCAACTCCGGCACGTCGCTGGCCATGGCCAAGGTAGCCGCCGAGAAAAAGCGTCCTTTCATCTCCATCGGCGCCGGCTCAGCCCGGCTGACCAACGAAGACTGTACGCGATACACCGTTCACTATGCCTATGACACCGTGGCCTTGTCCAAAGTGGCGGGTGCGGCACTGGTCAAAGCGGGCTACAAAAGCTGGTATTTCCTGACGGCTGACTACGCATTCGGCCACTCCCTCGAGACCGACGCGGCGAATGTCGTAAAAGCCAATGGCGGCACCGTGGTAGGCGCCGTACGCCATCCGCTCAATGCCTCGGACTTCTCGGCCTTCCTATTGCAAGCTCAGTCTTCCAAGGCACAGATTCTGGCGCTGGCCAATGCCGGCGGCGATTTCACCAATTCCATGAAGGCTGCCAAGGAATTCGGTATTACCAAAACCATGAAGGTTGCCGGCTTGCTGGTGTTCATTAACGATGTGCACAGTTTGGGTCTGGCCAATACCGAAGGCCTGCAACTCGCCGACAGCTGGTATTGGAACCAGGACGATGCCTCCCGCAAATTTGCCAAGCGATTTTTCGACAAATACAAACGGATGCCTTCCAGCCTGCAGGCGGCTGACTACTCAGCTGCCACAAATTACCTGAAAGCTGTTCAGGCCGCCGGTACGACCGACGGCGACAAGGTCATGAGCACATTGAAAACCATGAAGATCGACGACTTTTACAACAAGGGTCAAATCCGCGCCGACGGTCGCATGATTCACGACATGTACCTTTACCAGGTCAAAGGCCCCAAAGAGTCGAGTACGCCATGGGACTACTACAAAACCGTGGCTAAAGTTCCTGGCGACCAGGCATTCACGACGGTTGCCGAGTCCAAGTGCCCGCTGATCAACAAGAAGTAACTTGATCTTCCAGTTGGCCGGTCACACCTCGTGATCGGCCAACTTTTTTCGATTTCTCACTTTTCATATTCTCAAGGCGAGAACCGACGGGCCTCCATGGAAATTTTTGGTATTCCCCTGCAAGCTTTTATGGGTCAGCTCTTGCTGGGTCTGGTCAATGGCGCGTTTTATGCCTTGCTCAGCCTGGGGCTGGCGGTCATTTTTGGCCTGCTGGGCATTGTGAACTTTGCACACGGGGCGCTCTACATGCTGGGCGCCTTCGCCGCGTGGATCCTGCTCGACAAGTTTGGCCTCAATTACTGGTATGCACTGGTGCTGGCCCCACTCGCGGTTGGCGTGCTGGGGGTACTGATTGAACGGCTGTTTCTTCGGCACCTGTACAAGCTCGATCCACTTTACGGACTGCTGCTGACCTTTGGCCTTGCGCTGATTACAGAGGGCATTTTCCGCGAACTGTTTGGCGCATCGGGCCAAAATTATGAAGTGCCAGAATTGTTGTCGGGCGCCACCAACCTGGGTTTCATGGTGCTGCCGAATTACCGCGCCTGGGTGGTATTGGTGTCGCTGGTCGTCTGCCTGGGCACATGGTTTCTGATCGAACGGACCCGACTGGGTGCCTACCTGCGCGCCGGTACTGAAAATGCAGCGTTGGTGCAGACGTTCGGCGTCAACGTCCCGGTGATGGTGATGTGCACTTATGGCGCGGGGGCTGCGCTTGCCGGGCTCGCGGGCGTACTGGCCGCACCGATCATTCAGGTCAACCCGCTAATGGGTTCGAACCTGATCATTGTGGTGTTTGCGGTGGTCGTGATCGGCGGGATGGGTTCAATTTTGGGGTCCGTGGTTACCGGCCTCGCGTTGGGACTGGTGGAAGGGCTGACCCGCGTTTTTTATCCTGAAGCGTCCAACATTGTGGTTTTCGTCATCATGGTGCTGGTACTGATGGTCAAGCCGAACGGCCTCTTTGGCAAGGAGGCATGAGCCATGACTGAAGCTGCAAATACCGTACCCATGACCCAAGTCGCAAAATACAAAAATATTACCCGCATCACGTACATCGCATTGCTGGCTTTGATGCTGGCGGCCCCCGTGATCGGGCTGTACCCCGTGTTTGTCATGAAGCTGCTTTGCTTCGCGTTGTTTGCCTGCGCCTTCAATTTGCTGTTGGGCTATACCGGCTTGCTGTCGTTCGGTCACGCTGCATTTTTCGGCTCGGCCGCCTACGTTACTGGCTGGTTCATCAAATCGCAGAGCTGGACGCCGGAGTTGGGAATTCTCGCGGGTACGGTGGCGGCGGGCCTGATTGGTCTGGTGGTGGGGCTGGTCGCCATTCGGCGCCAGGGCATTTACTTTGCCATGATCACACTGGCCATTGCACAGATGGTGTTCTTCGTCTGCTTGCAAGCGCCCTTTACGGGCGGTGAGGATGGCCTGCAAGGCGTCCCGCGCGGTAAGCTGTTTGGCGTGTTCTCACTTGAATCCGACGCCGCCTTGTATTATTTTGTGGTGGCCATTTTTGTGCTGTGCTTCCTGTTCATCTCGCGCATCGTGAACTCGCCTTTTGGGCAAGTGCTGAAAATGATCCGGGAAAACGAGCCGCGCGCCATTTCGCTGGGTTATCAGGTAGACCGTTACAAGCTGCTGGCTTTCGTGCTGTCGGCGGCGCTGGCCGGATTGGCGGGCTCGCTCAAAACGCTGGTGATGGGATTTGCCTCGTTGTCGGATGTCCACTGGTCCATGTCGGGCGAAGTCATTTTGATGACGCTGCTCGGCGGCGTGGGCACCTTTCTTGGTCCAGTCTTTGGCGCAGGCGTCGTGATTTCGCTGCAAAACGTACTGGCCGACAAAGTGGGTTCCTGGGTCACGGTGATCATCGGTGCCATCTTTGTGGTCTGCGTGCTGGCTTTCCGCAAAGGCGTGGTGGGCGAGTTGCAGGCGTATCTGGAACGCCGGCGCGCTGCCGCGAAGCTCGCCAAAGAATCCGGCGCTTGATCTGAAGGGTGGTGGCCATTCACCGCCCCTCTTTCGCACCTCTGGAAACGTTTCACCCTCAGCCGTTCGCAGCGCTGGGTTGACAGGGACCGGTAACGTTAGAGGACCGCCATGAGGACCCGCTACATGGCACAAGCGCTATTTATTTTGTAGCTTCTCAAACTTTCCCAGTAAGAGAATCAGTCACTTTTTACTGATCTGCATGTCACCAAGGCAGTCGATGGCCCTGGTAGTCGATCAGGGCGCCCGTGTCCGCCAGCGTGAGGGCTGCCAGCACGTCCAACAGATTTTCCGCCGCCTCGGGTGCGGGTCGCACGGTAAGACCGGTCTTGGCGAACGGGCGCGACAGTGCGGTGTCCACCGTGCCAGGATGCAGCGAGACACAAATCGCCTGCCGGTTGTACCTGCCGAGCTCGATCGACGCCGTTTTTACAAGCTGATTCAGGGCGGCCTTGGATGCGCGGTAGCCGTACCAGCCGCCAAGGGCGTTGTCGCCGATGCTGCCGACCTTCGCAGAAACAAAACCCGCAACGCAACGCCCGTGTTTTGGAAATAGAGGCAAAAAATGCTTCATCACCAGCGCCGGGCCAATGGCGTTGATGCGAAATACCTGGCTCAGATAATCCGCATCCAACTGGGTCCAGCTGCGCTCCGGCTGGCCGGTCTCGCCATGCAGAAACCCGCTGGCCACCACGAGGAGGCGCAGTTCACCCTGTAAATCGGCGCACCGCGCCGCAACCCAGCGCGAGGCCGCCAAAACGCTGGCCTCATCACCATAGTCGAGCGGCGGATGAGTGCTGCGCCCAAGAGACAGCACCGCTTGGTAGGCGCCGACCGAATCCCCGGATTGAGCCAGTCGTTCCACCAGCGCCGCTCCCAAGCCCCCGCCAGCGCCTATCACCAACGCGATGCCCGACTGGCGGGTGGTCTTTTCGTTCATCGGATCGCCCAGTTGCATACCATCCCCATTGGTTACGGTCTAGATCGCTGCTTGTGAGCGCTGTACAAAAGCTACCAGCAGGTTTGACTGCGCCCTACTCAGAGGTTTTATCAGGATTCACCATCCAGCAGGCGCACCTTGACGCTTTTTCCCTTGACCTTGCCCGTCGTCAGTTTATGCAACGCCTCGGAAGCAATCCTGCGGTCCACCGCCACATAGGTTGAGAACTCGTTCACGTTGATCTTGCCTACCTGCTCGCGCGTGAAACCAGCCTCACCAGTCAGCGCCCCCAAGACATCGCCAGCCCGGATTTTTTCCTTGCGGCCGCCGACGATTTGCAGCGTCGCCATGGGCGGCTGCAGCGGTTCCTGGCTGGTGGCCGTGAGTTCGGACAACTTATGCCACTCGGATTCGACTTTCTGCAGCTGTTCGATTTTTCCCACTGAACCCATCTCATCCATGGTGACCAAGCTGATCGCCCAGCCCTCTTCATCAACGCGGCCGGTGCGGCCAATGCGGTGAATGTGCACCTCGGCATCCGGCGTCACATCGACATTAATAACCATTTCCAGCTGCGATATATCCAGCCCGCGCGCCGCCACATCGGTGGCCACGAGCACCGAGCAACTGCGGTTGGAAAACTGCACCAGCACCTGGTCGCGCTCGCGCTGCTCCAGTTCGCCATACAACGCCAGCGCGCTGAAGCCCTGGCTTTTCAACAACTGCACCAGGGCGCGGCACTGCGCCTTGGTATTGCAAAAAGCGAGGGTACTGGCGGGCCGGTAATGGTTGAGCACCGAACCGACCGCATTCAGCCGGGCTTCGTCATGGTCGCTGTCCGGCACCTCGTACCAGCGCTGGTGAATTTTGCTTTTCTCGTGCTGCGCCTGCACCGTGATGGTTTGGGGGCTCTTCATGAACTGCTGACTGAGCTTGGCAATACCCTCTGGGTAAGTTGCAGAGAACAGCAGGGTTTGCCGTTCTTTCGGGCATTGTTTGGCGACCGTGGCAATGTCATCGAAAAAACCCATGTCGAGCATGCGGTCGGCCTCGTCCAGCACCAGCGTGTTCATGGCCTCGAGATTAAGGTTGCCGCGCTCCAAATGATCCATGATGCGCCCCGGCGTGCCCACCACAATATGCGCGCCATGTTCCAGGCTGGCAATTTGCCCACGCAAGGCCACGCCACCGCACAAAGTAACGACCTTGATGTTTTCTTCGGCGCGCGCCAGACGGCGGATTTCAGTCGTCACCTGGTCCGCCAGTTCACGGGTCGGACAGAGCACCATGGCCTGCACCGCGAAACGCCTGGCATTCAGGTTGGCGAGCAGCGCAAGGGCAAACGCAGCGGTTTTCCCACTGCCGGTTTTGGCTTGGGCAATCAGGTCTTTGCCCAACAGTGCCACGGGCAAACTGGCGGCCTGAATTGGCGTCATGCGCAGGTAGCCGAGCTGCTGAAGGTTGGCCAGCACATGGGCCGGCAAAGACAAGGTACTGAAATCGGAGGAAGAAGAGGTCATGCCTGGATTATCGGTGGACGCTCCGTTCAAGCCGCGACCGACCGGTCGAGACCCCACAGCGTGTGCCTGATCGGTCATTTCCGACACCTGGGCGTTGCGCAATGACCCTGCCTGGCGACTACCCCACCCGGGTGGTGTTAATCTAAAAAGCACCGTGACCCCTAGCCCCGAAAGAAACGCGCATGCAGACCTCTGATTTTGATTTTGATCTTTTCGTTATCGGCGGCGGCAGCGGCGGCGTCCGCGCCGCACGCATGGCGGCGCAGCGGGGTGCCCGCGTAGCACTGGCTGAAGTTGCAGAAATGGGCGGCACCTGCGTCAACCTGGGCTGCATCCCGAAAAAGCTCTACAGCTACGCGGCGCACTTCGCCGAAAGCTTTGAAGAATCCCACGGTTTTGGCTGGGTCGGCGAAGCCCCGAAGCTGAACTGGGAAACCCTGAAAATCAATCGCGCCCGGGAAATTTCACGTTTGAACGGCATTTATGTACAACTGCTTAAAAGCGCAGGCGTTCAAACCATCACCGGCTGGGCCACGCTGGTCGATGCCCATACGGTGGCAGTTGACGGACAGCACTACAGCGCCAAAAATATTCTGATCGCAACCGGTGGCAAGCCCAGCATTCCTGAGTTTCCGGGCTGCGAACACGCCATCAGCTCAAACGAGATGTTTGACCTATCGCCGTTTCCGCAGCGCCTGCTGGTGGTGGGCGGCGGCTACATCGCCTGCGAATTTGCGTCGATCTTCAACGGCCTGGGCTCGAAAGTCACGCAGCTTTACCGGGGCCATCAGGTGCTGCGCGGTTTTGATGATGACGTACGCGCTTTCATTGCCAGCGAAATGGTCAAAACCGGCGTGACGCTACACCTCAACACCGACGTCGCTGCCATCGATCGCAGCGGCACAGAACTACAGGTGCGCTTACTCGATGGCAGCCACATCACCGTCGATGCCGTGCTGTATGCCACTGGCCGGGTGCCGTTGGTCGAGGGCCTGGGCCTGGAAGCGGCCGGTGTCAAGCAAAACGCGGCTGGCGCAATTCAGGTGAATGACCGGTACCAAACGTCCGTGCCGTCCATTTATGCGCTCGGTGACGTGACGGCGCGGATGCAACTCACGCCGGTGGCCCTGGGCGAGGCGATGGTGGTGGTTGACCAGCTGTTCGGCCCGGCTGAAGGAAAACAAGCGCGCAGCATGAGCTATGACTTTATTCCAACGGCGGTGTTTACCCACCCGAATATTGGCACGGTCGGTTTTTCGCAAGCCGATGCCAGCGAAAAATTTGGCAAGATCAGTGTTTATCGCAGCGATTTCAAGTCGCTCAAGCACACGCTGAGCGGCAGCACCGAACGCACGCTTATGAAGCTGGTGGTGGAAGACGCAACCGACCGGGTGGTCGGCCTGCACATGGTGGGGCCGGACGCCGGCGAAGTCGTGCAGGGCTTTGCCGTGGCGATGAAAGCCGGCGCCACCAAAGCCATTTTTGACAGCACGATTGGCATTCACCCCACGATGGCGGAAGAGTTTGTGACGATGCGCGAAGCCGTAAGCATGTGACGCAGCGGCGAGCCTCTAACATGAGGCTACCGCTACCTACGGGCCATAACCGTTAAAACGCCCGCTCGCCCTTGTGCCATGCCCCCCGAACAATGGGCATGTCAGCGCTCATCCTGACCCGAATCAAGTCGGCGCGAAGACCCGGGGCAAGTTCACCCCGGTCAGTCAGGCCAATCGCGCGGGCCGGGTTGCGGGTGACGGTGTTAACGGCTTTCGGCAGACTCCAGCCGACCGTATCGCGCAGCAAAAAGGCCGACTGAAGCAAGCTGGCGGGTACGTAGTCCGATGAAAAAATGTCGAGCAAGTCGAGCCGGGCCAGTTCAGAGGCTGAAACATTGCCCGAATGCGAACCGCCTTGAACCAGGTTGGGCCCTCCCATGACAATGCGCATGCCGGCCGCGCGCGCCGCCCTGGCGGCCGCCAGAGTGGTTGGAAATTCCGAGATGGCGATGCGTTCCTGGCTGGCCTGCTGCACATGCGCCACTTCGGTGTCATCGTGGCTGGCGAGCGGCAGACTGCGCGCATGGCTGGCGGCAACAATGGCAGCCCGGCTGGGCACCGCGTAGCGCTCCTGATAGAATTTGAGGTTGACCACCAAGGCTTCATATTCTGCGTCGTCGAAGCGGCCGTAGCGCTCGGAATAGCGCCGGTATTTTGTGAGGTCGCGCCACTGCCGCTGACCGGGCGTGTGATCCATCAAGCTGACCAGTTCCACCAGAGAATCGTCGGCGTACTGCTCAAACACCTCCACAATATCCGGGGCGGCGACCTCGCAGCGCAGGTGCAGCAGATGCTCGACCCGCAGCAGGCCCTCGTCGAGGCATTCGTGCAGGGCCTGTATCGACACGTGCTGCGTCTGACTGCGTGCACCGCCCTGCTCCAGGTCGCCAATAACAATCGAATCCAGCACCGTCGTGATGCCGGCCGCCGCGCACAGCGCATCGTGCATGACCGTGGCTGAATGCGCGTTCCAGATCACGCCGGGACGCGGCACCAGATGCTTTTCCAGATTGTCGGTGTGCAGCTCAACCAGGCCGGGCAGCAGCCAGTCGCCGGCCCAGTCTTCGGCACCGGACACGGAGGTATCGCCGCGCTCAATGGACAGAATGACCCCGGCTTCGATCACCATGCAGCCGGTGAACTCTTCCGTGGCAGTGACGATTTTTGCGTTCCTGATGATTCGTTGTGTCATACGCTTGGATCCGGGTTAAACAGGGTTGCGGTATTGCTCGACGTCAAGGCAGCGACTCGCCACCGCCTCGCGTACTTCATCGTCATGGAAAATGCCCACCACTGCGGCACCCCGCGCGCACGCCGCACGAATCAGTTCCACCACAACGCGGCGGTTGTCTGCGTCCAGCGAGGCCGTGGGTTCATCGAGTAACAACACCGGCTGGTTGGCAATCAGACCGTGCGCAATATTGACGCGCTGCTGTTCGCCGCCGGAAAAGGTGACCGGTGGCAAGTGCCACAGGCGCTCGTGCAAATTGAGGCGGCTCAGCCATTGAGCCGCCTGATCGCGTGCAATATCGGCCGCCACGCCAAGTCGCCGCAGCGGCTCGGCCACGATGTCCAATGTCGAAACGCGGGGAATCACACGCAAAAACTGCGACACGTAGCCGAGCGTGCGGCGCCGCACTTCAAACACTTCTCGCGGTGCCGCACCCGACAGGTTGATCCAGCGCTCCTGATGTCGAATCAGGACCTCGCCGCTGCTGGCGCCGTAATTTCCGTAAAGACAGCGCAGCAGGGAGCTCTTGCCGCTGCCAGAGTGCCCGGTCAGCGCCATGCACTCGCCAGCGCGCACGCTCAAATTGATATCGGCAAACACCGGCAGCTCAAGGCCACCGCGCCCGTGCAGCGTGAAGGTTTTAGAAAGATCAGTGGTTTTAAGTAGGGCCGTCATGGGAGGGATCAGAGTGAAGCGGGGTAACGCAAGGGGCTCACGGCGTGAGGACCGAGGAAACCAGCAGTTGGGTATAGGGATGCTGTGGGTCGTCGAGCACGCGGTCGGTCAGCCCCTGCTCCACGACCCGGCCGTCTTTCATGACCAGCATGCGGTGCGCCAGCAAGCGGGCGACGGCCAGATCGTGCGTCACAATCACCGCCGCCAATTGCAGTTGATCCACCAACTCGCGCAGCAGATCCAGCAGCCGCGCCTGGACCGAGACGTCCAGCCCGGTCGTCGGTTCGTCCATGAACACCAGGCGCGGATGGGTCACCAAATTGCGCGCAATCTGCAGCCGCTGTTGCATGCCGCCCGAATAGGTGTCGGGCAGATCGTCGATCCGGCCCACCTCCAGTTCGACGCGCTCCATCCAGCTCAGCGCTTCCGAACGCAGCTTACCGTAATGACGTGCCCCCAAGGCCATCATGCGTTCACCAATATTGGCGCCTGCGGACACGTTCATCCGCAAACCGTCGCGCGCATGCTGTTCGACAAAGCCCCAGTCGGTGCGCGCCAGCCAGCGCAAGCGTGCTTCAGACAGATGCGCCAGACTTGCCAGGCCCGCTGCGGCCGTGCCGGATTCGTCCCGCACGTCGTAATGCACCGACCCCTCGTCGCAGGCCAGACGGGCCGCCAGCAAACGCAGCAGCGTGGACTTGCCGGAGCCGGATTCACCCACCACCGCGAGCACCTCCCCCGGGTAAAGATCAAAACTAACGTCTCGGCAGGCCCAGCGCAAACGGCTCCCCTGCATGAACTGCTTGCCAGCGCCACGGACGGATAAAAGTAGCTTATTGGTCATGCCGCATCGCCTCCTGCCGCGGCCGCATGGGCGGGTTGTTGCCGTTCTACCAAAGCGTCCGACAGCTTCACGGCCTGTTGAACCCCCACTTGCCCGGCATCGCGTCGTTCGCCGCAGAAATCGCTGTCCGAGCAGACAAAAAGCCGGCTGCCTTCATCATCCACAATCATTTCGTCGAGAAAACTATCGGTGGCGCCACACAGCGCACAGGCATGCTCCCAGCGCTGCACCTGAAACGGATAGTCCTCGAAATCCAGGCTGCGAACGGCGGTGTAGGGCGGAATCGCGTAAATGCGTTTCTCCCGACCGGCCCCGAACAGTTGTAGCGCGGGGTTCATGTGCATCTTCGGATTGTCAAACTTGGGTATCGGCGAAGGCGAGGCAAGGTAGCGTTCGTTGACCAGCACCGGATAGTCATAGGTTTTGGAAATTGCTCCGAGTTGCGCGATGTCTTCATACAGCTTCACGTTCATCAGGCCATATTCCGCCAGCGCGTGCAGGGTAGTGGTTTCGCGGCGGCGCGGCTCCAGCCGGAAAAGAGGTTCCGGCATGGGCACCTGGTAAACGATGGTTTGCCCTTCCTTGAGCGGCTTTTCGGGGATGCGGTGGCGGGTCTGAATAATGGTGGCGTCGGCTGTTTTTTCAGTGGTCGGTACGCCGGTAGTGCGGGCGAAGAAACGCCGGATATTGACCGCATTGGTGGTGTCATCAGCGCCCTGGTCAATCACCTTGAGAACGTCCTTACGTCCGATGATGCTGGCCGTGACCTGAACGCCGCCGGTGCCCCAGCCGTAGGCGAAAGGCATTTCGCGTGAGCCAAAAGGAACCTGATAGCCAGGAATCGCAACCGCCTTGAGAAGCGCGCGGCGAATCATTTTCTTTGTCGTCTCGTCGAGAAATCCGAAGTTGTAATGCTGATCCATCAGGCGGCCTTCTGTTTCGTGGCAGCCTGGTTCGGGCCGGCTTGTTGATACTCTTTCTCAGCGCTATTCTGTTGCGCATGGACCGCACGGAGCTTGCGCACCAGTTCCAGCTCGGATTGAAAATCCACATAGTGCGGCAGCTTCAAGTGCTGCACAAAACCGGAGGCCTCAAGACTGTCCCCGTGCGACAGCACAAACTCTTGGTCTTGCGCAGGTGCTACGACCAACTCCCCGAACTCTCCGGCACGCAGGGCACGGTCAATCAGCGCCATCGCCATACTTTTTCGCTCCCCGCCGCCGAAGGCAAGGCCGTAGCCCTGCGTGAATTGCGGTGGCACCTCGCGGTTGCCGGCGAACTGATTGATCATCTGACACTCGGTGACTTCAACGTCACCGATGTCAATTGAAAATCCGAGTTCATCGGGAAGCAGCTCTACCGACACCGTGCCGCGCCGGATTTCACCGGCAAAAGGATGGGCGTTGGCATAGCCGCGCTGGGTTGAATAACCCAGTCCTAACAGCCAACCTTCGTCACTCCGCGCCAAGGCCTGCAGTCGTACCGGCCGCGCCGCTGGAAACATCAAGGGCTCGCGCGTCAGATCGCTAGGTTCACGCTCCGCCGTGGGGCGCGCCGTTTCGATCAGACCTTCACGCGCCATCAGCTCATTGACGCGCGGCATGGCGGTCGGCAACAGGTCTGTGGCTGAGGCCGATTCACCAGTACGGCTGGCCGTGTCGCCGTCCGCCAGCAAGGCAAAGTCGAGCAGGCGCTGCGTGTAGTCGTAGGTTGCCCCCAGAATCTGTCCGCCGGGGACGTCTTTGAAGGTGGCTGACACCCGGCGCACCAGTTGCATCTGCGCGGTATCGAGCGGAAGACTGTAGCCAAAGCGCGGCAATGTAGTTCGGTAGGCACGCAACAGAAAAATGGCTTCAATCAGGTCGCCGCTCGCCTGCTTGATCGCTAGCGCCGCCAGTTCAGGGTCGTACAGCGAACCCTCGGACATCACGCGGTCTACCGCCAGCGACAATTGCGCACGGATTTGCGCGACCGACAGTTCCGGCAGCGCGACATCGCCGCGACGCTGCTCGGCCAGCAAGCGCCAGGAGCTTTCGATGGCAGCAGCGCCGCCTTTGACTGCAACATACATGCTAGAGCCCTTCCAGACGCCGTACACGGGTCGTGCGCGGCAAACCCAACGCTGCGTCGGCGCAGGTGAACACGATGTCCACACCTTGGGGAAAGGCGGCGTGATTGACTTGCCATTGCGCCCAAAAATTATCGGCTAGCCCGGCAATCCGAACCGTCTGCATTTCCCGTATACCGGGTCCCCCCCATTCCACAGCCGGTCCGGCCTCCAGCGAAGGCACCTCCACCAGCAGCGTCGCAGAGCCCTCGGGCGAGTCTGCCGAGCCCGCTGCGAAGGTGTCGAGCGGCGGCAAAGTGGCGGCGTCGCCAAGCACCGCAAAAGCTGCCTCCCGTGGCGTGGCAGCGAGGGGTGCGCCCGTATGAAAGCGCAGCCATTCTGCGGCAGCGCGATTGTTTTGCTGCCACCACACGGCGGTGTCGCCATCGGTCAACGCCAACAGCAGGTGGGCCATCGCCGGACCGAGCGCCAGGCCTCTCAGTGGCTTGCCAAGGACCACCGGTCGCCCCGGCCGCGAGAGTGCATCAAGGACGCGGCGAAAGGCATTTTGGGCGTCATGCACCGGGTCTGCAAAACCGGCACTGAGTGAATTCCTTTGACTCATGCCTCGCCCCGGACAAACGTAAAAAACTCGACTTTGGACGAGGCCGCCGAGCGGCTGGTCGCATCTCGCTGCGCGTGCTGCTGCTGGGCTAGCGGTTCAATCACCTCGCGTTCAGTCCGGGCCTGTCGTCCCTCGTCTTGCAACAACGCATCAAAAATGGCAACCAGCTCAGTCTTGCGGCGGTCACGACCGAGCGCATAACCCACGCCCAGCGCGCCAGCACCGACCCGCAAGGCGCAGCGCGTTACGCTGGCCTCTCCGAGATTGAACGCATCGCCGGTGCCCCCGACACGCCCACGCAGCATGACCATGCCGGACTCGGCTGGCCTGACGTAGTCGATCGGTGGCAAGTCCGCCATCCGCATCAACGCGTCCTCGAGCGCCGGCCGGCTGGCTCTTGCGAGCACTCCCAGCCATTGCCTGCGTTGCTCATTGTTTGGAGTCATTGCCTGGTTTGTCATACAGATGTCTAAATCAGTCATTAGAGTTAAGTCAGTGGCCACCAGCACTCGCCGTGTGTTCTCGTAACGCCTAGTTCAACCGGACAACATGACCAAATGATGACAAGCGAACCTTCCCTTTTCAGCGCGCCCGGCCGGCGCAGTGGCGTCTCGGTCTGGAAGCAGATTGCGGATACGCTCCGCACCGAAATTCGCGATCGCGCTTTCACCGCAACCGGTCGCCTGCCCAGCGAAAATGAACTCGCCGCGCGCTTTGGGGTCAACCGCCATACGCTGCGCCAAGCCGTTGCGGCCTTGCAGGTCGATGGCCTGGTGCGCATCGAACCGGGACGCGGCATGTTTGTTCAGCACGAGTTGCTTGACTACGCGCTCTCGCGCCGAACCCGCTTCAGTGAAAACTTGCGTCGTCAGGGCCTGCTACCCAGTAACCAGTTACTGACAGCCCGGGAAATTCTGGCCCCTGAGCGCGCAGCGCATGAGCTCAAGCTGGACAAATCCGCGAAAGTACTGATGGTTGAAATGCTCGATGAGGCGAATGGTGAACCGATCGGACTGGCGACCGCCTATTACCCGGCGCTGCGATTCGCCGGCTTGCTCGACATGCTCCATAGCGACACGCACACCACGGAAATCCTGCGCCATTTTGGCGTTCAGGACTATGTTCGCGCGGAAAGTCGCATCACCACGCAAATGCCTTCGAGCGAAACCGCTCGGCTGCTGAAGCAGCTCAGCACCCGGCCGCTACTGTGTGTGGAGTGTCTGGATGAAGATATGCAGGGCCAGCCCATCAAGTACGGCGAGACGGTGTTTTGCGGCGACCGGGTTCAGCTCGTCGTCAGTGCAGGGGATCTCGCATGAGCGCGCGGTATGCGGTTTATTTTTCCCCAAAAAGGCACTCTCCCTGGTGGGAATTCGGTGCTCACTGGCTGGGTCGCAACGAATACGATCACAGCGCATTGCCGCAACCGCAGCTTGAAGATATCCCGCCGGCAGAGCTCGCACGAATCACCGCCGAACCCCGGCGCTATGGATTCCACGCCACCTTGAAACCGCCATTCCGACTGGCCGCCACGCATGACGAGACCGGCCTTCTGGCGCGCCTGCGCAAGCTTGCAAGCACCCTGGAGCCGGTCGTACTAAGCCCGCTGCGCGTAGCCACACTGGGCAATTTTGTGGCGCTCATTCCCGACACCAACCATGCCGGACTGCAGGCGCTTGCGAGCGCGTGCGTGCTTGAACTTGACGACTTCCGTGCAGCCCTTCGGGCGACCGACCTCGCTCGACGCGGCAACCTGAATCTCGATGCGCGTGAGGCCGAGTTGCTGGCCCTGTACGGCTACCCGTATGTCATGGATCGGTTTCGCTTTCACTTGACACTGAGCGGGCCGATGGAGAGTTCTGCAGCATCACGCGTCGGCCACGCGTTGACGGAAAGCGTGTCCCAACTCAACCGGGGCCCTGCGCTGTCGCTCGACCACCTGTGTCTTTTTGTCGAAAGAACGCCGGGGGCAGCGTTTCAGCGAATTGCTGACGTGGCGCTGTCCGCATGAGCGGGGCCTGGGTGTTTGTCTGTGGCCCGTCAGGAGCCGGTAAAGACAGCGTCATCGCCTCGGCGCGTCAGGCCTTGTCATCCCGGCAGACTATTGTGTTTTCACGCCGCCTGGTGACGCGCGCCATGCAGGCAGGTTCAGACCACGACCCCGTGACTGAATCCGACTTCCACGCGTTGGCGCAGGCCGGCGGCCTGTGCTGGCATTGGCAGGCGCATGGTTTTTTCTACGGCATTGGGCAACACTATGCGGCAGACGTGAACGCGGGACGCATCGTGGTGATAAACGGTTCCCGCAGCCACGTCAACCAACTCCCGCCTTTGCCGGGGGTGCGGGTGGTGCACATCACAGCAGCGCCAGACCAGTTGGCCGACCGCCTGAGGCAGCGCGGCAGGGACGGATCAAGTGCCGTCGCCGAACGACTGGCGCGCAACGCACGTTTTGAGGAAATGAAAGCAGACTGTGTGATCGTCAACGACGCGGAGTTGGCCGCCGCCGGACGCCGCTTGGCAGACTACCTGAGCGGCTCAGTCTAAAGTTTCCTTCCCGGTCGATGCCGGGCAGTAATCCCGTAGCTGCAAGAAGATAAGTCGAATGGCGCAATGGTGCTGCTACCACTAACTCGCGCTGCAGCCCACCTGCTGAGGACCCCGTTAGGCGGGTTGCAACGTACGCTGCTTCATTCGCAATAACCCGGCAATTTTTAAATTAACGCTTTGCGGATACGGGCCGAAATCAGGTCGATGACGCTCACCGTGATGACAATGATGATCATCACCGCGCAGGTTTCCGCGTACTGAAAGCTGCGAATGATTTCCCACAACACCACGCCGATACCGCCGGCCCCGACCATGCCCACGACTGAGGCCGAGCGCACATTGGACTCGAAGCGGTAAAGGGTATAAGAAATCCAAAGCGGAAGCACCTGGGGAATGACGCCGTAGAGTATTTCCTCCAGCGCATTGGCGCCAGTGGCGCGGATGCCCTCGACCGGCTGCGGGTCGATCGCTTCGACGGCCTCCGAAAACAGTTTTGCCAGAATGCCGGTGGTATGAATCCACAGCGCCAGCACGCCGGCAAACGGCCCCAGGCCCACGGCGACGATGAACAACATCGCGAACACCATCTCATTGATTGCGCGCGCTGCGTCCATCAGGCGTCGCACCGGTTGCCTGACCCAGACCGGCGCGATATTGGTTGAACACAACAAGGCCAGTGGCACGGCGCAGACCACGGCGATCGCGGTGCCCCAGAGCGCTATCTGCACCGTCACCACCATCTCCTGCAGGTAATAGCGCCACTCCCGGAAGTTGGGCGGAAAAAAACTGGCGGCGTACTCGACCATATTGCCCGAATCCCGCAGCAGATCGAGCGGACGCATGTCCGCACCTTTCCACGAGCCCGCCAGCAGCGCAATCAGCACGCCCCAAGCCATCAGGCCGAGCAGGTTGGCGCGCGGCACTTGGGGTAGCACTCGCAGCGACTCCACCGGAAGATGAGCAGGGGTACGCACCGGCAGGCTCAGTTCTTCGCCAGCTCGGCGAGCTTGCGGTCGATCTCGGTGAGCTTGCTTTGCTTCTCGGCAGCCGGCAGGGCAGCATCCGCCTCAAACTTGCTTTTTTCCTTGAAGAGTTCAAGTTGGCGAATCGGGATCAATTGCGCGTTGGTCGACGGCTTGAAGCCCGACAGCTTGGAAAGCTTCATCAGGTTGTCTTTTTCCTGCTGGGAACCCTTGCCATAGCTGTAGAAAAACTCTTTGATCTTCAGTTTTTCGGCCTCAGGGAGGTCTTTGCGCATCACCAGCGGGTCCAGCGGAATCAGGGGCGAGGTCCACACCGTGCGGAGGGCGTTGAACTTGTCGGGCATGGTCACCTTCAGCTTGTCCATGGTTTCACTGTTGCAGGTTGCGACGTCCACCTGTTTGTTGGCCACTGCCAGGGCGTTGCTCTCATGGTTCGCGCTGCGCGTGACCTTGAATGCAGTTTTGGCATCCAACTTGTTTATCGCAAAAACATAATAGGCAGGCACCAGGTAGCCCGAGGTCGAGTTGGGGTCGCCGTTGCCGAACGACAGATTTTTTGCGTTCTTGAGCACATCCTCCAGCGACTTGATCGGGCTGTCTTTGTGCACGAGGAGGTGTGAGTAGTAGCCCTGGGTGCCGTCGGCGTTAACCATCTGCGCGAACACCTCGCCGCCGGCCCGGTCCACAGCCTCCATCGCCGACTTGTTACCGAACCAGGCCACATGCACTTTGCCAAAACGCATTCCTTCGATGATGCCTGCATAGTCCGAGGCAAAGAAGGCATTCACTTTGTAGCCTGTCTTTTTAGCCATGTCTTCAAGCACGGGCTGCCAGTATGGCTTGAGATTCTGCGAGGATTCGGTCGAGATGATGCCGAAATTGAGTTCTTTCAATTCCTGCGCGCCTGCGGGCGCTGATGCGATCAGCGCAGTCACGGCCAGGCCGGCCAGCAGCTTTTTAATCATGAACAATTCCTTGGTAAGTTGAAACGAGCTGAAGTTCAGGCGGCCTGCGCCAGGGGCACCGGCCATGCGAGATGAGGGTGGGGTCTTGCTTTGTCTTCCAAGCTGGAAATTGCATCGCCAAGGGACAAGATGTCATCGGCTTCTGCCCCATACAGTTCCCGCAGCACCGCGGGCGTCAGCCCGATCGAGGGGCCGTCATAAACGACTTTTCCCTGATGCAGGGCGACCGTGCGGACGCAATACTTCATGGCGACATTGACTTGATGCAGCGACACCACCACAGTGCATTTATCTTCCCGGTTGACGCGTGCCAGGATATCCATGACCTTGCGCGACGACTCGGGATCAAGCGAGGCAATGGGCTCATCCGCCAGCACGACGTTGGCACCCTGCACCATCGCCCGTGCAATGGCGGCGCGCTGCTGTTGGCCTCCTGAAAGGGTGGAGGCGCGCTGAGCCCAACAGTCGGCAATACCGACGCGGCGCAGGGCTTCAATGCCGTTGGCCCTTTCCTGGGGTGTAAACCAGCGCGTCAGACTTCTCCACAATGGCATCCGGTGCAGCGTGCCGGCCAGCACATTGACGATCACCGGCAAGCGGCCCACCAGGTTGAACTGCTGAAAAACGAAGCCAATACCGGATCGAACCGACCGGATGTTGGAAGCAATTTTTCCGTTGCACTGCACCGTCCGGCCGTGAATGACGATCGACCCCGATGCCGACGTATCGCCCGCCATCAGGCCTGCCATATGCCGCAGCAAAGTGGATTTTCCGGACCCTGAAGCCCCGATCAGCGCCACCATTTCACCGGGGGCAATGCTCAGATCAATCCGCTGCAAGGCTTTGCGGCCATTGGCGAAGGTTTTGCTCAGTGTGTTGATTTGAATTGCAGCTTCCATCGTTTTTCCCGGTGTTGAAGCGCTTGAATCTAGGGCCGCAATGTGTCGTTTTCGTGTCAAGCCCTGACATTTCATCCCCCCTGCCACGGCGTAGCACAATAAGCCCCATGCCCTACCTCCCGCCTTTCATCGCCCCCATCCGCTACCACGACCCTGCTGCCGCGCTGGCACAGGTCCGGACCATTTACGAGCAGCAGATTGCCCATTTGCGCGAGGCCATGCAACGCTACGTAGCAGGTGAAACGCTGTCTGGCCATGTGCGCGCCTGCTACCCCTTCGTACGCATTCACACCGATACGGTGGCGCGCGCTATTCTTGAAACGCCAGACATTTCGCAACTCAGTTATGGCTTTGTGGCTGGGCCAGGCCACTATGAAACCACGCTGACCCGGCCTGACCTGTATGGCGACTATTACCTCGAGCAATTCCGGCTGCTGCTGCAAAACCATAACGTTGAACTGGAGGTGGGCACCAGTACCCAGGCGATTCCTATCCACTTCTCGTTTGCCGAGAATGACCACATCGAGGGCACGATGAGTGCGGCGCGCCGGCTCTTGATGCGGGATGTCTTTGACTTGCCCGACTTGGCGGCCATGGACGACGGCATCGCCAACGGAACGTTTGAACCGCGCCCC
Source organism: Polaromonas sp. (assembly GCF_012927485.1). Taxonomy (GTDB): domain Bacteria; phylum Pseudomonadota; class Gammaproteobacteria; order Burkholderiales; family Burkholderiaceae_C; genus Polaromonas. The sequence continues at coordinate 58,074 of NZ_JABBPC010000035.1, read as the reverse complement.
GGTGAGCCGCAACCGCTGGCGTTGTTTACCGCCGCGCGCGTGGACTACTCGCTGCAGCGTTTGCGTCACTACACCGGTACGTCGCCGGAGTGGTACCAGAACTTTGTACTGTTCACCAATTACCAGTTTTATATTGACGAGTTCGTGCGCTTCGGCCACGAGACGATGGCCGATCCCCACAGCGAGTACATCGCTTTTGTGGAGCCCGGCAATGTGGTGACGCGCCGCGTCGGTTTGCCCGCTCTGGCGGGCGACGAATTGGGGGTAGCGCCGCCGCGCCAGCCGCAAATGCCGGCTTACCACCTGCTGCGTTCGGACCGCACCGGCATCACGATGGTCAATATCGGCGTAGGGCCCGCCAACGCCAAAAACATCACCGACCACATCGCCGTGTTGCGGCCGCACGCCTGGATCATGCTGGGCCATTGCGCGGGTCTGCGCAATAGCCAGCAGCTTGGCGACTATGTGCTGGCCCACGGTTATGTGCGCGAGGACCACGTGCTTGACGAAGAACTGCCGCTGTGGGTGCCGATCCCCGCGCTGGCTGAAATCCAGCTGGCGCTTGAGCAGGCGGTACAAGACGTGACACACGCAGAGGGCCTGGAACTCAAACGCATCATGCGCACGGGGACCGTGGCCTCAACCGACAACCGCAACTGGGAGTTGTTGCCCAGCAACCTGGTGCAACGTCGCTTCAGCCAGAGCCGGGCGATCGCACTGGATATGGAAAGCGCCACCATTTCCGCCAACGGTTTTCGCTTTCGTGTGCCCTACGGGACCTTGCTATGTGTCAGCGACAAACCCCTGCATGGCGAAATCAAACTGCCGGGTATGGCCAACCATTTTTACCGCGAGCGCGTTGATCAGCACTTGCGCATCGGGATTCGCGCTATCGAACTGCTGCGCGGCCAAGGCATCAGCCAGTTGCATAGCCGCAAGCTACGCAGTTTTTCGGAGGTGGCATTCCAGTAGGCCCACGGTTTCGCGCTCGCGCGCGGGCCCTTCACCGGCCCGATCGCTGGGACGCCGCCACTTATTGACTCACCATGAACTGTCTGACCACTGCCTGGGCGGCTCACAAGGGCGAGTTACATAACTGGGCGCGGCGCCGCCTGAGTAATGCGGCGGAAGCCGACGACCTGATGCAGGACTTGTTCCTGAAAGCGCTGCGCCAGGGCGAACGCTTCTGCTCGGTCCACAACGCGCGCGCCTGGCTGTTTGAGGTGGCGCGCAACACGCTGGCCGATCAATTGCGCGTGGTCCGTGAGACGGTGGATTTACCCGAGGACTTGGCCACGCCGGCGGATGAAACGGACACCGTCGATAGCCTCACCTCCTGCCTGCCGCGGGTGCTGTTGGAGTTGAGCGACGAGGACCGCGACGCTATCACCCAGTGTGACCTGCAAGGCATACCTCAAGCGCAATTCGCCGCTGCGCGCGGGCTGAGCCTGAGCGCAGCCAAGTCACGCTTGCAGCGCGCACGCCTGCGACTGAAAGAGCGCATGACACAAGCCTGCCAGGTGCAGCTTGACGATGCCGGCCGCGTGGCGGATTTTGTGCCGCGCCATTAAACACAGGCTTCAACCCGAGCGTCGGGATAAGTGGCCCCCCTGCGCAAGCTCCTGAGCGACCGCGTGATGTCCGCGCCAGGGGTCGTCAGCAACGGCAAGGTGGTGCACGCCGGTGGTGTGCCCAGCCGCGAAAAAACCAGCCATGGCTCACGGTTACCGCCTGTACCCTTAACTGCTCGTTAGCGTTAGCGCACGCTGCGATTTGCCTGGATGCCGTAGCATAAGACGCATGAAACCTCTTTATCTTTCCCTCCGTGGGAGCAACCGGCGATGACGTTCCACGAACCGTTCCCTGATGCGCTGACCCACGGCGACTGGGCGGTATGACCGACACCTCTGCCACGCCGGCACCGACGACGCTTCGAGTCGCCGCGGGGTTTGCGTTGCTGTTCACGGTGTCGCTTGATCGCCGGGTCGGCCTGCTGGAGGTCACGGCGGCCGCTCACGCTGCGGCTCTGACACCGTTTTCAGCGCAAGAGGCGGCGACCTATCGGGCGTTGCGCTACGAAACCGAGAGCCATGTCCTGGGGCAGGCCTTCATTGAAGGGGGACGACTCACCCACCTACCGATGGGGCGCCTCACGCTAACCGCATCGCCGGACGATCCCCACGCGCCAACCGTAATCGACGTGCACTTGTTCACGCATATTTCCGGTGCCGCGCTGTGGGAGGTGTGGCAGCCAGGGCAGCCGCAAGATTTTGATGCAAAGCGCTTGATCTCCCGGCTTGACGAACATGCCGAAGGCAGCCTCGCAACGCGCGTCTGGCAGGCGCTGCTGCCGCTGAACCGGGCGCTCGGCGGAAGCCGCGCCTACCGACAATACTTGCCGTGCAGCGTCGTACGCTTGCCCCAACAGCCGTTGGCCGCCTTCACCGCCAGGCACTCCGCCGACATCGTCAGAATGCTGTGGCGCGACCGTTCGATGCGCGCGCTCAAGCCTGCGGTGATCGACGCCGAATTGGCGCGAGATTATTGCGCTCGCGAGGGGGGCATCACCCTACTGGGACGCCGCGCGGCACTCGACATTCACGACAGCGAAGACGACACCGCCCCAGAAGCCGTCGCGTCGGGCTTGCCGCCACGAAGCGCCGTGCCTTTCCTGGTCACGCTGGAGCTGCTGCTGGTCGAGCGCGCCGTGCTGCTACAACTCTACCAACGGCTCACCTTGTCCACGCCGGCCAGCATCGACGGTTTGCTCGAACTCAAGCAGCAAGTCACCGACGGGCTTGAGGAATACTACGGCGCGACCCTGGCGGCGACCCGCTTCGGCGATGCAGTGGCCGAGGACGGCGAGCGATTGCTTGGCATCGTCGAGCTCTACGACGCCCTGATGGATCGACTGGAAACGGTCAGCTTCGCGCTGACCACTCGCTATCAGCAGCGCATGACGCAAATGCAGTTCTGGCTCACGGTGGTGTTTGGTGCCACCGAAATTGGCTTTATCGCTGCCAGTATCGCCACCTGGCACTATCGCACCGGGCTCCCCGCCGTGCTGGCTTGGACGGTCGGCGCGACTGTCGTATCAGCAAGTATCTTGGTTGTGCTGTTGCGCCGGCGCATGGAACGACCATGACGCCGTATCAGACCCTGGTCTTCCTTCACCTCGGCGACGCCTGGATTTTTTTGACGAAGTACCGCGGTGTGTGAACTCTTGGCTCTTTTCAGTGGTCGCTAGGCTGGGAACGCGTCAGATTGCGCTGACCGTAGATTTGGTCATGCCGAATGGACCACCTGACGACACCTTTTTACGGCGAGGCGAGCAAACAGGTGCACGATAAATTCGTGATTGGGCACGGCACGCTGCAGGCGGTCGTACGCCTTTTACAAAGCCTTGCGGCTGACAGTATCCCGTTAGCCCATTAGCCAGTAACCCTACCCATCAACGCCCTTCTTTTAGACCCGACAGATCGGTCCTACCAACGCCGAGAACGGCAGTGTTCGCCAGGTAACAGACGCGCAAGCTGATTAAAGCCACACTATTTCTGTCACTCGTAAAGCCTTCAGCGCTCAATTCCGGGTTCTGCAGCCTGCGAAGTTTATGAAAGCACTTTCATATGGCGTACCAAAGCATCAACCCCTTTAATGGCAAAGTCGACAAGACGTTTAAGGAGCTGACAGACTCGCAGCTTGAACACGCTGTTGCCACAGCGCAAACCTGTTTCACCAGCTGGAAGACCAAAACCTACGCCGAGCGGGCCGTCATCCTTGAAAAAGCCGCCACACTGATGCGTGGACATGTGGACGACTTTGCAAAACTGGCGACGCTGGAGATGGGCAAGCGCATCAATGAGGCGCGAGGTGAAGTCAAATTCAGCGCCGACATTCTGAGCTACTACGCGCAGCACGCCGAAGCCTTTCTGGCCCCTCAAAAACTGCATCCTAAATCAGGTGAAGCGCATATGGAAAGCACGCCTTTTGGTGTACTATTTTGTGTAGAACCCTGGAATTTCCCCTACTACCAGCTGGCGCGCGTCGCTGGCCCGCAGTTGATGGCGGGTAACACGCTGGTGGTCAAACATGCCGGCTGTGTGCCGCAATGCGCGATGGCGTTTGAAAAACTGCTGCTGGATGCGGGCGCTCCGGCGGGCCTGTACACCAATCTGGTCATTTCGCATGAACAGTCAGAAAAGCTGATTGACGACGTACGCATCAAGGGCGTGGCCTTGACTGGCAGCGTAGTGGCCGGCCGCAGCATTGCAGCGCGGGCGGGTCAAAACCTGAAAAAGTCGTCTATGGAACTGGGTGGCAGCGACGCTTTTATCGTGCTGGACGATGCCGACCTGGCCAAAACCATTCCGTGGGCGGTGTGGGGTCGCATGTACAACGGCGGGCAAACCTGCTGCGCCGCAAAACGCTTCATCGTGCTGGAGTCGATTGCCGACAAGTTTATTGAGCAGTTCAAAACCGCCTTGTCGGCCTTGAAGGTAGGCGACCCGATGCTGGAGGCCACGACCCACGGACCGTTGTCCACCGAAGCGGCCTTGCTGCAACTGGTGCATCAGGTCGATGAAGCTGTGGTGCATGGTGCCAAGGTGCTGATGGGCGGCAAGCGCATAAAGCGGCCCGGCTCGTTCATGGAAATCACCATCCTGACTGACATCAAACCCGGCAACCCGGCTTTCAGGGACGAGTTTTTTGGCCCGGTGGTTTCATTTTTTCGCGTCAAAGACGAAGCAGAGGCAATTGCCCTGGCCAATGACTCTGACTTTGGTTTGGGGGGCTCGGTCTGGACCAAAAACGCCGCGCGCGGCAAGCGGGTGGCCAGCCAGGTTGACACCGGCATGATGTTTGTCAACAACATCGACTGGACCGACGCAGAACTGCCTTTTGGCGGTATCAAGGACTCCGGCTACGGGCGCGAGCTGGGCAATATGGGCATTCAGGAGTTTGTGAACAAAAAACTCGTGCGCACGGTGGTGATGGACGCACCCGCCTGAATCTGGAGACGTTCTGGTCAGCGGGAAATTGCCGGTCAGCGCTTACATGAACCCCTCTTCAAAATCATATTTCTGAGGGTTGTCGCATGCGCCGCGCTAGCTGCAGCAGTTTGCGCCTGAGACTGGGCGTGATGGGACGACCGCAACACCATGATGCGCACATGAACGTTGCCAGGTTGAAAGAAACGCACGCGGTTCACGGCCTCGGTTGAGTCGCCTGAAGCGCGATTTTCAGCTTTCTTTTTAGGTTTCGTTTCGGCAAGTAAGTTAACCTTAAGGACGACCCCATGAACCCCAAAATGCAAGCCGCTTTTGTAGAGCAATTCGGCCACCCGCTAGTCATTCGGGAAGTTGACATTCCCACACCCGGCCCGGGCCAGGTACTGGTCAAAACCGAGGCGTGCGGGGTCTGCCATACCGACCTGCATGCGGCTGAAGGCGACTGGCCGCTTAAACCCGGTTTGCCTTTCACGCCGGGGCATGAGGGTATTGGCATCGTCACGGCGTTGGGCGCGGGTGTTAGCGCAGTGAAGGAAGGTGACCGGGTCGGTGTACCGTGGCTGTATTCAGCCTGCGGGCATTGCGAATATTGCCTGGCCGCACGCGAACCGGTCTGCGCTGAGGCGCAGTTTGGCGGCTACACCAAAAACGGTGGTTTTGCCGAATACATCGTGGCTGACCCCAACTACGTTGCCCGCATTCCCGCTGGTCTTGCGGCACGCGCTGCGGCACCGCTGATCTGTGCCGGCCTCACGTCCTACAAAGGCATCAAGGAAACTCAGGCCAGGCCAGGCGAATGGGTGGTGATTTCGGGTGTAGGCGGCTTGGGGCATTTGGGCGTTCAGTACGCCAAAGCCATGGGTTTGCAGGTGTGTGCGGTTGACATCGACGACGGCAAGCTGGCCCATGCCAAAAAGCTAGGCGCCGATGCGCTGGTCAATGCCAAACAGGGCGACCCGGTTGCCGAGGTCATCAAGGCCACCGGCGGCGGCGCGCATGGCGTGCTGATTACCGCGCCATCGCTGCCAGCCTTTAAGCAAGGTGTGGGCATGACGCGCAAATGGGGTACCTGCGTGCTGGTGGGTATTCCGCCGGGTGAATTTCCCACACCGCTGTTTGACGTGGTGGCCAACTGCATCACGATTCGCGGCTCTTTTGTGGGCAGCCGCCGCGACATGGCCGAGGCGCTGGCTTTTGCAGCGAATGGCAAGGTCAAGGCCGATATTGAGCTGCAACCGCTGTCGGCCATCAATTCAGTGTTGCAACGCTTGAAAACCGGCGACGTGCCTTCGCGTGTGGTGCTTGAGTTTGCAGGTCGCTGAGCAGATGCAAGCTGAAGCCTCGACGGACATGAATCTGAAAACCGCCTTGCTTGACGTTAGCCAGATGGCGCAAGCCGATCGCCTGTCGGTCGCCGCTGGCATTTCAGGCGTACAGCTGATGCACAACGCAGGCAGGGCGGTAGCGCATGAAATCCTGCAGCGCTGGTCGCCGCGTGCCGTTACCGTGCTTTGCGGGCCTGGCAATAACGGCGGGGATGGTTTTGTGGTGGCGCTGCAGCTGCTGGATGCGGGTTGGCCGGTTCGGCTTGCCTTGCTGGGGGAGCGTAAAGATCTGGCAGGCGAGGCGGCCTACCACGCGGCGCATTGGCATGGGCCGGTCGAGCGGGTGTCGCACGCCGCGCTGCAGGGTGCAGAGCTGTTAGTCGACGCGCTTTTTGGCGCCGGTTTGACCCGCCCACTGCACGGCCCAGCCTTCGAGACGCTGGCCGCTGCCGCTGAAAAGCAGATCCCCATCGTGGCGATTGATGTGCCCAGCGGCCTCATGGGCAACACCGGCGAGGTCATGGGAGCGGTACCTGCAGTGTTGACAGTAACGTTTTTCCGCAAAAAGCCGGGGCACTTGCTGCTGCCGGGTCGGGTTTTGTGCGGCGAGCTGGTGGTGGCCGACATCGGCACGCCGACATCGGTTTGGACGCAGGTGGTGCCTGACACTTTTGAGAACGACCCGGCACTCTGGCGGACCTACCTGACCGAGCCGTTACCGGGCGGCAACAAATACACGCGTGGCCATGCACTGGTTTATGGCGCTTATCCCATGACCGGCGCGGCCCGGATGGCGGCGCGAGCCGCAGCGCGCATGGGTGCAGGGTTGACGACGATTGTGGTGCCCGAAGAGGCCTTGCCGGTTTACGCCGCCGCGCTAACCAGCATCATGGTGCAGCCGATGGCCGGACTGCCAGACCTGCTGCGTCTGCTGCTCGACAAACGCTTTACGGCGCTACTGATTGGCCCTGGCGCGGGTGCCAGTGAAAATACGCTCAAAGCGGCATTGGCCATGCTGGCAACGGGCCGCGCCACCTTGCTCGACGCCGATGCCATCACGGTTTTTGAACGCGACCCGGCGCTGCTTGACCGCGCCATCGTCGGACCCTGTGTCATCACCCCGCACGAGGGCGAGTTCGACCGCGTGTTTGATGCCACTGGCGACAAACTCACACGCGCCCGCGCTGCCGCCCGCCGCAGCGGCGCTGTGGTGGTATTGAAAGGCGCTGATACCGTGATTGCCGCGCCCGATGGCAGAGCGGTTATCAACACCAACGCACCGGCCACGCTGGCTACCGCAGGCGCGGGAGACGTATTGGGCGGCATGGTGCTGGGCTTGCTGGCTCAGGGCATGGCGCCCTTTCCGGCCGCCTCGGCCGCAGTGTGGCTGCATGGGGCTGCCGCCACGGCGTTTGGCCCTGGTCTGATGGCGGAGGATTTGCCCGATGCCTTGCCTGCGGTGTTGAGATCATTGTTTCAATAAAAACTGGCCGCAGCGCAATCGCTGCATGCACGAGCAGCTAAGTATTTAATATCAAAATGAAGGGGCAAAAGTAATGCACGCCATGGTTTTGAAACAAATCGGCGCTCCGCTTGAATGGACGGAGCTGGCAGATCGTTTGCCCGGTCCCGGTGAAATCCGGGTCAAAGTCACGGCTTGCGGCGTTTGCCGTACTGATTTGCATGTTGTTGACGGCGAACTGCCCGATCCCATGCTGCCGATCATTCCGGGCCACGAAATTGTGGGACGTATTGACGCAATGGGCGCTGGCGTGAAGGGGCTGCGGCTGGGTGAGCGTGTGGGCGTACCATGGCTCGGTCATACCTGCGGCGTTTGCCCTTATTGCAGGATGCAGCGTGAAAACCTGTGTGACCAGCCTCTGTTTACCGGTTACACCCGCGACGGTGGCTTCGCCACGGCAACCGTTGTCGATGCGCGTTTTGCATTTGCGTTGGGTGAATCGGGCGAAGATGTGGCACTGGCGCCCTTGCTGTGTGCAGGTTTGATTGGCTGGCGCTCTCTGGGCATGACAGACAACGCTAAAAATCTGGGACTTTACGGCTTTGGCGCGGCAGCCCATATCGTCGCCCAGGTGGCTCGCTGGCAGGGACGGCGGGTATTTGCTTTTACAAAACCAGGTGACGTGGCAACCCAGGCTTTTGCCAAAAGTCTGGGCGCAGTCTGGGCCGGCGGCTCTGATGACATGCCGCCAGAGCTGCTGGACGCGGCTATCATTTTTGCGACAGTTGGCAGCCTGGTGCCGATAGCGCTCAAGGGGCTGCGCAAAGGCGGGCGCGTGGTGTGCGCGGGCATACACATGAGTGACATTCCTGCTTTTGCCTACAAATTGCTGTGGGAAGAGCGGCAATTGTTGTCAGTCGCCAACCTGACGCGGCAGGACGGCATCGAATTCTTACAAAAAACTCCCGAAATGGGCCTGGTCACCAAAACCACGCGCTATGCGTTGAATCAGGCTAACCAGGCTTTGGCTGATCTGCGGGCGGGCCGGTTTGACGGCGCTGCGGTGTTGGTGCCTTGAAAGTTGGCGTATGAGTAACCCAACTGGATTGCTGCATAACCGACGCCGACTCCTGATACTCGGCGGTCTGATGGCTTTTTCAAGACGTGGTCACACGGATGGTGCGGAGACAGGCGCTGCGGAGCCGCAGCGATGGCGCGAGCAATTTGAACGGGAGGTCGATCACCGGCTTGACGTTCCAGTCGCCGATCAGCAGCAATACCTTGAACTATTGAAACTTTCCCTGGCAGCAGCGGCCATCACGGACACAACTGCGCAGGCCTTTGTGTTGGTTGATCGCAGTCCGAACGTGCAAGCCGCGTTTGTGGTGGTGAAAATACCCGCTGGCGGCTGGTTCTGGCTGGGTGCGACGGCGGTTTCCACCGGAAAAGTTGGTACTTTTGAGCATTTCACAACACCGCTGGGTGTCTTTCCACACTCACTGGACAGCCCCGACTTCCGCGCCGAAGGCACGCTGAATAAAAACCATATTCGTGGTTATGGCTTACGGAACATGCGGGTTTTTGATTTTGGCTGGCAGCTTGCCGAGCGCGGCTGGGGGGACGGTGGCAGCAGCAAAATGCGGCTGCAGATGCATGCCACCGACCCAAAAGTGCTGGAGCCCCGCCTGGGACGGGTTGAATCCGAAGGCTGTATTCGCATTCCGAGCACACTGAACGTCTTTATCGACAACCACGGCGTTCTCGATGCGGACTATGAAACGGCGCTGGCGAACGGGGAAAAATTGTGGGTGATCAAGCCTGGTCGTCAGATCGTGCCCTGGCCTGGTCGCTACATGGTGATTGTTGATTCGCAGGTGACTGAGCGACCTGCCTGGTCGCCGCTGCCCGGGTCAACGCTGCCACCTATTGCGCCGCCTCCGGTTTCACCAACCGAAGGACTTCCGGCTATTTGACTTCTTTGCCCAGCGCCACTCGAAACTCCTCCAGCTTTGCTTCATAGGCATCAGCCTCGCCGTAGGCCAGAAAGCGCTTGTAGCGTGAATGGGGAGCAAGAATTTTGCGGGCGTGTTTGATGGGGCAAAAGTATTGCTCTGTGCGCGCCAGAATTTCGGCCATGTAGCCCAGCAGGCCGTTGCCATATTCGCAGTAGGTGCAGTGAAACTTTTCAATGATGTTGAGGTAAGCCAGATGCCGCCGGTCAAACACCAGATAGTCTGAGCGCCGCACCTTGGCGATGCCATAGATCGGAAAACACGTCCACTGGTAGAAGCTGACGCAAATATCCAGCATCAACAAGGGAACCACCATGCCGTAGATCAGCGGCCCGGTAATCAGGTTTTGCGGCCGATCTGTCACCAGCCAGCGGAAAACATTGGTTTTGAGTTTGCGGTGCGCTTCTTTGACTGAATGCTCAAACTCGACACGCTTGCCCTTGATCTCAAAAAACACCCGGCTTTCCTGTTTATGCACGGCGGTTTGCAGTTCAGCCTCCAGCGCAGCCATTTTTTGAAGCAGATCGTTGATTTGTTCGTTCATGGAAAACCAGCATACCTCACCGCCGCGATGATCCGCACCCTCGCAGCTGCAACGCCGTTGTCGGCATGCTGCTTGACGAGAAAACCTGCGCGACTTGCCACATCATTGTCAACATCAGTAACTGGTGGCGGGGTCACAAAGCGCTGGTATTGCCGCCGTCGATCACCGGTGTGAACAGTCCCAGCGCCTCTTTCATGCAGTCCATGTAAACGATGGGGTACAGCGCATCGAGCGGGCGCGACTGCCAGGGCTTTGACTTCATCCAGAACGGCGTCGGTCACCGAGGAAATCAGCGTGGGCGAGACCTCGGCGACGTACAGCTCCTGCAAATGGCTTTGAATCTCGCGCACCGTCATGCCCCGTGCGTACAGCGACAGTATCTTGTCGTCAAAGCCGCTTCCTGCGGGTCTGGTGCTTGGTGATGAGTCGAGGCTCGGACGTCCCGGCTCTGTCGCGTGGGATATCAATGGGCAGTGAGCCAAAGTCGCCTTTGAGCGTTTTCTGGCTACACCCGTTGCAGGTGTTGCCTGCTTCGTTGGCCACCAGCTGGTTCTTGTCATGCCCAGGTGGTCAGTCACCTCGGCTTGCAGTGCCCGCTCGACCAGGGCCTTTGTGAGCTGCTTCAAGAGGCCGTTCTGGCCTATCCATTCTTCGGGTCTCTTGTAGTCCGCCAGTAGTCCGTCAATCAGGTCCACGGGTAAGCGGTTTCATGTCTACGATCATCGTTGCTCCATGCAAGACAGCAGCTTCCTGCCTAAAGACCGTTTACACAAAACTTCGTACACCCCCGATTCGGCCTCTGAGGTAAGTGCGAATTGGCATTCGTTTTCGGTGTTGCAGAAATGCATCCGCATACTCGCGGGTGAACTGATAACTTCAGGCAGGGTGCGAGTCCCCGCGTGCTCCGTCTCTCAAGAGGTCACACACCACGGTGCAGCGTTATGCACCAGTCCCATCCACAAGGCCCAGCCGGAGGTCGCCGCCAGCGCCAGCCCGGCCAAGCGGATGCCCCACTCCCCTGTCCCACCGCCACGCAGGCGCAGTAGCAACCAGGGGCCGATCATCAAGGACACGCTGCTGCCGAGCGCAAACAGCGCCATGGTCAGCGCGCCATCCAGCGGACCACCGCTAAGCGCCGCCACCAAGAGAGCAGAGTAAAGCAGGCCGCATGGCATAAAAGCCCAAAGCAGACCAACACCAAGTGGCGCGCCCCGCCCCCAGACGGCATGGAGATCGCGCACTTTGTTCCAGACCCGCTTGGCAGTCGTGTCCAACCAGACCGGCTGACGGGCCAACAACAAGAGCGTAAGTCCCAGCACCATCGCGGCCACATGAAACATGGTCCAAACCGGTCGCATGACGGCCGTTTGGGTGGTTAGCCAGCCCATACCCTGCATGGAGGCGGCCGCCACAGCGCCCAAGGCCGAATAGCTGACCAAACGGCCTGCCTGGAAGGTCCAGATGGCTGAGGTGCTGTTTTTGCCCGCGGCCTTGCCGATGCCGGCGCAGGCCGCACCGCACATGGCAATGCAGTGAGGCCCGCCAGCTAGCCCCATAAGCAATGCCGTCACAGCCAGAGATGTTTGCATGATCCAGTTTTAGATGATCTTCGAAAACCTTGCACGCGTACGGTCAGCCTGAAGGTAACGATCAAACACCATCGCGACGCCGCGCACAAAGAACCAGCCCATGGCCGTGACCAGGATGCTGGTATCGTTGATCTCGATTAAGCCCTGCTCTTCCATAGAACGCAAGGTCACTAGTTCAGCGGCGAAGTAGCTTTTGAAATCAATGAGGTGGGCAAGCTCGATCGACTCGAACGGCAACTGACCATGGCACATCAGCGCCATGATGACCGTACGCCGCACCAGATCGTCACGCGTAAGGGCCAAGCCCCTCACCACCGGCAGACGACCCTGATCTAGAAAGTCGCAATACTCTTCCATAGTCTTTGCATTCTGGCTGTAGGTCGCGCCTACTTTGCCAATGGCAGATACGCCAAGACCAATCAAGTCACAGTCTGGCTGCGTGCTGTACCCTTGGAAATTGCGGTGCAACCGTCCTTGGCGCTTGGCCACAGCCAGTGAATCGGTAGGCAAGGCGAAGTGATCCATGCCCACGTAGACATAGCCAGCACTCTGCAGCGCGGAAAGCGAACGCGACAGCATGGACACTTTGGTCCCCCCGGTGGGAAGCTCGCTGGTTTGGATATGTCGCTGCGGCTTGAATCGCTCCGGCAGATGTGCGTAGGCGTACAACGCGATCCGGTCTGGTCGCAATTGAATAATCTGTTCAAGCGTGCGATCAAACGATTCCGGCGTTTGCTGAGGCAGGCCGTAAATCAGATCAACATTGATCGACTCGAAACCAAGAGTGCGCGCCGACTCGACCAGAGCGAACACCTGCTCCGCCGGTTGGACCCGATGGACGGCCTTTTGCACGGCAGGGTCGAAATCCTGAACACCAAAGCTCAGCCGGTTGAAACCCAACGCGGCCAGCTTGGCAAGCCGTGCAGCATTCACGGTGCGGGGATCGACTTCAATGGAGTATTCCCCCCCCGGTGCAAACGTAAAGCTGCGCCGCAGCATCGTCATCAATTCCTGCAGTTCGCTGTCGCTCAAGAACGTAGGCGTACCCCCCCCCAGATGCAGCTGACTGATGGTCTGGCCAACGCCTAGATGGGCGGTGTGAAGATCAACCTCCCGACTCAGGTAACACAAGTAAGCTGCGCCACGATCATGATGCTTGGTGATGATCTTGTTGCAGGCGCAAAAGTAGCACAGCGATTCGCAAAAAGGGATGTGCACATAAAGCGATAACGGCAACACCATGGCTCGCGCTCCGTCGCGACGCTGCTCCAGCGCCTGGGTAAAGTGATCGGAGGTAAATGCCTCAACAAAGCGGTCTGCGGTGGGGTAGGAAGTGTATCGCGGACCCGACACGTCAAAACGCTGAATCAATTCTGGAGAGAGGGTGGGCATACAATCGGTTGTAATAGCGTTCATGACAGCACGTAGGCACATGTACCCATGGACACAGAATAGAAGTATCCAATGTGCCGCGAAACGCGCAGTGCCTTCTTGACGTAGATCAACAGCAAACAAAGTCCGGCGTCAGACAACGAACCCCTCTCAGGAGAATGCTATGTTTGATGTCACTCAGTCAGCCTTGGGGATGGGGCAACGACCAGACGCCACCGGCGATGCCAAAATTTTGCCTATGAATTCACATGCCATCAAGGTCGCCTGCTCAAACTGCAACCTGCGTGAATTGTGCATGCCGATGGGCCTGAATGCCGACGAACTGCAGAGAATCGATGAAGTCGTTGCCATCCGCCGCAAGGTCAAGCGGGGGGTGAGGCTGTACAGCAATGGCGAGAAATTCGCTTCGCTGTATGCGATTCGAACGGGCTTCTTCAAGACCTGTATTACCACCGAAGATGGACGCGATCAGGTAACGGGCTTTCAAATGGCAGGTGAAATTATCGGTCTGGATGGTATCGTGAACGACCATCACACCTGTAACGCCGTGGCGCTGGAAGACGCCGAAGTATGCGTCATGCCATTTGATCGTATAGAGGAACTTTCACGTGAGATCACGGCCTTGCAGCGTCATGTACACAAAATCATGAGCCGAGAGATCGTGCGTGAGCACGGCGTGATGCTTTTGCTCGGTAGCATGCGCGCCGAAGAGCGTCTGGCCGCATTCCTGCTCAACTTGGTACAACGCTTACACGCCCGCGGATTCTCGCAGTCAGAACTCCTTTTGCGCATGACGCGCGAGGAAATCGGCAGCTATCTCGGTCTGAAACTTGAGACGGTGAGCCGAACCTTCTCAAAGTTCGTAGAAGACGGCATCGTGGAGGTCAAGCAACGACATGTCCGCATCATGGACACCAGTGCCTTAAAGCTGATCGTAAACAACAATCAGCAACCTTGTCCTTAAAGCCCGTTCAGTTCCTGACGATTTGGGCGTCAAGTAGCCGACCCCGCCTGAATCTAGCAACTTCCACCGTCTTTGGGGCAACCCTCTGGACGTGCATCGACCGGCAACGGACAGCGATTAACTTCGACAGAAGATATACCGAGTAGCGTCGTCAACGCACTGGCGCCCATGGTGAGAATCCAGAAAGCGAAAAAGGCAAGGGTGTAGAAACTTTGACGAGACATTGTCAGCGGATGACCAAACCACTGCAGGTCCCGCGGATCCACCACCGCAAACACCATCACTTCAATCAGCCCGGCGACGAGAAAGGCGGGCCAGACAATCCACATTAATCGACGGGCTAGCATGTTCTTTATGTATCTTGTAAAGGTTATAGGTTAACTCAGAACTTCACGGTTTTGGTGTCTCAGAAACACCGGTTGCCGCATGGTTCCGGGCTTGCATTGCGGGTGCCAAGTTCGAAGCAGAACCCGTATCCGGCTTATCGACTAGCTCTGCCTGACGCCGTACATCGGCAGTAATTACAGGATCCGGAATAGTGATAGCCAAATACAAGGTGATAAATGAGGCCACTACCACAATCGCTGGCCCGGCAATTACCAGCCACACATGGCCGAACTGCCACCAGCGTTCTGTTTGTTTGTCTTGCATTACGGTTCCATTCCTTATCGGGGTACTAGGAAAACAGACTTCTCTGTCACATGCCCCGGGGTGTTAATAGCTTCAATTTCAAAATGTATCGCATGTGCACCTGCGCTTGCCCCGTCACCGGGCAGCTGAAGGGTTACGGGCACCCAACGTGACTGGGTAGCCTCCACGGAAATCATACTCTCGGAAACAAGCGCTAGACCCGGTAGGCCTTGTACAGTGATGCGATAGTTCTGCGTGCTTTCGGTAGCGTTCATTACCTGAAGACGATAAACATTTTCGATCTTGTCGTCGTTCACGATACGCGCCAACGACGTACGATCGCGAACCACATCCACCTTGAACGGCGTACGCAATGCCAGGCTGGTAAACAAGGCAATGGTCACTGCGCTAAGAATAGCGGTATAAACCAGCACCCTTGGACGAAACACTCTGCGCAATAACTGTGAACGGGTCCACCCCTGTGTCACGGCATTGTGAGTGGAATAGCGGATTAATCCCCTGGGGTAGCCCACCTTGTCCATAACGTTATCACAGGCATCGATACATGCGGCGCAACTAATGCACTCGTATTGAAGGCCTTTGCGGATATCGATGCCTGTGGGGCACACCTGAACACACAGGGTGCAATCCACGCAGGAACCCAGATTCAGCGCTTTGAGGTCAGCCTTCTTGGAGCGCGCGCCACGTGGCTCACCGCGAGCTTCGTCATAGGTCACGATGAGTGTATCGTTGTCGAACATAGCACTCTGAAACCGTGCATAGGGGCACATGTACTTGCAAACCTGCTCACGCATATACCCTGCGTTGCCGTAAGTGGCAAAACCATAGAAAAATACCCAGAAGGTTTCCCATGGTCCCATGTTCCATGTCACGAAACTCATGCCAAGGTCTCTAATGGGCGTGAAGTACCCCACAAATGTGAACCCGGTCCATAATCCTAGTGTGACCCACAGAAACTGTTTCGTCGCCTTGCGCGCGAATTTGTTCAAGGACATTGGGCGGCCATCGAGCCGCAATCGCGCCGAACGATCACCCTCGGTCAGCTTTTCAATCCAGACAAAAAGCTCGGTGTACACCGTCTGTGGACAGGCGTAGCCACACCACTGTCGCCCCGCCACTGCCGTAAACAAGAACAGCGACAACGCTGAGATCACCAAAATGCCTGACAGGTAGATGAAGTCCTGAGGATAGAGAACCAGCCCAAAAATATAAAAACGTCGGGCCTCAAGGTCGAAAAGAATCGCTTGGCGCTGACCCCACTCAAACCAAGGCAGCCCGTAAAAAACGAGCTGGGTGAGAAACACCATCCCCCAGCGCCACTTAGAAAATAGCCCAGACACGCTACGGATGTAGATCTTCTTTTGCGCTTGATAGAGCGAGACCCTCTTTTCATCGGTATCCACCGATGACACAAAAGGTTGCGCACCTGATACCGCAACGATGGGGATAATCTTTTTGGTGGGTGGCTCGGTAGTATTCAAAGGTGCTGCTCAGTACTGGAACCCCCGACGGGAATTCCAGCGGGTTAGGGTCACTTCAGAGCCGTTGGACTAGGCTTGTTAGACAAACTCCACACATACGAGGCCATGACGTGGATCTGCGATTCGGTGAGTTTGCCTTCTTGTGCCGGCATCTGGTTAACTTTGCCGCCGTTGACCATCGCCACAATGGCCTTCTCGCCTGATCCCCAGAGCCAAATGTTATCCGTCAGGTTCGCTGAGCCAATCACTTGATTGCCCTTTCCGTCGGCCCCGTGGCAGGCCGCGCAAACGGCGAACTTCTCTTTACCCAGCGACGCCTTGAGCGCATCATGCGGGCTATTGGACAGACTCAGCACATAGTTGGCAACGTTACTCACGTCATCCGGTGTGCCGACAGCCGCAGCCATCGGCGGCATGATACCTATGCGGCCTTTGGTAATCGACTCTTTGATCTTGTCGGGGGAGCCACCGTGCAGCCAGTCTCCATCGGTCAGATTCGGAAAGCCTCTGCCCCCACGAGCGTCAGACCCGTGACACTGTGCACAGTTATTCATGAAAAGTCGTTCGCCCATCGCCATGGCTTGCGGATCGCCCGCCACGTCTTCGGGCTTCATGGCATTGAACTTGGCGTACAAGGGTTCCACTTCTTTATTGCCCTTGGCCACCTCAGCGTCGTACTGACTAACCTGACTCCAGCCAAGCTTGCCCGCAAAACTACCGAGACCTGGGTACAGGGCCAAGTAGATCAAAGCGAAAGCCACGGTCCCAATAAAGAGCCACACCCACCAACGCGGCAGGGGATTGTTCATCTCACGCAGGTCTTCGTCCCATACGTGCCCGGTGGTATTGTCATTGGCGGTCATTGGCACGCTCTTGCCGCTAGCCCATAGCAGCAGCAGGCAGGCGAAGATGCTGACCAGCGAAATGCCAGCCACATAGACCGACCAGAAATTACTGGTAAAGTCGCTCATTTTTTATTCCTTATGCGGTTCGTTAAGGCTATGCATCAGTCTTGTTTGAAGGGCAGTTGGGCTGCCTCATCAAAGCTGGCGGCGTTGCGGCTGGACCAAGCCCACACCACAATTCCAAGAAACACAAGGAAACTCACCACCGTCACGATGGCTCTGAGTGTGTTGATATCCATAAGTAACGCTCCGTGAAGTTATTTGCGGTGAATACCCAGCACCTGCAGGTAGGCAATCACTGCTTCGATCTCGGTCTTTCCCTTGACTTCCTGGGGCGCGTTAGCAATCTGCTCATCGGTGTATGGGGTACCCACTTTACGCAGCCCTCTCATGTGTGCCTGGATGGTGGAGTCATCTACCAGAGACTTCTCTAGCCACGAATAAGCTGGCATGTTGGACTCCGGCACGACGTCCCGCGGGTTGTTTAGGTGAGTACGATGCCATTCATCACTGTACTTGCCCCCTACGCGGTGCAAATCCGGACCCGTGCGCTTGCTGCCCCACTGGAAGGGATGGTCGTACACGAACTCACCCGCCACCGAATACGGACCATAGCGCAACGTCTCTGCACGGAATGGCCGGATCATTTGCGAATGGCAGTTGTAGCAGCCCTCGCGCTGATAGATATCGCGGCCAATCAACTGCAGTGCCGTGTAAGGCTGCAGACCCTTGATAGGCTCGGTGGTCGACTTCTGGAAGAACAGTGGAACGATCTCGACCAGCCCGCCAACGGCGAGCACGATGAGGATCAGCACGATCATCAAGAAATTATTGGTTTCGATTCTGTCGTGGGAGAAACGGCCGCTGGATTGTTGGTTAGCCATATTTTTTTCCTCAAGCGTGTGCAACAACGGCAGCGGGAATTGAGATGGTGGCCGATCGGCCCGCCGTGGCGGTCTTGAACGTGTTCCAAAGCATGATCAACATACCACCAAGATAGAGGACACCACCCGCTAAACGCAAGACATAGAACGGGAAGGTGGCCTTGACCCCCTCTACAAAGGTATAAGTCAGAGTCCCATCAGGGTTGACCGCGCGCCACATCAGCCCCTGCATCACGCCGGCAATCCACATTGCCGCGATATAGATCACGATGCCGATGGTGGCCGTCCAGAAATGGATTTCCACCGCCTTCATGCTGTACATCTGCTTCTGGCCGAACAGGCGAGGAATCAGGTAGTACATAGAACCCATGGTGACCAGCCCGACCCACCCCAAGGCGCCGGAATGCACGTGACCAATGGTCCAGTCGGTATAGTGAGAAAGAGCGTTAACGGTCTTGATGGACATCATTGGTCCCTCAAACGTGCTCATACCGTAGAAGGAAAGCGACACAATCAAGAAGCGCAGAATCGGATCGTCACGCAGCTTGTGCCAAGCACCCGACAACGTCATGATGCCGTTGATCATGCCACCCCAACTCGGCGCCAACAGTATCAGGGAGAACACCATGCCAACGGACTGCGTCCACTCGGGCAGCGCCGTGTAGTGCAGGTGGTGAGGACCGGCCCACATGTAAGTAAAAATCAACGCCCAGAAGTGGACAATCGACAGACGGTACGAGTACACCGGCCGCTCTGCCTGCTTCGGAATGAAGTAGTACATCATGCCCAGAAACCCCGCGGTCAAAAAGAAACCAACGGCGTTGTGCCCGTACCACCATTGGACCATCGCATCCTGCACACCGGCGTAGGCTGAGTAGGACTTCATGAATCCCACTGGAATAGAGGCATTGTTGACCAGGTGCAGCAGAGCGATGGCAATGATGAACGCACCATAAAACCAGTTAGCCACATAGATGTGCTTGACCTTACGGGTTCCTACAGTACCAAAAAAGACGACCGCATAGGCCACCCAGACCAACGTGATCAAGATGTCAATAGGCCATTCGAGTTCGGCATATTCCTTGGCTTGGGTGAAGCCCAGTGGAAGAGAAATGACCGCAGAAACGATCACCGCCTGCCAGCCCCAGAAAACGAAGGCAGCCAGTTTGTCCGAGAAAATACGTACCTGACAGGTGCGCTGCACCACGTACAAAGACGTGCCCATCAACCCACAACCACCAAATGCAAAAATCACCGCGTTGGTGTGTAGAGGCCGCAATCGACCATAGCTGAGCCAGGGAATCCCTGAAATGATGTCTGGCCAGGCTAGCTGTGTCGCGATGATCACGCCGACCAGCATACCGATCACGCCCCAGACCACCGTCATGATGGCAAACTGCCGCACAACGGTGTCGTTGTACGTAGTAGCTTGTGCATTGGCAAATTTCATTTCGACCTCTTCTTAAGAACTTCTTAAGGTTACAGCGGGGTAACCGGTTGTAAATTGACCTACGTCAATCGTGATGAAGAATTCGTTCACCTTCTGCATCGATGTCGTCAAATTGACCACGGTATATGGCCCACCACAAGCCCCCAAGAATAAAGAACACCAGCATGACGGACAACGGGATCAACAAAAAAAGTATGTCCATTAAATGATCTCCAAAGGATGGATAACAGCCGACAAGCGAAGCGCATTCAGTACCACCAGAAGCGAACTAAGGGCCATACCCAGCCCGGCGAGCCAGGCGGGTAGCCAGCCGGCCACCGCCAGAGGCACACAGATCGCGTTGTAGATCGCGGCCCACCACAGGTTCTGCCGGACCACGGCAAGCGTACGACGCGCCAGCAGCAGTGTCTGCGCCACGGTGCCGAGGTGATCTCCCAGCACAACAAAATCAGATTGCGCCTGGGTCAGGGGCACGGCCTGTCCAAAGGCGAATGACACGTGCGCGCCAGCCAGCCCGGGACCGTCGTTCAGCCCATCCCCCACCATTGCCACTTTGCGGCCCTGGGCCTGCAGCCCGCGCAGGAAGGAGAGCTTGTCTTGCGGCGAGCAGCCGCCCCGGGCCTCGCTGATGCCGGTTTGCCGCGCCACGCGGGCGACGGCCTCGGGGACATCACCTGACAGCAAATGCACCTGCACACCATTGGCGACCAGCGCGGCCACCGTAGCGCGGGCATCAGGCCGCAGGTCCTCACGAAGCTCAAATGTAGCCACCCAACCCCGATCATCGCTCAGGCAGG
Organism: Polaromonas sp.; assembly: GCF_012927485.1. Taxonomy (GTDB): domain Bacteria; phylum Pseudomonadota; class Gammaproteobacteria; order Burkholderiales; family Burkholderiaceae_C; genus Polaromonas. The sequence goes on along the minus strand of NZ_JABBPC010000035.1, from coordinate 37,609 downwards.
TGTGCAAAAAGTCCGTCGCAGGCTGATCTACACCGCAAAAGCGGGCCGAACCAAGTCGTGTAAGCACTGGCAGTACCGGATTTTCAGTGTTAACGAGACGACACGACACGCCCTGTCCTGCAGACTCCTGTACCGCTTCGGCGATCCAGATGCCAGAACGCTTCTCTCGCTCGTTATGTTGATTTGCGATGACCAGCGCACGCGACACCGGATGCAACGAATGCTGCCCGAGTGCGGCCGCCATCGCCAAAGCTTCTTTTCGGGAAACACCCTCGCGGGTATGGACCTCGCCTAGCGCAAATGCATCGCGCGTCAGGGTGCCGGTCTTGTCGAATACCACCGTATCCACCACCGCCAGGGTTCCCAGCGCCTGCAGGCGGCGCACCAGCACCCCTTGGCGCGCCAAGGCTCCGGCACTGGCCAGCATGGCCGCCGGTGTGGCGAGAGAAAGCGCGCAGGGACACGTCACGACCAGCACCGCCACCATCACCATCAGCGCATGGGCCGGGTCATACGACCACCAGTAGGCGCCCGCTCCGCCTGCCGCCATCAGCACAAAGATCAAGAACGGTCTGGCAATGCGGTCGGCCAGCTGCGCAAGCTGCGGCTTGGTGGTGGAGGCCGTTTCCATCAAGGCCACGATCTGCGCAAAGCGCGTGTCGCCGCCGATACGTTCCACGCGAACCAGTACGGCAGCGGACAGGTTATGACTGCCAGCAATCACGACATCGCCCGCCCTGCGCATCAGCGGATGGGATTCACCGGTTAGCAGAGCCTCATCAGCCACTGTATGACCTTCCAGTATGACCCCGTCGGCCGGGAATGCCTCGCCCGGCAGCACGCGAATCACGTCGTCGACAGCGAGCCGACGGACGGCCACCCGCTCGAACTCGCCATCGGCGCGACGCCGCTCCACGCTGTCGGGCAGCCGATTCATCAGCGCCTCCAGCGCGCCGGCCGTACGGTCGCGCAAGCGCAACTCAAGCCAGCGTCCCGTCAGCAGGAAGAACACAAACATGGTGAAGGAATCGAAATACACTTCAGCGCCAAAAATGCCCAAGGGCTCAAACGTGCCAAGGGAGCTCACCACAAAGGTGATCCCCATACCCAAGGCGACCGGCAGATCCATGCTGACGCGGCCTTGACGAAGGTCGCGTAGCGCGTTACCAAAAAACGGCGCACAGGAAAACAGCAGGACCGGCAGCGACAGCACCCACGAAGCCCAGCGCAGCAGTTGCGCCATATCGGGCGCCAAGTCACCCGGCTCAGCGATGTAGGCGGGCCACGCATACATCATTACCTGCATCATGCACAGGCCAGCCACGCCCAAGCGCCACAGCGCCTGGCGCGTCTCGGCGCGGCGGCGATCGTTTGCGAAAGCATCGTTGGCAGGGATGGGGCGATAGCCCGCTCGCTGGGCGGCCTGCATCCAGTCGGAAGGCTTGACGTCCTGGTCTGACCAGACAATGCGGCCGCGATGACTGGCGGCGCTCACTTCCGCTGACAACACCCCGGGCACTCGGCACAAGACATCCTCAATGGTGAGCGCGCAGGCGGCACAGTGCATGCCTTCAAACACCACACTCGATTCCCAGCACGCGGGCCGATCCGTCAGACGTCGACTAAAGGCTGACCATTCCTGCGGATCATCCAGCACTGCCAGTGGCATTGCGTCGGCGGCAACCGCGCTCGCACCGCCGCCGGGCAAGTCGGATACAGACAGGGAGACAGGTAATACACTGGCCATTTGCATCACTTAGAAGCTTAGCGGCTTTATCGCCTGATGTCTTGACTTGATTTGCATGCAGCTGTGACGGTCAGTAAGTGACACGGTCAACATGTTCGTAAACGATTTCCCATGCGGCGCAATGAATCATCGAAATTTGGGTCGGATCAACCTAAAGTTCCGTTACTGCAGCCAGGCGGCGCATGATCTGCTGGACGATGTCACTTTGCATATCGCGGTAGAGTAAATTTTCTTCAGTTTCTTTGGCCAGCACCGCCGTTTCGTTAAAACTGATGTCGCGTTGCTGCAGAATTTCAGTGTCGGGAATCAGCTCTTTGCCCGCCGGAGTCCGCAGCTTGAAACGAAAGCGCAAGCGCAGCTGGAACTCGCGTACCTGGCCCGATGCATTAAGACTGATGACCACCTTTTCGCGCTGGTCAGACAGCACATCGAGAATGACTTGGGCTTCATTGATCTGCCGGCCATCTGTGATTACCCTGACCTTGCGGGTGGACTGCAGCGACCGCCTAAGCTCAACGCCCAATGGTGAGGTCTCGGCCAGGCTGCTGTACAGCGTTGTAAAAGCGAAGTTGGGCGCTTTCCGCAACGCGAAACCGCAGCCGCTCAGGGCCGCAATGGAGGCCATCATTGACAGTAACGCGCGACGCTGCATGGTTTACCTTGTCTTGTTTGGAGAAAATGCCAGAGTCAATTAGTTCAGACCACAATATTGACCAGGCGGCCGGGCACTACGATGACCTTTTTGGCGCTCGCGCCTGCAGCCTGTTTGAGAAAAACATCCGAAGCCAGCGCAGCGGCCTCAATCACGGCTTTATCCGCACCAGCCGGTACCGTGACCGAACCGCGGAGCTTGCCGTTGACCTGCAGCATCAACTCAATCTCATCCTGCTGCAAGGCGCGGTGGTCCACTTCGGGCCAAGGCGCATCCAACAGGTCGCCGTGCTGTGCGGCGTAACCCAATTCAGACCATAGCGCGTGCGCAAGGTGCGGCGTAGCGGGGTACAGGCAGCGCAACAAAATGCCAAAACCTTCACGGAGCGCCGCAACCGAAGCCATCGCAATTTCGCCCTTGAAGTCCTCCAGTGCATTGAGCAGCTTCATGCCACCGGAAACTACCGTGTTGTATTGCATGCGCTGGTAGTCATAGTCGACCTGCTTGAGCACGGTGTGAATTTCGAGCCTGAGCGCCTTGGTTTCCTTGCCAAAAGTAGTCAGTGCCTCAGCAACAGGAACGCTCCTGGCGCCTGAATTCATGGCATTCAACTTGAAACCGAAATTCCAGACACGGCGCAAAAAGCGGTAGGAACCTTCTACCCCTGCGGAATTCCATTCCAGCGTGGCTTCGGGCGGCGCCGTGAACATCGTGTACAGGCGCGCGGTGTCTGCGCCGTATTGCTCGATCAGGTCCTGGGGATCCACGCCATTGTTCTTGCTCTTGCTCATGGTTCCCACGCCCTCGTAGACGATAGGCGTGCCCGCTGGCAACTTGCCCTTGGGCGCTTTTAACCGGGCGCTGATCACCTTGCCGCTGGCGTCTTGGACATCCTCCACCTCGTTCGGCCAAAAATATTCGACGCTACCTTTCTCGCCCTTGCGCGAGTAAATATGGTTGAGCACCATGCCCTGCGTCAGCAGTTTGGTGAACGGTTCATCAATCTTCACCAACCCAAGGTCACGCATCACCTTGGTCCAAAAACGTGCATACAGCAGGTGCAGTATGGCGTGCTCAATGCCGCCGATGTACTGATCCATGGGCATCCAGTAGTCGGCGCCTTCGGCCACCATCTTCTGGTCGTTTTTGGGGTCGCAGTAGCGCAGGTAGTACCACGACGAATCGACAAAGGTGTCCAGCGTGTCGGTCTCACGGCGTGCCGGTTTGCCGCACACCGGGCAGGTCACGCCGGCATGAAACCCTTCGTGCTTGTGGAGCGGGTTGCCCGACCCATCAGGCACGCAGTCCAGCGGCAACACCACGGGCAGGTCCTTTTCAGGCACCGGGACCGCTCCGTGCTCCGCGCAATGGATGATGGGGATGGGCGTGCCCCAGTAGCGCTGGCGGCTCACGCCCCAGTCACGCAACCGCCAGGTGGTTTTCTTCTCTCCCAAACCTTTGGCTGCCAGATCGGCCACCACGGCGTCGACGCAAGCTTTGAAGCCCAGCCCGTCGTAGGTGCCGGAGTTGATGGCCACGCCCTGCTGCTTGTCGCCATACCAGTCCGCCCAGACCTCGGTGTTGTAGGTTTGACCTTTCACGTCAGTCACCTGCTTGACAGGCAGGCCGTATTTTTTCGCAAACTCAAAGTCGCGCTCATCATGCGCCGGCACGCCCATCACTGCGCCATCGCCGTAGCTCATGAGCACATAGTTACCGACCCAGACCTCGACCTTTTCTCCCGTGAGCGGATGCGCTACCTGCAGGCCGGTGCGCTGGCCTTTTTTCTCCTGGGTAGCCAGCTCGGCTTCGGTGGTGCCGCCGGCTTTGCATTCTTCAATGAAGGTGGCGAGCTTGCGGTTGGAAGTGGCGGCATGCAGCGCAAGCGGATGCTCGGGGGCAACGGCGCAGAAGGTCACGCCCATGATGGTGTCGGCACGCGTCGTGAAGACATACATCTTGCCGTCACCAATCAAGGCGCCGGACGCGTCCGAAATGTCATGCGGGAAAGCAAAACGGACGCCTTCGCTCTTGCCGATCCAGTTTTCCTGCATCAGCTTGACGCGTTCTGGCCAGCCGGGTAGCTGGTGCTGCACGTGCTCGAGGAGTTCTTCGGCGTAGTCTGTGATTTTGAGGTAGTAGCCCGGTATCTCGCGCTTCTCGACTGTGGCGCCAGTGCGCCAGCCCTTGCCGTCGATGACCTGCTCGTTAGCCAGCACCGTCTGGTCCACCGGGTCCCAGTTCACCACCTGGGTTTTACGGTAAGCAATGCCTTTTTCAAGCATCTTGAGGAACAGCCACTGATTCCACTTGTAGTATTCGGGCGAGCAAGTGGTGATTTCGCGACTCCAGTCAATGGCCAGCCCCATCGCCTTCATCTGCTTTTTCATGTAAGCGATATTGTCATAGGTCCACTGCGCAGGTGGCACGCCGTTCTTCAGCGCCGCATTTTCAGCCGGCAGGCCGAACGCATCCCATCCCATGGGCATGAGCACGTTGTAGCCCTTCATGCGCAGGTAACGCGCGAGCATGTCGTTAATGGTGTAGTTGCGCACGTGGCCCATGTGCAGCTTGCCGCTGGGGTACGGCAGCATCGAGCAGGCGTAATATTTTTGCCGGCTCGCGTCTTCGCTGACGCGGTAGGCGTCGGCAGCAGTCCATTGGGTTTGAGCGCTACGCTCAACGTCAAGGTGGTTGTATTTTTCTTGCATGGATAGATAGCCCGAAAATTTGGCTCGCTTCAGTCGCACGGTACTTTCGGGCGGTTAATAACAGCGGGACCCTGCGAAAAAGGCCAAGGAGGCCGATCGCATTGTCCAGCGACTTTAAATTTTGTCTTAACCCGATTTTACGGGTGGGCCACGGACGGGGGATCCGCCACGAAGCCAATGCGATTCAAGCCGGCCTTTTGTGCCAGCCCCATTACCTCGACCACCTTGCCGTATGGGACGGCTTCGTCGGCGCGCAATTGAACCTCGGTGTCGGGGTTGCGGCCGGCGATCTCCGTCAGCTTTTGCGCCAGTTGGTCCAACTTAAGCGGCTTTTCGTTCAGAAAAGCCTGGCCAGATTTATCCACCACCAACGTAACAAAACGAGGAGCCTCCGCAGGCTTGGCTGCATCTGTTTTTGGCAGATCGAGGCGGATGGCACTCGCCAGCAAGGGCGCTGTGAGGATAAAAATAACCACCAACACCAGCATCACATCCACCAACGGGGTCATGTTGATGTCGCTCATGGGCTGCGGACCCTGCGTTCGTTCAAGTCGACCGAAACTCATTCGGCCACCAGTAACTCACGCAAATCGAGAGCAAAACCTTCGAGGTCGGCTTCGATGCGGCCAATGTAGCGACCAAAAACGTTGTAGGCCAGCACGGCAGGAATCGCAACCGCGAGCCCGGCCGCCGTCATGATGAGGGCCTCGCCGACCGGCCCGGAAACCTTGTCAATCGTGACTTGTCCCGCAGACGCCATGCCGATCAGCGCATGGTAAATGCCCCAAACCGTACCCAGCAGACCCACGAAGGGCGCGGTGGCACCGACGGTCGCCAGCAAGACCTGGCCAAACTGAAGCTTGCGGAGTGTGGCGTGCAGAGCGTCGCGCAGCACACGAGTCAGCTGCTGCGCCCTGTCGCCCGCAGATGCCAGCGTGCCATTGGCCTTGATGTTGGTAGCCGCTATGAGCGGAAGCACCAACGTCTCGCGGTCAAACGAAGCGACTTTTTCGCGGGCTTCCTCAACCGATGCCGATTGCCAAAAAGCCGCCGTGCTGCGTGCCACGTCGCCGACCGCACGGGGCAACAGCCAAGCCTTCCACAAAATCACAACCCAACTGGCAACCGACATCATCAACAACAGCATCGCGACCAGCTGGCTGACAGGGCCGCCCTGCGTCATGAGGCTTAAAAAATTCACTGCGGTCTCACCCCGACGCTTTTGACGGCGTGCGGTGCGCTCATTTCAGACCCAGCACATCAAACATATCAAAAAGGCCGGTGGCTTGACGATCCAGAAAGCGGGCGGCCTTCAAGCTGCCTTGGGCATAGGAAGCGCGGCTTGAAGATTTGTGACTAATTTCAATCCGCTCGCCGATACCAGCAAACAGCACCGTGTGGTCGCCCACAATGTCCCCCCCCCGTATGCTTGCGAAACCGATGCTGGAAGGGTCGCGCTCCCCGGTCACGCCTTCACGCGCATAGACGGCACAGTCCTTCAGATTGCGGCCCAGCGCATCGGCAATCACTTCGCCCATCTTGAGCGCCGTGCCCGAAGGGGCATCGACCTTGTAACGGTGGTGCGCTTCAATGATTTCGATGTCGTAACCGGTGGACAACGCCTTGGCTGCCATCTCAAGCAGCTTGAACGTGACATTGACGCCGACGCTCATGTTCGGTGCCATGACGATGGCAATGTCTTTTGCGGCGGCGGTAATTTCCGCTTTTTGCCCTTCTGAAAAACCGGTGGTGCCTATGACAAGTTTGACGCCCAGTTCGCGGCAGGCCGCCAGATGGGCGAGCGTGCCTTCGGGTCTTGTGAAGTCAATCAGCACACTAGATTTTTTAAGTCCCTGGCGGATGTCCGCATTGATCAGGACGCCACTGGCTCGGCCGGAAAACGCGGCGGCGTCCAGGCCTATCGAAGGGCTGGTCGCCACATCCAGCGCGCCTGTCAGCCGGCAATCCTGGCTGGCGCTTACCGCTTCAATCAACATCTGACCCATGCGGCCACTGGCACCCGCTACCGCGATTCGGTGATGGCGATCTTCGGTCGTGGCAGCTCCGGTCACTGCTTCGGACTCTCGAGCGGAGGATACACCGTGGTTTGTGGACCGGTTGGCAGGTTCGCAGCGGCATCAGCCGGCTTGGCAACAGAGGGCTTTTCCGCGGCCTTGAGCTGCTCTTCGGTGGCTTGCAGAACGGGCACTGCGCCCAATTTGCGCTTGGAATCCAGTTTCGAGATGAACTCCGCTTCGCTCGGCATGGGATCGCCCTCAAAACGCGTCAACTGGTCGCCCTTGAAAAATACCGTGTACTTGAAGGACTGAGGCGCAACACCCTGTCGTTTCAGAGAGAAAACGTAATCCCATCGATCAGCGTGAAACAGGCTTGCCATCAGGGGAGTGCCCAACACCGCCTTGACCTGGTCGCGGCTCAGACCGGGCCGGAGTTGTTCGACCTGCTCCTTGGAAATGAAGTTGCCCTGGATAACGTCTACCTTGTAGGGGGTGATCCAGTTGACCGGATTGATCGAGCTGCCGCCCGTGCTGCCGCATGAAGCCAGTATCGTGCAGGCCAAAACGATAAAAGCTGTTTGAACGCGGTGATGATGATTTGCAGACATGGCCGACATAGTGTGAGGTGTAGCGATATGATTAAACATTGTAGCGGTTGGGGGGGTCTCGGCCCGGACCAGGCCGCAACGGCCGCACCCCGTATCCGACTCGGAGAGATTCCCATGACTACCATTGAAGAGTTGAAAAACACAGGCCTCAAAGCAACCTTGCCGCGCCTCAAGATTCTTGAGATTTTCCAAGCCGGCAAACAGCGCCACATGACGGCAGAAGACGTTTTCCGGGTGCTGCTGGAAGACCGGTCTGACATTGGTCTGGCGACGGTTTATCGCGTGTTGGCTCAGTTTGAACAAGCGGGACTGGTCAGCCGCAGCAATTTTGAGTCGAACAAGGCGGTGTACGAGATCAATGAAGGCCAGCACCACGATCATCTGGTTTGTCTGGACTGTGGCAAGGTCGAGGAGTTTTATGACGCCGAAATCGAACAACGCCAGCAGGCGGTGGCCAAGGTCAAGGGGTTTGCCATTGCCGACCACTCACTGTCGATCTACGCAAATTGCACCAAAAACGAATGCCCCAACCGGGGGGCAACGCCCGACCGCCATCAACACCTCTGAGTTTTTAGGGAACAAACAGACTTCGGCTGAAAAGTCTGTCGGCGGCCTCTAACCCCTGAAAGCGGCCGGTTGAGGAAAACACCCTACCCGAGTAACTTTACTCGTGAGCAGTTCGAAAAGATCAGGTCCTTGCTGGCGCGTACTCCCGAGAAGACAAAAGCGCACACAGCTAGCCTTGTATGAGGTGTTCTGCGGAGTCCTGTATTTACTCAAAAGTGGCCGCCGGGAGTGCACGCTGCCCGGAGAATTCCCAAAGTGGTGGACAGTGCATTCCTACTTCGCCAAACGGAGCGAGCCTGACCAGGCCGGTATCAGCGTGGTGGGGCGGGCTTTAAGACATCAGGTGGCACGACCGCTACCAGACAGGAACGCGGTTGAGTCGCAAATCCTCGGCGCGTAGCGTGTCCGCTTAATCGTCCTGCGCCATCGCCTTGCGGTGGCGTTCCACGAATTCCTGGTAGGTATTGATGCCGCGCAATTGCAAAATGGCATTGCGCACTGCGGCCTCCACCAGCACGGCAATGTTGCGGCCCGCTTCCACTTGAATAATAACTTTGCGCACGGGAACCCCGAGAACGTCCTGAGTGAGTGGCTCGTAAGGAATGCGCTCATAGTGACGTTCCAGCGTTTCGCGGCGTACCAGATGCACGATGAGCTTCAGCCGCATTTTGCGACGGACCGCCGTCTCACCAAAAATAGCTTTTATATCCAGTAGGCCGATACCGCGCACTTCCAGCAAGTTTTGCAGCAATTCGGGACAGCGCCCTTCGATCGTGGTTTGATTGATCCGGTAGAGGTCCACCGCGTCATCGGCCACCAAGCCATGCCCGCGCGAAATCAGTTCCAGCCCCAGCTCACTTTTACCGAGTCCCGACTCGCCCGTGATCATGACCCCCATGCCCAGAATGTCCATGAACACGCCGTGCATGGAAGTGCGGTCGGCAAAATGCTTGGATAAATAGGCCCGCAGCACGTCAATGACGAAGGCCGCCGACTCCGGCGTGGCAAACATCGGCAGTTGCGCACGCTCGCACATCGACAGTAGCGTGTCGGGCGCCGTCTGGCCGTCGGCCACGACCAGCACGGGGGGTTCCAGCGTGATGATGCGCGCGGTGCGCCGAGCGCAGTCCGCCGGGTCGCCGCTGCTAAGGTAGGCGACTTCCCGCTCCCCCAGAATCTGGACCCGGTAAGGGTGGATGTAGTTTAAGTAACCGACCAAGTCGGCCCCGGAGCGCGCTGCACGCACAGCCACTTCGTCAAACCGTCTTTCAGAGGCCCCCAAACCGGCTACCCATTCCCATTTCAAGGCCGCGCGGTGGTCCTCAAACAAAACGTCAGCACTGACAACTGTGGGCTTCATGCGGGCCTCTTATTCATTCCACATTAAAGACTAGGTACTGACTTCGTGCAAAGAGCGCCAAGTAGCAATCAGATGGTGCAGCGCCGCGGCATCCGTGCTGGATTTGAGCTGTTCGCGCAAGGTGCTATCGCTCAGCAGTTCGGCAATTTCAGAGAGAATTTCGAGGTGTTTCTGAGTGGCTGCTTCTGGCACCAGCAAAAAAATCAGCAACGCGACAGCCTGCTCATCCGGCGCATCAAAACCAATCGGCGTTTGCAACAGAAAAACCGCCGCCATGGGGGCTTTCAGGCCTTTGATACGGCCATGCGGAATCGCCACCCCGTGACCCAGTCCCGTGGAACCCAGTCGCTCACGGGCGAACAGGCTGTCGGTGATCAGGGCGCGGTTCATGCCGTGCTGGTTTTCAAACAGCAGGCCGGCTTCTTCGAACGCACGCTTCTTACTGGTCGCTTCAACACGGACCAGCACTTGGGAGAGGGGCAAAATTTGCGAAAGATGGTTCATAACAATCTTTTAGTCGCCGAATTATGCACTTTGCAGCAGGTTTGACGAAAAAACAGACATAAAAAAGCCGCTTGCCTCTGCAAACGGCTTACGGGAGTGCCGCGGGGACCCGAATAAAGGGGCAATCAGCCCCGCGAGGAGGAACACCGCACGCAAAGTCACGAGCGTGGAGTCATCCCTTTAGGATTCCCGTTTGGCGGTGACGTGATGGTGATCCTGGGTTTTGGTCTTGTAGCGCCCTACCTGACGGTCCAGTTTGTCGGTCAACTCATCGACTGCAGCGTACAAATCGGCATGTGAACTTTCAGCGAATAGATCACGACCCTTGACACGCAAATTGCATTCAGCTCGCTGGCGCCTTTCCTTCTCCTTCATGTTGTCCACTGTTAGCAGCACTTTTACATCCACTACCTGATCAAAATGCCGGGTAATCCGATCGAGCTTGCTTGTTACATAACCGCGCAAAGCGGGGGTAACTTCAAGATGGTGACCGCTGATCGTCAAGTTCATAAAGAGACTCCTTTTTTTCAAAGTGGAACTAGGCTCAAAACACCGCTTAACCAGTAACGGCGAGGCGGCAGACGGGAACTCTCTCTTGAATTCACTATGCACCCGAAACTCCTAAATTGCAATCGTGCGAGGCTGCAAAGTATGAAACCTTGTGAAAAATCTCTTGACCTTGCACTGCCTGGTATTTAGCCCCCAGCACGCAGTCAGGTCGTTACGGGATTTCTTCTACAGCAGCGCCAAGAACTGCTCAACAATCGCATGCGCATAACCGCTGGCCACCTGTTCAACGAAGCGGGGGAAATCAATGTGGGCGCTATCGTCTGCACGGTCTGAAATGGTGCGTACAGCGGCAAACGAGACGCCATAGTCCAGACAGACTTGCGCCACTGCGGCGCCCTCCATCTCCACCGCCAGCACTTCATGCCCGGCGCCCGCCAAGGCAGACTGCAGCGCGCGGGATTCGCGGGCACCGGATACAAAACGGTCCCCGCTGGCAATCAGACCTCGGTGAACGCGCGCCTCGGGGAACCTACGAGTGATCCCACTTTTCGAGCCCGCTGCCAGCGCCCCGCAAACCGCCTTGAAAAGCAGCGCCGTCAGGGCCGCATCGCTGTCGAATCTGGTTCGACCGTAAAGCGGCACTTCGTAGCGGGGATACAGCGGAGAGGCATCCAGGTCGTGCTGCACGAAATCCGTTGCAACCACCACATCGCCCACATTCACCGCCGCGCCCAAGCCACCCGCCACACCCGTAAACACGATGCGCTCGACGCCGAACCGCTCGATCAATGCCGTGGCGGTAATGGCAGCGGCCACCTTGCCTATTTTTGACAATGCCAGCACGACGGGCTGGCCGTGCAAGGTACCGAGCCAGAAGTCGCGGCCCGCATGGGTCACCTTGCGCGGGTTCTGCAGCAACTCTATAAAACCGTGCTGCTCCTGGGGTAAAGCGCTGAGGATTGCGGTAGGCGTTGCGACAAGGCGGGGGGGCGGTAGCATCTATCGATTTTGCACACAAAGACTGTATCAACCCCTGGCCGAGAGAAAAAAAAGGGCGACTTGCGGCGCCCTTAAAACCCTTCGCAGAGTGTAAAAAGCTGCCTGGCCTACTTTTTTTCCCGCAGCTCGCGCCGCAGGATTTTGCCCACCGGCGTTTTGGGCAAGTCGGTGCGAAACTCCACCAGTTTGGGCTGCTTGTAGCCCGTGAGGTTCACCCTGCAATAGTCGCGCACCTGCGCTTCCGTCAGATCCGGGTTTTTCTTGACGATCACCAGCTTCACGGCTTCCCCTGCCTTCTCGTCAGGCACCCCCACGCAGGCGCATTCCATGACGCCGTCAAGCCGCGCGACCACGTCTTCAATCTCATTGGGATAGACATTAAAACCACTCACCAGAATCATGTCCTTCTTGCGGTCAATGATCTTGAAGAATCCGTTTTCATCAATAACGCCGATATCGCCCGATTTGAAATAACCGTCCGGCGTCATGACTTTGGCAGTTTCATCCGGGCGCTGCCAGTAACCAGCCATGACCTGCGGGCCCTTGATAGCAATTTCCCCGGATTGACCTTGCGGCACTTCATTTCCGGCGTCGTCCAGCAGCTTGAAATAGGTACTCGGAAGGGGCAGACCAATCGTGCCGGTAAACACTTTGCTGTCGGTCGGATTGCAGCTGGCCGACGGCGACGTTTCGGAAAGTCCGTACCCTTCACAGATGGGGCATCCCGTTTTCTCAAGCCACAGTTTGGCCACCGCGCTTTGCACCGCCATGCCGCCACCCAACGAAACTTTCAGGTGTGACCAGTCAACGCTATTGAAGTCACGGTGATTCGCCAAGCCATTAAACAGCGTGTTGACCGCCGGGAAGCTGTTTACCTTGTGCTTGGACAGTTCCTTGAGCACCGCCGACAGATCACGGGGATTTGGAATCAATATGTTTTTGGCACCGGTGCGCATCCCCAGCATCATATTTACTGTGAAGGCGAAGATGTGATAAAGCGGCAGCGCGCAGACATAGATTGTCTGCTCGCCAGCCAACATGCTGGTCATGGCCGGGCCGTTCCAGGCCTCGGATTGCAGGACATTGGCGATCACGTTGCGGTGCAGCAGCACCGCACCTTTGGAAACGCCAGTGGTCCCGCCGGTGTACTGGAGCACGGCTACATCGTCCGGCCTGATGTCGGGGCGCTTGAGCGCGCCACTTCCGCTCTTGGCGCCTTGTGCCAAAGCATCGTTAAAGCGCACCGCGCCGGGCAGGTTGAAGGCGGGCACCATTTTCTTGACATGCCGCACGACGTAGTTGACGAGCGTGCCCTTGAGTAGCCCCAACCGGTCGCCCATGGCGCACAGCACCACGTGCTTGACGGCGGTGCGGGCGATGCACTGCTCCAATGCCGCAGCGAAGTTTTCCACAATGACGATCGCTTTGGCGCCGGAGTCCTTGAGCTGGTACTCGAGCTCACGCGGCGTGTAAAGCGGGTTGACATTGACGACCACATAGCCGGCCCGCAGGATGGCGGCCACGGCCACCGGGTATTGCGGTACGTTGGGCATCATGATGGCAACGCGGTCGCCCTTGGTCAGACCCAGGCTCTGCAAGTAGACAGCAAAGGCGAGAGACAGGCGGTCCGTCTGGCCGAATGTAATGTCCTTGCCCATAAAGCTGTAGGCAACACGCTTGCCGTACCTCTTGAAACTCTCCTCCATCAAGGCCACCAGCGACGGATACTGCGAAGCGTCTATATCCGCCGGGACGCCCACCGGATAAGCCTTGAGCCAGGGGCGGTCAATGGTCGCTGTATTCATTTTTGTCTTCTCCATTACGATTTTCTTACCGCCATGAATTCTCATGGCTCGCCCTCTTCGTGGCTACTGCGTTCACCTCAGGAACCGGGAATGTCCGAAAAAACTACCTCAATAATTTCTGGGTTGCTTAGCGCGGAGGGCAGCGATCTATTCGATCGCTTTACCCATGTCTTCGATCACTTTTTTTGCATCGCCAAACACCATCATGGTCTTGTCCATGTAAAACAGCTCGTTGTCCAGGCCAGCATAGCCGGCCGCCATGGAGCGCTTATTGACAATGACAGTCTTGGCTTTATAGGCCTCCAAAATCGGCATGCCGTAGATCGGACTGCCCTTTTGCAGCGCCGCCGGGTTCACTACGTCGTTGGCACCCAAGATGATGGCCACGTCAACCTGGCCGAATTCGCCGTTGATGTCTTCCATTTCAAACACCTGATCGTAAGGCACTTCGGCTTCGGCCAGCAGCACATTCATATGGCCCGGCATGCGGCCAGCAACCGGGTGAATTGCATATTTGACGCTGATTCCCTTATCGGTAAGCTTTTGCGCCAACTCTTTCAGCGAATGCTGTGCACGCGCGACGGCCAGACCATAGCCAGGCACGATGATGACGGTTTCTGCATTGCTCAAAATGAAAGCGGCATCGTCGGCCGAACCCGACTTAACGGGTCGCTGCTCTTTCACGCCAGCCGCGGCACTCCCTGCCTCGCCGCCAAAGCCGCCCAAAATTACATTGAAAAAAGAACGGTTCATGGCCTTGCACATGATGTACGAAAGGATGGCGCCGGACGAGCCCACCAGCGACCCGGCGATGATCAGCATGGCGTTATTCAACGAAAAACCAATGCCGGCAGCGGCCCAGCCCGAATAGCTGTTGAGCATGGACACCACCACCGGCATGTCAGCGCCGCCGATCGGGATGATGATCAGCACGCCCATAACGAACGCCAGCGCTAGCATCGCGAAGAATGCCGCCCAGCTACCGGTCCCCATGAAAATCAGCCCCAAAGCCAGCATCAACAGCCCCAGCACCAGATTAATCAGGTGCTGACCGGGAAACGACACCGGAGCGCCTTGAAACAGCCGGAATTTGTATTTGCCGCTGAGCTTGCCAAACGCAATCACCGAGCCGCTAAAGGTAATGGCACCAATGGCCGCACCGAGAAACAACTCCAGCCGATTGCCCGCAGGAATGGTCATGCCTTTGGCGACGATGCCGAAGGCATAAGGCTCGGCCACTGCAGCAACGGCGATGAACACGGCGGCCAAACCAATCATGCTGTGCATGAAGGCGACCAGCTCAGGCATTTTGGTCATCTCGACGCGCTTGGCCATCAGCGTGCCAGCGGCGCCGCCCACCACCAGCGCGCCCAGCACATAGACCATGCCCTCCGCCTTGCCACCCGACGTTTGCACAATCAACGCGCCCGTGGTGAGCACGGCAATCGTCATGCCGGTCATACCAAACAAGTTGCCGCGCAGGGAAGTGGTGGGATGAGACAAGCCCTTGAGCGCCTGGATAAAGAAGACCGAAGCCAATAGATACAGCAGCGTGACGATGTTCATGCTCATTTGGCCACTCCCGATCCGGCTGAATCAGCGGAAGCCGCGACGGGGGTCTTCTTTTCTTTCTTCCGGAACATCTCCAGCATTCGGCGCGTGACCAGGAAACCACCGAACACATTCACAGCCGCCAGCGCCACCGCCAGCACGCCCATGGTTTTACCAAGCGGCGTTTCAGTGAGTGCGGCAGCCAGCATCGCGCCGACAATCACGATGGCCGAAATCGCGTTAGTCACCGCCATCAGCGGCGTGTGCAAGGCCGGCGTGACGGTCCACACCACGTGGTACCCGACGTAAATGGCCAGCACAAAAATAATCAGGTTGATGATGGTGGGGGACACTGCATCCATGGTCTTCTCCTCTTCTCCGTAGGGGACTGCAGCAGGTGCAGCCCCGAGATGGTTTATTTCTTTTTAACTTCGCCGTTTTGCGTCATCAGGCAGGCCGCCACAATATCGTCCGTCAAGTCAATATTGAGGGCGCCTTCCTTGGTGACGATGAGCTTGAGGAAGTCGAACACGTTGCGCGCGTAGAGCGCGCTCGCATCGGCAGCAACGAGCGCGGGCACATTGGTTTCGCCGATCAGCATCACGCCGTGCTTGACCACGGTTTTGCCAGGCTCTGTCAGCGGGCAATTACCGCCCTGCGGCGCTGCCAGATCCACTATCACGCTGCCAGGTTTCATGGATTTCACCATGTCTTCGGTGACCAGCACCGGGGCGGGGCGCCCGGGGATCAATGCGGTCGTGATTACCACGTCGGCCTGCGCTACGCGCTTGGCTACCTCCGCTTTCTGACGCTCCAGCCAGCTCGCCGGCATCGGCTTGGCGTAGCCGCCGACGCCAATTGCCGCTTCGCGCTCTTCATCCGTTTCATAGGCCACGTCAATAAATTTGCCGCCCAGCGATTCCACTTGTTCTTTCACGCTGGGGCGCACGTCGCTCGCTTCAATGACAGCGCCCAGGCGCTTGGCGGTGGCGATCGCCTGCAGACCGGCCACGCCAACGCCCAAAATCACCACGCGAGCCGCCTTGACCGTGCCTGCGGCCGTCATCAGCATCGGGAAAAACCGCTGGTATTGCGCGGCGGCCATCAACACCGCTTTATAACCGGCGATATTGGCTTGGGAAGAGAGTACGTCCATGCTTTGCGCCCGGCTGGTGCGGGGCGCCGCCTCGAGCGCAAACGAGGTCAGTTGGGCCGCCGCCAGCCGCTGCAGACCGGTCGCATCAAAAGGATTCAGCATGCCAACCACGATGCTTCCAGGCCTGGCATAGGCTATTTCGTTGTCCAGCGGACAACGAACCTTGAGCACGATGTCAGCGCCGTAAGCGCTAGCTGCGTCGGTCATTTCAGCACCAACCGCTGCGTAAGCCTCATCGGGAACACTGGCAGCAAGCCCCGCCCCAGACTGGACGCGGACGGTGTGGCCGAGGGCTTTGAGCTTTTTGGCCGTTTCTGGTGTGATGGCGACGCGTGTTTCTCCAGCCGTGATTTCGGCAGGTACCCCAATTAGCATGGGTGCTTCTCCTCGATGCGTTAATTTTTTGGCTGCCCCGCATACACAGGTGCAGGATGCTTGGCTGTCTTGCAGCTTACATTAGATTTTTAGAATTTTGGTCAGGACAAACTATAGTTTTTGTTGCGGCTGTCGCGTGCGGCACCATTGACCTCAATTCAAAGACGGCAAAGCGAGCCCATGACCGACGCCGAAAACAGGACAGAGGCATCCCTTCGGCGTCGACTAAGAACTACTTTGCAGTCGGCATCACAAACTCGGCACCCTTGCCGATGCTCTCAGGCCAACGCTGCATGATGGACTTTTGCTTGGTGTAAAAGCGCACGCCTTCTTCCCCATAAGCGTGCATGTCGCCAAACAGGCTCTTCTTCCAACCGCCGAAGCCGTGCCAAGCCATTGGCACTGGTATCGGGACGTTGATGCCCACCATGCCGACCTGTATACGTCGGCTGAACTCGCGGGCGACATGCCCGTCGCGGGTGAAGCAACTCACGCCATTGCCAAACTCATGGGCGTTGATCAGGTTCACCGCTTCGGCCAAATCTTTCACGCGCACGCAACCCAGCACCGGACCAAAGATTTCTTCTTTATAGATGCGCATGTCCGGCGTCACATGGTCGAACAGCGTGCCGCCCATCCAGAAGCCCTGTTCATACCCTTTGACGGTGTGGCCGCGGCCGTCGACCAGCAGCGTGGCGCCTTCTTTCACCCCTTGCTCGATGTAGCCGGTGATCCGCTGATGCGCCGCTGCGGTGACGATCGGGCCCATCTCGGCGTCCAGTTCCACGCCGTTTTTAATCACTAACGTTTTGGCCCTGGCCGCTAGCATGGGGATCAGTTTGTCAGCCACATTGCCCACCAGCACGGCCACCGAAATCGCCATACAGCGCTCGCCCGCCGAACCGTAGCCGGCCCCAATCAAGGCGTCCACGGCCTGGTTCAGGTCAGCATCGGGCATCACCACCATGTGGTTTTTGGCACCGCCCAGCGCTTGCACCCGTTTGCCGTGGTGGGCGCCGGTTTCGTAAATATAGTTGGCGATCGGCGTAGAACCGACGAAGGACACCGCTTTCACGTCCGGATGCACCAGCAAGGCGTCAACCGCTTCCTTGTCGCCCTGCACCACATTGAAAACACCGTCTGGCAGTCCCGCTTGCTTCAGCAAATCGGCCATATAGAGACTTGCGCTGGGGTCGATCGGGCTCGGCTTGAGCACAAAGCTGTTGCCGGCAGCGATGGCTACCGGGAACATCCACATCGGCACCATGACCGGAAAGTTGAACGGCGTTATGCCCGCCACAACCCCCAGCGGCTGGCGCAGCGTCCAGTTGTCGATGCCGGTGCTGACCTGGTCGGTGAAGTCGCCTTTCAGAAGCTGCGGAATCCCGCAGGCGAACTCGACAATGTCAATGCCCCGCGAAACTTCCCCTTGGGCGTCTGTGAATACCTTGCCGTGCTCCGCGGTGATCAAGTGGGCCAGCTTGTCCTTATTTTTGTTGAGCAGCTCCAAAAATTTGAACATCACACGCGCCCGACGAATGGGCGGCGTATCGGCCCAAGCCGGAAAGGCGGCTTGCGCAGCCGAGACGGCAACATCCACGTCCGCCGCGCTGGCCAGCGCGACGTGACCCGAGACGGCGCCTGTCGCAGGGTTAAAGACGGGCTGGCTACGCCCTGATGCCGGCAGGGTGGCGCGGCCATTCAGATGGTGACCGATCGTGGCTTGTGGAGACGTTACTGAAGGCGAAAGAGACATGGCTGATCCTTTGGAGGTGAATGAATAGCGATACGCAAGTCTATGAGCCCCGGCCTGATTTGATAATGCCCCGTTTACTGATTACATTGTTCATATTCCTGAACAATTAACGTTTTTGGTTATTCATCTATGTCCTCTGACCAGCTCTCTCCGCTAGTGTCCGACCTTCACCTGTTAACGGTTTTAGCCGCTACCCGCAGTTTTACCGAAGCCGCGCGCCGGGTCGGTGTTTCCAAGGCCTCTGCCAGCATGCGCATCAGCGAGCTGGAACGCGCTGCCGGCGTATTGCTGGTGCGCCGAACTACCCGCTCCGTCGGCCTGACAGAGGCCGGGCAGCAGCTTGTCAATGAAATGCAACCTGCATTTAACCGGATCAGCGAAAGCTATACCGCCGCCAAGGACCTGGTCGGCGCGCTGCGGGGTCTGATCCGGGTGACAGCGCCCGTCGCGCTGGGACGGCAGCATCTGGCGCCCTGCGTCGCGGCATTCCTGCAGCGCTTCCCCGACATTCACATCGAACTGGAGCTGACCGATCGCTTCGTGAATCTGGCCAACGAAGGGTTCGATCTCGCCATCCGGCATACCAACGCGCCGCCCGAGACCCATGTCGCTTGGGTGCTCTGTGAAACGCGCTCGATTTTGCTGGCCAGTCCGCAGTATCTGGCGCGTCGTGGCGCACCCACCCACCCGGCTGAACTGGCGGCGCACGACTGCCTGCTGTACCTCGGGGGCAGCCATGCCAGCAGCTGGACCTTTGTCCGTAACCCAAGGCGGAAATCCGGAAAATCCGGTGAGCGAGTAGGTGTCAACATCACCGGATCTCTGAAGGCCAACAACAGCGAGGTGCTGCGGGACGCGCTGCTTGCGGGCCTGGGCATCGGCCTTCTGCCCGACTTCAGCGCCTCTTCCGGCGCCAGCGCGGAGGTCCATGGCGAGCCCTTGGTCCAAGTCCTGCCTGACTGGCAGGTACAAGGATTTTTTGCAGACCGCATCTACGCCCTACGTCCGTGGTCAGCCCAAGTGCCCAAAGCCGTTCAATGCTTTGTCGAGCATTTGCGCGAAACCTTCGCGACTGGCTTCCCCACTGCGCCAGCAAGTCAACCGGTGTCATAAACGACACGGATAATCACGCCATGACTACACGATGGAAACCCAGCGCAACGGTTGCTGCAGTGATTGAACGCAATTTTGACGGCGTCCAGAAATTTCTACTGGTCGAGGAAGAAACCCAGGACGGACTGAGGCTCAATAATCCCGCCGGTCACCTCGACCCCGGCGAAAGCCCCTTGCAAGCTTGCGTGCGGGAAACGCTAGAGGAAACAGCCTTCCACTTCACCCCGAAGGCGATGGTGGGCATTTACCTTTCACGCTTTGAGCGTGCCTTGCCGGGGGAAGACGCGCCACTGGACATCACCTATCTGCGCTTTACTTTTTGCGGCGAGTTGGGCCAGCACGTTGCCGACCAGCCCCTTGACGAAGGCATTGTTCGCACCGTATGGCTGACCGCTGATGAAATAAGAGCATGCACTCACTTACACAGAAGCCCTTTACTTTTGAAGTGCATGGAAGACTACCTGGCCGGTCAGCGCTATCCGTTAAGCCTGATCACGACCGATGAAAGCGTTTACCGGGTTGACCGCGCAATTTAGCACTCACCCAGCGAAAAACTACAAAACCTAAAATGGGGCCATGCACAAACAACGGATAGTGGTCGGTTTAAGTGGTGGTGTCGATTCGGCCGTAACCGCGTACCTGCTCAAACAGCAAGGCCACGAGGTTATCGGCATCTTCATGAAAAACTGGGAAGACGACGATGACAGCGAGTTTTGCTCGTCGAACATCGATTTCGTGGACGCCGCAGCCGTGGCGGATGTGATTGGCATCGACATTGAGCACGTGAACTTTGCCGCCGACTACAAGGACAGGGTGTTCGCCGAATTCCTGCGTGAATACCAGGCCGGCCGCACCCCCAATCCTGATATTTTGTGCAATGCCGAAATCAAGTTCAAGGCATTTTTGGACCACGCAATGCGGCTGGGCGCCTCCAGCATCGCCACCGGCCACTACGCCCGAGTCCGCCAGAACGACGAAACCGGTCTGTATGAACTGCTGAAAGGCCTTGATCCGGCCAAAGATCAGAGCTACTTCTTGCATCGGCTGAACCAGGCGCAACTGTCAAAGACGCTCTTCCCGGTAGGCGAATTGCGCAAGACCGAAGTGCGGCGGATCGCCATGGAAATCGGACTGCCGAACGCGAAGAAAAAAGATTCCACTGGCATCTGCTTCATTGGCGAGCGACCTTTCCGCGAGTTTTTGAACCGCTACATCGCCATGGCCCCCGGTCCGATCAAGAACGACAAAGGCCGTGTCCTGGGCGAGCACGTCGGCCTGAGCTTTTACACGCTCGGTCAGCGCCAGGGCCTGGGCATTGGCGGCGTGAAAGCAAGGGGCGCGGAACTCAAGGCTGCGCAGGCGCGGGGCCAACGCGGCGTCGGCGAGCACGCGCCGTGGTTTGTCGCCCGCAAAGACCTTGAAAGCAATACGTTGTGGGTCGTGCAGGGACATGAGCACTCATGGCTCCAGTCCACCGTTCTCAGCGCCCAAACCTGCAGCTGGGTCGCTGGCGCTGCCCCCTTAACGACGTCGCTACCGGGTGTCCTGGCCGCAAAGACGCGTTATCGACAAGCGGATGCGCCCTGCGAACTGTTCAACGCCACGGCAACCGACTGCGAATTGACTTTTTCCCAACCCCAGTGGGCCGTGACGCCGGGGCAATCCGCGGTGCTTTACCAGGGTGAGGTGTGCCTGGGGGGGGGCGTGATTGCGTCAAGCAATGTTCAGAACGGCCCGGGTAGTTCGCCCGCTGCCCCGATGCCCTCCAAAGATCGCGTTTAAGTCAGCCGCGTTTAGCCACCAGCGTGAGAATGTCATAGGCCGCGACGAGTTCGCCGTCCTGGTTAGTCACCTCGACATCCCATGCAACCACTCCCTGACCGACACCCTTGGCGTCCTTCTTGTTGCGATCCGTCTTCCGCTTGCACGTCAAACGCGCACGAATCGTGTCTCCGATGCCGACGGGTTTGATGAAGCGCAGCGTGTCGAGCCCGTAGTTCGCCAGTACCGGCCCGGGTGCAGGCGACACAAATAGACCGGCTGCCGCGGACAGCACGAAGTAGCCGTGTGCAATGCGCTTACCGAAGCTGGATTCTTTCGCCGCGATCTCGTCAAAGTGCATGTAAAAGAAATCGCCCGACAAACCGCCAAAGGCCACTATATCGGCCTCGCCTACCGTGCGTCGATGAGTCAGCAGCGAGTCTCCAATTTGCAGGTCTTCAAAGTGGCGGCGGAAAGGGTGAACTTCGGACTCGCGCACCCGGGCACCGCGCACATACTCGCCCGTAACAGCCGCCAGCATCGTCGGTGAACCCTGCACGGC
The DNA here is from genome assembly GCF_012927485.1 of Polaromonas sp. Classification (GTDB taxonomy): domain Bacteria; phylum Pseudomonadota; class Gammaproteobacteria; order Burkholderiales; family Burkholderiaceae_C; genus Polaromonas. The sequence continues at coordinate 15,854 of NZ_JABBPC010000035.1, read as the reverse complement.
GGCACGCTGCAGATAGTGCTTGACTGCGCGCACGCCCCCCAGCTCCTCGCCGCCACCGGCGCGGCCTGGGCCGCCGTGTTTCAGCATGGGCAGCGGCGAACCATGGCCAGTAGACTCTGCGGCCGCTTCTGCATCGAGTACGAGTAGCCGGCCGTGCCAGGCTGCAGCCACCGGGATGGCCTTCGCGGCGATTTTCGGGTCGCGGGTAACCAGGGTTGCAACCAAGCTGCCACGTCCACGCGCAGCCAGCGCCAAGGCCTCGTCGATGCCCTCGTAAGCCATCAGCGTACTGACGGGACCGAAAGCTTCAATGTCATGCACTGCGTCATCATTCAGCGGATTGCGGCTCAATAGCAGGGTCGGCGCGAAGAAGGCGCCTTCCGCCACGCCGTCGCCGACCGGCGTGAAACCGTCGCGCGCACCGTAAACAAGCTCCGCGCTTTGAAGCAATGTCGCGACGCGCTCCGCCACGTCGGATTGCTGGTCATGCGAAGCTAACGGGCCCATGCGCACGTCGTCGCGTGCCGGGTCGCCCGCCACTATCCTGGCTAAACGCTCTTTCAGTTTGCTGGCCACCGCATCCAAATGCTGGCGCGGCACAATGGCGCGCCGGATCGCCGTACACTTTTGGCCCGCCTTGACCGTCATCTCTCGCGCCACTTCCTTGATGAAGAGATCGAACTCTGGATCGTCAGGCGTGACGTCAGGCGCCAGGATGGCGCAGTTCAGCGAGTCTGCTTCGGCATTGAAGGGAACCGAATGGCGCACCAAGTTGGGATTCACACGCAGCTTGGCCGCAGTATCGGCCGACCCGGTGAACGTGACCACATCCTGGCCGTCCAGGCGATTCAGCAGGTCACCGGTTCCGCCAATGACCAGCTGAAGACTCCCCTCGGGCAACAGGCCCGAGCGATGCATCAGTCGCACCGCCGCTTCGGTGAGATAGCTGGTGGAGGTGGCGGGTTTGCCAATGCACGGCATCCCGGCCAGAAAGCTGGGCGCAAACTTTTCCAGCAGTCCCCAAATGGGAAAGTTGAAAGCGTTGATGTGCACGGCCAGTCCGCCGCGTGGCACCAGGATGTGGGTTCCTGCAAAGCCGCCCTTTTTGCCCAGTGCCATCGCCGGCCCTTCATGCACCAGGTTGCCGGAAGGCAGCTCGTTGCTGGCGATGCTGGCGTAGGCTAACAGCGTGCCTACACCGCCTTCAATGTCGATCCAACTGTCGGCGCGGGTGGCGCCGGTATGGGCTGAAATGGCGTACAGCGTCTCCTTGTGCTCAGCCAGATACTTGGCAAGCGCTTTCAGGCGCTCTGCACGTTGTTGAAAGTCCATCGCCAACAACGCCAGCAGACCCTTGCCACGTGCAAAAGCCACCGCCTCACCGAAGTCAATCGCCTCGGCATGGGTCTGCGCCACCGGGCGCCCGTTGACGGCACTGCGCAACACCTGCCCCGCCTGTTCACCGATCCAACGGCCCGCGATAAAACTCTGAAGCGTATTTTTCATGGTATTTCTTTTAATAGGGCTCAAGCAGCAGGGGACGCCATCGCGTCCCGCTTGGCGCCAATGCCAAGGTAGGTATCGATAATTCGACCGTCGCGGAGGAGGGCTTGCGCTTCGCCGCTGAGCGCCACTGCGCCCATCTCGAGCACATAAGCGCGGTCGGCTAATTGCAACGCTGCACGCGCGTTCTGCTCCACCAGCAGTACCGAGACGCCGAGTTTGCGCAGCGAAGCCACCACCTGCAGCACTTCTCGCACGATCAGGGGCGCGAGCCCCAACGAGGGCTCGTCAAGCAGCAACAAGCGCGGTCTGGCCATTAGCGCGCGGCCTATGGCCAGCATTTGCCGCTCGCCACCCGACAACGTGGAGGCCATTTGCGCACAGCGCTCCTGCAATCGCGGAAAGATGGCGAAGACTTCCTGCATCCGTTCATGCTGGTCGCGTAATCCTTTGCGCCAGCGCGAGAAGCCGCCCAACAGCAGGTTGTCCTGGACCGACATTTCGCCAAACAATTCGCGCTTTTCGGGTACCAGCGCCACGCCGCGCGCGACCATCGCCTCAACCGTAATCCGACCAATGGGTTCACCCGCCAACCGGAGCTTGCCGGAGGAAGGAAGCAATCCCATGGCCGCGCACAGCAACGTTGTCTTGCCTGCGCCATTGGGCCCAATAACCGTCACGATTTCGCCTTCTTGGACAACCAGCTCAACGCGATGCACCGCCTCCACCGTCCCGTAGGAAACGCAGAAATCATGCAACTCAAGTACCGGCTGACTCATGCTGCGGCCTCCTCAAAATCGTCGCTGCCACCGAGATAGGCATCCAGTACAAGCGGGTTGACCTGAACCTCTGCCGGCGTGCCGGTGGCAATCACCGAACCAAACTCAAGAACCGTGATGCGGTCGGCAAGATTCATGACGAACTCCATGTCGTGCTCCACCACCAAGATGCCAACGCCCTCGGCACGCAACTGTTTTAGCAGCGTCGCAAGCGCCCGTTTTTCAAGGTGCCGCAGGCCGGCAGCGGGCTCGTCCAGCAGCAACACCGCAGGTTGACTGGCAAGTGCCCTCGCAATCTCTATCACGCGTTGTTGTCCCAGGGCCAGGGAAGCAGCTGGGGCATCCGCATGGGCCGCGAGACCGCAACGTTCAATTTGTCGCCGCGCCTCATGTCGCAAGGCGGCCTCCTGCGCGCGGTCGAGTCGCAGCATCGATGCCAGCCAACCGCTATGACCACGACGGTGGGTACCGAGCGCCACGTTCTCCAGTACGCTGCGGTGGCCCAACAGGCGGACATGCTGGAAGGTCCGGCTTAAACCCAGTAGCGCGAAGTCACGTGCCGGCTTGCCGTTCATGGCCTGGCCCATCAGTATGACATCGCCCGAGGTGGGGTCGTCCACGCCCGAAATCATGTTGAAAAAAGTACTCTTGCCGGCCCCGTTAGGGCCAATCAGCGCGTGAACCTCGCCTGCTTTGACCGCCATCGTGACGGCATTGTTGGCGATGAGGCCACCAAAGCGCTTTGTGACCACACGGGCCTCAAGAACCACCTCGCCAACCGGGGGCAGCGCACGCTGAGCCAGCGGCGCAGCAGCGACTGGGTTCGGTGGACTGTCGGGTTTCAAAAACCGCTGCGCCAATCGCGCCAAAGCGGGCCAGAGCCCGTCTGCAAAGCGCTGAAGGACGAACAGCATCAACAGGCCGAACACAATCCCCTCGAAATTACCGGTCGCGCCCAGCAATTTCGGCAACACGTCTTGCAATTGCGCCTTGAGCAGCGTAATCAGTGCGGCGCCCAGCACCGCGCCCCACAGATGACCAGCGCCCCCCACCACGACCATGAACAGGAACTCGATGCCGATATGAAGATTAAACGGCGTCGGGTTCACGAAGCGCTGCAGATGCGCGTAAAACCATCCCGAGACGGCCGCCATAAGCGCCGCAAGTACAAAAACCTTGACCCGGTAGCGACCGCTATCTACTCCCATCGATTCGGCCATGACGCGGCTGGTTTTAAGGGCGCGCAGAGCCCGCCCTTCGCGCGAGTCAAGCAGGTTGTGTAGCGCCCACAGGGAAAGCAACAGCGCCGCCCAAATGACCAGCCCCAAGCCTCGCGGCGAGGCAAGCGACACGCCGGCCACCACGAGGGGCGGCACGCCGGCGATGCCGGTGTAGCCCCCTAGGGCCTCAATGTTGCCGAATAAATAATACAAACTCAACCCCCACGCAATGGTGCCCAAGGGTAAATAATGGCCGGACAACTTCAGCGTGATACTACCGAGCACCCAGGCAACGGCGAAGGTCAGCAGCAGGCCGAGCAGCAACCCGAACCACGGCAGCAGAACGGGCACTGCAAAACCGCCCAGGGTGTCTGCGACGGCCGGAGAGGTGCACACCCAGGCCGTGGCATAAGCGCCAATGCCGACGAAGGCCGCTTGGCCGAACGAGGTCATGCCACCCACGCCGGTGAGCATGACCAGGCCTGCGGCTACCAACGCATACAAACCAATGTAGTTGAGCAAGGTGATGCTGTAATCCGGCAGCCAGCCCCATGCGAGCGCCAGTGCTGCGACAAAAAGGACAGTGAGTCGACGGCGCGTCATTCCTCATCCTCCACGTGGTGGCTGCGCAATGAGCGCCACAACAGCACCGGGATGATCAAGGTAAAAACCAGCACTTCCTTGAAAGGACTGGCCCAAAAGGAGGCGAACGCCTCAAGCTGACCGACCAGCAAGGCGCCCGCCAGCGCCAGCGGGTAGCTCGCCAGCCCGCCCACGATGGCGGCCACAAAACCCTTTAGCCCGATGAGAAAACCGGTGTCGTAGTACATCGTGGTTAACGGGGCGATCAGCAAGCCACACACCGCGCCAATAAAGCCCGCCAGCGCAAAGCTCACGTCGCCCGCCAACTCGGTGGGAATACCCATCAGCCGCGCACCGACCCGGTTCATGGCCGTGGCGCGCAAGGCTTTGCCAATGAGGGTGCGTCCAAAAAATAGAAACATCGCCGTGACCAGGCCGAACGCGACCCCCACCACGACCAGTGATTGCCCCGTGATCGTCAGTCCACCCCACTCAAAATGCAGCTCGGAAAACGCCGAGGTACGGGAACCTTCAGCACCAAAAAACAGCAATCCCAAGCCGACCAACACCCCATCCAACGCTACCGACACGATGAGCAGCATCAGTACCGTCGCGTCAACAAGCGGTCGATATGCCAGCCGGTACAAAAGTGGCCCCAAAGGCGTTACGAGCAGGAGTGTCGCCATCGTTTGCATCACCAGCGACGTCGGGCGGAGCAAAACAAGGGCGCACGCAGCGCCCGGAAGAAGCACCGTCCAAACAAGGGTCGAGGGCCAGTCTACAAGCACTCCGCGCCGCCAGCGCCAGGCCTCGACCACCAGCGCCAAACCCGCCAGCGTGAGGACCAGCCACAGCGTCGCCGGCACCCCTCCTGCTTGCAGCGCTGCCATCGACAACGCGGCGTACGCCACCAATTCGCCTTGCGGGATAAAGATGATGCGGGTCACGGAAAACACGAGCACCAAAGCCAGCGCCATCATGCCGTAGACCGCGCCATTGACGAGACCGTCTTGCGCAAGCAGCATAGCGATCTGCAAATCCATAGTCGATTCCAGTTGAGGGACGCTAGCGCCCTGGATAAAAAATACGCGGCCCACCCGGCTCAAATTCGGGGTGGTCCGCGCACATCAGGAAGTGGCCTTCAGGGCTGATATTTCCAAGCTCCGTTTTCGATTTTCACCATCACACGAGCGCGCTGGTCCAACCCTAAATGGTCGGTGCTGGACATGGTGAAGATCCCGTGTGCACCGGCAAGCTCCTTGACCTGTTCAAGCGCGTCGCGCAGCGCGATGCGGAACTCGACAGTTCCTGGCCGCGCCTTCTTCAGAGCTTGCGGTATGGCCGCGGCCATCAGCAGGCCGGCATCCCAGGCATGCGCACCAAAAGTGGACACCGAGTTCTTGCCATGCACAGCCTCGTAGGCAGTGACGTAGGCTGCTGCCGATTTTTTCAGTGGGTTTCCCGCGGGCAGCTGGTCAACCACCAGTACGGGACCAGCGGGTAAAAAGGTGCCTTCGACATCTTTACCGCCGACGCGCAGGAAGTCTGCGTTGGCAACACCGTGAGTCTGGTACACCTTACCGGTATAGCCGCGCTCCTTCAGCGCCTTTTGCGGCAGCGCAGCCGGCGTTCCAGAACCCGCGATCAGCACCGCATCGGGCTTGGCGCTGATGGTCTTGAGAACCTGCCCGGTGACGGACGTATCGGTGCGGGCATAGCGCTCGCTGCCGACGATCTTCAGTTTTTTCAACGCCGCCGCCTTGCTGAACTCCTGAAACCAGCCTTCACCGTACGCGTCGGCAAAGCCGATGAACGCCACGGTTTTGATGCCATGGTTGGCCATGTGCTCGGCGATGGCCAGTGACATCATGATGTCGTTTTGCGGCGTCTTGAAGACCCAGCGCTTCTTCGCGTCTTGCGGCTCGACGATGCGCGCTGAGGCGGCCATCGAGATCATCGGTGTCTGCGCTTCGGCCACCACATCGATCATAGCCAGCGAATTTGGCGTGGTGGTTGAACCGAGAATGATGTCGACCTTGCTTTCGGTGATGAGCTTGCGCGCATTGCTCACGGCGCCGGTGGTGTCGGAGGCGTCGTCGAGCACGATGTAATTAATCTTTTGCCCCGCGATCATCTTGGGCATCAGCGCAATCGTGTTCTTCTCGGGAATTCCCAACGAGGCGGCGGGACCGGTGGCGGATACGGTCACTCCGACATTGATATCGGCATGGGTCACCGTGCTGGCCAGCAGCGCGGCAACCAAGGCAAGCGGCGTGATAATTTTCATGAGTTGTCTCCAGTAATAGTTAGGGGAACGTGAATAAAGTTAGGAGAATAACGGACTCTATTTAATGCAGGCTGAAAGCTGTTGCGACGGCGTCACCGCGCCGAGTCCACCCAGAAATAGATCGGCAACGATAGGCGCCATGATGTCGTAGTCGAGTTCGCCGCCGGGTTTCATCCAGGTGAACATCCAGTTAATCATTCCGAACAGCAACATGGTCAGTGGTTTGGTCAGCAAGGCCGCCGTCAACTCGGGCCGCAGTCCCCCCACCGCGAAAGAAAATCCAGCGACGACCTCGCGCTCCTTGCTGAGGACCCGTTCGCGATCCTCGGGCTTGAGAAACCTTACATCCTCAGTCAGCACGCGATGAGCGTCCTGCGCGTCGGCGTATTCTTCAACAATGCGACGAATCAATTCACGCATCTTCTGCTCAGGAGTCAAGGCCTCGCTGGTCACTTCGACCACCAGCGCCTGGAGTTTTGACACATGATCGTCGGCGATGCTCACAAGCAGGGTGTACTTGTCGCGGTAGTAGTGGTAGAGCGTCGCTTTGGAAAGTCCGCACGCCTCGGCCACCTGATTCATTGAAGTGGCGGGGTAACCTCTTCGCGCGAACAGGTGCGCCGCCGCTAGCAGAATCTTCTCGCGTTGATCGTCGTATCCAGCAGCACGTCCACGGGCCATTACTTTAGCCTTTCAGCGTTCATCGTTCATCGTTCATCGAACGACAGTACAACGCGCTCTGTCAGAGGATGCGCCTGGCACGTCAGGACGAATCCGGCGGCCACCTCGTTTTTATCGAGTGCAAAGTTACGCTCCATGCGCACTTCGCCTTCGAGCAGCTTGGCCCGACAGGTGCCGCACACCCCCGAAGTGCAAGAGAAGGGCACTTCGAGGCCCGCTGCGGTGGCGCAATCCAGGATGCTGGGCTGGTCTTTTCGGAACTCTATCTCGCGCCGCAGGCCGTCGCGGATGATCACCACGCGAGCCACTTCTGCATCGCCTGGCTTGGCTTCGTGGATCACCGCACCGACCTGATCGGCGGGCTGCTGGGCAACGCCGAAGCGCTCGATGTGAATGTTCTCCTCGGGAACTCCGGCGGCGAGTAATGCCGCCTCCGCCTCGTCGTTCATCTGGAACGGCCCGCAGATGTAGACGTGGTCTATGTTGTCGGCCTGCACAACGTTTCCCAGGAATTCTCCAATCTTTTCGCGGTTCATCATGCCGCGGTTCAGCAGCGCATCGGTCTGCTCGTCTGAGAATACATGGTGCAACACGAGGCGTGACATGTATTGATTTTTCAGGTCTTCAAGCTCTTCCTTGAACATCGTTGACCTGAGCTGCCGGTTTCCGTAAATGAGCGTAAATTGGCTGTGGGGTTCCCGCGCCAGCACGGTCTTCATGATCGACAAAATAGGCGTAATTCCGCTACCCCCGGCAATACCCATGTGATGCCGGTGCGAAGAAGGGTCAAGCGGCACGAAGAAGCGGCCCTGCGGAGCCATGACTTGAATAGTGTCTCCGGGTCGCAGGCTCGAATTGATCCAGTTAGAGAACACGCCGCCCCGGACCTTGCGCACGCCGACTCTTAGCTCCGCATCATCGACGCCTGCGCAGATAGAGTAAGAACGGCGCAAATCCTGGCCATCTATTTCGGTGCGCAGGGTCAGGTACTGCCCTTGCGTAAAACCGAATACCGTCCGCAGCGCCACCGGAACATCGAATGAGACGATCACGGCCTCCGGTGTGTCGGCCTGCACCGAACGAACAGACAAGGGATGAAAAATGATACTCATGACGAACCCGGTTGAATCTTGTGAAGTAGCGTTAGATCGGCTTGAAATATTCGAAGGGCTCGAGGCACGACAGGCATCGGTACAAAGATTTGCACGCCGTGGAGCCGAAAGCCGACAGCTGCGTCGTATCGGTACTCGCACAGCGCGGGCAGGCTATCTTTGGCTGCGAGGCCGTACGACGGCTGATGAATCGCACCGGAACGGCCTCGCCGGCGGTCACCGGACCCGGCGGCGCAATGCCGTAGTCGCGCAGCTTGCGCTTGCCTTCAGCACTGATCCAGTCAGTGGTCCAGGCAGGAGCCCGTTGAAGCCGAACGCGGGCCGGCCCGAGCCCCGCGACCGCAATAGCCTCCAACACATTGCGTTCGATCAGCTCGGTGGCGGGGCAGCCCGAATAAGTCGGCGTGAGCACAATTTCGAGCATGCTGTCGAATGCCTCACCCTGCGGCAACAGCTCGCGCACGATGCCCAGATCGCAGACCGACAGCGCCGGCACTTCGGGGTCAAGCACCGTGCCCAGCACGGCCCAGGCTTGAGCAATTCGCTGATCACCGCAGACTGACGCTGTGGCGCTCACCACACTCCCCCCGGATAAGCGCGCTGCAGATACTGCATTTCAGACAGGATGTGGCCCATGTGTTCACTGTGTTGCCCGCGCTTGCCGGTGCTGCAGAATGCCGTGTCCGGCGGCAAGGCGAGGCCGGCCTCGTCGAGCAGTGCCGTCATGTCGGCGAGCCAGGGCGCGCGCAGCTCGGACCAGCGCGGCCCAAGCCCGGATGCGGCGGCATGGTCGTCGATCGCATCGGCCACAAACAGTTCGGGCGTGTAGCGCCAGAGCTGAATCAGCGCCGCCTCAATCCGCTGCCGCGATTCGGGCGTGCCGTCACCCAATCGCACCACCCAGTCGCCGGCATGCTGCTGGTGGTAGCGCGCTTCCTTGACCGCCTTGCCGGCAATCGCCGCCAGTTCGGGATCGGTCGAACTGGCCAGGCTTTGCCACGCCAGTTTCAGGAAGGTGGCGACCATCGCATTGCGCAGCACGGTGAAAGCAAAGTCCCCGCATGGCAGCTCGACCATGGTCACGTTTAAATAGTCGCGCTCTTCGCGCAAGAAGGCGAGTTGGTCTTCGTCATGGGCTTGGCCGCCGATCTGCCCCGCATGCGTGAGCAGTGCGCGGGCCTGGCCAATTAAATCAAGCGCTGTGTTGGTCAGTGCAATGTCTTCTTCCAGGATCGGCGCGTGACCGCACCACTCGCCCAGGCGCTGACCGAGGATCAGGCAGGTGTCGGCCAGGCGCAGCACATATTGCGCTGCCGGGTCGCGACTCGGTTGGATCGATGTCTGCATCAGGCGGCTCACATGTGGTTCACGGATTCGGGCAGGGCGTAGAAGGTCGGGTGGCGGTACACCTTATCTTCCATGGGGTCGAAGTACATGGCTTTATCGTGCGGATCGCTGGCCACGATTTGATCGGAGCGCACGACCCACAGGCTGCTGCCTTCCTGGCGCCGCGTGTACACGTCGCGCGCGAGCTGGATCGCCATCTTGCCATCCGTCGCGTGCAGACTACCGCAGTGTTTGTGGTCCAGGCCGGCCTTGGTACGCACGAATACTTCCCACAGCGGCCATTCGGTTTTGCTGGTCATATTGCTTTCCTTTGATCTTTACTATTAGGCGGCCTGCTGGACAACGGTGCGCTTGCTGGCATGGGCCAGCGCCGCCTCGCGCACCCAGGCGCCGTCTTCCCAAGCCTTGACGCGCGCATTCAGACGTTCGCTGTTGCAGGGCCCGTCGCCACCGACGACGCGCCAGAACTCCGACCAATCTATCGTTCCGTGGTCATAGTGCTGACGTTGCTCGTTCCACTTCAAATCGGGGTCGGGCAGCGTGATGCCGAGCACCTTGGCCTGCTCGACCGTTGCGTCGATGAACTTCTGGCGCAACTCATCGTTGCTGATGCGTTTGATGCCCCAGCGCATGGACTGCGCGGTGTTGGGCGACTGGTCATCGGGCGGGCCAAACATCATGATCGAGGGCCACCACCAACGGTTGACCGTTTCTTGCACCATGGCGCGCTGTGCCTCCGTGCCTTGCTGCATCATCGTCAACAAGGCCTCGAAACCCTGGCGCTGGTGAAAGCTTTCCTCGCGGCAAATGCGGATCATGGCGCGCGCATAGGGCGCATACGAACAGCGGCAGATCGGCACCTGGTTCATGATCGCCGCACCGTCCACCAACCAGCCGATGGTTCCCATGTCGGCCCAGGTCAACGTGGGGTAATTGAAGATGGAGCTGTATTTGGCCTTGCCGGTGTGCAAGGCGTCGAGCAGTTGATCGCGCGAAGTGCCCAGTGTTTCGGCGGCGGCGTACAGGTACAGGCCGTGCCCGCCTTCGTCCTGCACCTTGGCCAGCAGAATGGCCTTGCGCTTAAGCGTGGGCGCTCGCGTGATCCAGTTGCCCTCGGGCAACATGCCGACAATCTCTGAATGGGCGTGCTGGCTGATCTGCCGCACCAGCGTCTTGCGATAGTGCTCCGGCATCCAGTCCTTGGCTTCGATGAAGTCTCCGTCGTCGATTCGCGCCTCGAAGCGCTGCTCGAGGACCATTTCTTCAGCCGATCGAACGGCCTTCCTGCCGTCGCCGGGCTCGGCGACCAGAGTATCCATTGCTTGCGTGTACATATGCGGTTCCTTTCCTTCTACATTGAGGGGTGGCGGGGGCGCGAATCAATCACGCGTCTGGCCTTTCCGGTCAGCGTGCGTTGAATGGATTCTGGAGAAAGCACCAGCACCCGGGTTGAGATGCCGACGCGGGTTTTGATGCGCTGCTGCACCCAGGCGCTGATCTCGCCTAGCTCGTTTTCGCTTAATGCATCAGCGGCGGGCTGTGTTTCGCAGAGCACCTCGACCTGGTCGAGCGGGCCTTCCCGACTGACGAGGATTTGATACTGCCCCGACAACTTGGCGTGTTCCAGGACAATTTCCTCAATCTGCGTCGGGAATACGTTCACACCGCGAATGATCAGCATGTCGTCGCTGCGCCCCACAATCTTGCCCATGCGGCGAAATGCGCGCGCAGTCGGCGGCAGCAGGCGCGTCAGGTCGCGGGTGCGATAGCGAATGATCGGCAACGCCTCCTTGGTCAGCGAGGTGAACACCAGTTCGCCCTCGACGCCATCGGGCAATACCTCGCCGGTCAGGGGATCGATGATCTCCGGGTAAAAGTGGTCCTCCCAGATCACAGGACCATCCTTGGTCTCGATGCACTCGCTGGCCACGCCCGGGCCCATCACCTCGGATAGGCCGTAGATATCGACCGCATCAATACCGGCCTTGACCTCAAGATCGCGGCGCATGGCTTCGGTCCAGGGTTCTGCGCCGAAGATGCCGATTTTCAGGGAGCTGGCAGTCGGATCGAGCCCCTGACGCACGAACTCCTCGATGATCACCTGCATATAGCTGGGGGTGACCATGATGATGTCGGGCTTAAAGTCCTGAATCAGCTGCACCTGCTTTTCGGTCTGTCCGCCGGACATTGGGATCACCGTGCAGCCAGCGCGCTCGGCACCGTAATGGGCTCCGAGTCCCCCCGTGAATAAGCCGTAGCCGTAAGCGATCTGCACCATGTCGCCGGCGCGCCCACCGGCGGCGCGAATCGAACGCGCCACCAGGTTCGCCCAGGTGTCGATGTCGTTCTTCGTGTAGCCCACCACCGTCGGCTTGCCGGTGGTGCCCGACGAGGCATGAATACGCGACACCTGGGTGCGCGGCACAGCGAACAGGCCGAACGGATAGTTGTCGCGCAGATCCTTCTTGACGGTGAAGGGGAACTTGGACAGATCGCTCAGCTGCTGGAGATCACTCGGGTGAACGCCCTTGCGCTCAAATGCCTGGCGATAGTGCGGTACGTGCTCATAGGCCCGTTGCAAGGTCTCCCGCAAACGCTGCAGCTGGAGGGCGGTAATTTCATCGCGGCTGGCGGTTTCAATCGGCTCAAGGTCGCCGGGGGCGGGTCGGTGAACAGGCATCAAATAGTCTCCTCGATGGTCAAGTGGCGACTGCCGACTTGCCTTTAATGGTGTAAGAGCGTCCCCGGAACACGGCCAGCCGTTCGTCCCGCTGGTTGAAAATATCCGCGTCGTAAACGCCGGTGCGGCCCGCTTTGGACACCTCGGTGCAGCGTGCGGTCAGCACATCGCCACAGCGCGCCGGGGCCATCAAATCGATGCTGAAGCCCGACGCCACAGTCAGTTCGTTATACGAGTTGCAAGCAAAGGCAAAGGCAGAATCCGCCAGTGCCGCGATAAAGCCGCCGTGGCAAGTCTGGTGGCCGTTGAGCATGTCATCGCGCACCGTCATCACCACCGTTGCGCTGCCGGGCGACACTTCAAGCACTTGCATGCCCAAGCCCTTCGAGGCACGGTCGTTGGCAAACATGCCGTCGCGCACCGCATCGGCCACTTCTTGCGGCGAACGCTCATTCATGGCGCACTACCCCGGGTGCGAGTGGGACCAGCCAGCGCGCAGACGCAGCGCAGGTGATCGAGGTATCGGTGAGGCGGTAATGGGTCATAACGCCGTTCAACGATCAACAAATCGAGGTTGACGCTTCGCAGCAAATGCGGCCACCCCTTCGCGGTAGTCGTCCGCGTGGCCAAGCTTGCGCTGAATCTGCGCCTCTTCGGCAAGCGCTTCGTCCAAGGTGAGTCGTTGCGCGCCATCGATGGCTTGCCGCGTGGCAACCAGTGCCTGGGTCGGCATCGCGGCGAGACGCTGAGCGAGCGTCTGCGCCTCGTCGGCCAGTGCAGCATCGTCCACGCACTTCCAGATCAGGCCGATGCGCTCGGCGTCCGCCGCACTGAGCTTGTCCCCCAAAAGGGTCAAGCCCAAGGCGCGCCCGCGGCCTACGAGGCGCGGCAACAGCCAGGTGCCACCAGTGTCGGGAATCAGTCCGATCTTGCTGAAGGCCTGAATAAAGCTCGCCGAGCGAGCGCCAATGACCACGTCGCAGTTGAGCGCCAGATTGGCCCCGGCACCAGCGGCAACGCCGTTGACGGCGGCCACCACGGGAACCGGCATGCGCTGCAGGCGCAGTACCAAAGGCGCGTAAAACCGCTCGATCACAAGCCCCAGGTCCTTGGCGCTTGCGCCCGGCGCAGTGTCCGGTGCGACGCTCGGGTCGGCCAGATCCTGTCCGGCGCAAAACCCCCGACCAGAGCCAGTCAGCAGCACGCAGCGAACCGCCACGTCATGCGCGGCCTGATCCAGCGCAGCCAGTAGTTGCTCGTGCATCGCCGCGGTGAAGCTGTTGAGGGCGTCCGGACGGTTCAACGTCAGCAGTCGCACCGCACCAGACTGCGACGACAGAATCAGGGCTTCAGTCATTAAGTTCCTAAAAACAAGCCGGTTCTCGCATCGTTGATTTAGCGCAACTATTATTGACCGACCGTTCGGTTGACTGTACTATCTTTGATCCATTTGACGCAAGTCAAAACAACTACGTACAAACCCTTGACTCAATCGCGCGCCGCGGTCCGTTTTGCGCCATCGGGAACAACTGGTCCAACCCAAAGGAGACTGCAGATGCCTTGCTATTCCATCGAAGACGTGGTGCCGGTGGTCGATCCGACGGCCTATGTGCATCCAACGGCGGTGCTGATTGGCGACGTGATCGTCGGCCCGAATTGCTACGTCGGCCCGTGTGCATGTCTTCGCGGCGACTTTGGTCGCATCGTCCTCAAAACCGGTGCAAACATTCAAGATACCTGCGTCATTCACGGCTTCCCCAACCAGGACACGGTGGTGGAAGAGAACGGGCATATCGGTCACGGCGCGGTGCTGCACAGTTGCATCGTGCGGCGCGATGCGCTCGTCGGCATGAATGCCGTGATCATGGACGAAGCCGAAGTCGGCGAAGAGGCGATCGTCACTGCCTGCGCGTTCGTTCCCGCCGGCATGAAGATCCCCGCGCGCAGCCTTGCTGCGGGCATTCCGGCGAAAGTCCTGCGTACGTTGAAGGACGAAGAAGTTGCCTGGAAGCTGGCAGGCACGCGGACCTACCAAGACCTGACAAAGCGCTGCCTGCGCTCTTTGCGAGAAACGGCACCGCGGCAGCAAGTCGAGGCGGATCGGCCACGTCTCCAATCCTCTGCCGTTCAATCGTTGATCGCGACCAAACGAGGCGCCGAACGCCATGACTGAGGCAACCCTGCTGATGTGATAGAACCGAGCCGCAGTCGCCTGCTTCCCTGCAGGACAGCCGCGCCGAAACCGGTTGGCAACCCGCCTCTTTTCACCTGAAGTCGGCTTGGGAGGACCTGAACTTTGACTTGCTCAGGCTTGAAACCAAGCAGAAGGGGCGCTACTCGTTGCCGATCAAATTGCAGTTGAGGACGTCTAATCGCAGGACTCTTTGAACGCCTGTCTCAGAGCCTCAAAACGCCGACTCGACGTAGGTATAGATGTAGTTGGAGCCGCCGTTGACGTTGCCCAGCAGGCGCGATGCTCTGAAAATACCGGACCGGTGGGATACGCCAAAGCCGACGTAGGTTTCCTTCAGAGCGCGCGAACCCAGCACGTCGCCCAAACTCACGTCGAGGGTTGGGTCGAGGTATTGCAACAGACGCGAAGCCAGTTCACCATTGGCGGCTTGGCTGGAAGCCTCGATGTAGGGAACCCGCTGGGCCAGCGAAACGCCCATGCCCAGACCCAGCCGTGTCTTGACCCGGTCGCGCCAGGGGAAACCAGAATAGAACGCCTTCATAAAGAGATCCAATTGCAGGCCGTTGGCTTGCAAGCCCCGGTCGTCGTGGTACATCAGCCCCATATAGCCGACCACATCGACGGGCCAACCATTGAGGTTCTGGATGAAGGGCCTGCCCACCTGGACCCCGGCAATGCTGGTCGGGTTAACGGTGGCCGTCGAGAGGCAGCGCGCCGTGATGATCTTCGCCAAGTGGCAACCGTCTTCGGTGGCTTTGCCGTAGAGCAGCTTGACGTAGGTGGGCGAGCTTTCTTTCCCCCACTCGCGCTCAAGGCTGCCGAAGTCATAGGCCGCGCCTACATAAATGCCGGGGAGCACGCGCCTTTGCACGATGGGACTGCTTTTGATCTGATTACTCAGTACGGTGGCAGATACGCCTGCAAGCAGCCGCCAGTGCTGTGACATATCGTAAGAGCCGTACAGCCCGGCCGTCGTGTTGATGCCGGCGCCGGGCGCATACGCGGGACGATCGGGCGTGGCTTCGCCGGCTCGCACGCCGTAGTAATAATTGTTGAGCTTGGCATCCCGCACCGCGACGGTCAGACTGGGACGCAGCATCCAGGGGCCAGATCGCCATTCACGCGTGTAGCCCAAGCGCAACTCCGTGCCTTGGGAGGTATTTCCTACATCGTGCAACAGCTCGGCTTGCAAGGTCCCCCAGGGCTGGCGGTAACGGTAAGCCAGCCCCAGGTCCATACCCGAATTGCGCGGGACCATACCCGCGAGGCTGGCGGGCGGGCGGGTTGTCGGAAAACCTTCCAGGCGTCGCTCCACAAACAGATCCAGCCGCGGCTGGTTGCCATTGAGCAGCTTCACACCAACCCGGTTGGCATGCAGAAAAAGCCGCTCGCCTTCGTAAAGATACAGCGGCAACAAGTCGTAGCGAGTGCCCGCCTCGCGGTACGGCGATAACTCAAAACTCGTTACA
>NZ_JABBPC010000023.1 GCF_012927485.1 Polaromonas sp. | reverse complement strand
GGGTCAGGGGGTGTCGGCTGAAGGGAGTTACGGCAAACCTTCCAAATTCGAGACCAATGTCCAGCGCCGCCAAAGCCCGGGTCTGACGCAAACCACCCAGGCTTCCGTGTCCTTTGCGCCGCTGCAGTCGCTGTTCGGTATCGTCACGCCAAGCGGCTTGCACTTCGAGCGCCATCACCAGGGTTGGTGGGACATCGACCCCTCCAAACACCGCTTCATGATCAACGGCATGGTCAAGACGCCTAAGGTCTTCACGATGGATGAGATGATGCGGCTGCCCTCCGTCTCGCGCTTTCATTTCATCGAATGCGGTGCCAACACGGCCGCCGAGTGGGGTAATGTGGCGGTTCCAACCTGCCAGTACACGCACGGCATGCTTTCCTGTAGCGAGTTCACCGGCGTGCCGCTGATCACGCTGTTGGAACTGGCGGGGGCCGATCTCAAAAATGGCAAGTTTGTGCTGGCCGAGGGCGGTGATGGATCGTCCATGACGCGGACTATCCCGATGAGTCTGATCACGTCCGGGGAAGTCGTCGTGGCTTACGGTCAGAACGGCGAGATGCTGCGTCCCGAAAACGGCTATCCACTGCGCCTTGTCGTGCCTGGCGTGCAGGGCGTGAGCTGGGTAAAGTACCTGCGTCGTATCAAGGTGGGAGACCAGCCCTACGCTACCAAGGACGAGGCCATTCACTACATTGACTTGCAGCCCAGCGGCTTGGAACGCCAGTACGCCAACCTGCAGGAGTGCAAGAGCGTGGTCACCACGCCTTCCGGCGGACAAGTGCTGCTCGACAAAGGTTTCTACAACATCACCGGCCTGGCCTGGTCGGGAAAAGGCAAGGTCAAGAAGGTTGACGTGTCCGTGGATGGCGGCCGCAACTGGCGCCAGGCCCGGCTTGAAACACCGGTGCTGTCCAAAGCGCTTACACGCTTCAATATCGATTGGGTTTGGGACGGTAAACCGGCCCTGATCCAGAGTCGTGCAACGGACGATACCGGCTATGTGCAGCCCACCTACAAGCAATTACGGGCCGTGCGCGGTACGCGTTCGATCTATCACAACAACGCCATTCAATCGTGGCTCGTTCAGGAAAACGGCGAGGTGAAAAATGTTCAGCTTTCGTAACGCAGCCGTCGCAGCCGCGGTCATGGCTGGCACCAGCTTTGTGGCGGCGCAGAGCGGGGTACTGTACCCGGGTCTTGGCCGTACGGCGACTCCCAAGGAAGTCGCAGCTTGGGACATTGACGTGCGCCCCGACTTCAAGGGCTTGCCCGTGGGCTCGGGGTCCGTGTCCAAGGGGCAGGACGTGTGGGAGGGCAAGTGCGCCCAATGTCACGGCGTCTTTGGTGATTCGAATGAAGTGTTCAGCCCCTTGATCGGCGGCACCACGGCTGACGACATCAAAACCGGGCGGGTGGCCAAGCTGAAGGATTCAACGGCTGGTCGTACGACGATCATGAAAGTGGCGACTCTCTCCACGTTGTGGGACTACATTCACCGCGCCATGCCCTGGACCCAACCCAAATCATTGAGCACGGACGAGGTGTATTCAGTCACGGCATTCCTGTTGAATCTGGCCGGCGTGGTGCCGGATAACTTTACGTTATCGGATAAAAATATTGCAGAAGTGCAGGCCCGCATGCCGAACCGCAATGGCATGACGACTGAGCATGCACTGTGGCCGGGCAACGAGTTTCATGGCACCAAGGCGCCTGACGTCAAAAACACAGCCTGCATGAAAGACTGTGCAACGGAGTTCACGGTGACCTCCTTTTTGCCGGATTTTGCGCGCAATGCCCATGGCAACCTGGCGCAGCAAAATCGCACGGTGGGCGCCCAGCACGGGGCGGATACAACACGGCCGGAAAACAAGGGCCCGGTGTCGAGTGCAGCGGCGCTCGTTCCGGTTGTGATCGCGCAGACGGCTGCGGGTGGGCAAGACAGCAAGATTGCTCAGGCGCTGACGCAGAAGAACAGTTGCGCGGCTTGTCACGCGGTTGACAGAAAGATCCTGGGCCCGAGCTTTGCGGATATTGCCAAGAAGTATCCCGGTCAGGCGGACTATTTGGTGGGCAAGATCAAGTCGGGTGGTACGGGAGTGTGGGGACCGATTCCAATGCCGGCGCAGTCGCTTGCGGATGTCGACGCCAAAGTCATTGCCTCTTGGCTGGCTGCCGGAGCCGCGAAATAACGATCAGGGATTACACCACTGGTTTGCTTCTATAACTTTATTAGTATTAACTTAACTATTAGGAGAAAATGCATGCACTCACGCAGACAAGCACTTAAAAAAACCGCTGTAGTGGCTGGGCTTTTGGCCTCCACCGGGCTATTCCCGCAGTTTGCTTTTGCGCTCAATAAGGACGCCTTCGAAGCCAAGGGCGTGCAGGATGCGCTCAAGGCGCTCGGTGCCGGCCCATTGACTGAAAGCAAGGACGTCACGATCACCGGTCCCGACATCGCCGAAAACGGTGCGGTGGTTCCGCTGGCCGTCAGCACGACGCTGCCTGGCGTCAAGCGCCTGCTTATATTGGTGGAAAAGAACCCGGCCGCGCTCATCGCCCTGTTCAATATGACGGACAGTATCGAGTCCGCATTTTCGACCCGCGCCAAGATGGGTCAATCTTCTGACGTATACGCCGTAGCCCTGATGGGAGATGGCAAGGTTTTATACGCCAAGAAAGAAGTCAAGGTCACGCTCGGCGGCTGCGGCGGTTAATTGATCACCTCGTAACAGACAGAAATTCAATTCATATTAGGAGCTAAAAATGGCAGATCCGATGCGTATTCGCGCCCAGGCAGCGGGCGATAAAACCACCGTTCGCGTGCTCATGGCGCATGAAATGGAAAGCGGCCAGCGCAAAGACGCTGCAGGCAAAATCGTTCCGGCCTGGTACATCCAGGAAGTCACCGCCAGCCACAACGGCAAGGCCGTTCTGGCCGCAGAGTGGGGGCCGGCAGTTTCAAAAAACCCATTCCTGCAGTTTGTGCTGAAGGGCGCCAAGGCGGGCGACAAAATCGCCATAACCTGGAAAGACACCAGGGGGGACACCCGGACCGACGAAGCCACGGTGTCCTGACTATTTTTTTCTGACTACAACACAAGCACGAGGTGACTATGAGGATCCCAAAAGCACTGTTGCTGATCGCGCTTTGGTGCCTGGTAACTACGCCGACCTGGGCTCAAAAATCGGCGGTTCAATCGATTGAAGAATACCGCGCCATGCTGCAAGATGGCAACCCGGCCGAGCTATTTGAGGCCAAGGGCGAAGCGCTATGGAAGCAAAAGCGCGGACCCAGGAAGGGATCACTCGAACAGTGCGACTTGGGCAAAGGTCCCGGTGTGGTCAAAGGCGTTTTCGTGGAACTGCCGCGTTATTTCTCTGACACGAAGCGGGTGCAAGACCTGGAGTCTCGCCTGCTGACGTGCATGGAGACTCAGCAGGGCTTTAATGCGGCCGAGATTGCAAAAACTCCGTTTGGTGAGGGGGAGCAGAAAAATGTCACGGCACTGGCTACCTGGATTTCGGGCGAGTCCAAGGACCTGAAATTTGACCTGCCCCAAAGCCATCCCCAAGAAAAGGTGTTCTACGAAGTGGGTAAACGCCTCTTCTTTCAGCGTGCTGGTCCGCATGACTTTTCGTGTGCGAGCTGCCACGGGCAGGACAACACGCGTATTCGCCTGCAGGATTTACCCAACCTGACCAAAAATCCCGGCGACGGTGTCGGTTTCGCGGCCTGGCCTGCCTACCGCGTCTCCAATGGGCAGATGTGGGGTATGCAGCAGCGTCTCAACGACTGCTACCGCCAGCAGCGCTTTCCCTACCCCGGCTTCGCCAGCGATGCCACCATTGCGCTCGGCGTGTACCTCGGTGTCAACACGAAGGGGTCGGCGTCCATTGCGCCGGCCATCAAACGCTAAGCAGCGGGAAATCGCGATGAAAAATCAACACAAAATCACGCTGTTGGCTCTGGCCGCCACCGCTCTGGTGGCCGGGTGTGCAACTGGTATGAACGCAAGCGATCTTGACAAACTGACAGCCGACATCGTCAAGGCTTCGTTTCGGGACAAAGGCATCGTCAAGGTGTCCGTCCTAGACACTGATAAGACCGACCAGGTCTGCAGCGCAGCGGATGTTGCCGGTAAACCGTTGGATGAAAGCACGGCCAGAGCGATCGAGGCGGTTAACTTCAAAACCGTCAAATGGCCCTCTGATGGCAACTTCCTTGGTGATTGGAAGGAGGGGGAAAAAATCGCACAAAGCGGTCGAGGTCTGACCTGGACGGACGACGCGAAAACACCCAATGGTGGCAACTGCTACAACTGTCATCAAATTACCAAGGAAGAGATTTCTTTCGGCACCATCGGCCCAAGCTTGTACAACTACGCAAAACTTCGCGGCGTCACAGACCCCGACAGCGCAGCGGCCAAGCCAATGGTGGAATACACCTGGGGCAAGATATGGAACAGCAAGGCCTATAACGCCTGCTCTAACATGCCGCGTGCGGGGCACATGGGGATCCTGACTGAAACTCAGATACGCCACATCGTCGCCCTGCTGCTGGATCCGAAATCGCCCGTCAATCAGTAGGCTGGTATGACCTTATAGGTCCACTCATTGTGTGAATTTTTTAATTTTTTAATTCAATGATTTCGAATTTATGAATTTAACCAAACGCGAATTCTTTCAGGTGCTGGGCGCGGGTACCATGGCCGGGATGGGTTTGGGACGTTACGCAGAGGCTGATGCGGCCACGGCAACCGACGGGTTGTACGACATCCCGAAGTTTGGCAACGTGTCTTTTCTCCACATGACCGATTGCCACGCACAGCTCAAGCCAATTTACTTTCGGGAACCCAGCATTAACATTGGACTGGGATCAATGAAAGGCAACTTTCCCCACTTGGTTGGCGAGCATTTGCTCAAGGTGGCCAAGGTGCGCCCCGGCACGGCGGAGGCCCATGCGCTGACTTACCTCGATTACGAAAAAGCGGCTACGCGATACGGCAAGGTCGGCGGCTTCGCTCACTTGGCCACGCTGGTCAAACGAATGAAGGCCAGTCGACCCGGGGCGTTGCTGCTCGATGGTGGCGATACCTGGCAGGGTTCCGGCACGGCGCTGTGGACCAACGGGCAGGATATGGTGGATGCCTGCAAGCTGCTGGGCGTAGATGTGATGACCGGGCATTGGGAATTTACCTTGGGCATGGAGCGTGTTAAGGAAATCATTGAAAAAGACTTCAAGGGCAAGGTGGATTTCGTGGCCCAGAACGTCAAGACCAATGACTTCGGTGACCCGGTGTTCAAGCCGTATGTGATTCGCGAGATCAATGGCGTACCTTGCGCCATCATCGGCCAGGCCTTTCCGTACACGCCGATTGCCAACCCGCGCTATATGGTGGCCGACTGGGCCTTTGGTATTCAGGATGAGAACATGCAAAAAATGGTGGACGAAGTGCGCAGCAAGGGCGCGCAGGTCGTCGTCGTTTTAAGCCACAACGGCATGGACGTGGACCTCAAAATGGCCAGCCGTGTCAGTGGCATCGATTCGATTATGGGTGGCCATACCCACGACGGCATGCCCGTCGCCACGCTGGTGGCCAATAAGGGCGGCAAGACCATCGTGACCAACGCCGGCTCTAACAGCAAGTTTTTGGGGGTACTGGATTTCGACGTCAAGGAAAAGAAGGTGGTGGACTTCCGCTACAAGCTGTTGCCGGTATTCGCCAACATGCTGCCTGCCGACCAGGCGATGGAAGCGCTCATCACAAAGGTTCGTGGACCTTATGAAGCCAAGCTGGCTGAAAAGCTGGCCGTGACCGAGGGGATGTTGTATCGCCGTGGCAACTTCAACGGTACCGGCGATCAATTGCTGGTTGATGCACTGATGGATGTGCAGGGCGCGGAAATAGCTTTTTCTCCAGGCTTCCGCTGGGGCACCACGCTGTTGCCGGGCCAGGCGATCACCCGCGAATGGCTGATGGACATGACGGCCACGACCTACTCCTATGCGACCGTCACCGACATGACCGGCGAAACCATCAAGACGGTGCTCGAAGACGTCTGCGACAACCTGTTCAACCCAGATCCTTACTACCAGCAGGGCGGTGACATGGTACGCGTGGGGGGCCTGCAATACAGTTGCGACCCGACCGCCTCTATGGGCAAACGCATCGACGATATGCGCCTGAATGGTCAGCCGATTGAGGCCGGTAAAAAATACAAGGTGGCAGGCTGGGCGCCGGTCGCGGAGGAAGCCAAAACCGCCAACAACCCGCTGGTCTGGGATGTCGTGGAAACTTGGCTGAAGGCGCGTGGCGGCAAGGTGGCACCACGTCAACTGAACACGCCGAAACTTGCGAGTGTCCAACCCAATCCGGGATACGACGCCTAGCTTTCGACCAGCCCGGCGCGATTCCCAAGGGATCGGCTCACCGACGGCCGCAGCGGCTGGCCTGAGCACGGCCACGGCAAGTATGCCCCGCGAAACTGCGGAGGTAGTGCAGAGCACTGCGTCAAATAAGAGGTTGCAGCGGGCCTGCTGGCGATGCTGATGCGCGCCAGCGGACTAAATGGGAAAAAAGCTCACTCGGGATCGGTGTCCGGGTCAGCGATTTACCGACTTGGCCGGAATGCTCAACGTCAATAATGCACCCAGAACCAAGGACCCAGCAAGCAGATACATGCCGGCGTCGGTGCTATGCGTCCTGTCTTTAATCAGCCCAATCAGATAGGGACTTACAAAGCCCGCCAGATTGCCCAAAGAATTAATCAGCGCAATTCCCGCCGCGGCCGCAGTGCCGCGCAGATAGGCCGTTGGGAGACTCCAAAACAACGGTAATGACGTCATGATCCCGAAGGTTCCCAAGCTCAGCGCCGCCATGGCCAACAGCGTATTGCTCGCAAACACGGCACTGAATATCAGACCGACAGCGCCCAGACTTGCCGGAATCGCGACGTGCCACCGCCGCTCTCTTTGCCGGTCAGAACTGCGGCTAACCAACACCATGCCAACCACCGCAATCGCATAAGGCACCGCCGAGAGCAGTCCAATGTTGAATGTGCCGATGATGCCCATTGACTTGATGATGGTCGGCAACCAAAAGCCAATACCGTACAAACCCATCACAAAACAAAAGTAGATAAGCGCAAAAAGCCAAATTCGAGCATTGGCAAACACTTGGCGTAACGAGTGATCCTCTTTATGTTCACTGTCGATTTTGATGCGCTTCTGCATCAAAATTTTCTCGTTCTCGGTCAGCCAGGGCGCTTGTACGATACCGTCGCTAAGGTAGGTGATTACCAGCAAGCCCATGACCAACGCAGGGATCGCCTCAATCAGGAACAGCCACTGCCAGGCGGCGTAGCCTAGGGTGCCTGCCATGTTTTGGAGTATCCAACCAGACAATGGGCCACCGATGACCCCTGACAAGGGCACAGCGGTCATGAACAGCGCCGTGATCTTGCCGCGCCTTTCAGAGGGATACCAGTAGGTCAAATACAGGATGATGCCGGGGAAAAATCCCGCTTCAGCTAAACCGAGCAGGAAACGCATGACGTAAAAGGTCCACTCGGAAGTCACGAACATCATCGCGCCAGAGATGACCCCCCAACTGATCATGATTCGGGCAATCCAGAGTCGAGCACCCACTTTCTGCAGAATGATGTTGCTGGGTACCTCGAACAAGAAATACCCGATAAAGAATATGCCGGCTCCAAAGCCGTAAACCGATTCGCTGAATTTCAAATCAGACAGCATCTGCAGCTTCGCAAAGCCGACATTCACGCGATCAAGGTACGCCACGATGTAGCAGAGAAAAAGAAAGGGGACCAGGCGCCAGGTGACTTTGGCATAGACCGCCGTTTCTGCAGCGGATTCTTTAGACTGAAAGTCAGTAGTCATAACTTGAAATCTTTGATTGCGTTGAGTTGGGTAACGCTATCACACAGCGAGAAGCCGGTACATTGGCGTTATCCATGGTTTTTCAGGACCTTGCCGATTAGGCTCTGGGACAGGCGTTAGCCCCGTCCGCACACACCAAGGCTAATCGGTTCCCGCCTTCGAAGGACGCCGTTTGCGATCCTTGACGTCAAGTGCTGTGATTGCTACAACGCCTTGTCGACCAATATGAGTCTTTGTGAACAGCTGGGGTAGGCGGTGATTGAGTAAAGCGCCGCACCTCTGTTGATTTTTCGACAAAGTCAACGCGATTTTGACTTTTCGGTCGGTGAGGTGCTACCGCAATGGTGCGTTGAACCAACACACACACCAATAAATCGCGAAAACGGACTGGACGAAAACCTACGCCAGCTTACGCTTTGCTTGAAATAAGGTGACGGACCTTGACCCCGGCACTGGCTCCGCAGTTAGGGCTGCTTGGTTCCCCATCTGACCCGGTTGGCCGCCTCACCATGCGGGAAGGCCCGTCACTCACAATTATAAAGGAGTTGTTCGTAACCTGGGCATCGGCAGCACCCGGTTGAAGCATCCGACATCAGGAACAGGTCTCCAGCCAATCTAGAATGACCGGATGTCTTATCTAGTTCTTGCCCGCAAATACCGCCCCCGAAATTTCTCTGAAATGGTGGGGCAGTCGCATGTGGTGCAAGCACTTGTCAACGCGCTCACTACCCAACGCTTGCACCATGCCTACCTTTTTACCGGTACCCGGGGCGTTGGCAAGACGACCGTATCGCGCATTTTGGCCAAGTCCCTTAATTGCACGGGCGTTGGCGGACAGGGCGACATTACGGCTGAGCCTTGCGGTGTTTGCCAGGCCTGCAGGGATATTGATAGCGGCCGCTTTGTGGACTACACCGAGTTGGATGCCGCGTCCAATCGCGGTGTGGATGAAATTGCGCAGTTACTTGAACAAGCGGTTTACAAGCCGGTGGTGGGTCGCTTCAAGGTCTTCATGATTGATGAGGTCCACATGCTCACGAACACGGCGTTCAACGCCATGCTCAAGACCTTGGAAGAGCCGCCCGAATACCTCAAATTCGTACTCGCCACGACCGACCCGCAGAAAGTTCCTGCCACGGTGCTGTCGCGGTGCTTGCAGTTCAACCTGCGGCCAATGGCGCCCGAGACGGTGCTTCAGCATCTGGCCCAGGTGTTGAACACCGAAAACGTACCCGCTGATCCGCAGGCCTTGCGCCTGCTTGCCCGCGCAGCGCGCGGTTCCATGCGCGATGCCCTGTCTCTGACGGATCAGGCGATTGCATTTGGTTCGGGCCGGTTGGATGAGGCGAGCGTGCGCACCATGCTGGGCAGCGTAGACCGCAGCTATGTGTTCCGCCTGCTGGACGCGTTGGCGCGTGGCGATGGCCGGACGGTTGTAGAGACTTCTGAGATTCTGCGACTCAATGGGTTGAGCGCCGCCTCAACGCTGGAAGAGATGACGACCGTGTTGCAGCGGATGGCGGTGCTGCAGGCGGTGCCAGAGATGGCTAGCGGTGACGATAACGCTGACCCCGAGATCGCCGAGACGGCCCGGCTGGCCCATATCCTGCCTGCCGATGAAACCCAACTTCTTTATAGCCTGTGCCTGCATGGCCGCGGCGAGCTGGGTCTCGCGCCCGACGAGTACGCCGCTTTAACGATGGTGCTGCTGCGCCTGCTGGCATTCAAGCCTTCGGGAGCGCTTGCGCCCACGGCGCTGGCGCCAGCTGCACAGATCGCTACCGGTGGGAGCGCCGCTGTGTCAGGAAAAAAGCCACTGGCTGAATTGGCGGTCCGGAGCCAGGTCGAAAGTGCCAGGGCCAGCGCACCTGCGGCTGCACCGGCAATCGAGCGAGTTCCCGAAGCGCTGCAGGGCGCCCCGGCGGAGGTCGTGACTGCGACTGACCCTTTAGAAAGTTCGCGGCTCGGCGACGCATGGAGCCAGATCGTGAACCAACTTGCGGCCGCCGAAGCGATTGCTGCACTCACGCGCGAACTGGCGTTGCAGTCCGAACTATGCAGCCAGGAGGGTGGTGTGTGGTCCTTGCGCGTTGAGCGCGAGTCATTGAGTCAGCCCGCAGCCCGCGAAAGGTTGCAGACTGCGCTGCAACTTGCGTTGGGAGACCCCTTGATCAAACTGTCGGTGGAAGTGGGGCAAGTGACGGATTCCCCAGCACGGCGAAACGGCATAGCGCTTACCGAAAAACAGCGAGCCGCTGAAGCGCTTATCCACACCGATCCCTTGGTGGTGGACATGATTCGCGATTGGGGCGCCAAAATCGTTCCGGGTAGCATAAAGAGCGTGTCTTCCTAGCGCGCTATGTTCACTCGGCAGTCGGGCCGATATGATCTACAGCAGTTTTTAAAATCGAAATTTAAAGGAATCATCATGTTTAATAAAGGACAACTCGCCGGCCTTATGAAGCAGGCGCAGTCGATGCAGGACAACCTGAAAAAAGCGCAGGAAGAGTTGGCTTTTGTGGAAGTGACTGCGGAAGCGGGTGCGGGCCTCGTCAAGGTCACAATGACCTGCAAGCATGACGTCAAACGCATCGAAATCGACCCCAGCCTATTGGCGGATGACAAAGACATGCTTGAAGACCTCGTGGCGGCGGCTTTCAATGCCGCCGTTCGCAAGGCTGAAGAAGTTAGCCAGGAAAAAATGGGCAAACTGACTGCGGGCATGCCTGCATTGCCGGGCGGCATGAAATTTCCCTTCTAATGTCTTTGGGTCGACCTGGCAATAAATCCTGTGGCTGATTCCAATGCACTAGAAGGCCTGACGCAGGCGTTGCGCAAGCTGCCGGGCGTGGGGGTAAAGTCGGCGGCACGCATGGCTTTTCATTTGCTGCAGCACGACAAGCCCGGCGCATTGCAAATTGCGCGCGCCCTCGAACACGCCGTCAACAGCGTCGGGCACTGCACCTTGTGCAACACGCTAACTGAGCAGGCTATTTGCGTTACTTGTCTAAACCTGCAACGCGACCGCAGCAAGCTGTGCGTGGTTGAAACACCCGCCGACCAAGCGGCGCTGGAGCGCACTCTGGCTTATAGGGGGCTGTACTTCGTATTGATGGGCAAGCTCAGCCCGCTCGACGGCGTGGGTCCCAACGAGATTGGTCTTCAAAAGCTGTTTGATCGGGTGCTGCCGAAGGATGAGCGCGGCGCACTGCTGCCGACAACTGCGCGCGAAGTGCAGGAAGTGATTCTGGCGACCAATTTCACCGCCGAAGGCGAGGCCACGGCCCATGTGATCGCGCAGGCCCTGAAGAGCCGCGGTGTACAGGTGACGCGCCTGGCGCGCGGCGTGCCTGTGGGCAGTGAACTCGAATATGTGGATTTGGGTACCATTGCCCACGCGTTGGTCGATCGACGGTGAGTAGCCTGATACGGCGACAGCATTAAAAGCGTGCGACCAGTTACTTTGAGGGCGGGCTGTTGGTCGCTGAAAAAAAATAGATCTAGGAGGATTTCATCATGACGTTTGCACATTTCACCGTTGCCTACTGGTGCGTTCTGATCGCCGCTTTGTTACCGATTGTTTGTGCCGGGATCGCCAAGTCCGGCATGATGAGCACCTCTCCACGCGAAGGCGGCTACGACAACAACAACCCGCGGAGCTGGCTAGCGCGGCAGACCGACTGGCGCGCCAGAGCCAACGCAGCCCAGGCAAACACCTTTGAGGCGCTGCCTTTTTTCTTTGCCGCCGTCATCATTGCACACCTGCTACAGGCGGACCAGACTAGGCTGGATATCCTGGCTTTGATGTTTATCGTGCTGCGCATTGCGTACATCATGATGTACGTTGCAGACTGGGCCAAAGCCCGATCATTACTTTGGACGCTGGCGCTGCTGGTCAATATCGGCATTCTCTTTTCGGGCTATCGCTAGCGCTGCGTTGAGACGCTGGTGGCTAACGGAGTAACTGCCCGTAACAGCACCCCACCATTGAGTAAAAACCCGCGCGGGATGACCCGGATGCGGTTTTTTTGACGCCCCTATAAGCTCATGCTATCGAAAAAAACAGAGAGTACTCTGCATGAACTCCCACCCCTTTATATCGCGTCGATTATTTGCTAGCGGTATCGCGCTGACTGCAGCGACGCTAACGCTGCCAGCACTGCGTGCGCAGTCAAGGCTTGAAAAAACCAAAATCGCACTCTCGGTCGGTGGGAAGGCTTCTTTCTATTACCTGCCGCTAACGATTTCCGAACAGCTTGGATACTTCAAGGCGGAAGGCCTGGACGTTGAAATAAGCGACTTTGCCGGTGGTGCGCGGGCCTTGCAAGCGGTGGTCGGAGGGTCGGCGGATGTCTGTTCAGGGGCTTTTGAACACACGATTAATCTGCAGTCCAAAAACCAGATATTCCAAGCTTTTGTATTGCAGGGCAGGGCACCGCAGATTGCGTTTGGCGTTTCAACCAAGACCATGCCTAACTACAAATCGATTGCCGACCTGAGGGGTAAGCGGATTGGGGTGTCAGCCCCTGGCTCATCCACCAATATGATGGCCAACCTGGTGTTGTCGCGTGGCGGTTTGAAAAGTACCGACGTGAGCTTCATCGGTGTCGGGACGGCAGCGGGCGCGCTCACTGCGTTGCGTTCGGGTCAGATTGACGCCTTGAGCAATATCGATCCGGTTATGACCATGCTTGAGCAAAAGAGCGAGGTCAAAATCATCAGCGACACGCGTACCCTGAAGGGCACGATAGAAGTTTTTGGCGGACCGATGCCGGCGGCTTGCCTGTATGCACCAGCGGAGTTCATTCAGAAGAATCCCAACACTTGCCAGGCGCTGGCCAATGCCATTGTTCATGGCCTCAAGTGGATGCAGACTGCCGGTCCGGGGGACATTATCAAGGCGGTGCCAGAAAGCTACCTGCTGGGCGATCGCGCGCTGTACCTTGCTTCGTTCAACAAAGTGCACGAGTCGATGTCGCTTGACGGAATCATCCCCGACGATGGCGTTCGCACGGCCGTGAAAGCTCTCGCCAGCTTTGATCCGAGCATCAAAGTCGACAAGATTGATATGGCTAAAACCTACACCAACGAGTTCGCACGCCTCGCGAAAGAGCGATTCAAGGCGTGAGCGTGCCAGCTTCTCTTACCGCTAGGCACAACGGTTATGCGCTTGAGTTGCTCGATATCACCTGCACTTTCCGGTCGCGGGACGACCCTGGTCACCGCTATACAGCCGTCAGCAACACGACGCTGCGCATTAACGCGGGTGAGTTTGTGTCGGTGGTCGGCCCAACGGGTTGCGGTAAGTCCACACTGCTTAATATCGGCGCGGGTCTGCTTGAGCCTTCTTCCGGCGAGGTGAGGGTGTTTGGCGAGCCACTGCACGGCATCAATAGGCGGGCAGGCTACATGTTTCAAAGTGAAGCGTTGATGCCGTGGCGCAGTGCTATCGGCAACGTCATGATGGGTTTGCAATACCGTGGCGTTTCCGAAAGTGCGGCCCACGCCCAGGCACAGGCCTGGCTGGAGCGTGTCGGGCTCGGTGAATTCGGTGCCCGCTACCCTCATCAGCTCTCGGGCGGCATGCGCAAGCGGGCGGCGCTGGCGCAGGTCTTGGCACTCGACCCCGACTTAATCCTGATGGATGAGCCTTTCAGCGCGCTGGACATCCAAACGCGCCAGCTTATGGAAAATGAAGTGCTGGACTTGTGGGCCGACAAAAAGAAAGCGGTGCTCTTCATTACGCACGATCTGGACGAAGCAATTGCCATGAGTGACCGCGTGGTGGTGCTCTCCGCCGGCCCAGGCACGCAGGTCATCGGCGAATTTACCGTTGACCTGCCGCGTCCGCGTGATGTTGCCGAAATCCGAAACGAGCCGCGCTTTGTGAAGCTCCATACGCAGATATGGAATGTCCTGCGCGATGAAGTGCTTAAGGGCTATGCACAGCAACTGGCGAAGGGCGCGTAGCATGGCGCACTTTCCCAAACCCTCCGGAAATAATTTGCGCGTTTGGCAGGCGGGATTGTTGGTGGCCATACTGGTGGGTTGGCACCTGGCTTCGCGGGACCAGAAAGTTGCCTTTTTTATGGGCGAGCCAATCCAGGTGTTCGGCCGCGTCTGGAGCTGGTTCATGCCCTTCGGTTTTGGCGAGAGCCGCCTCTTTCCGGAGGGGCTGCCGGGCAATGCCGATATTTACCTTCACCTGGGCACCACCTTGCTGGAAACCGTGCTGGCCTTCGGGATTGGCACGCTGCTTGGATTGGGTGTCGGCCTGTGGCTGGCATTGGCGAGCACAGCGAGTGCCATCCTTGACCCCTACATCAAAGCCGCTAATGCCATGCCCAGAGTGATTCTGGCCCCAATCTTTTCGCTCTGGTTGGGCTTGGGCATTTGGAGCAAAGTGGCGCTGGCTGTCACGCTGGTCTTTTTCATTGCGTTTTTTAATGTCTACCAGGGGGTCAAGGAAGTCAGCCCGGTGGTACTGGCTAACGCCCGCATGCTGGGAGCCAACCAGCGGCAACTCCTGCGTACCGTCTACCTGCCTAGCGCGACCAGCTGGGTGTTCTCCAGCTTGCACACGTCCGTGGGCTTGGCGTTTGTGGGGGCGGTAGTGGGTGAATATCTTGGCTCGGCGCGCGGGGTGGGCTATCTCATCTTGCAGGCTGAGGGCACCTTCGATGTGAATACAGTGTTTGCCGGCATCGTGGTTCTCACTGCTTTTGCTTTGGTGCTCGACGGCATTGTGGGCAAGCTTGAAAAACGACTGATGAAGTGGCAGCCGCATTCAGGCGAGACTGAAAAGCTCTAGGGGGACCCCTGCTTAGCCGGTTGCCGGTTGCGTATTCACGACCCCGCAGCATTGGCTGGTCCGTCGATCTTCACAACTCTTCCTGTCGTCCTACAGTGCTGTCGCGTTCAACTGCTAAAGTCGGCAGACTGCCCACTGCAAGAAAACTTCGGTACCGGAGGGAGACTGAGGTGAGGCGGTTATTAAAACAAAGGAAACACCATGAATCTTTCACACAGCATCGCGCCTATTGTCTCCCTTATTGCCGGTATTCTTATCCTGCTGGTTCCTCGCCTTCTGAATTACATCGTGGCAATCTACCTGATCGTGATCGGCTTGATTGGCCTGTTTGGAACGGGCTCAATTCGCCTGTAAACCAAACGGCTGCAGAGGGGTCATCGGTGCTTCTTGGATTTCACAATCGCTCGTGTGGTGCTGCGTTTCACCGCCTTGACCTTGCTGTGACTTGCAGAATAAGCGACCCGCTTGACCGGAAGAAATACCACCACTTGATGACCCAGTTTGAAAGCTGCAGAGGTGCCGACATTGTTCCATTCAGCGACGCTGGAAGTGCTTAAACCGTAGCGTTTCGCGATGCTGGGAACCGATTCGCCCTTGCGAGCCTTGACGGTGGTACGCCGTGTGACGATTTCGGGTGCCAGTAAAACTTGGGCGTTGTCAGCGACATGGCCGGTCACATCGTTTTCCACGTTGGCCGAGCGTGGCACCAGCAGGGTAGAACCTGCTTTTATCAGCATGCGCGGCGGAATGTTGTTCACGCTGCGCAGGTCGGCTTCACTCATGCCGGTGAGCCGTGCCGCTTCCGCCGGATTCATGGTACCCGGGGCGGTCCAGGCGGTCCAGCTGGCATATTGCCCCTGACTGTAAGCATCAAAGTTGCGTTGAAATACCGTTGCGGTATCCCAGGGCAGCAGAATTTGCGGCGTCCCGGCGGCAATGATGACGGGGCGACGGGCCGACGGATTGAGTGCTCGGAAGTCTTCAATCTTGACGCCCGCTAACCGCGCTGCCAGGGCCACATCAATGTCGCGCGTGATCAGCACCTGCTGGAAGTAAGGGTGGTTTTCAATCAACGGCAGTTCGGTGCTAAAGGCTTGCGGGTTCGCGACAATGTTTTTCACCGCCTGCAGTTTTGGCACATAAAGCCGGGTTTCCGCGGGCATGTCCAGGTCGTTGTAACCCGTACCCAAGCCGGCTTTAAGGTTCTTTGCGATGGCGCGGCTGACGCTGCCTTCGCCCCAGTTGTAGGCTGCCAATGCGAGGTGCCAGTCACCGAACATCCCGTAAAGTTTTTGTAGATAGTCCAGCGCCGCGCGGGTGGACGCCAGTACATCGCGGCGGTCATCGCGGAAAGCGTTTTGCTTCAAGTCGAAGTATTTGCCGGTAGCCGGCATGAATTGCCACATACCAGCCGCCTTGGCACTGGAAACGGCTTGCGGGTTGAAGGCGCTTTCGATAAAGGGAAGCAGCGCCAGTTCCGTGGGCATCTGGCGGCGCTCAAGCTCCTCAACAATGTGAAATAAATACTTGCTGGAGCGCTCGGTCATCCGCAAGGTGTAGTCCGGCCGACTTGCATACCACTGCTCGCGCTCAGTGACCAATTCGTTTTGCAGGTCGGGCATGGCAAAGCCGCGGCGAATGCGGTCCCATAATTCTTTCGGCGCTTCGGCCGATGTAATCTGGTACGAGCCGATCTTGCCCGGCGTAATGGTTCGCAGCGGAGCACTTGAAATTATCGGCTTAAGGCCCGAGTTCGATCCGGTCGTGAGTACGGGATCACCCGGCATGCCCGGCTGGGTGGCGCACCCTGCCAGCACCCCCATCGCGACAGCGAGTGCCGGCAAAGCAAGACGAGAGTTGACGAGGGTGAATGACCTGAAGGCAGCAGCGAGTCGGTGATGAGGCGTCATTTAAATTGATTTTTCCACTGCCTGACGGCGGCAAATACGGTGTTGTCGTCATGGACCGAAGGATCAAAGCGGCGGGCAGCTGCCGCGACCGAGGGCTGTCGGGTCCGTAGAAATGGGTTAATAAGCAGCTCCTGCGCTATTGACGTCGGCAAGGTCGGCCGGCCTTCCTCACGCAAGTGGACGCAGCGGGCCTGGTAGGCCGCCAAGTCGGCGTTGCCGGGCTCTACGGCCAGTGCAAAACGCAGGTTGCTCAGCGTGTATTCATGAGCGCAACAAACGACCGTATCGCCGGGTAGGGCGGCCAGCTTGTCAAGCGAGCTCAGCATTTGCGTCGGGGTGCCTTCGAACAGGCGACCGCAGCCGCCTGAAAAAAGTGTATCACCGCAAAATAACAGCGGCTTGATGCTCCCGTCGAAGTTGCAAAAAGGGGTGTAAAAAGCGATGTGTCCCGCGGTGTGGCCAGGTACTTCCAGGATATGGAAATCCAGCCCCAAGGTGTGCACCGTGTCACCGTCGTGGAGGGGGGTGAAAGGCTGCGGGATTTGCTCGGTGGCTGGGCCGTAAACTTTGGCGCCACACGCTTTGCGCAGGGCCTCTACCCCGCCCGTGTGGTCCTGATGGTGGTGCGTGACTAAAATCGAATCCAGCTGCAACGCATGCTGCTCGAGTGCCTGCAGTACCGGCGCGGCATCACCGGGGTCGACGACGAGGGCGCGCTTGCCATCATGCAACAACCAGAGGTAGTTGTCGGCAAAAGCAGAAATGGGAATTAAATACATGCAGTGGTCTCGATGAACTCTGAAATTATAGATTTGACAGACTGGCTGAAGACCCCGCCAGGGGCTTATTTACTCGGTTGGGAAGGCACGCAGTTTGACCAGGCCGTAAGTGATATTTTCGGATACTACGCCTTGCAGCTTGGTCTGCCCGAACTGGATGCCCTGCAAGCCAACCGAATGCCACATAAGTGGTTGGCGCTGACATCCACGCCGTCCGAGTCGATGGTTTCTCCCTCGCAAAAATCGATTATCCATGGGACCGCCCCTAAGGTTGTAAGTTCCCGGCGTGCCGCCTTGCTCACCGATTCCGGGGCGCTGCCTTATCCCGAAAGCAGTCTCGATTTGGTGGTGCTGCCGCATACGCTGGAGCTTGGCGGTGATCCGCATGCTACCTTGCGGGAGGTCGCGCGCGTACTGGTTCCCGAAGGGCGTGTGGTCATTAGCGGGCTCAACCCGGCAAGTCTGTGGGGATTGCGCCAGCGACGTGGTCATTTTTACCAGCGCTTGGGATACGACAAGCTTTTCCTACCCAAGACCGGCGAGTTCATTGGCTATTGGCGCCTGCGCGACTGGTTGAGGCTGCTTAACTTTGAGGTAGAGTCAGGGCGCTTCGGCTGCTATCGTCCCGCGCTAAGCCGGCAGAAATGGCTCGATCGTTTCAACTGGATGGATTCCGCTGGAGCACGCTGGTGGCCGATTTTTGGAGCCGTCTACTTTCTGGTGGCGGTCAAGCGCGTTCACGGTGTCCATCTGCTGGAACCTGCCTGGAAGACGCGCCCGGTCCCAACCGCCGCACCAACCGCAGTGGCCAACAAAGCGCTGGCAAGCCCGGCAGCGCCTCACCTTGATCTTTTTTAGCCCTTCGGCGATCTCTCTGAAATTTAAAACAACGCATGACCGACTTAAAGCAAAGCACAACACAACAACACGTGGTGATTCACACCGATGGTGCTTGCAAGGGCAATCCTGGACCTGGCGGCTGGGGCGCGCTGCTGGCCACGGGGGACACCGAGAAAGAACTGTTTGGCGGTGAGTTGGGTACCACCAACAACCGCATGGAAATGACGGCCGTCATAGAGGCACTGGCGGCGCTCAAACGGCCGTGCAGCGTCACGCTGTACCTGGACAGCCAGTACGTTCGCAAGGGGATCACGGAGTGGATCCAGGGCTGGAAAGCCCGCGGTTGGCGCACGGCGTCCAAGGCGCCGGTCAAAAACGTCGATTTGTGGCAGCGGCTGGACGCGCTTGTGATCTCAAGCGGACACCGTATCGACTGGCGCTGGGTCAAGGGCCACAACGGCGATCCGGGCAACGAACGCGCCGATGGCCTGGCTAACAAAGGGGTGGAACGCGCATTGGGCCGACTCTGAAGGGGTCGAAAAACGCGCTCGTTGTGGGTCTTTTTTGGGGCCGGCTGGTAAGGCGGGGTAAAGCCGATGTAAAGGTGATTCAGGACGCCTTCAGTCGACTCTGAAACGCTATGCGCCTCCGGACGGCCTGCTAAAGTGGACGACTGACTCGTTATTAAAAAGTTACTTCTTTCTCCTTCCTTCATGGCATCAAAAGCAATTTACATCCTGGTCGCTGTTGTGAGCATTACAGCCGCTTCGGGCGCTGCATGGTGGTATCAGAAACCCAAGGTCAATGCCTCCGCTGCGCAGGCAGCATCGGCGGCCATACCAGCGCAGGGGCTGGGCATGAAGAGCTCAAACGGCCAAGCGCCAACGGTGGAGGTTGGCCGGGTCGAAGTGGTCCGTCTTTCAGACGACACCCAAGCGGTGGGGAGTCTGCGTTCTCGCCGAGGCGTCGTGCTGCGCCCCGAAGTTAGCGGGCGCATTACCCAGCTTAATTTCACAGACGGCCAGCCCGTGCGCAAAGGGCAGGTGCTGGTGCAGTTTGATGATCAGCTACCGTTGGCACAAGTGCAGCAAAGTCAAGCTGAACTGTCGATTGCCTTGGCCAACCAGAAACGCAATCAGGAGCTGGTGGCGCAAAACTTCATCAGCCGGCGCTCCCTCGATGAAAGTGCCGCCAATCTGCAGGTGGCGCAGGCCAAGCTGTCGCTGTCCAAGGCGACCGCTGCGCGTCTGAAAATCGTCGCGCCGTTCGACGGCATCGTGGGTATTCGGCAGGTGAATGTGGGTGACTACCTGAAAGACGGTGCCGACATTGTCAATATCGAAGACATCAAAGCGATTTTTGTAGATTTCAGGTTGCCGGAGCGTTACCAAACCAAGGTCAGGCGCGGGCAGATTGCCGAACTCGACATGGACGCGCTACCCGGTCGTCACTACAGCGCGAAAATTCAAGCGATAGACCCGCTGATCGATGCCAATGGGCGCTCCGTTGGTGTACGGGCTTGTATTGACAACCGCGAGTTGCAATTGCGACCCGGTATGTTTGCACGGGTTAACGTCGTCTTCGGCGTACGCGATAACGCACGAGTGATTCCTGAAGAAGCCATCGTGCCGCAAGGCGACAAGCAGTTTGTCGTCAAGCTGCTGAGTGGGCAGAACGAGCAGACCAAAACAACCCAGCGCGTTGCCGTCCAAGTCGGACTGCGTAGTCTCGGCAAGGTGGAAATTGTCGAAGGCTTGGAGCCGGGTGATACCGTGGTGACAACCGGCCAACAGCGGGCACAGCGAGACGGCACAGTGGTTAAGGTGGTGGATTTGGGGAGCCCCCGGGCGGCTCTTGCTGCGCCTCTGGTTGGCCGCTCGCTTGCCAAGGCGGCAGCGGTTCCGACGGCGTTGGTGGGAGCAAACCCTTGTGACGTTCCGACCTCTGATTCGCCATTGGCCAAGGCCACTACCCGTAATCCCCAGGTTGCGCCCCATAAGCCGGCATCGCGCGATCCAGCCTGAGCAAGAACCTGTCTGACGCAAGTGATTGACGCAACGACCCCTTATGCAACTCGCTGAAGTCTCCATCCGCCGTCCGGTGTTTGCCACGGTGCTGTCGCTGCTCATCGTGCTTATCGGGGCGGTGAGTTTTAACCGTCTCTCGGTGCGTGAATACCCCAAGATTGACGAACCGGTGGTGACCGTCAGCGTCCGGTATGCCGGGGCCTCTGCCGAGGTGATCGAGTCGCAGGTCACCAAGCCGCTCGAAGACTCTATTGCGGGCATTGATGCGGTCGATGTGATTACCTCGATCAGCCGCGCGGAGCAGGCACAGATCAGTGTGCGCTTCCGGCTGGAAAAAGACGCCGACTCCGCCGCGGCTGAAGTGCGCGACCGGACGTCACGTGTTCGCAACAAGCTGCCCCAAGCGATTGACGAGCCGGTGATCGCCAAGGTCGAGGCGGATGCGTTTCCTGTCATTCAGCTCGCATTCTCCAGCGAATCGATGACACCGCTTCAAATCAACGACCTGGTGACCCGCATCGTGAAGCCCCGACTTCAGACCGTGACCGGCGTGGCCGATGTCCGCATTTTTGGGGAACGCAAGTACGCCATGCGGGTTTGGCTGGATACCGACAAACTTGCGTCGTATCGGCTGACCTCGCAGGATGTTGAAGACGCGATTCGGCGCAGCAACCTGGAACTGCCGGCTGGCCGCATTGAATCAAAGCAGCGTGAATTCAGCGTTACGTCGCAGACCGATTTGCTCGAACCGGTTCAGTTCGGCAACATCGTTATCAAGAACATCAACGGATTTTCAATCAAGCTTCGCGATGTGGCTCGGGTCGAAGAGGGGCCGGCTGACGAACGCACGGCGGTCAGGCTGAACGGTCGCCCTGCGGTTGGCGTCGGCGTGATTCGCCAGGCCACGGCCAACCCGCTGGATTTGTCGACCGGCGTGCGGGCAGTCATTCCCAAACTGAGAGCGGACCTGCCGCCGGGCCTGCTGATTGATATTGCCAACGACAACTCGGTATTCATTGACCGCTCGATCAAAAATGTTTACACCACCATCGTGGAAGCGATCGGCCTGGTCGCCTTGGTGATTTTTGTATTTTTGCGCACCCTGCGTGCCTCTATCATTCCCATCATCACTATTCCCGTGAGCCTTGTCGGCACGTTTGCCCTGATGGCACTCGCCGGTTTCAGCATCAACACACTCACGCTGCTGGCGCTCGTGCTGGCGATCGGTCTGGTGGTGGATGACGCCATCGTGATGCTGGAAAACATCTTCAGACACATTGAAGAGGGCATGGATCCTTTTTCTGCAGGTATCAAGGGCGCCCGCGAAATCGGCTTCGCGGTGGTCACCATGACGGCCACACTGGTCGCTGTGTATGCGCCGCTGGCCTTCACGCCGGGGCGCACGGGGCGTCTGTTTGTCGAGTTTGCGCTGGCGCTGGCGGGCGCCGTAGTGGTATCGGGATTTGTGGCCTTGACGCTGACCCCGATGATGTGCACGCAACTGCTTCGGCACAACCCCAAACCCAACCGCTTTGACCGCTCCATGGAGCGGCTGCTGACGTCCATGGCCGACCGCTACGGTGCCGCCTTGCGCTGGGTCGTCACAACGCGTTACCAGCCGCCAGCTGGAGGGCGAAGCGTCAGCCAGCGCGTAAAAGGAGCTTTCCTTCAGGCGCGCTGGATCGTCATTGGCGTCATGCTCTTCAGTGCGCTGGCGATTGCGCTAATTTTTCCCACCATGAAGCAGGAGCTTTCGCCGATCGAAGACCGTGGCGTGATTTTGGCCAACGTCAATGCACCAGACGGCGCCACGCTGGACTACACCAATCGCTATGCGCAGGCACTGGAGAAAATCGGCCAGCCGTACAAGGAGTTCGATCGTATTTTCGCCAACGTGGGCAATCCGACGGTGGCGCAGGCCACGGTGGTGTACCGAACCGTTGACTGGGACGACCGCAAACGTTCCACGCTGGAGATTGCGCGTGAGTTGCAACCCAAGTTCAACGCGCTGCCCGGGGTGACGGCCTTTCCGATCACGCCGCCTTCGTTGGGCCAGGGCTTTCGCGAGCGACCGCTTAATTTTGTGATCCAGACTTCGGACAGTTACCAGAACCTCAATACCGCCGTGAACCAGATGCTGGAAGAAATTGCCAAAAATCCCGGCATTGTGTCGCCGGATGTGGACCTGCGACTGAATAAACCCGAGTTGCGCATTGAGGTTGAGCGCGACAAGGCCGCCGATCTCGGCGTCAGTGTTGAAGCGGTCGCCAGGGCGGTTGAAACCCTGCTCGGTGGCAGCAATGTGACCCGCTACAAGCGTGACGCCGAGCAATACGACGTGATCGTGCAAACCGAGCCAAGCGGACGTACCACGCCCGAGGATATCGACCGCATTTACGTGCGGGGCCGGAACGACGCCGTGATCCCGCTGTCCGCGCTGGTCAAAGTGCATGAAAGTGTGTCGCCGCGTGAACTCAATCACTTCGGGCAGCGCCGCTCGGTGTCGATTACAGCCAGCCTGGCCGGAGACTATTCACTAGGTGAAGCGCTCACGTTCGTGAATCAGACGGCAGCCAAGGTACTGAAGCCCGGTTACAGCACCGACCTGAACGGCACGTCACGCGAGTTCAAGAACTCGCAGGGTGCATTGGCCATTGTCTTTGTGCTGGCGCTGCTGTTTATTTTCCTCGTGCTGGCCGCGCAATTCGAAAGTTTTATCGACCCATTGGTGATCATGCTGTCAGTGCCGCTGTCGATGATCGGGGCGCTGCTGGCACTCAAATGGAGCGGAGGTTCACTGAACGTCTACTCACAGATCGGGCTAATCACGCTGTTGGGCCTGATTACCAAACACGGCATTCTGATCGTGGAGTTCACCAACCAGTTGCGCGCACAAGGCATGGAAATGATTGATGCACTGGTGAAAGCGTCGTCCCAGCGCCTGCGTCCCATCATGATGACGACGGGTGCAATGGTGCTGGGCGCGTTGCCGTTGGCGCTGGCGCATGGCGCCGGTGCTGAAAGCCGCACCCAGATCGGCTGGGTCATTGTGGGCGGCATGTCTTTGGGAACATTGCTGACCGTGTTCGTAGTGCCCACCATGTACACCCTGTTTGCCCGCAAGGCCATACCGGGCGCCAACAAGGCTGTCGCCAAAGATCAGCCGGGTCAGCCGCAAGAGCATTCGGAGTATGGGGCCCAGTAACCGGTATCCTGGCCTCAGTTCGATTCGAATGGGCGCCGCTGCACTTTCCCTGATGCTGACTTTTCTGGGCGTTGTTTGCGAGGCTTCGACACCGCCTCAAGCGGCACCGAGCACCGAAGCCTACGGCGTGCAGTTCTCATGTTTGCCGTCTCAACTGGACCATGTGAGCCAGGACATGTCGCGCTACCTTCAACAGCTCGGTATGCCGGCGGACCTGATTCAGGAAACCTTCGACAGAGCGCAAGGGACCGTCACCTATTCTTTGTTGGGATCAAAAGAGGGCACCAGCACCTTGTCGTTAGGGCTTCGGCCGGAGCTGTCGATCCAGGACGAGGTCGTTCTTTTGCCTGCGAAAAACCATAAGATGCGCCGAGTCACGACGGTTTCCAAAAAGGAAGTTCTTTTGGCGCTGCTGCATCCCGGCCGCCTTACGAAGTTCAAGGGAAAGGCCTGTGAGGTGAAGGCGCTGATTGATCATGTCGGTGTTCGCCAGAACACCGTGCTCTGGACGGAACTGCTGGAGTGGGGGTGGCCTGAAGGAGGTCCTGCCGAGTGGAATGTCCGCTACTGGCGCAGCGGAACGCCCACGCCTGACGTGCCTTTGCATGAAGCTCTGAACGACATGTTTTTTCAGCAGGGGAAGTACAAAATGGGCTGCTATGCCGCTAGCAAGGTGGTGTTTGCCCAGGGCACCCTGGACTACTACCGTCGGGTGAAGCGCGACCCGGCCACCGCACGCACCGTGGAGCGGA
This sequence comes from Polaromonas sp., assembly GCF_012927485.1. GTDB lineage: Bacteria > Pseudomonadota > Gammaproteobacteria > Burkholderiales > Burkholderiaceae_C > Polaromonas. The sequence goes on along the minus strand of NZ_JABBPC010000023.1, from coordinate 6,799 downwards.
GATTGTTGTCGGACAAGGAACCGCTGGTCGACCTTGAGCCTCGCCGAATGTGGAACTTTGAAACTGATTTCGACCCGCTTGAGCTTCAGCGACCAGGCAAGGTTCTGCGCCTGATCGACAGCGTCGCTGCGAAGAACTTTGTTCCTGGAGACTGGGCTTATTTCCTGAATACGGATCTCCGTACCAACCAGAAAACGGGTTATGAGGGCTCCAATGCCGTCTATTTGGGGCGTAATCGCTTTGACGATTATTACAACGACAACCGGCACTATTACACCTACCAGGAAAAGCTTAACGAGGTGTATCAATGGCGGAATGATGTCTTCAGCCGAAGGCGCGACTTCGCAAAAATGCAGCCTCTGACCGCGCAGGATTATGAGCGTTTGAGTGCGACACCAGAGGACGGAGGCTTGGTGATGGGCTTTCGCGTGGCGCCTTATCTATTCGGTTACGAGGACCTTCCCGACCTGACGGCCCAACCCACTGACTAGCGCGCAGCGCGTTTTTCGGAAAATCGAACTGTGTCGTCCGGAGGAAGCCTTCCCGTGCTTTTTTTTCGGGCTTATAGAGCGCCGTCAAACATCAGCACGTCCACTTCTTCGCCCTCAGCCACGTTTCCCTGGGCGTGGTGTAGCACCATCAGGCCGTTGGCTTCGACCATAGAGCGCAGTACGCCCGAACCTTGGTTGCCAGTGGTTTTGACTTGCAAGGAGCCGTCGGCTGCGGTGGATACCCAGCCGCGCTGGTATTCCGTGCGGCCCGGCTTCTTGCGGATAGCCTCAGCGCTTCGCGCTTTGAGAAGCGGCGCAGGCACGCCGCTGGCCCCCATCATTTGCAGCAACGCAGGTCGCACAAAAGCCAGAAAAGTTACCATCACCGCGACCGGATTACCAGGCAAGCCAAACAGAATGGCGCCATTCGGATTGCTATGATTATTGGTGCTAATCGAAGGCGCATGATCTGCGCTATCGATTGATTTTGGAGGCAGCATTCGTCCTACAGCCATGGGGCGGCCTGGCCGCATGGCAATTCGCCAAAACGCGACATCGCCAAGTTTTTTCATCATGCCCTTGGTGAAGTCCGCTTCGCCCACGCTGACGCCGCCCGAGGTGATGATGGCATCCGCCTGCATGGCCGCGCTGGTAAACGCGGCCTCCAGCAGGATCGGGTCGTCTCGCACTACCCCCATATCGATCATCTGACAGCCCATGCGGCTCAGCATCCCGAAGATGGTGTAGCGGTTGCTGTCATAGACAGCGCCTTCCCGCGGCGCTTCACCCAGCGACAGTATTTCGTCGCCGGTTGAGAAGTAGGCCACCCGCAGCGGGCGCCATGTGTTCAGTGTTTTCTGGCCTAGGGAGGCCGCCAGCCCGAGGCGCGCGGGCGTTATCAGTGCCCCCTTTTGTAGCGCCGGTTTGCCCTTCGTGAGGTCTTCGCCGCGCAGTCGGCGGTTGTCCCCGACGCCCAGCAGGCCGGGCGGGATGCTGATGTGGCTGGCATCACCAACCTGATTGAGCTTTACGAACTCCTGCGGGACCACCGTATCCAGCCCCTGCGGCAGCATGGCACCCGTCATGATCTTGACGCACTGGTTCGCCTTGACCGGCCCGTCGCCGCCGTGCCAAGCTTTTCCCGCCAGAGCCGTACCCACCACGTGTAACTCCAGCGCCGGGTTTGTCGCCAATTGGAAGCCGTTAAACGCATAACCGTCCATGGCCGAGTTGTCATGCGGGGGCACATCCACCGGAGAAATCAAGTCTTCTGCCAATACGCGGCCCAGGGATTCAAACAAGGGCAGCTCGACGACGCCTTCGACCGGCGAAACCAGTTGATGTAAAAAGGCCAATACCTGGTCGGCAGACATGGCCTGCGGGTCGTAGCCCTGCAGCTCGGCAGCAATCTGGCTCAGTGTTTTCACGGCAGGCGCGATTCCAGTTGATGCAGCTCAGCCAAGGTGTTGGCGTTGAAAAAACCCCGGACGTCGTCGTCAGGCCGCTCAAATGGCACGATGACCGTTTTGTGGAGCGCGGTCCAGGCGTCAATCTTGCGGCCTCCGCTCTGTGTAAAACGGAGCAAACTTTCGAGCATACTCGTCCCCATTAAACAAAAGACCGGCTGTGGCCTCAGTTGCCCGTCTTCTTCCAGCGCAGCGGCTACGGCAAAGTCGGCTTCTTCTCGCTCAAACGCTGCTGCCATGCGCGCCACCAGGTCGTGCGGAAACAGCGGAGTGTCGCAAGGCACCGTGAGAAGGTAAGGGGTTTCGCAGCGTTCCAGGGCCGTGATGAATCCGGCCAGCGGCCCGGCATAGTCGCCCAGGCCGGTGCTGTCGGGCCAGACCGGAACGCCAAACGACTCGTAAGCCGCCAAATTGCGATTGGCATTGATCATGATGTCGCCCACCTGGGGCGACAGCCGCATCAGCGTGTGCAAAGCTAGCGGGACGCCATTAAATGTTTGCAAACCCTTGTCGACACCGCCCATGCGCGAGCCGCGCCCACCGGCCAGAATGACGCCAGTGATGGATTCGACATGCAATGGCGCCGGGATATCAACAGTTACCAAATCAACCTCCGATGTAGCTCATTTCGACCCGCCGCGCGCCGTCGACAATCCCGGCATCTGCGGGCAGCGCAGCGCGCAGTTCCGAATAGCGGTCTCCTCGCGCCTGCCAGATGAGGCCCACTGCGGCAGCGATCTGGTCATCGGCATAGTCGCCGCGCAACAGCGCCCTGAAATCATGTCCCTGGTTGGCAAACAGGCACAAAAAAAGCTTGCCTTCAGTCGACAGCCGCGCCCGGTTGCAGTCGCTACAGAATGCCTGCGTTACGCTGCTGATTACCCCGATCTCACCGGCACCGTCGGCATAACGCCAGCGCTCAGCGGTTTCTCCGGCATAGTTTGGATCAACGACCGTGAGGGGAAACTCTGCGTTAAGGCGTTCGACCACCTGCGCGGACGGCAGCACCTCGTCCATGCGCCAGCCGTTGCTGGCGCCCACGTCCATGTATTCAATAAAGCGCAGTACGGCACCGGAATGGCGGAAATGCCGCGCCATCGGCAGAATCTCGGTGTCGTTGGTGCCGCGTTTGACCACCATATTGATCTTGACCGGCGCCAGGCCGACGTTTTGTGCGACTTCAATGCCCTTGAGCACCTCCGCGACCGGAAAGTCCACATCGTTCATACGGCGGAAGATCGCGTCATCCAGGCCGTCAAGGCTCACGGTCACGCGCTGCAGCCCGGCATCCTTGAGCGACTGTGCCTTCTTGGCGAGCAGGGAGGCATTGGTGGTCAGCGTGATATCCAGTGGCCGGCCTTCGGGGGTCTGCAGTTTAGCCAACATCTCAATCAGCACCTCCAAATTCTTGCGCAGTAAAGGCTCGCCGCCCGTCAGCCTGATTTTTTCGACCCCGTGTGCTACAAAAATACGCGCGAGCCGAGTAATTTCCTCAAAACTCAGCAGCGAACTGTGTGGCAAAAAAGCGTAGTCCTTGTCGAATACGTCGCGCGGCATGCAATAGTTGCAGCGGAAGTTGCAGCGGTCCGTCACGCTGATGCGCAAGTCGCGCAGCGGTCGCCCTCGGGTATCGCTCAGCAAACCGGTGGGCGCTGACAGCCGGGCAGGAACAGGCGGTATGCGGCTTGCGTAACGCATATCTGCCAACGGAATAACTTTGCGTGGTTTGTCTGTCATCGTGAATAGGACGTAGTTGAGAATTTACTCCATTGGCCTTCTGAGGTCACGTTCACGCTGCCTTAGCCCCAAAAAAAACGGGTTGTCGCGCTGTACAGCGGTTCATTACTGCGCCGGTCGTCTCTCCGCTTCAACTCAGCCAGCGCACGCTTTGTATCACCTCATCGAAGAACGCACGCAGTGTCGGCACGCTCATGAGATAGGGGTCGAAGTGAGCCGTGTTCGAGTATTTCAGGAACAGTTGGCGGTTATCTGGGACAGCAGAAATTAAACCCATGTTCCACGCACCAAAGCGCCGGCAGGAAATTTCACCGAAATCGAGTATTGCGGGGTCCGTATGCCTGGAATCGCGCAGAAGGCGGTGGTAAACCTGGTTGACGGCCTGGCGATCGCCTTCCAACTGCTGCAAGAAGATGCCGTTCGCCAGGCACAGCGCCCCAGTGACTCCCAAGATACCGTTGTTGCGCTGCGAACTCTGCAAAATGTCTTTGATATCTGCTGGGCCGATGTTTGGCGAAGTGCGGCTGGCATAAGTTAATTGAATGAGCATGTGGTTCCAGTGAAGGCGGGGAAAACCCCTGAAAAGTTATTCTGGAGCCGGCGCGAGCGATAAGCCGCGCTGGGCTCCTGCTGTTTTGCAGCGTTCAGAGGGCCGCAGCCCTCGGCTGACACTTTACCTTGCGGGGGCTGATCCAGCCGCCTCAGACGACGGTGTTGTGATCCCCGCTGCGTCTGAGGCCTGCGTCGGAACGGGTGCCGGCATGGCAGGGGCCATCGGCGTGAAAGCCGGCGCGCTGATGCCAGTCGGCGCCCCAATAGGTGCAACAGGTGCTGCCTGCGCCAAGCCACCGTGAAATTTCATCATTAACGGCACGATCAGCAGCGCGACGATATTGATGATTTTGATGAGCGGATTGATGGCCGGGCCTGCGGTGTCTTTATAGGGGTCGCCCACGGTGTCGCCGGTCACGGCCGCTTTGTGCGCCTCGGAACCTTTGCCGCCGTGATGGCCGTCTTCGATGTACTTTTTGGCGTTGTCCCAGGCACCGCCGCCGGTACACATCGAAATCGCCACAAAGAGCCCCGTCACGATGGTGCCCATCAGCATCCCGCCCAGCGCCTTGGGACCCAGCAGCAAGCCGACCAGGATCGGCACCACCACGGGCAGCAGTGAAGGAATAATCATTTCCTTGATGGCAGCGGTGGTCAGCATGTCGACTGCGCGGCCGTACTCGGGCTTCGCGGTACCTTCCATGATGCCCTTGATCTCCTTGAACTGGCGGCGCACTTCAACCACTACCGCGCCAGCAGCGCGGCCAACGGCTTCCATGGCCATGGCACCAAACAGGTAAGGGATCAGGCCGCCGATAAAGAGGCCTACGATCACCATCGGGTCGCTCAGATCAAAGCTGATCGCGTGGCCGTAGCTCTCCAGCTTGTGGGTGTAGTCGGCAAACAGCACCAGGGCCGCCAGGCCGGCTGAGCCGATTGCGTAGCCCTTGGTTACCGCCTTGGTGGTGTTGCCAACGGCGTCCAGGGGATCGGTCACGGCACGCACTTCGGGCGGCATATCGGCCATTTCGGCAATGCCGCCAGCGTTATCGGTGATCGGGCCGTACGCGTCCAGCGCCACCACAATACCGGCCATGCTCAACATGGCAGTTGCGGCAATCGCAATGCCAAACAGGCCGGCCAGGTTGTACGACACCAGAATGGCAATACACACAAACACCACTGGCCAGGCGGTGGAACGCATGGATACCCCCAGGCCTGCAATGATGTTGGTGCCGTGGCCGGTGGTCGAAGCCTGCGCAATATGCTTCACGGGCGCGTATTGCGTGCCGGTGTAGTACTCGGTCACCCAGACCAGTGCGGCGGTCAGCACGAGACCTACGGCACAGGCACCAAACAGTCTCATCTGGCTGCCGACTGCAGTGATAGCGTTGTCAGGCATTAGCCACATCGTGACGAAATAGAAGGCAATCAGCGACAGGACGCCTGCAATCGCCAGACCTTTGTACAAGGCCGGCATTACGTTCTTCATGCCCGGCGATGCCTTCACGAAGAAGCACCCAATGATCGAGGCGACGATGGAGACTGCCCCCAAAGCGAGTGGATACATCACCGCGTTGAGGGGGGCGGAAGCGACCAGCAGCGCGCCCAGCACCATGGTGGCAATCAGCGTTACCGCGTACGTTTCAAACAGGTCGGCGGCCATCCCCGCGCAGTCGCCCACGTTGTCGCCGACGTTATCGGCAATCACAGCCGGGTTGCGCGGATCATCTTCGGGAATGCCCGCTTCAACCTTGCCTACCAGGTCGGCACCCACATCGGCGCCCTTGGTAAAAATGCCACCGCCCAGACGGGCGAAGATGGAGATCAGCGATGAGCCAAACGCAAAACCAATCAGCGGGTTTAGCAGTTCAGCCAGCTTGCTGGTAGGTGTGTAGTTGCCATTGCCGACCAAAAACCAGTAAAAACCGGTCACGCCCAAGAGTCCCAAGCCGACCACCAGCATCCCGGTGATGGCGCCGCCACGAAATGCAACGTCAAGCGCGGGGCCGATGCCGCGCGTAGCGGCCTGTGCGGTGCGCACATTGGCACGCACTGAGACGTTCATGCCGATAAAGCCGCACGCGCCTGACAGCACGGCACCCACCACAAAGCCGATGGCTGTTTTACCATCCAGAAAGAAGCCGATCAGGATGGCGAGAATGATGCCTACGGTGGCGATGGTTTTGTACTGCCGCGCCAGATAAGCGGCGGCGCCGGTCTGGATGGCGGCTGCAATTTCCTGCATGCGCGCGTTGCCGGCATCCTGGGAAAGAATCCAGCTGCGTGCCCAAATGCCATAACCGACAGCTATAAGTCCGCAGATTAGCGCAAGAATAAGCGCTGAGTTGCCTATCATAAAGATCTCCTACGTTGTTTTTCGCTTGGAGGGGGCGCCACGCTAGCGATGCCCCCGCTGCGTTGCTTCCTCGTTGCTCGCTGAGAGACGATTGGCCAACCGCTGGACTTTAATGCCAAAACATGACAAGTTCACGACCTGCGAGGACAAGATCAGTAAAATGAGGCTAAATAATCAGTTTTCAGCGCCTATTG
>NZ_JABBPC010000016.1 GCF_012927485.1 Polaromonas sp. | reverse complement strand
GTTGGCCTGGTGGGCGTTGTCGGCGTTTTGCTGGACGGTGGACGTGAGCTGCTCCATGGCGGCGGCGGTCTCTTCGAGTGAGCTGGCTTGCCCTTCGGTGCGTGAGGACAGGTCCATGTTGCCGGCGGCAATCTGGCTGGAGGCGCTGGCTATGGTGTCGGTGCCCTGCCGCACTTCGCCGACGATACCGACCAGGCTGTCGTTCATCGCCTTCAGTGCGTGCATCAGTTGGCCGGTTTCGTCCTTGGATTTGACTTCGATGCGGGTGGCCAGATCACCCGCGGCGACGGTTTGTGCTACTTTGATCGCTTCGGCCAATGGACGGGTGATAGAGCGAGAGATTAGGAACGCGAAAACAGCGCCCAATGCAAGCATTGATACGCCGAGCAGTAGCATAAGATTGAAGCCACTGCTATGTAACCGGGCAATCTCAAGTCCAGTAAGGTCAATGCCTTTTCTTTGCAAAGAAAGGAACTCCATGACCTTGCCCTGATAAATTTTCGCATTGGGCATGAATTCACTGTCGTAAATTCGTAAGGCGTCCTCAGTCTTGCCTTCCTGCTTGGCTTTCATCGCCGCTTCTTTGGCCTGCTGGTATTTTCCCCGGGAAGCCTTGATGACCTTGATTACCTCTTTTTCTGCGTCCGATGTCAGCAGCGGATCAAGTGAATTTTGAATTTCAGCCGCCGTCTTGACACTTGCAGAGATGTCGTCTGCAAACGTCTTGGCTAAAGTTTCATCGGTGCTTTTGACAATGAACGATGTGCGCACGACGGCGGTGACAATGAGGGCATACCAGTCTGATGCCATCCGTTCCTTTGCCAAAGGTGTTTCCATCATTTGCTGCGTTGCCGCTGCAATTTGGCGCATATTCCAAATCCCGGTGCCGATCGAAATACTCGACAGAGCAAGAACAATTGCGAACCCGATTCCCAGCCGCGTAGCCACCTTAAGATTAACGATCTTCATTTCTATCTCTTTCTTTTTTAAACCTCTGGATGAATCAACTTGCGATTCAACCAGGACGTTTTTCTAAGCCGCCAGTTTTTCAATCAAGCCCATTTCAGCACTCGACATCAGCTTGTCAATATCAACCAGGATCAGCATGCGTTCATCCAGCCTACTGAGTGTCCGGCAGCCTGCCCATGACACAAACTTCAGGAGAAAATTCAGCCCGCTCGTCATATGAAACTAAGTCATCTGCTTCATGATGCGAATCAGTTTCCCACCGTATTGCGGATCAGTGGCGTAACCGGCGCGCTGCAGGCCCTGCGCAGCTTCAGCGGGATCCTGGGTTGCCCGTACGTTGTTGTAACGCGGGTTGCTCACCAGGAACTTGGCATAGTCGGAGAACGATTCCTCATAAGAGCCGTAGGCGCGAAACGTGGCCCGGGTTTTCTGGGCTGCGCCGTTGACGTATTCGGTCGTAGTGGTTTCAACCACCGGCCCCTTCCAGCTTCTATCCGCCTTGATGCCGAACAGGTTGTAGCTGTTCCTGCCGTCTTCTGCGCGAATCTCGCGTCGCCCCCAGCCCGACTCCAGCGCGGCCTGCGCCATGATCAATTGCGCGGGCACACCGCTTGCCTGGCTTGCCTGCTGCGCAGCAGGCAGCATGCGCGAAACGAATTGCTCCACATGCGCTTGCGGCAAGATGCTTCGGCTTAGCGTTGCCTGCGCGGTTGCTTCCTCGTAGAACGAGAGGTCCGCCCCTCGCGCCGATGACTGTGGTGAAACGGGAGATGTCTGCAACACTGGCTCAGCTTTTGGAGCCAGCAGATGGAAATCAGCGAGGGGCTTTTCTGAAGCGGCGTCCGACGGCGACCCGGTGGTCTCGAGACCTGTTGCACGGCTAAGCTGCGCAAACATGGTCTGAGCCAATCCAACGCCACGTCCGGACAGGTTCTGTGCCAGTTGCTGGTCAAGCATTGAGGTATACAGCTTTTCTTGCGGCCCGCTGAACATACTGTCTGTCGGTGTGGCTTCACGCATGCTCTTAAGCACCATCTGCATAAACATCACTTCGAATTGCTTTGACGCCTGCTTCATACCCTCCTGCGGTGAACTGCGGACCGTGCGCCGCAAAGCCTCGACACCCTGCACATCAAGCGACAAGCGCTGGTCAAGGACACCCGCGGTAGAAGAATTTATGCCACCGAGACTGGTGAGGCCAAAGGTATTCATGAACAACCTTAAATAATCTCAAGTTCGGCGCGGAGCGCGCCGACAGCCTTCATCGCCTGCAGAATCGACAGCAGATCCTGGGGGTTAGCCCCCAACGTATTGAGACCCTTGATCACTTCGGCCAGGGAAGCACCACCCCGCACAACTTGCAGGGCCGCTCCCGCCTGATTGAGTTCGATCTGCGAACGCTGGGTCAAAACAGTACTCCCGCCTGCAAGAAGATTGGGCTGGCTGATGACCGGATCGGTATTGATCACCACGGTCAAATTTCCGTGCGCCACGGCGCAATCCAGAATTCTGACGGCCTGATTCATCACGACCGAACCGGTACGGGCGTTGATGACGACTTTGGCGACGGCTTGCGCCGGAGCGACGTCGATATTTTCGATCCGAGCCAGAAAACTCACACGATCTTCTGGCCGGACCGGTGCGTTGACCTGGATCACTCGGGCATCGAGCGCCTTGGCAGTACCTGCACCAAGGTTGAGATTGATCGCATCCACCGCCTTCTGCACCGTACCAAAGTCAGTGGTATTCAATTCGACCATAAAGGTGCCGTCACCACCGAGTGGCGACGCCACCGCTCGTTCAACGATGGCCCCGGAAGGAATTCGCCCGGAAACGAGTTGATTAACTTTTACCTGACTGCCATTGGCAGAAGCCCCTGCACCGCCCACCACCATGTTTCCTTGGGCAAGCGCATAGACCTGGCCATCTGCGCCTTTCAAGGGCGTCATTAACAAGGTTCCGCCGCGCAGACTCTTGGCATTGCCCATCGACGATACCGTGATGTCGATGCTCTGCCCGGGCCGCGCAAATGGCGGCAACGTCGCCGTTACCATCACGGCGGCCACATTTTTCAGCTGCATGTTGGTGCCCGGCGGCACGGTGATGCCGAGTTGGCCCAACATGTTGTTTAGACTTTGCGTGGTGAACGGCGTTTGCATCGTCTGGTCGCCGCTACCGTCCAGGCCGACCATGAGCCCATAGCCGATCAGCGGGTTGTCGCGTACACCCTGAATGCTGGCAAGGTCCTTCAAGCGCTCCGCATGTGATGGCAATCCGCTAACAGCCAGCACCAGCAGGCACAGTCTGAAAGCGGTCGTCACGGCGGCCTGAATTTTTTGGAGGCGTTGCAGAAGCGCGAGGGGTAGAGTTTTCATGATCAGAATGGCAGCACATTCAGGAAAATACGTTGCAGCCAGCCCATGGTCTGCGCTTCGTCGATATAGCCTTTCGCGCTGTATTCGATTCGGGCATCCGCCACTTGCGTGGACGGTACGGTATTGTTGGCGCTGACGGTGCGTGGATCCACCACACCAGAGAAACGGATGAATTCGGTGCCCTGATTGATCAACATCTGCTTTTCGCCGCTCACCAGCAAATTCCCGTTCGGGAGTACTTCCACCACTGTGACCGTGATCACTCCGTAGAAGGTGTTCTTGGCATTGGCCCCGCCTTTGGCACTGATGGCGTTTTTGCCACTGGCACTGGCATCTTGCGAGCTGGAGATCAACCCATCAAAAATTTTGGGAATCACGCCTAGATCGGTACTCGCGGATCCGCTGCGGCTGGCATCGGCTGCCGAGTTCTTGCTCGCATTGACATTTTCGCTGATCAGGACGGTAAGAATGTCGCCAATATACTTGGGTCGCCGATCTTCGAACAAGGCCTGCGCCCCAAGACCAGAAAGATAGATCGCCCCATTCAAGGGCGCCACCGGCCGCGCCTGCCTGTCGGCGCGCGCTGTCATCGGCTGATGCACTAGCGGCTCCCGCGGAATTTGAGCACATCCGATTAATAGGAGGCTTGCCAACAGTGCCAGACAGGCACTCGCGAACCCTTTCGGCATCACAACTGCGCCAGGCGCGCCAGCATCTCGTCGGAAGTTTTGACCACCTTGCTGTTAATTTCATACGAACGTTGGGTCTGAATCATGTTGACCAATTCCTCGACCATGTTGACATTCGATGCCTCGACATAGCCCTGATTCAGATTGCCTGCACCGTTCTGCCCCGGTGCGCTCTGGTTCGCCCCCCCGGAAGCATCGGTTTCCACATACAGATTTTCACCATTGCTTTGCAGACCGGTAGGATTCAAAAATGTCGCCAGCTGTATCTGACCCACTTGCACGCTAGCGGTGCTTCCGGCTTGCACAACCGAAACGGTACCATCGCGACCAATCGTCATGCTGATGGCATTTTGCGGCAGCGTGATGGCGGGTTGCACCGGGAAACCGCTTGCAGTCACAAGCTGGCCGTTTTGGTCGGACTGGAACGACCCATCGCGCGTGTAGGCTGTGGTGCCATCCGGCATCAACACCTGAAAAAAGCCACCCCCGTTAATTGCCACATCTTTCGGGTTGTCGGTTTTGGTCGGATTACCTTGGGTATGAATGCGTTCCGTGGCAACGACGCGAACACCCGTACCCAATTGCAAGCCCGAGGGCATGCGGGTCTGATCAGAGGTCTGACCGCCACTCTGGCGAAGGTTCTGGTACATCAGGTCCTCGAACACTGCGCGGCTGCGCTTGAATCCCGTGGTACCGACGTTAGCCAGATTATTGGCCACGACGTCGAGCTGTGTTTGCTGTGCATCGAGACCGGTTTTAGCGATCCATAAAGAACGAATCATGGGAAGAACTCCTGCGAGATGGCCGTGGCCGCACTCATGTCAAATTAAGATAAATCGATGACTAACCAATTACCCGGTGGACAACAATTTGTTCGCCACCTGATCGTTACTCTCAGCGGTATGCAACGTTTTCATCTGCATTTCAAAGCGCCGCGCGTTGCCGATCATGTCGACCATCACTTCCACTGGATTGACGTTGCTTCCCTCCAGAGTGCCGCTTAGCAGCCTCACGTTGGGGTCAACCTGCGGGGCGGCTGCGCCAGCCCGCATCCGGAAAATACCATCGTCACCACGGACCAGGTCAGCCGCAGCGGGGTTCACCAACTTCAGACGTCCGACCTCGGAAGCGCCAACGAGCGGGTCACCTGCGCCGAGGGCGGTCACCACGCCATCGCCGGCTATCACCAACGCGGAACCGGGGGGCACCACCATCGGGCCCGCATCGCCAACCAGTGGCCGGGAATCCATGGTCAGCAACTGGCCCTCCGCGCCAACCTGCAGGTTGCCGACCCGGGTATAGGCTTCACTACCGTCCGGCATCTGTATCGTCAGCCAACCATCGCCGCGAATTGCAACGTCCAGCGAACGGCCGGTTGGCATCAGCGGTCCGGAGCGCATGTCGGCACCGGGCGTCGTGGCAATCACCATAGCGCGAGTGGCTACTTCGTCGCCGATCACTGGTACAGCCCGGAAATTATTAATCTGAGCCCGAAAACCGGGGGTTGACACGTTCGCCATGTTGTTCGCCACGGACGCCTGCTGCTCCAAGGCCTGCTTGGCGCCACTCATGCCGATATAGATCATCCGGTCCATAACTTTTCCTTGATTTCTTTGACGCGACGGCCAGCTACATCAGCAAGCCGTCCCGACCTCAACGCATGTTTACGAGGGTTTGCATCACCTGGTCTTGCGTTTTGACGGTCTGAGCGTTAGCTTGATAGGTGCGCTGAGCAATGATCAGATTGACCAGCTCAGCGGTCAGATCGACGTTGGATGCCTCGAGCGAGCCTGACGCCAATGCACCTACTTTGGTACCTGCGCCTGGTGTGCCGGTCAAGGGCTGGCCCGATGCAGCGGTTTCAGTCCAGACGTTGGCCCCCTTGGGTTGGAGCCCATTCGGATTCACAAAGGAAGACAAGACGATCCGTCCCAGCGTCTTGCTCTGCTCGTTGGAGTACTTTCCTGTGACGGTGCCATCCTGATTGATGGCAAAGGAAGTCAGCTGACCCGACGTGTAACCGTCTTGGGTCAGTTTCTTCACGTCATTGACATTACCGAACTGAGTGGTTCCTGCCACGTTAACGGTGAAACCCATTGAGTTGGCGCCGTTGCTGAAATTAAGACCCGCAATTGACAGCGTGGTTGGCGATGTGGTGGCCAGTTGACCACTGCCATCGAACGTCACCGTGGCCAGCGAACCAGCCGCCGCCGGCGGTACGGTCATCGCCCCCGTCGATGTGAGCGGATTACCGTCTGCGGTCGCGTAAACATTCCAGGTATTCGCCGCCGTTTTTACAAAAAATGTCGACAGTTCGTGAGAATTCCCCAGCGAGTCGAAGATCGTCACCGCGTTGGCGTAGTTGTAGGTTGCGGAATCGTTGGCATTGAAAGGACTCGCTGTCGGCACCGTACTGCGCGAGTCGATATTAAACTGGGCGGCAATATTCTGGGTAGCATTCGGCGCCATGGCAGTCGTTGGCAATTGCAGGGCAGCGGGACTGCCTCCCGCGACGGCACCGTTGGCGCCCACTTTGTAGCCCGTCAGTTGCAAGCCCGCTGAATTAACGATGTAGCCGTTCTTGTCCATGTTGAATTGGCCATTACGCGAGTACGCCACCTCACCACCCGGACTTGCCAATCGAAAAAATCCATCGCCATTGACAATGGCCACATCCAGCGCGCGAGTACTGCTTTGCACGGCACCTGCGGTGAAATTCTGCGAAACGCCGGAAACCTGAGTACCCAGACCTACCCGCGAACCGGCATAGACATCTGAAAACTGCACGCTACCCGCCTTGAAGCCAATAGTCCCCGAGTTGGCAATGTTGTTGCCGATAACATCGAGATTACTGGCGGAAGAATTCAGACCACTCACTCCTTGTGCGAAACCCATGATATTTCCTATTTTTTGAATTGACGTTTAAAGAAGCAAGCCCTGGGCATGACCCTGGCTCAAAGGATCAACCTGACATCGCCGAGGGCGGCCTTCCTGCCGGCCTCCAGCTCAAGCTCAACCCCGTTGGCACTCTGCGCCACACTGACTACTTTTGTATAAGTCAGTGCGCTTACCGCCACCGAGGCACCGCCCCCCGTCGCAACCACATGGATGGCGTAGGCACCCTCCGCCAACGGGACTCCGTTATCGCCCAATCCATCCCATGACAGCGTCTTGACACCGGGCTGCAACGCCCCCAGGTCGAAGCTGCGAACGGTGTCTCCTTTTGCATTGGTGATGGTTACTTTCACCGACTCTGCCGTTTTGGGTAAATCGACGGCAAACGGCATATTGACGCCTTGCTTGAACGCCAGGTCATTACCCGGCACAAGCACCGTGCGGCCAATCAAGCCGGCTGATTGCAGCACCTGGCTGGAACCACTTTGAGCGAGCAGTGACTGAACTGCGCCATTGAGTTTTTCGATCCCGCTGACCGTGCTCATTTGTGCCAACTGCGAGGTAAGCTGGGCGTTATCCAGAGGATTCAGTGGGTCTTGATTCTGAAGTTGCGTGACGAGAAGCTTGAGAAAGCGCTGCTCGCTGTCGGCGTTTGAGCCGGTATTCAAGGGCAGTGCGGCCGCTACGCCCGCACTGTTCGACGGGGAGATTACAGTCGACGTCATAAATTTTTCCTGTCAGTAGAATGCTGAACCGTCGGTAGCCTTACTGGCCGACAGTCAGGGTTTTAAGCATCAACGACTTAGCCGTATTGAGCACTTCAACGTTGGCCTGGTAGGAACGCGAGGCCGAGATCATATTGACCATCTCTTCCACGACATTGACGTTGGGCATGGTCACGTAACCGTCTGCATTTGCCAGGGGATTTTTAGGGTCGTGCATCATGCGCATGGGCGAGGGATCTTCGATAACCCGCGCGACTCTGACCCCGCCGATATCCTGCCCGTCCACGGGCGCCATTTCAAACACCACCTGACGCGCGCGATAGGGCTTTCCATCAGGGCCGCTGACACTGTCGGCGTTGGCCAGATTGCTGGCAGTGACGTTCATGCGCTGGGATTGGGCCGTCATGGCCGAGCCTGCAATGTCAAAAATACCGAGTGAGTTATTGGAAAACGGCATGCACAGACTCCGCTTCGTTATTGTTGAACTGCCAACAGCAGCGATTTGATTTTGGAACTCAGCACCGTGAGGTTCACCTCATAGCGCATGGCGTTATCGGCAAAATTGACGCGCTCGACATCCATCTCAACGGTGTTGCCATCAATGCTTGACTGCGTAGGCGTGCGATACATCAGCGCCGTGTCGCCGCCGGTACCGGCTTCGCCCGTCAGATGCCGGGGTGAGGTGCTGGTCATTGACATGGATTGCCGGCCACGCTCCACCGCCTCGATCAGCTTGCTGCTGAAATTGAAGTCGCGTGCTTTAAAATTAGGTGTATCGGCATGCGCAATATTTGCCGCCAAAACTTCCTGCCTGCGTGCCCGCAAGTTGAGGGCCTCCTGATGGAAGCGGAAGGTTGAATCCAGCTTGTCAATCATATTTGTTCATCGTTTGAGGACGCATCTTTGCTAGAAAATAATTGTAGATAGCCGTTATGCCGGCAATCAACTGAACAGATGGGGTTTCAATGCCTTATTCAACCCTTCTCCCGTAGCGCCAAGTGAAGGCTGTTAGAGCGCAAACGCGGGTGGCTCAATCGCCTGAACAAAATCCAGATTGCAACGCAATTCGGCCCGTAACGCGTCCATCCGACTCGCTAAAATACGCCGGTGCATCATGCAAGGCGCTACGCCTGCGGCGCGCGCACCATTGAATTGACGCTAGTAATTTTTTAAAAGGGATTCATGCAATTGCCTACGCGGGGATCTTTGCTTGGACATCTGGCAGGGGTCCTGGCATTGATAACTATGACGGCGTTGACCCTACCAGCCTACAGCGCGACGCCGTTGAAAGGCAATGCCCGCCTGGCGATCGATCGATTTTTATTGAGTCAAACGGCCGGCCTGCCAGGCAAGGTAGTCGTGACCGTCGACAGGCCGTTGTCGGGTGATCTGCCGTCATGTGATGCACCGGAACCCTTTTTGCCGAATGGCGCGCACTTATGGGGACGCGTTTCGGTGGGCGTCCGATGCAATTCGAACCTGCCGTGGACTCGCTATGTGTCGGCCTACGTCGCAGTACTGGGCACCTACTATGTTGCCGCGCGTCCGATCGACGCAGGTCAAGCGCTGACTCCCGCTGATGGCGAGGCGCGCGAAGGTGACCTCGCAAGCTTGCCACGCAGCGTCATTGTCGATCCGGCTCAATTGAACGGCATGCTGGCTGAGAACCGGATCGCCTCAGGCGCACCGATACGGCGAGAATTGCTGCGCGGTGTCCCCATCGTGCAGCAGGGGCAAATCATTAAGGTGATTTCACAGGGACCGGGGTTTGTCGTCAGCACCGAGGGCAAAGCGATGACAAATGCCGCCGTCGGTGCGATCGTTCAGGTAAAAATACAAGGCGGTCAAGTGCTCAGCGGAATCGTTCGATCCAGTGGCGTAATTGAACGATCCAACTGATTTTTCACTGGTTTGTTCGACGTGTCCTAAAGTTTCGACTGAAACAGCCGTTATACAGGTGAGCTCTCTTGAGAAAAACATCATGAAAATCGATCAAAACGTCAGTTCTTTGAAAAACGTGCCGGCCACTCGGACCATGGGGACTTCCAAAACCACCCCCAATGGGGCGGCGTCTGGGCCGCTTCCCGCAGCCAAGCAAGCGGTGTCCGCCTCGTCGGCGCCTTCGCTGCCGTCCATACACGAGGACTTCAATGCCGCCCGCGTCGCTGAAATTCGGGCGAGTATTAGCGCCGGGCGCTATCAAGTCAACACGGCCAAAATTGCCGACGGCTTGCTGGCCACCGTTCGTGACCTGCTGAGCAAAGGGACCCGATGAGTAGCCCTTTACTTGGTCACCTCGCCCAGGAAGAGGCCGCCATAGGGGAATTTATCGATTTACTGGATCAGGAAGCCGCCGCCATGACTCATGGCAACTTCTCCGACCTGCCAGAGCTGGCTAACCGAAAGTCGCAACTGGCCGATCAGATTGTGCTTTTGAGTCATCGGCGTGAGATGGAACAGGTGTCACTGGGTTACGCTGCGGGCCGCAGCGGTGCGGACGCCATCGCAGCGGCCGGCGGGGAAGCACTGCAGAATGCGTGGCATAACTTACGGGAGCGTGCAGCGCTGGCGCATGAGCGCAATCATCGCAATGGCGTGATGATTCACACGCATCTGGACTTCACCCGGCAATCGATCAGTTTTCTGCAAGCAAAAGGTCAACCGCTTTATGGACCGGACGGCACGCACAGTACCGGGGCCAGTAGCGGCAACAGTCTCGCCCTGGGCTAGGCACGGCTTTAACGGTAGCAGCCGGCCTAGCGCGCGCTTATCGACACATTTTCAGATCCACCCAGCGGTCGAACATTTTCCCAGTCGCTAGCCGCTGATTGGACGCTCAACAGATTCACCCAGTATTCCCCGCAAGCGGCTGATTACCTGGCTGTGCAGCTGGCAAACCCGTGATTGGCTGACTTCCATCACTGCGCCAATCTCTCTCAGGTTCAGTTCCTGCTCGTAGTACAGACTGAGTAGCAGGCGCTCCCGCTCGGGGACGGCCTCAATAGCCTCCACCAGCCGGTGTCGCAACCCGCTCTCGAGTAATTGCTCCAAAGGTCCGTTGCTGTCACCACGATCGCCATGTTCACCCTGGCATTGCTGATCCAGAAAACTGTTTTCCTGATCACGGTGATCAAAATCTTCGTAGTACACCAGCTGGCAACCGTGGATCTCCTGCAGCAAGTGTTGGTATGCGGCCAGCGGCAGCTCCAGTTCCTGCGCGATCTCGCCTTCGGTTGGCGCACGTCCAAGCTTTTGCTCCTGGCTCTGAACCGCCTTCGCCACGCTGCGCGAGGACTGGCGCAAGCCACGCGATACCCAATCGTTGGCCCGCAATTCGTCCAACATGGCGCCGCGGATACGCTGACTGGCGTAAGTTTCGAACTTTGCGCCCTGGTCATCCTGATAGCGGCTAGCAGCATCCAGCAAGCCCATCATGCCGGCCTGAATCAGATCGTCTAAATCGACGTTGGCCGGCAGTTTTGCAATCAGTTGCAAGGCCAGGCGTCGCACCAGCGACGCATAGTCTTTCAGCAAATCAGACGTGCCGGACTTGTCGATCTTTCCTTGGAAGGTGTACATCAAGAATTACTCCTGCTTTCTTAATGATCGGGGCATGCAATCTTTGGCCGCTGCATCAACGCATCTCCATCCGGAAATTGGCGTTCTGGCTGGCAATCGTTCCGGGTGGCCGCGAAGGTGGACGACCGCCTGCGGCAAGCAATGGCCACTCGAGCAGATTTGAGGCGATTTGCCTAAAGTCCGTGGCTGCGGGGCTGGCTTGAAAGGCTTCGACGACAGTTAAATTAAGTCGCTGGGCTTGGGCGAAAAGAGGATCAGCCCTGACCCAACCCGCGGACTCCACGGCAAGCCCGAGATAGCGATTGCCGGTATGAACGAGATTGGCCAGTATGCGTTGTGCCTCGACCGCGTCGGCCACGCCGTTGACCAGCACGTGCAGTCGTTGCAGCGCGTGGGCGTAATGAAGCCGCTTGATGCAGGCATAGGACTCTTTGATCGATGCCGCATTCGCCCGCAACACGACCACAATGTTATCCGCCTGAGCCGCCAGTCGCGACAAGGCGCCTTCTTTATCAAGCACGGCATTGATCAACACCAGCCGCTGCTCGCGATCAACCTGAACGGCTTGCGCGCCATCGTGTTCATCCAGCAGCAATACCTCCTTGCCTTGCTGCACCAGTGCTGCCGCCAGGTTCGAAGTGACGCTCGCGACGCTGACCGGATCACTGCCCACCACGGACACCAATCGCCCCGGACTGCTGAGCATCAAGCGTCGCAGGCCGTCCGCCTGATCAGTAACCGATTTTTTCACGCGCGCCTCATCAGAGCTGCACCTGGGTCGTGTCGGACTGAGGCAATGCTGCCGCTGCATCAGTCTCCAGCGCATCCCGAAGCACGAAAAGTTTTCCCAAACCCTCAAACAGCGCAAGGCCCGGTATCGGTCGATCGGACCGAACGGATCGACCCGCCAACTGCGCCAATATTTTTCGCGCGGTTTCAGCCCAGGCGCCCTGCGCGCGCTGCAAACGGAACACCGTGGTGGAAGCCTGCCCAGCAATCAGGAAACGCCTCGTCAGGGAAGCGCCGCCCAATGCCGAAGTGCTTGCGAGTTGCACAATACCCTGCGCGTAAAGTTTGAAATAGGGCTCTGCAAGAGCCCGCCAGGCTGACCATTGAGCCACCTGCAATGCGGTTGCTTGCAGGCCGCTACTGGCAAGTACATAGCTGTGCGCCAGCGTTTTCCCGTTGTTTACATCGACAAAACGCTTCACGACGCAACGCAGGGTGGAAGCGGCCACTTCTTCACCCATTAGGTTGTTCTTTGGGTGGGGGCGCAGACCTACCAAAGCTTCCGCCACCGATAGTAATGCGGCCTTCCCCCGGTATATGGCCGGCTGAGACGCGCTGAAAGTGAGTCCCGCAGCCAGCTTCTCCAGCGTTCCTGGTGTGCCATTTCCAGCGTCCACGATGCGACAGGCCGCGCTAGCGCTTGCCACCCATTGACCATCGAGGGGTGGCCACTCAGGGCTCCTCGCGGAGGCGGGGATACGGGAGAGAAGATGAACGACAGGGCGACCAAATTTCTGCTGTTGTATCCAGCCAGACTGCACCCTGCCAGACGGCGCAGGAGTTAGCGGAAATTGATGCGGTGCGGCGAAAGGTAAGCCGGTTTTATCCGACAGCAGGAGGCTGCTGACGAGCGGAGAAGCTTCCGCGCTTTGATCAGAGGTCAGGCTGATCTCGCCGGTAATTGCCAACACATAGTCGTGGCAACTGAGCTTGCTGTCAGCAATAGCCTGCGCCAGCAGGTTTCGGGCAATCTTTTCCTCCCCGATCCGGTCATCAGAGAGATTGCGCCAGATTAAACGGGTCTCATCGAAACCGATTTGACCGGCCGCAAGCGTCATCGCAAGGGAAGTCAACTCGTGGGAATTGTGGCCGAGTACCCGAATCAGTTGATGGCATTGCGAACGCAGGCGTTCACTAACGGCCTCCGCTGCCGCCACGTCCGCATCGTTGCTGAGCGCCACTAGCCGTTCGTCAAGATCGGCTTCACCAGGAATAAAAAAGGAGCTTTGACTGTGGGCCTGAAACACACTGTCAATCAACCCGTTACGGTCCCCCAGTGCCAGATGCTCCGGGACTTTCTGCCCACTAGAGATGTAGTGCAAGGGCAACTGATGACGAATCGCCATGTCAATCAGTACCCCCGGATGCGTGGCCTCGTCCACTTTGGTGAAGATGCATCCGACTAAATCTTTCTCGTTCGCCGTCTGCTCACCGCAGCGGTAGGCCTGCACCACTTCGTTGAGCGTGTCTCCGTGACTGGACGCGTTAAGCAACAGCAGGCGCTTGACCGGGCGGCCGGCACTACACAACATCGCAATCTGGTCCGAGACAGCACGGTCGCGCTGGCTCCGGCCCACCGTATCGATGAGCACCATATGCTTTTCGCGAAGGTTCTTCAGCACCAGTTCCAGGTCGACTGCGTCCTTAACGGCGTAGACCGACACACCCAGGATTTGGCCGTAAATACGCAATTGCTCGTAGGCGCCGATCCGGTAGCTGTCGGTGGTGACCAGCGCCAGTTTTTCCGCTCCGAAGCGCATGACGCAACGCGCGGCGAGCTTGGCTGTGGTCGTCGTCTTGCCAACTCCCGTCGGTCCCATCAGGGCGTAAACGCCCCCCGCGTCCATCAAGGCGTCATCATTCTCAAGCATGGGCAGGTCGCGCGCCAGCGCCGACTTGACATAGCTCAGGCCACTGGCATAGCTCTGATTGGGGGGCAAGTCCTTTAAAAGGTCTTTGGCCAAGCGGGCGCTAAAGCCGGCCCCCAAGAGAGTCCGTAGCAAATGTCCGCGGAGAGGCTCCCGCCGCTGGGCTTCATTCCAGGAGAGCCCGGCCAAGCGCTCTTCAATCAAGCCGCGCACCGACTTATTTTCCCGCAGAGCGCCCTCTTCATCGCTGACGATCCCAGGCACCAGGGGCGTATCGACCGACCAACGAGTTTCGACAGGACGCTGGTCGGGTCCCGGAACTTGCCGCTCTGGAATCGCCATCTCCTCCGCAGAACTCTCCAAAGTCGCCACAATTTCGACGCCCTCGGCGATCACCCGGTTGGACAACACGATGGCATCGGGTCCCAGCCGTTCCCGCACCAGGCGGAGAGCCTCCCGACTCGATGCGGCGATGACTTTGCAAGTAGCCAACAGGGCTTGCGTAGCGGTGGTCAAGCTTTACCTCCGATGAGGGTGGTTACTTTGATGGTGCGGGTGTCTGGAATTTCGGCATGCGAAAGTACTTTGAGCAGCGGCAAACTACGGCGTAGAAAGCGGGCCAACAAGACGCGCAGTGAATGCTGCACTACCAAAACTGGAGCCAATCCCAATTCGGCCTGACGCGCCATGGCCGACTGGGCTTCGCGCAGGAGGCTGTCGGCCAGGCCTGGTTCGAGACCATTGCTATTGGTCAAGGCCTGCAACAACACGCGGTCAAGCGAACTATCGAGGCCAATGACCTGCAGCTCTTCATTGTCTGGAAAACTTTGCTGGATGATCGCACGCCCCAGTGCCAGCCGGATCAACGACGTCAACTCTGTCGTGTCGGTCACAGTCGGGGCGTTCTCCGCGAGCACGTCCAGAATAGTGCGCATGTCCCTAATCGGCACGCTCTCGTCAAGCAGATTTTGAAGCACTTTTTGCACGGTCGTCAGCGACAGCGCCTTGGGTACCAGACCTTCGATCAGCATTGGCGACTCCTTGCCGATGCGGTCCAGCAACTGTTGTACCTCCTGTCGTCCCAGCAGTTCGGCCGCATGCGCGTGAATGAGGTGATTCAGGTGGGTCGCCACCACAGTGCTCGCGTCGACGACTGTGTACCCATAGATCTGGGCCTGTTCGCGCAAGCTGCTGTCAATCCAGACGGCAGGAAGGCCGAACGCCGGGTCCTTGGTCTGCGTGCCGGGTAAGGTCGCGCTGACCTGTCCCGGATTGATGGCCATCCATTGGCCAGGTGACGCCTCGCCATGACCAATCTCGACACCTTTCAGCTTGACCACATACGCATTCGGCTTGATCTCCAAGTTGTCGCGAATATGAACCACGGGCACCAGAAAACCAATGTCTTGCGCGAACTTTTTGCGAATACTTTTGATACGCCCCAATAACTCACCACTTTGGGTACTGTCCACCAGCGAGATCAACCTGTAGCCCACTTCAAGTCCGAGCGGATCGACTAGCGTGACATCGTCCCATGTGGCCTCCTGCGGCTCCGCCGATGCAGGCACCGGAGAAGGTGCCGCAGCCAGGGTGTCAACGCCCCTTGCGACTCGTTGCATCACGCGCCGTCCTAACCAGATCAGGCTGCCGGAAATGATCAGGAACGCCAGATTGGGCATCCCGGGAATCAATCCCATCAATCCGATAACGCCCGCAGTAAGAAACAACACCTGCGGATTAGCAAACAACTGGCCGGTAAGTTGTTCCCCTACATCCTCGTCGGTGGTCACTCGGGACACGATGACACCCGCTGCCGTTGAAATCACGAGCGCCGGAATCTGCGCGACCAGGCCATCGCCGATCGCAAGCAGGGTGTAAGTCGTGGCCGCCGCCGAGAAATCGAGGCCGTGCTGGGCGACCCCAACAATCAGACCGCCAATAATATTAATCACCATAATGAGCAAGCCCGCGACCGCATCGCCACGAACGAACTTACTGGCACCGTCCATCGACCCATAGAAGTCGGCCTCTTGCGCAACTTCGGCACGGCGTTTGCGCGCCACGTCTTCACCGATCAGACCGGCATTCAAATCCGCATCGATCGCCATCTGCTTTCCGGGCATCGCGTCGAGCGTAAAGCGGGCGCCGACTTCGGCAATACGACCCGCGCCCTTGGTGATCACCATGAAGTTGATCACCACCAGAATAATGAAGACCATGACGCCAACCGCGAAGTTGCCGCCAACCAGGAAATGCCCAAAAGCCTCAATCACCTTACCGGCGGCATCAGGGCCGGTGTGCCCTTCCATCAGCACGACACGGGTGGAAGCGACATTGAGCGACAGCCGCAACAGCGTGGTAAACAACAGTACCGCAGGGAAGGCTGCAAAATCCAACGCCTTCAGCGTGTACATGCTGACCAGCAAAACCATGATGGACAGCGCAATATTGAACGTGAACAGCAGGTCCAATAGAAACGGCGGCAACGGCAGGATCATCATGCTGAGAATCAGAATGATCAAAATTGGCCCGACCAAGCCCTTTGCCGTGTTGCCGCCCAACATCAACTTGGGCAGGCGTGACAATGAATCCATCACGGTCATGCAGGGCTTCCCAGCGGATCAAGCGATTCAGGCACCGGCAAGTCACGAGGCGCTGGTGGCACCACGCCGCCTTCGCTGATCTGGCGGTGCAGCTGATAGGCCCAGGCAAGCACTTCCGCCACCGCCCCATACAAAGCCAGGGGGATCTCGTCACCCAATTGGGTATGGCGATACAGCGCCCGCGTTAGCGGCGGTGCCTCCAGAATCGGAATCTTGTTGTCTTCGGCCATTGCGCGAATGCGCAGCGCCACGAGATCGGCACCCTTGGCGACGACGCGCGGCGCGCGCATTTCCTTGTCGATGTACTTGAGGGCGACCGCGAAGTGGGTAGGGTTGGTGACGATGATGTCAGCCTTGGGAACTTCGGACATCATGCGGCGCTTCGCCATCTGCTGTTGTTGTCGACGGATATGGGCCTTGACTTGCGGGTCGCCATCGTTTTCCTTTTGCTCCTGCCGCAAATCCTCGGTCGACATGCGCAGCTTGCGAAAGTGGCTCCACAACTGATAAGGCACATCAATGGCAGCCACCAACAACAACGAGCCAACGATCAGTGCGCAACTGCTGGTCACCAGCCGCAGGGTATGCGGCAACGCCGAGTGCACAGGCTCACTCATCAGCGCCATGATCGACACCACATTGCCGGATATGACCCACCAGGCCACGCCACCAATCAGCAGGGACTTGACCATGGTCTTGACCAGCTCGGCCAGCGATTCGGTGGAAAACATGCGCCCGATACCCGACACCGGATTCAATTTGGAAAAATTGGGAGCCAACGATTTAGTTGAGAACAGCCAGCCGCCGAGCATCATCGGTGCAAGGAGCGCGGCAACCATCATCATGCCGAGGAGCGGCATCAGCGCCTGCAACCCCTGAAGCACGGCGGTTCCGGCCTGCACCATCATGTGCGACTCGTCGAACGCAGACGCCCGCTCGAATTGCAGGCCATTGCGCAGCGCACTGCCAAAATGGTTGCCGATCATTTCCCCCATAACCCAAAGGCCGCTCACACC
Organism: Polaromonas sp.; assembly: GCF_012927485.1. Lineage (GTDB taxonomy): Bacteria > Pseudomonadota > Gammaproteobacteria > Burkholderiales > Burkholderiaceae_C > Polaromonas. Next base: position 18,609 of record NZ_JABBPC010000016.1, on the reverse strand, counting down.
AGTGGCCAGCATCACAAAGGTGACCAATTCCCGGGACCTCGCTACCTGCCCGTCCTCGCGCGCCCTTTCAAGACGCCTGGGTGAGGCGGGTTCGGTTTTTTCAAGATCACTTTCTTCCGCCATCAATGCTCCGGAGCGCTAGGTGCAAAGGCCCCCTGTCCCCAAGATTATTGAGGCAGGCGGCTTGCACTAATCGGCGAAACAGGCGAGGGATAGACCTGTTCTTTGGGCAATGAGGGGCGCGTGACTTCCTAAAATCCGAGACTGGCCAGCAAATCGTCGACCTGGACTTGGTTCTCGGCCGCGTCGGGGTCACCGCACTTGATTTGAGGTCCGTTGAGCGGACTACTGCTTACTTCCTGCCGTTTTTCGGGCGGCGCATTGTCGATCAGCAGCCGAAGTAGCTGCGTCTCCATGTCCTTGATAACATCCATCATCTTCATGATGACCTGGCCTGTCAGGTCCTGGAAGTCCTGCGCCATCATGATTTCCATCAATTGGGCATTGGTCGCACTGACCTGTTGCGGCACCTCCGACAAATAAGCGCGCGTATCGACCACCAGTTCGCGCGCGCCGTCCAGCTCCGATGGACTCAAAGACCAGACATTCCAGCGCTGCGTCAGGCCATTTGCCTGCTTGGCCAGTTTTTCCTGGATGGGCTGGGCCAGATCGATCGCATTCAAAGCCCTGTCCGCTGCGCGCTCAGTCATGTGGGCGACATAGCTCAGACGGTCTCGTGCATCGGGGATGGCTTCAGCGGCCCTGGCAATATCCTTGTCCAGGCCCAACTCACGCATACCTTCGCGCATCTGGCGCGTCAATTGGCCGATGCGGTGAAGCAGTTGCTCGGTCGAATCACAAACGCTCACGCCAGGAAGTACTGTCGGCTCCATATCAAGCACCCTCCTTCGCCATTTTTTCGAATATCTTGATAATTTTCTCTTCCAGAGTAACGGCTGTAAACGGCTTGACGACATACCCACTGGCGCCAGCTTGGGCCGCCGCGATAATATTTTCCTTTTTCGCTTCTGCGGTCACCATCAAGACCGGGAGTTTGGCCAATTGAGGATCGGCGCGAATCGCCTTCAACATGGCCAAGCCATCCATATTGGGCATGTTCCAGTCGGATACCACAAAGCCGTAGTTACCGCCCTTCAGCTTTTCCAGACCGACTGCGCCGTCTTCAGCCTCGTCAACATTGACGAACTCCAGCTCTTTGAGCAGATTGCGAACAATCCGGCGCATGGTCGGGAAATCGTCCACGACTAGAATCTTGATGCTTTTATCGACCACGTCCACTCCAATATTTGACTACCAACTTAAGCCTGCAGCCGGGCTTACTGCACACTCACAAAATTTCACGCTGCGTCTATGCCCGATCAGCCGGCTCAGCCAGCGAGCGCAGATGAGCCATTAAGCGCTGACTCATTTCCTGTATCGGAACAACCTCGCTCGCAGCTCCAATGGCGATCGATTCTCGCGGCATGCCAAACACCACGCAACTGGCCTCGTCTTGTGCCAGTGTATGGGCACCGGCCTGCCGCATACGCAGCAATCCTTCCGCACCATCGCGGCCCATGCCGGTCAGAATTATGCCAATGGCATTTTTCCCAGCATGTTTTGCGGCGGAATCGAACAACACGTCAATAGAGGGGCGATGCCGATTCACCGGCAGCGCTTGGTCTACTCGCGTAACGTAATTTGCGCCACTGTGTGTCAACGACAAATGGAATCCGCCTGGCGCGATGTAGGCATTGCCGGGCACTATTCGCTCACCATGCACCGCCTCCGATACCGTCAGACGACACAAGTTGTTGAGGCGCTGCGCAAAAGATTTGGTAAAGCCGGCCGGCATGTGTTGCGCAATCAGGATGCCCGGACTGTCCGGTGGCAGGGGTTGCAATAGCTCCCGGATGGCCTCGGTTCCCCCGGTGGATGCGCCGATAACAATGAGCTTCTGGATGCTCAACAACGGACTGTGAAGCATCGGCGCATCTGCCAACACCGTCCGACTGAGCCCCTTCGCTGCGGACCGCCCGGGTAGCATTCGGGCGCTAGCGGCAACACGAATCTTGTGGGCAATCAAGTCCGTGTAGGCCAGCAGGCCATCCCGTATGTCAAATCGCGGCTTGGTGACAAAGTCGATCGCCCCGAGTTCTAAGGCGCGCAGTGCCGCTTCCGATCCCCGTTCGGTAACGGACGACACCATCAGCACCGGCATAGGTCGCAAACGCATGAGTTTTTCGAGAAACTCCAACCCGTCCATGCGGGGCATTTCAACGTCCAGCGTCATGACGTCCGGATTATGCTTCTTGACCAGATCACGAGCGATGAGGGGATCGGAGGCCGTTGCCACCACGATCATGTCAGGCTGACTGTTGATAATTTCCGTCATCAAACTTCGTATCAATGCCGAGTCGTCGACACACAGAACCTTGATTTTATCGACGCTCATAGGATGCCGCTTTTTTTGGTGAGACCGTGGCGTGGACGCCCCCTGTCAAAGAGCACCACGTTATTTTGGTCTTGCTGACTGACCAGTGCCTGGGCCAACGCCTGCTCCTCACGCTGCACCAGCAACACATCGTTCTGATTACGAAGCTTGCGCACGGCTACTCTGCCAGTTTCAGGAAAATAATTAATGCGACGCGGCAGCCCACCCCGCAAATCCTGAGCGGCTATCTGGATCTGCTCCATCTGCAGATAGCGCAGCACAAAAGTGGCGTTGCGGTCACCAATATTGAGCATTGTCATATTGGGCAGCACGGCACCGCCACCAAATACTTTCGCTTCCAGTCTTTCGCGTCTAGCGCCGGCCTTGAACAATTCATTGAGCAGCATCTCCATGGCATAAGCGCCATACCGCATGGATGCGGTGGCGTCCCGGGACGTCGGATCCGCATCGTCAGGCAGCATAAAGTGGTTCATCCCGCCAATACCGGCCGTACTGTCACGCACACAAGCTGATACGCACGATCCTAGTACGGTTGTCAACACCATATTTTTGGCGGTGACGTAATATTCCCCCGGTAGCAGCTTGACCGCTGCGATCCCGAACTCACGGTCAAAATAATGGTGGGTGGCGACAAACTCCCCCGCCACCAAATTCATGCCACCTCCTTGATAGGGTTAGACGCCAATTCATAAACGGTCTGACTGCGCAATCGGATCGCCTGACCGGCAAAAGAAAAGTTTTCAGAGTGACCGGCAAACAACAAACCATGCGGCTTCAGCAGCGGCACAAAGCGCTGCAAAATTTTCCCTTGCGTCGGCTTGTCGAAATAAATCATCACGTTGCGGCAGAAGATGGCGTCAAACGGGTCCTTCAGTGCCCAATGAGGATCCAGTAAATTGAGCTGCTCGAACTTCACCATCGCTGCCACTTCCGGCCGTATCAATACTTTTCCTGCCTGCACACCGGCGCCTTTCAGGAAAAATCGCTTGAGACGTTCCAGGGGCAGCTTGCTAACCTGCTCCAGGGTAAAAACGCCTGCAGCCGCCTTGGCAAGCACTTGGGTATCGATGTCGGTGGCCAACACATTGGCAGCGCCGGCACGACTACCCAGCGCCTCAATCAGCGTCATCGCAATCGAGTAGGGCTCTTCGCCGGTGGAAGCCGCAGAACACCAGACGCTGACGGGCTGGGGGCACCGTCGTGCGTGCTCCGCAAGTACAGGAAAATGGTGGGCCTCGCGAAAGAACGCCGTCAGGTTGGTGGTTAAAGCATTGGTAAACAATTGCCACTCACCCATGTTTGGGTCGGTTTCGAGTAAGCGCAGATAGGTCGAGAACTCCTTGAGCCCAAGCTCCCGCAACCGCCGCGAGAGCCGACCGTACACCATTTGACGTTTTTGATCGCCCAGCGCTATTCCGGCACGTTGGTATATCAGCGTGCGTATTTTAGAAAAATCATGGTCGGTGAGAAGAAACTCTGGAATCGCCGCGGAGATCGTACCAATGTGCGATGTTGTGTTCATACATTTCTATGCCATCCCGCACGCAAATTGAGTACATCAACCCACTGTCGGAATTTCTATCAAAATCAGTGGTGAGACAAGTTGGTCCTGCAGGTCAGTGATGCCTGTCAAGGCAACTATTTAAATCCCATTGATATCGGTTGTGCGCTTCAGTCAACACCAGATCATCGCTCGTCAAGGTATCCAGACTGAAATATACAGAGGCATCGCTTGACCCCATAGACTGAAAAGGAATCCAAAAATCCCTCACTTTCCCCTATGACTGGCAGATTAGCAGTTCGTTTCCTGGCTATAGAGACCCGTGAGATTGCGCTGCAGTCAACCGGGTTCTGGCGAAACACGACCTGTGAGGCCCTGAACGCGGCAAACCCTTTAAAATGCGGGCCTTCATTTCCTCAACCGATTTGACCGAAATAGAGGGCTGAAAGATTCTTGCCATTTTGAAGAAGATGCGCTTGATCAGCTCAGGCCAACAGTGTGCGGGAAGCGGCGAAATTGAACCACCGTGCTATGCGGCGACGGACCCGCCGAGCTTCTCCCTCAGCCACAGCGGGCGGGCGTCTACCCAGAAGTCTGGGAGCGAGTCCCCCATCGGAGCATGGGCTCATCCAAGCGTCAATCAGGCGTCGGCTGCGACACTTCTTCAAGCGGTGCCTTCCGTATTGGGGCCGGTATCAGTCAAAATCGCATAGTATTGGGCCGCAGCAGTCGGGCTTTTCCCGCTTTTTGTCGCGTGAAAAACGCCGTACACCCTATCTTTCAATACCATTTACCCACTATTCCGGAGTGCACTATGCAAAGTAAAACCCTGTTGAAAAAATCATCATTTGCGCTCCTGAGCGTATGTCTCGTCGGCAGTGCGATCGCCGCCGATGTCAAACTCGGCGTTGCTGCAGCGCTGACCGGCCCGGCTGCCAAATACGGCATTGCTATCAAGAACGGCTTCACTCTGGCCGCCGATGAGGTCAATGCCAAAGGTGGCGTTAACGGCAATAAATTGGCACTGGTCGTGGAAGACGAGCAAGGCAAAAAAGAAGAAGCAATCACCGTTTTCAAAAAGTTGATTTTTCAGGACAAAGTGTTGCTGGTGTTCGGCCCCACTCTTTCCAACTCTGCCTTTGCGGCTGACCCGATCGCCAACTCCGCTCACGTGGTCGCATTCGGCACCAGTAACACGGCCGACGGCATCACGGCCATGGGCCCGTTCACGTTCCGAAACTCGGTCATGGAAGCCGACGTTCTGCCAGTCACCACTCGCGTAGCTGTCAAGCATTTCGGCATCAAGAAAGTTGCGGTGATTTACGGTAACGACGACGCGTTCACCAAGAGCGGCTATGAAGTCTTTAAAGCGACGCTGGAGAAACAGAAGATCATCGTGACGGGCACTGAGACTTATGCCAAGGGCGACGTCGACTTCAAGGCGCAACTCACCAAGATCAAGGGAGGCAATCCGGATGCCATTGTCTGCTCCTGCCTGGCCGAAGAGGCCGCCAATATCATGCTGCAAACCCGAACATTGGGCATGAAACAGCCGTTCATCGGCGGTAATGGCCTCAATTCACCCAAGCTTTTTGAAATCTCGAAAAAAGCCGGTGACGATACCGTAATGGGTAGTCCATGGTCATCGGAAAACGCGACCCCTGCCAACAAGGCGTTCATGACCGCTTACAAGGCAAAATTCGGTTCCGATCCAGATCAGTTTGCAGCACAAGCTTATGACGCGCTACACATCGTCGCTGCAGCGCTTGCCAACGTGAAGTTGTCAGGTGCGCTGGACAAGGACCGGGTTGCACTGCGTGACGCCCTGCCCGCCGTCAAGATCGAAGGGGCGACTGGAAAATTCACGTTCCGCAAGGCGCCCGCAGTGGCGGGCAAGGAAGTAGGCTATGACGCCCAGCAAGAGGCCACCGTCAACATCGCAAAGAATGGCAAGTTTGTACAGCTGAAGTAAGCAGTTCCCGCCCCGCCCGCCGAATAGGCGGGGAAATTTATAATCATCGATCCATCGACAACTCGTCATGGTGACCCGCCGTGCCAGATAGCAGGCTCCTCAATTTATGCTTGCACAACAACTTATTAACGCCCTCTCCCTCGGCAGCGTCTATGCGCTATTCGCGCTTGGCTTCACACTAGTCTTCGGGGTACTTGGCGTTATCAATCTCTCGCACGGCGCGATCTTCATGCTGGGCAGTTATGTGGCCCTGCTGGTAGTAGACCAACTCGCGATGCCACTTTGGACCGGGCTTTTGGTGGCGATGCTGGTGACGGGCCTGATTGGCTTACTGGTGGACTTTTTGGTACTGAAACCGCTGCGTGGGCGCAATGCACCGCACCTGGCGCCGATGATCGCCACTATTGGTATCGCCATTATCCTGACCAACTTGGCGCAAGGCTTGTTCGGCGCTGAAAACAAACGTTTCCCAGTCGGCACCATTCCCGAGGAAAGCATCAGTCTGGGCCAATTGCACGTCACTGCGGTACAGGTCGGCATCGTCGTGATTTCGTTTTTGTTGATGGCGGTGCTGCTGGCGATCATGCGCCGTACTCAATTAGGTCGGGCGCTCCGCGCGATCGCCGAATCACCGAAAGCAGCTTATCTGCTGGGCATCAATGTGGAAGGTTTGTTTTACCTGACGTCGTTTTCAGCGGCTGCATTGGGCGGTGCCGCCGGCGTTCTGGTCGGCTTGTCGTTCAATGCAATTTCCCCTTTCATGGGGCAGCCCATGCTGCACAAAGGGATTGCCGTGATCATCCTGGGCGGCATGGGGGACATTCGCGGCGCCATGTTCGCCGGATTGTTTCTGGGCTTCGCCGAAGTGTTGACAGTAGCCTATATTTCCAGCGATTTTCGCGACGCCGTGGGATTCGGATTACTGTTTTTGATTTTGTTGATCCGTCCCTCGGGCATGTTCGGCAAAGTGCTGGAACGAAAGGCCTAACAGATGGGAGTGCTTGAATGGTGGGACGGGTTCTGGGCTACCTATAACACCGTCATCTTCGGAATTGGCGTCAATGCCATGCTGGCGCTGTCCATTTACGTCACCCTGTCATGCGGTTTGCTGTCGCTGGCAAATGCTGCATTCATGGGCATCGGCGCCTACGCCGCAGCGATGATTAGCATGCAAACCGGCTTGCCATTTCCAATCGCGCTAGCTGCCGCCGGCGTGTTGCCGGCGCTGGTCGCGCTGATCATTGGCATTCCGACGTTGCGCCTGTCCGGCGTGTATCTGGCGATGGCGACCCTCGGCTTCGGCGAAGTGGTCAGAGTCGTCGTATTGAACCTTGATGTGACCGGCGGCCCGATGGGACTCAACGGCATTCCACTGAAGACCGAGTGGTGGCACATCGCGCTGCTGTTGGGCATCACGCTGTATGTGCTGGGGCGAATGCGGCGCTCCCGAATCGGGCGCGCGTTTGAGGCGATCAAGGCTGATGAAATTGCCGCCCGCTTGATGGGTATCAACGTCGCGGGCTACAAGCTCCTGGCGTTCGTCACCGGGGCCGCTATTGCCGGCGTCGCTGGCGGTCTAAACGCGCACTACACCTTCACCATCGGGCCAGGCAATTATGCTTTTGAAAACGCCGTTGACATCCTCACGATGGCCGTGTTCGGCGGCACCAGCAACCTGATCGGACCCACTCTCGGCGCCACGGTGCTGACCCTGTTGCCGGAGGTACTGCGCCAGTTCCGGGATTTCCGTCTGGCAGCCAACGGCCTGATTTTGGTACTGGTGGTGCTGTATCTGCCACAAGGAATCTGGGAACCCCGTCGCATTCTTGGTTTCTTCCGGCGCAGGCGGGCCTATAAACAGAGCCAGACTAAAGAGGTGGCCTGATGCTGAAACTTAACAAAATAAGCAAGCACTTCGGCGGCCTACAGGTGTTGCAAGACGTCAATTTCAATGTTCCCCAAGGTGGTATTTTCGGATTGATCGGACCCAATGGGGCCGGTAAAACCACGGTATTTAATTTGATAACCGGCTTGCTGCGGGCCTCCGGCGGCGGGATCGAATTCAACGGCCAGGACATCAGCACCATAGCCCCTCACAAGATCACTAAACGCGGCATCGCCCGAACCTTCCAGAACATCCGCGTGTTCAAGGACATGACGCTGCTCGAAAACGTGGTGGTCGGTATGCATGATCAGATGAACTATGGTTTTTCGGACCTCCTGTTCAATTTAGGGCCCTATCGCAGGATAGAAGCGAGGGCGCGCGTCAGGGCACTGGAACTGCTGTCGTGGGTTCGGCTTGAACACAAGGCGGAAATGCTCGCCGACAGTCTGTCTTATGGTGAACAGCGCAAGCTGGAATTCGCCCGTGCGCTCGCAACCGAACCAAAATTACTTTTGCTCGATGAACCTGTGGCAGGTATGAATCCGGCAGAAAAAACCGAATTGATGCGCGAGATTCTGAATATCAAACAACGCGGTTACAGCATCTTCATGATTGAGCACGACATGCGGTTTGTGATGGGCCTGTGTGACCGCATCGCCGTACTGAATTTCGGCCGAATCATTGCCGAAGGCACACCGGATCAGATCAAGAGTAATCAGGAAGTGATCGAGGCCTATCTGGGCAAGGATGAAGCGGAATGAAGGTCAACGCTAAGCCGATTTTACGGATCCAGAATCTGGCGGTTGCCTATGGTCATATTGAGGCGGTTAAAGGCATCGACCTGACGTTAAATGAAGGCGAGATCACTGCGCTGGTGGGTGCCAACGGCGCAGGAAAGAGCACCACGTTGCTCGCAGTGTCCGGTTTGTTGAAGCCGACGCGCGGTAAGGTCCTGCTCGATGATATCGATCTGACCAAGCTGTCGCCGCACAAAATCGTCCAGAACGGCGTTGTACAGGTCGCAGAAGGCCGTGCCATCCTGACCACATTAACGATCGCCGAAAACCTCTCGCTCGGTGCCTATACCCGCAAGGACAATGCGCAAGCGAAAAAGGATCTGGAATGGGTGTATTCGCTGTTTCCGGTATTGCAGCAAAGAATGCGGGGCCTGGCCGGTAATTTGTCCGGCGGCGAGCAGCAGATGCTGGCGATAGGCCGGGCCCTGATGGCAAAACCGCGTGTCTTGCTGCTGGACGAACCGTCGATGGGGCTTGCGCCGCTGCTGGTGCAGGAAATCTTCCGCATCGTCAAGGAAATTAATGGCACGGGTCAGACCATCCTGTTGGTCGAACAAAACGTCCGACAGGCGCTGCGCATCGCCCACCATGGGTACGTACTTGAAACCGGCCTCATTGTGTTGGCCGATACCGGTAGCAATCTGCTGCATGATCCGAAAGTACTGGAAGCGTATCTGGGCGGTTGATCGGATCACCCTGTCGAGCCGAGGCAGATCGTGAATGGTCGCTTGGGCCATGAAAAAGTTCGCGACGAGGTGCCGCGCTGCTGCTGCCGTAGCGTCTGAAATGGCGCCGTCGCTGGCGTGGCCCAACGCTGGCGCGGAGCCGGAAAGCCTTGGTCATCGCAACGTCGTGAACGCGCTGCTCGACGCGCTATCACATCAACCTGGCGGGCTGGTTGCCGCAAGTCTCCTGACTCCCCGTTGTCAGCAGCCCTGGTGCAGCATCAAGGCTTCTTTAATAAATCAGGAATCCTTTATGAAAAACGCTATCAGCTGGTTTGAAATTCCAAGTGCTCAACTTGACCAGGCGCAGGCTTTTTACGAAACTGTGCTGGCTTGCAAGATGCGCCGCGAGCCCATGGGGCCGTCAGAAGGCGCCGTGTTTCCGTATGAAGGCGAGGGCGTGGGCGGCGCCATCATATCCGAGCCGACGGCACCGATGCCCAGCGCGGGCGGCACCCTGATTTATCTGGATGCCTCGCCGTCGCTGGATGCCGTGTTGGCACGCGTCACCGCTGCGGGCGGACACATCGCCATGCCGCGCCAAGCGCTGCCGCCGGGTATGGGTTTCATTGCCCACATCACCGATTTGGACGGCAACCGGGTCGGTTTGCACGCGTTGGCGTGACGGCCAAGCCATGCGCAACAACTGGATTGCCGTGAGCAATACAGGCGGAGCTATCCTTGCTGCATCTCAGTTCACTATTGTTTTAATAGCTGCTTGTGCAAGTATCATAAGGTCTACAGACCTAAAGTTTATATACGACCCATGCGCCGTGCCGACCGCCTGTTTCAAATTGTCCAACTCATCCGGGGCCGTCGCCTGACCACAGCGGCGCATCTTGCGCAGCGGCTGGAAGTATCCGAGCGCACGGTGTACCGTGACATCGCCGACCTGCAGCACCAAGGTGTACCGATCGAAGGCGAGGCGGGTGTCGGTTATCGGCTGGGGGCGGGGTTTGATCTGCCGCCGCTGATGTTCACCCATGACGAGGCGCGGGCGCTGGTGGCCTCGGTGCGCATGGCGCTGGTCTGGCAAGACCCGGCGTTGGCGCAAGCCTCGCAAGCGGGTTTGAGCAAAATCCTGTCGGTGTTGCCCCCCGCCGCCAGGGTAGCGGCGCAAAGCATGGCAATTTATGCACCTCCGCTAGGGCTGGAGCCTGCCGTGCAGATCACGCTCCAAACCCTGCGCGAGGCGGTGCGAGCCCACCGCAAGCTGCTGGTGGACTACCGCGATGCCAGCGATCAATTGAGCCAGCGCACCCTTCGGCCGCTGGGTTGTTTTTATTGGGGCAGGGTCTGGACGCTGGCGGCCTGGTGCGAGAGTCGCCACGACTTCAGAACTTTTCGTATGGACCGCATCGGCAGCGTATGCGCCGTGGACGGCCGGACGGGCGAGTTTCGCGACGAACCCAGCAAAACCCTGGTTGATTATTTGTGCGCCGTGGCGCCGCCGCGGGTTCAGGCGACGTGGTCGGACGCAGAGTAGCGTTTGACGCTTATCAGGTCGAACCCGTGGTGGTTGATGGCCACTGCTTTGATAACGGACAGAAGAAATCCGGATCGCTGCAGGGCCATGCCCCACCTGATGCGCAGGGGTACTAACTATGAACATTTTTAAAACAAGGCTTGCTCCGCCCGTTGGGCGCCAACTCAGATGCCTTGCGGCCCAGTCTGGCACGTTCCGCTAACAAACAAGCTCTCGCTAGAGCCGCGCATTTCCTGGGCGAGACAGCAACCCATTGATTTTCTTTGGGTGTTTGTCTGCACCAGCTCCCGCGATACGGATAAGCGCTCAGCTCACTCGAATCAATTTCTTATTCACGAATTCCTGGATCCCTGCACCGGAGAGTTCGCGGCCATAGCCAGAATTCTTCACGCCGCCAAACGGCAACTCGGGCGAGGACACCAAGTCGGAGTTGATGAATACCATACCGGTTTCGATTTTCTGGGCCACCTTTTTACCGCGCTCAATGTCCTGGGTGAACACCGAGCCGCCCAGACCGAAGGGCGAGTCGTTGGCCAGCGCTACCGCCGCATTTTCGTCGGCCACGCGGAAAAACAGGGCCACCGGACCAAAGAATTCCTTTTTATACGCTGGGTTTCCAGCCTTGATATCGGTCAGGATTGTTGGCTGCATGAAGGCGCCAACCTGGCCCTCAATACGTTTGCCGCCGATTAGCACACGGGCGCCGTTACTCACTGCCTCATCGACCTGACCTAACAGGATCTTGAGTGCTTCTGCTGACGACAGTGGCGCTAGCGTGGTTTGTTTGTCCATCGGGTCGCCCGGCTTGAAGCCTTCCATCGCAGCCTGAAACTTTTTCAGGAAACTGTCGGCCAAAGCCTCCACGACGATGATGCGCTTGGACGCCGTACAGGCTTGGCCTGCGTTGCCCATCCGGCCACGCACGGCGTATTTAACGGCTTTTTCGAGGTCTGCGTCTTCCAGCACGATGAAGGGATCGCTGCCGCCAAGCTCCAATGTGGCCTTCTTCAAGTTTTTGCCAGCTCGAGCGGCCACGACGGCGCCAGCGCCTTCGCTGCCCGTTAATGCGACGGCGCGGATGCGTGGGTCATCAATTACGTGTGAAATCTGGTCCTTGGAGATAAACAGATTGGTGTAAGCACCCTCCGGCGCTCCTGCTTCTTTCAACACCCGCTCAAAGGCAAGCGCGCACTGCGGCACATTGGAGGCGTGTTTGACCATCACGACGTTGCCCGCCATCAGGTTGGGCGCTGCAAAGCGTGCGATCTGGTAGTACGGATAATTCCACGGCTCGACCCCAAACAGCACGCCAATGGGGCTGCTCTCCACCATGGCTTCGCCCTTGGCCGTCTTCAATTTCTCGGGCGCCAGGAATACCTCGGCATGTTCGGCGTAGTAATCGAGGATGGCCGCACTCAGCGCCACTTCTCCCTGGCTCTGCTGAATCAGCTTACCCATCTCAAGCGTGATGAGTTCGGCAAGCGCTTGCGACTGCTCGCGCATTATGGCTGCGGCTCGCGCCAAAACCGCTTTGCGCTCTGCAAAGGTCTTTTGCCTCCACACTGTTTCAAAACAGTTGGAGGCGGACTTCAGCTTATCTTCAAGCTGCTTGTCGCTGATTTCTTCAAAGATTTTGACAACTTTACCGTCATAGGGATTGGTGCTTTGATAGGCCATGGTTTCTCTCTAAATCTGTTGGGGGAGTGGGTAGAAAAGATGACATGCTGCGATACCCGCAAACTATCCTTTCATATGCCAACGATAGGTTTTAATCGCGAACCCGGATGTAGGACGCCGTGCCATCTCACAGTGTGGAAAGGACGTTAGATAAGTCAGCAACTGCTTTGGGAATAACGCAGACTTCACCAGTCCAGACAATCCGAAAAGCCAGCTTGTAGGGACAGAAATATTATTAGAGATCAGCTGAACAATTACTCAATGGGCGAGCTATTTTCTGGACTGCTGGCAGGTCGCACTCAGACCTGATGGCTATGTCATTGCGGGACTCTTGCGTGGAATCCCTCATCCATTCGCCATTGAGGCCGCTCAAGCGGTATCTGTGTTCCCGTTGGACTAAGCGATTGCTGCGTCGATTTATGCTACGGTGCCTCCCGCACCATTTACCTAGCTGGCTGATTCCGGCACCCCATGCGCCATGGCCGAATTGGCGCGCAAGCGCAGCAAGCGCGACTAATGCGCCTCCCTGATAATTAACGCATGCCTGATAACTCCTCGCCTCTTGAAACTCCTCCAACAGCAAGCCCCATCAATCGTGAACCGGTGCGGCCTAGTGCCAAATTCATGCTGGCACGCCCCGCACATTTGATCGCCTTGGGGTTTGGCTCTGGCCTCAGTCCGGTGGCGCCCGGAACCGCCGGCACCTTGTGGGCATGGCTGTCGTTCCTGGTGCTCCAGCACTGGCTGTCGCCCGCAGACCTGGGCGGACTGATCGCCGCGTCTGTGGCGGTAGGCTGGTGGGTCTGCACCATCACTGCCAGAAATATGCGGGTGCTCGATCCCGGCAGCATTGTTTGGGACGAAGTCGCGGCTTTCTGGCTCGTGTTGTGGCTGGTGACGCCCACCAGTTTCTGGGGTCAGCTGGTCGCGTTTGCGCTATTTCGTTATTTTGATGCGGCCAAACCTGGGCCCGTCGGATGGGCCGATCGGCTGGCACATGGCTTAGACCCCGCTACCGATCAGAATGCCTGGGCATGGGCAGGCCTGGGCATCATGGCCGACGACCTTGTGGCCGCAGGCTGCACGCTGATGGTGATTGCCATCTGGAGGTTTTTCTGATGTCGGAGCTGTCTGCGCTGGTGGTCAATTTAGCGGCTTGCCTTCAGCAAAGAAACTGGCAGCTGGCCACCGCTGAAAGTTGCACTGGCGGTCTGATCGCTGCAACTTGCACCGATCTGGCAGGCTCCAGCGTATGGTTCGAGCGCGGCTTCGTGACTTATTCAAACGCGTCCAAAACCGAACTACTGGGAGTGGATGCTGCGCTGATTGAACAATACGGTGCCGTCAGCGAAGAAGTGGCGCGAGCGATGGTGAAGGGGGCAATTGCGAACTCCAGCGCGCAAGTAGCCGTTGCAGTCACCGGCATCGCGGGTCCCGCAGGCGGCACCGTTGCCAAGCCTGTCGGCACGGTCTGGTTTGGCTGGGCGACACCTGCGGGAGTTATCAGCGAGAGGCGCCGTTTTGACGGTGAACGCGCTACCATTCGTTTAGCTACTGTGCAGTACGCCTTGCAACGCCTGGTGGCGCTGTGCACCGGCGAAATATGACGCCGGCGCTGCGAGGAGGATAATTTTGCGTGTTAGTTCAAACCATCAACACTCCTAACAATTCTCAGAAAAAAAATACTATGCAAACTTCTGAAAAATATCCTTCGTCGCGCGTGGCGCTTCACTGGCTGATGCTGTTGCTGCTGATAGCGGTGTACACCGTCATCGACTTGCGTGATTACTTTCCCAAGGAAAGTAGCGCCAGAGAAGGACTCAAAACATGGCATTTCATGCTCGGCTTAAGCGTGCTGGTGCTGGTGGTGATCCGCCTGCTGCTACGCTGGATGCGCCCCGGCCCGGCCCTACTGCAAGGTCCGGCCTGGCAAACATGGCTGGCCAAAGCGACTCACCTGTTGTTATACGTTTTCATGATCGGCATGCCGCTGGCAGGCTGGCTTATTTTGAGCACCGCAGGCAAGCCGATACCGTTTTTCGGCTTCGAACTACCCGCGCTGATGGGCCAGGACAAGAACCTGTCTGATCAGATCAAGAACCTGCATGAGGTCGTGGCAACCATTGGCTACTTCTTGCTTGGCCTGCATGCGCTCGGCGCGTTGTTTCACCATTACGTCATCAAAGACAACACCTTGCGAAGGATGTGGGTGTAATGCTGTCCGTGCCATAAAAGGCAGCGGCCCAGCGCCGACCAGCTACTTAAACACTGGCCTCGACCTCAGCGCCCATATCACCGGCGATCAACCTGAATTGCTCCAACGCTGCTTCCAGGTCGTCCACGATTTCCTGTGCGATCACATCCGGTGGCGGCAGGTTGTCGCTATCGGCTAGTGAGTCGTCTTTGAGCCAGAAAATATCCAGACTGGCCTTGTCGCGGGCAATCAACTCGGCGTAGTCGTAGACACGCCAGCGGCCATCCGGGCCGGTGCCCGCAGTGGCGTTGGTGTCAGCGCTCCATGTTGCCTTGCGCTCATGCCGGTTCGCCGGGTTGTAGCAGTTGACAAACTCTTCCAGGTGCTCGCGCCGGAGCGGGTTGGTCTTGAGCGTGAAATGCTGGTTGGTGCGCAGATCGTAAATCCACAGCTTCTTCGTCCACGGCGTCTCAGAGGCAGGCTTGCGCTCAAAGAACACCACATTGGCCTTCACGCCCTGCGCGTAAAACAGACCGGTGGGCAAGCGCAAGAGCGTGTGCACATCGCACTCGTGCAGCAACTTCTTGCGGATGGTTTCGCCCGCGCCGCCTTCAAACAGCACGTTGTCCGGCAGCACCACCGCCGCGCGGCCATGCTGCTTGAGCAAGGTCTTGATGTGCTGCACAAAATTAAGTTGCTTGTTGGACGTGGTGGCCCAAAAATCGTCGCGCTCGATCACGTCTTTCTCGGTGCTCACTTTGCCTTCAGCGCCGGTGATCATGGTGCTGCTTTTCTTGCCAAATGGCGGATTCGCCAGCACCACCTCAAAGCGTTCACCGGGATCGGCGGCGAGGGCATCGGCCACCACGATCGGCACCGACTTGTCGGAGCCAATACCGTGCAGCATCATGTTCATGGCCGCCAGGCGCGCTGTGCTTTGCACCAGCTCCCAGCCGCGCAGGGCGGACTCTTTCAGGTGTTTCTTTTGCACACGCGTGAGGTTGGGGTTGTGGTCGGCCACATGGTTGAACGCGGCCAATAAAAAACCACCTGTACCACAGGCCGGGTCGCAGATCGTCTCACCCGGTTGGGGCGCAATGCAGTCCACCATCGCGTGAATCAGCGGGCGCGGCGTGAAGTATTGCCCGGCCCCGCTCTTGGTGTCTTGTGCGTTCTTCTCCAGCAAACCTTCATAGGCATCGCCTTTGACATCGGCACCCATGGCCGACCAGTTTTCGCAATCAATCAAGTCGACCACCAAGCGGCGCAGCTTGGCTGGGTCTTGAAATTTGTTTTGCGCTTTGCCAAAGATCAGACCGATGGTGCCCTTCTCGGCACCCAGTTTTTCCAGCGTGTGGCGGTAGTGGTCAAACAAATCGTCACCGTCGCGCGCCAGCAACGCGGGCCAATCAAAACCTTGGGTAATCGGGCTGGGCTGATTCCAGGGCGACTGGCTGCGCTCGTCGGCCATCTTGAGGAACAGCAGGTAAGTGAGCTGCTCGACATAGTCGCCGTAGCTCATGCCGTCGTCGCGCAGCACGTTGCAATAGTTCCAGAGTTTCTGGACGATGGTGGCTGAGTTCATAATTTTTTAAAGTCCTGCAATGGCCGAAATGCGGCTGCGTATAGCCTCAATGCGGCTTTGATAAAGCTCGTCAAAGGCGACCAGGCCGGGCAGCGTATTGTCGAAATCGGTGTGCTGCCGCAATTCACGGAAGCGCATAGCCAGATAGGTGCGCAGCGCGGGGTCAGCAGCCGAAACCTCTTCGACCACGCCCTGCCGACCCTCGACCACATTGATGATGTCTTCCAAGTCATGACTCATCACCATATCGTTCTTGCCGCGCGTGTGAAATGCCTCAAATTTGGTACCCAGAAAAGCGGGCGCGGAAATCAGGCTGATACGTCTCCCACTTGGCAATGCCATCACATCCGCAGACGCCGCTGCCGTTGGATACCAACGGTTGGAGAAGCCCAGAATATTCTCGTTGGTGGGCATCAAATCCACTTCAATTCCGCGTATGCGCCACCGGCATATGGGCGCATCTTCAGATACGTCACGGCTAAAGCCGCGCTTGGCGAAACGGCTTTCCATCGCGTAATAGCCTTGGCGGGCCGCAACCTCGACAATCAGATCAACGTCGTAGGTTACTCGGGCTGGTGGCGAGGTGGGTGCATCAATCAGCAAACTTGCGGCGCAGCCGCCCACCAACACCAATTCGTCGCACAGATCACCCAGCGCCTCGGCCACCAGCTCCACGCGCTGCACATTGGGGTCATTGGAATTCATAAACGCTCCTCAAACAGTTGCTGCGCCAAGGTGCGCTCCCGCGCATTGCCGCTGCGCAGCGCATCAAACAGGGCCAGGTTTTCATACAGCGCCGGGCTGCGCAATGCGGCCATGGGCACTGTGGGGTAGAGCGGGACCAATCCAATGCCGCGCGCACTTCCCAGCACAGAGGGCCAGACCGGTGGTGGATCAGCAGATGGCGCAATTTGGGCATTGAGTGGCGCAGCGGCGTATGCAGTGGGCACACCGCCTACCATCGTTCCCCGCACAGGCGGAAATGCATATTTGGCCCCGTGGAACAAAAACTCCTTGAATGCCGTCTTGATGATGGTTGGGCGCTTGGCATCAAAAAACAACAAGCGCGCCTGCTCTGCCCGCTTCAGCGCACCATGCACCTCTGAGATGGACAACGCAGCAAACGCTGCCAGTTGGGGATAAGTAATGACCGACCCGCCCCATGCCGCCAGAGCCAACAAGACATATAAATCCTGCGGTTTAAGCGATAACTGGCGGTTGGCGATTGTGGACATGTGAAGTGACCTAGTTTGAATATTTTCGCATTTCGCGAAATAAGAAAACTTGATTAAACCAGATTTTTTATCCTCCCTTACCAAATCCAGACTGAGCCCGCACCACCAACTCGTCATACCCGTCACCGCATCCGGCTCGCGTGAGAACGCCCAATCCGGCAACAATTACGATGGCCGCATGACACTCAAAGAATCCAACCCCTACCTGCGCAGCCGGACAGAAGCCAGCCGCAAGGCCGCGCTTCGGATTTCCGCCAAAACGTCATCTGCGGTAGAAGGCATTCGCGCTCCGTTTACCGATGACATGGCGGCCAAGGCCCCTGCCAGACGGGAAAACTTCATCGCGTATTGGCAGCAGCGCGCCGCTTTGAACGCGCGATAATTTTTTCGAACACCCCGCCAGAGGCCGATAGTCCCGCCCCACCGCGGCATGAATACCTCCAATGTAGATGCGCCGACCACGGCTCAGCATGGGGCTAAAGTCCAGCGGCGGCAGGCCCGCCTGGAACGCCATCAACAAGGTCAACAAGCGCGCCACATGGCCATTCCCCTCTCTAAATCCAGCCCTCGTGGAATCTGAGCGAGAAGCTTCTATTTTGATAGTGAACCTGCCGGATACAACTGATTCACCAAGTCCGTCACGATCTCAAAAGTGCCCAGCACTGCGGGATGCTGCGCAGTGACGGCGGTAAGTACACGTCATGGGGTTGCGCCCCACAAACATCGGGCGTTGCAGGCGTGAGGCACGCTGCACATTCACCACCACAAACTGGCGGCCTTCGTCTTCCACCGTACGCACATCGTCATCGCGCAGCAGATTGCTGCAAACCATGTGGCAATCGTTCAATTGGCCCCACAGCACGGTGCGCAACTGGGCAGCGTCCGGCACGCCCTCCCACACCAAGCCGGTGGACTTTTCGGCCACGCCCAAAACGATAGTGCCGCCTTGGGTGTTGGCCATGGCGGAATGGGACTCCCAAAAACTTCCGAGCATTCCACCGCGCGCCGATTTGAATTTGGTGGCTATGTCCTCGGTGCTGCACTGCAGGGCGGAAAAAAGATCAAGCTGGCACATGGTTTTTGTCATTTGGCTATAG
>NZ_JABBPC010000011.1 GCF_012927485.1 Polaromonas sp. | reverse complement strand
CAGCTTCACACCAACCCGGTTGGCATGCAGAAAAAGCCGCTCGCCTTCGTAAAGATACAGCGGCAACAAGTCGTAGCGAGTGCCCGCCTCGCGGTACGGCGATAACTCAAAACTCGTTACAGCGCCCAACCCAGCGCTGCTTGGCTCAGACAGAATATCCGTGAGCGGTTCAATGTTGCCGTTCGCGCTGGCTGCCGTCATGGCGGACAAGCCGGCCGCCAGCAGGGCGGCGCTGACCAGGGACCGGAGAAAAAAGGAAGGGGAAGATAGGAAGCTGTTCATCATTTATTTTGTTTTTGAAGACCCGTTATGACCGCCCTGACCCGACAGATTTCACGGGAACGCACTGCCTAATTTAATTAGTGAGCAACTAAAGCACACGCCACAACGCAATGGACACTGTAAGCCCTCAACTTAATAGCAAGTCAGCACTAAAAAACTTATAGGCGGTGGGACTATGTTCGGGCTTACCCAGGCCCGACCTCCGGCGTTACTCAGAACGGAATATCGTCATCCATATCGTCAAAGCCGCTGGCGGCCTTGGAGGCTGCTGGCGCTTGTCGCGGCGCGGCAGCGGGTGGACGAGCAGAGGGCGCTGCGGCTTGGCGTGGCGCCTCGTAGCCGCCATCGTCACCGCCGGGACCGCCCATGCCTTGGCGGCTGCCGAGCATCTGCATCTGGTCGGCACGAATTTCAGTGGTGAATTTTTCCTGGCCGCTCTGGTCGGTCCATTTGCGCGTGCGCAGGCTGCCCTCCACATAAACCTGCGAGCCCTTGCGCAGATACTGGCCGACGATTTCAGCAAGGCGGCCATTGAACACCACGCGGTGCCATTCGGTCGCCTCTTTCATTTCGCCCGACTGCTTGTCTTTCCACTTGTCGGTGGTGGCGATGGTGACGTTGGCCACTTGGTCGCCGCTGGGAAAGCTGCGCATTTCCGGATCGCGACCCAGATTACCGACGATGATGACTTTGTTGACGGATGCCATGACGTGTTCTCCTAACCTGTCTTCAGAGCTAATCGTTAGAGTTTAACTGGCTCGCCTGCCAGCGCGTCACCGCGTGCGGCCACCGGTGCAGGGCGGCTAGGTGCCCGCATCGGCCAAGCGACCAGCAGCCACACCAGCATCAGGCCGCCGCACACCACAAAAAGACCTTGCGGGCCATGCGTTTTGATGATCCAACCGCCGACCGCTCCCCCAGCAAAAAAGCCGAGTGACTGCAAGGTGTTGTAGACCCCAAGCGCCGCTCCCCGCGCGTGCGCCGGTGCCAGCCGCGAGGCGAGGCTGGGTTGACTCGCTTCCAGGATATTGAAACCGCAAAAAAACAGGAACAGCAGGACCCCCAGCAGGCTCAAGCTCACCGAGGTCGTGGTCGATGCCGCCCAAAGCAGGCCCAACTGGACCAGCAGAATAAGACCCACCGCCCCCAGAAACACAGCGCGCAAATAGCCCCGCTTTTCGAGGGGAAAGAGGGTGACCCCCATCACCACCAATGAAGCCACCACGGCCGGCAGATAGATCTGCCAGTGCAGCGTTTTGTCCAGACCGGCGCCGACAAGCAACGCGGGAATGGCCATCCACATGGCCAATTGAACGGCATGCAGCACGAATACGCCGAAATCCAGCCGCAGCAAGGCGGGTTCGTTCAACACTTCCATGATGCGGCCGCGTGGCCGACTGGCATGCTGAAGTGGCTCGGGAGGTGCCCACCACAGCACCACCGCAATGCCGGCCAGGGCCAGCGAGCCGGTTAACGCAAAAATGCCGTGCAAACCGATGTGGCCGACCAACATCGGCGCAATCACCAGCGAGAGCGCAAACATCAGGGCAATGCTGCCGCCGACCAGCGCCATGGCCTTGGTGCGCACTTCATCCCGGGTGGCATCCGCCAGCAACGCGGTGACTGCGGCAGAAATGGCGCCCGCGCCTTGCAGTGCACGGCCTGCAATCAGCCAACCGAGGTCTGGGGCCCAGGCGGCAACAAAGCTGCCCAGCGCGAACACCAGCAACCCCGCAATAATGACGCGCTTGCGGCCCCAATGGTCCGAAGCGATGCCGAACGGGATTTGTAACAGCGCCTGGGTCAAGCCGTAAATCCCCATCGCCAAGCCGATCCGGGCCGGGTCATCCCCACCGGGGTATTTGGCCGCTTCCAGAGCGAACAC
This sequence comes from Polaromonas sp., assembly GCF_012927485.1. Classification (GTDB taxonomy): domain Bacteria; phylum Pseudomonadota; class Gammaproteobacteria; order Burkholderiales; family Burkholderiaceae_C; genus Polaromonas. The sequence goes on along the minus strand of NZ_JABBPC010000011.1, from coordinate 36,863 downwards.
AGGCAAGACCAGAAACAAGCCCAGCATGCGCAAGGCGAAAATCGCGGCAAGGGACGCGCTCGCGCGTCGCTCAATCGCGGTCATGGCACTGGACGAAGTCGGGGTTGGTGAAGGGACAGCAGAGGGGGACACAGGCAAAAGCCGCTGGCGGCGGGGGTGTTTGATCGATTAGATAAGTTCTGATTGTCCCCTATCTGCTCGCCGCAGGCACCCCGGCCGATTCTCGCGTCCGAGCCGCCTGCGCGCTCTGGCATCATCACTTCCCATGAAGTACCTTTTTTCGGCCGTCCTGCTGCTGGCGTGCACGGCGGCCTCGGCCAACCTGTGTGAAAACGGCCAACGCCAGTCGCCCATCAACATCGTGGTCACCTCCCGACAACCGCTGCCGCCGCTTGAATTCAACTACCACCCTGCGGCGCTGAAGATTGCCGACGACGGCCACACGGTACGGGTGCGTTTTGCCAAGGGCAGCACCCTGCGCATCGGCAAGGAGCGCTACACGCTGCAACAATTCCACTTCCACACCCCCGGCGGCGACCGGATTGCGGGCGAGGAATTTCCAATGGCCGCGCACTTGCTGCACAAAAGCCAGTCCGGCCAATTGCTGGCACTGGTGGTGCTATTTCGCAGCGGCGCCGAAAATCCGTTGCTGACCACGCTGTTGCCGTTGATTCCAGCGCGGGCGGACGGTGATCACACGCACCCGGACGTCAGCGTCGACGCGATGCGTTTGCTGCCACCTATCCAGAGTTACTACCGTTACACCGGGTCGTTGACAGCCTCCCCGTGCACCGAAGGCGTGGACTGGATCGTCATGAAGCAGCCGCTGGAGCTCTCCCCTGCGCAACTGGCTCGCTACCGCAAGCGGTATGCCGACAACGGGCGCGCCGTGCAGCCTCTGCATCAGCGTGTGGTACTGGAAAGCCCCTAGCGCGGGGAGGTAAGGCCGGGACAAAACCACGTCCCATTGCGTCAAGTCAAGACGCCGTATGACGGACGTTGAATAATGACGCCTTTGCCGTTTTGGCACACTCTCCGTGTCCCAGGGAATACGCTATGCACCGCTTCTTATCGTCTTATTTTTCTCGTCTAAGCATGCTGGAACTGCTACTGGTCGTCGGACTAGCCTCACCGGTCGCGGCGCAGACGAGTAAACCGGGCAAGCCGGCTGGCGTGGAAGTCCCAGTCACAGCCGAGATGACCGGCGCGGGCATGGTCTCCAGCGGCGCTGTTTTACCGCCAATCCCCCCGGTCACCGGCAGCCGAACCAGGTTAGTGCCTTCCTGGGGTAAGCCGCTGCCGTATCCGATCGTGATTGCAGACCGGCGCAACAACCGCCTGATCGAAGTGGCCCCGGACAAGCGCATCCTTTGGGAATTTCCCTCGCCCAACTTGAAGGTGTACCGGGGGAATGAAGACATTAACTTTTCGATCGATGGCAAACGCCTGGCGGTCAGCGAAGAAGACAACTTCGATGTCCACATCGTCGACTATGAAAAGCGCCAGTTGACGTGGAGCTACGGCGTGCCCGACAGCCACGGCAGTGGCGCCGGACTGCTGAACTATCCGGATGACGCGCACCTGCTGGCTGACGGCCGCCTGATAACCGCCGACATCCGCAACTGCAGAGTGGTGATCATCGATCCTAAAACCAATGCCATCACGACCCAATGGGGCACACCCGGTCAGTGCAAGCACAAACCACCCAAGCAGCTGGCCCACCCCAACGGAGCCACCCCGATGGAAAATGGCGACATCCTGATCACCGAGATCAGTGACGCCTGGATCTCGCGCATCACGCGCGAAGGCAAGGTGCTGTGGAGCGTCAAGGCACCCAACATCCACTATCCGTCAGACGCCTTCCCCACGGTGGACGGTAAACAGGTCATCGTGGCTGACTTCTGGAAACCCGGCCGGGTGGTTATCTTCGACCCGTCTACGCGCAAAATGACGTGGGAATACTTCGTCAAGGATGGCGACCTGATGCTCGACCACTCCTCCATCGCGCGCGAATTGCCGGTTACCGGCGACATCCTGGTGGTAGATGACCTTAACGACCGCGTCATCGTGATCGATCGCAAGACCAAGGCGATCATCTGGCAGTACGGGGAGAAAGGCAAAAAGGGCCACGCCCCGGGCCTGCTGAACTACCCCGACGGGGTCGATCTGGACGTCTATCGCGACTGGAAAGCGGCGCTGCGCAAGTAGGCGATTTCGCTGCACACGTGGTCTACCGAAGCCGTAGAAAGCGGACAAAACTGGGGGAGGACCAACAAAGACAACGATCTTTGACTATCATTGTGGGTTTCCCCGAGCCGACGCCACTTTGACCACCTCCCCCGACGACACCCGCCCCGCAACGCCCTCTGGAGGCAAGTACCTTGCTCCTACGCTGCAGCATCAGAAGATCAGCATCCGCGGCGCCCGCACGCACAATCTGAAGAATATTGACCTTGATATTCCGCGCAACCAGCTGGTGGTCATCACCGGTCTAAGCGGATCCGGCAAATCGTCGCTCGCCTTCGACACGCTGTATGCCGAGGGCCAGCGCCGCTACGTGGAAAGTCTGTCCACCTACGCCCGGCAGTTTCTGCAGTTGATGGACAAACCAGACGTGGACATGATTGAAGGCCTGTCGCCCGCCATTTCAATCGAGCAAAAAGCGACCTCGCACAATCCGCGCTCGACGGTAGGCACGGTGACCGAAATTCACGATTACCTGCGGCTGCTGTTTGCCCGCGCCGGCACCCCATATTGCCCTGAGCATGATTTGCCATTGCAGGCGCAAAGTGTCAGTGAGATGGTGGATACCGTGCTGGCCTTGCCGGAAGACACCCGGCTGATGATCCTGGCACCCATAGCGCGTGAACGCAAGGGCGAGTTTGAGGGCGTGTTTGCCGAGATGCAGTCGCAGGGTTATGTGCGCTTCCGGGTAGACGGCACGACCTATGAATTTGACGATCTGCCCAAGCTTAAAAAGACTGAAAAGCACAACATTGACGTCGTGATTGACCGCATCAAGGTGCACGCCCTCGACGAAGTGACGCCCGAGTCCGGCACGGCACGGGCGAGTAGCCCACCACCCGCCCTGCGGCAACGACTGGCCGAGAGCTTCGAAGCCGCCCTGCGGCTGGCGGATGGCAAAGCGATTGCGCAAGAAATGGATACCGGCAAAGAGCACCTCTTCAGCGCCAAATTTTCCTGCCCGGTGTGCAGCTACTCGCTCAGCGAAATGGAGCCGCGCCTCTTTTCGTTCAACTCGCCTGTAGGGGCCTGCCCCAGTTGCGACGGTTTGGGCCACCGGGAGTTTTTTGACCCCACACGCGTGGTGGCGTTCCCTTCACTGAGTCTGGCCAGCGGCGCCGTCAAGGGCTGGGACCGGCGCAATGCCTATTATTTCTCGATCCTGGAGAGCCTGGCGGCTCATTACAAATTTGACATCGACACGGCTTTTGAAGAGTTGCCGCAACTCGTGCAGCAGGTTGTACTGCATGGTTCGGGAGAGGAAGAAATCAAGTTCAGCTACCTGACGGACTCCAAGGACGCCGGTACGGCTGGCGGCAAAAAAGTGGGAAAGCGGCATCCTTTCGAAGGCGTGATCACCAACTTTGAGCGTCGTTATCGAGAGACTGACTCCGCCACCGTGCGCGAGGAGCTGTCGCGCTACCGCAGCGTGCAAGCCTGCCCCGACTGCGCAGGCACGCGCCTGCGCAAAGAGGCCCGCCATGTCTATTTGGTCGGCACGACTGACAGCGGGGATGGCGGTGGCCGCGTCACCAGTCGCCAGGCCATTTTCGAAATCAGCCACGCCACCTTGCGCGAAAGCTTTAGCTACTTCACTAGCCTGAAGATGGAAGGCGCCAAAGCCGAGATCGCAGACAAGGTGGTGCGTGAAATCGGCCTTCGGCTCAAATTTCTCAACGACGTCGGCCTGAACTACCTGAGCCTGGACCGCAGCGCCGAAACGCTGTCGGGCGGCGAGTCGCAGCGCATCCGGCTGGCTTCCCAGATCGGTTCGGGTCTGACGGGGGTGATGTATGTGCTGGATGAGCCCAGCATCGGCCTGCACCAACGCGACAACGACCGCCTGATCGGCACCCTCAAACACCTGCGCGACATTGGCAACAGCGTGCTTGTGGTGGAGCACGACGAAGACATGATCCGCGCCGCCGATCATGTGATTGACATGGGGCCGGGCGCAGGCATTCACGGCGGCCGCGTGATGGCGCAGGGAACGTTTGAAGAAGTGCAGGCCAATCCCGACTCGCTGACTGGAAAATATTTAGCGCAGACGCTGAAGATTGCCGTACCCAAGCACCGCACACCCTGGCTTCCGACACTGAAAACGCTGGAAGTCATCGATAAAAAGAAAGTGTCCCGCTTTCCGCAGAGTCCGGCGGCAGCCCGTCGGGCTGATCGCGAGGCTTTGCACCTAGCGACCCAAGGCGACATGCAGGCGCTACGGGTCATCAACGCCACCGGCCACAACCTGAAGGGCGTCACTGTTGAAATCCCCGTCGGCCTGCTGACCTGCGTCACCGGCGTTTCTGGCTCGGGGAAATCCACACTCGTCAATGACACCCTGTACACGGCGGTGGCGCGCACGCTGTACCGCGCGCACGAAGAACCGGCGCCGCATGACGCCATCGAAGGCATTGAGCACTTCGACAAGGTCATCAACGTGGACCAATCCCCTATTGGTCGCACACCCCGCAGCAACCCGGCCACGTACACCGGCCTGTTCACGCCGATTCGCGAGCTGATGGCTGAAATGAACACCGCGCGTGAACGCGGCTATGGCGCGGGACGCTTCAGTTTCAACGTAGCCGGTGGTCGCTGCGAGGCCTGCCAGGGCGATGGCATGGTGAAAGTGGAAATGCACTTCTTGCCCGATGTGTATGTACCGTGCGATGTCTGCAAAGGCCAACGCTACAACCGTGAAACGCTGGAAGTGCAGTACAAGGGTAAAAATATTGCGCAGATTCTGGACCTGACGGTCGAGGCGGCCGCCGAATTTTTCAAGGCGGTACCCACCATTGCGCGCAAGCTGCATACCTTGCTGGATGTGGGCTTGAGCTACATCAAGCTGGGCCAGGCGGCCACCACGCTTTCGGGCGGCGAGGCGCAGCGCGTCAAGCTGGCGCTGGAGCTCTCCAAACGCGATACCGGGCGCACCCTCTACATTCTGGACGAACCTACCACAGGCCTGCATTTTGCAGACATCGATTTATTGCTCACAGTGCTGCATCAACTGCGCGACGCGGGCAACACCATTGTCGTGATTGAACACAACCTCGACGTGATCAAAACAGCCGATTGGCTGATCGACATGGGGCCTGAAGGTGGCGCGGGCGGCGGCATGGTGGTGGGCGTGGGAACGCCAGAAGATATTGCGGCGAACCCGGACAGCCATACCGGTCGATATCTAAAGCGTCTGTTGCCGTAAATTCGGCCTGAATAAGCGCCTGCAGCTACAGGTTTATAGCTGCCGATGTTTGAAGAGGGCGGGACGGGGCAAAATCCATGCGCGACCTGGCGCTAGTGTCCTGGATGGTTTGCCTTGAATATCCAAGCCTGGCAAGCCTGAGTTTTTCTGAGTCGGCCTTTCATCAGACCGGCAACCGCATCGAGCGGCTCCTGGCTGTACCCAAGCAGATCCATTCCCTTCGACAAGAACGGAGGATTTTGGATTTTGGGTGGACGAGCATGAATGCTCACCAGGCTCGCCATAGAGCCACGACGATCCTCGCCTTCGAAGCGCGCTGAGAATTTTCCTGGCGGGCTAATCCAGCAACAGGGACAGGCGGCTCAAGCAAAGGCCGGTCACTACAGGACGCCTTGCGTGATTTCTGGGCCGTATTACCAGGCAGCCCGTTGGACGAGGCCTACTTCTAGTTCCTTAAGAAAATCGAATCGTGGGTCGCATCGTCGGCGAGGAAAACAAGGCATACGACAAACTGTTCGTCGATGTCGTCGGAGACTTGATCGGCCGTAAAGGCGCGGAAGTCCTGCCCGCAATGGAGCGCAAGCTGCTCAGCGGCGGCGGAGCGACCCGGCAGTCGCCCATCGACTCGGGGCTTGTCGAGAAGGCCATAAGCCATTCGTCAACGCAACAAGCTCTTGCACTCCCTCAAAAACCGCCCCGTCGAATCGCTACCTGAACCCTGCAGCGAGCAATGGGCCGTTTGATTCAAAGCTTGTTGAATACAAAAATTCCGTCTTGCGGCTGAACTGCCACTTCGACTCTCAAACCGAATGGGACGAACAAGGCATCGCTCAACGGGGCCACCAGCTTGGCGAGGCTCTTTGCAAGATTTGACCGCGTCCCAATTCGACTGCGGCAGCCGCCGCATAGCCCATTGCGCTTTTGGCAACTCGACGCTGCGGCCGAGACCGATGCCGAGCGTGTCGCGTATCTGTTCACCCTCTGCGAGCAATACACAAGCCTGCTGGCGTCGGCAGGCCGACACTTCACCCGAAAGTTCCTTTGCAGAACACCCCGTCATGTATACCGTAAACCACAGCGGATTATTTTTGGGCCGCAGGCCCCGGAAACACCGGGCCGCTACTCCTTTAAACCCAGTCTTTGACCGATAACAATTCAGTCTACATTTCGAGTCGGACCCACAGCATTGCTCGGCAACTCGGTCCCGGGCCCATCAATACGCCGGTATGCAATTCACAAAGCAACGGCAGCGCTGCAAAAACTCGTCAAGACCTTTCGGCGCGACGACGTCAGCCGCAAGAACCTGAGCGATGCCACCGCGTAATCCGGCCGTTGCCTGAGGCTTTCGAACACTTGAATGAACTGCATCCGCACTTGTCGCTGAAGATGAAATATTTACGGGAACGCAGGCAATGCAAGGCAATCCCAAAATCGACCAGCGCCATCGGCGTCAAACCGCGTACAGAACCTGTCCGGTCAGACACGGGCAAGCGCAGTTTACGGACAATTTATTACGTTTGAAGCGTGGACTCTCTTCACTGAGTTCATTAGCATCATTTTGAAAAACGATAGCACCACCCACATTTTTCCATCACCATGAACCGGAGTAGAAAATGCCCTTGAGCAATCGTTTAGCCGCTGAATTCTTTGGCACCATGTGGCTCGTTCTAGGGGGTTGCGGCAGTGCCGTACTTGCCGCTGCCTTTCCGGGACTGGGGATAGGTTTTGCTGGCGTTTCGCTCGCTTTCGGCCTGACCGTTCTGACGATGGCCTACGCCATCGGCCACGTCTCCGGCTGCCATCTGAACCCGGCCGTTTCCTTGGGTCTGGTGGTTGGCGGCCGCTTCAAGGCCAAGGATCTGCTGCCCTACGTCGCGGCGCAAGTTTTTGGCGCAATCGTTGCAGCTGGAGTGCTGTATTTGATCGCCTCGGGCAAGGCCGGTTTCGACCTTCAGAGCGGCCTTGCCTCAAATGGCTACGGCGAGCATTCGCCGGGCGGCTACTCGCTTACGGCGGCACTGGTTTGCGAGTTCGTGATGACCTTCTTCTTTCTGATGATCATCCTGGGTGCGACCGACGAGCGGGCGCCGTCCGGCTTTGCGCCAATCGCCATCGGCTTGGCACTGACGCTGATTCACCTGATCAGCATCCCGGTCACCAACACCTCGGTAAACCCGGCGCGCAGCACCGGGCCGGCGCTCTTTGTCGGCGGTTGGGCGCTGTCGCAACTGTGGCTGTTTTGGATCGCGCCATTGCTCGGCGCCACCGTGGCGGGCGTCGTTTACCGTTTTGTCAGCGGTGAACGCAGTCAGGCCGCAGGGATCGAAGGACCCGCAGACTTGAGCCGGCTGACCAAGGCCAAGTGATGCAAATTCCTCCGCTTCGGGGGCGCTGGGCAGTTCTGCTATGCCTGCTGCAGACAGTACCTGTTTGGGCCGCATCTGTGGAAGGCGAAGCGCTCTATCGAGAACGCATCATGCCACCTGCAGGTGCCGTCCTCGTCGTCAGCCTCGAGGACACTGCCCGCGCCGATGCGCCGGCGACCGAGTTGGCGTCATCCCGCGTGCGACTGGCAGCCGGGCCGCCGTATCACTGGCGGCTCGACTACGACGAGCACTTGGTCACTTCCACAAGCCGCACTGTGCTGCGAGCGCGAATCGAAACGCCGCAGGGGCTCTGGATGACGACAGACACGGTGGTGTCCGCTTCGACACCGGCCCCTGTCTTGCAGTTGCACGCCGTGCAAGTGGATGCGGATCGATGCCCAGGCGCCACCACTCAGGTGGCCTTGAATGATTGTGCCTACGAGGGGTTTCTCGACGCGACGGCAGCGATGAGCCAGCAGTTGCGCCTCATCGAAACAGCGCTGCCATCGGCGCAGCGATCGCAGTGGCGGCAGGTGCAAAAATCGTGGCTGGCCTATAGCACCAAAACTTGCCAATTCGAGGCGAGCGCCATGGGGAACGGAAGTGCCAGACCCATGGTCCATTGGCAGTGCTTCGACAGGATGACAAGGCAGCGCACTGCAGAGTTGTTTCGTCTGACCGCGTGCCCCGAGGGCGACATTGCCTGTCCGGTTCCGCGACTGCAAAGGGCACCATGATTCGACGACTATGGTTGAGTGCGAAGCCCGTGTTGGCGCTCCTGGTTGCGCTGCCGATGGTTTGCTTGGCTCAAGCACCTAGGGCCACGACGGTGTCCGGACCCGTTCAGGGGCTGGACATCAACGGCATCGACGTCTTCCGCGGTATTCCCTTCGCGGCGCCGCCGGTTGGCGCCCTGCGCTGGCGCGCGCCGCAGCCCACCAGGAAATGGACCGCGGTCAGGCCGGCCACCGCTGCCGGCCCGTCCTGCATGCAAACGCGTGGCATGTCACTGGAAAACGGCGGGGATCCCGGCAGGCTCGACGAGGATTGTCTGTATCTGAACGTCTTCAGCCCGCGTCTTGAGCGGACAGCCCGGCTCCCGGTCATGGTGTGGATCCACGGCGGCGCTCTCATCTTCGGCAGCGGTGGACTTCCCATCTACGATGGAAGCGCGCTGGCTCGCCGCGATGTCGTGGTGGTGACGATCAACTACCGCCTCGGTGCGTTTGGTTTTTTCGCGCACAAGGGACTTGACCAGGAAACCCCGGGTGGCCCGGTCAACTTCGGCCTTCTCGATCAAATTGCAGCCTTGCGCTGGGTTCAATCGAATATCGAGGCCTTCGGCGGCGACCCCGCCAGGGTAACCATTGCAGGCCAGTCCGCCGGGGCTCAGAGCGTTCTTGCGCTGATGGCCTCGCCTTTGACCGCAGGGCTGTTCAGCGGCGCCATCGCCCAGAGCCCTTACGGGATCCCGAGCCACTCACGCGCCAAAGCCCAAGAAACAGGCGTCGCGCTCGCTATCGCCATGGGGCTTCCGGGTGCCCAGGCAAGCGCGGCATCCTTGAGGAGCATTCCCGCGGATCGCCTGGCCGAGCGCGGGAAAAAGATCTCGCTCGCTCCCAGCTTCATTGTTGGCGACGCGGCCATCCCTATGCCCCTCCTCGAAGCCTTTAAAAAAGGGCGTGAGCATCCTGTTCCGCTCATCATCGGCAACAACAGTGACGACGCCAGCGTGGTGGAGTCGTTCGGCGTCGATCCTGCCGTTCTGGTGCAGAAAATGGGCAAGGCGCGCATTGTTGTTCGCTCGTTGTACCCTGGTGTCTCCGACCAGAGCCAGCTCGGCCGCGAAGTGGCACGCGACGCACTTTTCACGGCATTCGGGCGGCGGATTGCTTATCTGCACAGCACCAAGGCACCGACTTGGCGCTACTACTTCAATCACGTCGGCCCGAACGCAAGTACCGGCGTGGTCCATGGTGGCGAGGTGCCGTTTGTTCTTGGAACCTTGGAGGGATGCCAGTGTCTCGGCAGGCCTGTCACCGCGCTCGATCGAACGGTCGAGCGCCGGACCGGCGATCGGTGGGCCGCGTTTGTGCGCACTCACAGGCCGGCCGGGGACATCGAGTGGCCCATTGATGACCGTCAACGGGGTCAGGTCCTTGAGATCGGAGACGAAGAGACAGCGCGGCCCGGCTTTATGGCGCCCCGGCTCAACGCCTTCATCGCTGCGCTCAATTTTGCAGGGCGCAGAAGCAAGAAGGACTATTAGGCGTCCGGGCGCCAGAAGGATTTAAACAACTGCGGATGGGCGCATGGCCGCCCGATCCGACCCGGGCTCTATTGACGTATGTATTGCTTGAGTCGGGCAAAAAAGTTCTCGATCGAGTGTTGCGCCTGGTAAAGGGGGCGGTCACCATCGGATGCAACAACCACGGCCCGAGGACAATCACGCCGCCGTACAGGCCGCTGCTGACGCCGCGCTGGCAGCCAACAACGACTTGGCCGTCGCGTCGGGTTTCGTTTGCAACGCCAAAACATGCGGCGTTTACGACTTGCCTGGCAGGGGGTCGTGGCCCCAGTTCATCAGTGAATAGCGCCAGTGGGTCTGGCTGATGTCGCCAGCCGGTCGCTGCGCCAGATGGCGGTGAATGTAGCCCACCACCTTGCGTGCATGGGAAAAGTCGTCGCCAGTGAAGTTGGCGTTGGGTTTGTCAAGCAACAGGATGATTTTTTTACCCGACCGGTGTCCAATCGACTCGCCGCCTTCGGTGCTTTTGAAGCCGACCTCCTTCGACTCTGGTGTTTTCAGCCAGGCCGCCAGCGCCTTTGGCGACATGTTTACCGCCTCTTTGAAGTCCGCTATAACTGCGCGGGGATCGTCGGTACTCACTTTGCTTTGACCCGCTTCAAGGCTTCCGGTTTATGCGCGGCCGCCTGCCCGCTGGCGGCGCTTTCCACCAGCAGCTCCGGGTGGTCCGGCGACGCCGCCACATGGTGCGTCTTGATGTCGGTCGGCGCGGTCAGCTTTTTCTTGACGGTGCCGGTCATCTTGTCCTGTGCGCTGTTCCAGCTGACCTGGTCGCCGGCCTTGAAGTCTTTGGTTGCCATGGGATTGGCTCCTTCGGGTTATTGACGGTTGGACGAGCTGTTCTTTAAATACGACGCCGGTGTGTTGCAGAAATAAAAGTGGTCAAACAGCGGGTCTTGTTGCCGGACAACGACTTTTGCATGACCAGTCCGGTCAGGATTTCTACAGAGTTGCCGGCGACAATTCACGCGATGGTTTAAATTTTCTTAATCCAGCCGCCTCGCCTTGACTTGGGGCGTGTCACTAATTGACCTGCCTGTTCATCCTTGAATGCCGGGCAGCGCGCCTTAATTAAAGGCAATGACCAGAAGCTACGCACTTCAAAACGACCAGTGGGAACGCATCAAAGACCGGCTGCATGGGCGCGAAAGTCATGTGGGGGTGGCAGCCCGAGACAACCGGCTGTTTGTAGAAGCGGTGCTGTGCCGCTACCCGTTGTAGTTCACCACAAATCGTGCTCTGTTATAGAGTTCATCGAAGGTGCTTATTTCAAGAGAGTGAGTGCCCTTGCGGTAACGCTCAAGAGATTTGAACTGATCCGGGCTTACACCATGTTTACCAGCGAACTCTTGCAAATTCCCGACAACGAGATAGTCCCATGATGGAGACAAGTTGGTCAGGAACTCTGCGGAGGAACCACCACTGGCCTCCTCGGCGCTCGGTGTGACGGCATGTCTTGCACTCTCCGAGTGTCACCCATTGTGGAACAGGCTAAGGAACAGTGCAGCCTCTGGAAGGTCTTATTGGCTTGGGACCCGCATGATTGCGAGGTTCCTGGGTAAATTGGTGCGGCTGGCGGGGATCGAACCCACGACCCTTGGCTTCGGAGGCCAATACTCTATCCACTGAGCTACAGCCGCAACTCTCGACCTCCGTATTTTCGCACATCTCAAGTCCGTCACTGCTGACTCAGTCGTGCCATGAAGTGCAGACTTTAATTCGGTATTTGCCAACGCTTTGGGGTTGGCTGATTACAAACTCAAGCAAAGTCAAACTTCGCAGTCATTGAGCAAGCCAACCATTTCGGCGGACTCAGCTTAAGCAGACGCGCGAGCATTCATCCCGAAAGCTAAATTACTCGCGAGTTTTTCGGACTCTGCAAGCGGGCCTTCATTGATTTCATCCGCTGCGGCTTTGAGTTTCCTTGATCAACTTTCGCTTTACGCAACAACGCTCTCACACCCCTACTATTGGCGCAGGCCAATTTTCTCAACCGCGTGTGAGACGCTGCGCCATACCAGGCGACAGCCAGAGAGTGTTGTCTGCGTCAACGATCAGTGCATCCAATCCAGGTGTACGGGCGACCCGAGTTCGCCCAGCTTGGATACCCGCCACCATCAAAGCTGCGCCCACGCCGTTGATGAGGTCCAATTGCTCACTGATCAATGTCACACCGTGTGGTCCCTGGGTTGGATAGCCAGTTTTGGGATTCAAAATGTGATGAAAGCGCTGACCGTGATACATGAAAAAGCGCTCGTAATCGCCTGATGCCGCCACAAAACCCTGGCTCAGATTCACAACGCCCAACAGTTGGCTGGGTTGCCGCGGGTCGCGCAAACCGACGCGCCAAGGGCGGCCATTCAACTGGCCCATCACCAACACGTCACCACCGCCATTGATCATCGCGTTGACCACACCACGACTTTGAAGTTGCCGCAGGCCAGCTTGAAGAATAGGCAGTTTGGCAATGCCACCCAGATCCAGCTGCATGCCCCTTTGGGTCAGATAGGCGGTACTGGCCTGCTCGTCGAGCACCAAGCCTGCCTTCTGATCGACCAGCGGCAGTTGCGCTTTGATCTGCTGCGCCGACGGGATGGTCGGATGCTCGGCGCTGAAATCCCAGTTCCGCAAAGACCCGACCGTGGCATCAAAAGCCCCGCCACTGGCCTGCGCCACCTGACGCGCCATCAACAGCACCCGCAGCAGCTCCGGCGGTACGGTTACCGGCTGCAGACCCGCCATCAGGTTGATGGCGCTAAGGGCACTAGTTACACGGTAGCGGCTCATCATGCCGGCCAAGCGGGTCATCTCGGTGAATGTCGTCTCGGCAGCAGCGGCCAAGTCTGCGCCGTCATTGCCCTGCAATGTCAGGTCGACCCGCGTACCCATCAGAATTTGGGAGGACTGATGAACACCCGCCTTGGCTTGCACCGACGGCACCACCAGGCCACACGCCAACAATGGCAAGGCAAATACAAGCCGACGCCGCCTGTGTTGAATAAGACCAGATGCATGAGAAGTCATGAGCGCTCCTTCAAACTCGTTAGCGTGCCTGGTCAGCCATGTAATTGACACCGGCCTTGACTTCGTCATCGGTCAGCGCCGCATTGGCACCACGAGCGGGCATTTGTCCCTTAGCGCCGTTAAAGCCCTCGAGCGCGTGTTTGTAAAGGATGTCATTGCCTTGGGCTATACGCGGACCCCAGTCGGCTTTGTCGCCCGGCTTGGGCGCACCACCGGCGCCAACCGCGTGGCACATAGCACAGACCTTGCCGAAGACCGACTTGCCTACGGTGTTTTCTGCCACCGGAGCCGGCGCAGGCGCAATGACGGGGGCAGGCGCGGCGGCAGGTGCAGGGGCATCCGTCTGACCGCAGGCGGCCAACAGCGTGAAGCTCAACGTGGCAAGAAAAAGTGAGGGTTTATTCATTGACTACTTCCAACAAAAATCAATTGACTAGGCTTGTGAAGACCGATTGAAATTCTTTGTTTCAAAAATCAATAAGTGGACAAGCATTAAAGATGTATTATAGATGCATCAAATGTGGTTCGCAATGTTCCTGCTAATTAATTCACCTGAAGCGACTTCGGATCTCCCCCCATACCGGCCGGCACGGGGTATTGCACAACAGACAATGCGCATCAAGCAACGCTTAGCTGTGTATTTGCAAAACCGACGTCTGGCAGCGACTGTGAATTTCTACCTCGCTGCGTTGTTGGTGGCATTTGTGATCGGTGCCAGCGGCGCGCACGCGGCCGCTGGCACCTACAACGCAGAGCTCTCGCCGGAATTGAACAGCGCCAAAAATCTTTGCGCGCTTGTGCCATGTTCCGAAGTATTTCCCGGGGCTAAAAGCTTTTCTGAACGCATGGGCCAGCCGCCGTATGTGGAAGCCTACGGCGCGCAGGAGAATGGCAAGAAAAATTTGTTGGGCTACGTGATGCTATCGACTGACATCACCGACATGCCTGCTTACTCGGGCAAGCCCGTTGTCACGCTGATCGGCATGGACCTGAAGGGCCGCTTCGTGGGCGTGAAGGTGCTCAAACATTCAGAACCCATCCTGCTGCTGGGCATCCCCGAATCGGCACTCCTGAACTTCAACCAGCAATACATTGGAAAATCGGTCACCGACAAGATTGAGGTCGGTCAGTCCCGGCCCGATGAGGGCGTGCTGGGAGTGGATGCGATCTCTGGTGCCACCGTCACTGTGATCACACAAAATCAGGTCATGATGACAGCGGGCACCGCGGTTGCTCGCCAGGTCGGCATCCTTGCGCCCACGGTGCGCAAGCCGGCCCGCTTTGTGGCGAGTGGCAAACGCCTGACTTGGGAGCAGTTGGTTAAGCAGGGCAGCGTTCAGCGACTGCGGGTGTTGCCTCAGGACGTGGGCCTGGAAGGCGGCGGCGATCCGTTCATTGAGTTGTGGTTCGGCGACCTCAACCAGCCCGACGTCGGGGCCAGCCTGCTCGGTGAAAACAACTGGAAGAATCTGCACTTGCAGATCAAGGAAGGCGAGCACGCCATCTTCATCATTCGCACAGCGGGTACTGAATCATTTAAAGGCTCGGGGTTTGTACGCGGAGGTATTTACGACCGCGTACAAGTCAAGCAGGGCGCAGATTCGTTTACTTTCCGCGATACAGACTACCTCAACCTCTACGGCCTTGCCGCAGTCGGTGCACCGGCCTTTACGGAATCGGCCATCTTCATCATCCGCTCCAAGGTCTTCTCCGCAGCCTATCCATGGAAGCTGTCATTCATGGGAAACCGCGTGAACGGCACCACCGGAAAGCGCAGCTTTGCCACTTTCGATGCCACCTATTGGTTGGCAGCCGACCTGCTGCAAGGCGGCCGACCGGTGGTCGAAGAAGCCGCCGCGCCATGGAGGCAGGTGTGGAAATCGCGCGCCCTAGGAATTTTCCTTTTCGCCGCATTGTTGGTCATGGTGGTCGTGGTTTACGCCTTTCGTGAAAAGCTCACGCGCCTTTCAACCCACAAAAACAAGTGGCCGGTAAATGCCTTCAAATACAGCGCCTGGGCCCTGAGCATTGGGTTTGTCGGCTTTGGCGTGATGGCGCAGCCCTCTATCACCCAGGTACTGACCTGGCTACACACTCTGCTTTTCCAGTGGACCTGGTCTCTGTTTCTGTCTGATCCGTTTATTTTCCTGTTCTGGATTTTTATCATCCTCACCGTGTTTCTGTACGGGCGTGGCTTATTTTGCGGCTGGATGTGTCCGTTTGGCTCCCTCTCCGAGGCCTTGTACAAGCTCGGTGGATTAATCGGCTTAAAGCGGTATCAAGGCCATTTGCCGCGCGTCTGGAATGACCGGCTCAAGTGGGTGAAGTACG
This sequence comes from Polaromonas sp., assembly GCF_012927485.1. GTDB lineage: Bacteria > Pseudomonadota > Gammaproteobacteria > Burkholderiales > Burkholderiaceae_C > Polaromonas. The sequence continues at coordinate 21,388 of NZ_JABBPC010000011.1, read as the reverse complement.
CGGTGTTCTTCGGCCTACTGACAGTGTCTTTGTTTTCCCTGGGTCTGGCGGAAATGCTGGCCGAGGTCGAGCCCTTCAAAACCACTTTCCTGGTAGGCATCGGCCACCGTGCCTGGCCTTATGGCCTGTTTGTTTGTGCGATTCTGGGCCTGTCGATCTTCATCGAGCGCCCCTACTGTAAATACATCTGTCCCCTCGGAGCGGCACTGGCCATGCCCAGTACTTTTCGCTGGTTCGGCCTGCCACGCAAACAGGACTGCAATAGTTGCAAAGCGTGCGCCGTTGGTTGCGGCTCGTTGGCGATTGACGCCGATGGTCGTATCGACCACCGCGAATGTCTGCACTGCCTGGATTGTCTGGTGCTGTACACCGATACGAAAGGTTGCCCGCCGCTGGCCAAGGAACGTAAGCGGCGCGAGCGGGATGGACTGGAGATCACGCCGATCGGACGCAACGGCTATTTCATTCCGATCCACGCGGTTGCGATGGAATCCAGGGTCAGCCAGGGCCCCGACCCGCGCATGCCGACGGAGCCGGTGCCGCGTCCTTACAAAACACAGGCCCGGTTTGGGCGGGCACTCTGGCTTGAATTGGTCGACCATCTATGGCCCTGGAGTGCCGGTGGCTGGGCGTCCCAGCGGGCGCTTCAGGTGGCCGGTTTTTCGCTGGCGCTGGCCGCCACTTTGGCTTGGGTGCTGGCCGCCACGGGTCGTCTGTCCGCCAGCGCCATCATTGGTTGGTGGATCGGCTGGAGCTTGTATGAAGTCTTGATCCGCCTGTCGGGGCGCCGCTATGTGAAGGACGGCCCTTGGTGGCAGGCCCATTACCGTTATGCGACCGTCATGGATATGTTGAGCTATGTCGGCTTCAAAAATTTACTCATCGGTGCGGCCCTGTTTCTGAGCCTGAAAGCACTGGGGTTGCTGCTGATATGAATTCACATCAAAAGAAATTGCGGCTCTCGCGTCTGGGAGGCATTACTGATCGGCAGCCACGCCAACGACGACATCAATTTTCCCGTTTTACCACCCAAGAAAGTCACATACCCCATGAAAACTCCTAAAAATGAAATCACGGTTCCCAAGGATCTGGGCCGCCGAACTTTCCTCAATAGAACCGCGGTTGCCGGTTTGGCCGGTGCTGGATTGTCGGCAGGCTTGGTTGCCTGCAATAAGTCATCCGGTCCGGCTGCGACCGGTGCCCCGGTAGCGGCTACCGCTGAGGCGGCTAAGGCTGGAGCGGTCGATTACGCCGCCTATGAAGTGCATCCCGGTCAACTGGATACTTATTACTCATTTTCTTCCGGTGGCCACTCGGGCGAAGTTCGGATTTATGGCTTGCCCTCGGGCCGCGAGTTCAAGCGCATTCCGGTGTTCAACATCGACTGCCTCGTCGGATGGGGTATCACCAACGAATCGAAGAAAATCATGGGCACCAATGCGGATGGCACCCTGAAGTACTTCACCGGTGATACCCACCACGTGCATCCGTCCTATACCGACGGCACCTACAACGGCAAACACCTTTTCGTCAATGACAAAATCCATGGTCGCATCGCGCGCGTCCGGCTTGATACCATGGAGTGCGACAAGATTACCGAGTTGCCCAACGTCCAGGGGTTCCACGGCATTTTCCCGGACAAGCGCGATCCGGTTGACGAAAAAATCAACTACACGACCCGCGTTTTTTGTGGCAACGAGTTCCACATTCCCCAACCCAACGATGGCCGCGATCTGAACGACCCGAAAAAATATTTCTGTCTGTTCACCTGCGTCGATGCGGAATCCTTGGAGCCGCGCTGGCAGGTCAAGATAGACGGCAACATGGACCTGGTGGCCACCTCTTACGATGGCAAACTGGCTTGCTCGAATCAATACAACATGGAGGGCGGTGTCCACTATGAGGACATGATGTCCCTCGAGCGCGACTCCTGCATCTTCTTCAACGTTGCCCGCATTGAAGCCGCCGTCAAGGCCGGCAAGACATTTCTCATCGGCAAATCCAAGGTCCCGGTGGTGGACGGCACCAAATCCGCCAACGCAGATCCAAAGACCGCCTTGACCTGCTATGTGCCGGTACCGAAGAATCCCCACGGCGTCAACGCCAGCCCCGATGGCAGGTACTACGCCTGCTCCGGCAAGCTCTCGCCCACCGCTACTTTGATTGAGCATGCGCTGGTGCTGAAATGGTTCGACGGCGAACTCAAAGAGCCCCGCGACACAGTGGTTGCTGAACCTGAAATTGGCCTTGGTCCACTGCACACCGCTTTCGATAACAGGGGCAACGCGTACACGACGCTATTCCTCGACAGCCAGATCGTCAAATGGAATCTCGACGCCGCCATCAAATCCTTCAAGGGTGACAAGACAGCGAAGCCGGTGCTTGACCGCATCGACGTCCAGTACCAGCCAGGCCACGGTTTTACGTCCATGGGCGAGACCAAGAACGCTGACGGCAAGTTCTTCCTGTCTGACAACAAGTTCTCCAAGGACCGCTTCCTACCGGTCGGACCGCTGCACCCGGAAACCGCACAACTGATTGACATCAGTGGCGACAAGATGAAGCTTGTGGCCGACCATTCGGTGTACTCCGAGCCGCATGACTCGATTATCATTCCACGCGAACTGATCAGGACCCGGCAGGTCTATGACATCAACGAGTTTCCGAACGCGGTCAAAGATGTCAAAGACTGCCGCGTCGAGCGCAAAGGCAAGCAGGTGACGGTCTACCTGACCTCTCAGGCGCCGGCCTTCGGACTGCGCGAGTGGACGGTCAAAAAGGGCGACGAGGTCACTATCATCCTCACCAACCTGGACAAAGTCGAGGATTTGACCCATGGCTTTGCCATCCCGCACTACAACATCAACTTTATCGTCAACCCGCAGGAGACCAAGTCGGTCACCTTCAAAGCCGACAAGCCCGGTGTCTATTGGTGCTACTGCACCAACTTCTGCCATGCACTGCACCTCGAGATGCGTTCGCGGATGCTGGTGGAAGCCTGAGTGATTATGGCAAGCGCTTTGCGAAGAGTCCCAGCGTGCCAAACATGCTGTACGGCCACATGGGACTGACGTGGCTGCGCTGAAACATTCGCCTGCAAGGCTTGTCCTTGCCACGCGTATCACGGCGCTGCTCTTCGCTTGGCTGTTGGTTGCCGGAATCGCAGCGGCCGCAGAGATCCGGGTCCATCCGGGAGACTCGATCTCGGCGGCCGTGGCCCGCGCCAAGTCCGGTGACACGGTGGCGATTGAGCGCGGTCGATACCAGGACCATCTACGAATCGACAAGCCACTGAAGCTTGTAGGAATCGATCGCCCCACGATCAGCGGCGGCCTCTCGGGCGATACGATCCGTATCGTTTCGCCCGACGTTACCGTCGAGGGGCTGATCGTGACGGATAGTGGCGACAATCTGACCGGCCAAAATGCGGGCATCTACATCCAGCCCGGCGCCGACCGCGCGACCATCAAGCATTGCGACATCGCCTACAGTTTATTTGGACTCTGGATTGAGGGGGTCAAGGACGTGCAGGTGGTTGGCAATCTCATCAGCGGCAAGCGTGACTACGCGTCAGCCCAGAGAGGCAATGGCATTCAGCTCTACAACACCACCGGCGCCCAAATCGTCGGCAACGAAATCAGCTTCGCTAGAGACGGTATCTACGTGGATGTTTCCTATCATGCGGTATTTCGTGGCAACAAGATTCACGACGTGCGCTACGGCACCCACTACATGAACTCCCACTTCAACACCTGGGAGGACAACGAGTCTTATCACAACCGAGACGGTCTGGCGCTGATGATGACCCGCAATCTGATCGTCCGCAACAACCGGACCTGGGGCAATTCAGACGTTGGAATCATGCTGCGGACGATCCAGGATTCGGTCATAGAAGGCAACGTGGTGGCCGGCAACCGCCGAGGTTTTTTTATCTACGACGCTGAATACAACGCGCTGCAAAATAATCTGATTATTGACAACGATGTCGGCGCCCACGTCTGGGCCGGTTCAATTCACAACCAGGTCGAGAACAACGATTTCATCCGCAACCGGGAACAGGTGCGCTACATCGCTGCGAAAGACGTCCCGTGGGGTGTCAAGACCGGCAACTACTGGAGCAACTACGTTGGTTGGGACCGCGATGGCAACGGGATTGGCGATGTGCCCTACGAAGCCAATGACGTGGTGGACCGTTTGGTTTGGCGCCTGCCGATGGTCAAGCTCCTGCTGAACAGCCCGGCGATCCAGACTCTGCGCCTGATCGCGCAGCAGTTTCCTCTGCTTCGATCGCCCAGCATTGTGGACGGCAAGCCGCACATGCAACCCACCCACAGTAACTGGAGTCAATGGATTGGCAAACAAAGTAATTGAAGTCCACCAGATCATCAAGCGATACGGCTTGATCCAGGCGGTGGACGGCGTGGACCTCGCGGTCGAGGCCGGTGAAGTGTTTGGCTTGATCGGGCACAACGGTGCCGGCAAAAGCACCTTGTTCAAAATGATGTTGGGATTGGTACCGGCCACCTCTGGCGAGATCCGGATCGACGGCGCGCCGGTTCGGGGCGAGGAATTCCGGCGCGTGCGCCGCCACCTCGGCTACCTACCCGAAAATGTCGTCTTCTATGACAATCTCAGCGGCCTTGAGACTCTTTCTTTCTTTGCCCACCTGAAGGGCGTTGATCAAAACGACTGTGGCCCGCTGCTGGAGCGAGTCGGGCTTACCGCTGCGGCCAACCGCCGCGTCAAGGGCTACTCGAAGGGCATGCGCCAGCGCTTGGGCTTCGCGCAGGCGCTGCTCGGCACGCCGAAACTACTATTTCTCGATGAGCCGACCACGGGGCTCGATCCTGAGGGCATTCGCGAGTTCTATCGCATCCTGAAGGAGATGAGAAACGAAGGCACGACGATCATCCTCACCTCGCATATTCTGTCGGAAATCCAGGAGCGAGTCGACCGTCTCGCCATCATGAAGAGCGGGAAGATTCAAGCCATAGGCACCGTCCAGTCGCTCAGGGAAAAGATGGCGCTGCCCCTTCGGTTTGAGCTGAGGCTAGCGGACGGCGCCCTTGTCGAATTACGGCGAGTCGTTGCCCAGTTGGAAGGCGCCGAGGTGAGCGTGGACGGCGAGCGGGTCACCGTGCATTGTCAGCGCGAAGCCAAGATGCCGGTACTTCAAGCGCTGGCTGCGCTCAATGACCGGGTGAAAGATTTATACATCCGTGAACCGTCCCTTGAGGACGTATTCCTCGGCTATTCGGGATGAGAACATCATGACTTTCGCCATCGAGCCCAGACAAATCGGCATCATCGCCACCAAGGAATTCCGCGAGCGCATTCGAAACCGCTGGGTGCTCGCGGTGACCGCAGTGTTTAGCGCCTTTGCGCTTGTCATTGCCTATTTTGGCTCGGCCCAGCAAGGGGCGGTCGGGTTCAGCAGCATCGAAGTCACCATTGCCAGCCTGGTCAGCCTGGTCATCTATCTGATCCCGCTGATCGCCCTGATTCTGGGTTTTGACGCCATCGTTGGTGAGCGCGAGCGGGGCTCTCTTGACTTGCTGCTGTCGATGCCAATTACGCGTCTCGAACTATTACTTGGCAAGTTCCTCGGCCTGTCAGCCGCTCTGGCCTGTTCCACCATCATTGGCTTTGGGCTGGTCGGTCTGCTGCTCGGGTTCAAGCTGCCGCCCTCTGCCTGGTATCACTACGCAGGCTTTATGCTGAGTTCGGTGCTGCTCGGCATGGCCTTCCTCAGCCTCGCAGTCATGGTTTCGGTCTTCGCCGCTGACCGTACCCGCGCCAGCGGCGGCGCCATTGCACTGTGGTTTTTCTTTGTCCTGGTTTACGACCTGATCTTGCTCGGGGCCCTGGTCGTCAGCGGGGGCGCGGTAGCCACTGATGCCTTTCCGTATCTGCTGCTGCTTAACCCCGCGGACGTTTTTCGCATCCTCAATATTTTCGGCCTTGAGGAGGTTCGCACGCTATATGGCCTGACCACTGTCTTTCCCGAACGGCTCGCCAGCCCAGGATTGCTCGGGGCCGTCATGCTTGCCTGGATTGCCTTGCCCCTGGGGATTGCCAACTGGAGATTTCGTCAATGAAAACATGTCACATCCAAACCCTGCGTGCTACCGTGATCGCAGTCACCCTGGCGCTGTCTTTTGCCGGATCAGCCGTCCTCGGCGGCTGCAGCCAGAGTGAGTCGGTCGCGGTCAAGCCGATCGAGATCACTCGCAGCACCGCGTCCAGCATCGACGGCATGATACTGATGGACTATCCGGGACCGAAAGCGCAAATCCAATACGACCAGGGCTCACCTGATTTCTTCTGTGACACCGTCGAAATGTTTTCGATCTACCTGACGCCCGAACAGCACAAGCGCGTACGCGCCATGTTCGTGCAGGACATGGCCAAGGCCGACTGGAACAATCCCACAGCTGACTGGATCGATGCCAAGACCGCTTTCTTCGTCGCCGGGTCCAAGCGTCTCGGCGCAATGGGGCCCACACTGGGGTCTTTTTCAAGCGAGGCGGACGCGCGAAAGTTCGCGGCCAGGGAAGGCGGCAAGGTCTATCGTTTCGACCAGATTACTCCCGACATGGTCGTACTGGACGGCGGCGTTCTCAAAGACAAACAAATGTAAGAGGAATTTTATGAGCAACTTTTTTGAAAAGCTGTCATTTGAAGCAGCGCAGCAGATGGAAGAGCTGAGCCGCATCGCATTTGAATTACGCGAGAACCGCAAGCGCTTGCTGCAACCTTATGCGGCCGAAAACGAAGAGGCTTTGCTGGCACTTGTTTGTAGCGGCGCCGTCGCCGAGCACCCTGCTTACGATCACTACCTCGGGGCCCGTATTCTTTCCGCGACGCAGGAAACGGTGCGCAACCAGTTGAAAGTTGTCATGGTGGAATTGGGAGGCCAATGATGCTGCACATCGCCCTGAAGGAAGCCATCGACGTTAAATTCGCCGAAGCAATGGCGGAACCGACCGAGCATTGCCAGGACGCGCTGCTGGTGCGACTCCACAATGGTGTTGTCATCGAACTCCGGATCGCGAGTGCCGAGGAATATTCCATTAATTGGCGTTACGGTGACGCTGAACTGCGCATCGACACGGCACCCCTGCATCCACACCTGTCCACCTACCCAAACCACCTGCACGGTGAAGATCAGCTGCAGCCAGATCCAATCACGCACCCCGGACGCGATCCTTGGGACAACGTCAGTGATGTGATTACTGCGCTCATCGGCGATCCACTGTTGAAGTCGCACCGGGCGTAAGCGCAATTTCTCTGTGCGCCTGATTCCCGCCATGCTACGAGCCTAACGCTACCCGCCAGTTCGCCATAGACTTGGCGGCTCCAGGATTTGCACGCCCCCGCTATAATCGAATGCGTTTGCGCGGGCACTTCAGTGGCCCGCGCCAGTCTCCCATTTTTAGTTTTTTGAGGATGCCATGAGCGCAAACGACCCCAACACGGCCCAAGAAGAAGTCCACATTGGCCCGATCAAGACGCCACAACAGTTGCTCGCGGCGGTTTTTTTCTCTTTCGTCGTTCCTATCTTTGCCATCATTGGACTGGTTTACTACGTCAACTCGGCTAACAAACCGGCCGCCGGCGCCGCGGATACGGCATCATCGGTGGCACAGCGCATTCAAAGAGTCGGCAGACTTGAAATTCGTGATGCCAACCGCACCCTCAAATCGGGCGAAGAAGTTTACAAAGCCCAGTGCGTAACTTGCCATGCGGCGGGGCTTATAGGCTCGCCCAAATTTGGCGATAAGGCTGCTTGGGCGCCGCGTCTCGCGACTGGTTTTGAAGCGCTTTGGAATTCGGCCCTCAAAGGCAAGAATGCCATGCCTGCACAAGGTGGTGGACTCTTTGACGACATCGAAATTGGCCGCGCTGTGGTGTACATGACCACGGCGGCCGGAGGCACCTTCGTCGACCCACCTGCCCCAGCGAATCCTGCAGCAGCGGCCTCCGCACCGACTGCTGCCGCAACCACGCCACCGACCTCCGCAGTTGCGGCAGTACCGGCCGCCAGCACGGCGGCGTCTTCGGCTGCTACCCCTTAAAGGTCGCGAACTCTGGCGAAGCGTAGTAAAAACAGGTTTGCTTGGCTTACCGTGCCGCCCAAAGGCGGCCCCCTGCGTTTGACGCCGACGCTCGGTCTATCGTTGAATTGCATGATTAACGCGGCCAAATAATTGGCGCTAACGCCCCACAGAAAATTTCATCAGGATCAGCTTTTCGTCCTAGCGACGCGAGCGTGACACGCTATTGTCTTTGTCGCGATTGCGGGCTGCGGACATAGCCAAAGCGCGCGGGCAAATCAGCTGCCTGCAGCTCTTCGGGTACCCACAGACCCTGCTCCACAGCATCGGCCGCGTGCACCATGTCCAACGTGTGAACCAAGCCAAAACCCAGATCGGTTTCTAAATACAGCCGCCCCACCTCATCCACGAAACAACGTTGGAGACGGGCCGGCTGTCCGGTGTGTGCAGCAACCGAAAAGGTGGGCGCTGCGTTGACACGCCAGATCAGCGGGGTTGCCTGCAGTTCTACATAAACACGTTGCGGACCATTCTGAAAAAACCACTGACCGGTGGCGTCGCTTTCGTAGTTGCGCTGTATGAAGTCAATCAATTTTTCGTGCTGAAGCAGTGATCCCTTGCTGGCCGCGCTGCTGCCGGGATCGTCGGAAGAAAAAGGCCCGGCCACCTGCGCCTGGTCGTCCCGCATAAACCAGTTTCCCCGCACGTCCAGTCCAAGCCAGCCGAAGCAGTTGGGTACGCTCGGCCATTTCGCGATCGCCTGTTTAACAATGTCATCCATGTCGCTATTTTGCGCTGTTCTTCACAGCTGCGCCGCCAGAAATTCAGTGACCGCCTCAGGCATGACGTGCACATAAGAGGGAAAAGGCGGCGAGGGAAAGCCGACGTGACCGCCTTGCAGGGGCTGCCAGAGAGTCACATAGCTGCTTGTGTCGGAGGCCTGCGGAAGGCTGCCGGCGGGAACAAAGGGATCGTTCAGCGAGTTCAAGGCGAGCGCCGGCACGGCCACTTTATGCAAATGCGGTTTGGCCGAGGCGCTTGCCCAGTAATCCTCCGCGTCTTTATATCCGTGGACCGGCGCGGTGAACACATTGTCAAACGCATACAGATCGCGAGCGGCCAGCAGCGCCTCCCGGTCAAACAGACCAGGATGCTGGTCAAGTTTTTTGAGCGCTTTAGGCACCATGGTTCGGAGGAACATGCGGGTGTAGACCTGCCGGTTGAATCCACGGCCTATGGCCCACCCGCTGGCTGTCAAATCAAGTGGCGAGCACACTGCAGCAATGCCTGCAACGACCTTCCGGGCTTCTGCCCCGACCTCGGCAGCCCAGCGCATCAAGGCGTTTCCGCCCAAAGAAATACCGACGGCTACGACCGGCCCGGAATGCTGGCTCGCAAAACGCTGGAGCATCCAGTCGATCTCCGCAAAGTCGCCCGAATGATAAGCGCGTGGCGCCAGATTGAGTTCACCAGAACAACCGCGAAAGTGCGGTACGGCGCAAGCCCATCCGCGCGCGCGGGCGGCGGCGGCAAACGCCTCGGCATAGTGGCTAGACGAGGAGCCCTCCAAGCCATGAAATACAACGAGCAAGGGAGCCGCCCCGACGCTTGCAGCCCTCGGCATTAACCAGTCGACATCCACGAAGTCGCTGTCGGGCGTCATCCAGCGTTCACGGTAAAACACGGGCGGCGGACCCGTGAAGCGGCGGGAGCGCAATGCCGCCCAAATGGTCTGTAGGTTGCCACCGGGTAGCCACCAGGGCGCAGCATAGTTCATTGCTGAATACATCCGTCAATGAAGGACGGTGGGGGTTTCTGACACTTCCTGCATCTCATGCGGGGTGCCAGGGCTGGCGTGGTGCGCAACCATGCGCCAGCCTTGCGCCGTCTGGTGGTAGACGTTGGTAGCGATCACATAGGCGTGGCGCGGACCGTCTTCGGTCAATACTTCAATGCGCTCCAGCACGCTGTGCACGCTGGCGCTCATTGCCTCTGCCTTGCGGATTTTTTCGGGATAAGCGCGAATGGTTCCATTGGAAAACATGGCGTCGAACGCGGCGCGTATAGCGGCGGCGCCTACCAGACGCGCGCCGCCCGGGTGCACGCAAACAATGTCATCCTCATCCCCCCAACAGGCCATCAGCTTTTCGATGTCTCCGATCTGCAGTGCTTCGTAAAAAGCGCCTTCAACATCATCGGCGTTTCCGCCACTGGAAAGGGGAACTTTGGGTTTGGACATAGGGTCAATCAGGTTAAGTCAGCAAACAAAGAGGCGCATCGGCAAACGAACCATGTGTAGCGCATTCTGAATCAGGCGCTGCGAAGGATCTGAAATACGAATAGCTAGTTAACTATGGTAGTGTTACGGCTTGCATTTTGGAGGCATTGCCATGAAATCCCGTTTTTTTTATTTGACCGTTGCCGCCGTGCTGGGTTTGTTGCTGACGGGCTGCGGCTACAACAATTTCCAGAGCCTTGATGAGCAAACCAAATCAGCTTGGTCTGAAGTACTGAACCAGTACCAGCGACGCGCTGACCTGGTACCCAATATTGTGGCCACCGTGAAGGGCGAAGCCGCTTTCGAGCAGGGTACGCTGACCAAAGTAATTGAAGCGCGCGCCAAAGCCACGTCGATTCAGGTCACGCCCGAAACCTTGAACGACCCGGCGGCTTTCAGCAAATTTCAGGCGGCGCAGGGGGAGCTTGGCAGCGCACTAAGCCGGTTGATGGTGGTCAGCGAACGCTATCCCGATCTGAAGGCCAACCAGGGTTTTCGTGATTTGCGGGTCCAACTTGAAGGCACTGAAAACCGCATTACAGTGGCCCGCAACCGCTATATTCAAACGGTGCAGCAGTACAACGTGCTGACGCGCAGTTTTCCCGACAATCTGACCGCCATGATTTTCGGCTACAAGGTCAAGCCCAATTTTGCCGTTCAGAACGAGTCGCAAATTTCTGTTCCACCCGTCGTTGACTTCAATAAGCAGTAGGGAGACGTTATTGATGACCCTTCGTCAATATCTCAGTTCGCCGCTTAGTAAATTGCCCGCGCTGGCACTGGGCGTGTTGCTCGTCGCCAGCCTTCCTTTTGCCGCTTGGGCGCAAAGTGTTCAGCCGGTCCCGGCATTGACAGCGCACGTCATGGACAACACCGGCTCCCTCAATGCTGCGCAGCGCGAAGCGCTCGAGGCCAAACTGACGGCGTTTGAGCAAGCCAGAGGCGCGCAGGTCGTCATGCTGATGGTGCCAAGCACCCAGCCCGAGGATATTGCCGCCTATGCCCAGCGGGTGGGGGACAGTTGGAAGATCGGTCGTAAAAGCATCGGCGACGGTTTGCTGGTGGTGGTGGCTAAAAACGACCGCAAAGTTCGCATTGAAACGACCAAAGCCCTGGAAGGCGCCATCCCCGATTTGGCGGCGAGCCAGATCATCGACAGCGCCATGACGCCGCGTTTTAAGCAAGGTGATTTTGCGGGCGGACTGGATGCTGCAGCCGACCAGATCATTGCGAGAATCAACGGTGAAAATCTCCCAGCCCCACAGCAAGGGCGTTCAAATCGCCGCAACGACGGTGGCTTTTCCTGGACCAATTTGGCGGTCTTCCTGTTTTTCGCAGTACCCATTGGTGGCCGCGTGCTGTCCGGAATATTCGGGCGCAAGTTCGGCTCGGTAGCGACGGGCGGTGCCGTTGGTGTGCTGGCTTGGTTGTTTACCAGTAGCTTGCTAATTGGCGGCGTCGCCGCGCTCGCAGGCATCGTATTCGCACTGCTGACCAACCTGGGCGGTCTGGGTCGGGCTGGCCTTGGCGGCTTGGGCGGTGGTGGTTTCGGGCGCGGTGGCAATGGCGGTTTTGGCGGCGGGGGCGGCGGATTCAGCAGTGGCGGCGGCGGTAACTTCGGCGGCGGCGGCGCTTCGGGTAACTGGTAGGCATGATGAACAAGTTCAAAGTCCTGATGAAACACCTGTGGCTGGATGCCTCAGATACCCGGCGCGCGATTCCACCCGACCTGCTTCAGCGCCTCGCCGAGCGGGTGGCGGCCAGCGAGCGCGGCCACAGCGGGCAGATTCGTATCTGCGTCGAGGCTTCATTGCCCGCCAGCTATCTTTGGCGACTGAACAGCAAAAATACGATGGGCGCCCTCATCCGACAGCGGGCGGTGACCATGTTCGGGAAATTGGGGGTCTGGGACACCCAGCACAACAACGGCGTGCTGATTTATGTACTCCTTGCCGAGCAGGCGATCGAAATCGTGGCGGACCGGGCACTCACTCAGCATATCGGCGAGCGGCAATGGCAAACGATGGTCGCGAGTATGGCCAGCGCGTTTCGCGGAAAACGCTATGAAGATGGGTTGATGCACGCACTCGAAGAAATCTCGGCGGTGCTGATGACGCACTTCGCCTTGGCAGATTCGCAAGAATCGCGCGTAACCCATTTGAATGAATTACCGGACGCGCCGCAGTTGCAGTAAGCGTCTGCCGCCACCACCGAATTTTTCGGTGCTCCGAGGATGCGCCCTCACCTCGGCTCAGGCACTCGCCAAACGGTCTGTCCACCAACGGCATACAGTCTTCGTCCCGCTTGCGCTGCCATTTGCCAACCGCCGGTGAATTCGCCGAACGCAGGCAGCACGGCGCAATGCGGCTCAACGCTGAAACAGGCCAACCTCAAGCGGTCGCGTCCCGGTCCACGCAAAGTTAACGCCGGATGCAGATGTCCGGCGATGACAAAACCCGTGGAAATTTGCTGGGGATAGTGACAAGCGACGAAAGGGTCCATCGGCCACGGCTCGTCCACGGTTTGTATTTCTAGAGCGGCCGGCGGGTCGCCCGCGCGGCTGTCGTGGTTGCCGCGCACCAGGATGCAGGGCAAAGCCGAATGGCGTTCGCGCCAAGTTGCAAGGGCCTTTAGGACAGACGGCGTGCGAGCTTGCGGCGCATGCAAAAAATCACCTAGAAACACAAGTTGCGCCGGTTGGTAATGATCCAGCAGGGCGCTCAAGCGTGCCAGATTTTCTCGCGTGGTCCCCGACGGAACCGGCTGGCCCAGCGCGCGGAAGGTCGCGGCCTTTCCCAAATGGAGATCGGCCACCCACAATACGCGCGCGGCGGGCCACCACACTGCATGTTCGGGCAGCAAGCACAAGGTTTCGCCAGCGCATTCAATCGCCAAAGAGCGGCCCAGCGAGATTTTGTTTTGGATCACAAGCCAGCCTGGCGGCGGCCAGCTCCAGTGCGCGGTGGTCGCCGGACTTTTGCCGGCGCGGCATCGGCGAAAGGGCTGGACGGTATGTCCTGCCCAAACGCCAGACTACGGCGAACCTGCTCTGCGGTAGCTACCGCCTCTGGCTTGCTGGGGGTTTTCTCGTTGCTGCCGGCAGATGCGTTGGCAGCCTTGTCGAGTTGTTCCACCATGCGCGCAATGCGCGCAGCCACACCTTCGTTGGACAGCTGTTCGCGAAAACGTTCGACCATCAAAGGGAATGCGAAAGGTGTGGGGCGTTCAAGTGTCTGCATGACCAGCTTCTGGGTGGCCATGCGAACGAGGCTGGCGCGCAATCGCCCAATTTCGAGCTCTTGGGCGAGCAACTCTTGCTCCGCCTGTAGCAGCAAACGGTTGGCGGGGTCGTATTTTTTAAACACTTCATAGAACAGCGAGGACGATGCCTGCAGTTGCTTACTGCTCCGCTTTTCGCCAGGATAACCCTGAAAAATAAGTCCTGAAACCCGTGCAATTTCGCGAAAGCGGCGCTGCGCCAGTTCGTTCGCGTTCAGGCTTTGCAGCACCTCATCCAGCAGGGCCTTGCGTTCATCAGGCTCCCCCGAGGCGGTTTGCGCTTGCTCGTTGCGGCCAACATTCAGCACTTGCGGTAATAGCGCTGGCCAGTCCACCTCGGTTGCGCTGAGTAGCTCAAAACCGTAGTCGTTGACCGCCATCGAGAAGGTGTACGGCTGGTATTGCGCAACACGCCAGGCGATCAAGTTTGCAAGCCCCAGGTGCACGTGTCGGCCCGCAAACGGGTAGAGAAACAAATGCCAACCTTCGCGCGTTTTGAGAACTTCCGCCAGCAAGGTTTGCGGCGTGGGCAGGGCCGACCAGCGTTGCTGAATTTCGAGGAGGGGTCGCACACACCGCAGCTCCGGCGTGTCGTAATGGCCTTGGTCTGCAAGTGCCAGCTGCTGAACGACCGCGTCGGCCAGGGTGGTGGAAAGCGGCATGCGTCCGCCGTTCCAACGCGGTACCGCGGGCCGCTTGGTCGCCGAGCGGCGTACCCACGCCGTCATGTCGTGGACGCGCACCAACTCCAATAGTCGTCCGCCAAACAGGAAGCAGTCACCGGGCTTGAGGCGGGCGGCGAAGCTCTCTTCGACACTGCCTAGTTTGCCGCCGCCGACGTACTGCACCGTCATGCTGGCGTCGCTCACGATGGTGCCAATGTTCATACGGTGGCGCCGCGCCAGGCGGTCGTCGGGAACGCGCCAGATGCCCTGATCGTCGGGTACCGCGCGCCGGTAGTCCGGATAGACCGCCAGAGAGGGTCCGCCTTGCGCGACGAACGCAAGGCACCAGTCCCAGTTTTCGCGTGAAATTTCGGCGTAAGCCGTCGTGCTGCGCACTTCCCGGTACAACTCCTCAGGCAGAAAGCCGCCGCCAAGCGCCACGGTGACCAGGTGCTGCACCAGCACATCGAGCGGCTGCTCGGGCGAACTGCGGCCTTCGATGTGACCCGCCGCGATCGCGGCGCGCGCAGCAGCGCCTTCCAGCATTTCTAGGCTGTGCGTCGGCACCAGCGTGATGCGTGACGGCCGCCCCGGCGCATGACCCGAGCGGCCGGCGCGCTGCAGCAGCCGAGCGACGCCCTTGGGCGAGCCGATTTGCAGCACGCGCTCAACCGGCAAAAAATCAACGCCGAGGTCCAGGCTCGACGTGCAGACCACGGCCTTGAGCTCACCGCTCTTCAAACCGAGCTCGACCCATTCGCGTACTGCCCGGTCAAGGGACCCGTGATGCAGCGCAATCAGCCCGGCCCAGTCGGGGCGAGCTTCAAGCATGGCCTGGTACCAGATTTCGGCTTGTGAACGCGTGTTGGTGAACACCAGCGTGGTGCGGCTACTGGCAATTTCCTCGATCACTTGCGGGAGCATCGTCAAGCCCAGGTGCCCGGCCCACGGGAACCGCTCGGCGCGGGCAGGCAGCAGTGAGTCGATGATCAGCTTTTTAGGCACTTGACCTTGTATCAGCGCACCCTCGTCGTGTCCGAGCAAAGTGCGCATGGCCTCGGCCAGATTGCCTAGCGTGGCGGACATGCCCCACACGCACAGGGTCGGGGTCCAGCGCCGCAGCCGGGCAAGGGCCAGCTGCACCTGAACGCCGCGCTTGTTGCCCAACAGTTCGTGCCACTCGTCGACCACCACCATCTTCACATTGCCGAGCGACTCCTTCGCGTCGGCTCGCGAAAGCAGCAGCGACAGACTCTCGGGCGTTGTAATCAGCACGGTCGGCAACCGCTTCGTCTGCGCACTGCGTTCGGCAGCCGTCGTGTCGCCGCTGCGCGCCCCCACACTCCAGACCGCAAAAGGCGGCCTGTCGTCGCCCAGTTCGTGGCTCCGATTTAGGGCCTCCAGAGGCGGCAGTAGCGCGCGCAGCGTATCAGCCGCCAGCGCGCGCATCGGTGTAATCCACAGCACAGTCAGCGGAGCTGGTACCACGGCCAAATTCCGAATTCCTGCTTTTGCTGTTTTTTCAATAGCCTCAGCTTTTTTCGGGGCGTGCACTGTCGTCGAGAAAGTCCTCAAAATGCCTAGCCAGGCCGCATAGGTCTTGCCAGCGCCCGTGGTCGCGTGCAACAACCCCGAGCGCCCGTCAGCGATGGCCGTCCATACGTCGCGTTGAAACTTCAAGGGCTTCCATCCGCGCGCAGAAAACCAGGCGTCCAGCGTCTCTTTGACAACGCTTTTGGCGGAGGTTCTGACGCGCCCGGCCGCTCTCACGCGGGCAACAACGCTTCTAGCGCTGCCAATGTGTCCGCCTCTTGCACCGGCTTGTCGTGCCGCCAGCGCAACATGCGCGGAAAGCGCACCGCGATGCCGCTTTTGTGGCGTGCGCTGCGCGCGATACCCTCAAAGCCGAGCTCGAAGACCAAGGTCGGAGTCACGCTGCGCACGGGACCGAAACTCTCGATAGTGGTCTTGCGGATCAGCCCATCGACGCGCGCCATCTCTGCGTCCGTCAGCCCCGAGTAGGCCTTGGCGAAAGGGACCAGTTTTCGTTCTATCTGCTCCGGCGGGCCATCCCACACCGCAAAGGTGTAGTCACTGTAGAGGCTGGCGCGGCGACCATGACCACGCTGTGCATAAATAAGCACGGCGTCGATGCTGAGAGGATCAATTTTCCACTTCCACCAGACCCCGACGTCTTTGGTGCGGCCAACGCCATAGTGCGCTCCGCGCTGCTTGAGCATCATGCCTTCGACCCCCATGGCGCGTGCGGCTTCGCGTTGACGCGCAAGCTCGAGCCAGCTGTCGCCATGAAGCGTTGGACTGTCGAGCAGCGCGGGATGCCGCACGTCAGCAATGAGCTCGTCGAGCAAGGCGCGACGGTCTGATTGCGGCAGCGCCCGCAAGTCGCTCCCCTGCCATTCAAGCAGGTCATAGGCCAGAAGAACGACCGGCAGGTCTCGCAGCAATTTGGCACCCACGGTCTTGCGGCCGATACGCTTTTGGAGTTCGGCGAACGGTTGTACGCGACCGTCCCGCCAGACCACAATTTCGCCGTCAAGCACGCTGCCATCCGGCAGCGCATCGCCCATCTGGGCAAGCTCGGGGAACCGCTCGGTCACGAGTTCTTCGCCACGCGACCAGAGCCAGACCTGGCCGGCGCGCTTGACCAGTTGGGCGCGGATACCGTCCCATTTCCATTCGACGATCCAGTTCGCTGGCGGCCCAAGGGTTGGGTCGAATTGTTTGAGCGGGAGAGTGAAGGGATGCGCCAGGAAGAATGGATAGGGCTGACCGTTCGTCTGCTGGTTCAACTCGTCGCTGCGCTCGGGCGCAATCAGAGCGGTATAGTGGTCCGCTGTTGGCTGGTGTCTGGTTTGCGTGTAACCCATGAGCCGTTGCGCCACCCGTTTGGCATCGACGCCTCCCACCGCCGCCAGCGCCTGGGTGACCTGGAGGCGCGAGACACCGACACGAAACCCACCGGTAATGAGCTTGAAGTAAACCAGGCGCTCGTCCAAAGCCAGTTGCTGCCAATGCGTGCGCAGGGTCTCGGCAAGTGCTTCCGGCGTGGCGGTTCGCAGTGGTAACAGGTGCTGCTCGATCCAAATGGAAAGGCCGCGCTCCTGCCGCCCCGTTGGCGGTGGCAGCAGGAGCGAAATCGTCTCCGCGAGATCCCCAACCGCTTCATAGCTCTCGTCGAAAAGCCATTCGGGCAGTCCAGCGGCTTCTTGCGCAAGTTGGCGCAGCAGCTTGGTCGGTACCAGTTGCCGGGGCTTTCCGCCTGCCAGGAAATACACCGCCCACGCGGCGTCGGCGGGGACTGCGCTTCGGAAATAAATCTGCAGCCCGGCCTGCTTGGCGAGGCTGGATGTCGTTGCGTCGAGGTCGCGGTAGAGCGCTGCGAAAGCCTTCATGGTGCGGCACTGAGGGGGGACTGGGGAGACTCGGCCGAGGAGGGCTCTGCCGCGTCCTCATCGCCATACTCAGTGACGAAGCCGCACGCATCCAGCCCACGCGCTTGCAGCCAGCGCACCATGACCGCCACGCTGCCGTGGGTGACGAACACCCGTTCAGCGCCAGTGCCGGTAATCGCGCGCTGCAGGCCGGGCCAATCGGCATGGTCGGACATGACAAAGCCGCGGTCCACGCCGCGCCGCCGACGTGTGCCACGAAGCAGCATCCAGCCGCTCGCGAAGGCGTCAGAATAATTGCCGAAGCGACGCATCCAAGGGGTCCCCTGAGCGGAGGGGGGAGCGAGTATCAGCGCCTGCGATATCGTGGCTGCGTCCACTTCGGCAGCCTTTCGCGTCGCAGGCAAGGACACGCCAGCTTCCCGGTACACCTGGTTCAAGGGTTCAAGCGCCCCATGAACGATGATGGGTCCTGTGCTTTCGTCCACGCCATGAAGTAGCCGTTGCGCTTTGCCAAACGCGTAGCAAAACAACACCGATGCGCGTCCGGCCGCCGCGTTGGTACGCCACCACTGATTGATGTCTGAAAACAATTCTTCAGAAGAAGGCCAGCGGTAAATTGGCAGGCCAAAGGTGGACTCCGTGATGAAGGTGTGGCACGGCACCGGCTCAAATGGCTCACAGGTGCCGTCGGCTTCGAGTTTGTAGTCGCCCGATGCCACCCAAACTTCTCCTTCATGCTCGACCCGCACTTGCGCAGAACCCAGCACATGACCAGCGGGATGAAGTGAGATTCGGACCCCGTTGTAAGTAAGCGGCTCCCCATAAGGCAGCGTCTGCAGGACTATGTCACCCAACCTGCTGCGCAAAATGCCGGCACTCGCGTCATGTGCCAGATAGCGTGCATGCCCCCTGCGGGCGTGGTCGGAGTGGCCGTGGGTGATCACGGCACTTTCAACCGGTCGCCAGGGGTCGATAAAAAAATTGCCCGGCGGACAATACAGGCCCTCAGGCCTGGCCACTATGAGATCCATGTTGGTGAGCAGTGTGGATGAATCCAAGGCCGCGTCGGCTTGAACGCGAGCATGAAATGCGGTGTGAGTTACATCGTAGCGCCAACGCGGGTTTTGCGCTGAACGGAGGCCTCCGCACTCAGTGTCGGCCAGGACCGCCCCTGTTGGCAACTAAGCACCTCAAAAAAAAGCCCCTGACGGAAGAGACAGGGGCTTGATGCAGATTCCGCAGGCGGTGATTGCTGCGGTTGCGGACGCAGGTCCGCCGATGATGCTGTTATTTCTTCTGGCGATATTTACGCAGCGCCGCAATCTGGGCCGCCATGACGGTGAGTTCCGACTGGGCCAAAGCAATATCAATGTCGTTTTTGGCGTTTTTCAGAGCCTCTTCAGCGGCCGCCTTCGCTGCGACAGCTTTGGCCTCGTCCAGGTCTTTTCCGCGAATCGCGGTATCGCTCAACACGGTCACACGATTGGGCTGCACTTCGAGCAGGCCACCGGCCACAAATACAAACTCTTCCGTGCCATCCGCTTTTTCGATACGCACGGCACCCGGCTTGATGCGGGTGATCAGCGGCGTGTGGCGCGGATAAATGCCCAGCTCGCCCGTTTCCCCTGGCAAAACCACAAACTTGGCCTCGCCGGAGAAGATGGACTCTTCTGCGCTGACAACGTCGACGTGGAGGGTAGTCATATAAACCGTCCGTTAAACTTTTTTCGCTTTTTCAAACGCTTCGTCAATGGTGCCGACCATGTAGAAGGCCTGCTCTGGCAGATGATCACACTCGCCAGCCACAATCATTTTGAAGCCACGAATAGTTTCGGCCAGACTCACGTACTTACCGGGAGAACCCGTAAACACTTCCGCAACGTGGAAAGGCTGTGAGAGAAACCGCTGGATCTTCCGGGCGCGCGCCACGGCCAGTTTGTCTTCGGGGGCCAGCTCGTCCATACCCAAAATGGCGATAATGTCGCGCAATTCCTTGTAGCGCTGCAACGTGCCTTGCACGGCGCGGGCCACGTTGTAGTGCTCTTCGCCGACCACGTTCGGGTCGAGCTGGCGGGAGGTTGAGTCCAGCGGGTCCACGGCCGGATAGATGCCGAGAGAGGCAATCTCGCGCGACAGTGCCACGGTCGAGTCCAAATGGGCAAACGTCGTTGCGGGCGACGGATCGGTGTAATCATCCGCAGGGACGTAGACCGCCTGGATCGAAGTGATCGAGCCAACCTTGGTCGAGGTGATGCGCTCTTGCAGACGACCCATTTCTTCGGCCAGCGTCGGCTGGTAGCCCACCGCGGAAGGCATACGGCCCAGCAATGCCGACACTTCGGTTCCGGCCAGCGTGTAGCGGTAGATGTTGTCCACGAAGAACAGCACGTCGCGGCCCTCGTCGCGGAACGACTCGGCAATCGTCAGGCCGGTCAATGCCACGCGCAGCCGATTGCCTGGTGGCTCATTCATCTGGCCATAGACCATGGCCACTTTGGATTCAGCAAGGTTCTCAAGGTTCACCACCCCGGAGTCGGCCATTTCGTGATAAAAGTCGTTCCCTTCGCGGGTCCGCTCGCCAACACCGGCAAACACCGACACACCCGAGTGCGCCTTGGCGATGTTGTTGATGAGTTCCATCATGTTCACAGTCTTGCCTACACCGGCACCACCAAACAGGCCCACCTTGCCGCCTTTGGCGAATGGGCAGATCAGGTCAATCACCTTGATGCCGGTTTCCAGTAGTTCCTGGGAAGGGCTCAACTCGTCATAGGCGGGAGCCTTGCGGTGAATCGAGGCGGTGAGTTCCTGGCTGACCGGACCGCGCTCATCGATTGGCGCGCCCAGCACGTCCATGATGCGACCCAGTGTGGCCTTGCCCACCGGCACCATGATGGGCGCACCGGTGTTGTACATCATGTTGCCGCGGCGCAGTCCATCGGACGTCCCCAGCGCGATGGTGCGCACAATGCCGTCGCCCAATTGCTGTTGAACTTCAAGCGTCAGCGTGGAGCCTTCCATTTTTAGCGCATCATAAATCTTAGGCATTTGGTCGCGCGCGAACTCCACGTCCACCACCGCGCCAATACACTGAACAATCTTGCCTTGAGCCTGTGCCATGATTGAATCCTTTTCCTTTAAATCTTGAATAGCGGTTTAAACCGCTGCAGCACCGGCAACGATTTCCGAAAGTTCTTTCGTGATCGCCGCCTGACGCGTTTTGTTGTAAATCAGTTTGAGTTCGCCAATTACATTGCCCGCGTTATCGGTTGCCGCCTTCATGGCCACCATACGCGCCGAGTGCTCAGAGGCCATATTTTCGGCTACAGCCTGATACACCAGCGCCTCGACATAGCGAACGAGCAGGTCATCAATGACCGTCTGTGCGTCTGGCTCGTAAATATAGTCCCAGCCATGCTGGTCTTTGTCGGCCTGAAAACGGTCAGCGGTCAGCGGCAGCAACTGCTCCACCACCGATTCCTGCTTCATCGTGTTGATGAACCGGGTGTAGCACAGGTAAACCGTCTTGATCTTGCCTTCGCTGTAGGCATCGAGCAGCACCTTCACCGGGCCGATTAACTTGTCCAGGTGTGGCCTGTCGCCAAGTTGCGTCGCATGGGACACTACTTTGACGCCCACTCGGTTAAGAAAACCCAAGCCCTTGTTGCCGATGGCCACGGCCTGCGCATCTTCTCC
>NZ_JABBPC010000036.1 GCF_012927485.1 Polaromonas sp. | reverse complement strand
TGGAACTTGCTACGCTGGAATGGGTGTCCTGGTTTAACCATCACCGGCTGCTTGAGCCCATCGGTTACATTCCCCCTGCCGAAGCTGAAGAAAATTACTATCGGCAATTAACCAGTCAGGCTGCAGTGTCTGCCTGACTTAACCCAACGGGCCTCCACGAAACCCGGGGCGATTCAGAGCCTGCTTTCAAGGAACTCGGATTCGGTGTCTGGAGGAACGCTCAGCAGGCATTCGGCGATGAAGTATTCGATGTCAATAGCCGTCACCTCCGACAGCCGTTTATAAATCCACATCAAGCTGCTGCAGGTCTCGCGCATCTTGAACTTTGTGCTTCGAACCGGCTTGTCGCTTTCGTACAGAGTGACGCGGTAGGGCTCCAGCAGGACCTGCCCATGGGCTTCACTGTCCTCAAGCCAGCCCTCGATTACGTAAGTCGTTGATTTCAAGAAAAAATCTGGTCGGGGTGAGAGGATTCGAACCTCCGGCCTCTACGTCCCGAACGTAGCGCTCTACCAGGCTAAGCTACACCCCGCCTTGAAAAAACTAGGCACGCCTTGCCAGTAACTGAGAAGCTAGCTGCGTCAAGGCATCACTGTAAAGGTTTTTAGGCAACGTGTGCAAGGCGTTCAACGCGCGCTGAGCCTCCACGGCGGCGGCGTCCCGAGTGGCCCGCAACGCGCCCGTCTGTTGCACGATCCGAATAATTTGGGCCATCTGATCCGTCCCTCCCGTTTCAATGGCCTGGCGAATAACGGCGCGCTCAAGCTCCGTGCCTCGCTGCATCGCAATGATGAGGGGCAGCGTTGCTTTGCCTTCGCGCAAGTCATCTCCCAGGTTTTTACCCATTTCGGAAACATCACCGTCGTAGTCCAGTACATCATCGATGACCTGAAATGCAGTGCCCAGCGCCTGCCCATAATCTGCGCAGCTTTGCTGGACGGTGGCAGATGACCGCGCCAATAACGCCGCCAACCGGGCACTCGCCTCAAACAGCTTGGCTGTCTTGGAGCGGATCACCCGGAGATAGCCCTCCTCAGACAACGTCGCATCATGCATATTCATGAGTTGGAGGACCTCCCCTTCAGCAATCACATTCGTGGCCTCCGCGAGGGTTTGCATGATGCGTATATCGCCCGCATCCACCATCATCTGAAAGGCCCGGGAATACAGAAAATCCCCCACCAGCACGCTTGCAGGGTTGCCAAAAACCTCATTGGCGGTAGGCCGCCCGCGACGCAGCGTGGACTCGTCCACAACGTCGTCATGCAGCAGCGTTGCGGTGTGAATGAATTCCACCACGGCGGCAAGGTTGTAGCGCTGATCGTCGCGGTAGCCCAGGACACCGCACATTAGCAGCAAGAGAGCCGGTCTCAAGCGCTTGCCTCCAGCGGCCACGATGTAATGAGAAACCTGGCTGACCAGAGGCACCTCGGATTTGAGGCGTTGCTCAATGACCGCATCCATTCCGCGCATGTCGTCGGCAATCAGGGCAAGGGCAGCAGCAGTGCTTGAAGAATTAGCAGCCAAAAGGACGTCCAGACGTTAAGTTTCGCCAGATTATAGAAAACCCGCCGTCAGATATCAGACTCAATCGGGCCGGCCCACCGCCCGAAATCGCCGGATAGTCCATTTTTTGACCCGACATGCTAGAATCCTGGGCTCTGCGGAAATCCGTCCGCGGAACTCAATTTACGAGGTCTTACATGTACGCGGTCATAAAAACCGGTGGCAAACAATACAAAGTTGCTGCTGGAGAAAAAATTAAAGTAGAACAGATTGCTGCGGACGTAGGCCAAGAGATCGTTATTGACCAGGTATTGGCTGTCGGAACCGGCAGCACAATCAAGGTTGGTACGCCCTTGGTGTCCGGCGCAACTGTCACAGTCACAGTAGTGGCTCACGGCAGGCACGACAAAGTGCGCATTTTTAAAATGCGCCGTCGCAAGCACTATCAGAAACGCCAGGGTCACCGGCAGAACTTCACTGAACTGCTCATCGGCGCTATCGCCGGTTGACCAGTAAAGTACCAGGAGTAACGAAAAATGGCACAGAAAAAAGGCGGCGGCTCTACGCGAAACGGGCGTGATTCACAGCCCAAAATGCTGGGCGTCAAGAAATTTGGCGGCGAAGTGATCAACGCAGGCAGCATCATCGTGCGCCAGCGTGGGACCAAGTTCCACCCAGGCGTTAATGTCGGCATCGGCAAAGATCACACTTTGTTTGCGCTGGTTAATGGCCAAGTATCTTTCGCCATCAAGGGCGCGCTGAACAAGCAAACCGTCAGTGTGACGCCGGCGTAAGCCGATCACTTCGATAGCGTCGAAGCCCCGACCTGTCGGGGCTTTTTTGTTTGTAAACTCTCAATCAGTACTTCAACTGCCCCGCTCTAATCGCGTCCTACCCCATCATGAAATTTGTTGACGAAGCTTATATTGACATTGCTGCGGGCGACGGCGGGAGTGGCTGCGTTTCGTTCAGCCACGAAAAATACAAAGAGTTCGGCGGCCCCAATGGCGGTGATGGCGGACGCGGCGGCCATGTGTATGCGGTTGCAGACGTCAACCTGAACACTTTGGTGGACTTCCGGTTTTCGCGCCGTCATGAGGCCCGCAATGGCCAGCACGGTATGGGCTCTGACATGTTTGGCGCCAAAGGCGACGACGTCATCCTCAAAATGCCTGTGGGCACCATACTCACCGACGCCGAAACCGGCGAGGTTCTTTTTGAGTTACTGGTGCCTGGCGAGCAAATCCTGATCGCCAAAGGAGGCGACGGCGGTTTTGGTAATTTGCGCTTTAAAAGCTCTACCAACCGCGCGCCGCGCAGCAAAACACCGGGTTGGCCGGGTGACCGAAAGAACCTGAAGCTTGAGCTGAAAGTACTCGCCGATGTCGGCCTTCTCGGCATGCCTAACGCGGGAAAATCCACCTTTATCTCGGCAGTATCCAACGCCCGCCCGCGCATCGCCGATTACCCTTTCACGACGCTGCATCCTAATTTGGGCGTGGTCCGGGTCGGCCCTGAACAGAGCTTTGTGGTGGCTGACTTGCCAGGTCTTATTGAGGGTGCCTCGGAGGGTGCTGGCTTGGGGCATCTCTTTTTGCGGCACTTGCAGCGTACTCGCCTGTTGCTGCATATCGTTGACTTGGCACCCTTCGACGAAAACGTGGATCCGGTCGCTCAGGCGAAGGCCATCGTGGGAGAACTTAAAAAATACGACGAAGCGCTTTATAACAAACCGCGCTGGCTGGTGCTCAACAAGCTCGACATGGTGGATGCCGATCAACGCGTTGCCGTCGTTAAAGATTTTGTAAAGCGTTTCAAATTCAAAGGGCCTGTCTTTGAAATTTCAGCACTGACGCGGGAGGGCTGCGAGCAACTCGTCAAGACGATTTACCAGCATGTTAAGAAAGTGCAAAAAAGCGAGCAACCCGAGGAAGAAGTGGATCCACGATTTGTTGAGTTGCCTCCTGAGTCGCCAGAACCGACGTCCCCCGATTAACATCGGTTGCGGTGATGCAGTTGCAGGCGCAGCGCCCTTGCGCTCTAAGATACATAGCAATAACCGCGCGTCTTAATCAGGTTATTGTTTTAAAACGCTGAAAATGCACGATCAAACAGGCACCTCTATTCTGCGCAACGCCAAACGCATTGTGGTCAAGGTGGGTTCCAGCCTGGTGACCAACGAAGGCCGCGGCCTTGACGCTATCGCCATCGGCCAATGGTGTGAGCAGTTGGCCGCCTTGATCAAGGACGGGCGCGAAGTCATCATGGTCAGCAGCGGCGCCATCGCCGAAGGCATGAAACGTCTGGGCTGGACTATCCGCCCGAAAGCCATTCACGAGCTCCAGGCCGCCGCCGCAGTAGGCCAGATGGGGCTGGTCCAGATGTATGAAACCAAATTGCGAGAGAACGGCATTGGCAGCGCGCAAGTCTTGCTCACACATGCCGACCTAGCCGACCGGGAGCGATACCTCAATGCCCGCACTACCCTGCTGACCTTGCTCCACCTCGGTGTTGTTCCAGTCATCAACGAAAATGACACCGTCGTCAACGACGAGATCAAGTTTGGCGATAACGACACCCTGGGTGCGCTGGTGGCCAACCTTGTCGAAGCCGATGCGCTGATTATCCTGACCGACCAAAAAGGTCTGTACACCGCCGATCCGCGCAAGGACCCCACCGCCAAATTTGTACGCGAGGCACATGCTGGTGATGTGTCACTGGAAGCGATGGCGGGCGGTGCAGGCTCGGGCATCGGCAGCGGCGGTATGATCACCAAAATCCTGGCTGCAAAACGCGCTGCGGGCTCAGGAGCCTCTACGGTCATTGCCTGGGGACGCGAGCCTCAGGCATTGATCCGGTTGACCCAAGGCGAGGCGATCGGTACGCTGCTGGTGGCGCAAACTCAAAAGATGCAGGCCCGCAAGCAGTGGATTGCCGATCACCTGCAAATGCGCGGTTCAGTTTCCGTGGACAGCGGCGCCGTCAGCAAGGTCCGCAACGAAGGGAAAAGCCTGCTGCCCATTGGTATGACTGAAGTGCAGGGCGATTTTTCGCGCGGCGACGTCATCGCAGTCAGGGATGAGAACGGCGCAGAAATTGCGCGCGGCTTGGCCAATTATTCGAGTTCCGAAGCCCGGCTAATTTGTCGCAAGCCATCCACGGAATTCGAAAAACTACTGGGTTACACCGGCGAGCCAGAAATGGTTCACCGAACCAACTTAGTCCTCAGCCGGTAAAAATAACCCCGGAGCGAGAAGAAACATCTTTTGACTTCTACGGTCTAATTTTTAAATGGGTTTTTGAGCCGAACGACCAATGCATCGACCGATAACGCCGGTGCCGCGTTATCGCACGCGCCAGCCTTCGCGAATCGCAAAGCGTGCTTGGATGGCATGTTGTCAAACATGGAGCGCCACTCTGTCGGCGTCACCATATTCCAGCGGCCATCCGATGAATAGCGGGCGTAGGTTTTGAACTCTCCCGTGGAGCAGCGTATCCCTTCGTACATCACGTTTCTTGCGCCACTGGCGCTGGTCGCAACCATCACATAGCGCACCACGCTATCGCTGTTGGAAATGCGGATGGAAGCAGGATCGACACCATAAACCAGCGATGAGTTGGGCGACCCCTCAAATGTAATGAGTTTACTAACGTCAAACGCAGGTGGCGGCGGCACTTCGGCCTCTTTCCATTCGGGGTCGTCCGCCGCAGGCTGCGCCCAAGCCGTACAAGTCAAGCTAAGCAAGATCGTCGAAAAAAGCCCAAATATCGTTTTTTTTGTCATGTTTTTGTAGTCTGGGAATCCACCCGCAAACTGGTCTGCGGATCGGGCTCGAAAGTAGCACCGGGAGGCAGCTCAAACGACGCGCCAAGCCTGACAGCATACGGATGCATTGAGTTATCCACCGTGGGAGAACTGGCCTCTGCGGGATGATTCACGACCAGATCGTGCTGGTTCGGGCCGCCGCGCATGTAGCGGCTGCGATGATCTGAGCGTGGCTCAAACCGAAAATCCAAGCGTGGCACGAAGCGCGACAACTCGGTGAGTGCCATTTCATAGACGCCCCGCTTGAACTCCACCACAACATCTAGTGGCACCCAATAGTCGTTCCAACGCCAAGCGTCAAATTCTGGATGATCCGTGGCGCGCAGGTTTAGATCCCAGTCGTGACCGACCAGTTGCAACAGGAACCAGATTTGTTTCTGGCCTCTGTAATGCCCGCGCGCATCGCGCCGGATAAACCGGTCAGGCACCTCATAGCGCAACCAGTCTCGGGTACGGGCCACCACGTGCACGTGCTGAGGAAACAGCCCAACTTCCTCATGCAATTCACGGAACATGGCCTGTTCGGGATTTTCACCCCGGTCAATGCCACCCTGCGGAAACTGCCATGAGTGGGTACGAATACGTTTGCCCCAAAATACCTGACTTCTCTGGTTGAGCAAGATGATGCCGACGTTGGGCCGAAAGCCGTCCCGGTCAAGCATAATCAAACCTCAATTCTTTAAACTAAGTCCATTATGCACAGCGAAGGCCCCTGCGCCTAGCGCACAGCACGACTACGCTCCCCAAACCCAGAAAAATAGCTTATGAAAGCCTCCCAGTTCTTCATTTCAACCCTCAAGGAAGCGCCTGCTGACGCGGAAGTTGTTAGTCACCAGCTCATGACGCGCGCTGGCATGATCAAAAAGTTGGGGGCTGGCATCTATAACTACATGCCCATGGGTCTGCGCGTGATCCGAAAAGTCGAAGCGATTGTTCGCGAGGAAATGAACCGCGCCGGCGCTGTGGAAATGGCCATGCCGGTAATTCAGCCTGCAGAGCTGTGGCAAGAAACCGGCCGGTTCGAAGCCATGGGCCCTGAAATGCTGCGCATCAAGGATCGTCACGGCCGTGATTTTGTGGTCCAGCCGACGAGCGAAGAAGTCATCACCGACGTGATGCGCCAAGACATCAAGAGCTACAAGCAGCTGCCCAAAAATCTGTACCAAATTCAGACCAAATTCCGCGACGAGCGCCGTCCGCGTTTTGGTCTGATGCGTGGACGCGAATTCATCATGAAAGACGCTTACAGCTTTGACCGCGACCAACCCGCCGCTAAAGCCAGCTATCAAATCATGGCGCAGGCTTACCGCCGTATTTTTGACCGTTTTGGTTTGACATACCGCGCGGTTGCTGCTGACAGCGGTGCGATTGGCGGTGACTTGAGTGAAGAGTTCCAGGTGATCGCCGCCACGGGCGAAGACGCGATTGTTTACTGTCCCAGTAGCGACTACGCAGCCAACATGGAAAAGGCGGAGGCACTCGCGCCTCCCGGTCCGCGCAAAGCCGCCGCACAGACGATGGCCAAAATACCGACACCGGGCAAGGCAACCTGCGCCGCCGTAGCCGAACTGCTGGGCATCCCGCTACAAGTCACGGTCAAGTCGCTGGTCTTGGCTACAGACCAGATCGACGAAGCCGGCAAAGTGGTCAAGTCCGAGGTCTGGCTGCTGCTGCTGCGTGGCGACCATGACATGAACGAAGTCAAGGTCCGCAAGGTGCCCGGTCTGGGCACAAGTTTCCGCTTCGCCAGCCTGCCCGAGATCGAAGATCACTTTGGCTGCAAACCAGGCTACCTGGGACCACTCAATCTACTGAAACCGGTCAAGCTCGTGGTAGACCGCGAAGTTGCGGTGCTGGCCGACTGGGTCTGCGGCGCCAACGAAGCTGACGTTCACATCACGGGAGTCAACTGGGGTCGCGACCTGCCCGAGCCTGACCTGATTGTTGACATTCGCAACGTCGTTGCGGGCGACGCTTCACCCGACGGCAAGGGCGTGCTGGTGATCGAGCGCGGCATTGAAGTAGGTCATGTCTTCTACCTCGGCACCAAATACAGCCAAGCGATGAATGCGACCTTTCTAGGTGAAAACGGCAAACCGCAATTCTTAGAAATGGGCTGCTACGGCATAGGCATCACACGCCTGCCGGCCGCCGCCATTGAGCAGAATCACGACGAGCGCGGCATCATCTGGCCTGACGCCATTGCCCCGTTTACCGTGGTGATCTGCCCCATAGGCATGAACCGCAGCGAGGTAGTCAAGGCCGCAGCGACCCAGCTCCATGACGACTTGCTAACAGCGGGGGTGGACGTACTGCTGGATGACCGCGATGAGCGGCCTGGGGCCATGTTTGCCGACTGGGAATTGATCGGTGTGCCGCACCGCGTGGTCATTTCAGACCGCGGTTTGAAGGAAGGACAAGTTGAATACCAGCACCGCCGCGACACGACAGCCAGCAAAGTGGAAGCTGCCGCTGTGTTGGATTTCCTCAAGGGAAAACTAAGCTTGTAAACGCTGAATGACCGCCCGCAATTTCTTATGACTCTGTTAGCGCCACGCGTCGCGGTTTCGTCTGTCTCAGCGCAAATTTCAAGAAGAAAGTGTCTGCAGTCCATAGTTTCCGGCTGCCTACCTCTATTGTTTTCAGACAAGGCGAGCGCGGGGGCGCAGGTCGAGGAGCCACTTATCGACTCTGTTCGCACGGCGTTGAGTTCAGCCGTGGCCAACCATGCCCCCCCGATACCCAAGTTTAGGGACACGGAGAGCCGGCTGGCTTATCTGCGCTGGCTGGGCGCTATGAGCGATCGCCTTAAAAAGAAGAATCCAGAGTGGCAGATCCGCAAGGAATTTCTGCAAACCGTCTGGTACGAAAGCAAGCGAGCCGGACTGGACGTCACGCTGGTGCTCGGCTTGATCCAGGTCGAGAGCAATTTCCGCAAGTTCGCGGTTAGCAATGTGGGGGCCCGCGGTTACATGCAAGTCATGCCGTTCTGGACACGTGTGATTGGCGATGGCGACCCCGGCAAGCTGTTTTACATGCAAACCAATCTACGCTTCGGTTGCGTAATCCTCCGCCATTACCTGGACCGCGAACGAGGGGATGTTTTTATGGGCTTGGGCCGCTACAACGGCTCGCGGGGCAAGGCCCCCTACCCGAACGCTGTCATGGCTGCCAGTCAATATTGGAATTTTGGAGGCTAGGCTGCCGTTTTAAGCTGCGCGGGGTCAGCCAGTCAGATGGGTCTCACCTAAAAATTCGCGCTCTTCCGCAAACCAGTTCAAAACCGGAATGGTGCCCGGTAAAACCGGTTTGACGGCCACAGGAAGGCGTTGCCATGAAAACAACTGCCCTTCGTGCATCTGCAACTCGCCGCTCCAATCAAACACCTTGCAAAAGTGGAGCCTGACCAGCGCGTGCGGGTAATCCACCATCTCTACCTTCCAGCGCTGCACGCTACCGATCGTGATGCCTATTTCTTCCTGAAGTTCACGGCGTAGCGCCTGCTCGACGTTCTCGCCCTGCTCCAGCTTGCCACCGGGAAACTCCCAGTATCCTTCGTAGACCTTACCGGGAGGACGAGAGGTCAGTAGAAACCGGCCGTCGGCCCGAACCAGTACCCCGACGGCTACCTCCACCACCTTCCGCTCGGGACCACCCTCGCGGGGCAGGTCCGCGTCAGCGATCAGAACCGGTCCTCTCATGGGCCTTTGATGTCAGCGTGCTGGCCGGCATAGTTGCGCGCGAACTGGTAAGCCACGCGACCGCTGCGCGACCCCCTTTCCAGCGCCCACACCAACGATGCAGTTCGTGCGGCCTCGATGGCAGGGGCACCAACGCCGAAGGACGACAACCACTGGGTCACGATGGCAAGGTACTCGTCTTGGCTGAAAGGGTAAAAGCTGACCCACAAACCGAACCGCTCTGATAGCGATATTTTTTCTTCCACCACTTCTCCCGGATGCACTTCTCCACTTTCAGTGTGCGTATAGGTGAGGTTCTCCATCATGTACTCGGGCAGCAGGTGGCGCCGGTTGCTGGTGGCATAAATCAACACATTCGGAGTTGCAGCGGCGATAGAGCCATCAAGAATGGACTTGAGTGCCTTATAGCCGGACTCGCCTTCCTCGAAGCTCAAGTCGTCACAGAAAACAATGAACTTCTCAGGCAAACCCGAGACCACATCCACAATGTCCGGCAGATCCGTCAGATCAGCCTTGTCCACCTCGATCAGCCGCAATCCACGGGTTGAATACTCATTCAGGCAGGCCTTGATCAAGGACGATTTTCCAGTGCCGCGTGAGCCGGTCAACAAGACATTGTTGGCGGGTTGGCCGCTGACAAACTGTTCGGTGTTGCGCTGGATTTTTTCCTTTTGATCTTCAATCTCTTTTAAATCAGTCAGGCGTATGGTCCCCAGATGTTTGACGGGTTCCAGCGCGCCATGGCCCGAACTGCGCTTGCGATACCGGTAGGCTACTGACACGGTCCAGTCAGGCGCTGACAGCGGTTTCGGCAACACGGATTCAATACGGGTGACCAGGGATTCGACCCGCGCCATCAGGCGCTCAAACGGTTGGTTCATTTCTGCTCTGCTTAACGGCTTAACTTCGATAATCGGCGTTGATTTTGACGTAGTCATAGGAGAGGTCGCAGGTCCAGACCGTGTCAGCGGCCGGTCCCCTGCCCAGCACTACCCGTACGTTGATTTCGCTTTGTTTCATGATGCGCTGGCCGTCAGCCTCTATGTAATCCACATATCGTCCGCCGTTTTTCGCCACCAGGACATCGTCAAGGTACAAATCTATTTGGGTCTGATCCAGGTCGTCGATGCCCGCATAGCCCACCGCGGCCAGTATCCGGCCCAAATTGGGATCACTGGCAAAAAAAGCTGTTTTTACCAGCGGTGAATGAGCGATCGCATACGCTACCTGGCGACATTCCTCGCCGGTTTTTCCACCGTCAACCCGAATCGTAATGAACTTGGTAGCACCTTCCCCATCGCGCACGATGGCTTGCGCCAATTTTTGCGCGAGAGCCATCATGGCAGCCCGCAAAGTTCGACCGTCAGGGCTGTCCAGCGAGGTCACCGGCGGATGTTTTGCCCGGTTAGTGGCCATGACCACAAAGGAATCGTTGGTAGAGGTGTCGCCGTCGACGGTAATGCGGTTAAACGAACCTTCAGCCAACTCCCTGGCAAGCTGCACCATGAGCGACTGAGAAACACAAGCGTCGGTCGCCATGAAACCCAGCATGGTCGCCATATTGGGCCGAATCATGCCAGCTCCCTTGCTGATCCCGGTGATGGTGACGGCTGCGCCACCCAGCGTGATTCGGGTTGAAAACGCCTTGGCTACCGTGTCCGTGGTCATGATCGCCTCTGCGGCGTTGGCCCAGTTGTCTTCCCTGGCATCCGCCAGCGCTCCCGGCAACCCGGCCGCAATACGCTCATGGGGCAAGGGCTCCATGATCACCCCGGTTGAAAACGGCAGGATTCGCCCAACTGAGACATTGAGCGCACGAGCCAGCGCAATGCAGCTAGCTTCGGCACGCATCAATCCGTTCTCACCGGTACCGGCATTTGCGTTTCCGGTATTGATCAGCAGGGCGCGAATACCTTCGCCAGCGAGATCGCCAGCTACCGCTTTTGCCAAGTGCTTCTGGCAGATCTGGACCGGTGCAGCGCAAAACCGGTTTTGTGTAAAAACAGCGCCTACCGAAGCCCCCTCGTCCAGCAGTAGCACGGCCAAGTCTTTGCGATTGGCCTTGCGGATCCCCGCTTCGGTGATCCCCCAGCGCACGCCAGGCACTGGGTACAGGTCTGCGGCAGGCGTTGCAACGAGATTGACGGACATGTTCTTAACTCCAGGAAACCAGGGCTTTACGACGACGAATGGCTGGGCCGGTTACCCGACGGGATGAGTTCAGCTCACTTCAACTTGCCGTGGCAGAGCTTGAATTTTTTACCTGAACCGCAGGGGCAAGGATCGTTGCGGCCCACCCGAGGCATCGCCGCGCCGAGCACAGGGCTGGCTTTTCTCTGCGATTCTTCATCCAACGTCGTCTCTACTTCACCGGTTTCAGTCGGTGCGGTGTAGGTGACATTGGCGATGTTTTCTGCCCGGTTTTCATATTCTTCAGCCACCTGCTCAAGTTGCTCGCCCGACTGAACTTTGACCGTCATCAATACTTTGGTGACTTCGTTTTTGACGCTGTCGAGCAATTGACCGAACAATTCAAAAGCTTCACGTTTGTATTCCTGCTTAGGCTGCTTCTGCGCATAGCCACGCAAGTGAATGCCCTGGCGCAGATAATCGAGCGCGCTCAGGTGGTCCCGCCATTGGGTGTCTATGCTTTGAAGCAGTACAACGCGTTCAAACTGGGTGAAATTTTCTTCCCCGATTTTTTCGACCTTGTCGGCAAATGCAATATTGGCCGAAGCGATGACTTTCCCAAGCACGTCCTCGTCGCTGAGAGCAGTGGCCGTATCCAGTTCCTGGCGCAGGGGCAACTCTATCTGCCACTCTTCACTCAATACTCTTTCGAGCCCGGCCACATCCCACTGTTCTTCGACACTTTCAACCGGCACGTACTGCCGCGTCAAATCCGTGAAGCAGCCTTCGCGCAAAGATGCGATTTGTCCCTGCAGGCTGTCGGCGTCCATGATGTCGTTGCGCTGCTGGTAAATCACCTTGCGCTGATCGTTGGACACGTCGTCGTATTCCAGCAGTTGCTTGCGGATGTCAAAGTTGCGTGCTTCCACCTTGCGTTGCGCAGATTCGATACTGCGCGTCACGATCCCCGCTTCGATCGCTTCGCCATCGGGCATCTTCAGCCGCTCCATGATGGCCTTGACACGGTCCCCCGCAAAAATGCGCATCAACGGATCATCCAGGCTCAGGTAAAAGCGCGATGAGCCGGGGTCGCCTTGCCGCCCCGACCGTCCTCGCAACTGATTGTCGATACGGCGCGACTCATGGCGTTCGGTTGCAATAATCCGCAGTCCGCCTCGCGACTTCACCTGCTCATGTTCCTCCTGCCACTGAATCCGCAAGCGAGCCATTTCAGCTTCTTTCGCACTTGCATCCATTGCCTCGTCGGCTTCAACCGCTTCAATCAATTTTTCGACGTTGCCGCCCAATACGATGTCGGTACCTCGACCTGCCATGTTGGTGGCAATCGTGATCATATTCGGGCGTCCCGCCTGCGCCACGATGTCCGCTTCACGGGCATGCTGTTTGGCATTGAGTACCTGGTGCGGCAGTCCTTCCTTCACCAGCAACTGGTCAATGATTTCGGAATTCTCGATCGACGTGGTGCCGACCAGCACCGGTTGGCCGCGCTCATAACACTCGCGAATATCCTTGATGGCCGCTTCGTATTTTTCGCGCGTAGTTTTGTAGACACGATCAAGCTGATCTTCGCGCCGGCTGATTCGATTCGGTGGGATAACGCTGGTTTCCAGTCCATAGATTTCCTGGAACTCGTAGGCTTCGGTGTCGGCGGTGCCGGTCATGCCGGCCAACTTACCGTAAAGGCGGAAATAGTTCTGGAAGGTAATCGAAGCCATGGTCTGATTTTCAGCCTGGATCTGAACATCCTCCTTGGCTTCGACGGCCTGGTGCAGACCATCGCTCCAGCGGCGGCCCGACATCAACCGCCCGGTGAACTCGTCAACAATCACGACCTCGCCCTCTTGGACGACGTAATGCTGGTCCCGGTGGTACAACAAATTGGCGCGCAGGGCCGCATATAAATGATGCATCAACGAAATGTTGGTTGGATCGTAAAGCGTGGCCCCTTCCGCGATCAAACCAAAATTGAACAGAAGACGCTCGGCACTTTCATGCCCCTGCTCGGTTAGAAACACCTGGTGTGTTTTCTCATCGATGGTGTAGTCGCCAGGTTTAGTCACACCCTCACCCGTTCTAGGATCCGCTTCTCCCTCCTGCAGCGTCAGGAAGGGCACGACCTTGTTCATCGCGATATACATTTCGGTGTGGTCTTCGGCCTGGCCGCTGATGATGAGCGGAGTGCGTGCCTCGTCGATAAGGATCGAGTCCACCTCATCCACGATGGCGTAGTTCAGCCCGCGCTGTACCCGGTCCGCTACCTCGTACACCATGTTGTCACGCAGGTAGTCAAAACCGTACTCGTTGTTGGTGCCGTAGGTGATATCGGAGTTGTAGGCAGCCTGCTTTTCCTCCCGCGACATATTGGGCAAATTGATGCCGACTGTCAGGCCCAGAAAGTTGTAGAGCTTGCCCATCCAGCGCGCATCGCGACTGGCAAGGTAATCATTGACCGTCACCACATGCACGCCCTTACCGGTCAATGCATTCAGGTAAACCGGTAGCGTCGCGGTGAGGGTCTTGCCTTCCCCGGTGCCCATTTCCGAAATCTTGCCGTTGTGCAGTGACATTCCGCCCAAAATTTGCACATCAAAGTGGCGCATCTTCATAATGCGTTTGCTGCCCTCTCGCACCACGGCAAAGGCTTCTGGGAGAATTGCATCGAGTTCTGCGCCTGCGGTCACCCGGTCCTTGAGCTCCTGAGTTTTGGCGCGCAACTGGTCGTCGTCGAGCTTCTCATACTGGGGTTCCAGTGCATTAATTTGTTCTACGGTTTTGCGGTAGGTTTTGAGCAGCCTGTCGTTGCGGCTACCGAAAATTTTAGTCAGAATATTAGAAGCCATAAATGCGAGGCCGCATTGCCGGCTCCCGTGAGCTGGCATTGCGGCCGAAATCCCTTATTGAGTACGGAACTTACGTGTGGGCGCTAGCAGTCAGTTCAACTGTGCGCAAACCCTCTGATTTTAACTCTGCCAAAAGACCCCGCGTTTGCTCACCTTCAAATGATGGAGGTGCCAGGAAGCGCAGAAGATCCCGCTGTGGTGGATAAGGCGAAAGATGACTGCAGTTTAAGGTAAAAAAGCTCACACAGGAAATGTCGTAGGGCGGCTCGCAACCACCATCGTTCTCTCGTTTTAAAGCAAAAGAACCGCTAGTTCGCCGGTGCTTTCTGCAAGGTTGCCATGGGGAGCCGGGACATGGCTACTGCGCCCAAAGAAGATGCTGGCAAGTGCTTTCCAGCGGTCAGAAATTTCTGCGGATCCTGAAAAACGCCTTGCACCAGCACCTCGAAATGCAAGTGCGGACCGGTAGAGCGCCCGGTACTTCCCACTTCCGCAATTTTCTGACCCCGTTTGACGAGATCGCCTTTTTTTACCAGCACCCGCGACGCATGCGCGTAACGCGTTATCAACTCGTTACCATGATCTATTTCCACCATATTGCCATAAGCCGGGTGGTATTCCTGCGCCACAACCACACCCCCCGCAGCAGCAAGAATGGCGGTACCGGGTTCCGACGGGAAATCCAGGCCGGTATGCAGGGCGGAGCGGCCGTTAAAGGGGTCGATCCGCCAACCAAAAGGTGAGCCGAGGTTGCCGTTGGTCACAGGTTCCTGGTTCGGCACCATCATTTTTTTGACCTTCTGGTCAAAAAGACGCGACTCCATGACGGTCATCAAATCCGCCCGCTGGTCGGTCAGTTGGTCCATATCTGCCATGGTCGTCTGAAGCTCTTCCATGGTAAGCGAACGCCCGGCTATCAGAACCCCCCCACTGCCAGGCGTCGACTTGATCTCGTTGGGATTGATGCCTGCCAGTCCGGACACCCGTTCCCCAAGTGATTCGAGCTGCAGCAGCTTGGCCTGCATTTCGCCGAGACGCTTGGCCATCATGTCGAGATTCTCGCGAAGAAAGCGCTCACGCTGGTCAGACTCATCCTTGACCATCAGCTTCACCAGGGATCCAATCACCGGCCAGCCCTCACGTGCGCCCTTGAGAAACACCCAGTGATACAGGCCCGCAGCCACTACCATGAGCGCCAATGCAGCAACGAAACCAGTCAGAATGAGTCTTGTGCCGCTTAAATAGATGGCACGGCTTTTGGCGAGCCATGCATCCGTGATAATCAATTGCACTTGTCTACCTTTCTAAAAGCTTCCGCTTATTCCGCAGAGTTCCGAAAACCGTGAATCCAATTCGGCACCTTCCCCTGGTTCTTACCGTGCATCAGGCGGCTGAGAACTCACCGTCACTGGCAAAGCTGACAGCGCTGGTCCAGGATTCCAACGAGCGGCTCAAGGCAATTGAGTCGTTGCTCCCTGAAGCCCTCCGCCCTGCCGTCATGGCCGGTCCGATCGACGGCGAAAGCTGGTGCCTGCTGGTGAGCAGCAGCTCAGCCGCTGCAAAAATCCGGCAACTGCTTCCCCTCATCCAAGCCCAGCTGCTTCGCAAAGGTTGGAAGGTTGCCTCAGTTCGGCTGAAGGTGCTCATCGCGAAAAAGTAACGCCTGGACAAAGGTTTACCGGATACCTGGCCCGCGCGGTTTTTAGCAGTGACCTTGCTTTTTCTACTAAATTTGACGTCGCTTGCCCGAATGCTGTTTGACTACAAGAAAAATTGGTCAAAAATTCTGATAACTGGTGCCGCTTGTCGGAATCGAACTGACGACCTACCGCTTACAAGGCGGTTGCTCTACCAACTGAGCTAAAGCGGCAAAAATCTTATTTTACTTGACCCGCGTGAGCGAAGGTCGCGTGCGTGGCGGTGGCTCTGGGGGTTCTGAGGAATCGGAATCCTGCTCGGCGACACCCGGCGAACTTTCAGGCACAAGCTGCATGAATCTGTTATCTGGTGCATCCATGGAGCCCGTCGCAGCAGACACCAGGGTCGGTGCCGAGGCGTCCAACGCGGCAGGGCCCGCATCCTTCCCCGCCGCAGCGGTCACCATGGGAAACGCCATCCCCTGCCCGTTTTCGCGGGCATAAATCGCTATCACATGGCTGATGGGAACCAGAATCTCCCGCGCACTACCGGCAAAACGCGCCTTGAACTCAATGAACTCATTGCCCAGCTGAAGCGCGCTGGTTGCCGCGAAACCGATGTTGAGGACAATCTCGTTGTTCTTGACGTACTCCCGCGGCACCTGAACGCTTTCATCCACCGAGACGGCCACATACGGTGTGAAGCCGTTGTCAGTGCACCACTCATACAAGGCCCGTATCAGGTAAGGGCGCGTTGAAGCGGAGTCCAGTGCATTCATGAATTCAGCCAAGCTTCTTGCTCCGGATATCTAATGTGGCAATTACTTGCGCATCACTTTCTCGGAGGGCGTCAATGCTTCAATGTAAGCGGGTCGCGAAAAAATACGTTCAGCGTACTTCAGAAGCGGCGCGGCATTTTTAGACAAGTCGATGCCATAGTAGTCCAGGCGCCAAAGGAGCGGTGCAATCGCCACATCCAGCATGGAGAAATTGTCACCGAGCATGAACTTGTTTTTTAGAAAAATCGGCGCCAGCTGGGTCAGACGATCCCGGATATGCAGACGGGATTTTTCAAGCGCCTTGTCATTTCCCTTGGAGGCACGTGATTCAAGCGCGCTGACGTGAACGAACAGCTCCTTTTCAAAATTCAGGAGGAACAACCGGACGCGCGCGCGGTCAACCGGGTCACCAGGCATCAGTTGCGGGTGCGGGAAGCGCTCGTCGATGTACTCGTTAATGATGTTCGACTCGTACAGAATCAGGTCGCGCTCGACCAGAATCGGAACTTGTCCGTACGGATTCATCACGTTGATGTCTTCGGGCTTGTTGTAAAGGTCCACGTCGCGGATTTCGAAATCCATGCCTTTTTCGAAAAGCACAAAACGGCAGCGGTGTGAGAAAGGGCAGGTTGTGCCTGAATAAAGGACCATCATGATTCGGAACTCCTGAAAACAAAAGAGTGGAGGCTAAGAATTTAAACTTGAGCCATCCACTCCGAAGATGCCGGGGCCCTACCAAAGCGCACCCACAGCACATTAATCGGCGAGAAAATTACTTGATGTCTTTCCAGAACGCCGCATTCAAGCGCCACGCGACAAACGTCAAGCCAAGAAGAAAAATCAGTACCCAAACCCCGACACGTACCCGGGTATTTTGGGCTGGCTCGCCCATCCACTGCAGATAACCCACGAGGTCCCCTATAGTCTGGTCATATTGGAGCGGCGTCAGGGTGCCGGGCGTAACTTGCTGCCATCCCTTCAAGACCGACACCTTATGACCATGCTCTTCTTGCTCTAAGTACACCGGCTTGCGCTCACCCTGCAATTCCCACAGCACGTGCGGCATAGCCGCGTTGGGGAAAGCCATGTTGTTCCAGCCAGTGGCTTTGGTATCGTCGCGGTAGAAGGTCCGGAGATACGTGTAAAGGTAATCGGCACCCGACCCACCAGCGCCAGAACGCGAACGGGCAATCACCGTCAGATCAGGCGGGTTAGCGCCAAACCACGCTTTCGCCTGTTTTGGGTCAATCGCGGATTTCATCGTTTCACCGACTTTATCGGTGGTGAAGAGCAGGTTTTCCTTGATTTGCTGATCGGTCAGGCCGAGGTCTTTCAGGCGGTTGAAGCGCATGAAGGCGGCCGAGTGACAGTTCAGGCAGTAGTTGACAAAAAGCTTAGCCCCGTTTTGCAGTGAAGCCAGGTCGTTGGTCTTGCTGGGCGCTTTGTCCCAGGCGAAGCCACCCTCCGCAGCCTGCGCACCCGCGACCAGGCCAACCGTTGTAATCAAGGCGAAAATGAATTTTTTCATTGTGTAGGTCTCCAGCTCAGTGGGCGGCAAACGTCACGCGGTTCGGGACGGGTTTGAACGTGCCCAGTCGGCTCCACCACGGCATCAGCAGAAAGAAGCCGAAATAGAACAGGGTGCCGATCTGAGACAGCCGTCCACCAAGCGCTGAAGGTGGCTGCACGCCAAGATAGCCCAGCACGAAAAAGTTGATGACGAAAATCCCGTACAGGTACTTGTTCCAACTCGGACGATAACGGATAGATTTGACCTCGCTATTGTCCAACCAGGGCAGGAAGAACAGGATGACGACAGCACCACCCATCACCACCACGCCCCAGAACTTGGCATCAATGGTCAGCATGGCAGCGACTACCGCCACCGTAGCACCCACGATGACAGCCTTAAACAAAATACCGATTTTCGCCTTGACCACACCCAGCACCGCACCCGCAAGCACGCAGGCAATGAGCGCGTACATCATCTCGCCAGTAATGGCTCGCAACATAGAGTAATAAGGTGTGAAATACCAGACGGGGGCAATATGCAAAGGAGTTTGCAGCGGGTCGGCAGGGATGAAATTGTTGTACTCGAGGAAGTATCCGCCGAACTCTGGCGCGAAGAAGATGATGGCCGTAAAGATCATCAGGAACAGACACACGAAGAAGATGTCGTGCACCGAGTAGTACGGATGGAACGGAATGCCGTCCAGCGGGTGACCGTTGGCATCGCGCGGTGCGTTCGGGCCTTTGATCTCAACACCGTCAGGGTTATTGGAGCCCACTTCGTGTAACGCAATGATGTGCGCAACTACCAAGCCCAGCAGCACCAGCGGTACGGCAATCACGTGGAACGAGAAGAAACGATTCAAGGTCGCATCACCAATCACATAGTCGCCGCGGATCAAAAGCGCCAGGTCGGGGCCGATAAATGGGATGGCGGCAAACAGGTTCACGATCACCTGGGCGCCCCAGTAGCTCATCTGACCCCAAGGCAAAAGGTAACCCATAAACGCTTCCGCCATCAGCGCCAGAAAAATTGCGCAACCGAAAACCCAGATCAACTCTCGCGGCTTCCGATAACTGCCGTACAGCAAACCCCGGAACATGTGCATGTAGACGACGATAAAGAAGGCTGAAGCACCTGTGGAGTGCATGTAGCGAATCAGCCAGCCCCACGGCACATCACGCATGATGTATTCGACAGAGCCGAACGCAAGGGCCGCATCCGCCTTGTAGTGCATCGTCAGGAAAATGCCGGTGACGATCTGAATGACCAGTACAAGCAGTGCGAGCGAGCCAAATACATACCAAAAATTGAAGTTTTTCGGTGCATAGTATTCGCTCATGTGCTCTTTAAAGAGCTTGCTGGCGGGGAAACGGTTGTCGACCCAGTTCATCGCTTTGGCAGCGAACGGAGCATCTTGAGAAATTTCTTTGAATTCAGCCATAACTGATCCTGGTTTGGTGGAGTTCTTTGGCAAGCGCCTGCTATTGTGGCGTGAGACAGGGTTCAGACGCTGGCTGCAAGGTCTTGCGAAGGAGTTTGTGGCCTTCAGGCCTTTTTATCGTCACCGATCAGCAGCCTTGTGGCTGACAGGTACTTATGCGGCGGCACTTCCAGATTGTCGGGTGAAGGCTTGTTTTTGTAAACGCGGCCAGCCATATCAAAAGTGGAACCATGGCAGGGGCAGAGCCAGCCCCCGGCCCAGTCATCCGGCAACGACGGTTGCGGGCCGGTTTTAAACTTATCCGAGGGCGAACAACCAAGGTGCGGGCAAATACCCACCACTACCAGTGTTTCGGGTTTGATGGAGCGGTTTTCGTTGAGGGCGTATGCAGGCGTCCAGTCTGGCAGCTTGCGCTCGGACTTGGGGTCGGCCAGCAAACCATCCAGTTTTGGCAAAGTTGCCAGTTCTTCGGGCGTTCTTCTGACAATCCACACGGGCTTGCCGCGCCACTCTACCGTCATTTTTTCGCCTGGTTTCAAGGCTGAAATATCGACTTCCACCGCGGCTCCCGTTGCTTTGGCTTTTTCAGAGGGCTCGAAGGAGCTGACAAAGGGAACGGCAACCGCCGCGACGCCCGCGCCACCCATGGCACACGTGGCTACGATCCAGTTTCTTTTATCTTTATCGATAGTAGTGCCTTGGGGCACACCAATTACACTTGCTTGGGTCATGAAGGTCCTTCAAGAACTTGCTTGAAAAAGGCATACGAGGATCAACCGATGATTGTAGCGGAGAGCGAAGCCGTTTCTCAAAGAAGACCGCTGGTCGCGAGCCACTTGGGCTTGCCAGGGAACTCCCAACTGTGGGCTTTTGAGGCAGTTGCCGCTTCGTTTGGAACAATGCTGCACGATGGCGGCCCGAATCCCCTTAGCCGTGATAATCACCGGCCTGAGATCGCCAAGCACGATCAACAAAAAACCATCAATAGCAGGAGAACCTCATGGGAATGGTCCAGGAATTCAAGGAATTTGCCGTCAAAGGCAATGTAATTGATCTCGCCGTAGGCGTGATCATCGGGGGCGCGTTTGGCAAGATTGTCGAGTCCATGGTGGGAGATCTGATCATGCCGGCGATCGGCGCAGTGGTGGGGAAGCTGGATTTTTCCAATCTGTTCATGGTCATGGGCAGCGTACCGCCCGGGACCGTGAGGACACTGGACGCGCTGAAAAAAGCGGGCGTTCCGGTGCTGGCGTACGGTAGCTTTATCACGGTAGCGGTCAACTTTGCCATCTTGGCTTTCATCATTTTTCTGATGGTCAGGCAGATCAACCGGCTCAAGCGCCAAGGCGAAGCCGCGCCTTCGGCACCTGCCGAAAACATCCTTCTGTTGCGCGAAATTCGCGACAGCCTTAAACGCTAGAGCTTGAACTGTAGGCAACTGAATTGGTGCCGTCGCGATCAGTTAAGCCGCCCGATTTGACTTTTCCGCCAGCCGGCGCGCCGTTCGGATAGCGGCGACCAGACTGGAAGGGTCGGCCCGGCCGGTCCCGGCAATATCAAACGCAGTGCCATGGTCTGGGCTGGTTCGCACCAGAGGCAGGCCCAGCGTGACGTTCACGCCCTGCTCTACGCCCAAATATTTAACGGGAATCAACCCTTGGTCGTGGTACATCGCGACCACCACGTCAAATTCACCGGGTTTACGTAGGGTATTACGTGCCCGCATGAAAACGGTATCAGGCGCAAACGGGCCACTGACGTGCAAGCCTTCGTCAGTGGCAGCGGCAATGGCGGGGGCAATGATGAATTGCTCCTCGGTACCAAACAGGCCGCCCTCACCCGCATGCGGATTCAGGCCTGCCACCGCGATGCGGGGCGGCCGCCCCAAGCTGGCGCCCATAGCCCGGTGCGTGATCTGCAACGTCTGCAGCACGTTGTCAAAAGTCACGGCCTCAATGGCCCGCCTCAACGACAGGTGAATACTGACCAGCACGGTTTTCAGTTCGTCATTGGCCAGCATCATGCGCACCGGAACCTCACTGAGCGCCCGACCCAGGAACGCAGCGGCTTCTGCTTGCAGCAGCTCTGTATGGCCGGGAAAACCTGCCATTCGCCCCCCGGCAGCGGCCAGGGCCGCCTTGTGAATTGGAGCGGTCACCATACCCGCCGCTTCCCCCGCGAGGACGGCGCGGGCCGCCCAGACAATACAGTCGCCCGCAGCTTTTCCAGCCAAAACACTCACCAGCCCATAAGGGACAGGCGCAAGCAGATCACATCTTTGCAGCACGGGAATACAGCGCGGCGGGATGGAGGAGACTTCGTTCAAGTTATCGAGCTGCGCTACCGGCAAAGCCAGTGGCGCGGCTGTCAGCGCGGCAGCGCGACGCAAGGTGGCCACGTCACCTACGACGACACAACACGCCAAGTCGACAGGCCAATCCCGAAAAGCTTTGGCGATAATTTCAGGGCCGATGCCAGCAGCATCGCCCATGGTAATGAGCAGGGGTTTAGTCATGTTGGCTTGGTTGCACGAGCGGTGTCAGGCAGGGTTGTCAATATCGATAAATTGGTGGGTCAGGCCGAGCTCTGCCGCGACATGCCCCGCCAATGCGGGGGCACCAAAACGCTCTGACGCATGGTGACCGCACGCGATGAAGGCTACGCCCATCTCGCGCGCGTAGTGCGCTTGCGGTTCGGATATCTCGCCGGTAATGAAGGCCTCCGCGCCCGCCGCTATCGCGGCCTCAAAGTACCCTTGCCCCCCGCCGGTACACCACGCTATGTTTTGTACAGCACCAACCACTCCTGCAGCTTGTACGAGATATACAAAAGATCGATCCAATACAGTTTTAACGTGATCAGCCAGCGCAGCGGCGCTGGCAAATTGGCCGCCATCCGCCCGAACTCCAAGAAAACCCAAATCCTGCTCGCCAAACCGTGCGCTGGCTTTTAAACCGAGTTGCAGGCCCAATTGCGCGTTGTTGCCCCATACCGGGTGGGCAT
This sequence comes from Polaromonas sp., assembly GCF_012927485.1. Lineage (GTDB taxonomy): Bacteria > Pseudomonadota > Gammaproteobacteria > Burkholderiales > Burkholderiaceae_C > Polaromonas. Next base: position 293,907 of record NZ_JABBPC010000036.1, on the reverse strand, counting down.
CCAGCGGCAGATGGTAGGCAAACAGGTTAATGTCGTGGGCCAACAGGAGGGCCAAACGCTGCTTCATCCATCCCGTCACGCAGCCGTCTTGCCCCTGCCAGAAAAGACCGTGGTGCACAAAAATCGCATCGGCCTGCGCTTCGATGGCGGCTTCGATCAGGGCCCGACTCGCAGTCACGCCGGACACAATTTTCCCTATCCGCAGTCGCCCCTCCACCTGCAGGCCGTTGGGGCCATAGTCCTTGAAGCGCGCGGGCTGCAACAGCGCATCAAAGGCGTGCAGCAAATCCTGTCGGTTGGTGCTCATGCGCTGATTGTCTCAGGAGGTGGAGGGCACAAAAGTTTTTTGGATATATTACGGACCTGGTGCACACAGGTTCGGACGCGTCCTCGCCGGCTTGCGGGCACAATACGGTCATGCAGCCCGTACTTCAATCCGACGCGGCTGCATACCGTTCAATCCCTTTTTAATGGCCAACTGACCACTCTTTCACCCATGAAGCGCACTTGGCTCCTGTTTTCCCAAACCGTCACCGTTGTGCTGGCGGCTTATTTTGTGGTGGCCACACTGAAGCCGCAGTGGCTGGACAGAGGGGCCTCTCTGCGCGGTGTAGCAGTCATTCAAGCACCTGCCAGCATCGCGCCGCGCGGGGGCGCCCCGGTCGGAAGTTTCGCCCTGGCCGCAAAGCAGGCCTCGGCGGCGGTGGTCAGCATTAACACCAGCAAAGCTGCAGCCAAAAACCCGAACGCAGACGATCCTTGGTTCAAGTTTTTCTTTGGCGACAAGAGCTCTGGGGAGCCTCAGAGCGGCTTGGGTAGCGGCGTCATTATCAGTGCCTCCGGCTACATATTGACCAACAACCACGTAGTGGAAGGTGCGGACGATATTGAGGTGATTCTTAACGACACCCGCAAGGCCAAGGCCCAAGTGATCGGCACCGATCCAGACACCGATTTGGCCATTCTCAAAATCGATCTGGACAAACTGCCAGTCATCGTCCTGGGCAATTCGGACGCACTGCAGGTCGGCGATCCGGTGCTGGCCATTGGCAACCCGTTTGGCGTGGGCCAGACCGTAACCGGCGGCATCGTGAGCGCACTGGGTCGAAACCAACTCGGCATTAACACGTTCGAGAACTTCATCCAGACCGATGCCGCCATTAACCCCGGGAACTCGGGCGGCGCGTTGGTCGATGTGAACGGCAATCTGATGGGCATAAATACGGCGATTTACTCGCGCTCAGGCGGCTCAATGGGTATCGGTTTCGCCATTCCCGTGTCCACGGCGAAACAGGTGCTGGAAGGCATTGTTAAAGACGGTCAGGTCACACGCGGCTGGATCGGCGTTGAGCCGCAGGACCTGAACCCCGAATTGGCAGAAACCTTCAACATCAAACCGAGCGCCGTAAAGGCGGGAGGGGTGATCATCACCGGCGTGCTGCAAAACGGCCCGGCCGCGCAGGCAGGCATACGACCGGGCGACGTCATCACGGCCGTCAATGGAAAGTCGGTTGGCAACGTGAGCCAGCTGCTAACCGCCGTCGCAGCGCTTAAACCCGGCACACCGTCACCGCTGACCGTGCTGCGCAAGGACAATCAGACTGAAATTCCGGTAACGCCCGGTAAGCGACAGCGCCCCAAGGTTCCGCAATGAAACAGATCTGGCTTTGATTTACTACCGTTTTAAGCGCGACAAATATCCCCATTAATCCGGCACCCTGCCGATTAGATGAACTTCTTTCGTCAGGGTCCAAAAATGGTGCTGCGCACCTGACGTGGTTACGGCCGAAAACTTCGGTAGTTCACGAACGTCAGGATTTCGCAGCGTCTGTGTCGCCATCGGACGCAGGGGCTTTGGTGTGCTTGATGAATACCAAAGCCGCAAGAATGCCGATCTCGTACAAGCCACCGACCACCATGAGCAGCATGATCATGGAGCCCGCATCGGGCGGTGTAACCATCGCGGTGCCAATAGCGGCAGCCACCCAAAAATAGCCGCGGTACTGGCGCAATTGGGCAATGCTGAGCAACCCCATGCGAACCAGCAGAATCACCGCAATCGGCACCTCAAAGGCCAAGCCGAACGCCAGGAACATACCGAGCACGAAGTTAAGGTATTCCTCAATGTCTGGTGCAGCGGTGATCGACTTGGGCGCAAAGCTCTGGATGAACTTGAACACCTGGCCAAACACAAAGTAGTAGCAAAACGCCACCCCTACAAAAAATAACAAGGTGCTGGAAACGACCAGCGGCATGACAAGTTTTTTCTCGTGCGAATACAACCCGGGCGCCACGAACGCCCAGACCTGATAGAGCACCACGGGCAACGCGACCATGAACGCGGCCATGAAAAGAATCTTGATGGGTACCACGAACGGCGAAATGACGTTGGTAGCGATCAGCGTGGCCCCCTTGGGCAAAGCGGCAACAAGCGGTGCCGCCATCAAGTCATACAGCGCGCCAGGACCGGGAAACAACGCCAGAACGGCGGCGGCGATACCAATTGCAATCACCGCCTTGATCATCCGGTCGCGCAATTCCACAAGGTGCTGCACGAAAGGTTGTTCTGTGCCTGCGAGTTCGTCGGGCTTGTCGGTGTGGGGGTCGCTCATGAAGGAAGTTTGCGCTGAGTGGGTTGCGTGAGAGGGCGCGCTAATAAGCGAGAGAAGGAGGAGGATAAATCAGGCATTGTGGCCAGGCAGCGGACGGAATCGCGCTACTCGCGCTGCGCCGGACTGAGCCTTGGTGCGCCTACCTGTGCGCGCTTTATACCATTGCGGCGTAGCGCCCTGTTTCAGCCGCCACTTCTTTTTTGGATGCCGGTATTCGGGGAAAATCTCAAGCTGGGGAACCGCGCTGGTAGCGGCGCCGCTGGTGGCGTCAGCCCATGATTTCTCAAAATCACTGGCATTGGTCTGGATCGAGTGTTCAACGTCCCGGGCAGCCCCTTCGACGGTCTCTTTCATCTTCTTAAGCTCATCAAGCTCCATGGACCGGTTGACCTCTTGCTTGACATCGGCCACGTAACGTTGCGCTTTGCCCAACAAAGTGCCCACAGTACGGGCGAGGCGAGGCAACTTTTCTGGGCCAATCACAATCAGTGCGACGGCCCCGATCAAAGCGATTTTGGAAATCCCGAGGTCAATCATTACAGGCGAGGCGTTAAAGTTGCTGTAGACGCGGCAAGCTGTCTCGAATTACGGCTTTTGCCGCGCTTCGACGTCAATGGTGGTCTTGTCAGCCTTATCAGGCGCCTGCGCATTGGTGACCTGACTGGCGGGCTTGTCTTCAGCGGGCTGCCCGCCTTCTTTCATGCCTTCTTTAAAACCCTTGACTGCGCCACCCAAGTCACTGCCCATGTTTTTGAGCTTTTTGGTGCCAAACACCATCACCACGATTAACAGCACGATCAACCAGTGCCAAATGGAAAGTCCACCCATGTTTTGCTCCTAATCTGTAAATACAGGTTTGCGAATTCTCATGCGAATGCTTTGATTCTAAAGGCCCAGCGCACGAACCGCTGAGTACACCCACTGCATTGCAGGTTGATGTTAGTACCTTCGCCGCCCCAAGGGTTCCCAAGCTCCCGACACCGGTCAGCCTTTTAGCCAGGGTCTGGCGCCGCCAATCACATGAAAATGCAGGTGATGTACTTCCTGCCCGCCTTCCGTGCCAGTATTGACGACAATGCGAAAACCGCCCTCTGGATAAGGATTGCATCCCTGCTCCAACGCCAATTGAGCCGCCAGCACCATCATGCGCCCCAGCAGCGACCCGTGCTCAGGGCCGACCTGCGCCATCGAGGGAATATGCATCTTGGGAATAATCAGAAAATGTACGGGCGCCCAGGGCTTGATGTCATGAAACGCGAACAGCTCGTCGTCCTCGTACACTTTTTTACTAGGAATCGCGCCAGAAGCGATTTTGCAAAAAATGCAATTGTCAGAAGTACTCATGCGGTGGCCAGGATTGTTATGAATTCTTATTTCTGAAATCGACGTGCAGGTCAGGAAAAGCGGTCGCTGTTAAAGCGCATCCAGCCTCGCACGCAGCGGTACAAATACCATAACCAGACGATGCCGTAAGCAACCACACCCGGCAACATCAGCAACAGCCATAAGGGCGACAGCAGGACCAGCCATAGCAGCGTCCACCAAAAGGTGCGGATCATGTAACTGTGGTGATCGATATACAGCGGGTCAGATTCGTCTGCACGGCGGATGTAATTGACGATGAGCGCTATCACCGCAAAAACACCACCACTGAACCAGGCCAGCGTGTGCAGGCCATACAGCACATGCATCACGGTGCGATCGTTAGAGTTCTTGATGTCGATGTTGGCCAAATCATTTTCCATGGTTGATGCCTTGGTTCAAGTCTTGCCGACCGCCTCGCTTGCGTCGCGATGTTGCGCCTTGCGCAGCGCCTTTTCCTCAATCCCACTGGTGCCTTCGCGGCGCTCCAACTCGACCATCACGTCGGCGGGGCTCAATCCGTAGTGGACCAGCGCGATCAGGCTATGAAACCATAAATCAGCAACCTCGCCAACCAGCTTGGCCTTCAACCCGGCTTTGATCTCGACCGTATCGCCGCTGTAGTCGAGGTCCTTGGCGGCCATTACGGTTTCAGTGGCTTCTTCGCCAATCTTTTTCAGGAAAGCGTCCGGGCCCTTCTGCAACAGACGCGCGACATAACTTTTATCCGGGTCGCCGCCTTGGGCTGGCAGGCGGCTTTCAATAATTTGCGCCAGGCGCTGGAGGGTGTCGTTAGAAGACATATTGGTTCAGTTCAGGCTATTTGTAGATGCTGGCGGGGTCTTTCAAGACCGGCTCGGTGACGACCCACTCGCCGTCTTTGTAAAGGCTGAAAAAACAACTGTGGCGGCCGGTGTGGCAGGCAATTCCAGGCTCGTGGCCGAGTTGCGTTACCTTGAGCAGGATCACGTCGTTGTCACAGTCGAGCCGAATTTCATGCACCGTCTGAATGTGACCTGACTCTTCGCCCTTGTGCCACAAGCGTCCGCGCGATCGGCTGAAATACACCGCATGGCCCAGCTCGGCGGTTTTTTGCAGCGCCTCACGGTTCATCCACGCAAACATGAGCACATCGCCGCTGGAAGCTTCCTGCGCGATGACCGGGATCAAGCCCTTGTCGTCCCAACGAATGTTGTCTAACCAATTCATGATTTATATTGTCCGCGATTGTCGGGCGGCCGCCTTGCGTTATGCCCAACCCTCCCGCCCAAGGTGCCCAAAAAATGCTTGAAGGTTAGAGCCGGACCGGAATACCGCGCTCGGCCAGGCGCTGCTTGGCCTGCAGTATGGTGTACTCACCATAATGAAAAATACTCGCCGCCAGCACCGCATCGGCATGGCCGATTTGCACGCCGTCGGCCAGATGATCGAGGTTGCCGACCCCGCCCGACGCAATCACCGGCACACTGACGGCGTCGCTTACCGCGCGGGTTAGCGCCAGGTCAAAGCCCGATTTGGTGCCGTCGCGGTCCATGCTGGTCAGCAAAATCTCGCCCGCACCGCGCCGCGCCATCTCAATGGCCCAGGCAACGGCGTCGAGCCCGGTGTTTTTGCGGCCACCATGGCTGTATACATCCCAGCCCGGGCCACGCGTTTTGGCGTCTTCTTCGCTGCGGCGCTTCGCGTCAATGGCGACCACGATGCACTGGGCACCGTATTTATTGGAGGCATCCTCGATCACCTGCGGGTTGGCAATCGCGGCGGAATTAAAGCTCGTCTTATCCGCCCCGGCATTGAGCAGGCGGCGCACGTCGTCAACTGTGCGCACCCCACCACCGACCGTCAGAGGAATAAACACCTGGGAAGCCACTGCTTCGATGATGTGCAAGATAAGGTCGCGGCCGTCGCTGGTGGCAGTGATGTCCAGAAAAGTAAGTTCGTCAGCACCCTGGTCGTTGTAGCGGGCGGCAATTTCAACCGGGTCGCCAGCGTCACGCAGTTCGACAAAATTAACGCCTTTTACGACGCGACCACCGGTCACGTCAAGGCAGGGGATGATGCGTTTGGCGAGCATGCTGAAAATGGTTACGGATCGGGCGAACGATTAGCCGTTGAGCTCGTCGGCGCGCGTCTGAGCCGCTTCAAAATTCAGATCACCGCTGTAAATCGAGCGGCCGCAGATGACACCTTCCACGCCTTCATCTTCAACCGCGCACAACGCTTCGATATCGGCCATGTTCGACAGGCCTCCCGAAGCGATGACTGGAATCGTCAGCGCCTGTGCAAGTTTGACGGTGGCTTCAATATTGATGCCACTCAGCATGCCGTCGCGGCCAATGTCCGTGTAAATAATGGATTCGACGCCGTAGTCTTGAAACTTTTTGCCCAAATCCACCACTTCGTGGCCGGTAAGCTTGCTCCAGCCGTCGGTGGCGACTTTGCCGTCTTTGGCATCCAGCCCGACGATGATGTGACCGCCGAAAGCGGTGCAGGCGTCCTGCAGAAAACCCGGATTTTTCACCGCGGCGGTGCCGATAATGACGTAGCGCAGGCCGGCGTCCAGATAACGCTCTATGGTGTCCAGATCGCGAATGCCGCCGCCCAGCTGGACATCAATTTCGTTGCCCACTTCCGCGAGGATGCGCTTGATGGCGAGTTCGTTCTTGGGCTTACCCGCAAACGCGCCGTTCAGATCCACTAAGTGCAGGCGGCGGGCACCTTTACTAACCCAGCTACGCGCCATGGCGGCCGGATCTTCGCTGAAAATCGTGGATTGATCCATGTCGCCCTGTTTGAGGCGAACGCAGTGACCATCTTTCAAGTCAATCGCGGGAATGAGTAGCATGTTGGGGTAAAAAGGAAACAAGTAAGAAGGTTAAAAAACGATTCCCCCTGGGTCCTCGGGGTGCAATCGGCCAGGTCCAGGATTCAGGGCGTCCAATGCAGGAAATTACGATACAGGGCCAGTCCATGGTCGGCACTTTTCTCAGGGTGGAACTGGGTCGCAAAAATATTATCGCGTGCAATCGCTGCGGCAAAGCGCGCGCCGTAGTCCACTTGGCCGGCAATGTGGCGCGCATCAGACGGGCGGGCGTAAAAACTATGGACGAAATAGAAATAGGCTCCGTCAGGTACTCCCGCCCATAGGGGATGCGGTGAACCGGCCGACAAGGTCTGGTAAACCTGGTTCCAGCCCATTTGCGGCACCTTGTAGCGGCTGCCATCTGGCTGGATTCTTCCCGCCAGATCGAATTTAACGACGTCGCCATGGATCAGCCCCAAACCGGGCGTTCCCGATGCCGAAGCCCCCTCGTGGCTGGTGTCCAGCAGCATCTGCATGCCGACGCACACCCCAAACAGCGGTTTGTGCGCTGCTGCATGCAGCACAGCCTCTTGCAGCCCCGATTCGGCGAGGGCGCGCATACAGTCGTGCATGGCGCCTTGGCCTGGGAGCACCACGCGGTCAGCGCTCAGCACGTCTTGCGGGCGCGAAGTGACCACCACTTCGTAGCCGCTGCCTTGCGCCACCCGCTGAACGGCTTGCGACACCGAGCGCAGATTGCCCGAACCGTAATCAACCACCGCAACTGTTTTTAAATTAGCCATTCAACGGAAAAAGAGGAATAAAAAAATACTTGCTATTATTTTAATAGCCCACTAGGCCCGGTTTACGAAAGACTTAGCTGTTAAATAGACCGGACCAAAAGGCATCGCGCGATCATTTCTTATTTGCGGCTTTTACAGCGAGCCCTTGGTCGAAGGAATCACGCCCGCCGCACGCGGATCAATTTCCAGTGCCATGCGCAGGGCTCTAGCAAAGGCCTTGAACACCGTTTCCGCCTGGTGGTGAGCATTTTCGCCTTTCAGGTTGTCAATGTGCAGCGTCACAAAAGCATGGTTGACAAAGCCATGGAAGAATTCATAGGCGAGCTGACTATCAAACGTGCCGATCATGCCGCTCTTGAACGGCACCTGCATGCTCAGGCCGGGACGACCAGAGAAATCCACCACGACGCGAGACAGCGCCTCGTCAAGCGGCACATAGGCGTGACCGTAGCGGCGCAGGCCTTTTTTGTCGCCAACGGCTTTGGCCACGGCCTGCCCGAAAGTAATGCCAACATCTTCTACTGTGTGGTGACCGTCGATATGCAGGTCCCCTTCGGCATGAATGTCCAGATCGATCAGGCCATGGCGGGCGATCTGATCCAGCATGTGATCAAAAAATCCAATGCCCGTTGACAGTTTGGCAAGGCCCGTTCCGTCCAGATTGAGCTTGACGGTGATTTTAGTCTCGGCAGTGTTGCGCGAGACCTCTGCGGTACGCGGAGCCTTGGAAAGGACAGGAATAAGAGTCGTCATAGTGATTCTTCAAGGGCAAATAGCATGGCCAAATTTTCTTGGACAGTACCCACTGTCAGTCGCAAACAATTGTCGAGCAATGAATGCATTTTAGAAACGTTTTTGACCAGCACCTTACGTTCGCGCATGCCTTCAAAGGTTGGGGTAGCCCGATCACCGTTGCCCAAGATGCGCACCAGGATCATATTGGCGTCGCTTTTCCAGGCTTTGACTCCCTTCATGGCGCCCAGCGCTTCGAGCAGCATGGTGCGCTGAGCGACAAGCTCCTGCGCTTGGCTCGCAAACACGTCCTGGTGCTCCAGCGCAAAGAGGGCGCACTCGTAATTGAGCACGCTGATGTTGTACGGCGGCCGCACCTTGTCGACCTCGGCAATCAGGGCTTTCGGCCCCATCAAATAGCCAAGGCGTACACCGGCCAGCCCGAACTTGCTCAGGGTGCGCAGCAGCAGCACATGCCGGTGTTTGGCAATCCGGTCGATATAACTCTTGCTCGAAAACGGTTGGTAGGCCTCGTCCATCACGACCAGGCCGCCTTGCAAGCCGACGGCGTTAATGATTTTCTCGATCACTGTGTCGTCCCACAGGTTGGCCGTGGGATTGTTCGGGTAGGCCAAGTAGGTAACGGACGGCTTGTGCTGGGCAATGGCGGACAGCATCGCCGCTTCGTCGAGCTCAAAGTCGGCCGTCAGCGGCACGCCGAAAAACTTCAGGCCTTGCAGCTTTGCGCTCATGCCGTACATCACAAAGCCGGGCACCGGCGCGAGGATGGCGCCGCCTTCAACATCGCAGGCCATCGCGAGCAGCGAAATCAGTTCGTCCGAGCCATTGCCCAGCATGAGATCAAAGCCCTCGGGCATCTCGGCATACTTTGCTAAGGCATCGCGCAAGTCATTGATGCGCCCATCCGGATAACGGTTCAGTGCGAGCGCACCGAGTCGCTGCCCCAAATGCGCCTGCAAAGCCGCCGGCAAACTATGGGGGTTTTCCATCGCGTCGAGCTTGACCATGCCAGCCGAATCCTGAATGGCGTACGCCTGCATGGACTGAACATCCTGGCGAATTAATTTTTTGAGTTTCGGATCAAGCGGGGAATCGAGCACCGTCATTTGTTCACCCTCCTATCAGGAACAGGCTGCATACGCATCTCTGCCGCGCGGGCATGCGCCTGCAAGCCTTCGCCATAAGCAAGTTCAGCGGCAATTTTTCCTAGGGTCTGGGCACCGGCCTCGCTAACCTCGATCAAGCTGGAACGTTTTTGAAAGTCATACACGCCCAGCGGACTGGAGAAGCGCGCGGTGCCGCTGGTGGGCAAGACATGGTTGGGGCCAGCGCAATAGTCACCCAGGCTTTCGCTGGTGTAGGCACCCAGAAAAATAGCGCCGGCGTGTTTCAGGAGTGGCTCCCAGCGGTGTGGGTCGTTGCTTGAAACTTCCAGATGCTCCGGTGCAATGCGGTTGCTGATCTCGCAGGCCTCTTCCATGCTGCGCGTGTGGATCAGCGCGCCCCGATCATTCAGGGACTTGGCAATAATGTCGGCACGCGGCATGGAAGGCAGCAGGCGATTGATTGCAGCCTGCACCTGCTCAATATAGGCGGAGTCTGGGCACAGCAGAATGCTTTGCGCCAGCTCATCGTGCTCGGCTTGACTGAACAAGTCCATCGCCACCCAGTCGGCGGGCGTACTGCCATCTGCCAACACCAAAATCTCGGACGGTCCGGCAATCATGTCGATGCCTACCATGCCAAACACGCGGCGCTTGGCGGCCGCCACATAGGCGTTGCCGGGACCGGTAATTTTGTCCACGGCAGAAATGGTGGCGGTTCCGTAGGCCAGTGCGGCCACGGCTTGCGCACCGCCAATGGTGAAAACCCGGGTCACCCCAGCGATGTACGCGGCAGCCAGTACCAACGCATTTTTTTCGCCCTTCGGCGTCGGCACCACCATGATAATTTCAGCCACGCCGGCGACATGGGCGGGGATGGCATTCATCAGCACCGTTGAGGGGTAGGCTGCCTTGCCCCCGGGCACATAAATGCCGACCCGGTCCAGCGGCGTGACCTTCTGGCCCAGCAGCGTGCCGTCTTCGTCGCGGTAGCTCCAACTTTCGCCATTGGCCTTTTTCTGCGCCTCATGGTAGCTGCGGACACGCCCGGCGGCCTGCTGCAAAGCGCCCCGCTGAGCCGCTGGAATGGTCTCGAAAGCGACTTTCAATTCAGCTTGCGTGAGTTCCAGCGCGCTCACCGAGGCAGCGTTCAAGCCATCGAAGCGGGCGCTGTATTCCAGCACCGCCGCATCGCCGCGTTGTTCCACGTCGGCCAAAATCTCGGCAACCCGTTGTTCGATCGCTGCATCGGTATCCGCAGACCAATGCAGCCGCGCTTTGAGCTCAGCATCAAAAGTGCTCGTTGCAGTTGACAGGCGGACAGGAGAAGCTACTAAATTCATAGCATTAGGAGTGATGAGTTATTGGGCAACTGCCAAGGAAAAAGCATCAATGAGTTTGCGCAGGGGCGCCTGATTAAGTTTGAGCGCAGTCTGGTTAACGACCAGGTGGGAACTGATCTCCATGATGCGCTCGACCTCCACCAAATGGTTGGCCTTGAGCGTGTTGCCTGTCGAAACCAGGTCAACGATTGCATCAGCCAGTCCCGTGAGCGGTGCCAGCTCCATGCTGCCGTAGAGCTTGATTAAATCGACGTGAACGCCTTTTGTGGCGAAAAAATCCCGGGCAATGGCGACGTACTTGGTCGCCACTTTCAAACGAGACCCCTGTTTCACGGCGGCGGCGTAATCAAACCCCTGGCGTACCGCCACACTAATGCGGCACTTCGCGATTCGCAGATCCAGCGGCTGATATAAACCCTGACTGCCGGATTCAAGCAACGTGTCCTTGCCGACAACACCCAAATCGGCGCCCCCGTATTGAACATAGGTCGGAACATCGGTGGCACGAACCAGGACTACACGTAAATCCGGCTGATTGGTATCGAGGATTAACTTGCGAGATTTTTCCGGATCGTCGAGCACTTCGATGCCTGCGCTCTTGAGCAGCGGCAAAATGTCGTCAAAGATCCGTCCTTTAGACAGGGCGAGCGTAATCAAAATAGCCTCTCCAGAAATGCCAGCGAGATGGATGCAACAAAGCGAACACAGGCGGTGCGGCGCACGATGCGATAAGCGTCGGTAGTCATTTCACTCGCTCAATATCAGCGCCCAGGCCGCGCAGCTTGGCCTCCATCCGGTCGTAGCCCCGATCAAGATGGTAAATGCGGTCTATCACGGTTTCGCCTTGAGCGACCAGCCCGGCAATCACCAGGCTGGCAGAGGCGCGCAAATCGGTGGCCATCACAGTGGCGCCAGAGAATTTTTCGACGCCTTCGATCACCGCGACCTTGCCTTCGATCTGAATCTTTGCGCCCAGCCGGACCATCTCATTAACGTGCATGAAGCGGTTTTCAAAAATCGTCTCCGTCACGGTGCTGGTGCCCTGCGCAATGGCGTTCAAGGCCATGAACTGCGCTTGCATATCGGTCGGAAAACCGGGGTATTCGGTGGTGCGGAAAGACTGCGCCTTGAGGCGGCCTTGGGCCCGGATGCGGATAAAACCATCGCCCGCCGTCACAGTAGCCCCTGCCTCGCGCAGTTTGTCGATCACTGCGTCAAGGTGATCAGCTCGCCCATGCTTCAGGATGACGTCGCCGCCAGCGGCTGCGACTGCGCACAGGAAGGTGCCGGTTTCTATGCGGTCTGCTACCACCTGATGGGTGCAGCCGTGAAGGCGATCTACGCCGTTAATGCGGATACGACGTGTGCCGTGACCTTCAATGTTTGCCCCCATCTTGATGAGCATCGCGGCCAAATCGCCAATCTCGGGCTCCTGCGCCGCATTTTCGAGAATGGTTTCGCCCTCGGCCAGGCTAGCCGCCATCAGGAAGTTTTCAGTGCCCGTCACAGTGACCATGTCGGTCGTGATGTTCGCGCCCTTCAGACGGCTCCGGCCCGCCGGAAATTTGGCCAGCATGTACCCGTGCTCGACCGCGATCTCGGCCCCCATCGCTTGCAAGCCCCTGATGTGTTGGTCCACGGGCCGCGAGCCGATCGCGCAGCCGCCGGGCAGCGACACCCGGGCTTTGCCGAAGCGCGCAAGCAGCGGACCGAGCGCCAAAACAGAAGCGCGCATGGTTTTTACCAATTCGTAAGGCGCTTCGGGTGAGTTCAATTCACCCGCGTTGATAGTGACGGTGCTGGGCTCAATTAGGCTGCGATCAGCGGCCACGCCCATATTGCGAATCAACTTGAGCATGGTGGCCACATCTTGCAGGCGCGGAACGTTCTTCAGCGTCACGGCTTCTGCGGTCAGCAAGGCGGCACACAGCTCCGGAAGCGCGGCGTTCTTGGCCCCGGAAATGTCGACGGTGCCGGCCAGCGACCGGCCGCCCCTGATGCGTAGTTTGTCCATGTCTTTTATTCAGCCTGGTTGGCGGCCCACTCGGCCGGCGTGAAGGTTTTCATAGACAGGGCGTGCACTTCATCGGCCTGCATACGCGCGCCCAGCGTGGCGTACACCTGCTGGTGACGCTGGATTCGGCGCTGGCCCTCAAAAGCGCTCGAGACGATGGTGGCATACCAGTGCCGACCATCGCCCGACAGATCAATGTGTTCGCACGGCAGACCTGCCGCAATAATGATTTGAAGTTCTTCGCTGGTCATGGTGTTTCGATCTTCCGTTAATGTCTGATTTTGTAGCCCGTGCGCAGCATGTTGACCGCTGCAGCGCTCACGATAAGCAACGCAGCCACCACAATGCCCAGGCTTAGCCAAGGTGATACGTCACTCACCCCAAAAAATCCGTAGCGAAAGCCGTCAATCATGTAAAAAAATGGATTCAGGCGGCTCACCTTTTGCCAAAATGGCGGTAGCGAATGAATGGAATAAAACACCCCGCTCAAAAAAGTCATGGGCATGACTACAAAATTCTGGAAGGTGGCCATCTGATCGAATTTCTCTGACCACAGACCGGCGATCACCCCCAGCGCACCCAGCATGGAGGCCCCGAGAATTGCAAACACCACGATCCAGAGCGGCGCTTCAAAGCCGGGCTGGCCAAAAAACACCGTCACGGCAAACACCCCCGCGCCGACCAGCAATCCCCGCGCCACCGAAGAGCCGACGTAGGCAAAAAACCAATGCCAGTGCGACAGTGGCGTGAGCAGGACAAACACCAGGCTACCCATAATTTTGCTCTGAATCAGCGAAGAAGAACTGTTGGCAAAAGCGTTTTGCAGCACGCTCATCATGACCAGTCCAGGTACCAGAAAAGCGGTGTAACTGACTTGGTCATACACCTTGACCTGTCCTTGAAGCACATGACCGAAAATCAGCATGTACAACACAGCCGTCAATACCGGCGCACCTACAGTCTGGATGCCGACTTTCCAGAAACGAAGAACTTCTTTATAAAAAAGGGTTTGCCAACCAGTCATTTCGCGGCTCCAGCCAAGTCAAGGTCGTCAGCAACCACAGGTTCTTTCGCTGACTCGTCGTTCATCACATCCAGAAATACGTCTTCCAAATCAGCCTTGCGGATTTCCACGTCTTCCGCCACCAACCCCGCCTCGCGAAGAGCGGCCAGGTACTGCTCAATTTCATAGGCGTTGTGCGCTGGAAACTGAACGATCCGGCCGGTCACCCGGGCCTGGGCCGCCAAGTGCGGAGGTAATTCGCTGTCAATTTTGAAGCGGAGCACATTCGACGAGGCCGCTTTCAGCAACTCTGACGTCTCGGCCAACGCCACCACGCGCCCCTGCTTCAGCATGGCTATTCGGTTGCATAGAGCCTCCGCCTCTTCAAGGTAGTGCGTCGTCAATAAGACGGTGCTGCCCTGCCGGTTTAGTTTGGCGATGAACTGCCACAAGGTTTGGCGCAACTCCACATCGACGCCAGCGGTGGGCTCGTCGAGCACAATGACCTGAGGTTTATGTACCAGCGCTTGCGCTACCAGCACGCGACGCTTCATGCCGCCCGAGAGTTGGCGCATGTTGGCATCGGCCTTATCCGTCAGCCCGAGACTCGACAAGAGTTCGTCAATCCAAGCGTCGTTGTTTTTGATGCCGAAATAGCCCGACTGAATGCGCAAGGCCTCGCGCACCGTAAAAAACGGATCAAACACCAATTCTTGAGGCACGACGCCGAGCATCCGTCGCGCGTTGGCATAGTCTGTAACAACATCACTGCCATGCACCTGGACGGAGCCGCTGGTGGCCCGGGACAGGCCCGCTAGGATACTAATAAGTGTGGTTTTCCCGGCCCCGTTAGGACCCAACAAGCCGAAAAACTCGCCCTTCTGGATATCGAAGCTCACATGGTCGAGCGCTCGTACGAGCGGGCCGGTCTGACCGCGCGCCGAGGGGTAGGTTTTGGAGACGGATTGGAATGAAATAGCTGGCATTAACCCACCATTTTACGGGCTGCCTTCACATTCACCTGTCCGGGCCTCCGAAGGCCCCATGCAGACGCAGACCCCAGCGGCGAATTCTCCCCCAATGAGACTCAAGCAGCGACAGCGGGCGTGGCAGGAATCAGCGCAGCAACCCCATAGAGGGTGGCCAACTCAAGCAGCCGTGCGGGCGCTCCCTGCACGTAGAAGCTTTTGCCCGCAGCCAAAGCCTGGCGCCGGCATTCCAGCAACACGGCCAGGGCCGACGAGTCGAACTGCTTCAACGCGTTGGCATCAACCACCACCTCAGCCGGTTCGGACTGCACGGCCTGTTTCAACCCGACAGCGAACTTCGCCGCCAAGTCATGCGTCAATATTGAAGGGAGTGTTACCACGGCAGATTGCTGGTTCAAGACTTCGGGATACCCGCGTTGGACTTGTTGCGCTGCGCAAGCGATGCAATCAGACCATCCACACCTTTTGCGGTAATTTCCTGGGCAAATTGAGCGCGGTAGGTTTCCACCATCCAAACACCCAGCACGTTGAGGTCATATATTTTCCAGCCTCCCGCTGTTTTCTCCATGCGGTAATCCAGCTGAATCGGCTCACCCCGACCGACGACTTCGGTTCGCACCACGACCTCTGAATCGGTCGGCCCTGCGCGCGATGGCTTGACGTTGAGGCTTTGATCCTTGACCTGTGACAAGGCGCCGGAGTAGGTGCGAATCAGCAGTGTCTTGAATTCTTCCTGCAGACGCGTTTTCTGCTCGGCCGTCGCTTGACGCCAATTGCGACCTACCGCGGAGGCGGTCATCCGCGTAAAGTTCACGTTGGGCATGACCTTGCTGTCAACCAGCGCAATCAGCTTCGACATGTCGCCGGCTTTGATGGCCTTATCCGACTTGATGTTGTCCAAGACTTCATTAGAGACCCGCTTGATCAGCGCATCCGGCGACTCATCGGCGGCGCGAACAAAGGGGGAAGATACCAGTAGCGCCAGGCTGAGCGAGGCAGTCAATAACCGGCCAAGAGTTCTACGATTCATAATTTTCCTTCGATAGGGAAGCGTTTGTGGTCGACATCGTTGCATGACTATCATGCAACGCCTGCTGAAAACCAGTTCTTCTCCAGTTATTTTGGGTATTGTTTTCGGGCAGAAGATGAAGTTTTAGCGCAGTTTTGTAAAGCTTGCTTGAGGCCGTTCTTTACTTGACTGCGGGATCCGGAACTGCTGGCGCCCCTGCGCCCGGTGCGGCCTCTGGCAGGTCGTAACGCTCCTCGGGCGCTCCGGCCGTGCTCCCATTGGGGCGACTATGGCGCTGCAGGTAGATGTCGCGCGCAAAACTGTATTTATCCAGGGATGCCTGCTCAAGTAAGTCACCTGCGCTGAGCAGGCTGGCTCGCTTATCCACTGCCCGCAAGGTAATCAGCGAATTACGGACAGGGATGTTATGGGACCGGTCCACAAGATCCCCTTGGGTGTCTACCAGCGATCCGACCGAATCACGCACAGTGGAAGGTCCCAACAAAGGCAATACCAGATAAGGACCGGAAGCCACACCCCAATACCCCAGCGTCCTGCCAAAGTCTTCACTGTGCTTGGGGATTTTCATCTCGCTGGCGACGTCGAAAATTCCACCCAAGCCCCACAGTGTATTGACGGTTACGCGGAAAAGACTGTCTGCGGCGGCTTCAGGCTTGAACTGCAGCAAGTTGTTTGCCACCGACCAGACATCAGAAATATTTCCAAAAAAACTAGCGACGCCCGTGCGAATCGGCGCCGGCGTAACGTCCTTGTACACGGTCGCCACAGGTTTGAGTACCGCCCGGTCCACGCCGTCGTTGAAATTAAACACCGTCCGGTTCAACGGTTCAAGCGGATCGGCCGGATTGGCATTCGGCCCGGTAGCGCAACCTTGCAAGAGGGCCAGCACTAGCGCCGCCGCGGCCCAGCCTAGTGGTTTATTCGTGATTTGCGTCGTCATTTTTTCTCTGCTGTCCCTGATGGCGGTGCAGCCCCCGATCCAGAACTGCTTTCCGCCGCTTTGCTAAACAAAAACTGGCCGATCAAATTTTCAAGTACCACGGCCGACTGGGTTTGTTTGATCACGTCACCCGCAACAAGATTTTTTTCATCCATGCCCGGTTCCACACCGATATATTGCTCACCAAGCAGGCCGCTTGTGAGAATTTTGAGCGAACTGTCTTTGGGGAATCTGTAACGGCCTTCTATAGCCAGCGTAACACGCGCCTGGAAGGTCTTGTCGTCAAAGGTGATTGACTCCACACGGCCCACGACAACCCCGCTGCTGCGTACCGCAGCCTTGGATTTCAGACCGCCAATATTGTCGAAATGGGCTTCAATTCGGTAAGTCGACTGAAAATTCAGATTTAGCAAATTAGCAGCCTGCAGCGCGAGAAACAAGATGGCCGCAGCGCCGATAAGGACAAACAAGCCCACCCACACATCGATCTTTGAGCGTTGCACCACACTCTCCTTAATTAGTAAACATCATCGCGGTCAGGATGAAATCCAGACCCAGAACCGCCAGGGAAGCCACGACCACCGTACGCGTCGTGGCGCTTGCCACCCCCTCCGGTGTGGCTTGCGCCTCGAAACCTTGCATCAGGGCAATAAAAGTCACGGCAAAGCCGAAAACGATACTCTTGACAATGCCGTTTCCGACATCTTTCCAGACATCGACACCGCCCTGAATCTGGCTCCAGAACGAGCCCGCGTCCACGCCGATCATCAGCACGCCGACGACCCAGCCGCCAATAATGCCCATGGCGCTGAACACAGCGGCCAGCAAAGGCATGGTAATAACACCTGCCCAAAAACGGGGTGCCAAAATGCGTTGCACCGGGTCCACCGCCATCATTTCCATGACGCTGATCTGCTCACCCGCCTTCATCAATCCGATCTCGGCTGTCAACGAGGTCCCTGCCCGTCCGGCGAATAGCAGCGCGGTCACCACCGGGCCAAGTTCCCGGACCAGGGTCAGCGTCACCAACAAGCCCAATGCATCTGAAGAACCAAATCGCTGCAAGGTGTAATACCCTTGCAGACCGAAGACGAAACCGACAAACAGCCCGGACACCGCGATGATGACCAACGAGTAATTGCCGAGAAAATGGATCTGGTCACGCACCAAACCAAAACGCCGAAAACTCGAACCAATCGAGGCGAGGAGCTTCAAAAAAAGCCGAGCGCCGTAACCCAGGTTAACCAGTTTGCTGCGCGTAGCGAGGCCCACATCCGAGGGTTTGTACCAGCTCATGATGAAACCTTCGCGCTATGGGATGCGGACTTGACATCGAGACCGAAGTCTTCCTCAACCGTCACTCCAGGATAATGAAAACGGACGGGACCGTCTGGCAACGCATTCACATACTGATAGACCAGCGGGTCAGTGCTTTTGCGCACCTCGTCGGGTGTCCCTTCGATAGCGATTTTCCCGTTGGCCAGGATGACTACGTGGTCCGCAATGCCGAAAGTCTGCTCCAGTTCGTGCGACACAAAGAGGCTAGTCAATCCCATCGTGTCATTGAGTTGACGAATGAGTCGTGCCGAAGTGCCCAGAGAAATTGGATCAAGTCCGGAAAAGGGTTCGTCATACATGACCAGATCGGGGTCGAGGGCAATCGCGCGCGCCAACGCAATACGACGCGCCATGCCCCCCGACACTTCGCTGGGCATAAGGTCACGCGCGCCACGCAAGCCCACCGCATTGAGTTTCATCAGCACAATGTCACGAATCAGGGCTTCGGGTAAATCGGTATGCTCGCGCAGCGGAAAGGCAACGTTCTCAAACACGCTCAGGTCGGCAAATAGAGCGCCAAACTGAAACAGCATGCCCATGCGCCGCCGCGCGGCGTAGAGCTGCGGTTGCTTCATGGGGGTAACGTCCTGGCCGTCGAACAAAAGTTGTCCAGACTGTGCATGATTCTGGCCGCCAATCAAGCGGAGGATGGTCGTCTTGCCGCCACCAGAGGCTCCCATCAATGCCGTGACCTTGCCCCGAGGCACCGACAGTGAAATGTCGTCCAGAATGATGCGCTCCCCGTACCCGAAGGTCAGGTGACGCAATTCAACAAGGGATTGGGTGGAAGATGAAGCCATAGAAAGAAAAAATCCGGGTTTCTCCGGATTGTGGATCATAAGGGATTACGCGACTTCAGCGCGGAAGATCACTGTACCCCATCAAAAACTCGTCAACGGAGCGAGCGGCCTGGCGGCCTTCGCGAATCGCCCACACCACCAGGCTTTGACCGCGACGAATATCACCTGCTGCAAACACCTTGGACACGTTGGTGGCATAGCCACCCGCGAAGTCAGTACTCGCCTTGGCGTTACCGCGGTTATCCTTCTCAATGCCGAAGGCCTCCAGAACCGAAGCGACAGGCGAGACAAACCCCATGGCGAGCAATACCAAGTCCGCTTTCAGGATTTGCTCGGAACCTAGCACCTCGACCATCTTGCCGTCTTTCCACTCGACCCGCACCGTTTTGAGACCCGTGACTTTTCCCTTTTCACCCATCAGTTCCTTGGTCGAAATGGCAAACTCGCGGTCGCAGCCTTCCTGGTGACTGGAACTGGTTCGCAATTTGATCGGCCAATAGGGCCAAGTCATGGGGCGATTCTCTTCTTCAGGCGGCTGCGGCATCAGTTCAAACTGCGTCACGCTGGCCGCGCCATGGCGGTTGCTGGTGCCCACGCAGTCGGAACCTGTGTCGCCGCCGCCAATCACGATCACATGCTTGCCATCAGCCCGAAGCTGGCCTTTGACTTTGTCCCCGGCATTAATCTTGTTTTGCTGCGGTAAAAATTCCATCGCAAAGTGCACACCGTTCAAGTCGCGGCCGGGCACGGGCAGATCACGGGACTGTTCAGCGCCGCCAGTCAGAATGACGGCGTCGAAGTCTTTTTTAAGTTGTTCCGGGCTGATGGTCTCTTTGGCCCAGTTGGTTACTTTGGAGTCTTTGGTAAGACGACCCACCATCACGCCGGTTCTGAACTTCACACCTTCGGCCTGCATCTGCTCAACCCTGCGATCGATGTGAATTTTTTCCATTTTGAAGTCAGGAATGCCGTAGCGCAGCAAGCCGCCGATGCGATCGTTTTTCTCAAACAACGTCACCTCATGGCCAGCGCGAGACAGTTGCTGCGCAGCGGCCATGCCGGCAGGACCGGACCCCACCACGGCCACCTTTTTTCCGCTTTTGTGCTTCGGTAACTGGGGCGTGACCCAGCCCTCCAACCAGGCGCGGTCAATGATGGCGTGCTCAATCGATTTGATTCCCACCGCATCGTTGTTGACGTTGAGCGTGCAAGCAGCCTCACACGGCGCGGGACAGATGCGGCCGGTGAATTCCGGAAAGTTGTTGGTGCTGTGCAATGTGTCAATTGCATTTTTCCAGTCGCCACGAAACACCATGTCGTTGAAATCGGGAATGATGTTATTGACGGGGCAGCCGTTGTTGCAAAACGGTGTGCCGCAGTCCATACATCGCGCCGCTTGCTTATTGGCCTGGGCATGGTCCAGGCCAATGACAAATTCCTTGTAACTTTTCAAGCGCTCCGTGATCGGCCTGTAGCCTTCTTCAATGCGCTCGTATTCCATGAAGCCGGTAATTTTTCCCATGATGAGTCCTCTGCGATTTTTTAAGCGTTCTACGCTGTTGGCGCTCTGAGAGTGGGTGCAAACAGCTATTAATACAATAGCAAAAAAGGGGAGGCCTTACTTGGCCAGCACCGCTTCCTGATTGGTGGCAACCTGCGCGCGCGTGGTCTCGGTCGCCGCGTCCAGTCGGCGCTCCTTGCGCTCAATCAAGGCCCGTTTGTACTCATTGGGGAACACTTTCACGAACTTCAAGCGCGATTCGTTCCAGTGGTCCAGCAGCTCTCTGGCACGCTTGCTGCCGGTCCAGCGGTTGTGCTCTTGCAACAGGCGTTTGAGCAGCTCTTCATCGCTTTCGCCAGTATGCAAGTCCGCCTTGTCATGGCTGTGCTGCTCGGCAGTGGTCACCACACGGTCCATCGACACCATGGAGGTGTTGCAACGCGTTGCAAACTGTCCGTCTTCGTCATAGACATAGGCCACGCCACCGCTCATCCCCGCGGCAAAGTTACGGCCAGTCTTGCCGAGCACGACCACCGTGCCGCCGGTCATGTATTCGCAGCCATGGTCACCCGTGCCTTCCACCACGGCGGTCGCACCCGACAGGCGAACGGCAAAACGTTCACCCGCGACTCCACTGAAAAAGGCTTCGCCAGTGGTGGCACCATAAAGCACCGTGTTGCCGACAATGGTGTTTTTGACGGCATCACCGCGGAAGTCGATACTAGGCCGCACCACGATGCGACCCCCCGAGAGACCCTTGCCGGTGTAGTCGTTCGCGTCGCCAATCAGGTAAAGCGTGATGCCTTTGGCGAGGAAGGCCCCAAAGGACTGGCCGCCCGTCCCCTCGAGCTGGATGCGCAAGGTGTCGTCGGGCAAACCTTCAGGGCGCATGCGCGTCAATTCGCCGGACAACATGGCGCCCACGGTTCGGTTGACGTTCCGCGCAACCTCGATGAACTGAACTTTCTCCCCCTTTTCGAGGGCCGCTCTTGATTTTTCAATCAGGCGAATGTCGAGTGCTTTTTCGAGCCCGTGGTCTTGCTCCATCACATGCCTGCGCGGCACATCGGCTGGCACATGGGGTTGATAGAACAGACGGCTAAAGTCCAGGCCGCTGGCCTTCCAATGTGAAATGCCTTTTTGTGTATCCAGCAGGTCGGCGCGGCCAATCAGGTCATCGAACTTGCGCACCCCCAGTTGGGCCATGAGCTGGCGCGCTTCCTCGGCGACAAAAAAGAAGTAATTGACCACATGCTCAGGCTTGCCACTGAATTTTTGACGCAATACCGGGTCTTGCGTTGCCACGCCCACCGGGCAGGTATTGAGATGGCATTTGCGCATCATGATGCAGCCTTCGACCACCAGCGGCGCCGTGGCAAAGCCGAATTCGTCGGCCCCCAACAGCCCGCCGATGACCACGTCGCGACCGGTTTTCATCTGGCCGTCAGCCTGAACCCGAATACGGCCGCGCAATCGGTTGAGTACCAGCGTCTGCTGGGTTTCAGCCAGGCCAATTTCCCAAGGAGAGCCTGCATGCTTTATGGACGACCAGGGCGATGCGCCCGTGCCTCCGTCATGGCCGGCAATGACCACGTGGTCAGACTTGGCCTTGGCCACGCCTGCCGCAATCGTCCCCACGCCGACTTCGCTGACCAGCTTGACGCTGATGCTGGCACGCGGGTTGACGTTTTTCAAGTCGTGGATCAACTGCGCGAGGTCCTCGATCGAGTAGATGTCGTGATGGGGCGGTGGCGAAATCAAGCCCACTCCCGGCACCGAGTAGCGCAGGCTACCGATGTATTCACTCACCTTGCCGCCTGGCAGCTGACCGCCCTCACCGGGCTTGGCACCCTGCGCCATCTTGATCTGGATCTGGTCAGCCGATACCAAATACTCGGTGGTAACCCCAAAGCGGCCCGAAGCGACCTGCTTGATACGCGAACGTAGTGAATCACCGTCCTGCAAAGGCAGATCGACCTCGACCTGCTTGGGACCGATCACGCTTTTCAGCGTCTCTCCCTTTTTGATCGGAATGCCCTTGAGTTCCTGGCGATAGCGGTTTGGATCCTCTCCGCCCTCACCGGTGTTGCTCTTGCCGCCAATGCGATTCATGGCCACAGCCAAAGTAGCATGCGCTTCGGTGCTGATCGAGCCCAACGACATGGCACCCGTTACGAACCGTTTGACGATTTCCTTGGCGGACTCGACCTCATCAATCGGGATCGCTTTGCTGGGGTCAATCTTGAATTCGAACAAACCACGCAAGGTCATGTGGCGGCGATTCTGGTCGTTGATCAGCTGGGCATACTCTTTGTAGGTATTCCAGTTATTCGAACGCGTGGAATGCTGCAGTTTGGCAATCGCGTCAGGCGTCCACATGTGGTCTTCGCCGCGTACGCGCCAGGCGTATTCACCGCCTGCATCGAGCATATTGGCCAGCACCGGATCTTCACTAAAGGCGGCCTTGTGCATGCGCAAGGCTTCCTCTGCAATCTCGAACACACCCATGCCCTCGACCTGACTGGCCGTGCCCGTAAAGAATTTGTCCACGGTTTCGCGGTTCAGACCAATCGCCTCGAACAACTGGGCACCGCAATAGCTCATGTAAGTCGACACCCCCATCTTGGACATGATCTTGGAAAGACCTTTGCCAACCGCTTTGGTGTAGTTGTAAATTGCCTTGTCGGTGTTCAAGTCGCCCGGAAGTCCCCGGGACAGCTCGGCCAGTGTCTCCATGGCGAGGTAGGGATGAACCGCTTCTGCGCCATACCCTGCGAGCACGGCAAAGTGGTGCACTTCTCTCGCGGAACCGGTCTCAACCACCAGCCCTGCGGTGGTGCGCAAGCCCTCTTTCACCAAGTGCTGGTGAATGGCTGAAAGTGCCAGCACAGCCGGAATGGCAACCTGGCTTGCACTCACGGCCCGGTCACTCACGATCAGGATATTTTTTCCGCCTTTGATGGCATCCACCGCTTCAGCGCACAGGGATGCAAGTTTGGCCTCCACCCCTTCATGGCCCCAAACCAGCGGATAGGTGATGTCCAGGGTGTAGCTCTTGAACTTGCCCTGGGTGTGTGCTTCGATATCGCGCAGTTTTTGCATGTTGGCGCAGTTCAGCACGGGCTGACTGACTTCCAGGCGCATGGGCGGGTTGACCTGGTTGATGTCGAGCAGGTTGGGTTTGGGTCCGACGAAGGACACCAGCGACATCACGATGGCTTCGCGAATCGGGTCAATCGGCGGGTTGGTGACCTGCGCGAACAATTGCTTGAAGTAGTTATAGAGCGGCTTGTTCCGATTCGACAGCACGGCCAGCGGACTGTCATTGCCCATGGAGCCGGTAGCTTCCTCGCCATTGATGGCCATGGGTGATATCAGGAATTTGATATCTTCCTGGGTGTAGCCAAAAGCCTGCTGGCGGTCCAGCAGCGAAGCCGCCGGCAAAGTCGGGGTTTTGGAAGCGACTGATGCGGTCGGCGCTTCGCTGGGGACATCATCCAGCTTGATGCGCAGGTTTTCAATCCACTGCTTGTAAGGCTTGCTGTTGGCCAGCGTCGCCTTGATCTCCTCATCGTCCACCATGCGACCTTGCTCCAGATCGATCAGGAACATTTTGCCGGGCTGCAAACGCCACTTGCGCACAATTTTGTGTTCGGGAATCGGCAACACACCTGATTCAGAGGCCATGATGACCAGATCATCATCGGTCACGCAATAACGCGATGGACGCAGGCCATTGCGGTCCAACGTCGCACCAATCTGACGGCCGTCGGTGAACACGATAGACGCTGGACCGTCCCACGGTTCCAGCATGGCCGCATGGTATTCGTAAAAAGCCTTGCGGCGCTCGTCCATGCTGGTGTGCTGCTCCCAGGGCTCGGGAATCATCATCATCACGGCCTGGCTGATGGGGTAACCCGCCATGGTCAGCAGCTCAAGGCAATTGTCAAAGGTGGCGGTATCGGATTGGCCGGCGAAGGTGATTGGGTAAAGTTTTTGTAGATCGGCGCCGAGCACGGGTGAGGACATCACGCCTTCGCGTGCCCTCATCCAGTTGTAGTTCCCCTTGACGGTGTTGATCTCACCGTTGTGCGCAACATAGCGATAGGGATGCGCCAGCGGCCACTCTGGAAAGGTGTTGGTCGAAAAACGCTGGTGCACCAGACCCAGCGCCGAAACGCAGCGGGTATCCGTTAGATCCCGGTAGTAAGTGCCTACCTGCGTGGCCAGCAACAAGCCTTTGTAAACCACTGTGCGGCTGGACATGCTGGGGACGTAATACTCTTTGCTGTGCGTGAGGTGCAGTTTCTGAACGGCCGCGCTGGCAGTTTTGCGAATCACGTACAGCTTGCGTTCCAGCGCGTCCTGAACAATTACGTCATTGCCGCGGCCAATGAATATCTGCCGAAGAATGGGTTCCTTTTCGCGCACCGTGGGCGACATGGGCATCTCGCGGTTAACCGGTACATCGCGCCAGCCGAGCAGCATTTGGCCCTCGGCCTTGACAGCGCGTTCCAACGCCTGCTGGCATGCCAGACGGGACGCGTGTTCTTTGGGTAAAAACACCATGCCGACGCCATATTCTCCCGGAGGGGGCAGGTTAACGCCTTGTTTAGCCATCTCTTCCCGGTAGAGGGCATCGGGCAATTGAATCAGTATGCCGGCGCCGTCGCCCATTAACTTGTCAGCGCCCACTGCCCCCCGGTGATCAAGGTTTTCAAGGATTTTAAGACCCTGCTGGACGATGGCATGGCTTTTGTGACCTTTGATGTGCGCGACAAATCCGACGCCGCACGCATCGTGCTCATTGGCGCCAGCATACAAACCGTGTTGTTCAAAGTGCTTAATTTCTGCAGCCGTGGTCATGGCAATTCCTCATCGTTTGGAAGACAAAAGCGGCGCAGCGGGCGCGCATCACTCCTTCCCCCAGGGTTCATAATTTTTCACAGAATACACAGCATAGTGCACCGCAACAATATCACCAAGCACTTTAATAAGGGTCAGATTCTAATTAATGACCGCGAAAACACCATAAACTTTAATTGGGGACATGTTAAAACTCGTTGCCAGGTAAATGAATGTCACGGGTGCTGCGTTCTTACTCTTGCCGAGATTTTCCGGTGGGACGCCCGGGCTGATTTTTCTTGATTCGACGAGCTGTCCGTTTTTGGAGATCAGACACGAAATCGTCGTCGCCTAACGCCCATCCACTAAGAGCCGATTGGGTCAACGCGTCCTGTTGCTTCTGCGTGATGCCCGCTTTTACCAATTCGGCGTAAGCGGCTTCACGCGCGAAGGGTGTGTTACCCAGTGCCCAGAACAAGGCGTGGGGTGTCACCATTTTGTCCGTCCGCAAACCGATGTAGTGGCCATGGCTGGACCAGGGATAGTCTCTCGCCTCTTTCATCACTCCGGAACGCACGGGATTGAGATCGATGTAGGCCATACAGGCCAACAAGTAACGGTCAGTTTCTATTACTGTCGAGCGGTAGCGCCCTTCCCACAAGGTACCTGAACGTCCTTGGCTGTCGTTGAAATAACGCACATAGCTGCGGCCGACCGCTTGCATCATCTGCGGTAGCGCCTCATCGGTTGCAGGGGTTGCGAGCAAATGAAAATGGTTGTTCATCAACACATAGGCATGCAGCGCCACGCCAAACTTCAGGGCATTTTCATTCAGTAGCGCCAAGATCATCTGGTAGTGGGCCATCGATGAAAAAATGACCTGCCGGTTATTGCCCCGCTGGATGATGTGATGCGGATAGCCCGGCAGCGTAAGACGGGGAAGACGGGCCATAAGATGCTTTGCCTGAAGTTTGCGTCATGATAAGTGGATTCCGGCCTCCCCTATTCAGAATATCGACGTGAAAAATTTGCTATTATCTTTATAGCTACTGCGAAAGTCTGCGTTGGGTTGTGGGGCTATTTCAATCGCGAATTAGGAGCGTAAGCCGACTTTCTTCAGGGATTGCGGTCCAAGACCGCGCCATGAAACCCTCCCTCAGTGTTCTTATTTTCAAACGGGGAAAACAGCGTGCCCCATGATCCGCTCATGCTCTTTGGCGGCGAAACGGTCGGTCATGCCGGCGATATAGTCGGCCACCACGCGCTCGGGTTTGGCGCCAGCGGCGTGGGAGGCTCCGATGCCGTCGAAGCGGTCAATATGGGCCTGCGGCAGTTGGGCCGGGTCGGCCATGTAAGCATCAAACAAATCGCGCACAACCTGCTTGGCGGCTTCCGTGGTTTCTACAACTTGAGCGTGACGGTATAAATTTTGCAGCAGAAAGTGCTTGAGGGACGCCGACTGCAAGGACATTTGAACCGAAAAACAAACCAGCGCGCCCTGTTCGCGCACCGCCTGAACGTTGGCCGGCGCCGCTTTTTTCAGCGTCAGGCGCGTTGCGTCGATCACGTCGTAGACTTGCGCACTGAGCATGCGCCGTATGGTCTCAAACAGCAGGCGTCGCCCCTTCAAATAGGGATAGGCCGCCGTCGTTTCGCATCGATACTGACGGAACAGCGCCACCTCTTCCAACTGTTCCAGGCTCAGCAGTCCCGAGCGAACGCCATCATCAATATCGTGGGCGTTGTAAGCAATTTCATCCGCCAGATTGGCCAGCTGCGCCTCCAGACTGGGCTGGCGCCATGCCGGACCACTGCCTGCCTGCTCGACAAACCGGTGCGCTACGCCGAAAGGCTCGCGAGCCTCAATATGGCGGGCATTACGTTTTGAGCAGTGCTTCAAGATGCCTTCGCGTGTCTCGAACGTCAAATTCAAACCGTTGTACGCGGGGTAACTTTCCTCCAGCGCATCCACGACGCGTAGACTTTGCAAATTGTGTTCAAAACCCGCGCTGGCAGGATTGTGAGCTCTCAGGCACGCATTCAAGGCATCCTGCCCCGCGTGCCCGAAGGGCGTGTGGCCTAGATCGTGCGCCAGGGCAATCGCTTCAACCAAGTCTTCATTTAGCTGAAGAGTGCGGGCAATTGAGCGCCCCAGTTGCGCAACCTCCAGCGAATGAGTCAGGCGAGTGCGGAACAGGTCGCCTTCATGGTTCAAAAATACCTGAGTTTTGTAGACTAAACGGCGAAAAGCCGTGGAGTGCACAATTCGGTCGCGATCCCGCTGGAAGTCGGACCGCGTCGGCGCTGGGGCTTCAGGATAACGTCGACCGCGCGACAACGCGGGATCACATGCAGCGGGTGCCCAAGTCATAAATTAAATACGAAAAACAACTGCAGTCCCATCGCCGTGTCCACAATTAGCTAATGTTTCAATCGCGCGTTGATGGGAATTCGGACCGTTGACTACGCACAGCATGCGTCGATCACTTTGCGCACCAGCGCATCGGGCGCAGTGCGCACTGAAGCCTTACCAGGTCCCTCAATCAGCACAAACCGAATCTCTCCCGCCTCGGATTTTTTATCGATGCGCATGAGTTCGAGGTAGCGACCGGCATTGTCAGTCGTCGAAAGTACCGGTCCCTTCACCGGCAACCCGGCTCGCCGGATAAGGCTGGTTAAGCGCTCGACAAACCGGCTATCAACCAAACCCAATTGCTGCGACAGGTGCGCCGCCATCACCATGCCGCAGCCCACGCCTTCGCCGTGCAGCCAATTTCCATACCCCATGCCAGATTCGATCGCGTGCCCAAAGGTATGGCCAAAATTCAAAATCGCCCGCAAGCCAGACTCGCGCTCATCCTGACTCACTACCCGGGCTTTGATCTCACAACTGCGTTGTATGGCGTGCGAGAGTGCGGTCGGCTCTTTCGCCAGCAGCGCATCAAGGTGGGCTTCGATCCATTCGAAAAACAGCATATCGGCGATCGGCCCATATTTAATCACCTCTGCCAAGCCGGCACTCAGTTCACGGGGCGGCAGCGTCGTCAACACATCAAGGTCACACACCACCAAGAGAGGCTGGTAAAACGCTCCGATCATGTTTTTCCCCAACGGATGGTTGATACCCGTTTTGCCGCCTACGGATGAGTCCACTTGAGCCAGAAGCGTCGTGGGTATCTGCACAAATGGCACGCCACGCATGTAACTTGCTGCAGCAAAACCCGTCATATCGCCGACGACACCACCGCCTAATGCAAAAAGTACGGTTTTGCGGTCACAACCGCTTTCCAACAAAGCGTCAAAGATCAACTGAAGGGTGGCCCAGTCCTTGTAAATCTCCCCATCCGGCAACGTGACCAGCAACACCCGGCCATAACGCGCCTGCAGCGCTTGCATCAGCGGCTCCGCATACAGCGGAGCTACGGTCGTGTTGGACACCACCAGAGCTGTCGCGGCGGCAGGCAGGTTTTCGTAGGTGAGCGCGCAACCAAGCAGCTTGGAACCAATCAAAATTGGATAGCTACGTTCAGCCAGACTGATGTGTACCTGGACCGCTTCGGAAGAAGAATTTGCTTGCATAACGGCAAGTGTAGAGGCACTCGTCAGTTTTTTTTACCTGTCCGGTTTTGTTGCAGTAGGCCGTCCGCCACTGCGATGTGGCGCACGCTATGGTGCCCGAATGACGCCAGCCAGTTCGAGTTGCATGACGATCATGTTGACCAGGGTTGCAACCGATGGTCGACCGGTTTCAATCACGAAATGAGCGGTCTCGCGGTAGAGCGGGTCGCGTGCGTGGTAAAGATCACGAAGCCTGGCGAGCGGATCTGGCACCTGAAGCAAGGGTCGGCTCTGGTCATGTCGCAACCGGCGAAAAATCTCTTCCGGCAAAGAGTGAAGGTAAATGACGTGCGTACGCTGCCGAAGACGCTCGCGGTTCGCGAGCCGCAAAACAGCGCCCCCACCGCTCGAAAGAACACATGGAAGGCCTTGGGTCAACTCATCAATGACCAATTGTTCAAGATCACGAAAAGAAGCCTCGCCTTCACGTTGGAAAAAAACGCGAACGGAGCATCCCGTACGCTGTTCTATCACGTGGTCCGAGTCGATGAACTCCAAACCCAACCTTTTGGCAAGGTGCCTGCCAACCGTCGACTTTCCAGAACCCGGAAGACCCACGCATGAAATTTTCAAGAAGCTTGGATTCACTTGGATAGGATGTGCCGCTAACGTTAGTACCTGCACGAAGCAAAGATTTCCTGAAGTAGGGCGCTGTGGCACCGGACCGGAAGATCTGCCGGCTACAGCACCACATCAAAATCCTCACCGAGGGGCGATCCCGCTATTAATTTACATGACTCGAACTATCGCGGCGTTGCTCCGCCGGCGAGTACTTTCGGCGTAATGAACACCAGCAGTTCAGACTTGTTGGCCGTGCGGGTTTTTGTTTTAAACAAAATACCGACTCCCGGCAGATCGCCCAGAAACGGTACCTTGGCTTCATCTACTCGATCTGTTTGTTCAAAAATTCCGCCGATCACCACCGTGCCTCCGTTATCCACAAGAACCTGCGTTTGTATGTGTTTGGTGTTGATGGCGAACCCGGCAGTAGTAGCTTGCCCCACGCTATCCTTGGTAACATCAACATTCAAAATAACATTTCCTTCCGGCGTAATCTGAGGTGTCACTTCAAGCTTCAGGTTAGCTTTCCGAAAAGATACCGACGTAGCGCCGCTGGAAGTCGACTGCTGGTAGGGCAACTCTGTGCCCTGCTCGATCACCGCTTTCACTTGGTCGGCGGTCACAATCCTGGGGCTTGAAACAATCTTGCCTTGACCATCTGCCTCCATCGCGGAGATTTCAAGGTTCAAAAGGCGTGTCAATGACGAGTTGAAAAGTGACACTGCGAAGGTGGCTGCTGGAAAACCGCTTTGTCCCGCCGTTGGCAGATTGACAAAGTCTCCTGCATAGGTGCCTATATTAAGCCCGAGTTTAGGCGCTGTTCCCGTTGGAACGCTGGGTGCAATGTAAGTGCTGCCAACCATAACGTTGCTGGTCGTATTGAAAGGTCGGCCGCCCAGCCGGACCCCGAGCGATTTTCCGAAAGAGTCTGACGCTTCGACAATACGCGACTCAATCAAAACCTGACGTACGGGAATATCCAACTTCGCAATCAAACTTTGAACTTGCTCCAGCTTGGTCGGAATATCTGTGACAAATAACTGGTTGGTACGTGACTCCGATATAACGCTGCCGCGAGGTGATAATATTTTGGTGGTGCCTGCTCCCCCCGTGCCCAACAGTCCGGCAGCGACATCCGAAGCCTTGGCATAGTTCAGCTTAAAGTCCTGCGTCCGCACTTGCTCCAGGCTCTGAATGGCATTTCTAGATTCTAAATCGAGCTTGTCTTTAGCTGCCAGTTCATCCTTGGGCGCTATTAACAACACATTGCCTACCTTGCGCATTCCCAAGCCCTTGGCCTGCAAGATAATATCCAGTGCCTGGTCCCAGGGGACATCCTTCAAACGCAGGGTTACGGCACCGGCAACCGTATCTGAAGTCACAATATTGAAGTTTGTAAAATCCGCAATAACTTGTAAAAGAGAACGAATTTCAATATTCTGAAAATTGAGCGACAGTTTTTCCCCGTTATAACCCACACCTTGAGTCAGTTTTTCCGAATCGACTTTTTGTGGACGCACTTCCAAAACAAATTGGTTATCACTTTGATACGCGCTGTGTTCCCACAAACCTTTAGGCTCGATGACCATGCGCACCTTGTCGCCGACTTGGAAAGTAGTGACTGTTTGGACAGGCGTCCCGAAATCAGTAACATCCAGGCGACGTCGTAATCCCTCGGGCAACGCAGTTTTCAGAAATTCGACCACTAATGTTTGGCCTTGTTGGCGAATGTCAACGCCAACCTCATTATTGGCCAGTCCGACCACAATTCGTCCTGAATTGTCTGTCCCCCGGCGGAAGTCAATGTCTTTGAGCGGAAGGGTGTCGCGGTTGCGGCTCTCGGCAAAAATCGGCGTAGTTGCAGCAGAAGGTACTGCAATGGTGGGAGAGTCCAAGATAATTAGCAGCGTCTTGCCTTGAATCTCAGCTTTGTACGGAGTAGACGCCTTGAGGCTGAGCACCACTCGGGTTCGCTCACCTGCTTGAACTACATTCACCGAACGCAAATTTCCAAGGTTCAAATCAACAGCGGAACGACCCATTGAATTACTAACGCCGGGAAAATCAAGAGCAATGCGCGCAGGAGTCTGGATACTAAACCCGGTAGGCGCAGTCGCCAAGGGTTCGGCAAAATCGATTCGAATAATTTCCGAACTTCCCTGAACCGAGCCAGAAACAGCCTGGATCGCATTGTGCGTTTGCGCCTCAAGTGGCGGAGTGTGCGCGAACAATATCACGCTGAGTGCAACAGAGAGCAACACACGTCCAACCAAACTCAGCAGACTACCTCGCGTCGCCTTCGCCCCTAATGTCCATGTCTGCTTGTTCATTTTGATCCCTCTATAAGCTGCAAAGTCGCTGTTCTCTCTATCCATTCACCAGAAGCGTCCTGAACAATTTCGCGCAAAGCAAGACTCGTTTCGGTCACCTTGTCTATACGACCATAGTTCTGTCCAAGATAATTACCCGCTCGAACCTGATAAATCAAGTTGTCGACACGAACAAGTGCCACAGGCTGGCCGGCTTTAATCAGGCTGCCCACCATGACAATGGCATCCAGCGGGGATGCTTCGAGCGGCTCTTTGCGTCGGCTTAGCTCCGGCGTTATCAAAGCGGCGTTGGCAGTAACCCGATTGGAGTCGCGCTTCAAGGCTTGTGCAAGTTTCTGGCTGCTAAAAGGCTCGACTGAACGCTCCTGGTCATACACTTGCGGCGAGAACTTGGTAGGCTCCTGCAGGGGTTCCGTCCGAGGTTTGGTTGCATCGCGTTGTTCCGCCATCCATTGCTGCAACTCTTCCTGCCCCGAAGCACCGCAACCGACGATTCCGAATAAGACCAGCGTCAAGCTACCAGCCAGCGCATACTTTAAAAGTCTCATTTTTTAGCTCCATTGCCGGGAGCGCTCTTACGCTGCAAAGCGACTTCTTCTTTGTCCAAATATCGAAATGTTTTTGCAGTGGTGTCCATGGACAAGACGCCATCTTTGACCGGCGTAATACTCAGATTATTCAGGGTCACGATGCGCGAGAGATTGGCAATATCGGCAGCGAAAGCTCCAATATCGTGATAACGGCCGGTTACACGGACCGTAATCGGCAACTCGGCGTAATACTCTTTAACACTTACCTGTCCAGGTCGAAACAACTCGAACTGCAGGCTGCGGCCCAGACCGGCTTGGTTAATATCAGAAAGCAGTGCATCCATTTCAGCCTTGCTGGGCAATTGTTTTTCGAGCTGGGTAACATACTGCTGGACTTGTTCTCGCTGTTTCTTCAGCGCGTCCAGATTAACCGCCTGCGTAAGCTTCTTTTTATAGTCTTCTCTCAGTTCAACTTCTTTTGTTTTCTCTGCAGTCAACTCTTTTTCTGACGATTCCAACCCAAGAAACCAGAGCGCAACCACAACAACCAGCGTGACCGCAACGCATAGAAGATAACGCGGCAAAGCCGGCAATGAAGGCGGATCTTTCCAATCAAGACCGGTGAACTGTGCCTTCAAATCACTTTGAATATCGGCGAAATTGATAGGGAGTTTTAAAGTTTTTACCATGATCAGTCTTATTCAAACCGCGTCATGTCTTGGATGACGCAGATGCGGCAGACGCTGGCGCTGAACTTAAGTTGGCGGAATTGACAGGCGTTGGATCACTGGCCCGTTTGAGCCCCACCCGCATGGTGAAATTGGACACCCGCCGCTGATCGCGCTGGCTCAGGGTAACAATACTGGCGGTGATTTCAACCAGTTCGGGCTTGGTCAACCAAGGGCTGTTATTGGAAAAATTTCGCAACAGTTCGGAAACCCGCTCGTTGGATTGCGCAACCCCCGTGATCAGGACAGTCTGGTTATCCTGCCTCATACTATTTATATATACCCCGTCGGGCAATTGCTTGACTAGTTCGTTGAGCAAATGCACAGGCATATTGCGGTTTCCCTGCAATTCTTCCACCGCATTTTGGCGCGCCCTCAGCCCAGCGATCTCTGCTTGCAAAGTTGAAATGTCCTTGATCTGCCCATCCAGGCGGGAAATTTCAGATTTGAGGAAAGTA
This sequence comes from Polaromonas sp., assembly GCF_012927485.1. Lineage (GTDB taxonomy): Bacteria > Pseudomonadota > Gammaproteobacteria > Burkholderiales > Burkholderiaceae_C > Polaromonas. Next base: position 260,443 of record NZ_JABBPC010000036.1, on the reverse strand, counting down.
TTCTTTCCCTGCTGGCTTTCGATTTCAGTCAGGTACCAGGAATAGACTGCGCCGCAAATCAGAACGCCTGCCAGTGCAGCTAAACCAAGCGTTGCATGAAATACTTCCCGCCTCTTCTTGCGCGCAGCTTCCCGGTGCGGGAGCAGATTGATCAGAATCACTGCAAAAACCTCCGCAAAGCCAGTCCGCAGGAGGTTAAATACGACGACGACTCACGCCGCATTTTCTTTTCCCGCACGCCAGATCCCAGTTCCATGCCTTCAAAAGGATTAATCAGCGAGCAGGCGAATGAGGTCTGCTGCGTCACGGAATCGGTCAGTCCAGCCAAGGCAGAGGAGCCGCCGGCAAGCATCACGTAATCAATCTTGTTATGCGGCGTACTCGTGAAAAAGAACTGTAGCGCTCGGCCAATTTCTTGAGCCAGACTCTCCACGAACGGCTTCAACACGCTCAATCCATAATCTTCAGGCAAATCACCGCTGCGCTTTTTAGCCTCCGCTTCTTCGGGCGAAAACCCGTACTGGCGAACAATCAACTGCGTCAGTTGCGCCCCACCAAAGGCTTGGTCGCGCTCGTACAACACGTCATCATTCCTGAGCACCTGCATGCTGGTGGTCAAAGCGCCCACTTCAAACAGCGCAATCATGGCGCCGACGCCCTTGTCAGGCAGATTTGCAATCAGGCGTGCGGTTGCAAGGCGCGAAGCGTAAGACTCCACATCCATTATTACGGGTTTAAGCCCGGCAGCCTCCGCAAGACCTTGTCGGTCCTGCACTTTTTCCTTGCGCGAAGCGGCAATCAGCACTTCGACGTCGCCGCTGGACATAGCGCTGGGACCCACCACACAAAAATCCAGGCTGACCTCATCGAGAGAGAAGGGAATATATTGGTTGGCCTCAGACTCGACCTGAGTTTCTAGTTCGGCGTCACTCAGGCCACCCGGCAAAATGATTTTTTTGCTAATCACCGCCGAGGCCGGCAGCGCCATCGCCACGTTCTTGGTGCGGGCCCCGCTCTTTTTGACCAAACGGCGCACGGCGTCTGCCACCTCGTCGAATTTTTCGACATTTCCATCCGTGATCCAGCCGGGCTCCAGCGGCTCCATTGCACATCGCTCCAGCACCAAATTGCCTGCGCTGTCATGGCTCAACTCCACCAGCTTGACGCCGGAAGAACTGATGTCAAGACCCAGCAACGCGGGCTGCTGACGGTTGAATAACGATCCCACAGAGATCAAGGCGGTCCCCAAATGACGGCTAATATGTAGCCCTGCATACTTAATAAATCGGTTGAATAGTAGCAGTAAGCTCTTTGTGCTGTAAGGATTTTTCCTGCTTCCTGGGTCGCCACCGTTGTCAAAAGCAGACGGTTTTGACGCCTCTGTCAATGCAAGTCAGGTCAAAGCACTGTCTGTAAACGTAACAGTGTGGCGTTTTGGAAGGCGCCTGATACCTCCGGGTTTCCGGGGTTTTTATAATGATCACGCGACTTTACGATTGTCTACATGCCCTCTACGCCCTCCTCTTCAAATCCAACCCCCCGCCCGGTGAAGCCGACCTCTTCAAACCCTTCCTGGCAGCGCTGGTTGATCAAACTTTCCATATGGAGTGCGGGTTTGGTCCTGGCGGGCATTGCCGGACTCCTCTTGTTCATCGCCATTGCCCTATCGGTCGCCTACCCAAATCTGCCAGATATCTCAGATTTATCAGACTACCGACCCAAGTTGCCACTGCGTGTCTATTCTGCAGACGGCGTCGTGATCGGCGAGTTTGGCGAAGAGCGTCGGAATTTCACCCCGATCAAGGATATTCCTCAAGTCATGAAAGACGCTGTACTGGCTATCGAGGACGCGCGCTTCTTCTCGCATGGAGGCGTGGACTATCTTGGCGTGATACGTGCAGGCTTTGCCAATCTGGGGCGCGCAAAGAGCCAGGGGGCCTCTACGATCACCATGCAGGTAGCCCGAAACGTGTACCTGTCAGCCGAAAAAAGCTATACCCGAAAAATTTATGAAATCCTGCTGACCTTCAAGCTGGAGCATTTACTGACCAAAGACCAGATTCTTGAGATCTACATGAATCAGATTTTTCTGGGCAACCGGGCCTACGGCTTTGCTGCCGCTTCAGAGGCCTACTTTGGCAAACCGCTCAAGAATATTTCAATTGCGGAAGCGGCCATGCTGGCTGGCCTTCCGAAAGCACCTTCGGCCTACAACCCCATCATCAACCCCACCCGGGCCCGCGCCCGCCAGCTCTACATCATTGAGCGTATGGAACAAAACGGCTTCATCACAGCCGATCAAGCCAAGACCGCCAAGGAGGAAGAACTCCATGTCAAAACCGGGTCCGACACCGGCCGCATACATGCCGAATACGTGGCGGAAACAGTGCGCCAGCTGGTATACAACCAGTACGGTGAAGAAAGCTATACCCGAGGACTCAATGTTTACACGACCTTGATCGCCACCGACCAGGCAGTGGCTTACAAGGCCTTGCGCAAAGGCATCATGGATTACGAGCGCCGGCAAATTTACCGAGGACCTGAAAAATTCATCGACCTTCCAGCCAACCCTCAAGAGACGCAGGATGCAATTGACGAAGCGTTGACCGACAACCCCGACAACGGCGACATCATGTCTGCCGTGGTGCTAGAGGCCAATCCCAAGCGAATTTTTGCGATGCGCCAGAACAGCGAGACAGTTGCAATCACAGGCGAAGGCCTGAAGCCCGCGCAGTCTGGCTTGGCTGACAAAGCCGGACCCAACATCAAGATCCGCCGTGGCGCCCTGATCCGGGTGGTGAAAACCGTGAAAAATACGTGGGAAATTACCCAGCTTCCCGAAGTTGAAGGCGCTTTTGTGGCCTTGGATCCGCGGGATGGATCCGTCCGCGCGCTGGTCGGCGGGTTTGATTTTCAGAAGAGCAAATTCAACCACGTGACCCAAGCTTGGCGCCAGCCAGGGTCCAGCTTCAAACCTTTTATCTATTCGGCAGCGCTTGAGAAAGGCTTCACTCCAGCCACGGTTGTGAATGACGCGCCCTTGTTTTTCGATGCAGGCGTTACGGGCGGCCAACCTTGGGAGCCCAAAAATTACGATGGAAATTTCGAGGGCCCTATGACCTTGCGAACTGGTCTGAAGAAATCAAAGAACATGATTTCCATCCGTATTCTTCAGGCAATCGGTCCCAAGTACGCGCAGGAATGGATCACACATTTTGGTTTTGAGGCAGAAAAACACCCCGCTTACCTCACCATGGCGCTGGGCGCCGGCTCGGTCACGCCGATGCAAATGGTCACGGGATATTCCGTCTTTGCGAACGGGGGCTTTCGGGTCAATCCCTATCTGATCACGAAAATTACCGATCAACGAGGCAAAGTTTTACTCGAGACCAAACCGCCTGTTTTGAATGAATCAGCGAGGGGTATTGACCCGCGCAACGCCTTTATCATGGACAGTTTGTTACAAGAAGTAGCACGATCGGGCACGGCAGCCAAAGCGCAGGCGATGCTCAAGCGTCCTGATATTTTCGGAAAAACCGGTACGACCAACGACTCGATAGACACTTGGTTTGTGGGTTTTCAGCCGACGCTCGCGGCTGCGGTCTGGATGGGGTACGACACCCCCAAAAAGCTTGGCGATCGGGAGACGGGTGGCGGCCTGAGCTTGCCCATCTGGATCAACTTCATGGAATACGCCCTCAAAGGGGTACCGGTTACCGAATATCCACCGCCTGAAGGCGTGGTGAATGTAGGCGGCGAGTGGTACTACAACGAGTATGCCAAGGGCGCCGGGGTAACTAGCGTAGGGACACAGCAAGATGCGGGGTCTGCCAACGCGGGCCCGCCCGCTGGCGGCATTCAGGTGCTGCCACCTTCGGACGAAAAGAAACGAATACTGGATCTTTTCAAGAACTAATCAGGGGCCAAGCGGGGCCATTACCGGCTCCCCGCGAGAAGCAAGGTGTTTTCGATCTACCCGCTATTCAAGCCGATGCCTTGAACACCAGGGCTTGGCCTGCCTGTTCGCTGGCGTAGATCGATAAGTTGGCAAAAAACTCGCGCGAGTCCTTTGTGTCCGCCCATTGATTGCCAACGAATCGGTAGTGAAATCCGCCCGCTTTGGCCGCCATCCAGATTTCCTGAAGCGGTTTTTGCAGGTTAATAATGATCTGACTCTGATTCTGGAAGGTCAGCGTGATCATGCTGCCGGTCCGCTGGTTGTCAAGGTCCACATCGGTCTCATCATTAATGCGGTCACAGGCGAGTTCAATGGCCTTCAGCACGTTCTCCGCCAAGTCTTGGTAGTCAAGGTCAGTCATTACAATTCCATCATGGTTTTCTTACTTCAAATTTTAGATCGGCTCCAGGCTGCTATTTCCAGGCACAGCCTTTTTGCCGTCGTGGCGGTTGCTGTAACGCTGGTCGGTTGCGGCCAGAAAGGTCCACTTTTCATACGGGTACCGCCCAGCGTGCAGCCCGCGTCACTGCCCACCGCGATACCTGCGGTGCTTGTACCTCTTTCTCCCGCATCGGCTACAAAATGAGTGATTTAGTCACCCAAGCCGCACCTGCAGCGCTTCCAGGTCACCCATTTTTAGCTTATCGAAATGAGTCGCTTCACCTCGAAGACGTAACGCTCTCAAAGCTGATCAGAGAGCATGGCACACCTCTTTTCGTGTATTCGAAGGCCGCCATGCTGTCAGCCCTGGCGGCTTATCAACGCGGTTTCGCAGGACGCCGTGCGCAAATCTGCTACGCCATGAAGGCTAATTCCTCGTTGGGCGTGCTGCAAGTGTTTGCCCAGGCCGGGTGCGGCTTTGATATTGTTTCGGGCGGCGAACTTGACCGCGTGCTAGCGGCAGGCGGAGATGCCCAAAAAATTATTTTTTCCGGCGTCGGTAAAACCCGTGCCGAAATGCAGCACGCACTGGCGGCGGGCATTGGCTGCTTCAATGTTGAAAGCGAGGGTGAGCTGGATGCACTTTCGAGCGTTGCGGTTGCGATGAATCTACTCGCACCAGTGAGCATTCGGGTCAATCCCAATGTTGATCCCAAAACGCATCCCTATATCTCGACCGGCTTAAAAGACAATAAATTCGGTGTTGCCCACGAAGATGCGTTGCGCGTTTACCAGCACGCGGCTTCCCTGAAAGGACTCAAGGTCATCGGAATCGACTGCCATATCGGTTCACAAATCACCGATGCCACCCCCTATCTCGACGCGATGGACCGAATTCTTGATCTGGTAGTTTCCATTGAAGCCGCAGGTATCCCGCTTGAGCACATCGACTTTGGCGGTGGACTGGGCATCAATTACAACCACGACACTCCGCCAGCGGCGGACGCGCTTTGGCAGCAGTTGCTAACCAAATTGGATGCACGCGGATTCGGCGCGAAAAAACTAATGATCGAGCCTGGCCGTTCACTGGTGGGCAATGCCGGTGTTTGCCTCACTGAGGTGCTCTACCTAAAGTTCGGCGAGCAGAAAAATTTCTGCATTATTGACGCGGCCATGAACGACTTGCCGCGCCCGGCCTTATACCAAGCTTTCCACGCCATCGTCCCCGTTGCATTGCCGGGCATAGGGGCAACAGGGGCCACGGAGGCCACTTACGACGTTGTGGGCCCGGTGTGTGAAAGCGGAGACTGGATTGGCCACGAGCGCGCCCTGAGTGTCGCAGCGGGTGACCATTTGGCCGTATTGTCGGCGGGTGCCTATTGCATGAGCATGGCCAGCAACTACAACACCCGCAACCGAGCCGCTGAGATATTGGTAGACGGCTGCAAAAGCCATTTGATTCGCCGAAGGGAAACCGTACAGGAACAGATGCAGCAGGAGCGCCTAGTGGACTCCTGACAGCCCATAGAGCGCCACACCCGGCCCACCCTGACAATCAATAAACCATTATTAAGATAGCTTGGTTCGACCGGCGTACGACCGCTGCGGCATCTTCCTTTTTAAAAACTGCTGCACCCGCCAGCCCAGCAAAAAAACGATGATCGCTGCATAGACAAACACTTCAGCAAAATTGTTCTTGCCTGCACGCATCCAGAAAAAATGCAACAACCCAAGGCCGGCAATCAGGTACACCAGCTTGTGCAGCATTTGCCAGCGTTTGGCACCCATGGCCTTGATAGCGGCATTAAACGAAGTAGCCGCCAAAGGCGTGAGCAGCACAAACGCGGTAAAGCCTACGAGGATGAAAGGCCGTTTACCGATATCTTTGGCAATATCGGAAACATCCAGGCCCATGTCAAACCAACTGTAGCTCAGTAGGTGAACGAAGGCATAAAAATACGCGAAAAGACCCAGCATGCGGCGAAAGCGCGCCAGCGCCGGCGTGCTGCTGATGACTCTAAGAGGGGTCACGGCCAGCACAATGCAAATAAACCGCAGTGTCCAGTCGCCCATGGCGCGAATTAACGCCTCTGCGGGATTGGCCCCTAGCTGGTTGCTCAGTGCCCTGTAAAACAACCACGCAAAAGGCAGTAGGCAAAGAACGAAGAGAGTCGCCTTTGCCGCGGGGTGCAGCAATAGCTTTTGACGCGAGAGCATCAGAACAACTTCTTGAGGTCCATGCCGGCGTACAACTGGCCGACTTGCGCTTCGTAACCATTGAACATCAGGGTTTTACGCTTTTTCGCAAACAAACCGTCTTCACCAATCCTCCGCTCAGTGGCCTGACTCCAGCGCGGATGGTCCACAGTCGGATTGACGTTGGAATAAAAACCATATTCCTGCGCGGCGGCCTTGTTCCAAGCGGTTCGGGGCTCCTTGTCGGTGAACCTGATCTTGACGATACTTTTTCCGCTTTTGAAACCGTATTTCCACGGAACCACCAGACGCACAGGCGCGCCATTCTGATTCGGCAGCACTTCCCCATACATGCCGAACGCCAGCAGGGCCAAGGGGTTCATCGCCTCGTCGAGGCGCAGTGCCTCGACATAAGGCCAGTCCAGCACGCGCGAGCCGACAAAGGGCATGGTTTTAGGGTCGGCAAGGGTAACGAACTCGACATATTTTGCGCTCCCCAGCGGCTCAACTTTTTTGATCAATTCAGCCAACGAATAACCGACCCAGGGGATCACCATGGACCAGCCCTCTACGCAGCGGTGGCGATAGATACGCTCTTCCTGAGGGCTGAGCTTGATCAGGTCTTCGAGCGTGTAGGTTTTTGGTTGCTTGACCAAACCTTCCACGACGACCGACCAGGGCTTTGTTACCAGCGTATGCGCATTTTTAGCCGGATCTGCCTTGTCAGTACCAAACTCGTAGTAGTTGTTATAGCTCGTGGCGTCTTTGTAATCGGTGATTTTTTCCAGGGTCATTGCGCCGGCAACCGCTGATTTTCCAGCAGGCAGTACCGCCAGCTTACCTGGCTTTTGAATCGTTTGAGCGAAGGCTCGGCGCCCCGCCCAGCTTGCCAGCGTTACCCCAGCGGCACCCGTAGCCACTAGCTTCATCAGGTCGCGGCGGGCATGATAAATGTCCTGAGGCGTTATTTCGCTGGAAACCGGGGAATCAAACGAGCTGGCGGTGGTCCTGATGAGCATGAACGGTCCTTGAAGGGAAATAATGGCTAGTCTTAATACGCGACCATTTCTTACACGGATTCAATTACCTGGAGTCACCTCACGCCTACAAGGTTCCGTAACTGTGTAAACCTGACAGAAACATATTGACTCCCAAAAACGCAAATGAGGTCACCGCCACCCCGGCCAGCGCCCACCATGCGGCGACAGTCCCCCGCAACCCCTTCATAAGCCGCATGTGCAGCCAGGCGGCGTAGTTAAGCCAGACAATCAATGCCCAGGTTTCCTTGGGATCCCAGCTCCAGTACCCCCCCCAAGCCTCGGCCGCCCAGAGCGCACCGAGCACAGTGGCAATCGTAAAGAAGGCAAAACCGACTGCAATCGCCTTGTACATCACATCGTCAAGCACTTCAAAGCTCGGCAGGCGAGCAGCAATACGCTTGCGGCCCAACAAAATCAGGGAAGCGATCAAACCGGCCACGACCAGATAGCCCACCCAATAGTTGCCGCCGCCCACGTCGGCAGGCGATTTACGGAAAACAATCGGAACAAAACACAACACGACGCCCAGCAACCACAACGGCGTGAGCTTGTACCAGCGGGTTTCAGTCGCCTGCTGTTTGACCAGGTAAGCGAGTGACACCATGGACGCCAGCGAAAACATACCGTAGCCAATGAAATTGGCAGGCACGTGCAGCTTCATCCACCAGCTTTTAAGGGCCGGTACCAGCGGCTGGATTTGATGGGCTTCGCGCACGATGGTGTACCACAGTAAAAATCCAACTGCGGCGCTCACCACCAGCATGACGAAAGCACCCAGCGCACGGGTGTGGTACTTTTCCTCGAAGTAAAGATAGAACGCTGCCGTCATCCAGCAAAACAGCACAAACACTTCATACAGATTACTGACCGGAATATGCCCGACGTCGGCACCAATGAGGTAACTTTCATACCAGCGCACCAGCGTGCCAATCAGCGCCATGCCCACCGCTACCCAGGCGATTTTCGAACCCAGGGACTCCAGCACCGCACTCTGGCCTGAACCTTCACGTCCAGCGAACATGCCGAGCCAATAAAAAATAGTACTCATGAAGAAGAGCATGCTCATCCACAAAATCGCGGATTGACTGGACAGAAAATACTTCAGCCAAAACACCTGTTCTGCCCGTGCCAGATCGCCCTGGTAGGAGGCAATACCAAGCAACGCAAAGCCGGTGACGACCAGCATCAGCACCCGCAGAGGGCGCCAGAACCAACCCATGGCAATCGTCGCCGGAATGGCCGCCATCAGGATGCCCTTTTCGTACACATCCATAAACGTGCTGTAGCGGGCAAAAGCGTAAAGAAAGCCCCCCACGACCAGCGCGGCAAACATCCAGTCCAGCGGGCTGCGCTTGGAGAAATAGCCCTCGTTCAGACTCAGCGTGGTGCTGTGTCTTCCGGCCGACAACGTGGTGGTGTTGATACTTGTAGTATTCATAAAGGTGCCTGCAACAGTTTCGTTTTCAACATCTCAAACTCTTTATCACCGTCCATGGTTTTACGATTGGTGGACAAGGCCATGGTCGCGTAGCTGCTTGCGGTAGATTCTGACACTGGATGCCCGCCCACCGCAATGGGATTTCCAGATTCGGCAGTAAAGTCGGTCTGACGGGGTGCCAGCCAGACCCAAACACGCCGCTCGCGCACGTACAGCATGGCAAATATCCCCAATATCAGAAAGCCACAGCCCAGGTAGACAACCGTTTTGCCCGGCGCCCGTGCCACCTGGAACACACTGGCCTGCACTTGTGTGAAATCTTTGAGCTCAAAGGCCATCGGCGCCGGATAATGGGGGGCGTCGGACAGGCTGAGAACCATCTGCGACATGAAAGCCCGGGTTTTCTCGTCCTGTGGCAGCGGCTTCAGGCCGCTTTGCTCTCGCGTCATCTGTGTGAGCTCAAACAGCCCGCCATTAAGAATACGAACCAGCATCTCGCCAGCACGGTTGCGCTCGGCTTCCGGGACGTTGGCTTCCATAAAGTTAGAGATAGCCTCTAACCCGGCCGCTGTCTTTACATTGCCCGATGACGGGCCGGGGGCTCCGCTACCTGCAAACAGTGCCAGCGCACGCGATGCGGAGGCGGCGAGCTGCGGAATCAGTTCGGGGCGGTCAGGGCCAATAGCTTGACTGGCATATCGGTTGACAGCGAGTTCGCGCTGCGCGGGGTCAGCCAACGCGGCGCGGAGGCGTACAAAGGTTTCCATACTGCCTTCCGCGTCGACGGGAATCCGCAGGTACTGAAAGGCATCGGCCGGCGTTTCTCTCACACCCATCAAAAACACCGCCGGGCTGTCCAAGCCTTCATCCACCTTGACGGGTAGCATATAGTTTTGAAACTCACGGGCTTGACCGGCCGCATCGCGCAACTTGTAGCGCACGCTTGGGCCGACATTGCGGAGCTCTTTTTGCGTGACGGTTTTATTGGCTGCACCCAAGCGGGTGTCGATAGCCTGGCGCAAATCGACTTTACGCACATCCGTACCCGAGCCGCTGCCCTGGTTGCCCCCAGCAGCGAAGTTTTCGACATTAATGACGCGCAGCGCCGTATATTCAAGCGTCAGTTTTTCTGCGCCACTCGTCAGGCTGCTGGAACCGCCAATCGTGCCCTGAATTTCGAACGGCTTGCTCGCCGCAGCCATCGGTATCGCCTTGAGCGTGACACTGGAACCACCGTCGTCAAAGCTGGACTGGTATATTTCGACGCCCTTGTACTTGGCAGGGTGATTGACCTCCACCCGCACCGGGACCTTGTCGCCAGTCTCCTTGTCATGAATGATGATGTCGCTTGCAAACAGCTTGGGCATGCCGGTGGAGTAATACTCGACGATGAATTTTTTCAGTTCAATCGAAAACGGCAGTTCCTGCAGGAGCACACCGCCGGGCTGGTTCAGAATGGCAGTCCCGGATTGCGTTCCCTCGGCGACCAGAAGATTCGCGCGAAACGTTGGGTTGCTGTCACTCAGCCGATGCTGGGAAGGTACATCGGAAATCAGTCCGCCGCCGGTGTAGATAGATTTCCCCCCCAACCACATTTGCGCGCGCACCATCATGTCGCCATCAAGCAGACCCCCCACGCAGATCAGCACAATTGCGCTGTGTGCCGCGATGTAGCCCAACTTGTTAGCGGTGCCCTTTTTGGCGGCCACCATCCAGCCGGTATTTCTTTGCTGCAGTTTGACCTTCCAGCCGCTTTGCACCAGCGTTTGACCAATACGGCGGGCCGCTACTTCAGGCAACTCCGCAAGGGCCCCCTCAGCACGGTGGCCAAACGCCTTGAGGCTTTGTTCGCGGACGTTTTCCTTCAGCTGGCTCAGGTCAATCAGAATTTTGGGCGCGTTGCGTGCAATGCAAAGACTGGTGCTGATAACAAGAAAGGTCAGAATCAGCAAAAACCACCAGGCGCTGTAGATGGTGTTCAAGCTGGTCAGGTTGAAAACCTGCGCCCAGAACGGTCCGAACTGGTTCACATAGTTGCTCAGCGGCTCTTGTTGCTTGAGCACCGTTCCGATGACGGACGCAATGCAGATGACCGTCAACAGCGAAATGGAAAATCGCATCGACGACAGCAACTCCACGGACGCCCGGAGAGTGCGGGAACCCCAGTTGACTTTCATGCCTTGGGTGGAAACTGTCATGCGGAAAGTTGGTTCTGATGTCGGTTCAAAAGGCGTCAGCGGCACACCAAGCGGAGCGAGCCGACGGAAGAAAAATCAGCAAAAACAAAAAAAGCGGACTTTTATCAGAAAGGCCCGCTTCGATGAGATCGACTTTGGAGGCTTAGGTTCAATACTGCAAACGATCTATGCATAATTTCTGAGAAAAGGGCTTACGTCACCCGTAAACCCATTCGCTCAACGCAAGCCCGCAATGTAGTCGGCCAAAGCGCGGATCTCGCGGTCATTGAGCTTGGAAGCAACCTGCGTCATTTGCAGGCTATTGTTGCGGATGCCATCGCGAAAAGAAGTCAGTTGCGTGGTGACATAGTCCGCATGCTGGCCACTCAAACGAGGATACTGCGCCGGAATGCCAGCGCCGTTCGGACTGTGGCATCCCGCACAAGCGGGAATCTGTCGATCAGCCACCCCCCCGCGGTAGATACGCTCGCCGAGGGCCGACAGCTCTTTGTCTTTGGCAAAACCAGGACTGGCCTTTTTCGACGTGACCCAATAGGCAACATTTCTCATGTCCTCTTCGGAAAGCGTCGACGCAAAGCCTAGCATGATGGCGTTTTGGCGCTTGCCGGCTTTGAATTCCTGCAATTGCTTGACCAGATACTCAGGGTGTTGCTGGGCCAACTTGGGATAGGCGGGCGTGGTCGAGTTGCCGTCAGCGCCGTGGCAGCTCACGCAAACAGCCGTAAAGCTGGCCTCGCCTTTGACCAGATCAGGTTTAGCAACCTTGGCGGGCTCCGCGGCGGCGGCAAATGAAGATACGGCAGACACGGCCAGCAAAACGGCCAGTAGGGAAGTAGCGAACAGCTTCATATCGAGGTTTTAATTGGTTGGCGCACAATACTTTGAACTCTGTGATTTTACAATGCTTAGAGGCGATTCTGATTATCCGGAACTTGCCGCGGTAGCCGCTCACCGACCACGACCCGCTGACTGACGCCCTCTTCACCGCACGCCACCGCCTGCAACCGACCTCCAGCGAGCGCCCCACCATGACCTCATCCGCCTCTATACCTTCTTCCCGCCCCGACCCCAAAATCGCCATGGGTTGGCTTCACACGGCAAAATTCCTGACCACAGCGCCCGAACTGAAACACCTACCCCGGCTAGAGGTTCCCGAGATCGCCTTCGTAGGCCGATCCAACGCCGGGAAATCGACCTGCATCAACACGCTGACGCAGCAACACCGGCTGGCCTTTGCCTCAAAAACACCGGGCCGCACGCAAAGTATCAACCTGTTCAGTTTGGGCAAGCAAGGCGTGACCGACGCGATGCTGGCCGACTTGCCCGGTTATGGCTATGCAGCAGTGCCTAAAGAGGCTAAGTACCGCTGGCAACAAGTGATGGGGAACTACCTGCAAACCCGCGATAACCTCAAGGCGGTGGTGTTGCTGTGCGACCCTCGCTTGGGCCTCACAGAACTCGACGAAGTGCTGCTTGACGTGATCCGGCCTCGGGTCGCTGAGGGCCTTAAATTTTTGGTGCTGTTAACCAAATCTGACAAACTTAACAAGACCGAAGGGGCGAAGGCCCTGTCCATTGTGCGACTACAAGCCGGCGGCGGGGATGTCAAACTCTTCTCGGCGTTGAAGCGCCAAGGCGTGGAAGAAGTCGCCCAACACTTGTGGGACTGGGCGCATCCAGCCGAAAAGCCAGTGAAAAAACCCAAAGCAGTGCCAGACGCCGAAGCCGTTGCGCCGGAGTCACCGACCGAACTTTGAAGCCCGCTGGGCCGAAAAACGCGGCCGGCGCCGGTCGACCAAAGTCAGTTTACAAAAAGTGGCTTTAGCTTTTGCATCGCCCTGTAAAAAGCCATGAAAGCGTAGCCCCATGATTGAAACCAGTTCGCAAGTATTGCCGCATGGCATCACCCTGTCATGCCGTACCGTTGGGGCCAGAGGGAGGCCGGTGCTGCTGTTTTTGCACGGTTTTCCGGAAGCCGCCTTTGTCTGGGACGGCCTGATGACGTATTTTTCTCAACCCGAAAACGGCGGCTTTCGTTGTGTTGCGCCTAACCTGCGCGGCTTTGAGCAGTCGAGTGCGCCAAGCGATGTCGCCGCTTACCGGCCCAAACAACTGGTGAAAGACATTGCAGCACTGATTGACCTGGAGGGCGGTCAGATCGAATGTCTGATTGCGCACGACTGGGGTGGGGCGGTGGCCTGGAACCTCGCGGCGGCGCAACCCGACTGCATGAAAAAGCTGGCCATCATCAACTCGCCGCATCCCGGTACTTTCCTCCGCGAACTGCAGCACTCACCCACACAGCAGGCCGCCAGCGCGTACATGAATTTCCTGATCCGCCCCGACGCGGAAGCCCTTCTCGCCGAGAACGACTTCCGGCGACTCTGGGAATTTTTTACCCAAATGGGCGCGGTGGAAGGGCCACACGCCTGGCTGACCGAAGCGGTCAAGGCGCGCTACCGGGCGGTATGGACTCAAGGCTTGACGGGCCCCTGTAATTACTACAGAGCCTCACCGCTGCGCCCGCCCCGTCCCGGCCCGCCGCACAACGATCCAGCCGCAGCGGCGGTGACGATTCCCCAGGCGATGCTCGAAATCCACCTTCCCACGCTGGTGATCTGGGCGATGGGAGACACCGCCTTGCCCCCTGCACTGCTCGACGGGCTGGACCAGTTCGTACCCGAAATGACCCTGCACCGGGTAGAGGGCGCCACGCACTGGATCGTGCATGAACAACCCGAGCTGGTAGCTCGTTATCTACAACAATTCCTGCGCTGAATAAACCAATCCCAAAGAACTGCTCAATACAACGAGCGCTCTCCATCGGGCCGGGTCTTGAAGCGTTTGTGCACCCAGTAGTATTGCGCCGGCATGGTGTCGATGTACTGCTGCAGACGAGCGTTCATCAGTGCCGTGTCCAGCAGCGGATCATCACTGGGAAAATTATCCCAGGCAGGCAATACCTGCACCTCGTAGCCCGCCGCCGTAATGCGGGGTAACAGCGGCACCACCTTGGCCCGGCCCAGCCTGGCAAAGCGCGACAGCGACGGCACGGTCGCAGTCGGGATGCCGTAGAACGGCACAAACACCGAATCTTCGGGGCCAAAGTCCATGTCGGGCAGCAAATACAAGGGCTGCCCTTCACGCAGCGCCGCCACGATCGGTTTGACGCCGTCCACCCGCCCAAACAAGCGCAGATGGCCAAAGCGCTGTCGCCCCCGCAATATCCATTCATCGACCAGCTTGTTCGACTGATCGGTGTAAATCGTGGTCGATAGCCGGGGCAACATTAGCGCCACACCTGCCCAAGCCGCATCGAGCCCGACAAAATGCGGCAGAAAAATCACCGTTGGTCCAGTGCCGGTCAGTTCGTGCACGGCGCCAGTCAGATGTACGCGGCGCTGTACCCAGCTTTTGGGCGCATGCCACAACCAGGCCCGATCCAGCCAGGCTTGCGCAAAATAGATAAACATCTGTTGCGTAAGCTGGCGCCGTTCGGCCGCTGAACGCTCGGGAAAACACACGGCAAAATTGATTTCTACTACCCGCCGCCGTGACTTCACGAGGGCATACAGGGTCCAACCCAAGCCAGTGCCCAAAGCGCGGAGCCAGGACAGCGGCAAGACAGCCAGCCCCTGCATGAGCGCGATGCCGGCTCGGGTGGCGAAAGCACTGAAATAATTGGCTGGCGGACGAGACATCAACGGGGTTCCTTGCGGGGTGTCTTGTAGCGCGCGTAGCCCCACAAATATTGGCCGGGCTGGCTCAACACAATCGCCTCAATCGCTTGGTTAATGATTGTTACGACCGGCAGCACATCGGCTTTTTCAGCGACTTCAAGGCCTGCCACCGCCGGCCAAATTTTCAACAAATACCCCCTCCCACGAGGCAGGCGTTCACAGCTCACAGGCAGCAAGCTTGCGCCGCTTTGCAATGCCAGCCGGGCCGCCAGCGTCATGGTGTAGGCCGGTCGGCCAAAAAAAGGCGCCCAGACCCCCAGACCCTCCGGCGGCACCTGGTCGGTCAACATGGCGACGGCACGGTTAGCCTTAAGGGTCTTGTGCATCAGGCGGATGCCACTGAGACTGGCCGGCACCACGGTCAAATTCTGGCGGTTGCGGGCAAGCCGCTCCAGTTCGGCCAGCCAGGCTTTGCGGGCTGGCCGATAGATCGCGGTGATGGGTCCATAAACCTCGGCCAGCGCTTGCGGTCCCAGTTCAAAACTGCCGCAGTGGGCGCCAAAGAAAATCACGCCACGACCTGTCGCAAAAGCCTGCTCGGCATGCGAGCGACCTTCCAGCTGAACATTGGACAAGCACGACTGCGCGCTGGGCCGCAGCCACAGCTTGGGCAGTTCGGCGACAAAACGCCCGGCCTCGGCGATAGCAGGCCGGGCGACCTCAAACGGCAGCCCCGCCTGCGTGACATGGGCTCGAAATTGCGCCCGGTACGACGGGCTCAAGGCCCAAACCAACCAGCCCAACCCTCCGCCCACCGCGTGCAAAACGGCCAGCGGCCACAGGGAGAAAAAACGAAATAACCAGAGCATCGGAGGGGTGTTTAAAAACAAAAGGAAATGGGGCAGCAACGAGGGCGTCTTATAATTCTGGCTGTCGCCGAGTTACTGAACAACTTGCAGGGCGACATTAAACCAAACTGCTAAAGCGTTCGCCGAAGCACTTCAGCTGGCAACGCGCCAACAAACTTATGGAGTGTACGCAATGGCAAATGATTTTCTCTTTACTTCCGAATCCGTCTCTGAAGGTCATCCCGACAAGGTGGCTGACCAGATTTCCGACGCAATCCTCGACGCGATTTTCAAACAGGATCCGCTCTCGCGGGTCGCTGCAGAAACCCTGACAAACACCGGGCTGGTGGTGCTGGCGGGCGAAATAACCACGAACGCGCACGTCGACTACATCCAGGTCGCCCGCGACACGATCAAGCGCATCGGCTATGACAACACCGAATACGGCATTGATTACAAAGGCTGCGCTGTGCTGGTAGCCTACGACAAGCAGTCCAACGACATTGCCCAGGGCGTGGACCACGCCAGCGACGACCACCTGAACACGGGCGCGGGCGACCAAGGCCTGATGTTCGGCTACGCCTGCGACGAAACGCCTGAGCTGATGCCCGCCCCCATTTACTACGCGCACCGCCTGGTCGAGCGCCAGGCTCAATTGCGCAAAGACGGCCGCCTGCCGTTTCTGCGCCCTGATGCCAAGAGCCAGGTCACGATGCGCTATGTCGATGGCAAGCCTCACAGCATCGACACCGTGGTGCTGTCCACCCAGCACAGCCCCGACCAGAGCGAGACCGCGCAAAAGATGAAGGCGTCGTTCATTGAAGCCATTATCGAAGAGATCATCAAGCCGGTACTGCCCAAGGAATGGCTGAAAAATACCCGTTACCTGGTCAACCCGACCGGCCGCTTCGTCATCGGCGGCCCACAGGGCGACTGCGGCCTCACGGGGCGCAAGATCATTGTGGACACCTACGGTGGCGCGTGCCCGCACGGCGGCGGCGCGTTCAGTGGCAAAGACCCCAGCAAGGTGGACCGCTCAGCCGCTTACGCCGCACGTTATGTCGCCAAAAACATCGTTGCAGCCGGTCTGGCCAAGCAATGCCAGATCCAGGTGGCGTATGCCATTGGCGTGGCGAAACCCATGAACGTGACGGTGTATACCGAAGGCACTGGCGTGATCTCTGACGAGAAACTTTCAGCCCTGGTCAACGAACACTTTGACCTTCGTCCGAAAGGGATCATCCTGATGCTGGATCTGCTGCGCCCCATCTACGAAAAAACCGCGGCCTACGGTCACTTCGGCCGCGACGAACCCGAGTTCACTTGGGAGCGTACTGACAGGGCGGCAGCGCTGCGCGTAGCGGCGGGCCTGTAAGCGAGCACGACCCAAATGGTTTTGGCAGTGCGGGGGCCATTCGTCTCCCGCACTGTCGCGGTCACCGCTTGTATGCCGGGCGGAAGGGTTTCAGCGTCAGGCGAAAGCGGCCTTGCCGCCAACGGTGCGCAGGAACAAGGTCTTTCAGGACTTCAGAGGGTGGATCACGGTCTCGGGCGGCGTCTGCGCCAGCGCCAGTTCCAATAAAAACTCCGCCCCACCGTCAGGATGGTTGTGCACACTCAAAGTGCCACCGTGTTGCTCCACGATGCCGTAGCTGATGGACAAGCCCAGGCCGGTGCCCTTGCCGACTGGTTTGGTGGTAAAAAACGGATCGAAGAGGTGCGAAAGGTGTTCCGGCGCAATGCCAGGCCCGTTGTCACGCAGGCGCAACTGCAGGCGAGCGCTATTCACGTCCATGTCGATCCACACCTCCGGGGGCGTCCGGCCAATGCCCGTAGCCGCGTCGAGCGCGTTTTGCAGCAGATTCATCAGCACCTGCTGCAACTGGCCGGCGCTGCCCGTCACGGTACAAGGCGCCCCCGCTTGCCAATGCACTTCAAAGTTCGGCGCAACGCCCTTGCGCACCCAATGGATGGCGCGCTCAATCACCTGGTTCAAATTGACGGGCGCGCGAGCTTCCGGGTCCATGGCCGAGAACCGCTTGAGGCCATTGACGATGTCTGCCGTGCGCTGGGCGCCTTCGAGCGTGCCTTCAATCAGCGAGGGCAGATCACCTAGCAGATGATCGATGCGTAATTTGCCACGCAGCGCCT
This sequence comes from Polaromonas sp., assembly GCF_012927485.1. Lineage (GTDB taxonomy): Bacteria > Pseudomonadota > Gammaproteobacteria > Burkholderiales > Burkholderiaceae_C > Polaromonas. The sequence goes on along the minus strand of NZ_JABBPC010000036.1, from coordinate 242,553 downwards.
CTAGCTGCTTGGCGGGTTCGCCGGCATGCACGGCTGCCAGATAGTGGCTCAGGCGTTCACAGTAGCGGCTCAGTGCATGCACATTGCCCAAGACAAAGCTGATCGGGTTGTTGAGCTCGTGCGCAACGCCGGCCACCAACCGGCCCAGCGAGGCCATTTTTTCAGAGTGCAGCAACTGCTGCTGTGCGCGTTTCAGTGCTTCGTGCGCGGCACGCAGTTCATGGTAAGCGCGCTTGATCTCGGCCGTGGGACGGGCCACGAACACGGTACCCACCCGGCGTCCGTTGGCGGCCACGCGCGGGGTGCAGTTGGCATCCACCGGCACACTCAGGCGCTGCGCATCCAGCAAGTTCAGCTCCAGCCCTTCACCGCGGCGCGGCGGGTTGATGTTGTCCAGCACGGTTCGCGCGCGGTCTGTACTCGGGCTATCGGCCAACAGGTCATATATCGAAGTGCCGCGCAGTTCGGCGTCGCTGCGGCCCACCAGTTCGCACAGTGCGGCATTGGTTTCCTCGATCACGCCGCGTTCATTGCAAACCAGCAGCACGTCCGACATGGCCGAGAGCACGCTGAAGATAAATTGCTGTGACTGCTCGAGTTCGGTGTTTTTATTCTCAAGTTCGATTTCGTCATGGATCAGCTGCGAGTACACCTCGTCCATTTTCTGGATCACGTCGATCCAGGTGGACTCGTCCACCCCGTCCATCGGGCCGCGCGGCATCAGACTTACCAGGCCCTGGGGGCGCGGCGCGGGCATATTCGTAGAGGAAGGCTCAAGCATGATTTGAACAAGCCTTAATCAATGCACGGTACACACCATGCAGGGATCGAAGGAGCGCACGATGTGCTGCACCGCCACCGGGGTGATTTCCCCATTCCGCACTGGCGCGTCAACCAGTGCTTGCTCGAGTGCACCGGGCGTGCCAGCGGCATCGCGCGGTGAGAAGTTCCAGGTGGTGGGCGCCACGATCTGGTAGTTGGCAATGCGGCCCCGGCTGGCCACCACCCAGTGGCCCAGGCTGCCGCGTGCCGCCTCGCTCAAGCCCACGCCAACGCCTTCCGTGAAGGGTGGGGTTGGCACGCAGTAGGCCTGATTGGGCCGCAGTTGTTGCAGCCGATGCTCCATCATGGGTACCACGCGTGCGAGCTCCAGCAGGCGCGCCAGTACCCGCGTGTAAACCGTGCCGCCATGGCGACCCACCGCATCAAGCACCAGCGGGTTCGCCGCCGCCAGTTGGCGCGCTATCGCGCCAGTCTCAATCACCTCGCCCGCCAGGCGCGGCGCCTTGTTCCAGGTGTAGGCCCCGGACTTGTTGGCATCCGGCAGCGTGATGCCTTCAAGTGGATGCCGTGGCCCGGCGGCATCGGACAGCCAGGCGCAGGTGGCGTCTTCACGGATGCCCCGCTCATCAAGGCGCGCCAGTGCGCCGGTGCGCGCGTGCCACACGCCACTGCCAAACTCGAAGCCGCCCTGCGGCTGCGGATAAGCCCCAAAACTCAGGTAGCGGCCAGGTCCTGTACCCAGGCTGGCCAGTCCGGTGTCCTGCACCATACTTAAAAAGAGCCGGAAATCACCGCCCAAGGGATCTTTTGCATGCCAGGCCCACAGCGCCTCTTCACTGGAAAGCGCAGTGATTTGCTCGAGTGGCGCGGCGAATAACTGGCGCTCCAGAAAGCCCCGGAATTCGCGTACCTTGGCCAACAGGCGGATGCGCTCGGCGACGTCGATCGCCCGCGTCGAGCCACCCGGCTCAATGCTCTGTGTATGCGGCCACTTGCCCGCCAGCGTGCCCAACAGCGTGAACCAGCGCTGACGGGTGGCGATGGCCGCGCGCGTCTGCTCACCCGTCTGCGCGGCGAAGCGGCGCACTGCCTCGGTATGCCAGGACTGCTGCGCATACACCGGACGCGTGAAGTCCGGCATAAAAAAAAGATAGAAATGGGTTAGGTGGTCGGCCAGGTTTTCGGTGGCCAGAATCACATTGGTCACGTGTTGGCCATTAGGCGGCATCTCGATGCCGCCCACGCTGGCCAGGGCGCGCGCGCAGGCCACCGACTGAGACACCGAACAGATGCCGCAGATGCGCGGCACATACACCAGCGCATCATGCGGATTTTTGCCTTGCAAAATCTGCTCGAAACCCCGGTACATCGGTGCATTGACGTGGGCCGCCGTGACTCGTCCTGCGTCGATGTCTAGCGTCACTTCGAGGTCGCCCTCCACCCGGTTGAACGGGCCAACGATTAAACGGGTCATGGCACGCGCGTCATTTCAATCGGGTTTTACGGGCGACCGGTGCGACGACCAGGTGGTCGGCCACGGCGTTGAGCTTGACACGCCGGGGCGTAGCGGATTTGGACAGTGACGCCAGGGCCACAAACCAGGCCTTGGGCATGTCGGTCGGCAGGCCAATCGGAATACCGGCGAACTTCGGTGTGTCGTGGAAGGGATGACCCGGTTCCTGGAAACCCGGCTCGGTGCAGGCGATGCAGGCATAGCCGCCGCGGGTGCAGGAGCCCTCCCCGTTCCATAACCGGGTGTTGCAGTCGGCGTGCACTTGGGTTCCTTTGCAACCCATGTTCTCCATCATGCAGCCGAGATCGGACGGTTTTTCAGCGCTGGCTTTGTACTCGTAGTACTCATTGCGCGTGCAACCGTGGTGGTCCATCGCCTGCACAGGCCACTCTGATGCTGAAATGCAATTCACGCGCCAGTACGCACCCGACCTCGGGAAGACCCTCGGTAGTCGTTTTAAGTGTTTGTTTTTTTGGCTAAATTTGAAGGCCAAAAACAGCGTGACGGCGCTCCATATACCGCTGTGGAAGGCCAGCTTTCAGTCACAGGTGATTTTCGAAAGCTACGTGTTCAGTGAAAGCGGGGCGCCTGGAATCACAACTTGATTCATGACCTGAATTTCGCTCCCCGACCGTTCTTATGGAAAACCTTTGGGGATGGTCCCACTAAAGAAATCAGCAACCTTCGCTGAGGCGATTGCTTAGAAACTTAATCCATATCAATACTTGTGTCATCATCACTTCTAGAATTTGCAGCAGGCCCCGACACCCCATTCCCTGTTCGTTTCAAAACAATATGAAGTCTTTTTTTAACTTTCGACGCTCCCGGTACACCGCTGTCGCGATGCTGATCGTCTGGTTAATGACTTTGGGAATTGGAGTGGCGAATGCCTGTCTGCTCGCTCAAGTTCAGGGTCAGGGTCAGGGGCGGCAGGGTCTTTCTGTACCGGTGTCTTTACAAGATCACCGCAACGCCGATGTCCACCCGATGTCGCCAGACACCCCAGTCTGTTTGAGTTTTTGCGCGGCAGAGCAGACCACCGTGGCCAAGGCCCCGCACCAGTTGGGCGACACTGCAGGTTTTGATTTCGTTCCCGTGCTTTTCTTGACGGGATTGCGGATTCCCGCGCTCACTCGGGAGAGCCAGCCGCAGGTACTCGATAGTCCGACCAGATCGGAACCACCCCTCTTCATCCGCTTTTTGCGGCTCACTATTTGATCGTCGGCCTTCAGGACTTTTGGCAAGCGCACTGACCGCTTGGCAATAAGTCCGCGTCTAGCGCCGGATACTTCGCAGACTCACTGCATCTGCCGGTCATGGGCGCTGAACCGAATCGTCGCATCGGTCTACGCGGTGCAGCAGACTCTGTAGCATTTCATTCGTTCGCGCCGTAGGTCATTTTTAGTGGCTACCGGCTCGCACCGAATTAGTGAAGAAATTGAATTGAAAAAAGGAACTCATTATGTTGAAAAGAAGACAGTTATTCCAGTTCGTGGGCGCAGCAGCCTTGATGTATTCTGGTGCCGGCTACTCCAAGGAGTTGGCCGCCAAGCCGTTTCGCCACTATCCCTTCGATCCCGTCGCGGCGGAAAACTTTCAGAACAAGTTATTCATCCCCGGGACCAGTGGGCCATTTGGGATATTGGATGTCACCGGGCCACTGAAAATTCGTGCCACTGCGGCGAGCTTCTCCATCCTGCCCGGCCACGAATCACCGTTCCTGTTGTATCAGACCGAGCACGCTGGCAAGGCCTATCAGAATCCCATCTTGCGGCTTGAGAGCGGTGCGCGTTTTACAGCCAGTCTCGACAACGCGCTGACTGAGCCAACCATCATTCACTGGCATGGCCTGCATACGCCAGCGGCCATGGACGGCCATCCTGGCAGCACCATCGCCCCGGGCGGTCGCTTCGAATACGACTTCACGGTGCCCAATCGCGGTGGCACCTATTGGTATCACACGCACGCACACGGCCTGACTGCCCGGCAGGCTTACCAGGGTTTAGCAAGTTTCTTCCTGGTGGACGACAAAGATCAGCGCAGCCTTGCCAAGGCTCTCGATCTGCGGATCGGAGAAACCGACCTGCCTCTAGTCATACAAGACAAACAGTTCGACAAAGAAGGAAAGCTGTTATACCAGCCTAACGCCCAGGAGTCGATGATGGGCTGGCTGGGTGACGTCGTTCTTGCCAACCTGACGCCCAACGCCGTTCAGGTCGTCACCCAACGCAGTTATCGCCTGCGAATCTTGAATGGGTCGAACGCACGCATTTATCGACTCGCCTTCAGCAAAGGAAATTCACCTGACGCTACACGGCTGAATTTCACGGTGATCGGAACCGATGGGGGCCTGATTGAGCGGCCTGAAAAAGTGACTGAGGCTTTTATTTCTCCAGGAGAACGCCTCGATGTGCTTTTTGACGCGGGGCAAGGAGAGCCCGGTACCGACCTGTTCCTGAAAAGTCTGGCGTTCGATCCTATGGAAAACGAAGGCACCGTCAGTATGCCGGGCATGTCAGGCATGGGCGAAAGCACGTCGCGACTGGCGATGGGTGCGGAATTCAACATTTTGAAACTCTCGGTCATGCCCGGAAAACCGGTCCTTACCACGCTGCCCGCAACCCTGTCCCAAGTCAAGCCGATTCCACTTGTTGGCGCAGCGCAGCGCCAGATCAAACTGTCCCTGAAAGACATGAAGTTTCTGATTAACGGACGTAGCTTCGGCATGCACGACATCGCGTTCAACGTGAAGCGTGGTGCGGTCGAAGTTTGGAGCATCAGCAATCCGAAGCTAGGGATGCCCCACCCCATGCACCTGCACGGATTTTCTTTCCAAGTGATCGAGCGCCTGAATAGCCCGCCGCAAGTGTCCGCTTTGGCGCGCTTCGGAAAGGGTCGTACGGTAAGCGACCTTGGCTGGAAAGACACTGTGCTGGTGTGGCCGGGTGAAACGGTGCGAATTGCGATTGACTTCACTCACGACTACCCAGGCAGTCAGACCTACTTGTTCCATTGCCATAACCTGGAACATGGGGACGGCGGAATGATGCTCAACTATCGCGTGCAAGCATAAGAGCGCAATCGATAGGCCAGTTTGACCAGCCTTGCCGGCTTTGACTGACCAAGACCAGCGGTTCAATCGCGCGCATGGTCGTTCGGAATTCCCGGTAATCCAAATGATCACCGGTTTTCGGTAGCACTGGCTAAGCGGGGGCGGCAGCCTCCGCATCACGCCGTTGCGCGCCGAACCGGTTCTTCAAGCTGAGGAGGGGAGTTTCGAAGTAGCGGAAACTGAGGTAGGCGAGAACGGTCACCAGCAACGCTGTTGCCACGAACACATCGATTCCAAAGGAGTGACCGAGCACCTTGCGCACGACGTTCGCTGCCAGCATGTGCATAAGATAAATACCATAGCTGATCGTGCCCACAAAAACTGCTGGCCGCCATCTTAAAAGAGAGTGCAGGTAAGTATCCTCGCGGATGCAAACACTGGTGACCAACACGGCAATCACGAAGCGCGTCAGCAGCCAGTGAGCCTCCAACTGCAGCATCACCAAGAGCAGCAAAACAGTGGCAGGCGCCATGAGTTTGTTGCCGAGAACCGGATACAAGGTGTTGAAAGCCGAGCGCTTGTTGAGCAAAACCGCGAACGCAGCGCCGAACAGGATCGCCGGTGCAAGGCTCGCAATCACGGTCGCGAGCAGGATTTCGCCATCGTACGCAACAGCGACCACCTTCATGCCAATCAGCACCACGGCCGCAAGGACGAGAATCCAGTCCTTTTTGAACTTCCACAACAGCAAGACCATCAGCGAAGGCCAGAAAAGGTAGAACTGCTCCTCGGTCGCCAGCGACCAGGCAAGGTAGAACGTGACCCCATGGTCTGCGCCATTTTCTGCATTCACAAACCAATTGGATGTGTAGCTGGCGAACGTTGGAAGGTTGTGCCAGAACTCGCTCGCCTTGGGCGTTTCCCTCAAGGTCAGGAAGACCAGCACGCAATACAGCGCCAGCACGGCTAGTACAGAGGGAAGATTCGCAAGGTTCTGCGGATGTAGAAATTTCGCAGCAAGATACGACCGTTTTGCCGGTACTCGCGCAGCAGCAGCGTTGTCACCAGAAAGCCGCTGATGGCGAAGAAAAGGTCCACGCCCATATTGCCCCGGTTGAGCAGATGCACGCTGTGCTCGCCGCTCAGGTGGGTCCAAATGATTCCGATAACGCTGATCGCCAGAAGGGCATCCAGGCCGCTGAAGTAGCGTACCGAGGTGAACGCGGCAAACGCATCGCTGGCAGGTATCGCGGAGGCGGTGTTTGACACGCCTCTCGATGTCCAAAAGCCTCGCCGTCCTGCCATCAGGGCATAACAGAAACCTGCAATGAGAAGAATACCAATCAGGACCGCAGCGCTGTGCGCCATTAATGCTTTCTGAATTTCTTACAGGATTGGGCAGCCGGCTGAAGTCTGTTCTCCAACAACGCGGCGACGGTTCTGAAAGACAGACGTTTTTTTAAGTGCCCGCTGTATGCAATGAAAAATTGCCACCGGCACGGACTCCGGGTAACGGCAGGCCAGAAAGGGATGCGCGCTTACACCACGATCAGCCCGCGCTTACAGTCCAGACGTTTTGCGCCGACTGGTGCGTTGATGTGTCGTCGCAGAGGCCAATTCGACCAGCACCGTTAGCTTTAGCGGACCAGGCTTCGTGATTCGCCAGCCCACACCAGTGTTCGGCATTCGGTGCTACTGATTAAATCGGCGGCAGCAACGCGGAGTGACGTACGCATCCAGCCCGCCCATCGCCCACGATCACGGCGGTGGCATCGAGAATGCAGTTTTTGAAAGTGGCCATTTCGCACGAATGCGAAGCGTCGTCACTTGCCGCAGCAGCGAATCCATCAAGGACATTCGGCACCAATTCCACCCCTTCGCATTGAGCTCTCTTGAAAATTGGGTAAAACCCCCATATGATTAGCACTCGGTGGTATGGAGTGCCAAAAAACCCTTCAAAACCATCAAGTTATTGAGCATCAATTTTTTATTGGTGCTTTTTGATTCCCAAAACCCATTGTTTTTAAACAAGGAGCTCTCATGAAACTTCGTCCTTTGCACGACCGCGTGATCGTCAAACGCGTAGAAAACGAAACCAAAACTGCCTCTGGCATTGTTATTCCTGACAGCGCCGCTGAAAAGCCTGATCAAGGCGAAGTATTGGCTGTAGGCCCAGGCAAGAAAAATGACAAAGGCGAAATCAGCGCCATGGGCGTGAAAGTGGGCGACCGCGTTTTGTTCGGCAAATACAGCGGCCAGACCGTCAAAGTCGATGGCGACGAACTTCTGGTGATGAAAGAAGAAGATCTGTTTGCGGTCGTCGAGAAGTAAGTTCTCGCGCTTTCCCAATCCTTTAACTGAATCTGGAGAATTTACATGGCAGCAAAAGACGTCATTTTCGGCGGCGAAGCCCGCGCACGCATGGTCGAGGGTGTCAACATCCTGGCCAACGCCGTCAAAGTAACCCTGGGCCCCAAAGGCCGCAACGTGGTGCTCGAGCGCTCTTTCGGCGCCCCCACCGTGACCAAAGACGGTGTCTCCGTCGCTAAAGAAATCGAACTCAAAGACAAGCTGCAAAACATGGGTGCGCAGATGGTCAAGGAAGTTGCTTCCAAAACGTCTGACATCGCTGGCGACGGCACCACCACGGCTACCGTGCTGGCACAAGCCATCGTTCACGAAGGCATGAAATACGTCGCGGCCGGCATGAACCCGATGGACCTGAAACGCGGCATCGACAAAGCGGTCGCCGTGTTGACCGAAGAATTGAAAAAGGCTTCCAAGCCCACCACGACCTCCAAGGAAATCGCACAAGTCGGCTCTATTTCCGCCAACAGCGACGAAACCATTGGCAAGATCATTGCTGATGCCATGGACAAAGTCGGCAAAGAAGGTGTCATTACCGTTGAAGACGGCAAGTCGCTGGAAAGCGAACTGGACGTAGTCGAAGGCATGCAGTTTGACCGCGGCTACCTCTCGCCTTACTTCATCAACAACCCTGAAAAGCAGTCCGCGTTGCTGGACAACCCGTTCGTTCTGCTCTACGACAAGAAAGTCAGCAACATCCGTGACCTGCTGCCTACCTTGGAACAAGTCGCAAAAGCTGGCCGTCCGCTGCTGATCGTTGCAGAAGATGTCGAAGGCGAAGCCCTCGCAACGCTGGTGGTCAACACTCTGCGCGGCATTCTGAAAGTGGTCGCTGTCAAGGCACCAGGTTTCGGCGATCGTCGCAAAGCCATGCTGGAAGACATCGCTGTCCTGACCGGCGGCAAAGTGATTGCTGAAGAAGTTGGCATGTCGCTCGAAAAAGTGACGTTGGCTGACCTCGGCCAGGCCAAGCGCATCGAAGTGGGCAAAGAAAACACCATCATCATCGACGGCTCCGGCGCTGCTGCTGACATCGAAGCGCGCGTCAAGCAAGTGCGTGTGCAGATCGAAGAAGCAACCAGCGACTATGACCGCGAAAAACTGCAAGAGCGCGTGGCCAAGCTGGCTGGCGGCGTTGCGGTGATCAAGGTTGGTGCTGCTACCGAAGTCGAAATGAAAGAGAAGAAAGCCCGCGTTGAAGACGCTCTGCACGCGACCCGCGCTGCTGTGGAAGAAGGCATTGTGGCTGGTGGCGGCGTTGCTCTGCTGCGTGCCAAGCAAACCGCTGGCGTCATCAAAGGCGAAAACGCTGACCAGGACGCTGGTATCAAGCTGGTGCTGCGCGCCATCGAAGCGCCATTGCGCGAGATTGTGTACAACGCAGGCGGCGAGGCCTCTGTGGTAGTGAACGCTGTGTTGGCCGGCAAGGGCAACTACGGCTTTAACGCTGCCAACGATACCTACGGCGACATGATCGAAATGGGTATTCTTGACCCAACGAAGGTGACCCGCACGGCTCTGCAGAACGCAGCCTCTGTGGCATCGCTGATGCTGACCACTGAAGCCATGGTGTGCGAGTCTGCAAAGGACGACGCACCTGCTGGCGGTGGCGGTATGGGTGGCATGGGCGGTATGGGTGGCATGGGCGATATGGGCATGTAAAAAAACGGGGCGGCCACCGATTTTTTTAAAAAGTCGGTGGCCAACTCCCCATTTTTTTCTGCTTCCGAAAAAGGCCGCGGTGCGAAAGCACCACGGCCTTTTCTCTTTGTCCGCTCAAGCCCTCACACCAATGCGACTTCCTACTCTTTTTCACTTTGACATAAAAAAGCAGCCCCCAGCGGTTTTTTTCGTCAGAGACCCGCGGTCAGCCGTGCCGATGCGAGGACATTTAGAATTTGTCGCCAGCCCCCGCCCCGCTCACCTGGCACTTGGAACCGTGGCCCAGAGGACCGCCGATGGCCGCAAGGTCCGTCAACTTGTCATTGACGAGTCGGGGGTGCGTCAATTGCGTATTGCTGTTGACCGTGGCTTGGGTGCCGGGTAGGCCGGGTGCGCTCAAGTTGCCGCTAAAAGCGGAAAACGGAGTTGCCTATGAAGGCTTTACTCGGTAGGAATTAAATTTATTTCCAGCTTGCGGCCACCAGCTTCAGCGTGACGAACTCGGCCAGCAGCTTGTAGCCGTAAGGCGTGAAATGTACCTGGTCGGCAAACTGGTATCTGCTGGTGTCCCCTGGAACGGTGCTCGCAGTAGTACAGGTCAAGGAGCTGCCCGCCAGCGGATTGGCCGTCGAGGTGGTGCTACAAGCGACGCTGGTGACATTGCTCAGGCCATACTGGCTGGGGTGGGCGATTTGGTCTCGGCCTTGGGAGTAGGCGTCCAGGATGATCACGCCACTGGTCCCCGAAAGCCCGGTCTGAAGGGTGGCGTTAAACGTCGTCACCATCGTGTTCAGCAAACCCTGGATCTGTACGCTTTGCGCCGCCGCGTAAGGAGACTGGCTCACGTCGGGAAGATTCACTACCGTTACATACTTGGCGCCTTTCGCAACGACGAGGGTCTTGATGTAACCGGTCAACTCGGTCGCGGCCTGTGCCATGCCCTGGACAGCAGCCGCTACGGCTGCATCGGATGCAGCGGTACCTCCTGCTGCCACTGCCGTCTGCACGGTGGACGACCAGCCCGCAAGCTTGGCGGCACCGACGGCGGCAGCTCCGCCTGTCGCAGCATTGGCCACGCCATTGAGATTCATAAAGACGTCATTGCCGCCGGCCATGATGGTGACCAGTTCCTTGCCGCTGTAGCTGCCACCTACGTTGCTCAGATGCGTGCTCATCTGGGTCACGAGAGGAACTGCCATCAGGCCTAGCGGCGCTGCTGAAGCCGCTGCCGTGGCTCCAGCAGTGCTCCCGCCGTTGGCAGCCGATACGAAAGTCTGCACCGCTGTACTGTTCGGGCCATAGGTACTGGTAACGCGCGAACTACCTTGCGCGTAGTTGCGGCAGCTTGAAAAGTTCTGGATCGGCGCTCCGGTGAAACCTGGAATTAACGGAAATAGGCCCGTCTGAGCGGGACAGGGGGTGGGCAATCCATACAGGGCTGCGATCAGCTCGGTCCAGTTCTTGGCCGTATCAGAGTTGACAGTCCATTTGCCGCCGCCCAGCGCCGCAACGGAGCCGACCTTGTAAGTACCAACGTCACTCAGGCTGTCGCCAAAGCTCACCAGCTGGGTAAAACCGATGCCATTGTTGCTGGAAACACTGCTCTCTCCGCCGCCGCAAGCGGCTAATACAACTGCACAGACTGCAGTAGTCGCTGCCCATTTCCACTGTTTCATTGCCGTCCCCTGTTGAAAAATAAAATGATCGTTCGTTTAAAAAATCAAATAATAGAGGCAATGATCTCCGTGCAATACAGGGTAAATGCGGAGCTTGAACTCACTCTCGCAATACCGCCAGATTGCCGCTTAAGGCAGTCAATGAATAGACAGCATACCGGACCAAGGCATCAGTTCTTGGGTGCGCGGACCTCGCCTCATGGGAGTAACGAATGTTAAGTTCGCTAATGCCCTTCGTGTGGCATCTCCCGATCGCACCGTAGGCGCCGCAATAATCCAGCGGTGGAACCATCGAGTCCAGTTGCGTCGCCACTGGCTAAGCGCGGCTCGATGTCCTTGGCCAGCACCTTGCCAAGCTCAACCCCCCACTGATCAAAACTGTTGATTCCCCAGATCGCGCCGCTGACAAATACGCGGTGTTCCTGTAGCGCAATCAGTGCGCCGAGGCTGGCTGGCGAGAGCCGCTCAAGCAAGAGAAAAGTACTGGGTCGGTTGCCCGGGAAGTCTTTGTGGCCGCCGCCATCTTTTTTCCCCAGCATCAAGGCCTGCGCCTGCGCGAGGACGTTGGCCAGCAACTTCTCGTGATGCCCCGGCAAGTCGTGGGGATAGGTTGCGCCTCGCTTTATCGCCACAAACTCCACCGGCACCACTGAAGTACCCTGGTGCAGCATCTGAAAGTAGGCGTGCTGCCCGTTGGTGCCGGGCTCGCCCCACAGCACCGGCGCGGTGGCATAAGGCAAGGCCTTGCCATCCAGATCCACGCGTTTGCCATTGCTCTCCATCTCCAACTGCTGCAAATAGGCTGGCAAGCGGCGCAAGGCACTGCTGTAAGGCGCAATGCTGCGGCTGGTAAAACCGTGGAAGTTACGGTACCAGACATCTATCAGGCCGAGACGCACCGGCAGGTTTTGTGCCAACGCCGCCGTGCGAAAGTGCTCGTCCATCGCGTGGGCACCCGCCAAAAATTCGCGAAAACCCGCAGCACCAATCGCAATGGCTATCGGCAACCCAATGGCGGACCAAAGAGAATAGCGGCCCCCCACCCAATCCCAAAATCCGAACGTGGTGCCGATACCAAAGTCATGGGCCGCCGCCACGTTGGTCGTCAGCGCAACAAAATGCCGACCTATATTTTTCCCGCCTTGTGCCTCAAACCAGTCCCTCGCCGAGTGGGCATTGGTCATGGTCTCGGTGGTTGTGAACGTTTTGGAAGCAATCAGGAACAAGGTGTTCTGAGGCTTCAGCGCGGCCAGAACGCCAGCGAGTTCCTGACCATCAATGTTCGAAACAAAGTGGAAGCGCTTTCCCACTATGGCAAATTCACTCAGCGCCAGCACCGCCATTTGCGGCCCCAAATCTGAACCTCCAATACCGATGTTCACGATGTCGGTGATGGCGTCATCGCCGCGCACTTGCTCAGCGTAGGCCAACATGGCGTCGAGCGTGGCGTGTACATGCGCCAAGTCATCTGCCCTCTTTTCAAAAACACCCCGCTGCTGGGCCGCCTCGCCGAAAGGGGGGCTTCTTAATAAGAAGTGCATCGCAGCACGCCGTTCGGTGCGGTTGATCGGCTCCCCGGAAAACATGGCGTCCCGATACTGCTCAAGACCGCACTGCCGCGCAAGGTCGAACAAAAGCGCCTGACAATCAGCGTCGATCAGATTTTTGGACAGGTCAGCAAAAACATGCGGCGCGTCCTGGCTGAAATTAGCAAAACGGGCCGGGTCTGCGGCAAACGCGTCACGCAAGTCGAAATCTTTGCCTGCCTTCTCAAAGAAGGCTTGCAGGGCAGTCCACGCCGGGGTTTGGTCGCAACGCAATCGGTTCATGGCGCGCCCTATACGGCCAACATCAGCTGCTCAAGCTTGACGGCGTCGGCCCCGAACGCGCGGATGCCTTCTGCCAGCTTCTCGGTCGCCATGGCATCCTGGTTCAGTGCGTAGCGGAAACTCGCTTCGTCGAAACTTACCTCGGGCAAGTCGAGGGCTTTCGCGACCCCCGCGTCCAGTGCGCGAGGCAGCGGCGCTTCGGATGCCGCTAACTGCGCCAGCAGTTCCGGGCTGATAGTCAGCAGATCGCAGCCTGCCAGCGCCGTAATTTGGCCGATGTTCCGAAAACTCGCGCCCATAATTTCGGTGGCAACCCCGAAGTGTTTGTAGTACTGGTAAATCTCGTGCACCGATTTAACACCGGGATCGTTAGCCCCTGCATTTGCCGCCTCGTCCCAGGCGACACCCGCCGACTTTTTATACCAGTCGTAAATACGCCCGACGAACGGAGACACGAGCTGCACTTTGGCCTGGCCGCAGGCGACCGCCTGGCAGAACGAAAATAGCAAGGTCAAATTGGTGTGGATGCCGCGCTGCTCCAGCTTTTGCGCAGCCTGAATACCCTCCCAGGTTGCGGCCACTTTGATCAGCACTCGGTCAACGTGAATGCCCTCGGTCCGGTACAGCTCAATCAGGCGCTCGGCGCGCAGATAGGTGGCGTGGGTGTCAAAGCTCAGGCGCGCGTCGACTTCAGTCGATACACGACCGGGAATGATGGACAAAATCTCGCAGCCAAAGCGCACCAGCAACCAGTCCATCGTTTCGTCCAGCGCGCCTCCTTTGAATCGCCCCATCGTGTCTTTCAGCAACGGCTGGTAATCAGCTTTTTGCACCGCCTTTAAAATCAAGGAGGGGTTGGTGGTCGCGTCTTGCGGCTGGAATTGCGCCAGCTGCTTGAAGTCGCTGGTATCTGCGACCACCGTGGTGAATTTTTTGAGAGCGTCAAGTTGACTCATGGCGTGAGCGCTTGGCAAAAGCGCAAAATTTATCAGGATAGAACCCATCGTAAAACACATTTGAGGTGTGCATCCGATGATGTGTGGGTACCATTCATCCATAGAATAGAAAACTTAATTACAGCGGCAGCTTTCCACTATGAGTTTTGATCTTATTTTGTTTGGCGGTACGGGCGATCTGGCGTGGCGAAAAATCATGCCCGCATTGTTTCAGGCCTTTCGCCATGGCTCGCTGCCTTCAGACGGGCGCATTGTGGGTGTGGCACGAGACGATTTGTCGGACGACCAGTACAGGTCGCTCATCAAGTCTCGCTTTGATCAAGTCGAGCTGGATAAACGCCCCAGTGAAGAGGAGTTTTCGCGCTTCTCAGCGCTGCTCGGTTTCCTGCGCATGGATCTGTCCAACCCGGCCGACTATGCCCGCCTGGCGGCCAAGCTGCAACAGCGACGCGCGGATGTGGTGGTCATGTATGTTGCTACGGCCCCCAGCCTCTTTACTGTGGTTTGTGAACAGATTGGGGCCAGCGGCCTGAACGGCCCCCAGACCCGGGTGGTGCTCGAAAAGCCGCTCGGGCACGACCTGGCTTCGAACCGTGCCATCAACGAAACGGTACGCAGCGTACTAACGGAAAAACAAATATTCCGCATCGACCACTACCTCGGCAAACCCGCAGTGCAAAACCTGTTTGCACTGCGTTTTGGTAATTCGTTGTTTGAACCTTTGTGGCGGCGCGAGCACATTGCGAACATTCAAATTACCATCGCGGAAGAGTTGGGCGTGGAAAAACGGGGTGCCTTTTACGACAGTACCGGTGCCCTGCGGGACATGGTGCAAAACCATGCATTGCAGCTGTTGTGCGCCATGGGCATGGAGCCACCCATCAATTCCCACGCCGATGCCATCCGTGACGAAAAGCTCAAGGTCTTGCGTTCACTCAAACCGTGGACACCTGAAACGCTGAGTCAACATGTCATTCGCGGCCAATACGGAGGCGGCAGCATCAACGGCGAGGCTTTACCTGCTTACCGCGATGAAAAAGGCGTGAACCCGGAGAGCACCACGGAAACGTTTGTGGCGCTGCGCACCGAGATTTCCAACTGGCGCTGGGCGGGAGTACCCTTTTACATACGCACCGGCAAGCGTCTGGCGAACCGTGACGCCTACATTGAAGTGAACTTTCGCCCCACACCTCATGCGATTTTCAAATTACCCCTGACCAACTGCAACGTGGCCAACCGGCTGGTGATTAACTTGCAACCCAAGGACGGGCTGGAACTTCATTTGCTGGCGCAAAATGCTAATCAGCGTCACGGCAGAGGTACGCCCACGCTCGCGCCGGTGCAGCTGGATCTCGATTTTGACAAGCGCTTTGGCGCCGAGCGCGTAGGCGCCTATGAACGACTGCTGCTCGATGTGATCGACGGGCGACTCAATCTGTTTGTGCGCAGTGACGAGCAGGAAGAAGCGTGGCGTTGGGTCGAACCGATTTTGGACGCGTGGAGTAACGACGCTACAGGCCCCCGTCCTTACGCCTCGGGCACCTGGGGGCCGAGTGCCTCAAGCGCCATGATCGCCAGAGACAATTACTGCTGGAGCGAGGAAGGTTGATCCCGGCGCTTGTCGCTCTGCGCAGTACATCTATTGCAAACGGCGCGTTGCTCGTTGAAGCGACCCAACTCTGCGTTCGTTGACCATCACTCCGCCCGCTCAAACAAAGAGGTTGAATGCTTACCTCCGCCGTAATCACTGCACCTGATGATTAGTAACATTCCGCCCCGGTGCGTCGCACTGCAATAGGCCGCAAGCTGCAGCCGCTACCCAGGGAAATGGAAAACGACCTGCGCAACAAGCGCTATGCTTGAACCGGTTTCTTGGGACCGGTACCGCGCACGTTATCAAGCTATTGGGTGATAGCAACACAGTGCGCTGTGACACGCGAAAGGGAAGTCACTTGTAAAAGCTGTTCGTTCACCGTTGCGGTTTGTACGATCCGCTTGCCTACTTGGAAGGTTCCGCTTTTAAGCCATCCCCATGTTTAGCCAGAAATTTGTCGATGAGCGCGATTTCTTTTTTCTGCGCTGCGATGATGTTCTTAGCCAACTTTCGCATCTCCGGCTGTTGTCCGTTGCGCAGTTCTGGTTGAGCCATGTCGATAGCGCCTTGGTGATGCACCCGCATCATCCGCGCAAAGTCAACATCCTGATTGCCCGTCATCGGCATTGAGGACATCTTGTCACTCATGTCCTTCATCATGCTTTTCATGTCCATTCCGTCGGACATGGCGGCAGGATCGCTCATGCCGGGCATTGCGCTGGTGCTGCTTTCCGCCGCGGCTTGAGCCAGCGCCAAAGGCTGAAACAGTGCGGCTGCCAGCGCAACAAGAACGGCGCCACCAATTCTGGTGAAATCAAGATTGTGGTTCACGCGTATTCCTTTGTATGGAGATCATCTAGTCAGGCTACGGCAGCCATCTTGCGACACTCGTCCGCGCACCGCAGACACGCTTTTGCGCATTCCTGACAGTGTTGCATTTTGTGTTTCCCGCACTCGTCGCCACAAGACTTGCAGATGTCCGCGCACAAGGCACAGAGCGCCGTTGCATGTTCACTGCCGCGCGCCATGGCCGCTGCAGCCAGCGCGCAGATTTGGGCGCAATCCATGTCCAGCGCGATGCAACGCGCCATTGTCCTGACGTCCTGCTCGTGCAGGCAGGACGCTGCACAGTGATTGCATGCGACCGCACAGGAATTGCAGGCCTCAATGCAGGCGTTAAATTTTTGCTGGACCATGTTAATTCTCCGGAGGTTGCCGATATAACCCGATGAAATGACACTTCACTGTGAACAAAACGCCAGCGCCGTGTTGTAAGGCCTCACGCCCTCGCCGCGTAGTCGCTCGCAGCGATTGAGCCCTCGGAACGCCTTACATAAAATCAAAGATTCGACACGGTTTCCCGTTGGCAATTTTTCACACCAGTGGCAACGAACGTTCCACGATTCCCGCAAGCAGCGCAGCACCCAGCGGGAGGACACTGTCATTAAAGTCATAGCAACTGTTGTGCAAGAAATGGCTGCCGACACCCCCTATGCTGCCTCCCTTGCCATCAGGAATCTGCTCGCCCTGACCGAGGCGCAGATAGGCGCCCGGCTTGACTTTAAGCATGAATGAGAAATCTTCAGACCCCATACTCGGCTCCAGATTGCGAACCACATTTTCTGGACCCACCAGTTCGTCGGCAACGCGGGCGGCAAGGGTGTACTCAGCAGGTGAATTGATGGTCGCGGGGTAAATGCGCTCATACTTCAAGGTGGCCGTGGCGCCGAAGCCCTGCGCCACCGCCGTACAAAGTGCTTTCAGTCGGCGCTCCACCAATTCTTGCACCTCGGGCTTGAAAGTGCGCACGGTCCCAACCAGTGTGGCATTACCGGGCACGACACTCATGGCACCCAGATCACCCGCCTTGATGGCGCACAGGCTGACAACAGCGTTATCCATGGCTTTCACATTGCGCGAGACCACGCTCTGCACAGCCAGGATGATGTGGGCGGCTACCAACACCGGATCTACCGTCAGATAGGCATGCGCACCGTGGCCCCCCTTTCCCGTGATCTCGATGGTGATTCGATCTGCCGCCGCCATCATGGGACCGGAGTTGAGGCCTATGGTGCCAGGCTGCATGGCAGGCCAGTTGTGCATGGCATAAATGGACTGCACCGGGAAGCGTTCAAACAGCCCGTCCTTGATCATCGCGTCAGCGCCTCCGCGCCCCTCTTCCGCCGGCTGGAACACCAGCACGGCGTCCCCCGCAAAACGACGCGTCTCAGCGAGGTAGCGGGCCGCACCCACCAGCATCGTCGTGTGTCCGTCGTGCCCACACCCGTGCATCATTCCCACCTTGGATGATTTCCAGCCAAACTCGTTATGCTCAGTCATCGGCAGTGCATCCATGTCAGCCCGCAGGCCCACCATGGGCCGGACGCCACAACCGTTTGTCGGGTTGGTTTGCTGTCCCTTAATAACAGCGACCACGCCTGTTTTGCCAATGCCCGTATGCACCTCGTCGACGCCACACAACTTCAGTGCGTGAGCTACCCGACTGGAGGTGTAAACCTCTTCAAAGCCCAACTCCGGGTGCGAATGCAAATCGCGGCGGAACGCGGTCAATTCCGGATGGAATTGCGCAATCTGTGCAAAGGCGCGGCCACTGGCGCGCAGCGGGTGGCTGCGAGAAGAATTGCCCAGAATGGCTTGCAGACTTTCATCGTGGACGGCGGGATGCCTCATGTTTTTTCCTTGCTGAAAGCTCGATGAGCATTAACGGGTGAGAAAGACTGAATTTTGACGCCGATTACTGTTTTCCGCGCAAGACCCCAAAAAGCCCCCTGCCTGATCCATAAAAAAAGCCGCTTCAGGTTTCCCTGAAGCGGCTTTCTAATTCACATTAAAACTGGTGCTAGACCAGTTTCAAATTAGAACGTGTGGCGAATACCCAGAGCGTAAGTCGTGATACGACCGATGTTGCTTTGTACTCCACCTGCAGAAGATGCTGCCGCAGTCGCGTCGGCCAATTTGTCAAAGGCTTTGCTGCTTTCGGCGCCCGTGTACAAGGTTGTACGCTTGCTCAAGGAATACAGGGCTTGAATACCGTAGCCGCTGCTCTTGCCGAGTGTGTCGCCTTTGGATTGTGCATAACCGGCGCTCAGTGTCGTAGCGCCCAACGGCACTGCAACGCTCAAGCTGTACTCGCGCTGAGCAGCAATTTCGCCGCCACCCAAAGAAGCAGGTGCCGTCACGTCTTTGTACTTGGCACGGTTGAAACCAGCACCAACTTTTGCGACGCCGAAATCATAAGCGACGCTGAGCAAGGTATTGCGCAGTGAAGGTTCAGTCGTAGCAGTACGTACACCGCCTTCAGTCTGATAACCACCGGAAACCAACAGAGGACCATTGGCATACTTCAAGTTGGCCGATACCGTTTTGCTGGCGCTAACGGTTTGGGTCTTGTCTTCGCCGAAGCCATACATCACAGAGCCGCTGAAGCCGCTGAAGTTAGGGCTGTTGTACTTAATGCTGTTGTTGAAACGGGTATTGAAGCCAATCCAGGTCGAGTTCGCATCACCGCGATTGCCCAAAAACGCAGCAGCACCGGCCGCAGTACCAAGCGTACCTGCAACAGCAGCGCTGTTGCCATTGTTGTTGTTCGAAGGATCGAAAATCGTCTGCGCCATCATGGTATGGTCAGCGGACACATCGTCATATGAGCTTGAATTACGACCGATAGTCACGGTACCAAAGCCGCTGGAAATACCGACGTTGGCGCGACGGCCAAACAACAGACCACCTTGGCCAGAAGAACCAGTGTCAAGATTGAGACCGCTCTCGAGGTTACCAACAACGGCCATGCCGCCACCGATGTCCTCATTGACGCGAATGCCCCAGCGGGAACCGTTCAGTCCACCGGAATCAATTTTGGTCTGGGTCAAGTTTTGCACCGAGCCGAAAACGGCAGGTACAAGGGTTAAACCGGTGACTGGATCCTTGACAGCGGCTTTGTCGCCAACATTAACGTTGGTTTTGTAACTACCGAAGTTAGCGTCCAGCAAGCCATAAATGGTCACGGTGGATTGTGCGTGCGCTACACCAGCCATTGCGCCGAGTGCGGCCAAAGCGATAAGGGTCTTTTTCATTGAAAATTTCTCCAAGGTTAAACATAGAGCTCCGGTATGGGAGCTGTTAAAGGCTTAAACCTTTCAAGCGTCACCAGAGACCCGGGCCAACCCCCTTTCGGGAAGTTGGATCTATTGCACCAGACCCAGCGCGGTTTCGCAAAGAAATACTCAGAAAAAGGGCTTATTCGTTGCAGACGCACCACTATTTATGGGTACGCCGTTAATCAGATACAACACTGCGTCGTCAAGTAAGGCTGGCTAGCCATAGCGACAAACGCGACCGACAGCATCGGTAATGCGACAAAAAGCCGTTTCGGGCCGCCCCGAAACGGCTTCTAAAGTCATACCGAAAACTGGCTCTAGGCCAGCCCCCGATTAGAACGCGTGGTGAATGCCCACACCGTAGAGGTTGCCCTTAACGTCAGCCACAGTAGCTTGGGTCTGCTTGCTGGATTGCACACCGCCGTACAGGAAGGTGCGCTTGGACAGCGAGTAAGCAGCGGCCAAACCATAGCCGGAGCGCGTGATGTCGGCATTACCGACGCCAAGATTCGTGCTCTTGGAGTGCGCATAACCGCCGGAAAGCGTCAGGGCTGGGGACACCGGGAAGTCGGCACCGACTTGATATTCGGTCGTCTTGTTACCTGCGGCAAGACCAACTTGAACTAGGTCGGTGACGTGACCGTAGCCAGCCAGCAGTTTGGCGACGCCAAAATCGTAGGACGCATTCAGACGGGTGAATTTAGCCGTTGTGGCTGCACCGTCCGCTTTTTCAATCTGATACGCCAACCCTGCGTACAAGGGGCCGCCTTCGTATTTGACGTTGGCGCTGACGACCTTGCCGGCGCTAACAGCAGTGGTTTTGTTTTCGCCCAGGCTGTAACTAACAGCGCCACTGAAGCCACTCAGGCTTGGGGTTGCGTAATACACGGTGTTAGCGGGGTTGGCGTTGTAGCCGCTCGTGCCATTGTAGGCAGTGCTCAGCCAGACATGGTTATTGGGCGACAACGCCGAGTTGAACCCTGGGTTGGTGGTAACGCTCACATCATCAAAAGGCGTGTACGTTTTGCCCAGCCGGACTTGACCGAAACCGCCGGAGAAGCCAACATAAGCTTGGCGGCTGAACATCTGGCCCGGTGTAGCTGGAGCAGCCAGCACAGCCGGCTTAGCCACCACACCCGGCCCAGCTGGCACGGCCGCTGCAGCTTTCACTTCTGCCGTACCCGACACGGATTGAGCACCGGTGTCAATTTGGAAACCTTGCTCCAGCACGAAGTTGGCTTTCAAGCCGCCACCCAGATCTTCCGACCCTTTCAAGCCGAAGCGGCTTTCGTCAACGCCGCCGCTACCGATCATGGTTTGTTTAAGACCTGTCGTGCTAGGTGATTCCAAGCTACCAAACCAGACGTCGGCAATGCCGTATAGCGTCACGGTGGATTGTGCAGATGCCACGCCGGAAGCGGCAAGCACTGCAAGTGCAATCAAACTCTTATTCATAAAAATCCCCAAAAAGTAGAAAAACAAAAACACTTATTAAGAAATGTTCTAAAAAAGCCCATTTGTTGGCACTCTTTGGCGTATTACATCAAATCGTCACGGAGATGGCAAAGATTTCAGTGTTAAAACTAATTATTACACTCTGACACGTTGCCATAACACGACATTTTTTTCGGGTAAACCCTTGCAAAAAACGTCAAAAAAAGAGATTTGAACTACTGTTTTTGACGTTTTTATCAGTTAAAAAATGTCAAGATTAAAGCGGACTGCGTACTCTTTGTTTCGCGTATTACAGAGTGCAGCGGCTCGACAAAAAGCCCCCCGAGCAGGGCCGGTTAATTCGCTGTCGCTGGCGCAGCAAGCCTTGTAAGAGCTTTTCAATAAAGCGCAGGGGGTAACTCTGGAACGTGGTGTGTCGTTCGGTTACCACGCCACTATAGAAAATAGACATAAATACCTAACGGCTGCGTCACCTTGAAATCCCGGCTGAAATGGCCGCTCGCGCACGACGGCGAAATTCCACGTTTCAGAGGCAAAACGAGGAGAAATGGCCCGACTAACGCACGTCTTTTCTAGCCTGCATAGGGGCGGACCAACTCCGGGTTTTCCCTTGTCGCGGAAGTGATAACCCCGGTAGTCCTACTCTTTACTGCTCACTAGGTCGCAATTAATCTCCAGTCCATCAAGACAGACCTATCCCTACATGGCTGCTGCGACGCTTCCCCTTTTGATTACAACTACTTGGAGACTCCATGAAAAAACTGACTCTTGTTGCCACGGCTGTCATGGGACTTTTGTCCACCACGGCCGCCATGGCACAAAGTACCGTGACCATCTATGGTCTTATTGACGGCGGCGTTAATTACGTTAGCGGCCTAAAAAATGGGTCCTCCACCTCGATTGCCAGCGGCATCATGGAAGGTTCGCGCTTCGGCTTGCGGGGCACTGAAGATATTGGCGGTGGTTACAAAGCCATCTTTACCCTTGAAAACCGCTTTGAAGTGGATACCGGCTCAGTTTCGAACAGACCCGCCTCGGGCGACCAGCTGCCCGATCGTATGTCCTCCGCTGCAGGGCTTGGCTTGACTGGAGCGGCGGCTTTGGCAGCACCCGTGGCCATTCCTTTAATCAACGCCACAATTGCAAACGGATTCGGCGTGAATGTCGGTGCTACCGGCGGCCGCTTATTCGACCGCCAGGCTTTTGCCGGCCTGGTCACACCGATTGGCGCATTCACCTTGGGACGCCAGTACACGCCGGGCTACCTGGTCGGCGCGACGTTTGATGCGACCCAGACGCAGTCGAGCTTGGCGGTGGGTCAGCTTGCCACCTTCCCGCCTGCTTTCGACATTCGCCTTAGCAATACCTTGCAATATGCCATTCAGACCGGCGGCTTCACCGCTGCGTTGATGTATGGCGCAGGCGAAGTGGCAGGAAACAACTCTGCAAGCCGTTTTTTCGGTGGCATGGTGATTTACAAAGGTAACGGTTTTTCGGTAGGTTACGGCCGCAATCAGCGTAAAAACGAATTGGGTCAAAACTCCCTGGAGAACAACGTACTCGGCGCATCCGTTGATGTTGGGCCTGGAACTTTGTACGGTCAATACACCACCATTAAAGATGAAAACCCCACCGGTTTGTCCGGTATTGGCGCAGCGATTACGGCCAAAACTGGTAGCGCCGCGCTGGGTGCGGCTTACCAGGCGGCTTACACCAATGCTTTCATTCAGGATGCGAGTCTTGCTCAGATCGGTTACCGGCTCACCAGCGGCGTAAATACCGTCGTGGTGGCTTACAACCGTTTGAATGACAAGCGCCCAAATAATGCCTCCGCCGATTCTTATGGCGCTACCTACACTTACGCCCTGTCCAAGCGCACCAATTTGAATGCGGTGCTGACACGCTTCAATAACAAGGGCACCAGTCAGGCCGCTCCCGGCGGAAACGGTTTTCTGGGCGGCGTAACGTCAGCCGCGGGTGTTGGCTCCACCAACGTGGCCTTCGGCATTCGCCACACGTTCTAATCGCTGGCTTCAGCCTTGCGGCCTGAATCACCGCAAACGCTGAGTTAAATTCAAAGCCCCCAACATTGGGGGCTTTTTTTTGAGTCTCCACTTTTCTGCATCGGCGCTCGCATTGGGTTAGAGTCTTCTTTCTAGGGTGCAGTGCGAGATTTGACCTGAAAAACGATAGAAAGGGCTCACAGCCCCGGGGAGTTCGGACCTTGGTTTTCACGCTGCGCCACGAAACACCGCCATGAGACCGTCCTATGAAACCTTCAATTGACCTTGCGTTGACTGCGGCAGACCGCGCACTCCGCACCCTCTTTGCCAAACCTCAGGCCGGCCGTGCCTGCCCCACTGTTGCCGCTGAAGCGACCAACCTGAGTACGCAAGACAAGGCGCTCTCTGGCGCGCTGATGCGAGTCAACCATGTCGGGGAGGTTTGCGCGCAGGCGCTCTATGCCGCGCAGGCACTTGGGACGCGTGACCCTGTGTTGCGCGAACACTTCTTGCAAGCCAGCCGGGAAGAAGGCGATCACCTGGCATGGACTAAAGACCGACTGGACGAGCTGGGCGCGCGACCTTCCCTGCTAAACCCGCTCTGGTATGCCGGCGCTTTCGGGCTTGGCTTGATCGCTGGCCGATTCGGTGATCGGGTGAGCTTGGGGTTTGTGGTGGAGACTGAACGCCAAGTAGAAGCGCATCTTGCAAGCCACCTGGAGCGGCTTCCCGAAGGCGACCACGAATCACGGGCCATAGTGGCGCAAATGAAGGACGATGAGGCGCAACATGCGCGCGCCGCAGAAGACGCGGGCGCGTTGCGTCTACCCGCGCCAGTTAAGGCGCTCATGCGTTCCGCAGCCAAGGTGATGACGAGCACCGCGCATTACATTTAACGCGTAGTTCGCCGGCCAATTTTTGGCGACTCCTTTCGTAACGGCCCCGCACTACCAATCGGGGGCACGAGGTATCAAATCTGCCTCAAATGTTTACCACATCGAAGCTCGTCGTAATTTCGGCTGTTTTACCCAGCATGATGGTAGCGGAGCAATACTTTTCGTGGCTCATGGCAATGGCGCGTTCAACGGCTGCGGCAAGCAGGGCCCGCCCTGTCACCACAAAATGCATATGAATCTTGGTGAACACTTTGGGGTCTGTCGGCGCCCTTTCCGAACTAAGCTTCACGGTACAGCCCCGCACATCATGGCGGCCCCGCTTAAGGATCAGCACGACGTCGTAAGCCGTACATCCGCCGGTGCCCGCCAACACGGCTTCCATCGGACGGGGTGCCAGGTTGGCGCCGCCATTTTCAGGCTTGTCAACATCGGGGGCACCATCCATCAACAGCGTGTGACCGCTCCCGGTTTCGGCCAAAAAAATCATGTTCGAGCGCGACCCAGTTGCCGCGTTATTGCCTGTCCAACTCACTGTGCATTCCATAAGCGCAGCTCCTTATGCAAAATATTTATCACTAACTAGGGGGACTGTTTAATTTTCACCACAAAGCATTGTGCAGTGCAGCATAGCTCCGCTATACTAAATCACGACATTAATCCGGTTCATCCTCACCGACTTTCCGCATTTTTGCATTGGTTGTCTCCTCCACCTCCTCAAAGGGTGGATTTACAGGTCCGGGCCGCAAGGTCTGGACCTTTTTTCTTGCCCGTTTTCTGGCCCACTATGATGTCAGACTGCGAGAAAACCATGCCCTCCTCCAAAAAATCAATCAAGCGTACTGCATCCACGGCGGCCACAGCCGGCACCAACCCCTCCGACAAACCAGCCAGAAAACCTTCGGGCAAGGTGCTCAAGCCCGCTGACTACCTGAAAAAAATTCTCACGGCTCGGGTCTATGACGTCGCGGTAGAGTCGGCTCTTGAGCCTGCCAAAAATCTGAGTCTGCGCCTGAACAATACCGTGCTGTTAAAGCGCGAAGATCAGCAGCCCGTGTTCAGCTTCAAACTGCGCGGCGCCTACAACAAGATGGCTCACCTGAGCCCGGCCCAGCTCAAAAAAGGGGTGATTTGCGCGTCCGCTGGAAACCACGCCCAAGGTGTGGCACTGAGCGCGCAGAAGCTCGGCACCCGCGCAGTGATTGTGATGCCCACCACCACGCCACAGGTCAAAATCGATGCGGTCAGAGGCTGGGGCGGCGAGGTGATTCTTCGCGGCGACAGCTACTCGGACGCTCACGCCCACGCGGTGGTGCTTGAGAAAAAACAAGGCCTCACTTTTGTGCACCCGTTTGACGACCCGGACGTCATCGCCGGCCAGGGCACGATTGCGATGGAAATTCTCAGGCAGCTGCAAACTTTAAGCTCCAACCGACTCGACGCGGTGTTTGTAGCCATTGGCGGCGGCGGGCTGATCTCTGGGGTGGCCAACTACATCAAGGCTGTGCGGCCCGAGATCAAAGTGATCGGCGTGCAGATGAACGACTCCGACGCCATGATTCGATCGGTCGCTGCGAAAAAACGCGTCACCCTACCCGACGTCGGCCTCTTTTCGGACGGCACGGCAGTGAAGCTGGTGGGAGAGGAAACCTTTCGCATCAGCCGCGAGCTGGTAGATAGTTTCATCACCGTCGATACCGACGCAGTCTGCGCCGCCATCAAGGATGTGTTTGTTGACACGCGCAGCATCGTGGAGCCCGCTGGCGCTTTGGCGGTGGCCGCGATCAAGCAGTACGTGGCTACTCACAAAACAAAAGGCGAGACCTACGCAGCTATTTTGTGCGGCGCCAATATGAACTTTGACCGCCTGCGCTTTGTCGCCGAGCGGGCCGAAGTGGGTGAGGAGCGCGAAGCCCTATTTGCCGTGACGATTCCCGAAGAGCGTGGCAGCTTTCGGCGTTTTTGCGAGTTGATTGGTGAACTTCCAGGCGGCCCGCGCAGCGTGACCGAATTCAACTACCGCATCAACGACGATGCCAAAGCCCACGTTTTTGTGGGACTGACCACTTCAGTCAAAGGCGAGAGCCTGAAAATTGCCACCCATTTTTCACGCCACGGCTTCAAGGCGCTCGACCTCACGCATGATGAGCTCGCCAAAGAACACATCCGCCATATGGTGGGCGGGCACAGCGTGCTTTCAAAAGATGAGCGGGTGCTGCGTTTCGTCTTTCCGGAGCGGCCCGGCGCACTGATGAAGTTTCTGAGCCTGATGCGCCCCGGCTGGAATATCAGTTTGTTTCATTACCGCAACCAGGGTGCCGACTATGGCCGCATTCTGGTCGGCCTGCAGGTTCCCAAAGCCGACAACAAGGCATTCAAGGAATTTTTGGACACGTTGGGCTACCCTCATGTGGAAGAAACCGACAACCCGGTGTACCGACTTTTTCTTCAGAACTGAGCAGCCGCACCATGCCTTTACCTGCAGCAGACTTGACCAATACGCTGTGCCCACGGTGTGGTGCCGCTCTTCGTTGCGGCATGGTGGCGGGGGATGCTGAATGCTGGTGCGTGCAGTTGCCCAATGTGATGCCGGTTCCATTTATCCAACCACTGGGCGCGCAACCAGACCAGAGCGCGGCCTCGTGTTTTTGTCCTGCCTGCCTCAAACGAATCACTGATGACCCACTCCCCGCTTCAAGCCCAAACCCTTCGCCTGCCCCCGGTTAAGTCCACTGCCGACCTCGCGCTGGAGGCCAGCTTGCGGCACAAGATTGACCACAAAACCAAACCGCTGGGAGCCCTTGGCCGGCTGGAAAGCCTGGCACTGCAACTCGGCCTGATTCAGCGCCAAGAAACGATTTCCTTCAACCAACCGCAGATGGTCGTATTTGCGGCTGACCACGGCATTGCCGCAGAAGGCGTCTCCGCCTTCCCGCAAGCCGTAACCGTGCAGATGGTGGGCAACATGCTGGCGGGGGGAGCGGCGATCAATGTATTTGCTCGCCAGCATGGCTTTGCACTGCAAGTGGTTGATGCGGGCGTAGCGGCCAACTTGCCCGCGCACCCGCAACTGCTGCAGCGCAAGATCGCGATGGGGACTAACAACTTGTGCAAGGAACCTGCCATGTCGCGCGCACAGGCCGAGGCGGCGCTCACGGCGGGCATGGAGATTGTCCAGGCCTTACCAGGCAACGTGATTGCTTTTGGAGAAATGGGCATTGCCAACACCTCGGCTGCGGCCTTGCTGCTGGCGCGACTGATCGGCATCAGCGTGGAGGAAGCCACGGGACGCGGCACCGGTCTGAACGACCAGCAGTTGCTCCACAAACAGACTGTTCTGACGCGTGCCCTGGTGCTCCACCCAGCGACTGAGCCGCTTGATGTTATGACCGAACTGGCTGCTTTGGGCGGCTTTGAAATTGCCATGATGGCCGGCGCGATGTTGCAGGCGGCCAGCGAGCGCCGCGTGGTACTGGTGGATGGTTTCATTGCCAGCACTGCCGCACTGATCGCCCAGACCTTGGTGCCTCACGTGCAGCATTACATGGTGTTTTGCCACCGCTCTGCCGAACGCGGCCACACCCTGCTGCTGGCGCATCTAAAGGCAAAGCCGCTGTTAGAGCTCGATCTGCGGCTCGGCGAAGGTACCGGTGCCTTGCTGGCCTGGCCGCTGGTGCAATCGGCAGCCAGTTTTTTCAATGAGATGGCGAGTTTTGACTCGGCGGGCATAAGCCAAAAAGAAGGCGCGTAACGCGCCCCTGACGCCGACCCAAAGCCGCAGCGCCGTCATGCGTTCCCTCCCTCAGTTCATCCGCGAATATTTGCTCGCGGTCCAGTTCTTTACCCGCATTCCCATCACGGGCCGCCTGGCAGGCTGGGTCGGCTACAGCCCTGAAATGCTGCGTGCCAGCGCGGCCCATTTCCCAGGCATTGGTGTGGTGGTGGGTGCTGTGGGGGCCGCGGTTTATGCGCTGCTGCAGTGGCTACTTCCCGACACCACGTTCGCGCCCTTGGTTGCTGCGGTGCTTTCCACCGTTGCCACAGTGCTGCTCACCGGCGGCTTCCACGAAGACGGCTTGGCCGATGTGGCTGACGGCCTCGGCGGCAGCGCCGACCGGGCGCGGGCGCTGGAAATCATGAAGGATTCCCGCGTGGGCGCATTTGGCGCCATGGCGCTGGTATTGGCCTTGCTGTGCAAGCTTGCGCTGCTGGCAATTCTGGGTTCCGTGGAAAGCGCGTCTACCGGTGCGGAAGCGGCCCCAGTGAGCAGTTGGTACGTTTGCGTCGCCTTGTGGACCGGCCACGTCGTATCGCGCTTCTTGCCCCTGATTGTGATTCGCCTGATGCCGCATGTGGGCGACACCGCATCGTCCAAATCCAAACCATTGGCCGATCAGATCTCGCTAGGCAGTTTGCTGATCGCAGTGGGTTGGTGTTTCTCGGCAGTCGCGCTTGCCAGTCTTGCACTAGACGCCATGAATTTAATAGTTGCCTGCAGCTTTTCGGTGCTTGCGCTGTTAGGGATGGCGCGGCTCTTCAAGCGCCGTTTGCAAGGTTTTACCGGCGACTGCCTCGGGGCGACCCAGCAAGTCTGCGAAATTGCTTTTTACCTCGGCTTAGCCGTCAGCCTGTGAACAGCGCGACCTCAATCTTCACGATCTGGGAAGCCCCATGAAGCTGTGGCTGGCCCGTCATGCACAGCCGCTGGTGAAGGCCGGTATTTGCTATGGCCGGCGGGATGTGCCGGACGACCCCAGCGCCACCACGCAATGCGCCAAGGCTTTAGCGGCGCTATTGCCCGCCAACACCTGCGTGGTCAGCTCACCGCTTCAAAGATGCGAGCATCTGGCGCAAGTCATCCAGGCACTGCGACCCGATTTAATTTACACCATCGACCCGCGGCTGCAGGAAATGGATTTTGGCCTTTGGGAAGGTCAGCCCTGGCAGGCGATTGCCCAGACCGAACTTGAGGCATGGACCAGCGACTTTGCCAACTACGCCGTGGGCCACAACGGCGAGGCGGTGAGCCGATTCATGAAGCGGGTTGCGGCGGCATTTGATGCACTGCAGAAACAAGGCAACACGCTGTGGATTACGCATGCGGGCGTCATCCGCGCGGTGGAACTCATTGCCCGCGGCCGGCGTCAAATCGAGCGGGCTGACCAGTGGCCCCTGGACGCCCCAAATTATGGACAATGGCGCACACTGGCTTTACCAATCGGCCAGCCGCACAGCAGATGACGGACCAAAGCAAGGTATCCCTATGGCAGCAAATCTCGATGGTCAGCTCGTGGTGGCGATTTCCTCCCGCGCACTGTTCGATTTTGAGGAAGAAAACCGCGTTTTTGAGACCGGCCTGAAGGAAGAACCGTCGCAAGGTTCCAACAAAGACGGGGCCTATATGAAGCTCCAGCTGGATCGGCTGGACGTCCCTGCAAAACCCGGGGTCGCATTTTCATTGGTTAAAAAGCTGCTGGCTTTCAACACGGACGTCAAACGCGTCGAAGTGGTCATGCTCTCGCGCAATGACCCGGTATCCGGGCTGCGGGTGTTTCGCTCGGCCGACGTCAACAAACTGAACCTGGAACGCGGTGTGTTTACGAAAGGCCGGCCTCCATATAACTACCTGCGGGCACTCCAGGCCAATTTGTTCCTGTCAGCCAATCCCGAGGACGTGCGGGCGGCGCTGGAGGCGGGCTTTGCCGCCGCCACGGTTGCGACCCACTCCATCCACGCCAAAAGCACTTATCCCAACGAAGTTCGTATTGCATTTGACGGCGATGCAGTGCTGTTTTCCGACCAAGCTGAACGCGTCTTTCAACGCGACGGCCTAGAGGCTTTTCAAAAGCATGAGCGCAAGCTGGCGGCCAAACCGCTGCCTCCCGGTCCCTTCATGCCCTTGCTGAAAGCGTTGCATCGCCTGCAGCAAGATGGCACCCCGCAAATGCGGATACGCACGGCGCTGGTGACCGCCCGCAGCGCACCGGCGCATGAGCGCGCCATCCGCACCTTGATGGACTGGAATATCGAGGTGGATGAAGCCATGTTCCTTGGCGGCCTGGCCAAGGGCGAGTTTCTGCGCGAATTTGAACCCGATTTCTTCTTTGACGACCAGACCAGCCATGTCCATTCGGCGGCCCAGCATGTGCCCTCGGGCCATGTTGCCAGCGGCGTTTCCAACCAGCTGTCGTAACTTTTCCGCCAAAGGCTTTTGAATGAATTTCCTATCGCGCATTGCCCACAAACTCAGCGCCTTCAGGCTGTTCAGCGCCCGGGTATGGGCGCTGTCTGCCCCCTACTTCCGGTCGGAAGACAAATGGAAAGCGCGCGGTTTGCTGCTGGCCATCGTGTTGCTCAATTTGGGCGCAGTCTACATGTTGGTATTGATCAACGACTGGAACCGCGTGTTTTACGACGCCTTGCAAAACAAAGACGCCGCCGTGTTCTGGACCCAACTGGGGCGATTCACCTATCTGGCGTTCGCCTTCATCATCATTGCCGTCTACCGCTTCTACCTGACTCAGTTGCTGGAGGTGCGCTGGCGCGCGTGGATGACGACGCACTACCTGCAACGCTGGCTGGCAGATCATGCCTTCTATAAGCTGGAACTGGCGCGTTTTTCGGACGCGAACAACGGCGAAGGAAACGCCTCCAGGACGTCCGATCGATCCGACAACCCGGATCAGCGGATCCAGGAAGACATCAACTTATTCACCGCCTACAGCATTTCACTGAGTATGGGACTGCTCAATGCGGTGGTCACGCTGGTCAGCTTTGTCGGCATTCTCTGGTCCCTCTCGGGCGCGTTCGCGTTCACACTGGGCGGCACCAGCTACACCATTCCCGGCTTTATGGTCTGGATGGCGGTGTTGTACTGCGTCGTAGGCAGTGTCATCACCCATTACATTGGCCGGCCCCAGATCAAGCTTAACTTCCAGCAGCAACGCGTTGAAGCCGATTTTCGGCACCACATGGTTCGGGTGCGCGAATTCAGCGAATCCATTGCACTGGACAAAGGCGAAGCCGTCGAGCGCGCGCACCTGAACACCCGCTTTGCTGCCGTGTTGGCCAACTACCTCAAGCTGATCCGGGCGCAGAAAAACCTGGTGTGGTTCACCAACTTTTTTGGTCAGGCGGCCGTGGTATTTCCCTTTATCGTTGCAGCACCGCGTTTTTTCAGCGGCGCCATCCAGCTTGGAGAACTGATGCAAATATCGTCGGCCTTCGGGCGGGTGCAAGACTCGCTCAGCTGGCTGGTCGACAACTACAGCAGCCTGGCCGCGTGGCGCGCAACGACCGACCGACTGACCAGTTTTGAAGACAATATTACGAACCTAGCCCAGCAGGGTCGCTCGCAAGAAGCTGCTAATTCAATCGCAAACCAAGAGAACCCCTTGGCCGCGGCCGATACGCTGGCCGTTAGCGGTCTGACCGTGCGGCTGCCAACGGGAGCGACCTTGCTGAGCGACATTTCATTGAAGGCCGGTCCCGGCCAAAGCGTGCTGATCAAAGGCCCCTCGGGCAGTGGCAAATCGACGCTGTTCCGTGCCCTTGCCGGTATCTGGCCCTTTTCAAAAGGTCAGACGCATCTGCCCCAGGACGCCATGTTTATTCCGCAGCGCCCGTATTTTCCCGATGGCACGTTGCGAGACGCGCTGGCTTACCCACATCCGGCGGCGCAGTACAGCGACGAAGCCCTCAGGCAGGCGCTGAATGACGCGCTGCTGCCGCAGCTGACCGGTCGGCTGGACGATCCGGACGCCTGGAGCCAGAAGCTGTCGGGCGGTGAGCAGCAGCGCTTGGCGATTGCCCGCGTATTGCTGAAGAAACCAAGCTGGATTTTCGCGGACGAAGCGACCAGCGCACTCGATGAGATGGCCGAGAAAACGCTGCACGAAAAACTGCTGGCACAGGTCAAGACCGCAAAGGGCAGCATCGTGTCGATTGCCCACCGTCCCAGTCTGGCGGCCTTTCACACCACGCTTTGGGAACTCGAAAAATTACCGGAGAGTTCGCCCGCTCTGTACCGCGTGAATGAAAGCCAGCTCACGACACATCGGACAGGGTCTTTAGAGGCTGGTTAGCAGCCACATAACGCTCGTAGCCGCGCGCCCGCAACGCACAGGCGGGACATTCGCCGCAACCATAGCCCCAGACGTGACGGTGCGCACGGTCGCCTAGATAGCAGGTGTGGGTGTGTTCAATAATCAAGTCCACCAGCGTTTGGCCGCCCAACGACTGCGCTAGGCGCCAGGTGTCGGCTTTGTCAATCCACATCAGCGGTGTTTCGATTAAAAAGCGTTTGTCCATGCCGAGCGATAGTGCGAGCTGCATGGCTTTCATGGTGTCGTCGCGACAGTCGGGATAGCCCGAGAAATCTGTTTCGCAAACGCCGGTGACCAGGACCTGCAGATCGCGCCGGTAAGCCAGTGCGGCCGCCAGCGTCAAGAACAGCAGGTTACGGCCCGGTACAAAGGTGTTGGGCAGCCCCGAACTCTCCATTTTGAAGGCCACATCGCGGGTTAAAGAAGTGTCGCTAACCTGCCCCAGCACGGCAATATCCAGCAAATGGTCTTCTCCCATTCTGGAGACCCATTGCGGAAACCGGCTTTTTATTTCGCGCAGCACATTCAAGCGAGCCTGCAGTTCCACTTTGTGGCGTTGGCCGTAGTCAAACGCGATGGTTTCGACGCGCTGGTATTTCGATAGCGCCTGCGCCAGGCAGGTGGTAGAGTCCTGACCACCAGAAAATAGAACGAGTGCCGAGGTATGCATGACGAAGGAGGTTGTATAGAAATAAAAGAACCAAGCGCGGGACTTGCCCATCCTACACAATGCCGAGGAGTGTCCTGCAAAAAGTTCGGTTCAGCCAATATCTGCAAGAAGAATATGCCTCTAGCCTCAAATCTACTTGAACAAGCAGCTAGTGAATTAATAGCAAGACGAAAAAGTGGGCAGCCGGGCCCGCGTTTGCCCGAGCCTTGCCGCCCGGCTGATCTGGAGGACGGCTGGCAACTGCAGCAGCAAGTGACCCGCCGCCTGGGGCTGCCTATCGGCGGCTGGAAGGCGGCCTTGCCAAGTCCCGGCAAGCTGGTCGTCGCACCGATTTATGCACCTACTATTAGCGATGCCGCCGTATGCAGCCTGCCTTTTGTAATGGACACGGATTCGGTCAACGTTGAGCCAGAACTCGCTTTTATTCTGAATGACGCCCTCCCCGTGCGCGCCCACGCTTACACCGAGGCCGAGGTTGATGCGGCCGTGGGGTCTGTGCATGCGGCACTGGAAATCTGTGCCAGTCGCTACAACAACCCGGCGGAGCTTGCTTTTCCAGAACTGCTGGGTGACGGACTTGTCAATGGCGGCCTGTGGCTCGGGCCAGCGCTGACAACGACTGCCTTACCTGACGTGTCAGCTTTTGAGCTGACCTGGGCCAGTGGAAACGAGCCTGCAATGAAGGTTCAAGCGCGGCATCCTGACGGCGATCCGCGTGCACCGCTCTACTGGCTGGTTAATTTCCTGAGGGCACGGGGATTGGGTCTGCAATCTGGGCAGGCGGTGATTACCGGGTCCTACGCCGGTGTGTTGGCATTACCCAGCCGCCAGCGAGTGAAATTTGACTATGGGGAACTGGCCTGCTTTGAAGTGGAGTTCGGTGCGTAGTTGGTTCCCACGGCGCGGTGCGATGGTTATCTACCTCTGGGGTTGGGTCGCAACTAGGCGGGCAGACCCGGAATCGCTACTCCGAAAGTCTGCAGTAGAAAAATGACATTCAGCGACAACACGGTGATCGCTGCAAGGATTGCAATCGCGGTCATGGTGGCGCGGTTCTTGTAGGTTCCCATGACATCGTGCCGGCACGTAAACCACACCAGCGCCACCATAGGGAACGGTAACGCGAGGCTTAATATGACCTGACTGATGACGAGTGCGTGGGTCGCATTGACCCCCAGTCCGATGACTACAAAACTCGGAACCATCGTGACGACTCTGCGCACCCAGAGCGGAATATGAAGGCCAACGAAGCCTTGCATAATCAGTTGGCCGGCCATGGTGCCGACGACGGAACTGGATATGCCTGAAGCGATTAAAGACAAAAGAAAAATGCCCGCAGCACCGATACCCAAGAGCGGCACGAGCGTGTGATAAGCCGTTTCAATTTCCGCGACTTCAGGAAAGCCCTTGTGAAATGCGGCAGAGGCCATGATGACCATCGCCATATTGATCAAGCCCGCGATAGTCAGTGCAATGATGATCTCGATATTCGAGAACCTTAGCAACATCACACGTTCCTTTTCTGTCTTGAGCGGAACCCGATTTTGAGTCAGCCCGGAATGCAGAAACAGCGCATGGGGCATCACCGTCGCGCCGATAATCGCGACCGCAATCGTAAGGGCCTCGGCATCGGGCAGTTGCGGAGAAAACGTATGCAAGAGCACACCCGTCCAGCTAATGTGTGCAATGAATAATTCGGCCAGATAAGACAGGCCGATGACCCCCACCAGCGCTCCGATGGCTAGCTCAAGTGGCCGGAATCCTGCCTGCTCAAACATCAACAGGCCATACGTCACCAGGGCTGTGACAATCATTCCCGCCAGTAAGGGCATGTGGAACAGCAAAGACAGACCGATTGCCCCGCCGAGGAACTCCGCCAAATCAGTAGCCATCGCGGCTACTTCGCTCACACCCCACATTAAAAGCACGACAGATTTTGGAAATTCGTCCCGACAGAGCTCTGCGAGATTTCGCCCCGTGACAATGCCGAGCTTTGCGGAAAGGATCTGAAACAACATCGCAATCAGATTCGCTAACAGCACGACCCACAGCAAGGTGTAGCCGTACTTCGCACCCGCCTGAATGTTCGTGGCGAAGTTGCCGGGGTCCATGTAGGCCACCGAGACAACGATTGCGGGTCCCGCAAAAGGCAGGAACATATGCAAGCCCTGACGTCGGCCTTCCAACACCTCCCGTATCAAGAAGGAAGCCCGTTCGGTTTTTGTACTTGCTTTGTCCATTGTTACCCTTTTAACCCAGAATAGAGCAACGCGTATGAAGTTGCCCCAGTTCTGAGCAGCAGGGTATCGCTCTGAAGGCAATACTTTTCGCTAGCGTCAAGCTGTCGGGAAAGCGCGAATCAACTTTTCAAACAACACAACGGCGCCAATCAGATTGATGGCTGAGCCCCACAGGTAGCGCCACCGCCAGCGGGCAGCGATAAAGGAACTTTCAGCTTTCTGAACAGGGGGTTCCATGCCTTTCTCCTCGAATCCAGTAACGAAGTCGGGCACCCGTCACACCGGACGGAGACCCGACTTCTCCTGTTACGCCGCGCTACTCAGCACCAGCGAGCCATTGACCCCATTCGGGAAGAAGCCGCCACTCCTTACCGCACCTGGATTGAGGTAAACAATATTCAGCACATCTCCGGGGCCGCGGCTGTAAGGAAGGCCGTTGGCATCCAGCGGCACGATGTTGGACACGTCGCCGACCGGGCTGATCCCCTGATCGCGGTGGCGGTTATGGTCCAGCGCGTCGCGTGCCTGGGAAATCTTGTCCGCCGAGGAACGCAGCAAGCTACCGGTAGCGACACCCTTCGCGTACAGGACCGTGCGAATCAGACCCGCGTGGTAAGCCTCGGCTGCCAGAATACCGGCAGCCGCCTCCAGGAAAGTCTTGTTCTGGATCAGGGGAGATGCGCCTTTGTAAGCGGTGACGCCTACGTCCTCGAAGATGTACGCGGCCAAAAGGAAATTTTCGTCGTTTGCGTAGGGATCGAACGATGCGCCTGCGCCAACAATCAGTCCAGCGGCTCGCGCGGCACTTGAAAACGCACCTGTGGGCGAGATACCAATGTCGATGGTGGGTTGCGCGACCGCGGCCGTGCCCAGTGCGGTCCGTAGGAAGGCCACGTGGGCAACCTCGTCTTTGGCAATTTCATTGGCATACTGCCGTACCACCGGATCAAGGAAAGTCGCTTGCCGGCCGCCGGTAGCAGCGCCTTGCGCACCCGTCCCCGTGAGCTGTCCAGCAGGCAGCCCAGTGCCGGTTGCCGCGGTGATATAGAACTGGGATTCAAGGTACTCTAGGTTCAATGCGAAATTAAGAATGTCCGCATCGGAAGGTGCACTGGACTGTGCAATGGCACTGCTGCTGCCGCTGTCGCCACAGGCCGCGACCAACGCGCCACCCGCAATACCAACCGCAAACCCGCTGCCCTTGCGAAAGAAATCGCGGCGCGCGGCGCGCCTGACAGCGATGTCCTTCACCTGCTCACGTGTCATGAAATATCCCAACATAAAGTTCTCCTTTGACGAGTCCGAGAACAGGCATCTGCCTCACTCGAAACATCGCGATTACGGGTTGATAAATAGGCTTCTCCCCAAAGGGATTGGCACTGAAGAAAAGAGTAGAAAGCGAGGGCGGTCGACCACCCTTACGTCCTGTACATATCCTTCATGTATCTGTACGCGTTTAAGTCGGCGTCGGATTCCCTGGGACGTAGGACAAAACCGCTATTCAAAAAATGGCGTGTTTCAAGCTGAAACTGGCAATTGGGTATCGACGTGCGAGGCTCGGCGAGCCAGCAGAAAGGCGGCTGCACGGCGCGCTGAGTCAGGCTGTGTCGCTATTCGAAGGGACCGCCACAACTCAAGATAACGCACGAGGCGAAAAAAAAGCGGGCTAAGCCCGCTTCTTGATTGTTACCATAACAATGGCACTAATTTATGAACAGGCCTTCTTGTGGTCTGGATGGTTGCCTTTCGCTTTTGCATCCGCTTCGCTCATATATTCACCAGCTTTTGTTTTGCCGTAGTATTTTGTCCCCGCGCAGTGATAGGTCTTCGACGCTGTATTCACCCATACCTTGCCATCTCCACCACCTGCGGCGGCTTCCATTTTATTTTCAGATTTAGCGGCCTTGGTTGCGGGCGCAGCAGTCGCTGCAGAGCCTGCAGGCTTTGCCATCGCAGCGCTATTCTTGGCTGCTGGTGCCGATGCCGCCGTAGCGGGCTTTGCCGGGGATGTGGTCGCGGGAGTTTGTGCAAAGCCCGGAGCGGACAGAAGAAATCCAACCGTCAAAGCCAATGATTTTGTGAAAAATTTCATAATTTTTTCCTTGATAAAGTTAACTATATTTCAGTAATTTGATAATGCAGGAAGCTATGCGGCCAGTCTCCTTTTCCGTTGATTACCGAGAGTCGCGCCGAAATCTGGACACGGGAAACCTGTTCCAGAAAATACGACATACGTGTCCGATCTGGCTTACGCTGTTCCGATTTCTAGAGCGCCCCTAACCATTCAGCGCCTTCATACTTTCTTCCGTGTAACGCGCGCCGGTTGCGGCACCAAACGGAAAGATCGCATCGATCTCAGCTAACACCTCTGGGCTAAGTTTCAGCTCAATCGCGTGCACGTTTTCTTCCAAATAAATGCGCCGCTTGGTCCCCGGAATCGGCACGATGTCGTCGCCCTGCGCCAGCACCCATGCCAGCGCTAGTTGTCCTGGCGTCCAGCCGTGGCGTGTTGCAATCTCCTTGACCTTGGCGACCAGAAGCAGATTCTTTGCAAAGTTCTCACCTTGGAAGCGCGGGGTATGGCGGCGGTAATCGTCTGGCGCAAACTGCTCTGGCTTGGTAATCGCGCCCGTTAAAAATCCACGTCCTAGCGGGCTATACGCGACGAAGCCAATTCCCAACATACGGCAAGTGGCGAGTACGCCCTGTTCGGGATCCCGCGTCCAGAGTGAATACTCGCTTTGCAGGGCAGTGATGGGATGTACCTTGTGCGCGCGCCTCAGCGTTTCGGGTGAAGCCTCGGACAGCCCGATGTAACGAATCTTGCCGGCTTTTATCAAATCGGCTAACGCGCCCACAGTGTCTTCTATCGGTGTCTGGGGGTCGATCCGGTGCTGGTAGTAGAGATCAATGGTCTCAACGCCCAATCTCTGCAAGCTACCTTCGACCGAGGCGCGGATGTAGTCGGGCTTGCCGTTGACGCCGCGCGCAGCCGGATTGCTGGTGTCACGCACGATGCCGAACTTGGTGGCCAGAAAAACCTGGTCGCGTTTGCCCCTGATTGCCTTCCCAATCAGCTCCTCATTGGTGTACGGGCCGTACATGTCTGCGGTGTCGAGCAGGGTGATCCCGAGTTCCAATGCGCGATGGAGGGTCGCGATGGATTCGGCATCGTCGCGATTGGCGTAAAAATCGCTCATGCCCATGCAGCCGAGGCCAATAGCAGACACTGTTGGCCCATTTACTCCGAGTTGCCGCGTCTTTATCTGACTACTCATACAAATTGATCCTAGAAATTTGGGGCTAGCGATTACCAAAATCAGAATCATGCCATAGGCATGCAACCCAAAGCGGAACCCTCGGATTGTGAAAGTGTCGAAGGCCGCTCTACTGAGAAGGAGTATTTTTCTGCACGGGAGCAGCCGCTGCCGCGGCACTTTCCTGCTTGTCTTTTTTCGCCGCCTGGTGATGCCCAACCGCACACCCGATGGCAGCGCCCGCTACACCGTGCCCGCCAACCACATGCCCCGCGACGCCTCCCACAGCAGCACCTTTCAGGCAACCTTTGGCATTGGCGATTTGAGAGACTGAAGCGAGGCAGATCAGCAGGGCGAATCCAAAAATCTGAATTTTCATTGTTTTTTCCATAAAGAATTACTGGTGGGCCTTAGTAAAGGATAAGGCGGAATGGGCCCGAGTCGGACAACGCCTCTAGCCGCCGTCAGCTTACGGCACTTCGCTCGGTGCTTCTTCGACAAATGTGTCGTCTCGCCGCTCGGTAGGCTTGATCACTTCCTGTAACTCATCATTAGGCGGCTGGTTGTTGTGCGGCGTAGGGCGTAAGGTCAGCGCAATCTCCGAAGCATCATTTACGACGGAGAACAGTCGGAACTCGCGGATCAACCGGGCTAAGCTCTGTGGGCCAACGCACAGACGAACAGTTCATCGATGCCTATTCTTTAGATGTGGTCCCCTATTGCAATTAGCTCAACCCGCTACGCAACCCGTCGCGCCGGCCGCACGGGCCAAAGCCGTGCCGGTCCAAGCGCCTCGCAGAAGTTTCGCCTTCCCCAAGTCCCGAACGGCCGCCGGTAGTCGTCGTCAAGACAGCCCCCAAGGCCAGTTGGTCCCTCCAAAAAATGGCGAGTTTGGACGACCTATTTATTTTAAAAAAGGAAAAACCATGACCAAGCCCACTACCGAAAAAGCTCAAGATCTTTTGCACAGGCGCGATGCCCCCATTGCCACCCCCACAGACCTGAAGGCGGCGGCGACTAAAGATATCGCGGGGGCCATGAATGCCATCCTGGCTGACGTATTTGCGCTGTACTTGAAAACTAAAAACTTTCACTGGCACATGAGTGGTCCGCACTTTCGTGACTACCATTTGCTGCTGGATGACCAGGCTGACCAGATTTTCGCGATGTCTGACCCGATCGCCGAGCGCATTCGCAAGGTTGGCGGATCCACACTAAGGTCGATTGGGCACATCGCCCGCACTCAGCGGGTGCTGGATAACGATGCAGATTATGTGGAGCCGCTGGACATGCTGGCCGAGTTGCGCGAAGACAATAAAGCGCTTGCTGCAAGATTTCGCGAGGTTCATGACGTATGCGACGAGCACCGGGACATTGCCACCGCAAGCCTGATCGAAGTCTGGATCGATGAAACCGAGCGGCGCACCTGGTTCCTGTTCGAAGCGACCCGTAAAGGGGATGCGACGGGGCATTAAGCCTTCCGGGCCTCTATCCCTCTGACCAGTGGCTTCTTTGTCAGCTGCCAAAAAGTTTTTCTGAGCAGTCGTACACCGCCTGAGAAACTACCGTTCAAGCGCCCGCTGTTTAGTCGGATGGGTGCTGCGCGAAGCGGTTGCGCGCTGGATGGTCGAGGCTGCGGCGGCCCGGAACGTCTTTTCCCGAGGGTGCCTTCCACTTGGGCCAAACTAGGAACCTACGTTTGTAGAACACGCCGCTGCGATCATCCAGAATTCTCGTTTTGACACTCCTTATTCAGCGTCGCCCAAACGTTTTCCGTCCCCTAACTCCAGTCCGCTAACAATGGTCATGAACTCCTTACGACTCAGGTCGGAAATCACCCAATGATCCATCCTGTCATGCGTCCAGTGGGCAATCTGAAAGCCCCGTTGCGCTGAAATGGTTGTTTGCCGGTCACCCTCCGTGCTTGGCCATACAAAGGAGTTCACCACATGGTCACCCTGCCGATAAACAAGCACTGCAACGGGGCGGTTACCCAGGTAGTCGACACGCCCGCCGAGGAACGCCAACCCTGGGAGATTCAATTCAGGAACGGGCGGGGAAAAATCAAGCTTTGAGGACAGCCATGGCTTGACGGTGTGGTGGTCTGAAGAAGCGACATCAACCAGGTGCTGCGTTAGGGTTGAACGAACGTGGCTCCCAATGACCTCCTGCTCCAGTCGATCCTCTCGCCCTGACTGCAACGCGACGAAATTGAACACAAAGACCAACACCGCAAAAGCAGTAAACGACGATAGCAGCGGGCGCCATGCGAACCAGCGCTGCACGACAACTTTGACACCTGTTAAGGGTAGCTCCAGCCCCTTATTCGGCACCGCAAGGTTCTGGAAGCGAGCCCGTAATGCAGCAGGGGCGACATGGTAATCGGCATGGCTGGTCACGGCTTGGCGCAAGTCTCGAAGTTGTACTACCTGAGCCGCCAGCCCGGTGTCATGGGACAGACGCCGCTCAATCTCAAGCTGCCGGTTCAGTTCCAGTTCGCCGTCAATGAATGCGTTCAGTTGCTCGGCTTCAAATTCTGGAGTCATCATTTCATTTCACCTTGTTTTGATGCGATGACGGTGCGCAACACCGGTCGGGCACCGGGCTGTAGCGCTTGACGCATCAGGCTCCTGGCGCGCGCGAGACGTGACATCACTGTGCCGATGGGAATATCGGCAATGCGCGCAATATCCTTATAAGGCAGGTCTTCCAATTCCCGCAAGACCAGCACCTCCCGGTAAACGATAGGCAACGCAGCGATGGCGCGATTGATTTGCACTCGGTCTGCATTTCGCACTGCAAGCGTGTGCGGCTCATCGGCCGTTGGGGCGGCGACCTCGCGCCACGCTTCTTCGGTATCGTCGACCGACGCCACCTCTGCGGGTCGGTTTTCTTTTAGCCACGCATAGCAGGTGTGACGCACGATCTGCAGCCACCAGGGGCGCGCCTGCTCGCCGCGAAAACCCTTGAAATACCGCATCGCCCGCATCAACGCATCCTGCACCACATCCTGCGCATCGTGGTCGTTGCGCGTGAGCCAGCGCGCAAGGTTAAAAGCCGCATCCAGATGCGGGAGCACGAGTAGTTCGAAGCGGCGCAAATCATCACTTTCGATCACATGACATCCTCTTTTCTTTCACCTATCGGCAGCGCTCGGTATTTATTCCCGAAATTCTCCAAACCCGGGCGATGGGTCGGGTCTTTGTGCTGGTTTGGGAATTTTCCCTGCTGTTAGCCGGTATCACATTCCGAGGGCCGGGCATAACGCCGCCCTCGCACAACCCAGGAGTTAATTATGAGCACTATCGATCGCAGACAATTTATGCAGCTAGCCGGTGTGGGTGGCGCTGTCTTTGTTTCTGGTCTCGGCAATACGGCACAGGCGGCCGACACGACGGCGGGATCGGCTTACGAGGACTTCTTTTTCGTTCAGTTATCCGACAGTCATTGGGGCTTTGAGGGCGCGCCTAATCCTGACGCCAAAGGAACGCTGCCAAAAGCAATCGCTTCAGTCAACGAGCTCGTGCAAACTCCGGATTTTGTGATCTTTACGGGTGACCTTACCCACACCACAGATGATCCTAAAGAGCGCCGCAAGCGCATGGGGGAGGTCAAAGCCATCGTTGCTGAGTTGAAGGTCAAGAACGTGCGCTTCATCCCGGGCGAGCATGATGCTTCGCTTGACAACGGCAAGGCGTTCAAAGAATTTTTTGGCGCAACGCACTACACGTTTGACCACAAGGGCGTGCATTTCATTGTGCTCGACAACGTCAGCGATCCGGGCGCGAGCCTTGGCAAAGAGCA
Organism: Polaromonas sp.; assembly: GCF_012927485.1. Taxonomy (GTDB): domain Bacteria; phylum Pseudomonadota; class Gammaproteobacteria; order Burkholderiales; family Burkholderiaceae_C; genus Polaromonas. Next base: position 200,576 of record NZ_JABBPC010000036.1, on the reverse strand, counting down.
ACTGGATTGGCTGGCCGATGACTTGAAGACGCACCCCAAAGGAGCCCGCATCGTGGTCTTCGCGCACCGTCCTTTGTTCGACCTGGCCCCGCAATGGGACTGGGCGACTCGCGACGGTGCCAAGGCCGTGGAGCTGCTGATGCCGCATGACAATGTGACGGTGTTTTATGGCCACGTTCACCAGGAACATCACCACATGACCGGGCATATTGCCCACCACTCGGCCAAGTCCTTAATTTTCCCGCTGCCTGTGGTTGGATCGCAACCCAAACGCACGCCTTTACCTTGGGACCCAACGCAGCCCTATCGCGGCCTTGGGTTCCGCGAAGTTGAAACCGGTAAAAGACCCACCGAGTACGCTATTACGGAATTTCCGGTTCAGAAAGTCTGATGCCATGACCTCATTTACCCACTCCACTAGACGCACACTAATATGCGCCGCCGGGGCCTTGGCTTTGGGCTCGGCAGCAGGCTTTGCGTTCGCGAAGCCAAAGGTGCGAGTGATCAAAATCGTGGCAAAGAAGTTTGAATTTGTGCCAAGCGAAATTCACGTAAAAAAAGGTGAAAGTGTCAGTCTGGAGTTCACCGCACCGGAAGTGCCCATGGGTTTTAACCTGTCTGACATGGGACTGCGGATCGATATCGTGCCCGGAAAAGTTGCCAAGCTGCCATTCACCGCGGACAAAGTCGGCAACTTCCCATTCCTCTGCGATGTGTTTTGTGGCAGTGGCCATGAAGACATGAACGGCACCTTAATCGTCACTTAAAAGACGAACTTCAATCAGACAGCCCGACTGTCTGGGTGGGACAGTTGTTGACACCTGGCGCAAGTCTGAACCTTTGTGCCGGGATTTCACTGACCCTGGCAGACGGTTCGGTCCGGTCACCGCCGACCGCTCGGGTAATACCCCGCGGTCCGCAACACCGCGGAAACATCTTCCGCGCCGATTGCCTTTTAGGTGTCACATTGCGCTGCCAAGATGGCTCATTTACAAATCGTCAAAAGAAAGATCTCATGCAACGTCGTTCCCTGATCAAGGCAATGGGCACCGGTGGTCTACTGGCTGCCCCAGCGTTTGCAGCGACTGTCAAATCGACCCAATCGGCGGCCCTGTCGTTCCAGGCCATTGACCCGGCGCGTTGGTCTGCATTCAATGCAGGCGAGTTAAACCACCTGATGCAGACTCAAGGCAAAACCAGCCACGGTTACAACATCAAAAGAAAACCTTACGCCGTTTTTGACTGGGATAACACCTGCATCATGAATGACTGCGAAGAGGCGTTGCTGGTTTATCAGATTGACCACCTTGCCTACAAGCTGAACCAAGAAGAGTTCGCTGAGGTGCTGCGCACCGGGGTGCCCAATGGCCCGTTCAAGGTCGAGGCGGGGTACAAGAATGTCGAAGGCAAGCCGGTCCTGATGGAAGACATCGCTGCAGACGTGGATGCAGACTATCGTTGGCTTTACACCAACTACAAGGGTTTTGGCGGCACGATGTCGATGGAGCAGATTCACGCCACCGAGCAGTTCAAGGACTTCCGTGCCAAGCTCTACTTCATGTACGACGCGATCTGCGACAGCCATCCGATCGAGATCGGCTACAAATGGATCATTTACTTTTATAAGAACATGACACCGGGCGAGCTGAAAGCGCTCGCCGAGGCCTCCAACGACTACAACCTGGGCGATGCGCTACGCAAGGTGAAGATGCCCAGTTCAGGCAAGTTTCCCGGTAAGGCCGGCCAGGTGGTGGCGAGCCACTTCTTCGGTGTTCGCATCCACGACGAAATAGTCAACTTGATGAATACGCTGCGCGCCAACGGTTTCGACGTTTATGTGTCGACCGCCTCACTCGATGACGTGGTGCGTGTATTTGCAGGCAATGCCAAGTATGGCTATAACGTGCCCGCCGAGAATGTCATTGGCTTGCGTTTGGAAATGCAGGATGGCAAGTACACCAATGTCTACAAAAACGGCTGGCACTTCAACTGGGGGCCTGGCAAGACCGTCGGCATCCAGCGCGAGCTACTAGCGAAAAAAGGCTTTGGCCCAGCACTGGTGGCAGGCGACAGCGATGGCGATGCGTGGATGCTGAAAGACTTCGCTGACACCAAGGTTGGCGTGGTCGTGAACCGGCTGAAGACCGGTGAGATTGGTGAGCGCAGCAAATCAGCCGCAGCAGCCATCTGGCAATCCGGTGCCCGTTTCATCCTGCAGGGCCGCAACGAGAGCACTGGCATTTTCGTTCCCGATGAAAAGACGCTGAAGTACGGCAAGACTGACCCCCAGCTACTGGCCTGATCAACGGAAAAGCCGTGCAGACTCTTAAACCCGGGAGGTCCTGTAGCCGGCTTTTCAGTTAACCTGCGGTATGCCCGATCCTGTTTCAGCGACTCCCCCTCCATGGATTATTTATTGTGACGGCAGCGCGCTGCCGAACCCCGGCCGCATGGGCATCGGCGCGGTATTCACCGAACCCAATGGCACCCGTCACACCCTCTCGCAGGCGACGAATAGGACGGGCTGTAACAATGAAGCGGAACTACGGGCACTGATGGCGGTGCTTCAGGAACTGCAGACACGCGATGCGACTGCACTGCTTGTTTATTGCGACAACAGCATCCTCGTGGAACAGCTCGGCGGTGCAGTCGTCAAACCCATTGCCCGGCTGGCCTGCCTATTTGAAGAAGCTCGCGCATTGCTCAAATCTTTCGACCACACCCGCCTGCAGTGGATACCGCGCCACCGAAATGGCGAAGCGGATGCGCTTGCTCGTGCAGCCTTGGGGATCCCGCTGAAGCCTCCTGCAAAACCATCGAAGAATCAGGGATAACTCTAGGAGATTTTGAGTTGATTCAGAGGTCCCTCTAAAGGTCCGCTCAAGCCAGGCACTCCTGCTCTCAGGCGGCCTTCACTGCCAACACCGGGCAGGAAACAGAGAGCAGAATCTCTTGGGCCACGCTGCCCATGATCAGTTTACCCACGGGAGTCCGTTTTCGCAGGCCGATAACAAGCATCGAAACGTGCAGGGATTCAACCAGCGCTTCGATCTCTGAGACAGCACTGTTGCCACGGACGAACTGCTTAAATTTAGCGTCAAGACCGGACTCCGCTAGCAATTTTTCCACCCGCTCGACATCTTGAACATCCGCCATCGATGAATCTTCTGGTCTGCCACCAGGGCTGGCATTTACCACCACCAAAGGCTCTTGACGCTCTTTGGCAATTTCTAATCCCTTGGCCAGTGCAGCATGCCCTTCCGGACGCGGCACATACGCTACAAGTACGGTCATAGTTACTCTCCTTTTTTTGGAAACAATTACATGAACTGGTCGTTACCTGCATCACCATTCAGGTTAGATGATGCCTGGCGCCCGGGGCCTGCCGTTCTATGCCGCCGAATCGTAGCCTGCTTTCTTTTCCGTGAACAGGCGTATCGAATAAAGCAAGCTAATTCAACCGGCCTACCTGACGCCACGATTCCTACTATATGGCAATGTACCAGGGCCGACGGCGCAGCGATCCCCGGAACAATCTAGGTCGCAAGTTTTTTGACTACTAGTCATGCTGGCAATTTGCGCCTAGGCACTTGGCCGCAGTTTGGCGGCTGTAGCGTAAAGCTGCTGGCGGACAAAAGCGTCAAAGTCTATTGTGTTGACTTTTTCTTCCGCTAAAGTCTCCGCCCCGCGGGTAAGGCGATTAAGCAAAGCAACAGAGTCCTCTGCATTGCCCCGGCTTACTGCAGTTGCATCAGGGCGTACCGGATCCGTATTGCACCCCGTTATGCTGCCCACGCCAACAACTGCCAGTGCGGCCAGAATCGATCCCAGTCCGAGCCTGTCACTTTACCGCCCAGAAACACTCCATGAGTCAACGCAACCCATCGATCTGCCGTTGAACTTTCAGGTTTGCAGGCAGTTGTGACCAGCAACCTTAAAAAGGAAAATCAATCATGAAAAAAGTCCTGATCGTCGCGGCACTGTTTTCCGTCTTCGCCGCTTCTGCCTTTGCCCAAGCTCCCGCCGCAGAGCGCAAGGACAACCACTTCCAAAAAACACACCCGCGCCGTGAGCAGGTCAACGAACGCCTGGCCAACCAGAACAAGCGGATTAAAGACGAAGTTAAAGCAGGTGATTTGAGCAAGGCCCAGGCAGCCGGACTTCACAAAGAAGACCGTCAGATTCGCCAAGAAGAGCGCACCATGGCGGCACAAAACGGCGGCAAGATCACCAAACTAGAACAAAAAACTCTGAATCAGCAAGAAAATAAAGCTAGCGCACAAATCGGCAAATAAGCAGGGCAACCTCTCGCTGGTAGCGCCCCTTCGAGAATTCGAACAGCGCTACCAGCCAAGTAGGAACTTATGCGGAGTTGCACCTGAGTTTGCGCTGATGCGAGGAGACTTCAGGCTTGATCGCCTTTGCGTGCCTGGTCTCCAGATGTGCGACAGCGACAGCGGGCGTCCGATATGTGAATTCATTCATCTCGCTGAGAGTCGGAGTGGTCCGCCTGCCGCCCCGCTGACCAGTCCAAAGAAAAACCTAACGCGTGAGCGCGGGACCACGAACGACCGGTCAACGCAAAGATTCTCTTTTCTCTTGATATTTCAAGCCAGAACCCTAAGAGACCGCGAGGTTTCAATCTGTGGGACACGGACGAACACAAAGGCGCACGCCAGGAAGTGACCGCTGTTGAGCAAGCCGTCACGCTATAAAAACCGGTTATATGGATCGATTGCAAGACGAAATACGCAATCCGTTTATGAACCTATGGCTCAACTCTACCCATAAAGTTTTGAGTTCAGTTCGCGGGCATACAACGACCGCAGTGGAGAGAGAGGGAGCGTCGACCCAGGCGTAGGCGACTAAAAAAATGGTTGACTTGCAGAGTGCTGAGGCGGACAAAGCATCGCCCTCGTCACTATTTGATGCCCTTGTACGTATTGCCTAAATCGTCAAGATAAACTTGACCGATGACTTGGAACGCTACGCTAGAACTTGACTACACCCTGCGAGACGAAAAAACTGTGGCTCACTTTCGTCACAACGGACCACTCCGGATTTTGCGAAGCCTTTATCCAGAAGGCGAGGCGATCTGCCACAACGTCATCGTGCACCCGCCCGGCGGATTAGTAGGCGGCGACACCTTGGATCTGAGATTTACCGTGGGCGCAGGGTCCCATGGCCTCGTCACTACACCGGGCGCTACGCGCTTTTATCGATCTACCGGTGAACCCGCATTGCAGCGGACTCAACTCCAGCTTGAACCTGGCGCACGCTTAGAGTGGCTGCCTCTAGAGTCCATTTGCTACAGCGGTTGCCGCGCTGAAAATCGTCTAACCATGATCACGGCACCCGGTTCAGAGTTGATCGGCTGGGATGTCACCGCACTCGGCCTGCCGGAGGCTAACCAGCCCTTTCACCTAGGCAGCTTTTGTCAACACATTGAGGTACCCGGCGTATGGCTAGAATACGCGCGTATTGCCGCCAACGACGCCCTGCTGTTAGACAGCCCTCTGGGCATGGCCGGTAAGCGTTGCATGGGCTCTTTGTTTCTCGTAGCCGGCAGCAAGCTTGATCGCAAACGCAGACAAGAAGCACTCGACTGTGCGCGTGGGATCATTGAAGCGAACCCGCTATGCGCCACGGCAGGCGCCACAAGCCCCAACGAGCAGATCGTGGTGGTCAGGGTGATGGCCGAACGGGTTGAGCCAGCCCTCGCACTGCTTAAACAAATTTGGCAGGGTTGGCGCGGTCATTTCTGGCAGCTGCCGGCCCCTGCTCCGCGCATCTGGTCAATGTAGGGACTGGAGCAATGTTCAAATTGCGACCAATTGACGTACCCCAAAGGTTTCCATGTCCTTTCCCAGACCCCGCGCAATAAATTCACCGCGCTCCATGACCAAATAGTCGTCTGCAAGTTCCTGCGCAAAGTCGTAGTACTGTTCCACCAGAAGGATGGCCATGTCACCTCGGTCGGCCAGCATGCGAATCACGCGAGCAATGTCCTTGATGATGCTGGGCTGTATGCCTTCCGTAGGCTCATCCAAAATTAAAAGCTTTGGTTTGGCTGCCAGTGCACGGGCAATCGCCAATTGCTGCTGTTGCCCTCCTGACAGGTCCCCTCCTCGTCGATTCAGCATCTGCTTGAGTACAGGGAACAACTCATAAAGCTCAGCCGGTATTGGCGTAGCGGCGCTTTTGTAAGCAAGCCCCATGCGCAGGTTCTCTTCCACGGTAAGCCGCGCAAATATTTCTCTGCCTTGCGGCACGAAACCGATGCCGGCCCGCGCTCGCTCGTACGGCGTAGCCCCGTGAATAGCCTTGCCATCGAATTCAATCGTGCCGGTCTTGATGGGCACCAACCCCATCAGCGACTTAAGCAAGGTGGTTTTTCCAACGCCGTTACGTCCTAATAAAACGGTCACTTTACCCAAGTGCGATCGCAGGCTGACACCACGCAGGATGTGGGAGCCGCCGTAATATTGGTTGATGTTTGTGACTGTCAGCATGGGGATTGCCTTGCTGCGGGGCTTTGTACTAACGTCCAAGATATACCTCAATGACACGCTCATTGGCCTGCACTTGATCCAGCGTTCCCTGAGCCAGAACAGAGCCGTCGCACAATACCGTCACAATTTCAGAAATGCTTTTAATGAAGCTCATATCGTGCTCCACCACCATCAGCGAATGCTTACCCTTGAGCGTGAGGAAGAGTTCAGCGGTTCGCGCTGTTTCTTCATCCGTCATGCCCGCTACGGGCTCGTCAAGCAATAGCAGCTTAGGATCCTGCATCAGCAGCATGCCTATTTCCAGCCACTGTTTTTGACCATGACTCAAATTCCCAGCCTTGCGATTCATACTGTTGGCAAGATGAATGGTCACCAAAATTTCTGCAAGCCGGTCACTCTGCGCGGAATCCAGCCGAAAGAGCAGAGAAGCCTTCACCCGCTTGTCGGTGTTCAGCGCCAGCTCCAGGTTTTCAAACACCGTCAATTGCTCAAATACCGTAGGTTTCTGAAACTTGCGGCCAATTCCTAGCTGGGCGATTTCGGCTTCCTTGTACCGTAGCAGGTCAATCGTACTGCCGAAGAACACGGTTCCTTCATCGGGCCGCGTCTTGCCGCTGATGATATCCATCAGGGTTGTCTTGCCCGCGCCATTGGGTCCAATGATGCAACGCAGCTCACCCGGCGCGATGTCGAGCGACAGCTTGTTGATCGCCTTAAAGCCATCAAAGCTGACGCTGACATCCTCCAGATAGAGGATGCGACCGTGGGCAATATCCACCTCACCAGGCGTCGTAATGCGGCCGGTCCCGGCATGACGCCCACCGGATTCAGTGTTGTTTTTTCCGGTCGCCTGTAACACCCTGTGCTCTTCAGCGCGTCGAGCACCTTGCTCTAAAAGATCGGGGGTCATGTTTCGCCCTGCTTGCGATATTTATTCACCAGTCCGACGACTCCGTTGGGTAAAAAGAGTGTCACGGCGATGAATAAGGCACCCAGAAAATAGAGCCAGAACTCAGGGTAAGCCACCGTGAGCCAGCTCTTCGCCCCGTTGACGATAAACGCGCCAACGATAGGCCCGATCAGGCTTGCCCGGCCACCCACCGCAGCCCAGATAGCGATCTCGATTGAGTTGGCGGGGCTCATTTCGCCGGGGTTGATGATGCCGACCTGCGGCACATACAGCGCACCTGCTACGCCGCACATGATGGCCGAAATGACCCAAATCGTGAGCTTGTAGCCGATCGGGTTGTAGCCCGAAAACATCACCCGCGTTTCTGCATCACGTATGGCTTGAAGGACACGGCCAAACTTGCTTCCCACGAGCCATTTGGCAAAGAGAAAGAAGCCCAGCAACGTGAGGCCCGTCAAAACAAACAGCATCATGCGCATGGAAGGCGTGGCAATGGGAATATTAAAAATTCGTTTGAAATCCGTGAAGCCGTTGTTCCCGCCAAAGCCAGTTTCATTGCGAAAAAATAGCAGCATGGCAGCAAACGTCATCGCCTGGGTGATGATCGAGAAGTAAACCCCCTTGATGCGCGAGCGAAAGGCAAAGTAACCAAATATAAAGGCGGCAAGCCCTGGCACCGCCACTATCAAAAGCAGCGTGGCAGGAAAGCTATCGCTGAACGTCCATTGCCAAGGCAGTGTTTTCCAGTCCAAAAACACCATGAAATCCGGCAGATCGGTTTTGTAGTTGCCGTCGCGGCCAATCTGGCGCATGAGGTACATGCCCATGACGTATCCGCCCAGCGCAAAAAATACGCCGTGACCCAGCGACAATATTCCGGTATAGCCCCAGATTAAATCCATGGCCAACGCAAGAATGCCGTAGCACATCATCTTGCCCAGCAGCGCTACAACATAAGTACTCATGTGAAACGCGGAGCCCTCAGGCACCCATAGATTCATAACGGGCGCCACCGCGCACACTACGATCAGCGCGATGACGAAGGCGCTCCATCCAGTGCGGGTGAGCAAGGGGCCTTTAGAGGGCAGTACGACTGGCGTCAGTGGCGTGATTTGTGGGTTCATGTCAGGCCTCTGCGGAGCGACCCTTCATCGCAAAGATGCCCTGCGGCCGCTTCTGGATGAAGATGATGATGAGCACCAATACAGCAATCTTGGCCAGTACGGCGCCAGTCCAACCTTCAAGAAATTTATTCAGAATGCCGAGCCCCAGACTCGCATACACCGTACCGGCTAGCTGCCCCACACCGCCAAGTACCACCACCATAAATGCATCGACAATGTAGCCCTGCCCCAAGTCCGGCCCTACGTTGCCAACCTGGCTTAAGGCGCAGCCTGCCAGCCCGGCGATCCCCGATCCCAGCGCAAACGCATAGGTGTCAATACGGGCGGTGTTGACACCCATGCAGGACGCAATCGGGCGGTTTTGGGTGACGCCGCGTACAAAGAGGCCGAGCCGTGTTTTGCTAATTAGCCAGGCCGTTCCCAGTAATACCGCCGCGGCAAAAACAATGATCACGAGCCGGTTGTAGGGCAGTGACAGATTGCCCAGCACCTGCACCCCGCCGCTCATCCAGACCGGATTTTCAACGCCGACGTTTTGCGCGCCAAAAACCGAACGCACCAATTGCTGCAGCATCAGGCTGATGCCCCAGGTGGCAAGCAGTGTTTCTAACGGGCGGCCATACAGGAACCGAATCACGGTCCGCTCAAGCGCAGCACCCATCAGCGCCGAGGCAATGAACGCCACCGGCACTGCGGCCAGCAAATACCAATCGAAAGCATTAGGCAGATATTTTTGAAACAATCCTTGCACCACGTAGGTGGCGTAGGCGCCAATCATCATCAACTCACCGTGGGCCATATTGATGACGCCCATAAGACCGTAAGTGATGGCCAAGCCCAATGCGACCAACAGCAAAATGCTTCCCAAGCTGATACCGCTAAAAATCGCGCCCAACTTGTCACCCCACGCTAGCGATCTTTCGACCTTTGCTAATGCAGCTTTCAATGCAACTTTTACATCGGTATCCGCCTCAGTGACCAAGTGCCCCAACAGTACGGTTTTGGTATTTGGGTTCTTACTGACTGAGAGCGCCGATGCCGCCTTCAGGCGTGTACCCTTGTCGCTGCTGCCCAGCAAAATGGCAGCACGCACCAGCTCAAGCTGACTTTTGAGGTGCGGCGAAGTCTCGGCCGCGTAGGCTTTTTCAATCAGCGGCAGGCGTGCCTCGTCGTTCTCGCCAGCGAGCGTCCCGATGGCGTCACCACGTACATGCTCGTCTTTAGAAAAGAGCTTTAAGCCGGCCAGCGCATTATCGAGTTCGCTGCGCATCAGGTTGGAGTTAATGACATCTTCAGCGTCGGCGGGCAATAGCAACTCTGCGCCGGTGACGGGGTCAAAGGCCTTGTCGGCAATGCCGACCTTGAGAACGAACACCTTTTCAGCGCGAGTTTTGACCGCGTCGTCAGACAGCGCCTGAATAAAGGCCGCCGTTTTTTCATCAGCGTGAGCTGAGGACTTGTTCAGCGCCTCTACTCGCGCGTCTGTGTCGCCAAAGACTAAGCTTTTCACCTCTTGAGTGGTCAAAGCATGGACCTGACTGGCTATGAAAAACGTAGCCAGTAACTTTAGAAGCAGCAGTAAAAATCGGAGAGGCATTTGAAGAACCTGTAGGTTGGGCGGGGCTAACCTTGCCCAGACTGCAACGTCCTTGGATATTTCTGCCTGACAAATGAACGCAGGCTAGACTAACAAAGAGATTTAGATCAGAGAGAAGCGCTGCGAGTGATCTTGTCGGGGGGTGGAGCTGACGGTATCCTCGGTTCCCGTACCGTCAGCTGCGCGCCACGACCCAGATCGGCTCGCGCCGTAGTCTCTTACTTCTTCACGGGTTCGTCCGGCTTGGACGCATTGCCTTCGATGTAGGGGCTCCATGGCTTAGCCTTCACCGGGCCAGGCGTTTTCCACACCACATTGAATTGCCCGTCGGCCTTGATCTCGCCAATGAACACCGACTTGTGCAGGTGATGGTTCTTCTCGTCCATCATTGACACAATGCCCGAAGGTGCATTGAAAGTCTGTCCTGCCATCGCGGCGATGACCTTGTCGGTATCAGTTGACTTGGCTTTTTCAACGGCCTGCTTCCACATATTGATGCCAATGTAGGTGGCTTCCATCGGGTCATTAGTCAGAGGTTTTTCCGCACCGGGAAGCTTCTTGGCTTTCGCATAAGCGGACCACTTTCTGATGAACTCGGTATTAGCCGGGCTTTTGATTGACATGAAATAGTTCCAGGCAGCCAGGTGACCCACCAATGGCTTGGTATCGACGCCGCGCAACTCTTCTTCCCCTACCGAAAACGCCACGACCGGCACGTCCTTGGCTTTCAGTCCGGCATTGCCCAGCTCTTTGTAGAACGGCACGTTGGAGTCGCCGTTGATGGTGGAGACCACTGCCGTTTTATCGCCTTGCGCAAACTTCTTCACATCCGCCACAATGGTTTGATAGTCAGAGTGCCCAAACGGGGTGTATTTCTCGTCGATGTCTTTGTCGGCTACGCCTTTGGTCTTGAGGTAAGCGCGCAGAATTTTATTGGTGGTGCGCGGGTATACATAGTCAGTACCCAGAAGAACCCAGCGCTTGGCGCCCCCGCCAGCTTTGCTCATTAGATAATCCACCGCCGGAATGGCCTGCTGGTTAGGCGCAGCACCGGTGTAAAACACATTCTTACTGAGTTCTTCACCTTCGTATTGAACGGGATAGAACAGCAGGCCGTTCATTTCTTCAACCACAGGCAGCACCGACTTGCGGGACACCGATGTCCAGCAACCGAAGATCACCGCCACTTTATCCTGGCCGAGCAATTGTTTGGTTTTTTCAGCAAACAGCGGCCAGTTGGAAGCCGGGTCGACCACCACAGGCTCCAGTTTTTTTCCGAGTACGCCGCCTTTGGCATTGATCTCGTCAATCGCCATCAGCACCGTGTCTTTCAAGACTGTTTCAGAGATCGCCATGGTGCCCGACAAGCTGTGCAGGACACCCACCTTGATGGTGTCTTCAGCAAAAGCAGGAACAGCACCAAGGCTCGCTATTGCGACCGCGGCAGTCAGTGCCTTGAGGGTAAAACGACGTGAATTAAGGCGTTTCATAGGAGTTTCTCCGATAAGGTGGTAGTGGTGATCTCGCTGCTCACAAGCCCCAGATTGGGCTTGCAATCAGTGATGGACTTATTCTGGAGGTCGCGAATGAATTGGGAAATACGCCGGGTGGCGTATGCAGTGGTTGTTTCACCGAGAAAACCTGTACACAGCGCCAGCAAGAATTGGAGAGTTCCAGCGCGCCAAGCTATCCCTCAAACTGAGGATGAAGTTGTTTAATGCGGTTCATGGCCATGCCAGCAGCCGCGGTGCGAGTTTCTACGCCCAGCTTTGCATAGACGCGCTCTAGATGCTTTTTTACCGTGGCAGGGCTGGCGCCCAAAATGTCACCGATGTCACGGTTGATCTTCCCCTTGACCACCCAATACAACACCTCCGCTTCGCGAGCGGTAAGCTTGAAGCACAAGCTCATGGCCTCGACCACGGCATCTTCAGAGATTTCGCGCATGACGATGAGCCAATCGCCTCCGCCATCACCGTCTCCGGTTTGCTGGTGGAGCCGGAATGTAAGACGACGCGGCCCGAGTTCCGCGGTCAGGCGCGGCGGCTCAATCTGACGTTCGGCGTCGGCCAAATGACGCCGCAGCCAATTCAATACAGGTCCGGGAGTTTGTGGTGCCGACGTGCCGTAATAACGTAAAAGCAGGTCACGCGCCAGAGGCGTTTGCCAAATCAACTTGCCATCGCCTACACCGCCCACATGCACCGTGATGCTGGCATAGCCAAACGCATCCAGTGCATTGCGCGCCTGGCCCGCCTGCCGAGCGTCTTGTCGGGCACGGCGTGCGCTCTGAAGGTGTACCCCCATTCGCGCCATCACTTCCTTGGGCTTGATGGGCTTGGTGACATAGTCCACGCCACCGGCCTCCAGGGCAGCAACCAGGTGCTCGGTTTCTGTCAGGCCAGTCATGAAGATGATGGGAATGTGTGCGGTTTCCGGCATGGCCTTCAGTCGCTTGGCCACTTCAAAGCCGTCCATGCCGGGCATCATGGCATCTAACAAGACGATGTCTGGCACGGCCTGAAGCGCACGCTGAAGGGCGGCTTCTCCGCTAGTCGCCACCAACACCGTATAGCCGGATTCATCCAGCGCGTCGTGCAGCACTGACAGGTTGTCCGGCACGTCATCGACAATCAGAACCACATCGCTGTTGGCGCGGTCCAGAGTGCGGTCCCAGTTGCGGTTCAATGGTTGAATGGCGTCAGGCATTCCGCTCATAGTCGGCCCCCTGGGTAGTGAGTTGTCGCCCCATGATCTCGAACTGGAATTGCCGCGCAAGCGACCTCATGTCCTCAACAAAAGCCGCGGTGGCGGGCTGCTGGGTCTCGATCTCGGCGAGTTTATTCATGATTCCCCGATAAAAACCGAGGTTAATGAGTTCCAGAAGGGCTGCAAGCTGAGGGGCGTCCGGCAGAACACGCGGCTGTGGCACGATGACATGCTCCACCAGCGGTAAGGGGCCGGTTTCAGCGAGCGAGTCATAGCGCCAGTGCAGCGCCAAACGCCGCTCGAGCCAATCGATCAGCTCAGTGTGACGCACAGGCTTGGGAATGAAGTCTTCAGGGAATATGCCAACGCCGTTGTCCATCCCTTTGTCAAATGCATTGGCTGAGACGATGGCCAGGTGAGTATCCGCATACCCGGCATTCCGAACCCGACGCAGCGTCTCCCACCCGTCGATGCCAGGCATGGCCAAGTCCATAAATATGACGTCAGGCCGGTAGCCGGTCGCCAACAAATCCAGGCAGTCGTGACCGCTGCCTGCGGTGCGCAATTCAAAACCCATGGGTTGGAGTAACTGCACCAGCAATTCGCGATCAGGCTCCTCGTTGTCGAACACCAGCAGCTTGCGACGCGGCCCGTCGTAGCCGAGCGGCTGGCGCCTTGCGGATTTCGTTTGTAAGCCACGGGCTCCAGTTGCGGCCGGATTCAATTCCGGCAGAAACAGTCGGACGCGAAACGCAGAACCTTCGCCTACCGTACTGGCCACCGTCATCTCGCCGCCCATCAGGTCGGTCAGCATTTTTGCAATCGTCAGACCCAGACCGGAGCCGGGTGTGCCTTTTGAACTTTGATCAGCCTTGCTGCCTCGTGCAAAAGGCTCAAAGATCTGTACCAACTCCGCTGCGCTCATGCCCGGTCCAGTGTCTTCAATGTCGATATAGGCCATTTCACGTGAGTAGCGCACCTTGAAAGTGACTTGCCCTTCCGGTGTGAACTTGATGGCGTTGCCCAGCAAATTAAAGAGGATTTGACGAACTCGCTTTTCATCAGCGCGAACCAGCTCGGGCACGTTGCCAGCGTCGAACCGGAAATCCAGGCCCTTGCCACTGGCCTGCAACTCAAACATGGCCGCCATCTCGTGCACGCAGTCGGCGAACTGCATGGGTTTCGTAGTGAGCGTCAGCTTGCCTGCCTCAATGCGGGCGATATCGAGCGTCCCTTCAATCAAGGACAGAAGGTGCTCGCCGCCACGCTTGATGACATTGACCGCCTGCTTGCGGTGCGCCGGTATGGATCGGTCCTGGCCCATCAGCTGTGCATAGCCCAAAATGCTGTTGAGCGGCGTGCGCAGCTCATGGCTTAGCGCACTGATGTATCGGCTCTTGGCTTGGTTGGCCTGGTCTGCGACGCGTTTTGCCTGCTGTAGTGCTTCGTCGGTTTGCCGGTGCGAATCAATTTCGCGCATCAACAGGTTGGTTTGGCGATTCGACTCTTCCTGCGCCACCTGCCGGCTCTTATGCGCCAGCACCAGCCACCAGGCCACCAGGCCGGCGATGACCAGAAGCGCCATGTAGGCCTTTAAAAAGCCAGAACGCAACGCGGACTCAGAAGGGGCATGGTCAACCAACGCACCAATCTCCTGGTGGTAGAGCACCCCAAACAGACTGGCCAGCAGCGGCACGACTATTAGCATCAGAAGGAGGAAGTTACCAAGACCGGTATCAAGATAGGGCCAGGATCGACGCGGAAGTAACCAACGTAAGGCGGCCGACCACTGCACCGAGAGACTGGCGTGGGGCTTGCATAGATCACCACAGCGCGCGTCCAGCGTGCAACAAAGTGAGCAGATAGGACCCTGGTAGGCGGGACAACGTGCCATGTCGGGACCTTCGTAGGCACGCTCGCAAATCACGCATTGCTGCGTTTCAGAGCTTCTGTGCGGGCCATTGGGACTTGCCGGTTCTGGACTGCGCGCGATGTAATAACGACCTTTCGTCGCCCATGCAATCAAGGGCGCCGTTACGAACGCTGTGCCCATAGCGATCACCGCTGAAAACGCCTGCGCCATCTCGCCATAGAGCCCAAGATGAGCAGTCACAGACAGCAGTGAAGCCAGCGCCATGGCACCCACCCCCACCGGATTGATATCGTAAAGATAAGCACGTTTGAACTCGATGCCTGGTGGTGACAAACCCAACGGCTTATTAATGACCAAATCGGCCACGACTGCCATTACCCACGCGATGGCAATGTTGGAATACAACCCCAGCACATCACCCAGCGCCTGAAATACATTCATCTCCATCAGCATGAACGCAATCAGCGTATTGAAAACTACCCACACTACTCGTCCAGGATGGCTGTGCGTCAGACGGGAAAAAAAGTTAGACCACGCGAGCGAACCGGCATAGGCATTGGTCACATTTATCTTGAGTTGCGACACCACGACGAACAGCGCAGTGGCCGCCACCGCCCAACGGTAATTCGGAAACACATACTCGTAGGCGGCTAAATACATTTGGCTGGGATCTACGGCCCGGTCCAGCGGGACCATATTGGAGATGGCCACATAAGCTAGCAGTGCCCCCCCCAGCATTTTGAGTACGCCCAGAAGAACCCAGCCCGGACCGCCCGCCAGCACACCGCCCCACCAACGCCAGCGATTGGCGGGAGTCTGCACCGGCATGAAGCGCAAATAGTCAGCCTGCTCACCCATTTGAGTAATCAACGCAATACCCACCGTTAGGCCGGCACCAAACAAGTGCAGATCAAATCCGCCACCCCCTGCCTTCTCACCGCCATAGTGCGTCACCCCTGAGAACGCACCAGGATCCTGCATCCAGACATAAATGAAAGGTACCACCAACATCACCAGCCAAAGCGGTTGTGTCCAGACTTGCAAGCGACTAATGGCGGATACCCCATGGGTGACCAAAGGAATCACCACCAGCGCACAGATGAGGTAGCCCCAAGAAGGAGGAATACCTAATGCGAGGTCGAGCGCATAGGCCATGACAGCCGCTTCAAGCGCAAAGAAAATGAAAGTGAATGAGGCATAGATCAGTGAGGTCAGCGTAGAGCCGATATACCCAAAGCCAGCGCCACGCGTCAGCAAATCCATGTCGACGCCGTAGCGTGCGGCATAAATGCTGATGGGCAGCCCCGCCAGGAAAATGATCAGGCCGGTGGCCACAATCGCCCAGAAGGCGTTGGTGAAACCATATTTGACCAACAAGGTGGCGCCCACAGCCTCGAGAATCAGGAATGAGGCGGCACCAAACGCGGTGTTGGCAACCCGCCATTCGGACCACTTTCGAAAGCGCTGCGGCGTAAAGCGAAGCGCATAGTCCTCCATGGTTTCGCGCGCAACCCAGCTGTTGTAATCGCGCCGCACCTTGATAATGCGCTGCACGGCTAAGTCGGGGCGTGGACGCGAGCTGTCTGCCGACGGGACGGGGCTTGCGTCAGATCGGGGTTGTATCGACGAAGGCTTGGCCGTGACGTCCATGAAAAATTGGTAGGCGATTAGTTAGGAGAGCAACGCACTGAGGGACCTACGACGCAGGTTCTGTGCCACGTTCGCCCGGGGGATCGATTCTTGTGGCACCATTCTTGCGCACAGCACCTTCTGAACGCAGGCAGCCTGCCCCGAAAGAGTTCCATGGAATTAACCCCCAGAGAAAAAGACAAACTGCTTATATTCACGGCCTCGCTGCTGGCAGAACGACGGCGCGCTCGCGGACTCAAGCTCAACTACCCGGAAGCGGTGGCCCTGATCAGCGCGGCCGTGATGGAAGGCGCGCGCGATGGGAAAACCGTTGCTCAGTTAATGAGCGAGGGCCGCACCATTCTTAGTCGGGCCGATGTCATGGACGGCATAGCCGAGATGATCCCCGATATCCAGGTCGAAGCCACGTTTCCAGACGGTACCAAGCTAGTCACAGTGCATCAGCCGATCGTCTGAGTTCTTGTAGATAAAAACTCCCGCTCGAAAAAGGCACCACCATGATTCCAGGAGAATTGCTCACCGATGGCCCTGACCACCCGATCAACGAAGGTCGGCACACCCTGACTTTGGTAGTTAAAAATACGGCTGACCGGCCTATTCAGGTGGGTTCTCACTACCACTTTGCAGAAGCCAATGCAGCATTGAGCTTTGCCCGGGAAGGCGTTCTCGGTATGCGCCTGAATATTGCGTCCGGCACCGCTGTTCGATTTGAGCCCGGTCAGCAACGCACAGTCGAGCTGGTAGATTTCGCGGGGAGCCGCGAAATCTACGGCTTTCGCGGCTTGGTGAATGGGCCCGTTGACGCAAGTGTCAAGGGAGCCCCTTGATGGCCACCATAGGACGCCGTGCCTATGCAGAAATGTTTGGTCCCACAGTAGGCGACCGGCTTCGACTGGCCGACACGGACTTGCTCATAGAGGTCGAAGCCGATTACACCCTGCGCGCGGGCAGCTACGGCGAAGAAGTCAAGTTTGGTGGCGGAAAAACCATTCGCGACGGCATGGCGCAGTCGCAAAAAACTCGCGCCGAAGGCGCCATGGACACGGTGATGACCAACGCGCTCATCATGGACCACTGGGGCATCGTCAAAGCTGACATTGGCCTTAAAGGCGGGCGCATTGCCGCTATCGGCAAAGCCGGCAACCCCGACACTCAGCCAGGCGTGGACATCATCATCGGGCCTGGCACGGAGATCATCAGCTGCGAAGGCATGATCGTCACTGCGGGCGGCATCGACTCGCATATCCATTTCATTTGCCCGCAACAGATTGAAGAAGCGCTGACTTCAGGCGTGACCACCATGCTAGGCGGCGGCACTGGTCCGGCAACGGGTACGTTTGCGACCACCTGCACCCCGGGACCCTGGAACATCGAGCGCATGCTCCAGGCGGCCGAAGCCTTCCCCATGAATCTCGGGTTTCTGGGAAAAGGCAACGCCAGCCTGCCCGCCGCACTGCATGAGCAGATCAACGCGGGTGTCATCGGCTTGAAGCTGCACGAAGACTGGGGCACCACGCCAGCGGCCATTAGCAACTGCCTGGACGTAGCGGAAGAAACCGATGTACAGGTGGCGATTCACAGCGACACACTCAATGAGTCGGGTTTCGTCGAGAACACGATTGCCGCGACGAAGGGACGCTCACTCTGCGCTTTTCACACAGAAGGCGCGGGCGGCGGCCATGCACCTGATATTTTGCGAGTCGTGGGCGAGCAGAATTTTTTGCCCTCATCGACTAACCCGACCATGCCCTACACCGTCAACACGCTCGATGAGCACGTGGACATGTTGATGGTCTGCCACCATCTGGATGCGGGCATTGCAGAAGACCTGGCGTTTGCCGAAAGCCGCATCCGCAAAGAAACGATTGCGGCCGAAGACATCCTGCACGACCTCGGCGCAATCAGCATGTTCAGCTCGGACAGCCAAGCCATGGGTCGGGTCGGCGAGGTTGTTATTCGCTGCTGGCAGACCGCCCACAAAATGAAGCAGCAACGCGGTAAGCTTACCGGCGACTCAGCGCGAAACGACAATTTTCGCGCCAAGCGTTACATCAGCAAATACACCATCAACCCCGCCATTGCGCATGGGATTTCGCACGAGGTCGGCTCAGTGGAACAAGGTAAATGGGCGGATCTGGTGGTGTGGAGACCGGCTTTCTTTGGTATCAAACCGTCCATCATCCTCAAGGGCGGATTTATCGCGATGGCCGCCATGGGCGATCCGAATGCCTCGATTCCTACGCCGCAGCCCGTTCACTACCGGCCCATGTTTGGAGCCTTCGGCGGTGCAATTGCCAAGGGTTCGCTGACTTTTGTATCCCAAGCCGGACTGGCAGCGGGCATCAAGGAACGCTTTGGCCTCACCAAAACGCTTAGCGCTGTCAAAAACATACGCGGCGTGCGCAAGCAGCACATGATTCATAACAATTACCTGCCCAAGATGGAAATTGATCCCCAGACCTATCTGGTTCGCGCTGACGGCCAGCTACTGACGTGCGAGCCCGCCAGTAGCTTGCCGATGACGCAACGCTACTTTTTGTTTTAATTGGGCCATGCTTCAAGTTTCCAAAATCATTTCGCAAGGCGCCGGCCTAGCCCCTGTGCTGGTCCAACGCGCCTCTACGGTCGAGCTTGACTGGGACGTGCGCCAAAAAAGTCGGTTTGAGGCAACCGACTCACTGGCTCGCCAACTCGGCGTATTTTTGCCGCGTGGCACGCTGGTGCGCGGCGGGGATGTTCTGGTTGTCGAAGACGGCTCCATGGTCCGGGTACTGGCTGCGCCGCAAGCGGTGCTGCGTATTACGTACTGCCAAGCTCACGGAACGCCGTTCGACCTAACCCGCGCCGCCTACCATTTAGGCAACCGCCATGTGCCGATCGAACTCAAACCCGACCACCTAAAGATTGAGCCCGACCATGTGCTGGCGGACATGCTGCGCGCCATGCACCTGATCGTCAATGAAGTTGAGGAAGCGTTCGAGCCGGAGGGAGGTGCGTACAGTGCGGGAGCCCATGGACACGGCCCTGTCCACGCTGACGACCACATTCATGCCCCTACGGCTGCGCCTGCACCGCATGTTCATGGGCCTCGTTGCAATCACGCTCCCGACGGCGCGCAATCTGATGCCGGAAACCCTGCCACTATTTAAATTGATCCTTCGGTTATTGATAAACGGATGCCAATGCCTATTCAGCGAGCCGAACCTCTGTCGGCGTCGAGTCTCATCCAACTCATCTGGCTTGCGTCGCCAGCCCTTCCGGTGGGCGGATTCTCCTACTCCGAAGGGCTTGAGGTCGCCGTAGACCGGGCGGGCGTAGTCACAGAAGATGCAGCAAATAACTGGCTTACGGACCAGCTCAACCTGACGCTCGCGCGAGGCGATCTGGCAGTCATCGCTCAAGCTATTCCCGCCTTCCGAAGATGCGACCTTGTTCGTATCAGGCAGCTCAACGACTGGGTGCTCCACACCCGAGAAACCAGCGAACTGCGGCTGCAAGCGGAGCAGATGGGACGATCGCTTCTTGACTGGCTTCGCAATCACGATGGCGCCAACACCGATCACATCAACGCTTATGCCCAAATGCAACCGACTTATCCGGTCGCGTTTGCACTGGCGGTATCACAGACCGTTGCCGATGTGCGCGACTGCTTGCTGGCTTATGCGTTTGGTTGGGCCGAGAACATGATGCAGGCCGCACTGAAGTCCGTGCCCCTCGGGCAAAGCTCAGGCCAGCGAATCTTGGCCGCGTTGAGCCGGGAGATTCCGACAGCGGTTGAAGCGGCTATGCGGCTGTTGGACAGCGAGCGTCAAGCGTTTGCGCCCATGCTGGCTATTCTTTCCTCACAACATGAAACCCAATACACACGGCTTTTTCGCTCCTAACGAAATACCGCCACTACTCCGCATTACAAGGAATCAGATGAGCTTGCATCACATCGCCAATCGCACCAAAGAGCTGCCGCCGCTTCGCGTAGGCATTGGCGGGCCTGTTGGCTCGGGCAAAACCACACTGCTCGAAATGCTTTGTAAGGCAATGAAGGAAACCTACGACCTGGTGGCCATTACCAACGACATCTACACCAAGGAAGATCAGCGCCTGCTCACGGTCAGCGGGGCTTTGGCTGCCGAACGAATCATGGGCGTGGAAACGGGGGGCTGTCCGCACACTGCAATCCGCGAAGACGCCTCTATCAATCTGGAAGCCATCGATCGCATGCTGGTGGATTTTCCAGATGCTGATGTGGTATTCATCGAGTCAGGCGGTGACAACCTCGCAGCCACCTTCAGCCCCGAGCTGAGCGACCTCACCATCTATGTGATTGACGTGGCGGCCGGAGAAAAGATTCCGCGAAAAGGGGGCCCAGGCATCACCAAAAGCGATCTGTTCATCATCAACAAAACCGATTTGGCACCTTATGTAGGCGCCGACCTCGGCGTGATGCACGCCGACACGGTACGCATGCGGACCACGCCGAAGGGCCTGAAACCCTTTGTCATGACAAATCTAAAAACCAAAGCGGGCCTGGACGAGGTGGTTGCATTCATCGAAAGGAAAGGTATGTTGCGTACCCTGTCGACCGACAGTGACGAGGCATGCCGTTAAAAAGATCAACCGACTTTGCGAATTTACATTGGTCGGGAAATTTGAGCTTCAGAACCCGCTCGGATTTACCAACCGACAGACGATTTATGGCTCCGAGCCCCTCTTGAGAACCAGATCGCCAATCTCGCTAAAACCTCCCGATCTTCAGATACAAAGATATTAAGTGAAGTGGTTCAGCGTCTTGTTAGTGCGAGGCGTGTAGTTGTGCTTGCCTGCCGACACCGACGCAGTCATCCGATTTCGCTGATGGTTCGTTGTCAGCTGATCCAGGTGCGCAGCGACGTCGTTGTGCTTCCGGCTCCAAAAGTAGCACTCCTGCACCAGGCCTTGCAGGAGTTGAAGTAAGTGCGATTTTTCGCCCTACTCAACAGGCAGCGTTTCCGCCGGAAGTCCGACGCTTCTACGAAGTCTGCTGACGTGCCTCACCAGCCGACAACCGCTCCGTCCGTCCGCGGCTCGGTGCCACCGCAGAATATACCGGCTTTGTCGCGCCAGATGATCTGGCCGCGACCAAAAGCGAGTCGGTTGTTCTGCCAGTTAACGTCGTGCCCACGTGCGGCCAGACCCCGAAATAGATGCTCGCCGGTGCTCTGCTCAATATTCACCAACTGGCCGCTTTCCCACTCCCAGCGCGGCGCGTCCAGCGCCGCTTGTGGATTCAAATGAAAATCGACGGTGTTCATCACCATCTGAACATGGCCCTGTGGCTGCATAAAACCCCCCATCACGCCAAACGGTCCAATCGGTAGGCCCGCTTGCGTTAAAAAGCCGGGGATGATGGTGTGGTACGGACGTTTGCCGGGCGCGATGCAATTGGGATGCGTGGGATCGAGTGAAAAATTGTTGCCGCGGTTATGCAGCGCGATGCCGGTACCCGGCACCACCATGCCACTGCCAAAATTCATGTAGTTGCTTTGAATCAGGGAAACCATGTTGCCCTCGGCATCGGCGGTGCTCAAATAAACCGTGCCGCCACGCGGGGGATTGCCCGGCAGCGGGTGACTCGCCAACGCGCCGATCAACTTGCGCCTCTCGTCGGCATACCCCTCTGAAAGCAGGTCGGCGACCGACACCCGCATATGGCGCGGGTCCGCGATGTGCGCCAAGCCATCGGCAAAGGCCAGCTTGATCGCTTCGATCTGCAGGTGATAAGTCAGCACCGTGTCGCGCTCTGAAAAATCAAATCCCTTTAACAAATTTAAAGCAATCAGCGCAACCAGACCGTGACCGTTCGGTGGAATTTCCCATACATCGAAGCCGCGGTAATTAACGCTAATAGGTTCAACCCAATCAACCTGGTAAGCGGCCAGATCAGCGGTGCCGAGGTGCCCGCCGGCCCCTTGCACAAAGCTTGCAATACGTTCGGCCAGCCTTCCCCGATAAAAGCCGTTAGCGCCGTCTTCTGCAATCGACTGCAAAGTGGCGGCGTGACCCACCGAGCGCCAGACTTCACCGGCATTGGGAGCGCGTTCCGGCGCAAAGGTGTCAAACCACGACTGGAAATGCGCTGCCGTCAATTTGGCCCTGAACAGCTTTGTTGCCTGTTGCCAGGCGTACGCCACTGAAGGTGACACTGGAAACCCGTCGCGGGCGTAGCCGATGGCGGAAGCCATTGAGGTGGTCAGGGGCAAGCGGCCGAAGCGTTGTGACAGGGCGGCCCACGCTGCGGGCGTGCCAGGTACCGTCACGGGTAAGGGGCCATATTTCGGCATCGTCGTGTAACCGAGTTGGCGCATACTTTCTTGCGTACTTGCCGCCGCCGCCGAGCCGCTTGCGTTGAGGCCATGTAATTTTCCGCCATGCCACACCAGTGCGAAGGCATCACCCCCGATACCGTTGGCAGTCGGCTCCAATACGGTCAGGGCCGCTGCGGCGGCAACGGCTGCATCGATGGCATTACCGCCGGCTTGCAATATCTGCAAGCCAGCCTGGGCGGCCAGTGGCTGCGACGTCGCGACCATTCCCTGGCGCGCGTAGACAACATTTCGACGTGATGGATACGGATAGTTTTGGGCATCAAATGACAGCATGGTTGGCACCTTCCAAGGAAAAATGAGGGCATTCAACGCAAGAGCTTGACCCGACGGCCGGTCTGACTCGGTTGATCGCCTGGGGTTTATTTGTGACGGGGATCGAGTGCATCGCGCAAGCCATCGCCGAGCAGGTTGAATGACAAAACGAGAAGGAAAATTGACACGCCCGGCCAGATTGCCATCCAGGACGAATTGTCGACGTAATTTTTTGCGGTGTTGAGCATGCTGCCCCAGCTCGGTGCGGGCGGTTGCTGGCCGAGACCGAGAAATGACAGGCTCGCCTCGGCAATGATTGCCGCTGCAATCGCCAGCGTGGATTGCACAATCAACGGTGGCAATACGTTGGGCAACACATGCCGCAACGCAATGCGCCAGTGTGGATTACCGACCGCGCGCGCTGCTTCGACATAATCCTCGACCTTGACAGCCAGGACCTGTGCGCGGGTCAGGCGAATGAATACCGGGGTGGCAGAGACCCCGATCGCCACCATGGCGTTGGTCAAGCTGGGGCCGAGAAACGCAGCCAGGGCGATCGCCAAAATCAGGAATGGCACCGCCAGCATGGCGTCGGTCAGTCGGGAAATCACGCCATCGGTCCAACCGCCGACATAGCCGGCGAGCAACCCGATCGGAACCCCCAGCAGCATCGAAATGCTGACCGACACCAACCCCGCCATGAGCGACGCACGCGCACCCCATATCACGCGCGAAAGCACATCGCGCCCAAGCTCATCGGTGCCGAAGAGGTAAGCCGACGAGGGCGCTTTTCGCACGGTACTCCAGCTCGTGGCGATGGGATCGTACGGTGCAATCCACGACGCACACAAGGCCGTGAAGATGAAAAGCAACACGATCAGCAAGCCCAGCATGGCTCCGCGCCGGCGTAGCAGGCGCCTCCAAGCGCGCCGGGCAGGTGACGCGTCGCGCGGCGGTGGCGCGAGCTTGACGGTGGGGTTCGAGGCAAAATTGACGCCTTGATGGTCATCGCTCATGATTCAGCCCCGCAGCCGTGGATTGACGAAAAAGTAGGCCAGATCCGCCAGCAGATTCAAGACGATATAGACGGTCGAAGTGAATAGTACGACGCCTTGCACCACCGCATAATCGCGGTTGAAGACGGCATCCACGATGAGTTTGCCAAAGCCGGGAATCGAAAACACCTGCTCTGTGAGCACCGCACCCGACAACAAGGTGCCGAATTCCAGCGCACCCAGCGTGATGATCGGCGTCATTGCATTGCGCAGCGCGTGTTTCAACACCACCGTGCGCTCATTCAGCCCTTTCGCGCGGGCAGTGCGGATGTAATCGGCATTCAGAACTTGCAGCATCGCACTGCGCGTGTGGCGCATGAGCACAGCAGCGATGGCATTACCGAGGACGAAGGCAGGCATGATCATTGCCGCCAGATTCGCTTTCAAGTCTTCGAACGGACTGACATACCCTGACGCGGGTAACCAGCCGAGCGACACCGAAAACAACAGGATCATCAAAATACCGAGCCAAAAGTTTGGCGTGGACAAGCCCCATAACGCCACCACATTGGCCGCGTAATCCCAGACCGAATCTTTGGCGACGGCCGATATGATGCCGGCGGGGATGCCTATGATCAATGCAATCGTCATTGCCAAAGCCGCCAATTCGAGGGTGACCGGCAATTTTTCCTTGATCAGTTGTACGACGGGCTGCTGAATACGCAGGGATTCGCCCAGATCACCGTGCATCACGCCTGCAATCCAATAGCCGTACCGTACCGGCAGGGGTTCGTCGAGGTGCATTTTTTTATGCAGGTACGCCACCACATTCGGGTCCTGATCTTCGCCCGCCAAAATCACCGCCGGATCGCCCGGCAACAATTGCTGCAAACCAAAGATGATGATCGTGACCAGAAAAATCGTCGGGATCACAGAAGCCAGGCGTTTGAAAAAATAGTTAAGCATGGACGGTTTTCAGAAAGCAGTCGGAGCAAATCTTGCGTTGATACAGGGCGGGGTCACCGCCCCGCCCCTCCTCACATCTTCAGGCCTTGCACCCGCATCAGTCCATCAGGAATCGTACGCACGCCTGTGAGCTTCTTGTTATAGGCCCACAACCACTTGCGGTGGTACAGGTAAATGATGGGTCGGTCTTTAAGGGTTTCTGCGGCAATTTTCTCGAACAGCCCGCTACGCAACGCAGGATCAAGCGTGCTGCGCGATTTGGTCAGCAGCTCATCCACTTCCGGTCTGCAGTAACCTGAATAATTCAAAGGCTGCTTGCAGCCATAGAAGCTGAACAGATTGCCGTCCGGGTCAGCGCGGCCGCTCCAATTCAGCAGGTAAGCCTCAAACTGCCCCTTGTCGGCGAGGTTGAGCGAGGTCGCAAACTCGGTCGCCTGAATTTTGATGTCGAAACCGGCCTCTTTAGCCATCGCCTGGATGACCTGGGCTACTTTCTGGCCGTCTGATGTGGTCGGCGTCATGAGGGTAAAACTCGGATTGGGCACTCCCGCTTCCTTCAATAGCGCTTTGGCGCGCTGGAGGTTGCGCTTGGGAATCGGGTGGTTTTTGGCGTAGAACGTGTTGGAGGGTGACACCCACTGATTGCCGGCCTCGCCTTCGCCATCAACGGCGACCTGAACAATTGCACTCCGGTCGATCGAAAGCTCTAGCGCTTCCCGCACTCGGGGGTCGCGTCCCAATGGATTTTTTTGCGCCATTTCGCTCTTCCCGGTGTTGATGGTGATGCCCTGGTAGCCTAGTTCAGTGATGCGCGCCACATTGAACTTGTTTTCAGACTTCAGCGCGGCAATATCGGAAGAGGCGACCCGCTCAATGAAATCCAGCTGGCCCGAACGCAAGTTCGCCAGCCTTACGGTGGAGTCGACGATCGGCTGATAAATGACTTTGTCGAAATGAATCGAACTCTTGTCCCAGTAATTCGCAAAGCGCTCCAGCACAATGCGGTCTTGCGCCACCCGCTCCGTAAATTTGAAGGGTCCTGAACACACTGGCCTGACGCCGAAAGCCGTCGGATTTTCCTGTGCTGCTTTGGGCGAAACCATCATGCCGGCGCGGTCGGCCAGCACGGTCAGGAGCGGCGCGAACGGAGCGGTAAGCGTGAGCTTTACGGTCAGGTCATCGACCACCTCGACGCTGGTCACCGGCAGCAATTCGCCACGGCGATTGGACCCCGCCAGATTTTTATGCCGTTCTATATTGAATTTGACAGCGGCCGCATCGAACTTCTGGCCATCGTGAAACGTCACGCCTGGGCGAAGTTTTAGCGTCAGTACCTTGTTATCAGGCGACCATTGGTAGGACGTTGCCAGTTGCGGCACGATCGCAAGTTTCTCATCCACATCGAAAAGCTTGTCGCACAGCGAGGCGAACACCACGCGGCCGACAAAGGTGCGACTCAACGTGGGGTCGAGCACGTCCGGATCTTCGGCCAGACCAATGCGTAGCGTTTGCGCACTTGCGTTGGCAGCGCCTAGAGCGGCGGTAAGGACCAGTGCGTGCAAGAGAGGTTGAAGAACTCGGCCAGTCGGTAAAAACGTGAGCATGGAATTAGCACTCCTGGTTGGTAATGAATAGGCGATGGCGCGCCTTATGAAAGTTGAATGCGGCTTCAAGCATGTGCCGCATCCTTCGGCAAAAATGCAGCTTGCAATTGTTCAAGCCTGCGGTTTGGTAGCCGCGTACCGACAGCTGGCTGCAGCGCCGCCGGTAGCGCAATATCGCGCCAGAAGTGACAGGCAACAGTGTGTCCGGCTTCCCCGCTCAACAGCGGAACCTCATCGGCGCAACGCTGTTGTGCATGCACACAACGGGTACGAAAGCGACAGCCTGAAGGCGGTGAAATCGGATTGGGCACATCACCCTGCAACAGTATGCGGTTGCGTTCGCGCCCGGGTTCCGGCAACGGAATCGCCGACAGCAGGGCATGCGTGTAAGGATGGCGAGGCCGCAAAAACAGACTGTCCTTGTCGGCGTATTCGACGATCTGACCCAGGTACATCACGGCCACGTGCGACGCGATGTGTTTGACCACGGCCAGATCATGCGCAATGAACACGTAAGACAGACCCAGCCTGCGTTGAATGTCCTGCAACAAATTGACCACCTGCGCCTGAATTGAGACGTCCAGCGCAGACACCGGTTCATCGCAAACAATCAGGCGGGGCTCGACCGCCAGTGCCCGCGCAATGCCGATGCGCTGGCGCTGCCCCCCCGAAAATTCATGCGGGAAACGCTGCAGGTATTGCGGCGCCAGACCCACCAGGTCAAGCAACTCGGCTGCACGCTCGTGTCGTCTTCCAAGCGCCAGACCATGCAAGATCAGGGGTTCCGTCAACGTTTGCTCCACCGTCATGCGCGGGTTGAGGGAGGAATACGGATCCTGAAAAATCATCTGAAGATCACGCCTGCGCGCTCGCATCACTGCGGACGGCAAGCTCATCAGATCTTCCCCATCAAGCCAGACGTGGCCAGCGGTCGCGTCAAGAAGGCGCAGCAACAGGCGGCCGACCGTCGACTTACCGCAACCTGATTCACCCACCAAGGCCATCGTTTCGCCTGCGCGGAGCGAAAAGCTCACCCCGTCGACGGCGTGGACCACTGCATTGCCACGCCCGAACAGACCACGTCGCACCGGGAAGTGCTTTATCAGCTTGTCAGCCCTCAGCAGCGGCACGACGGGAGATCCCTGCAGGTCGAAAGTTTGATCTGTGCGAGTCGTCATGCCGCTTGCCTCCAGGGCAAGGGCGCTTTCCAACACGCGGCAAAATGTCCCGCTGTCGGCTCGGTCAAAGGGGGTACCGCCGCTTCACAATGGGCATCTGCAAACGGGCAACGCGGCGCAAAACGGCACCCTGCCATGACGGTCATGGGTGCTGGCACCTGCCCCTCGATGGCGGCCAGGCGGGATTGCTTGAGATGCAGTTTCGGGATGGAGCCGAGCAAGCCGATCGTATAGGGATGCTGGGGCTCGGCGAAGAGGCGTTCGACAGTGGCGCGCTCGACCACGCGGCCAGCATACATGACCGCAACTTCGTCGGCCAACTCCGCAATGACACCCAAATCGTGGGTGATGAGCATGATGGCCGCCCCCGTATCAACACGCAAGCTGCGCATCAAATCCAGCACCTGCGCTTGAATGGTGACGTCTAGCGCGGTGGTTGGTTCATCGGCGATCAGCAGTTTCGGTTCGCAGGCAAGCGCCATCGCAATCATTACCCGCTGGCGCATGCCGCCTGAAAGCTTGTGCGGATAGTCATCGATCCGCTGCTCCGGCGAAGAAATCCGCACCTTGCGCAGCATCTCGATGGCGTGGGCGCGAGCGGCTTCGCGACCCAGATCTCGATGACAGCGAATCGCTTCGATCAGTTGGTTGCCAATGGTAAAGGCCGGGTTCAACGACGTCATTGGTTCCTGAAAAATCATCGCAATGCGGTTGCCGCGCAATGCGCGTAGATCGGCACCTGACAAAGGCACAAGATCGACGCCGTCGAAAGTGATCGAGCCGCCCGCAACTCTTCCCTGTCCCTTGGGTAGCAAGCCCATGATCGACAGCGATGTGACGCTCTTGCCGCAGCCCGACTCGCCAACGATGCCCAGTGTTCGGCCCGACTCGACCGAAAAACTGATGCCGTCAACCGCCGTGAATTCGCCACCCTCGACCTTGAAACAGGTCGTCAAATCCCGGACCTCGAGCAAGGCGCTCATGCCGGTGTCTCGCTCGCCTGCAAGCGGGTGGCCTGAAATCGCGCGATCCTCGCCTCGATCTCACTGCGATCGAGGATGCCAGCCGGTTCCTCGCGACTGGGCAGGCAGGTCACGAAAGGCTGAAAGCGTTCCAGACTGACCTCGTACAGACGGCCCAGTTCGGTGATCGGTTCGGCGTGATCGTCGACCCGCAAATCGAGCGCTGGATAGTCTTGTCCGTTATAGATAAGCAACGCCGCTGCTTGCTTGCCGCGCTTGTCGCCGCCGGCCAGCTCGCCTGCCGCAAGGGCCTTGATCAGTCTTTCGGCAAAAGGCAGCGCGGCATGCGCAGCATAGCTTTGGGCGGTGGCCTGAATGACTTGCGGTCCGGCCAGCATGTTGCCAGCTACTGAGAAGCCCTCTTGCAAGGTGTGACCACACCAGTCGATGCACTCGGCCCCGGTATGCGCTGCGCCCCGGCCCTTGCTATCGATCATGTGAAATTGCCGCTGAGCGCTGCCGGGGTCGGTCGCCAAAAGCGCATGAAGCAGCGCTACCGGATCCCGTTGCTGCGCCATGCCTTGCAAGGCCGGTGCGGCCAAGAGCGGATTGACCAACGCCTGTGTGGCGAGCGCACCAACACCGCTGTGCGCGTGCGGGCACAGCGCTCCGACAGCGAAGAACTTGCTCGCGATAGCGACGCCGAAGGCACCGGAAGGATCTCGTGCGACGATAGACCACGTCATGGATTTTCCCTGAAGAGCGCCGCGCGACGCGGCGCAATAATAAAGTGTAGAAAACCAGAAGACCACTGCGTCAGCGCCCAGACCATACCCTGAAAACAGGTTTGGTGCAGGCAGGATCAGTATGACATGACGCACGCAATACTTGTGCCATCGTGTTCTACGCCACGCGGCAAGGGCTCAAGGTTCTGGCGCGAAACCCCGCAGTTTCAGCTGACAGGGCGATTTGGCGCTAGCTCGTGCGAGGTTCTGTTTCATTGCCTGGTCGGCACCTTGTCTGCAACGCCCCATCGTCTGATGGTTGAAGCGTGCAGAAATAGCCACCGCCGCCGCCTACGTTGAACCCACGGTTCAACACCGGAGAGTTGACGCTGCGACGACCTCGCCGCAGCGCCGGCAGAGGGTCACCAGTTCGGCCTGTTACGACGCATCAGCTCAGCGCAAGAGGAAGGCACCGCGGTAACTTCCGGTACTGCCCGAATAACTTCCCGCAGGGGCGCGCTAATTGGTAATCAAAAGATTGACGGTTGCTATCTGCGCCGAATCGTAGGTAGATGTCGCAATCAAGGTGACCGGAATCGATGCCTGTAACGGGTAAGCCGCGTAAGTGTCCACGACCACGGCGGATGGGCTCAACGTGGTTGCAGTAATGTTTGCGCCTGCGTAGTACACCTGCGCTCCGCCAGTTATTGCGCTGCCTCCGACTAAAAGAGTCCAAACCGCAGGCTCGCCCGCATCGAGATTCACAGACTGTCCGGCATGAATGGCAAGGTTAATCGATCCGCCCGGAGCAACGGGTGTGTTGCTGACAAACAGCCCGCCCACAGTGACACCAATGTTGAAATTTCCTGGCGAGCGAGGATCCCCGCCCCCTCCGCATGCGCTCACTAGAAATGCGACTGCAACCAACGCAAAAGCGGTACGAAGTCGATGCCTGCCATTGCGCAGACGTGGCTCCAAAATTTGGGTTTCAGCTGTTTTTTCAGAAGCTATGTACATAAATACCTTTCGCCGTTTTATTGCCTATCCAACGCTCCACCAAACGGTTCAGATGACAGTCAATAGCGGTAGCAGGACACAATGCCTACCCAGGGACGCAAGCTAAGCCACTGCCCATGACCGATCTTGGAAGATTTACTGAACAATCGAACATAGCCGTCTCGTTGTCTGTTCGGTAGACAACATTTGACGTTCTTGAACTGCTGCTGATGAAAACCGCAGTCGGCCGAGATAGATAGTTCATTTGATAGGGGGGGTGCAGTGACTAGTTGGCACACTCCGCAAGGTGGTCCGAACGAGGGCGAAGGCCATGAACAGGCCACCATCGCAATCTCGACGTCTCCCTGTACGAGGCCGCTTCGCTGCCGCTGCCAAAATGACAGCCCCGTCACCCTTACCGGGACGGCGTCGAGGCTTGAGCGCATTGAGGAAAGAAGTAGCGCCATCCACCCGGACGCAAAAGGAATCGCCCCTTGGCAATCCCTGATGCACTCCTCTGCGCCCGCACAGTAAGATGAAGCCGCTCATCAACCTCCCTTAATTGTAAAAAAAAATGAACCGCATCGAACTGATTGAAAAGCTTGTCTCCAAAAACGACTTGACCAAGGCCGCTGCAGGGCGAATTTTGGACACGCTCATTGAAACCATCCAGGTGGCCGTCAAAAAGGGGGACGCCGTGACACTGGTGGGCTTTGGCACCTTCAAGTCTGTCAAACGTGCAGCCCGCGCAGGCAAAAACCCGAGCACAGGTGCGTCACTCAAAATTCTTGCGACCACCATTCCTAAATTCACGCCTGGTTCCAAATTCAAAGCAGCCGTTGACCCGAAAGCCGCTGCCCGCAAAGCTGCAAAGGCTGCCGCTAAATAAGCAAGCTGAACACGAGCTGCTTTTGCTTCTTCGCCGCGTAGGCCGATCCAGAAGCCAACGGCCTGCCGGATTGCTGTACCGGCACCCTAGCAACACCGGGCATTGATGCTGGCCACCCTGGTTTCAGTCGCCCGGTCTAACTAGCCTGCCGGGCTTCTGTATCCAAGGTCTTATGGATTGCGCTTGGCAATTTCATTGCCGAGGTATCCGCCACCCACAGCCCCGGCGATAGTGGCCAGGGTCTTGCCATTGCCACCACCCACCTGATTGCCCAGCAGTCCTCCGACCACCGCGCCTACGCCAATGCCAATAGGGCTATTTTGTGCAACCGGTGCCGCAGGCGCGGGTTGTCGGTAGGCAGGGGCCTGGGAATACTGTTGGCCGGACTGCGCCTGTGCGGGCTGGACTGCGTGGTGATGCACCACCGTTTTGTGCATTTCACGCTCGTAGCGGGCGGCCGGAACCGCCGCAAGTTGCTGCGCGGGTGTAGCTATCGGCGCGATGGCCGGAGCCTGTGCAGTGACGGGCGCAGTTTGCGCAGCGGTGGCATGCGAATTAGGTAAAACGCCAGTGATGGCTGCAACGCCCAGCAAGCTCACGAGCATTACCGACACGGCTGCGCCCGCCATCAAGGGGTGGATGCGGTTCGAGGGTTGATTCATTTCCATTTGATACTCCAGTTGATCAGCCTGCTTGACGGCCTGTAGATTTACAACGCGCGATCCCACGGGAAAAGTGACGCAAAAGGCATTTCAGATGTAACGGAGTTCAACAAACACCCAGCTCAGAGGGCTCGCCTGCGCGCATCAAGTTTTTGGTTCGCAGGCCAACATTGACGAAAGTGTTGACGAATTACCTAACTGCGGTTGCGCGGCTTGGTCACTCTCAGACCTTATTGTTCTTTGAAAAGAGTCCGACAAAACTTCTCACACCCCCCGCTTTCCACAGCGGGCGCCCATCGTTAACCGGCTGCAGCGCGCGTTGGTTGAGCTGCGGCCGGAGGCCCTCGACATGGTTGATCTCGCCGGGCCAGTCCGATAGATTTTCCCGCGCTTCTACTATCTTTCCTTCTTCGTTAGTCCTGACGGCTTTTACGATAAATACCTATCAAACATATAAAGGAAAAAGAGTGAAGACCCGGCACCGTGCGCTCCTACGCCGAGGTTTGCTCGACGGGCCTGCGCCAACCGATGATCGTTGAATTCGTCACCACGAGTTTCATCCCCGCAAAGCAATCGCGGCGCTGAACGGCGACGCGTTCAATAGGAAGCGGCACGACTGGAATATTACAGGAACTGGGGTTTTAGTGAATAGCCGGGCGCTATGTTGCATGCTATAACTTTTGTACCAATTGGACCGCCGCCCTCTATCGCGCAGAGTTAGAGGGGGTTCATCGCTAGTAACAAACAAAGGACCCGATGCGACGACTTATTTTTACGCTCTTCTTCGTTGCCATTTCTTTAAGTCTCAGCACCAGCCCCTTGTTTGCACAGTCCCCCTCCCCTTCGTCGAGTCCACCTGGAATTCGCATTGGCCTGATCTTTCCGTTGACGGGCGGCTCCGCAGACATGGGCAACAGTGCTCGCATCGGTGCTCAGGCCGCTGTCAACGAGATCAACAAGGTAGGCGGATATCTGGGGCGCCCCTTGGAGCTGATTATTCGTGATGACCAGGCAAACAACGACGTGGGGCTCAAAGCTGCGCAGGACCTGGTGTTAAAAGACAAGGTCGTCGCAACCATCGGGTTTTGCAATACCGGGGTTGCGATGAAGGCTCTTGACGTCTTTCAAGCCCAAAAGCAGATCCTGATTGTGCCCTGTGCAACTGGCACCGCAATCACGGCGAAATACCCCGCAAATCAAAGTTATATCTTCAGCACGGCAGCCAGGGATCGACTTCAAACTCAGTTTCTGGTCGACGAGATTGTCAAGCGCGGATTGTCCAAGGTGGCGCTTTTAGTCGACTCGACGGGTTATGGGGACGCGGGGCTGAAAGAGCTTGAGATCGCGCTCGGTAAGGCGAACCTGAAGCCCCAGGCCATCGTGCGATTCCCAGTGGGTGTCAAGTCACTCAACGACGAAATCCAGAGTCTCAAGAATTCAGGAGCCGATGCACTAATCGGCTGGACGGTGGGCCCTGAACAAGGAGTGATTTCTGCAAGCAGGACAGCCGTTGGTTGGAAAGTGCCGCAATTTGGTCCCTGGGGACTTTCTCACGCATCGGCCTTTGACGTGTCTGAAGGCAAAGTAGAAGGCGCACTGATGGTGCAAACCATCCTACCCAATCTGTTCCTTGAACGTAACAGCGCTTTTCTGCGCGCCTACGGCAAGCTTTCTTCGGAACACCTCATCGGCTCCGTGATGTCTGCGGCTCAGACTTACGATGCGGTGCATTTGCTGCTGCGTGCAATTTTCGATGCCAAGGGCGACCTCTCTGGTCCAGGGTTGAAGAAAGCATTGGAAAACCAAACCAATATCTACCGGGGCGTTGTCACGACCTATGACAAACCGTTTTCAGCGAGCGATCACGATGCGATATCGGCCAACATGCTTTGGCTTGGCACCTGGCGTAATCAGCAACGCGCTTATTACTATAAAGAAGATGAAAAACTCGCGACACAAATCCGCCGCAAGCAGTAGTGCGCGGCTATAGGTTGCGGGTTTGTTTCATTTCGCTGCGGGGCTGCGGACCGCGCCTAAAAATGATGTCTGCACATTGCTAGAACAATAGTCAAACAATAGTCGATTGGGCGCTGGCACAAAAAACTGACGAAGCGCTCAATAGTCGAGTTGCCCAGACCTTGCCAACCCGGCTCATCTGGCAAGCGATCCTCTCCTTCAGGACAGCGGCAAGCGTTACTACGCGTGAACCAGGACGACAGCCGTCGCCGGAGCCGCAAGCAAGCTGTCCGGGTTGGTGTTGTCAACAAAATCCAGCTTGAGGATGTAAGACCCTGCAGGCGGCGACAGCCAGACTTCGGTCTGGCCGTTGACGAAGTTCATCTCGACTGGTTTACCTCCCCCTTGCGGCGCCACTGTCAGGCGGAAATGCCCCGTGTTTTTTTCACCTTGGCTTTTATGCGCCACATTCAGGCCCGAGGCATGAAACTGCACGTTGAAGAGCGCCGCCACCTTGCCATCAAGTGGCAGATTTTTCAGGCTGATACCGGCTTTCACCAAGCTCTTGGGATCCACGTTCCTATTACTCTTGGTCACCGTGATCTTGACCGGCTTGCTGTAAATAAAATGCGGCAGGTGCTTGTCATCGGCCAGCAGCAGGCGCAAGGTGTAATCACCCGGCTCTAGCATCAGCACAGTTTCCATCTGGCCCTTGCCGAAATGGATGTATTGATTGTTGAACGGCAACGCCTGTTTGAAATCCAGCGGCAAATCGCGGTTGATCAGAAGGTGGTGGTGGCCGCTTTTGCCCGCGACAGGCGAAGAGATCGGCGCCAAGCCCCAACCGCCGCTCAGGCCGAAAGTCGCCACGTACGGAGTTTCGATCCTCGCGCCATTTTCCAAGTTGGTAAAAGTCGCATCTGCGGCAGCGAACGGCGTGATGGCCTGCCAGGGGCTCAGTGCGCTGGCTGCGCCAGATGCAGCGGTCTTGACTTGTGCGACCGAAGGCTCCGCAGCACAGATCAACAGGAATGCGAGGAGCGGGAAAAGCGCGGGGATGAGTAGAGCTAAGTGGTGTTTCGAATTCGCCATGTCAATGTTGCCGTGTCAGTACCTAAATAGAACCACTTTTTTTCGAGACTAAGTCTATCGCCACTTAAGCAAGCGCACCTCGCGTGGATCGAATACACCCGAACTACCAGGGCCGATTTATAAGTTTTGTCGTATTAATAGAGCAAAGGCAGAGCCAGCCTTGTGCTAACGTCATCTTCACCAGTTTGCGAGCACTGTGCGCGGCAGTGGAATGACCACTGGCGTTTTTTGATAGGGTCCGCTGGGATGCTCCACTTCATTGCGCGAAAGATTTTGAGGCCTGCATTGGCCCGACCTTGTCAAAGTGACCCCGCGCTGCAGCGACACACCGGTCATGAGGTGGAAAAGCAACTCCTTTCCCGCCCCGATAAATGGCGCGCTCTTTTCGCTCTATCTAACCGTCATTGCGATGGGCTGAGGTTTTGCGTGTGGGTCGGAGAGCGACTTGATCCGTTCGCGCAGCACTGGCAATAACTCATGTTCGAACCAGGGATTGCGCTGAAACCATGGGGTGTTGCGCGCCGAAGGGTGTGGTAACGGCAGATATTTAGGAGCAAACTCGCGCCACGCCTTGACGGTTTCGGTCAACGAGAGTTTGCGCCGGCTACCCAGAAAGTGACGTTGTGCATGCAGTCCGATTAAGAGAGTCAATTCAATCCGCGGCAGCTTGGCCAGCAAATGATCGAGCCATAACGTCGCGCATTCGCGGCGCGGTGGCAGGTCGCCGCCGTTGCCTCGTCCAGGGTAGCAATATCCCATCGGGATGATCGCGATTTGCGACGCGTCATAAAACCTGGCGATGTCAATCCCCATCCACGCGCGCAGCCGCTCCCCGCTCGGATCGTCCCACGGGATTCCCGACGCGTGCACGCGCACGCCGGGCGCCTGACCGACGAGGAGGATGCGCGCCTCGCCGCCGGCTTGCAGCACCGGACGCGGGCCTAGCGGCAAATGCGGCGCGCAAGCCTGGCAGTGGCGCACCGCAGTCAACAGCTCTCCAAGGGTGGGGTATTCCACTTTACGCATACTGTCTTCGCACCTCAGTGCCCTGTCTTCGTCTTCCTGCTCAAGAGAAAATCTCTCAGCGCGACGGCGTCGTTATGCACTTCGTCATGAGCGGAATAGACGAGCGTGATCGGATTCGTGCGCGCCAACGCGCGCAATTGCCTGAGCTGTTCGCCATGCTGGCGCACCTCCTCAGCATAACGAAGCCGAAACGCTGGCCAGCGCGCGGGATCGTGTCCAAACCACTTTCTCAAGGCGGTGCTGGGCGCAAGGTCTTTCACCCAACGATCCAGCGCTGCATCAACTTTCTTTACGCCGCGCGGCCATAGTCGGTCGATCAATATGCGGGTGCCGTCGTCATGGGCAGGCGGCTCGTAAGCCCGTTTTAATTTGACATTGCCCGCTCTGATTCTGCTGCTCATCAGTTCGCTCCTTAACAGTGTTGGCGATTGATCTTAATTGTTTCCCTTTTTCAGAGTCGTCCCCCTGTACATCGCAAGGTGGTCAGTCTCATTGCGCCTGATTTCGCGCTGTGAATCGTCCACTGTAGCGCGGTGCGTATCGCCCTTGCAATCGACGGTTCTTGGGTCTAACTTGATGCGGTTGCCGTAAACATGTCGGCCTCCGGGGCCAGCTCACATGATGGCCAGTCTCTAAATTTACGCGCTAAGGCTGATCTCCGATTAAGGTTCACCTTGCAAGGCGCCGGCATCCCTATTAACCCCGGATGGCTGCGGAGAGGCGACTTGCAATTCACTTGACCGATCCAGCGCCCCGAAGAGAAACTCCAACACCGTGCAGCCGTGGCTTTATGAGCCCGGCATGCGCCAGTGCTGCCTGGGAATGGGTTATGCCGCGCCGGCAGCCTTACTGGGCAGCTGGACGGTAAATACGGTGCCAAGCTCGGCACTGGACTCGGCCTTGATCGTTCCTTCATGTCCAAAGGTAAGTTCACGCGCGATGTACAAACCCAGCCCTACGCTGTTGGGAAAAGGGCCTGTTGGTTTCTCACTGATCGAAAGTTGTACCAGAGGATCAAAAATTGCGCGCAGCGATTCCGGCGGGATGAGCGGACCCACGTTGCAAACCTGGACGCTGATATGGTCCGCATGTCCTTTGAGCACCAGCCTGACGACCTGGCTTTGATAGCCATATTGAGCCGCGTTGTTGAGCAGGTTTGAAAGCACTTGTTGCAGTCGGGCGCCGTCAAAATTACCGTGTAGTTCACTGGAGCTTTCCAGCGCAAACTGGCCTTTGCCGTGTTCCAGAAGGTCATTGACCATCGACGACATCAGCGCTGCGCTAGTCAGAATTCGCGTGCCGGATTACCCGGCAGCCTCTGCGGTCACCCCCGTTTTCTGAAGGACTTTTGCAGAACGTCTGATGCCCATCAAGGGGCTTCTGAGATTGTGGCCAAGAATGTCCAGAAAGGTATCGCGTGCCCGGGTATTTTGTGCGGTGTAAGTAGCCACGGATTCGGCCAGCGCCTGGTCAATCGCTTCATTAAAGCGCACCATGTCGTGCGCAATCTGTTCTGTCAATGCCGGAATTTTCGGCAGCCACATACGCAATACCGTGGCTCTCAGCGCGCGAAATTCTGCCGCCAGTTCCGGCAGTGAGAAGCCGCTGTGCTGGCGCTCGGTTCCATGTACCGACGCAGAACTCAGCGCGTCGCTACTTTTTGCCTCCTCACCTTTGGACTTGCCCGCCTGCTGTTGGTCGCTTTGCGCTGTTTCCATATCCTTGCTAAGTTCCATCAGAATCTCGCGCGCATGATCGCGCAGCTCGCGCGCGGAGACGTGGACATTCTGCGGAAATAGCGTCAGGGCAAACTGATCCCATTCCTCAAGAATTTTATTGAAATTGGCTTCAATAAAGTGCGAAAGTTTCATAGCAACTCTGATTATGGGTTGAACCCTGAACCGGGGTCAGGCGTCTTTCATTTTGGAACCAATCCGTCGCCTCAATGGCGCAGGGGCAACAGGCCGGGCGGCAATCACAGGCAAATTGACCGCTCACCAGGAGTGACTTTAACGATGCGGCAGCACCTGGCGCCAGGGCCGGCATGGCATCGTGCCGGCAGCAGCCCTTTATGAGGCAGACTGGCGCTCAGGAAAAGACGTGCCCACTCGGTTTACCCGCGCTGATGGCCTGCCCACGGGCAACGCCGGTCTGTGTGGAGTGTGGCACGACCCGGCTACCGGACCGCTAGTAAACTTCACGATGCTCTGAGCATCCATGCGGACAAGCATGTTTTGGCGCCAAATAAACCCCTATCCCAAAACGGCGGGACCTTGTTGATTCGTCGTCGTTCAGCTCAATCACTTTTCCATCCATCGCTGGGCGATTCGGTTTTTTTCCGCCGCTTGGAAAAGTCTTTTGCGACCATTAACGCCCGGTGGGCGGGTGGCGCATAGACAAAACCTATATCAAGGTCAACGGTGCCTGGAAATATCCCTACCGCGCAGTGACAAGGAAGGCAAGGCGGTCGACTTGAGGGCTGGAAGAAAAGCCTGTTCTGCGACATGCATGCCTATGGCGAAGAGAGAACGCGGTCTTACATCAAGCAAAAGTTGATCATGCGGGCTGGCTTGAAAGCATTGGCCGGTTTGCTGAGTTTGAAATTCCAACGCCAAAGTAGCGTCATTTTCGCATCGAGGCATCAGGCCGTTTCCAGCCTTGGACGCAGGGCGCGGGCCTCTGCCTGGAAGCCTTGGCTCACTCAGCGATCATGAGGCCTGCGCGCGGACCTGTTCAATCAGAAAGGTCCTAAATTTCTTGAAAGCTTCGCTGGATGAGACTTTCTCGTCGTAGACCAGGTGATAGGCACCTTCGCATTTGATGGTGAGGTCAAACGGACTGACCAGCAAGCCTTCCTGCAATTGCTCCCGTATCAGCGGAAGCCGCCCCAGTGCAATGCCTTGCAGGTTGAGCGCGGCTTCAATCAGGGTATTGCTGTCGTTGATGATGGGCCCGCGCATAGGAATGGGCTGGGAAACCTCCGCAGCACGGAACCAGGCTGCCCAGTCCTCGTAACTGTCTTCGTGCAACAGGGCATAGTGCAACAGATCTTCTGGCTTGTGAAGGGGATGTTCCGGGCGCAGATATCTGGGTGAGCATACGGGTAGCAACTGGCACTCAAATAGGACCTCCGAGTGCAGGGAGCCCCAGCTCTTGTGGCCCCATTTGATCGCGAGGTCTACGCGGTGCACGTCATACTGCTCATGCGGCAGGGCGTGGTAAATGTGCAGGTCAATCTCGGGGTACTGAGCCCAGAACCAATGCAGGCGGCGCGCCAGCCAGCGTGAGCCAAACGACGGTGTTACCTGCACCGTGAGTGTCGTCTTGGCCGCGCCCTGCGCCCGCACTTCCCGAAGCGTGCTGTCAATGTCTCGAAATGCGTTGGAAATCGTGCCGTAAACGCGAGTACCGGCATCGGTGAGCGTGACGCGCCGGTGGGCGCGCTCAAACAGGCGGACGCCAAGCACTTCCTCAATCTGCCGAACCTGATGACTGACCGCCGCCTGTGTCACGCAAAGTTCTTGAGCGGCAAGAGTGAAGCTGTTCTTGCGAGCGGTGGCTTCGAAGGCGCGTAAGGTATTGAGATTGATCAGAAGGCTGGCCATTGGCATTAAGTCTATTAGATAAACTTATCCTATACGTAAAAAATTATCATTTGTCGTGCATTGCCTATCCCGAGACACTTTGTTCATCCCTGTATTTAACGGGGATGATCTTAAAAGGATGAACTTTAGGCATGACAAATTCGATTCACGTTTATCCTTACATACCCAATTCGGTCCCAGAGGTCAAGGCAAGGATGCTTGCAGCGATAGGCGCAAGCTCCATGGACGAACTTTACGCAGAGATTCCTCCAGAGTTGCGCATGCAGCGCCCCCTGAGCCTGCCCGATCCATTTCTTTCCGAGCATAGACTTAAGCGCCACGTGCAGTCGCTGCTGGCCAAGAACACGTCCTGCGCCGAGGCGCTCAGCTTTCTTGGCGGCGGCTGCTACCAGCACCATGTGCCAGCCGTGTGCGATGAAATCAACGGCCGCAGCGAGTTCCTAACAGCCTATGCCGGTGAGCCCTACGACGACGCGGGCCGTTTTCAGGCACTGTTTGAGTACGCCAGCATGATGGGTGAGATGCTGGAGATGGAAGTTGTCAGTATTCCGACGTTCGATGGCCATCAGGCCGCAGCCACGGCAGTGCGGATGGCCGGACGTCACACCGGCCGCCGGGTGGTGCTGGTGGCCGAGCATGTAAGCCCAGACAAGTATTCGGTCATGCAAAACTATGGCCGCAGCGACCTCGAGTTCCGCCGCGTTCCTTTTGATCTCGCCACAGGAACCTTGGACATGGGGCGACTGGCAAGCCTGCTGAACGAAGAAGTCGCTTGCCTTTTTCTTGATAACCCGTCTTATTTGGGCGTGATTCAGGACGGTCCGGCCATTGCGGCGGCCGTTCATGCCTGCGGCGCCTTGCTGGTGGTCGGCGTGGATCCGAGCTCCCTGGGGGTGATTGCGCCTCCGGCAACTTACGGCGCGGATATTGTGTGTGGCGATATCCAGTCGCTGGGCATGCACATGAGCTATGGCGGCGGGCACGGCGGCTTCATCGGCACGCATGACGACGAGGCGCTGGTGCTGCAGTACCCTTCACGGCTGTTCGGTATTGCGCCCACCAAGGTGCCGGGCGAGTACGGTTTCGGTGACGTGGCTTACAGCCGCACGTCGTTTGACAAGCGAGAAAACGGCAATGAGTTTGTCGGTACCGCCGCCGCTCTTTGGGGCATCACCGCCGGGGTGTATATGGCCTTGATGGGCCCGCAAGGCATGCGAGACCTAGCCTACACCATCATCTGCCGCAACGCGTATGCCAAGCAGCAGCTGGGCGCCGTGCCGGGTATACACATACCGCATGCCGAGCAGGTGCACTTCAAGGAGTTCGTGGTGAACTTCGATGCCAGCGGAAAATCGGTCCAGACAATCAACAGCGCGCTGCTTGAACAGGATATTTTTGGCGGCCACGACCTCAGCCTTGCATTTCCCGCGCTGGGCCAGTGCGCGCTGTACAGCTTTACCGAAGTGCATAGCCAGGAAGACGTCGCCACCTTGTGCGAAGCACTTGCCACCATCCTCAAGAAATGAATCCAGCCATGCACAACATATCCTTGTCCCGATTCACGAATGGGCGCGCCAACCTACGCCGCTATCACCAGGCGCGCTGGGACGAGCCGGTCATTTTCGAGCTGTCACAGCGCGGCGAGCGCGGCGTGCTGGTTCCCGAACTGGAGCAGGAAGTCGCCGCTGCGACCAGCCAGACGTTGTTGGGCATTCCCGCGGGAATGCTGCGTATCCAGGCACCGCACCTGCCGGAGATGTCGCAAAACCGCGTTCTACGCCACTACCTGCGCTTATCGCAGCAGACGCTGGGAGCAGACCTGAACGTTGATGTGGGTCAGGGCACCTGCACCATGAAATACAACCCGAAAATCAACGAGCAGCTTGCGCGCGATGCCCGCATGTCCGAGCTGCATCCGCTGCAGGATGCGGACACGGTCCAGGGCCTGCTGCACATGTTCCACCAGGTTCACGCGCTCTTGATGGAAGTCTCCGGCATGGATGCGGTGTCGCTGCAGGCGCGCAGCGGCTCGCAAGCGATTTACGGCAATTTTGCGGTGTTGCGGGCCTATCAGGAAGATGCCGGCAGCTACGGCGTTCGCGATGAAGTAATCACGACGATTTTCTCCCATCCCTCGGATGCAGCCTGTGCCCGCCTGCTGGGCTATAAGGTAATTACCCTGTATCCCGACGCCGACGGCTACCCTGATCTGAAGGCCCTGCGCGCAGCGCTGTCTCCCCGCACCGCGGCCCTCATCATCACCAACCCGGAAGACACCGGAATCTTCAACAAGAAAATCCGCCAGTTCACCGATCTGGTTCGCGCCGCAGGGGGATTGAACATCTACGATCAGGCCAACGCGAACGGCCTGCTGGGAATTACCCGTGCGCGGGAAGCCGGGTTTGACATGTGTCATTTCAATTTGCACAAGACGTTCGCGACGCCTCATGCCTGTGGCGGCCCTGCTGTGGGTGCCATGTGCGTCACGCGGGAGCTGGAACGCTTTTTACCGTCTCCCAAAATAATGCTTCGGGAAGGTCGCTATAGCGTCGAAGACGCGGGGCCCGATTCAATCGGCAAAGTGTCCGCGTTCATGGGCACTGCCAGCATCGTGTTGCGCGCCTATGCCTGGGCCATGAACCTGGGGGCGAAGGGGTTGCGAGAAGTGGCCGAAATCGCGGTGCTCAACAACAATTACATGATGCATGAGTTGTTGAAAATCCCAGGGCTCAGCGCACCTTATGCGCCAGGCAAGCGGCGTATTGAGCAAGTTCGCTACAGCTGGGAAAAGCTTCACGCCGACACCGGCATTCACTCTGAGCAGATTGGCATCCGGGCCGCCGACTTTGGGGTGCACTACTGGACCAGTCATCATCCTTTCGTAGTGCCTGAGCCCGCCACGATCGAGCCTACTGAGTCCTATTCGCAAGCGGATCTGGATGAGTTTGTGGATG
This sequence comes from Polaromonas sp., assembly GCF_012927485.1. GTDB lineage: Bacteria > Pseudomonadota > Gammaproteobacteria > Burkholderiales > Burkholderiaceae_C > Polaromonas. The sequence goes on along the minus strand of NZ_JABBPC010000036.1, from coordinate 157,977 downwards.
TGATGCGTCACATCGCCCATGAGGCCTACACCGATCCCGAGACCGTCCGATCGGCGCCGCACAATTGCCCGGTGCATGCCATTGATGCTTCCGGTCTTGACGACCCCAAACGGTGGGCCATCACGTGGCGCGGCTACCAGCGCAAGCTTCTCGGCCAAGCCGCGAAGTTGGGCGCATGAACTTGCGTGTTGGCCTGATTGTCAACGCCCTTGCGGGTGTTGGTGGACCTGTGGCGTTGCGGGGCAGCGATGGCGTCGCCGAGCAGGCGCTAGCGCTGGGCGTGGTGCCTCAGGCCGTCGCCCGTGCCACCCACGCGCTGAGCGCGTTGCGGGAGTTTGGTGCGAAGCTGACCATCATCACGGGCTCCGGTTCGCTGGGGGCGGACGCGGCCAGCGCCGCCGGCCTGGGCTGTGAAATCGTGTATCGCGAACCAGCGAGAGGATCTGCCGAAGACACGGCCAAGCTGGCTCGCCGCTTGATGCTCATGCAGGTCGATTTGCTCTTGTTCGCAGGCGGTGACGGTACGGCTCGTGACATTGCCGAGTCTGTCGGCGATGCTTTCGCGGTGCTGGGAATTCCTGCCGGAGTGAAGATGTATTCTGGTGTTTTTGCCACCACACCCGCTGCGGCCGGCACGTTGGCAGTGCAATTTTTACGCTCTCACGCGCGCCGTGTCTGTCAGTGCGAGGTTATGGACCTCGACGAAAACGATTTGCGTTGCGGCCGCATTGAACCCAGCCTGTTCGGCTATGTCGCGTCTCCCGAGGATCCCAGGCTGCTCCAGGGCAAAAAGGTCCGTTCAGTGGCGGGCGATGCGGTGCAGGCGCAGGCCATAGCGGCCAGCGTTGTGGAAACGATGGAGCCGGATCAGATGTACTTGATAGGACCGGGTTCAACGACATGGGCCGTCAAGCAGGCCCTCAAGGGGCAGGCCTCCATGTTGAGCGTTGACGCCTATGTTGGCGGCGAGCTGGTGTTGCATGACGCTACCGCCGCAGCGTTGCTGGAACTTACGTCGGGCAAGCCGTCACGCATTCTGGTGACTTGTATTGGCGGGCAGGGACATATCTTTGGCCGTGGTAACCAGCAATTCAGCGCGGAGATGGTTCGCCGGGTTGGACGCAAGGGTGTGTCGGTCCTGGCGACTCCTTCAAAGTTGATTTCCCTGCGGGGTCGCCCATTTATTGCCGACATGGGCCATGCGGCGGCGGCCGCTGAAATGACGGGTTATGTCGAAGTCATCAACGGCTACCGAAGCAAGGCCTTCTACCGTTGCGAAGCTTTTTAGGTGTTCAGGAAACTAGAAATAACCGGAGACGAATAATGAAACGAATGATAAATTTTCTAAGTCGAGGCGCCGTCTGCATGGCCCTGGTCGCGGCAAGCGTGGTTCCCGCTTTGGCGCAGCAGCGTGGCGGCACTCTTAACATGATTGTCAACCCCGAGCCTCCTACACTGATGCTCGGACTCAACCAGTTGAGCGGTGTGCAGATGGTCGGCGGGAAGATCTACCAGGGCCTGCTGACCTATGACAGCAACCTCAATCCTCAGCCTGGCCTTGCTAAATCCTGGACCGCTTCGGAAGACGGCCTCACCTATACGTTCAAACTACAGGAAGGTGTCAAATGGCACGACGGCAAGCCTTTTACCGCTGCGGACGTGGTCTTCACGACGACCAAGTTCCTGCCTGAAGTGCATTCCCGCGCACGTAATAATTTCAGCCACGTGGCGTCGGTCACTGCGCCCGACGCCTTTACGGTCGTCTTCAAACTGAAAGAGCCGTTTGCGCCTTTCCTGGGGTCCTTCGAAGTATCCAGCGCACCCATGGTGCCGCGTCATATTTATGAGGGTACCGATTTCAAAACCAACCCAGCCAACCAGACCCCCATTGGAACCGGTCCGTTTAAGTTGAAGGAGTGGAAGAAAGGCGCTTACATCCATCTGATTCGCAACGACAACTACTGGAAACCCGGTCTGCCCTATCTTGATGGCATCTATTTCCAAATCATTCCCGATTCAGCCTCGCGGGCCGTGGCGCTTGAAAGCGGAAAAGTGGACGTTTCCAGTTTCAGCGATATCGAGCTGTTCGACGTCAATCGATTTAAGTCCTTGCCTCAGTTCGAGGTCACGAACAAGGGCTACGAGTTTCTCTCTCCGCTGGCGTGGATTGAGTTCAACACCCGCTCCAAGCCCATGGACGACAAGCGTTTTCGGCAGGCTGTGATGTATGCGCTGGATCGTGTGTTCATTCGCGACAAAATCTGGTTCGGTCATGCCAAGGTGGCGACAGGCCCGGTGTCGAGCGCCACCCGCTTTTACAGTGCCGATGTAAAACCTTACCCGCTTGACCGGAAGAAGGCAGAAGCGCTGCTGGACGACATGGGGCTGGTAAAAGGCAAGGATGGCGTACGTGCGACCATCAAGCTGGTCGGCCTTCCTTACGGCGAGACCTGGAACCGCCTGAGCGAGTACGTGCGGCAATCCCTCGGTAAAGTGGGGTTGCGCGTGGTGATCGAATCGACCGACGCCGCAGGCTGGACCCAGCGGTTGGCGAACTGGGATTTCGAGATGTTGGTGAGTTACCTGACCCAGTACGGCGACCCCGCCCTCGGTGTGTCTCGGACCTATTTGTCGTCCAACATTAAAAAAGGTATTCCGTATACCAACACCTCAGGCTATAGCAACGAGCGTGTTGATGAACTGTTTATCAAGGCCGCATCGGCTGTGAAAGACGAAGACCGCAAACGTTACTATGCTGATGTTCAAAAGCTTCTGGTGGAAGACGTGCCGCTGGGATGGCTGATCGAGATCAATTTTCCAACGATCTACAACAAGCGCGTTCGCAATCTGGTGACCACGGCTATCGGCGTGAACGAGAGCTTCGACTCGGTATATTTCGCCAAGTGAGCAGCCTTCACTTCCAGAAAACTTTACGGAGCGCGCCATGAAGGTTTTTCACAGCGATCTCCAGGCGCTGCATCAGCCACGCATGTTTCTGAAAGCGGGGCAGCTTGTCCCCAATCCAGAGACCACAGCGCGCGCCAATGTCATCTTCGATGCGTTGGGTGGCGCAGGATTTGAGCGGGTCGCTTCGACCTACCATGGCCTTGACGCCGTGCTGGCGGTGCATGATGCAGGGTTGGTTAAGTTCCTCGAAACGGGTTATGAGGCGTGGGCGCGGCTGCCTAACGCCGGGGCGGAAATTGTGGCCAACACGCATCCAGGGGGGCGCTTCCGGCACCGGCCAGAGAGCATCGTCGGGCAGGCCGGGTTCTACAGCCAGGATGCGGCTTGCCCAATTGCGGCAGGCACATGGTGGGCCGCCGTTGCTGCAGCTGGCTGCGCGGCGGATGCGGCGCTGGCGGTAATGGGAGGGGAGGCTTTGGCCTACGCCTTGTGTCGCCCGCCAGGTCATCATGCCACGCGCTCGCAGGTCGGCGGCTTTTGTTATCTCAACAATGCAGCCATTGCCGCGCAACTGCTTCGTGGTCGATTCGACAGGGTGGCCATTCTTGATGTGGACGTGCATCACGGCAATGGTACGCAGGACATTTTTTACCACCGCTCGGATGTGTTCTTTACGTCCATCCATGGAGATCCCAACGGCTTCTATCCGTTCTTCTCCGGAACGCCCGGCGAATGTGGCGAAGGTGAAGGCTTGGGTTTCAACCTCAACGTGCCGTTTCCGGTGGGCAGTGGGAATATCGAGGTGATGTGTGCTCTGGCCAGTGTGTTGGCGGCGGTGCGCAGCTACGCGCCCCAAGCCTTGGTGCTGTCGCTGGGATTCGATGCCCATGAAAAGGACCCGCATGGGGCACACCGTGTATCCACAGCAGGCTTCATGTCAATGGCGCAGGCGATCTCCGAACTTGGTTTGCCCTGTGTTGCCGTGCAGGAAGGTGGCTATCTGCATGAGGAACTTGGAAGTCTTGCACGCGATTTCTTGCACGTCCTCTCAGGGCACTGTTAATTGCAGGATTTGTTTTCGAATAGCTTGGCGGTCAACCCAGGCAGGAGAAATTTTTAGTGAAAATACGCTCAATTGCGCTGCGATGCGTCAAGGCGGCGGCGGTCATCGCATTGATCGCCATTGTCAATTTTTTTCTCGTGCGCATGGCGCCCGGCGATCCGGCCCAAGTGATGGCGGGGCAGTCAGGCGCGAGCGATGAAATATACATGGCGCAATTGCGGCGGGAGTTTGGCCTCGACCAGTCGCTTCCGACGCAATTGGGCGTGTACGCCAAGCACCTTGTTCATCTTGACCTGGGCTACTCGCATCGTCAGCAGCAGCCAGTGCTCACGCTGATTCTGGAGCGCTTGCCGGCCACGCTGCTGCTGACGGGACTTGCCTTTGTATTGTCGGTGTCCTTGGGAGTGCTGCTCGGGGTGCTGTCGGCGCGACGGGTCGGTAGTTGGACCGACACCGCGATTTCCGCCGCCGCGCTGCTGTTTTATGCAACGCCCATTTTTTGGTCGGGGCTGTTGTTGGTGCTGATCTTTTCCGTCAAGCTGAATTGGCTACCCGGTTATGGCTACTCGTCCATCGGTGTCGACATGACGGGCTTGCAGTCGGTGCTTGACGTTGCGCGCCACGCTATCTTGCCCGTCGCCACACTGTCTCTTTTTTATGTGGCTATCTATGCCCGCCTGGCACGCGCCTCCATGCTGGAGGTAAGCCGGCTCGATTTCGTCAAAACCGCGCGCGCCAAAGGCCTGCCCGAACGGCAGGTATTGATCCGGCATGTACTTCGCAATGCGCTCTTGCCGATCATCACCTACGCCGGCATTCACGCAGGCGGGCTGGTCGGTGGCTCTATCGTTGTGGAGACTATTTTTGCCTGGCCAGGGGTCGGCCGGCTCGCTTTTGAAGCCGTGAATCAACGCGATTACAGCGTTCTGTTGGGGGTCTTCTTCGTGATCTCCGTCATTGTGGTCGGCGTCAATCTGCTGACCGATTTCATCTATGCCTATGTTGATCCGAGGATTGAGCTGTCATGAATGGTGTTTTTTTCCGTTATGCCCAGACCAAAGGCGGCTTGTTGGGCCTGACCATTCTGCTGGCGGTCATCGCGCTGGCGTTGACGGCGCCTTGGCTGTTTCCCGTCAATCCGTGGGATACCGTGGGGGCTCCCTTTCAGCCGCCGTTGACCGACGGTTTTCTGCTGGGAAGCGACATGCTGGGGCGTGACGTTGCCGCCGGCATTGCGCACGGTGCCTATGTTTCGCTTCTTATCGGTGTTGTTTCCACTGTCGCCGCACTGGCCGTCGGCATTACGCTTGGAGCGGTCGCCGGCTATGTAGGCGGCTGGGTTGACCACTTGCTGGTTGGCTTCATCGAGTTTTTCCAGACTATCCCCAGCTTCGTGCTGGCAGTGGTGTTGGTCGCTATTTTCAATCCGAGAATCGAGGCCATCGTCGGCGCTATCGCGGTGGTCTCGTGGCCGCCAATTGCCCGGCTTGTTCGCGCAGAATTTATGAGTATGCGTTCGCGCGAGTATGTACAGGCCGCCTGGCTCACGGGACGATCAGATCTCGCCATTATCTTCAAGGAAATCCTGCCCAATACTTTGTCGCCCATCGTCGTGGCTGGCTCCATGATGGTAGCCACCGCCATCCTTCTCGAGTCGGCATTGAGCTTTCTCGGACTGGGCGATCCCAACCTGATGAGCTGGGGCTACATCATTGGGTCGTCACGTACCGTGATGCGCATGGCGTGGTGGATGAGTGTGTTTCCCGGCTTGGCAATCGTGCTGACCGTGCTGGCGATCAATCTGATTGGAGAGGCACTCAATGATGCGCTCAACCCCCATCTGCAATCCGTGGAGGAGGCACCATGAACGCGCTCGGCATGCCTGTGGCTCGGATCAAGTCTCTATCCATTGAAATCACGGGCCAGACGCAGCGGCGCCTGGTGGTCGATAACGTGTCGTTTGAGGTTTACCCGGGAGAGACGGTGTGCGTGGTGGGGGAATCGGGATCCGGCAAATCGATGATCGCGCACTCTCTCATTGGCCTCCTGCCCGCGCATGGCGTGCGCCATTGTTCGGGTCAGGTATTCCTGGGAGATACCGAGATCAGCGCCTTACCCGAAGCGGCGCTGCGCAAGTTGCGCGGTGCGGCCGTCGGTATGATTTTTCAGGAGCCGATGACAGCGCTGAATCCGCTCATGACGATTGGTCAGCAACTTGATGAGGTCTTTGGTGCCCACATGTCGATGAGCGCAGCTGCGCGCCGGGCCCAGTCCATTGAGTTGCTGACGGACGTGCAACTGCCAGACCCAGCCCGCGTGGTGTCCGCTTATCCCTTTCAGCTGTCCGGGGGGCAGCGTCAGCGCGTGATGATTGCGATGGCACTGGCGTTGGAGCCGAGGCTGTTGATTGCCGACGAGCCTACAACGGCGCTGGATGTGACAACCCAAGCGCAAATCCTGACGCTTATCCGAGAATTGCAAATCAGGCGTGGGATCGGCGTGCTCTTCATTACCCACGATTTTGGTGTCGTGGCTGACATTGCCGATCGGGTGCTGGTGATGCAGCAGGGCTGCTGCGTAGAGTCTGGTGTCGTCGGTGATGTGCTGCGTTCGCCGACGCATCCCTACACCCGCAAACTGATTGCCGCAGTGCCAGCGCTGAAGGATCGGCCCGACGCTGACATGGTGCCCGTGCAGCGCGCACCGTTGCTTCGGGTCAGCGATCTGTGCAAACAGTATGTCGGGCGCGGCGGTCGCACCACCACTGCCCTGGACCGCGTCAGCCTTCATGTGGATGCTGGCGAGACTGTCGGTGTCGTGGGTGAGTCCGGTTCCGGCAAATCCACGTTGGGCAAGGTGGTGGTGGGCCTGCTGCAGCCAGACAGTGGATCCATCATTTTTGACGGCAGGTCTACCGTAGGCTTGAGCAGACGCCAGCTGGGGGTTACGCGCCAGCAGATCCAGATGGTGTTTCAGGACCCTTATGCCTCGCTCAATCCAAGGCACCGTGTGGGCGACATCATTGCCGCTGGGCCAATTAACATCGGGGTCGGGCGTGACGCCGCCCATGCCCGCGCCGCTGAGCTGATTCGCATTGTTGGCCTCACTCCTGGCTCCCTCAGCCGGTTTCCGCATCAGTTTTCGGGCGGCCAGCGACAGCGCATCAGCATTGCCCGGGCGCTGGCAATGCAGCCCAGGCTGCTGATTGCCGATGAGTCGGTGTCGGCCCTGGATGTGTCGGTGCAGGCGCAAGTATTGGCGCTGCTGCGCGAAATCCGGCAGGAGCTTGGGCTGGCCATGCTGTTCATCACGCATGACCTGCGGGTGGCGTCTGGCTTATGCGATCGCATCGTTGTGATGCGTGCGGGCGGCATTGTCGAGCAAGGACCCGCCGCTGCCATTTGCGGTGCGCCCGTGCAGGCCTATACCCGCGAACTCATCGCCGCCATTCCCGGCCGAAGCTTCAGACATAACGCGGCACAGGAAAACGCAATAACTTGAACGCACAGAAGGGAAAAAAAGCACCATGAAGATTGAACGATTCGATGCCAGCGAAAGAATGTGCGACATGGTCGCCACCGAAGGGTTGGTTTTTGTATCCGGCCAAGTGCCGGACACTTTGGACGCCACCATCGAGCAGCAAACCAATGAAGTGCTTCGCAAGCTCGACGTGATGCTGGCGCGAGCCGGAACCGACAAGTCACGCCTGCTGACGACGACGATTTATCTAAGTGATTTTCGCCATTATGCGGGCCTGAATTCCGCTTGGGACCAGTGGGTCGACAAAGGGAGTCCGCCCGCTCGTGACTGCTTCAAACTTGAACTGGCCAATCCGGGCTGGAAGCTAGAGATCGTTGCTACCGCGGTCCGGCCTGACCAGACACTTTAGTCTTCAGGTGGTTACCAGACCGGGCTGATACGGATATTTTTCCCAGCCGCTCGGGCATGGTGCCGCGAAAACTGAGGCAACACCCGCCCCTATGCTTTAGTCGCGATATCCATGGTCAGCGTGTGCGAGCAGATAAGTCCGCGCGCGCACAAACTGCCCGTAAGCTGGCTGAATCGCAGCACTAACTCGAGGGAGAATCCAAATGACTCATTTTATTTATCAATAAAAATTGAACGAGTGATCCACTCCCAACTAGCAATACTGTGCCCGTCTGAAGGGGCTGTCGCAATAAGGCTAAAGGCTCAGACTGTTGATGGGTGCGGCATAAACCAGTCCAAGATTTATGCCGCACCCCCAACCGCATGGTTGCTGGAGCCGTTTTAGGACTTTAATAACTTGCTTACAACCTTACACCATTGACCACAACGATTTGAACTCGCAGAGTCGTAACTTGCCAAAGCGGAGCATTTAGGCCTCCGCAAACCGGTCCGTCGTCGCCGAGTCTTACGTACCCCCGTCATACGTTCCCGTAAAAAGGACGTTCAACGTAGAAATGACCGGCCTGCACGGCCACTTCACAGATCCGGTTGATTGCAGCGTTAGACGTTCATTACCGTCACAGCACGCGTATTGAGGTACGCCTCCACGGCTTCCGGCCCGCCTTCAGAGCCGTAGCCTGAATCCTTGATGCCGCCAAACGGCATCTCGGCTGATGGCATGGCTGGCATGTTGATCCACAGCATGCCGACTTCCACGCGGCGCGCGAGTAGGTCTGCGTTCTTGAGCGAGCGCGTGAAAGCGTAACCAGCCAAGCCGTAAGGCAAGCGGTTGGCCTCGGTAATGGCCTCTTCCAGTGTATTGAAGCTGCGGATGGCGGCCATGGGCCCAAAGGGCTCGTCGTTAAACACCTTGGATTGCAGCGGCACGTCGATCAGCACGGTAGGCTGCCAGAAGTTGCCGACGTCGCCGATGCGCGCGCCGCCGTGTGCCACGGTGGCGCCATGCTTGACCGCGTCTTGCGTGAACTCGGCCATGGCGGTCAAGCGGCGCGGGTTGGCCAGCGGACCCATCTGCGTGCCCTCTGCGGCTCCATCACCCACCTTCAAGCCTTGCGCATACTTGACCATCGCCGCCGCAAAGTCGTTCTTGATACTCTCATGCACCAGAAAGCGCGTAGGCGCTATGCACACCTGCCCGGCGTTGCGAAACTTGGTGGCACCTGCGGCCTTGACGGCCAGTGCGACATCGGCGTCTTCAGCCACGATCACCGGGGCATGGCCGCCGAGTTCCATGGTCACACGCTTCATGTGCTTGCCGGCCAGTGCGGCCAGCTGCTTGCCCACGGGTGTAGAGCCGGTGAAGGTGATCTTGCGAATGACCGGATGCGGTATCAGGTAGTTGGAAATCTCTGCCGGGTTGCCATACACCAGGCCCAGCACGCCGACGGGTGCGCCCGCGTCGGCAAACGCGCGGATCAATTCGGCCGGGGCAGCCGGGGTTTCTTCTGCGGCTTTAACGATCATGGAGCAGCCTGCGGCCAGCGCGGCCGCCATCTTGCGCACCACCTGATTGATGGGGAAGTTCCACGGCGTAAAGGCCGCTACCGGACCCACCGGGTCTTTGAGCACCATCTGGCGCATGGCCAGGTTGCCGCGTGAGGGCACGATGCGGCCATAGACGCGTTGCCCTTCATCAGCAAACCATTCAATGATGTCGGCCGCGGCCATGGCCTCGCTTTTGGCTTCGGCCAGCGGCTTGCCCTGCTCCTGCGTGAGCAGTGCGGCAATGGCACCTGCGCGCTCGCGCATCAGGCCAGCAGCCTTGCGCATGATCTTGGCCCGCTCAACGGCCGGCATGTCACGCCAGGACTCAAAGCCCTTTTGCGCGGCGGCCAACGCCAAGTCCAGGTCGGCAATACCGGCATGCGCGACGCGGCCGATTTCCTTGCCGGTAGCAGGGTTGAACACAGCGAGGCTTTTGCCATCAGCGGCATCACGCCATTCGCCTGCGATGAAGAGTTGGGTGTTGGGATAAGTCATGCCTGCATTCTAGATAGATGCTTGGCGTGTCGTCGCCGATTCAGAATTGATTGTGAGGGGGAAGCTGCTCGTAGGTCAGCACAGCATGTTCGTTGTCGCAGAAAACGCAATTGAAATTTCTACGACAACGAACGACAACGACAGGCTCCGTCTTCAAATGAAAAAACGTTCTGGTTGCCGGGAACCGGCCGGTCACGACCGTCGGTTATGTGCTCAGAAGAGACATTCGCTGCCCCGATCTCGCCGCCGCAAAGCTGCCAGCCGGAGTTGTGCAACCCGAAAGTTGGGGGGGCTGTCGAAATGTGCCGCCACCGTTCGTCGTATAAGGTTAACTACTTTAGGAGACTTCCATGACCCGTTACATGATCCAAGTTCGCGCCACCGCGATGAGCGAGGCTGGCGACTTTCCTGATGACCCTACGCTCGTGCCGCGCATGATGGCCTTCCACGACGAGATGGCCAAGGCCGGTGTGCTACTCGATGGTGCTGGCCTGCAGCCCAGCAGCCAGGGATTTCGCGTGCAGTACGAAGCCTCCGGTAAAGCGCGAGTCATGGACGGTCCCTTCGCCGAAACCAAGGAGCTAATTGCCGGCTACACGCTGATCGAGGTGCGATCGCACGACGAAGCGCTGGCCTGGGCGCAGCGCTTTCCGGCACCGTTCCCTGGCCAGCCCTGTTGCATCGAGGTGCGCCCACTGATGGGCGGCATCGACCTACCATCCGAAGATGCCGAGCGCATCATCCGCGAACAGTTGGCCACCATCAAGCAAGGAGGATGACGCCTTCTATCGAGGCCGTCTGGCGCCTGGAGGCCAGACGCCTAACCGGGGCTCTGCTGCGCGCAGGTGCCGATCTGGCATTGGCCGAAGACTGCGTGCAGGACGCGCTGGTGGCCGCGATGCAGCGTTGGCCGGCTGAGGGCTGGCCTGAAAGCCCCGGCGCCTGGTTGATGACCGCCGCGAAGCACCGGCTGATTGATCGCATGCGCCATGCTCAGATGGCGGCGCGGGAACAGCAAGCGCTGGGTGTTGACGCCGATGCGCGCGCGGCCCACTTAGCGCCCGACCCTCTGGACTTGTTGCTTGCCGACGAGGCCGACGAGGTAGGCGACGACGCGTTGAGGCTGATGTTCATTGCCTGCCACCCCAAGTTGGCGCGCGAGGCGCAATGGGTACTCACCTTGCGCCTAGTAGCTGGACTCACGGTGGCCCAAATCGCGCGCGCCCTGTTCGCCAAGGAGGCCACCATCGCTCAGCGCATCACACGCGCCAAGGCGCAGTTGGCCGGTGAACCCTTCGAGCTGCCGCCGGCATTCGAGCGCGCCGCGCGTTTGGATGCCGTCTGCACGGTGCTGTACCTGATGTTCAACGAAGGCTATGTCGCCAGCAGCGGTGCCGAGTGGATGCGGCCGACCCTGTGTCACGAGGCCCTGCGATTGGCGCGACACCTCGCCGCCTTGCTTCCGACGGAGGCAGACGCGCAGGCACTGCAGGCGTTGATGGAGCTGCAAGCCTCACGCCTGCCGGCGCGCACCGATGCGCTGGGCCGTCCAGTGCTGCTGCTGGAACAGGATCGGCGTCGCTGGGACCGCCTGCTGGTGCGACGCGGCCTGGCTGCGTTGGCGCGCTGCCGCAGTCTGAATGCACTGCGATCGGAGGGGCCGGGCACTCTCACCCTGCAGGCCGAACTGGCGGCGGTGCATGCCCGCGCCACCCACGCCGAAGACACCGACTGGCCTCATTTGCTGCGGCTCTACGACGCACTCCTCGCGTTGCAACCCAGCCCAGTCGTTGCGCTTAACCGCGCCGTTGCGCTGAGCCACGCGATCGGGCCGGCACAGGCGCTCCCGCTAGTGGAGGCCCTCCCGATGACCGGCTATCCCTGGTGGGCCAGCGCGCGGGCCGACCTGCTACAGCGCTTGGATCGCATTGAGGAAGCGCGCGAAGCCCTGCGCCAGGCCATAGCCTGGACTGGGAACGAACGTGAGCGCGTGTTGCTATTGGAGCGCTTGGGGCGCATGTAGGCAATGCTTAGGGCCGGCCCGATGTTTCAGAGTATTCGACAATCGAGAGAGAGAAACTGGAGTCATCGCGGAGCCGCGCATAGTCGCTAGGAAGATCCCGTCCACGAACGGCCAGATAGGGTCGGCTGCGGGTGCCGAGAGCACCGAAATCAACGCCACATTGCCGACCATCGACTGCTGATGTCTATGTCGGCTTTGGAGAATGTAGTTCGGGAAACTCTATGTCAGGTACGGGTCTGCTGGAGTCAGCGGCCGGGGGATGCGGGACTTTTCACTCAAACGGCTCCATGAGACCCAAAGCGGGCGTCCGTTTCCGCTATCAAGTTGCTCCTTACCGGCCGTAGACTAAACAAAGCGACTGCGGGAACGGTGGTCAGTTCACGCCGGCATTCGCAAGCCCCTTAAACCGGCTGCTTTCAGGTATGGCTTAACTCTGCTTCAGGGTGTGGCGAGCATGATCCATTTAAAACCCATAAACGCTATTCGTTGTCGGGCAACAACGCAGCGTAACCGGCAATTCGTTGCCATATCCCTACGAACTAAACTGAGCTACTTTTGCATAACTTAAAGTTTGTAGATCACCGTCGATATGAGTCAATGACTTTCGAAATTAAAAGTAGTTGATAATTTATTTACGTAGAGCTACTTCAAAATGTATCCGGGTTTGACCCTGTGTTACCGCCAGCCAAAACTCTTACTATCACCCTGGGAAAGCCTGGACATCACATGAAAAATTTAAAAATTAATATCCCTAAATTGTTTGTATTATTATCATGTGTAATATTATTTGGGTGTGCGCAACTTAGTACACAATTCAAGACGGCAGAAGAGCCAGTAGGAGGAGAACGAGCTAGACTGCGAATAATCGCTAATTCGTTAGTAAAAGCAGTTCCAAACAAAAGCTGTATTGACTGGAGTGCTCCAGGAGCTGGAACTGTATTTGGTGGAATAGTTGGAAGTAGTGGGTATCGTCGAAGAACACTTGACATGCCAGCACCAAGTTCAAATCATGAGGACATGGGCGAGATGTATGTGACAGCGGGCCAGCCCTTCACGCTTGTATTTATGACTACGCCAGAAGGCATTGTTTATAAAGGTTATAAATATAATTGCTCTATTTCAGGCAGCTTCATACCTGAAAATAAGAAAAACTATGAAGCCAAGCTCAAACTTGATCCAACTTTAAAAATTTGTTCATTTGAATTAATTGAAATTGGTGAAATAAATAAACCGATTCAAATTAATCAGGCATCAAATTGCAAATAACATCGATTCTGCCGCATAAAGGCATTAACAGGCTGTTGAAAGATACCAAAAGAGAGAGTTGTCATAAATCGCAATGTCGTTAGAGATCATCTATTCGAAGGCTGAGCTAGATGCGCGCTGAATGCCGTTAGTAAGTTTTTAGGCTATGTCTGCGTTAGCTGTTGAAATTCAAACCGTCATAGGGAAGGAAAAACTCCCCTTCATAGGGAAGCGAAGTGTTTCAACAGCTAATTTATACATAGCCAGTTTTTACCTTCAAACGTGATTGTTTGAAGCGTCACAGAACCGGCCTTTCGTGGTTGTCGGCCACCGCTGCACAGGAGTCGTTCGCACTGTGCTCTTGACCCGTGTGTTTACGACTTTAGGAAACCGTCTTCAAAATCCAACGCCCTGCGAACCCGCATGGATGCTAGAGGCACGTTTACGGCTTTATTAACCTGTTTACGACTTTAATTACTCAAAATAATAATGATCATAGTAATTAAAGTAGAAAATTTCTTCGTAGGAAAGGTGAATTTTTGTAGCCGGTAAAAAAGCCAAAAAACATCAATTTAGAAATGACGATTAAGTGTAAAAACAGTAAACCCAATATTTAAGGTTTCTGATCGACGGACAGTTCCCGACACAACGCGGAAACTAGATAAGTCAAAGTAAATGCTCTTAAGCAGTCATTGAGAGGTCAGCTTTTCAACCATCAATGACCAAATTGTAGTGTCAAGAACATCGAGACCTCCACTTTGGAACCCTTGAAGCCAAAAGGGCTCATGAAGTGGCATGAGCCACAGTTACTTCTAAGATGGCGTGCAGCGGTCAGTCCGCGAGAAGTGCATTGATCCCAAATTCGAGAGCTACACATTTGAAGAATATTGCAAAGACGCGATAGGCTCGTCGATGAATAGTAAATTAGTGTCCGCGAAATGAGCATCTCAAAATATGTCTATTGAACAAAAAACGCTTGAACAGGTATTCGTAGAGCAAGCTGAATACCTAGAGGATGATACGTTCACAAAATGGAACTCACATCGGTGAGACCCTGTTTATTTTGGAGGGGCATGAAGCCACAGGCTTAAAAGTTCTTCAACCAAGTGAGTACCCAAGGGGGATGCCGAGTTTCTGTGGCGACAGTCACGTGTGGCCTTATCAAAAAGCGGCAACGCTCTGTTCAACATGAAAAGAGTTTATTTTCAGGGTAAATGCTCCCCTCTATGAGACAAAGGGTTGGGCATCACCCAATATGTGTCACGCACCAAGGATTGAAGCCAACTCATTGACTGAATTGGCATAGAAATCAAAGTATGGCTCTGCTTTTGTATCGGCGGCGTTGGTCGGGCCGAACTCCAGTGGTCGTGCAATGAAAGCGACCTTGAACCCCAATTTCTTGGCAGCGCTCAGGTCGTATTTGTGACATGCAACCATCATGGCCTGGTGAGCCTTGATTCCCACCGAGTCGAGGGCCATTTGGTACACCTTGGGGTCAGGCTTTGACGACTTGATCAGTTCTGCGGTGAGGATTGCATCGAATGGAAGGCCGCCATGTTTCGTAATCCGAAGAACAGATGCCATGCTGCCGTTCGACAACGTGGACGTTGTATATCGTGCCCTTAATCTTTCCAGGCCTTGGGCGCTGTCGTTCCACGGGATGAGTTTTGACCAAACGCTGCTCAACTCGTCGCGGTCGGTGGGGCTAAGAGAATTACCCCATGAATGCTCGGTAAGGACTCGGTCCAAGGCATCTCGGTAGATCGCGTCCGTTGTGGTCCACGGGCGTTCTTGTTTGATCACCTGGTCAAGCTGGTTGCGGTATTCTGCTCGCCACTGCTCGGTGATCAGGGACCAGTCGGCTTGGAATCCATGAAGTCGGGAAAATTTACCGCCTTCCTGGACGATCGTTGAATAGAAATCAACCAAGGTACCCTGGACGTCAAAGAACAATACCTTAAGCCCTTCAGTTTGTGAGGCTACGGGAGATTCTTTTTCTGCAGACAAGGCTTTAGTTCCTCCGATCGCAGCAACCAAAGTCGTTCCAGAAAGCTGTAAGAATTGACGTCGTCCATTACTTTGCCTCCGGGGTGCGGGTAGGTCGCTGTTTATTTCCACATCTTTCACCCTAATTGTTTTGATTTGCCAATCGGTACCTGTAAGTAGCCATCTAGCAAGTTCCACTTGGAGAACTAGATCGAGATGTGTTGTTAACTCTCACCTAAAGAGCGCCACGTCGAATCACCCCTAGATATGACCTCGACTAAGGTCTGTGGTGGTGATTCACTTCCCACCAGGACTTCACTGTATTTTTCTTCCATGCTCTGTCACGATGTTCAAAAAAGAGTCGATTTCCCGATTTTGGAATTCGTTTTCTGGAGCGCTGATGCCTGCTCCTGAGACGTGACCCATAGCTCGGTGATCATTGATAGGGACGTAGCGTACATCGCCAATGTAGCGGGCCACCTCCATTGCTTCGTATTCAGGGTTGAGTAAATCGCCAGTGCCCGCAAGGATTAATGTTTTGGCCTTGATGCTTTTCAGCGCGCGGTGATAGTCGCCGTTTAAGCCAGGCGTAGTGCCCAAATTATGCTGATCGTAAGCCCAACTCTGGTAAATCCAGTCGTTTGCATCCATACGCTTCCAGCCAGCATCTTCCACGCCTTTGAGAAAGCCAACTGCATCAGGCGCGTGGGGAAGCTGCGATTCCTGAAAACCTGGTGTGCGGGTGATGACACCTGAAAGCCAGCCTGCCCACAAACGCATGCCCTGCTCCGGTGGCGCACTGGACGTATAGTTTCCGCCCATCCAGCGGGGATCAGCCATGATGGTTTGTCGCAGCATTTCCAGTACACCTGTGGTCCAGGCCGGGGTTCGCCCCAAGGGAATGATGGGCACGATACTGTCTGTTCGATCAGGGTAACTGGCCGCCCACTGCAGGGCCTGCATGCCGCCCATGGAGGCGCCAACTACCGTGACAAGCTTCTGGATACTGAACTTTTCCGTTACAAGCCGCTGCTCAGAATTCACCATGTCCCGAATATTGAACTTCGGAAACTGCATGCGAGGCTGCACTTTGCTGTTAGACGGCGACGTAGTTAGCCCATTACCGATGGCATCGGTACAAATAATGAAATATTTGGCGGGATCTAGCGCCTTTCCGGGCCCAATCAGATAGTCGATCCGGTGGTGGTTGCCACCAATAGCCGTCACCATGAGGATGGCATTGGACTTATTGGCATTGAGCGTGCCGTGCGTCACGTATGAGATCGAAAAATCCCGAATCGATTCACCGCTCTCGAGCTTGAGATCACCCAGGGAAAAAGTCTGGTGGGGCGGATCGCCGGGGGCATGTGCGAAAGCTGAAAAGGCCAAAAAAGCGGAGACGAACGCTAGGGCTATTGCGCGCATGTTCATGGACGTGCCTTCAGGAAGTTATCGATTTCGCCGAAGAATTCAAAGCGGGTTTTTTCAAAAAGTACAAAATGTGTCGCGTTTTTGATCAAGACGCTTTTCTTTAAAGGGGCGTTAGTGAGGTCTCGCATGAGGCCTTCGCGATCTTCAGGAAAAGACCAAGTGTCGAATTCCCCAGCAATAACCAACGTGGGAACGTAAATCGACGAGGCATTCCACATGGCACGCCCAGTGGCTTGCATAAAACTGTCTTCCAAGACGCCATTCGGCGCACGAAGGCTGGGTGGATTTCGCGTTTCGCTGGTCGGGTCGGTTTTCAGTGCTTCATAAGCGAACGCGTCTCTGACCCCCTCCTCTCGATAGCCATTTTTATCTGCCACTGGAATTTCACCATCCCAGCGGGCATCGTTGCCTGCTTTTGTACCCAGCCTGTACGCCCCTAGTGCATAGTTGAATTCGTTAGGTTTGCGTTTGTTTTGCGAGCCTGAGCCGGCACCGAGATTGGTGTGTTGCGCAAATGCATAAGCCGGTGCATACATTACCAGTTTCTGCACTTTCTCGCTGTTGAGAGACGTGTAGTAACCCGCCGTCATGGCGCCCCATGACCAGCCAATCAGATTTACTTTATTGATTTTGTGCTTTTTCCGTATGTAGTCGACGACAGCTCCGATGTCCCTGATGGCTAGATAGGAACGCGTCACAGGCCGCGCGTTCTGCGCGGGTTCGTCCATGGTCTTTTCACGACTGGAAAAGCCGTAGTTTCGCTTGTCAAACATGTAAACAACATAGCCCTTTTCGACCATCCAGTCGGCCCAAGAATAGTCCTTGTAAGGCAGATCGAAATCTGGAGTGGATGAGAAAGTCGCACCATGTACAAATAACACGACGTTGTCATCTGTGAAGCTGGTCCGCCCTTCGGTCATCTTGCTTCGCACGAAAAGCTTAATGCCTGGGTCTACTGCGTCAATCATCGTGTCTAACTTGACCGTTCCGGCATATGCCAACGGAGTACAAGACATAAAAAATACGAACAGCCATCGCAACAGCATCAGAGTCTCCATTTTTGTAGGCTTGAGTGTCTGAAGCGGACTTCCAGACCCATTCAACTTAGTCTAACTGTGCTTAACGGTTTCTCTCTTTGGCGTTGCAAGCCAACAACTTATGCGTATTTACACTGATTGACTTTGCTCGGACGTTTCCGAAGTCAACGCAAATCCCGCTGTCACTTGTGGTGAACACATCACTGGCGGTATTCACGTTCTAGGGATGTAGCTGGCTCATGAAGGGTTGCTTATCGACTGTAGGCACGAATGAATCGCCCCGGGGCGATTCATGCCCAGCTCCGATTGTTTGATCGCAAACGCGATCTGCTCCTCTGAAAACCTACTTACTTTCATGACATACTCTCTTTCCCACAGAGTGAAATTCAGGCCGGAATTTTCTACTTTTTGTTGGTACAGATTTCTGGGGTAGGGTCATGCTTACGCGCCTGCCGACGCAACCGGCAAACCGCATTGATGAGCTCCATCCTCATGGGTGATTTGCGACCACCTGAACGACTACTCTTCATACAGCTGTATAGACTTGTCCGCGCGTCAAAACGGGATGCCCGGACGCTTACCTTTGCTGAGTTTTTCGGTAATGATGGCAGTAATACGACTGGTGGGAACGCCACTTTGTGGAGGTGAACAGGACTTCCACATACCTGTCATCCGCGTGCGACCGCAACTGGCCGATTGCCGGTGCTGCGGTCATCGAAATGCTCGCCACATTGCTGACGGTCAAGTTGCTTGTTCCAATGTCGGGGTTGGAGCGAGCAGTTCCGGAGGTCGACTGGCTCTTCTTAGTCTTAAAGAGTCGAATAGTGTGAAATTTTGAGTAGCAGTTTATCCATCATCCATCGCAATTTCACACGTCGGACTGGCTTCCCCAAAGCTGACCATCAGCGGCTGCGGGCAACCAGCACCGAGCCTTTCGAATCAGGCGCTCGCCCGAAGCAGCCAAGATTGCCGAGGGAAGCGCTATGTTTTTTTCGCCAATCGTGCGGCGCCGGTGCGTCAAGCCTCTGTGTCCTCTGCCGTCTCCAGCGCGTCATCAACGTCGATGCCCAGGTACCGAACTGTGCTTTCAATTTTGGCGTGACCAAGTAAGAGTTGTACGGCGCGCAGGTTTTTGGTTCGCCGGTAGATAAGCGATGCCTTGGTGCGCCTCATGGAATGAGTTCCGTAAGCAGCCGGGTCAAGGCCGATCTGCCGCACCCAGCTGTCCACAATGCGTGCGTACTGACGCGTTCCCAGATGCAGGGATTCATGGATTCGACTTGGAAATGGAAAATCTTCAAATCGCAGCTTGGCCTCTTTGATCCATGCACCCACCGCTTCCCGGGTTTACTCCGTAATCTCGAATTGCACGGGCCGGGCGGTTTTTTGCTACATGATGATGGCGCGCGCAGCAATCCGGTCACCATGACAGATGTCGCGAACCTTGAGCTTGACCAGATCGCAGGCCCGCAGCTTGCTGTCGAGCCCCAAGTCGAACATGGCCAGCTCCCTGACCCGATGTTCGACTTGCAATCGCACGCGAATGGCCCAGATTTCCTTCAGTTTGAATGGAGCCTTTTGGCCTACCAGCTTGCCCTTGTTACACGGTTCCTGGCCGGACATATTGGACGATTCTTTCATCATGAACTCCTTGCAGTTGAAAGGAATTCAACTCTCCTGCTCTTTGACCGAAAGGGCCAGCGTGATCGTCAGCTCTGGAGCAAGCAGTTTGGAATTTCAAATCATCATCAACAATGGCAAGCGGCCACCCAGGCCACCCGAATGTCGGACTCTTTAAGACTGTGAGCGGTAGTAGCCAGTTGCGAAACGCTCTTTCCAAAGCTGACACTCAAGTCCATCAAGGAATCAAGGAATCAAGGATTGCAGCTTGCACAATGCTTGGGATCTGCCGCGTCACAGTCTGTTCTCGGTTGCACTGACCTGTGCGGGCAGCGCAGACATGTCCACACCGCATTACGATAGCTGGATGTCGGTAGGCCGCAGGCTGCACAAGGAAGGCCAGTCTGTCTCTCGGTCACCCAATAGCCGGGGGTTTTGCAGGCGGGGCAACAAGACTGTAAGCGCTGAAGCAGGTCGCGCGCCGCCTGTTCGATGTTCTGCATTCGACTTGGGTTTGCGAATGCCCTAAGGTCCGTCTCGACAAAGACCTGCCGGTTGCTTGACTCAGCAATGCAATCGAGGAAACAGGACTTCAGCCGAGCCCAGTCGGCAACGCCTTTGTAGATGCGCAAGTCGTCTTGGCCATTAGGACGCAACACCAATTGATGCTGCGGAAAACCCTCACTCACAGCAAAGGTTTCGATTGCACCCCAGTCACTGGTCTGTAAATGACCGCTGCGAGCGGTGCCCTGAGCAATACCCACGACCTCCAAACCCATTTGGTCATCGATCCATATCAGCAGTTCCACATTCCACGGAAACATTCCCGAGAAAGGATCTGGGCCAAAACTTCCTTCACTGGCCATGCCGACTGACAAACCCGACAAAACTATGCCTTTGCGGGCCTTTCGCCTTGCAGCTTCGAGCTGCGTACCGGGGCGCGATACGTCCCGCGTAAACGTACCGAGTTGGTCCGTGTCGAAACCAGTAACATGCTCGACGACGCAGCCGAGATGCGGCTCCAGAGCCGGTGCAATGACTTGCTCTTTACCGTGCTGTGTCAGCAAAGCGACTTTTCGACCTTGGTATGCAGAAATTTGGGGCATCAAATTGGCTCCAGCACTACAGGGTGCCAGTCGTCCAGTTCGTATTGCAGCAAGCCAGCCTGATCAAAGCGCCAGAGGTACAGCCATCCGTTATTCAACAACTGCTGCACGACAGCATGCTTGCGGATGACAGCTTCAATGGCCGTTTGGGGTGCATCGATGACGACCGTCAAACGCAGGGGTTCATGCATCCATCTCTTGCCATCATGGAGTGACTGGCGCGACAAGCCGATGCGCAGGTCACCCCCGTTGCCCTCGAACACCCCGATGTGCCCACCCACCACGTTGTGCAGCACCTTGTTGCCACTGCCCATGTGTAGAGGGTCGCAGGTAGAGGCGTTGTACTGCCAGTTGATCCAGTGGGTGACTAGCATCGGCGCGGTCATGAGCAGTTCCAGCACGCTGCCATCCGTGTCCTGGTTGGCGTCGTAGTCGTGCAAAAAGCTGCGTCCCCCCAGATCAACACCACGACTGCGTTCACGCGGGGCGATGACAAAGGCGGCATTGCCTGCCAAGCCCCATTCGGGGCGGGTTTGCGCGCCATCATTGGCGCGGATACGCAACTGGTCGAGAAGCGCGCTTGGGGCGGCGCCGGGGTCCAACCCCAGCTTTGGCGCCCGTTCGCGGCGCACCTGGTCCCCCCCGCTGGCGAATACGCTTTGCAACCGGTCCCAGCGTGCCCGCGCGGCGGGCGGCAGCAAGTCGAGGTCGAAGCCTTCGATTTCGTCTGTGGTGGTGTTGTGCAGAGCCGCAACAAATACGGTCTCTTGCGGAACGGCGATGCCCTGGCCCTGCAGGCCTTGGCGAACGGCGGCCTCATTGAGCAACAGGGCCAGGCTGCGGGCATTGACTTCACCGGTCTGGCCGCAGCAGGCGCCGCAGTCCAGCGCGGCCGCATGGGCGTTGTTAATGGATTGGCTGCCATGGCCTACCAGTAGCACCAGCGGTGCGAGTTTGCGGTCCAGGCCCATGGCGTGCAAAACTTTTGCAGCTACCGAGATTTTGGCGTCCACATTCAGGCCGGCAAGTTGGGGGCGGCACAGGGGCCGGTAGCGCACTGGCAGACCGTCCAGGTCATCGCGTGCCCTGGCCGCTTTGGCGGGGTTTAGCCATTGTCCGAGCTTGCCCAGGTAGCCAATGCCTGCGGCCTCTACAAAGGAAAATGCGGCACCGGGCCAGCGGCTTGCCGCCAGCCATTGGTCGGTCAAGCCAAAACGGTCCAGCCTGGCGCGGCGGGCATCGTTTTGCAAAGCAGCATCAGCACCCTGGGCAACTTGGATGCTGGAGACGATGGAGTCCGCGACCTCAGCGCCGGGCGCCAGCAGCCCGGGCAACTGCGGCCGCCGTGCTTGGGTGGCCAGCGGGGTGTAGGCGACGGGCAGGCCGAAGAATCCGGCAAACCCGATGGTCTGAATGGCAGGCCAGACAGATTCGAGTGCGCGGCGAATAGGCTCGCTGCGCACATCAATGCAGAACGCCGCCTGGACTTCAATGTCTTGCGCCGCTGCGCTGGCGCGTGTGGCACCGGTGAGTTTGTGCACCAGCGTTCGCTGGTACCCTACCTCCAACGCGACCTGCCAGACCTCGTCCACCAGCAGTGCGTCCTCAGCCTCCTTCAACAATGCAGGCGCACGGCTCCATTCCCTCTGCAGTGCTGTGAAGGCCGGGCTGTGTGTCGCATTGCCCTTGCATTCCAGCAGGATGGCGCTCCAAGCCAGCCGTATGGCCAGAAGCTCCCGCAAATGCGGGTCTTCGCCGCCGTCCAGACGTGCCTGCCAGCCCAGATAGGCACACCAGGATGCCCAGCCGTTGACGGTGAGAAGCACGGCTTCCAGATAGTCCGCCCACATCGCTTGCGGCAGACCCAAGCGCTGCAATACCGATCGCTCTGCGTCCTGTGGGGTGCGAGGCAGCGCCTGAAGCGCTTGGCCCAGTTTTGGCAGCCCCATCAACATGCCAATGCCATGGTCGTGCTGCAGTGTGTCAAGCCAGAACGCGTACAAGCCTTCAGAGCGCTCGGGTTGCCAGTCAGCTTGGTGTTCGTCGAAGTAGGCGGCGCAGGTCTGGCTCACCTGGTGGGTAATGGCCTGGCGCCAGGACAGCCGCGTATGGCGCTTGGGGTCGTTGTCCAGCACTTCGATCAGCAGCGGCAACTGAGCCACCTTGGGTGCCGTGTGCAATGTCTCCAGGCACTGGGCCTTGGTCAGGGCGGCCACGCTGCCGGACACCTTGGCCAAGGCATGCTCCAGATCGGCTGCGCTAATGCGGCCCGCGTCCCAGGCCTGTCGCTGGCTCTGGCGTGTGGGGAACACCTGGATGCCCCCCAAGACTGCCATGCGGGCCGCAACCTGGCGCACCGGCATGCCGATGCGTGACCAATGCGGGTTCACGGCGATGGCGCGGTCCAGCGGCCAGGCCGGTGCAATGGTCTGGCAAGCTTGCGCGCAGGCGGCTTGAATCTGGCCTTCCCAGTCGGGGATACCCATAGCCAATGGGGTGATCGGACTCGCCGGTTCTTGCGTTGGCTCGGCGGTGATGGTTAATGTGTCCATGGCGTTTTCCTCGTGTTCGGTTTAGGGGCGGGCGTCGGCGGCAACGGCAGGCGCTGGCGCGCTGGCTGTGTTGTGTGCTTGCGGGGTCCACTGGCCGGGCCATAGCGTCAGGGCCAGGCGGGTGTACGCCTCGTCAACATAAAAGCCCGCATAGCTCCACCGCCGCCAGGCGCGCAGTGATTGCGGACGCAGCTGCAGTACGACCAGGCACAGGTACAGCGCCGCCATGCCCAGCAGTGAGACCAGACCCAGTGTCTGGTGGGGCAGGTCCTGGATGCCCAATGGCAGGGTATGTGCAAAAAGGGCGGCCAATGTCAAACCGGCGATCATCAGCAGACCTGAGAGAACGTGCAAGAAAATCTCACGGGTACCGGTGCGCTGGGCAGACAGCCACAGCAAGGGCGCCCATGCCAGACCCATCACGGCGCTCCACCACCAGGGCCAGGCTGCCGCAGAGATCACACCCTGGATCAATAACACTGTGCCCACCGCCAGGGCTGGGGCCAGCAGCAGACTGAGCGGTGCGGGCGAGGTGGTCCCTCGCATAAACTGCAAGCGGGTCTCGCGCACCACCGTGGAGGCGGACAAAAACGCATGTGTCTTGTAAAGCGAGTGCCCGATCAGGTGCAAGGCTGCGAGGGTGTACAGGCCCAGACCGCATTCCAGTACCATGAACCCCATTTGCGCTACGGTGGACCAGGCCAGTCGCACCTTGATGCTGATGCGGGTCAGCATCACCAAGCCAGCCAGCACTGCGGTGCCAAGGCCGAAGGCTATCAGCAGCGAGCGCGCCGCGGTGGCCTGCTCCAAAAGCGGCGCAAAGCGGATCAGCACAAAGCCGCCCAGGTTCACCACACCGGCATGCAGCAGGGCAGATACCGGGGTTGGTGCCTCCATCACCTGAATCAACCAGCCATGCACCGGCAACAAAGCCGTGCGAAGGATAACGGCCAACACCAGGCCCACCGCACTGAGCTGTAGGCCCGTGGACATGCCTTCGCGCCCGATGTGGCCCCCCAAATCGGAGATAGAGCCGCTACCCACCTGGCTCCAGGCCAGAGCCGCAGCGCCCAGTAGAAAGATGTCTGCAATCCGGTCGGCGATGCGTTTTTTGTAGGCTGCCAACAGGGCAAAGGGCCGATCCGGGTAGAAGCACAGCAGGTGCTGCAGTGCCACACCCACAAGAGCCCAGGCAGCGATCAACACCGCCCAGTGGTCGGCCAGCAACAAGAGATGCACAGTGGCTAAAACGCCTGCCAGCGCTGCCATGTAGCGCCGCTGGCGACGCTCGCCTTCTAGGTAGCGGGACGAAAACACTGCAATTACGGTGCCCAGCAACTGCACCAGCACCGCCAGACCGGTACCCAGGCGTGTGGGTCGCAACCAGGGCAGAAAACTCTGTAAGTTTGCGGCCATGAATACAGCAAGCACCGTGAAGACCAGGGCCACCACGGACAGCATAGTGAGGTTGCGCCAGAACCCGTCGGTGGACGCACCCTGGCGCTGTGGTGGCAGCATGGCTAGCAGCATCAAAGCGCCTGGAGCGCAAACACTGACCATCGAAACAATTTCAAGCACAGTCATGAAAACCCCTTGGAGAGAACTGGGCGCAATGGTGCAGTGCTTCTATTGTTCTGTAAAATACATTGATAGTAACAATATATTCTGTAAAATAGATCAATGAACCTTGAGCAACTGAATTTTCACCACTTGTTTTACTTCTGGCGGGTCGCTAAGCTGGGCCACCTGACCCGCGCGGCGGAGGATTTACATACCTCGCAGTCGGCACTGTCGGCCCAAATCCGCCAACTGGAAGACCGCATCGGT
Organism: Polaromonas sp.; assembly: GCF_012927485.1. Lineage (GTDB taxonomy): Bacteria > Pseudomonadota > Gammaproteobacteria > Burkholderiales > Burkholderiaceae_C > Polaromonas. The sequence continues at coordinate 133,252 of NZ_JABBPC010000036.1, read as the reverse complement.
GAGGACCTGTTTTCCCGCGAAGGACGCCGCCTGGTGCTGACGGATACCGGCCAACTGGTGCTCTCTTATGCCGAGAACATCTTTGGCCTGGGGCAGGAAATGCTGGGCCGATTGCAGGGGCAGAGTCAGGGCATTACGCGGCTGCGCGTCGGCAGCATGGCCACCCTGTCACGCAATTACCAGGAGAACTGGATACGCCCCCTGCTCTCCGACCCGTCCGTTGTGCTGACGTTGGAGTCGGGCCTGCTGGAGGGCTTGCTAGTGCGCCTGGTGCAGCACCAGCTGGACGTGGTGTTGGCCAACGAAACCGTGCCCTCCGATCCCGAGCGCCCTTTGCACTGCCGCTTTCTGGGCAGTCAGGCCGTCTCGCTGGTTGGTCCTAGCCACATTTGGAAAGCGCACAGTTTGCGCCTGCCCGAAGATCTGCAGGGTGTGGACCTGGCCGTGCCGGGACCACGGCACGCCGTGCGCGCCCAGTTTGATGCGCTGTGTGCTTCTGCGGGTGTCACACCGCGCCTTCGTGCCGAAGTGGATGACATGGCCATGCTGCGCTTGATTGCGCGCGACAGTGGGTGGCTCACCGTATTGCCTGATGTGGTGGTGCAGGACGAGCTGCGTTCTGGCAGTCTGGTGGCTGTAGGTCAGTCCCCACAGTTGCAGGAACAGTTCTATGCCATCACCACACCACACCGGCATAGGACACACATTGTGGATCGCCTGCTTTCTCTATCGCCGAAGAATCCCTTGTCCGATGGGTCGGAACCGTGTTGATCAACCAGACTTCCGGTCGCGCGCAATGGGGCAGGCAAGTAGCGAATGCGCCGCTTGTATGTCAACACCGCCTGCACCAGGCACCGCGACTTTGGCGCACTGGCTACGAACTTTTCACTGTATTTTTTCGGCAATATTTAACGAAAATTCCAGTCGAACCTACTTTAAGTGGACTGCCAGAAAGCGGGTATTCGCCACAGTCGGGTATCGCTGCACAACCGAAGGACACCGCGCTCGATACCTGACTTTCAGTTCTGAAGGTCAGCTTCGGAGAACGCTCACCGGCTTTAGCAGACTATTTGCGGGTACTCAGATCGGTCTGCTTTACGGCAGTTCATTTCAACCCCGCGTAGCCGCCGGTCATCGCCTACGGCATCGCGCCCATTGCTGTCAGCCAAGCTTGGCGAAACCTGCCCACTCCATATCGCGCATCGTGCGTGGCTTTCAAGAAGCGCGTGAATCTGGCGGCAAAGGATTAAGAAGAGCGCATCAGCAACGTCGTCGCTGCGTGAGTTGGCGTACGAAAATCTTCGGGTTCGTCGTCAGCCAGTCTGGGCAGCTTCGATTGCAGCGATGTCGATTTTAGTCATCTGCATCATCGCATCGAAGGCCCGCTTCGCCGCTGCGGGGTCAGGGTCCGTGATCGCGGTGATCAAGGCGCGCGGGGTGATCTGCCACGACAGCCCCCACTGGTCCTTGCACCATCCGCAAGCGCCGGCCTGGCCGCCGTGGCTAATGATCGCGTGCCACAGGCGGTCCGTCTCAGCCTGGTCGTCGGTGGCTACTTGGAACGAAAAAGCCTCGCTGTGTTTGAAGGCCGGCCCTCCGTTGAGCCCCAGACAGGCAATACCCATCACTGTGAATTCAACAGTCAGGATATCGCCGCGCTTGCCCGAGGGCGAGTCGCCGGGCGCTCGATGTATCGCACCCACCTGGCTGTTTGTGAATGTCTTCGCGTAGAACCGCGCAGCATCCACGGCGTGGCCGTCAAACCAGAGGCATATCGCATTTTTACTTTTCATGTTTGCCTTCCTGGGCGGTTAAATGGTGGTGGGACGAGCGGTCATCGAGTCAACAATCAATGGCGTCGCGAGCGCGGCACAGACTCCTTCAAGAAGGCGAGCGCGTCGTTCGTATGCGATGTGCGTCGTAACATCCCACACGTCAGCGGCTGTCAACCATTCATATGGGCCTGATCTCGATTTCCGACGGCACGGGCATCGGGTTCGGGCATCGCTTGACCCACGCTACCGCATCTTCTATCGATGGCAACTCCCAGAGCCAATATCCCGCGACGAGATCCCCCGTGAACGGCCCGTCAACGACAGTGCGCGCCGTCCCGTCGAAGCGCACGCGCTTTCCCTCGCGGCTCAGGCGCAGGCCGTCGCAGTCCTTCAAAACGCCAGCCTTTCTGAGTTCGTCGTTAAAGACCTCCATGGCGGCCATGGAATCCTTCATCTGCGAGTCGCTTATTGCCTGCAGGCGTGCCTCAAGGTCGGGGTTGGACTTGACGAGAATCATGAACTTCATGCTCAGCGCCTTTCAAGTGAGTTGAGCCGCAAGGCGGGGCTTAGAGGAGTCAACGTGTGGCGTAGCTCAAGCTCGGATACCAATCACCGCCACGCCCTTCGGGTGTGTTGTCAAGAATCGTCCAAAGCGGCATCAGGTCGGGCGCGCCGCGCGGATCCTGTCCCGGATCGGCCGTACCGCCGCCCATCTCGCCGCTCCAGAAATGGCGAATGCAGCCGTCGCGTCGGGTGAAAACATTGAACCCTGGCACGTCTGCGTCGTCGGCGCTGACGTAGTCGCGGGTGAAGTTTCCGTCAACGTCTGAGTAGAGCCGGAGGTGGTGCCAGCCGCGTTCCTTCTTGACCGCCAGCAGGCGTTCGATGGGCGAGCGAGCCATCATCACAAGCGCGATGTGTTGTTCGACATCGAGCGCTTCGCCGTCCCAGGCGGCCATCAGCGACGTGCACATCGGGCAAGGCCGCGCGCGCTTGGGCCCGTACATGTAGCTGTAGACCGCGAGCGTTTGCTTGTCGCCAAACAAACCGGAGAAGCTGACAGGACCGTTTTCGCCGACGAAAGCATAGTCCTGGGGCACGGTGCCACCCGCCGGCAAAGCGCGTCGCTGCGCTGCCACGCGCTCGATGTGGCGCCGAAGTTCGATTTCTTCGGCGAGGAGGGCATCGCGCGCATGTCGATAGTCGGCGCTTTCATTCGGAAAGCGCACGCCGTTGTGTCGTGCTAGGTCAATCGCGGACTTGAGTGGGGTCGTACCCATGGCTCTTACTGGCCTACGCCTTAGGCGCTGCAACATTCACCATCCAGGGCACCCCGAACTTGTCGGTCAGCATGCCGAAGGAGGATGTCCAAAAGGTCTTCGTCAGGGCCATGGTGACCTTCCCCCCTTCAACAAGTGCCGTGAACACGCGTTGGGCTTCGGCGTCGTCGTCAACCTCAATCGCGAGTGTCACCCCCTTGAACTCTGCAGGCGCGTTGCCCGGGCTGTCGTCGGCCATCAACAAAGTGTCGCCAATGCGGAAGGAGGCATTCATGACCTTCTCATCGAACCCCGGCGGCGCCTTCATGGTCGCGTCGGGGCACTCCTTCCATCGCATCAGTCCGGTGACGTCGGCGCCAATGGATTTCTTGTAGAACTCCAGCGCTTCTTCACAATGGCCGCGGTAGGAAATATAGGCTTGAACTTTCATGATTGGTTGCCTCTGCTGGGTGGTGTGATGATGCGTTGATTAAGTGCCGCGCTGTCAGACGTCGAGCAGCTGCTCGAAGCCGCCGTAGACCATCCGTTTACCGTCAAAAGGCATGGTGCCCAACGCCTTCATGCGCGGGTCGTTCATGAACTTCTGATTGCCTGCATCACGCGCCGCTTTGGATGGCCACTCGATCCATGAGAAGACAACAGTCTCGTCGCCCTCGGCTTTCACCGCGCGCTTGAAGTCGGTGACCTTGCCGTCAGGCAAGGCGTTGCCCCAGCTTTCCACAACGCGCGTGGCGCCAAATTCTTTCAACAAGGCGGCAGACTTGGTGGCCATGGTGCGATAGGCGTCTTTGTTGGCCTCTGTGACCGGAATCAGAAATCCGTCGATGTAGCGCATGGTGTTGATCCTTGGGCTTCGTTAAACAATGGTTTGGCCGTTCTGCCAAGCATCTCGCCAGGCTGCTAAATCTAAGCAGGGTGCTAATTGACCCGAGCATGAAATGCTCTGACCGCAAATCGGTCTTGCCCCGTTCATTCGAAGAACAGGCTGGAGCGTGAACGGGTCTTGTCCAAAGCGAGATGCGAGCCATACAGTTTTGTAGTTGAAAATGCGCTCTCGCGTCTGCTCGCCAGCGCACATAGCCGAGCCAATGACGTTCGAGCGGCGTCAAGCGGCCCACTCGACTTCAGTGCTCACAGTATTCGCACTTTTCCCAGACTCGCCTTAGGCGTCCGCTGACGGTTGGCAACGGCTGCTCATGAGCAGGCAGATCGAAAATTTCTAGGGCTGCTTCCGCTGCACAGGAGTCGTTCGCACTGTGCTCTTGACCCGTGTGTTTACGACTTCAGGAAACCATCTCCAAAATCCAACGCCCGGCGAACCCGCGTGGATGCTGGAGGCGTTGATCGTAGTTGTTGGCGCCGTTTGAATCTTGACAGTGCGGGGGTGCCGATTTTTCTTTGCCAAGGGGCTTGTCGCCAACGTTTAGTTGGTCGGCTGTGGATAGCTATAGTCTTTTACAGACTTGGCACCTCCTGATTTGTTGCTGTCTTTCTGAAGTGCTCTCGGGTCTGTATCCTTCCTTTTGCCTCCTTTGTGCTGTGCCGGAATCGGTATGACTCATTGCCCGTCTCGACGATGTGGCAGTGATGGGTAAGCCGATCAAGCAATGCAGTCGTCATCTTTGGTTCAATATAGAAAATATAATGCCATCGAAATTGAATGCGCACGTTAGTGTGAATTACGAAATTGACCAGCCTCTGCGCTGGAAGGAAATACAGAAAAAAATCAGCAAAACTGTATTGTCATTTGTTACGAGGAATAATTGAGCCATGAAGACGATCGTTATCCCGCCCCTCCTCTGCTCGCCTCTTGCCTACGTCCCAGTGCTAGACACGCTCTGGTCGCGAGGGCAAGTCACCATCGCAGACACACGCCGCGATAAAACCATCGCGGCCATGGCAGAACGACTCCTGCGGGAGAACACAGGCGACTTCGCTGTTCTCGGAACGAGTATGGGCGGGTACGTTGCCCTCGAGGTGATGCGGCAGGCACCCGAGCGCGTCACCGCACTCGCGCTCGTGAGCACATCCGCTCGGGCCGACACTGACGAGCAGAAAGTAGCCCGCGCTCGACAATCGGCCCTCGTTGAAGCAGGACAATTCACAACTCTGATCGATGCCGCCTTCCCCGGCGTGGTCGCGGCAGAGAACGAATCCGACGAAACACTTCTCGCCATCTGGCGGCAGATGACGACCCCGGTCGGCGCCGACGCGTTCCTCCGGCAACAGCAGGCTGTTATGAACCGAGCTGACCTGCGTTACATGCTGCCCGCGATTACCTGTCCGACCGCGATCATTCATGGCGCTGGCGATCGCCTCATTCCAATTGCTGCCGCCGAAGAATCAGCGGCAGCACTGACTACGGCCACCTACACGGTTATTAAAGACGCCGGGCACTTCCTGTTCCACGAACAACCCGCAGCAGCACGCGCCGCCATCGTCGCGTGGCTGGACCTAGCCGTCTGATCGATTGTTTCCCTGGCGCCCTAGGAACGATCGCTTAGGATCCTGAAGCGGCGTTCCGCCACGAAGGTTCAGTCGCGTTGCCAGTTGACGAACGTGTTTGGGTAGGAATGGATGCCAGTTCCTCAAACGTGACGAATTCCTCCTGCCAATGCATAAAATTGGTCAACAAAAGACCTCACGTTGTAGCCCTCCATCATGCGTTGTCCTTTGCGGATCATGTGCATGAGTTCGATGCTAGCCAGGACATTTTTGGCGGCTCGAAATGACTTGAAGTTGCGCATCGGTTTGGTGACTCGCTTTACTGCCCGGTGATCCTGCTCCACGATGTTGTTCAGGTATTTGACTTGCCTAACCACAATCGGGGTTTCCCGGCTGGCATTGACGCCATCAATTGCCGCTTTGTTGGCGCCGCTCTTGTCCATGGTGACCTTCTCGGGAGCACCGCTGGCCTTTATGGCCTTGTCGCGCCGGGCCGTCAGCACAAAGTCGACCGTCTTTCCCTCCTTGTCCACTGCGCGGTAAAGATATTTCCAGGCGCCTTTGACCTTGATGTACGTTTCATCCATGCGCCAACTCCCACCCACCGGGCGCTTGTGCTTGCGAAAGACTTTTTCAAGCAAGGGCAGAAACCGGATCGCCCAGCGGTTCATCGAGGAATGGTCGACAAACACACCTCGTTCGCGCATCATTTACTCGAGGTGGCGATAGCTCAACGGATACGCGGCATACCAGCGAATGCACGCCAGAATCACGTCAATTGGAAAGCGCATCCCTTTGGTCGCCAGCATCGCGTTCAAGCCTTTTCAGTCAAAACGCTCCGCATAGTCGTATGGGCGGCTTGACCGCCTATGCGACAGAACCATGGGGGGCAGGTCACCCCGTCCGTGTTACTTGAACGGGGTACAGTGAAGGCTCACGCTCCAATTGAGGCGCCGATTTTGGCGCGTCCCACTGCTCCGAACAAAACGAGCACAAGGAGAGTAGAGATGATGAAGAACCTGGAGATCAGTCGAGTCGTTCAGACACGCTACGGAAGCTTTGCGGAAGCGGCTGGTCGCGCAGCGACTTCATGTTGTAGCAAGCCGCCCACCAGCTCGTGCTGCGCGCCCCGACAAGCGCTCTATGACGAGTCAGAGCTTGCGCTGGTACCGGAGCTTGCGCGGAATCTCTCGCGGGGTTGTGGTAATCCTACCCACTTCGCCAAGTTGCAGCCGGGCGAGGTAGTGGTTGATTTCGGTTGCGGCGGCGGGACGGACTTGATTCTGGCGGCGCACAAAGTTGGCGAGCGAGGCAAAGTCATCGGGATCGACTTTGCTCAGCAAATGATTGAACAGGCTAAGGAGGCCGTGGCACAGGCAGGCTTGCACGACGAAATGATCGAGTTACGTCACGCGTCGTTGGACAACACGGCGCTCGCAAACGCTTGCGCTGATGTGCTAATTTCCAACTGTGTCATTAATTTATGCCCCGACAAAGACGCGGTTTATCTGGAAGCATTTCGCATCCTGAAACCGGGCGGACGACTGGCGATTTCAGACATTCTGTTGACCGAGCCGATTGCGGCAGACCTGCGAAATCGATTTCAATCAATTTCGGCGGGCTGCATAGGGGGAGCGATCCCAGAGGACGACTACTTGCGTACGTTAAAAAACGCAGGATTTGTGGCAGTTCTAATCGTGTCGCGTCATCCTCTCGTCGGCGTGGAATTGGACGACATGGCACGCTGCCCAGGCGAAGAATACACGCCGGCTCCGCTAAGCAAAGACCTGGATCAGGTCCGAGGCAAAGTGGAGAGCGTCAAGTTTACGGCTATCAAACCCTCCTAACCACAGCACGGAGGCCTGAAGTCGTAGCATGAAGTTGGTAAGCGAGGCGTGGCACGAGTTCACAGAGTGGATTGAAGCCAACGGGTACAAGACAGCAAACGATCTGTACGAATGCTATCTCGTCGGACCGAAGTCGAGCCACAATCCGGCTAATTGGCGCACTCAACTCAGCCGGTCGTTGGTCGAATCGAGGAAGCTGCATCGGACATCCAGAAGATATGCCACAAAAAAAAGGAAGAGCTTATGAAAATTACTGGAAAATTTGATGTCAATCTCAATCCCTTGGATTTTTATGCCCTCGGAGAAAGCGGGATAAAGCTCGGCAGAATGTCGATTGATAAAACCTTTCATGGCGATCTTGAGGCAACAAGCAAAGGCGAAATGCTGAGTGCAATGACCTCTGTCAAAGGCTCAGCTGGTTATGTGGCGATTGAGCAGGTAATCGGAACGCTATTAGGGAAGAAGGGCGGCTTTGTTTTACAACACTTTGGGACAATGGATAAAGGGAAAGATCGTCTAGTGATTGAGATTGTGCCGGACTCTGGAACTGAACAACTATCAGGACTAGCTGGGCGAATGGCTATCAAGATAGAAGCAGGTCAGCACTGCTATGAATTTGTGTATGAGTTGGCATAACAAGGCACTCAAGCAAGGACGTGCTGACGCACGCCGCTTAGCTTGGCGTTAACCGCTACGAGGAATTCGCAGTCATGGGGCTTTTGACTTTCAGCATCAACGTCACCCTCGACGGTTGCGTCGACCACCGGGAGGGGATCGCCGACGACGAGACACATGCCTTCTTCACCCGCCTCATGGACGAAGGCGGGGCGATGCTGTGGGGCCGCGTTACCTACGAGATGATGGAGAGCTACTGGCCGGCAGTCGCCCGAGGCGACGTGGAGGCACCGCCGGCGATCCGCGAGTGGGCGGTCAAGCTGGAGACTAAGCCGAAGTACGTGGTGTCGTCGACGCGAAAGGACTTTCGGTGGAACAATACCCACCACATCGCCGGTGACCTTCGCACGGAGGTGCAGAAACTGAAGGACGCGACTCCGGCCGGTGTGCTCCTTGGTAGCGGCAAGCTCGCGACCGAGCTGGATCGGCTGGATTTGATCGACGAGTACATGTTCCTCGTCCACCCCAGGATCGCCGGCCACGGCCCGACCTTGTACCAGAGTGGGCTGCCTAGTACGCGACGGCTCGATCTAGTCTCCGCGAAGCCTCTCCGCAGCGGCGCGGTTGCCATGCACTACCGGCGCGAGCGCGGCTAACAATTAAATTATTTTCAGTAATTTGACATCGCGCGCGCGAACGGCAGTGATCGTGAAGACAACAACCATTTTTAGGGGGCACAAACAAATGAATACATCGGGGCAAAACACCATGCAAGCCCGCATGAAGAACCCTGCAGTCATCGCTCCGGACGCGAACCGCCTCGAAATATTGTTACCAGCATTCACCGGAGAACCTACATGATTGAACAACCGCAGGTCGTCGAGACGACAGCTCAACAGGTCGCCACCATTCACATCGAGACGCCGCGCTCTGAGATGCAGCACGTTATGGGGCCGGCCATCGCCGAGGCGATGGCCGCTGCAAAGGCGCAAGGCATCGGTCCGACAGGACCGTGGTTTGCGCATCACCTGAAGATAACGCCGGAGTCATTCGATTTCGACATCTGCATCCCAGTGTCGGCACCCGTCACTGCCGTCGGCCGCGTGAAGCCTTGGCAGCGGCCTGCGCTAAAAGTAGTGCGCACCGTCTATCACGGTCCCTACGAGGGGCTAGGCGAAGCGTGGCACGAGTTTAGCGGGTGGACGGAAGCCAACGGATACGAAACGGCGAGCGATCTGTACGAGTGCTATCTCGTCGGACCGGAATCGAGCCCCAATCCGGCCGATTGGCGCACCGAATTCAGTCGATCGTTGGTTGAACAAAAGGAAGGCATGAAAATGACACGCGTCCGAGTTGCGAGCTTCACCATTTCTCTTGACGGATACGGAGCTGGTCCGAATCAAGACATCAACAATCCACTCGGCATTGGCGGGACAGATTTGCCCCAGTGGTTATTCCCGACACGCACGTTCCAACGGAACGTATTAGGCGCCGACGGTGGCACATCGGGGATCGATGACGACTTCGCTGCGCAGGGCTTCAAGAATGTTGGCGCCTGGATTCTCGGGAGAAACATGTTCGGACCGATTCGCGGTTCCTGGCCCGACATGAACTGGAAAGGCTGGTGGGGGAACAACCCACCCTATCACGTTCCAGCTTTCATCTTGACTCATCACGCGCGCGCGCCCATCCAGATGGAAGGTGGGACGACATTCCACTTCGTCACGGGTGGTATTCACGAGGCGCTTGACCGGGCGCGCGAGGCAGCCAACGGCATGGATGTGCGCATTGGCGGCGGAACTAACACTATCCAGCAATATCTTCATGCGGGCCTCATTAATGAACTGCACGTCGCTATATCGCCGGTCCTGCTGGGCGGGGGAGAGCGACTGTTCGAGGGGATTGACATGCGCGCTTTGGGATACGAATGCGTTCAGTTCGTTGCGTCGGAGAAAGCCACCCATGTTGTACTCCGGCGCCAAGGGCACGATGACGCCTAACTCAAACGTTGAAACTCAAACAACCGAGCCATCATGTCCTCATCGCACGAAAGGGCCATTCCATGAAACCACGCGTCACAGTTATCACTCTCTGCGTTGACGACTTGGAACGGGCAGTACATTTCTACCGCGATGGCCTCGGCCTACCAACGCAGGGCATCATCGGCAAAGAATTCGACTATGGAGCTGTTGCCTTCTTTGATTTACAGTCCGGCTTGAAACTCGCAATTTGGCCGCGCAAGAGCCTCGCTCACGATGCGGGAATTCCAATAGGTAATCCAAGCCCCACCGAACTCTCTCTCGGTCATAACGTCTCATCTACAGCCGAAGTTGATGCCGTTATGGAGCAGGCAAAGAGTGCGGGTGCAGTTATCGTCAAGCCAGCACAGAAAACCTTTTGGGGTGGTTACGCCGGCTATTTTCAAGACCCGGATCGTCATCTCTGGGAGGTCGTGTGGAACCCACAGTTGTTGCCCGTAGAGTGAGGCTCAACCCGGCAGTGGAGAAGGACGCTTCGCCGCAAGGCCGCTCTCTCTGGACTTCACCCGCTTCCGTAGACATAAATCAACTTCCAGTTCGAAGTTGCTCGAATGCCAGCGGGCTCAGTTGGTCTAGGTGACTATGCCTGCGGACTCGATTGTAGAAACCCTCAATGTAATCAAATACGTCTGACTTGGCCTCCTGCCTGGTGGCGTAGATATGACGTTTGATTTGCTCCTTCTTCAGGCTGCTGAAGAACAATTTAGCAACCGCATTGATGCTCCCAACAGTTTCCCCGGCGGCTCATGCTGGGCACGAGTTGGTTGTCCTTGCACCAACGACTGAAGTCATCACTACCGAACTGGCTGCCCTGGTCGGAGTGAATCATCACCGGGGTCTTGGGCCGCCTACGCCAGACAGCCATCATCAGGGCATCAAGCACCAGTTCCGTGGTCATGGTGGAATTCATCGACCAGCCGACAACTGCCCGAGAGTAAAGGTCAATCACCACCGTCAAGTACAACCAGCCTTCATGAGTTCGGATATAGGTGATATCCGTTACCCAAACCTGGTCTGGCAGAGCTACCGTGAATTCCCGTTGCAATCGGTTGGGGGCGGTAGTCGCTGGCATTCCAACTCTAAAGCGTGGACGCTTGTAGCCACGCACCGAGCGCAGTTGGGCTTTGCGCATCAGTCGAGCAATGCGTTTTTCTCCACATAACACGCTATCTTCACGTAAATCACAATGCACGCGTGGACTGCCGTAAATGCTTCGGCTTTCTTCGAAGGATTGCTTTATCAGCACCAGCAAAGCTTCATCGGCCAGGGTACGCTTTGACTTTGGTTTGGCCTGCCAGGCGTAATAGCCACTCCGCTGCGCCCGCAGCACTCGGCACATGCTGTGCAGGCGAAACTGGTCTTTATGCTTGGCCATGAATGCGTACTTCACCCGGACAGCTTGGCAAAGTACGTGGCCTTGGGTTCAACTGGTCGATGCAACACTGGCTGCAAGTTTAACGCTCGGAGTTGCGTAGCCCAATGTCTTGCGAGGTATGGTGTTCAGTTTCAAGGCGATGGTATCGAGTTGTCTTTGAGTAAAAGGTGACAGGTCCGTGCCTTTCGGGAAGTATTGGCGCAGCAAGCCATTCGTGTTTTCGTTCGTGCCGCGCTGCCATGGACTTCGCGGATCACAGAAGTAGACGCTGACGTCTGTCGCCACCGTGAATCGTTTGTGCTGCGCGAGTTCGCTGCCGCGGTCCCAAGTCAAGGTGGACATCAATCCTTCGGGCAATGTCTTGACCTGCCGAACCAGGGCGCTCACCACGCTGTTGGTGTCCTTCCCGGCGACGCGCACCAGCATGACGTCTCGGGAATGCCTTTCAACCAAAGTTGCAATGTGGCTATTCCTGGAGCCAGAGATCAAGTCACCTTCCCGACGTCCAGGTACAGCGCGGTCCTCAACCTCAGCTGGACGTTCACGGATCGAGATCGCATCAACGATTTGACCGCGCGGCTGCCCATCGGTTGTTGAGCTCTTTCCCCGCCGCATCATGCGCCTGCTGCGTAGGTGAGAGATCAACTCTTTTTTCAGCACTCCACGGGCCTGAATGAACAGGCTGCGGTAGATTGTTTCGTGGGAGACCTGCATGACACCGTTATTTTGATACCTGCACTTCAGCCATCCCGCTATTTGCTGTGGTGACCAGTCATCTTGCAGTTTCTGCGCAACGACTCGTCGCAATTTATGATTACCAGTCAGGACGCATTGCTTTGGGCGCTTGGCGCACTCCCAAGCTCGCTCATCTGAGCTCGCGGCACGATACGCCCACCGGCCGCCGTTACGGGCAATCTCACGGCTGATCGTCGAAGGAGAGCATCCGAGCTGCTTGGCCAACTGGCGCATTGAGGTGCCTGCCCCCAAACCGCGTGATATCTCTTCCCTCTCTGCAAGTGTCAAGGTATGCGCGCACTTGGTTCTTGTACGCGGCACGATGCCGCCATGAGAAGACAGCACACCATGAACCGAGCCTGGGTGCTTTCCAATTGCTCGGCCGATCTCACTTAACGATTGACCATCTTTCCACCTAAGCCAAAGGTCTTTCTTCTGCTTTGCTGACAGTCCAGGTCTACCCATTTGCGCCATATTAAATTCCTTCGAGAACAACATTCAATCAGATCGGTGTTGCATCGACGGGTTGAACCCAAGATCACACTCTCTGCAGCGGCGTTGAGCGAGTAGGCGAGTCCGGGAAGTGACCGGTTCGCACTATGTGCGATAACGCACGGTTTCGCCGCGCTCAAAAGCATATGGTAATGAGCCATGTTGCGCACATCAATTCTGCGACATGAACGTTGGGTCTCAGATCATCACCATTTCATCACCAAGGAACAGACATCATGTCGAATACCAATGAAGCTAGCGGTCTCCATACGCAGGCTGCAGCCGATCATGAAGCAGCCGCTGCCCATCATCACAAAGCAGCCAAGTGTCACGATCAGAAAAAGCTGAGCGATGCCAAGGACAGCTCCAAGAGAGCAATGGGCTGTTGCAAGACGGCGAACAAGAGTTCCGAAACTGCCTGCGGGTGCTCGGAGAAATAACCTCGTGCGCTCGCTTGCCGGATTCGGGACGGCTCAGCAGTTCAATGACAAATTGCGCTAATGAAATCTGAGACCGGCAGTTGGGAAGAGCCTGGAAGATCGTCAGTTTGCGCGGACGTTTTTGGCGAACTCCCGCCGCTGCCGCCGGGGAGTGATTTCGCGGAAATTCGGCAGCTGCAGAAATACAGCGCGCCAGGCAGGCGCCCTCGCTTTCAGAAGGGAAACACGGGGTTCGGGACAACAGAATCGGAAGGCGCAAATGCTTGATGGAATCATGCTCTTATGGTTTCTCCTGACAGCACTGTCGCTGTTGTTTGTGGTGGTGGACCTTCGAACCACACCGGCATCTCCGGTGCTCAAGTGGGGGTTCATATTGCTCACCGCCTATACCGGGCCTCTGGGCGCGTTCCTGTATGTATTGGGTTGTCGCGAACCGCTGCCTGGGCTGCATGAACGCTACGTCGCGACCCGCTGGAGGCAGGTTCTGGGTTCGACCATGCATTGTGTTGCCGGCGATGGTGTGGGCATCCTGACAGGCGCGGTTGTCGCCAGCCTGTTTAATTTGGACCGGGTCTCAGATATCGCGCTGGAGTACGCCTTGGGCTTCGGCTTCGGATGGAGTATCTTTCAAGCTCTCTTCATGCGTGGCATGGCTGGTGGGTCGTACAAGCGTTCGCTCACCAGCACTTTCTTTCCGGAGTTGCTGTCCATGAATTTCCTCATGGCCGGCATGGTGCCTTTAATGACGTTGGCGCTGAAGGCCGTTCCGGGCAGCCGCGAGCCATCGCGACCGGAATTCTGGTTCATCATGTCAATGGCGCTTCTGGTCGGCTTCGTCACCGCCTACCCCATGAACTGGTGGTTGGTATCGCGGCACTTGAAGCACGGGATGATGACGGTGCGCCCACCGGGCGATCCCTTGAGCGACGGGGGAGCATCTGGAGGCATGCATGACGATCATGCGTCGACCGGACACGCTGGCAAGGAGCAACCAAAGGGCAACCCGCCCATGGACAGTGATGCGGAATCGGTATCAATCGGCGTCCTCGCCGGGATGACGCTTCTTTCGTTCGTGGTATTCGGGATTGGAGTGTCGATTGCCATCTTTGGTGGCGGCTCATAGCCTGTTCCTGCGCAGAGTCAGTAACCGTCCCACGAACGGACGGCCGAATCGCCTGCGTTTCGGCCAACCACTTCCGCGCCTCAGCGCCTTCGGCGTGATCGAAGTATCGGACCGCCGCTCTTGTAAACGGCTTGCATAACGTCGCCATCTGATGCTGCCACCGCTTTCCCCCGATCATCGCGAGTCGCTCGATGTCTGAGAAGTGTTTCGCGGCGAATTTGATGTCTTCCCAAATTGCGCCGGCCTACCAGCCGTGGAGGCCGCTCATATCGAACAGGACGCGCAGCTTTCCATGCCCCCGGGCGAGCCGGTCGAACTCGGGCACGAAGTTCTCGTAGTCTTCCTTGACGAGCTTCCCGTTGACGTGAACGACGAGAACCGCCGTGCCGCCCTGACGACGTGGCTGCGTTTCTACAATGAGGAACGACCTCATGCCAGCCTTAATCGACAAACACCCATCAGCCGGCTAACTCCGCTCACTGAACAAGGGTCGTAGAAATCACAACTAGATATCGTTCGTGCGCTGGCGAACAGACCGCACTGCTTCCGGGTGCTTAGATACCTCTCGCGCTCTTACTTTTCTGAGAGCGTGGGCAAGCAGAAGGAGTACAAACTTATGATGTATATGGGCGGCGGTATAGGTTTAATTTTGCTGATTGTCATTCTGGTTGTGCTTTTTCGATGAGCCATTGCCCGAACCGCTGGCGCTGCGGGCGATACCGCACAGGCGGCCACAGCCACTGCGACAGATAGTCCTGTTCGTTCCCCAGGCTTGGGCTTTTTCCGCAAGGCCCAGTGGGAGCGAAGCTCCCACTGGGCCAATAAAGCAAGACCTCGACACATAGCGGAGTCGCTCGATCTATATTTACATCATGAGGAACAGGACAAAATCATGAAAAAGGTGAGTCTGGTTTGCGTGGTGCTGCTCCTTGCAAGCACAACGGCATGGTCGCAAATGGGGGGTGGAATGATGGGCAGCGGCATGATGGGTCATGGTGCGGCGAATGGAAGCCAAACCGGGGCTGCACGGTCAGCTGTGTCTGGCATTGACGTATTCAAAGCCAATTGCGCAAGTTGCCATGCGGGCGGAGGAAATGCTGTAGCACCGGGCCTGCCGTTACGGGAATCCGGAAAGTTGATCGACCTAAAAACCTTGGGTAATTTCATTCGCCATCCTGGAATGCCCGGTGGGTCTGCGGGTGCCATGCCCGCCTTTCCAGAATCACGCATTTCAGATCGGCAATTGAAGCAACTTTATGAATACATTGCCGCAGAATATCGCACCGCTAGATCGAAATAATAGTCGGAGCGGTCTGACTGGAGAATGGCTGCAGACCAACGACATGAGGTTGTCTGGTGGCAGCATCGTCGACAGTGGTGTGTGCTGCCGAGCAGACCGCACGCTTTGGTTCGGTTAGCTTGCCCTACTGCGACCGCATTGGGTCCCAGCCATGAACATCACCGCGCCGAGCATGGAAGTGGGACTGGAAGCGCTGCAACGCGAAACGTTCGACTACTTTCTGCACGAGGCGAATCCGGTGAGCGGTCTGGTGGTCTACAAGAGCGCAGAGACCTGGCCTGCCACCATGGCAGCGACCGGCCTTGCACTTGCCTGCTATCCCATCGGCGTCGAGCGCGGCTTCATGTCGCGTTCAGCAACTGTAGCGCGAACCCTCTCCACGTTGCGATTCTTCTGAAACAGCAAACAGGGACCGGAGTCGGACGCCACCGGTTTTCAAGGCTTCTATATCACTTTCTGAACATGCAAACCGGGCGCCGAGTCTGGAACTGCGAGCTGTCCACAGTGGACAGTGCGTTCCTGCTGGCCGGGGCCTTGACGGGGGCAAGCTACTTCGGCGAAGACACCGCCGACGAGTCTGAAATTCGAGACCTGGGTGAGGCGTTCGGACGGCTTGCCGAGCGCATCAAAAAGCTTGCAGGTTGAAGGTCGGGTGGATGACGAAATTTTCGGCGGTTTGGGCTTACATCCCCAGCATCGCGTTCAAGCCTTTTCAGTCAAAACGCTCAACATAGTCGTATGGTCGGCTTGACCGCCTATGCGACAGAACCCTTTTTCTTCCTTGGCCTGGCTTGTTTAGGTTGCCGGGCTGCCAATGCCGCCTGCAATGCGAGATGGGCCCAGGGCGCCATCTCGCAGGCAGCCTCCATGGCCTCAACAGGCGCGCTGTAGAAGCCCAGGCGCCTAGCCTTGCCTTTGGCCTGGTAGGTGAAACGCTGGCACCCTGCCGCTTCAAATTCGGCGCATGTATCCGGGCCGGCCTTGAGCCACAGCGTCTCGCCCTGACCGAGGTCGGCCAACAATGCTAGCGTGAGCCCGCCGGTGCTGATGCCGTGGCCACCAAACATTCGTCGTGCCGTGCACGGACCGGCTGCGGACAGCAGTTCACAGCAGTACTGGGCAAACTCGTCAGGGTGTGCGATCACAGCAAAAGTTTAACCGTTGAACGGCGGACGCTTCTTCTTCAGCCTGCCGACAGTCTCCTCAAGACTGGGAGCCGACATTCAATTGGAGCCTATCGCTGGCAGCTTTCGACGACATTGGCGACGTTCGCACCCTCAAATTCGTCGCCGAAGTGCGGTCATTGAAACGCCCTGCCGTTTTGCAGCAAAAGCCGCTCATCGGCGAGTCTTCTTCAACTGTGGCGACTTCACGGTCACAGAGGGCAACTCATGCTGTTCCACCATCGAAAAGCGTCCGAAGGCGGGACGAACTTTCCATATGCGAACTGGGGCGGTCACTTGTCCTTCAATCAACTGCACGACCTTGTCAGTGGACCAAGTACACCGGTGACCGAGAATCACCGAGCGTACTTCAACCTGCTGACCCCAGTCCGTGTAATACAGTCCGTTATTAGGATCCGGCGTTTTTAGTTGGGAGAGAACACGCCACTCCTGCTCATACTCCCAAGAGGTTGCCTTTGTCAGTAGAACTTTGTTGAGCAATTCAGCGGATAGTCCACCCTTCGGAAGGTGAACGCCAAGTTCAACATCAATTTTCGTGTCGGTGTAATTCACTTTCGACAGCACCAAGGGATCTATCGCGAAGCCGAGGCAAACTCCACTATGTTTTTCTGCGTAGTGTGCCCACATTACCGGATTGCCCCAAGTCTTCCCAAAACAGATCATCCCAGTGTTCTGGTTGTGGTACCGCTCAACCATACGTACTACCTCGCGTCGCACTGGGTCTCTACTATCTATCAGGTTTAGCTCAAAGGGATCATTTGATTCGTGAAACCGTGAGAGCTTCAGCCGCCGTTCCTTAAGTATGACTTCGGCCCACTTCGCGCTCGTCATGTAGTAGTAGAGATCCACGTTTAGGCTCCTATCTTTCCCTCAAACAGCACAGTCCTCGTTCACCTTCCCCAGCATACCAATGATTGGACTTGACCCGCTTTCGTAGACACATTTCAGCTTTCAGTGCGAAGCTGCTCGAACACCAGCGGGCTCAGCAGGTCTAGATGATCTATCCGAAAACGGAAATTTATCACTTTTAGAACCGGTATTAGGCTGCCGTATTGGTCGCCCTATAACGGTCACTCGCCAAAGACCGCTTGTGGCCCAATTGCGGTCTTCGAGATAAAGCGGACGTTGACCGTCGCTGCTAAACAGTGCTCGTGACCATCTGGTTGATGAACTTCGTGGAAAATGTCCGGTACCATTTATGGGGGCAGGTCAATTCAGTCTGGTGGACATCCGATGTTTATTCTCAAATGGTTTTTGATTCCATTGGCCGTGGTGGTCGCTGGTGCAATCGGTGCTGGCCAAATGGATTTTTTCCAGAGCCTGACACCGACCGACCTTGGCGTGCGCAGCGGAAAGCTCAAGCTCCCATCTGGGACCGACAACAGCGTGTCAAGCCAGGCGGCGCTATACCCTGATCACCCCCGACATCTGGCTGCACAAATCGCGCCGTTACCTCTTCGGGGTGACGGTCCAGCGACCATCGCCAGGATCAAATCCATAGTTAAGGTCATGGCAGGGGCGAAGATCGTCAAAAGTGAGGCCGACTACCTCTATGCACAGTACACCACGCCACTGATGAAGTTTGTCGATGACGTCGAGTTCTGGTATGACCCTGTTGCCCAGGTGATACAAGTGCGTTCGGCATCCCGCATTGGAGAAAGCGATCTGGGAGTGAACAGAAAGAGGATCGAGGCTGTGCGCGCAGCGCTTGCCTCATCGATTTGATATTTAGGCGTCCTGGCACGTTCAAGCGCAGCGGGCGGGTGCAAATGCACGTAACGGCTGCCGGCCGATACAGTCCTTAAATCCAGTGGCCACCGAACTGCCAGGAACTGCAACCGAGCCAGATATCGCAAAGGGGCTACACGACTTTTACGAGGCAAACGCTATCTCTTCAGACTCGTTCGCGCGGGCGGTCGTCTTCGCGATCAGCCAGCCCGACGATATGGACGTGAACGAGATCCTGTTCCGCCCAACGCGCCAGATCTATTGAGCCTGCCGGTAGGGCTCGAATACACCCTGCAGCCTGTCGGATGCGGCGTCATAAAAACAGTCTTCGCTGATACTAAATTGGCAGCCAGATACCAGTCACTTGTGGATGTCCGCTTCTGGCGGAAGCGGGCATTCACCGAAATCTGGTGAATGCCCGGTTTCGGGCCAACTACGGATTACGGTGGATGACAGCTCTTGGATAAGTCCACCATCAACGCATACATCCAATCAGGAAGTGGGTGAGGTCCTTTTGGCATGAAGCCAACGGACACCAATGGAAATAATATTTGCAATGATTTCTACATAAATGTAGTATCTGTTGCATGAATTACTGGTTCTCACTGGTCATCAGTCTGCCCACTGAAAACGCCAATGCCCGTATGCGTGCCTGGCGTGCACTCAAGGCCTCCGGTGCTGCAGTACTGCGTGACGGGGTCTATTTGATGCCAGAACGCGAGGCTTGCCGCGAGCTACTGGACGGCGTGGCCGCTGAAGTGGTCGCTGCTGGCGGCATGGCCTACGTCATGCGCGCGGAAGAGCCTGCAGGCGCAGATTTTGTGCGCCTGTTTGACCGCAGTTCAGAGTTTTCAGCACTGGTGCTGGAGGTCAGCAAGGCGCACGCCGCCTTGGATTTCGACACTGCTAACGATGTGTTGAAACAGGCACGCAAGCTGCGCAAGGTGTTTGCAGGCTTGGTGGAGATCGACTTCTTCGACTCCGAAGCCCAGAAGCAATCCTTCGCCACATTGCAAGAGTTAGACCTGGCCCTGGCACGCATCCTGTCTCCGGATGAGCCCCATCCAGCGGTGGGGGCCATCACGCTACGGGATCGCACTGTCTACCTCGGCAAGACCTGGGCCACACGCAAGCGCCCCTGGGTGGATCGGCTAGCCTGCGCCTGGCTGATCCGCCGCTATATCGACCCCGATGCCAAGCTGCTGTGGTTGGCATCACCGCAGGACTTCCCTAAAAAAGCAATTGGCTTTGACTTCGATGGTGCGACTTTCAGCCATGTGGGGGCCAAAGTCAGCTTTGAAGTCATGCTGGTCAGCTTCGCACTGGAATCTGCGCCTCTGCAGCGCATGGGCCACCTCGTGCACTTCCTGGATGTAGGGGGACTTCAGCCGCCCGAAGCCTCTGGCGTTGAAAGCGTGCTGGCCGGACTGCGTGATGCGATCACCGATGACGACCAATTGCTGCAGGCCGCCTGCTCGGTGTTCGACGGACTACTCAAAACATTCTCCAAGGAGGCTCCCCCAAATGCAAACAACTGACACAGCCGCTACACCGCCCGCTGACTGTATCCAGTACACCCTGTGGCAACTGGTGCTGTACTTCCTGCGCTTGGGCACGCTGGGCTTTGGTGGCCCGGTGGCATTGGTCGGCTACATGCACCGAGACCTGGTGGAACAGCGCAGCTGGATCACCGAGTCCGACTACAAGGAAGGCTTGGCATTGGCGCAATTGGCACCCGGCCCCATGGCAGCGCAGACCGCCATCTATCTGGGCTATGTGCACTACCGCCTCCTGGGTGCCACGCTGGCCGGGCTGGCCTTTGTGATTCCCTCATT
Organism: Polaromonas sp.; assembly: GCF_012927485.1. GTDB lineage: Bacteria > Pseudomonadota > Gammaproteobacteria > Burkholderiales > Burkholderiaceae_C > Polaromonas. Next base: position 113,039 of record NZ_JABBPC010000036.1, on the reverse strand, counting down.
CTTCATGGTGGTGGCTTTGGGCTGGGCCTATACCGAGTTTGGCGGTCTAACCTGGATGCAGGCCGTGTTCTACGGGGTGGGCGCAGCAGTGATTGGCATCATTGCCATCAGCGCGCACAAGCTGACGCTCAAGAGCGTGGGAAAGGACAAGCTGCTGTGGGCCATCTTTCTTGTATTGGCTTCGGTCACTGTCATTACCGAATCCGAGGTCGCCTGGTTGTTCCTGGCCGCTGGCATCGTGACCTGGCTGTGGCGGGCACCTCCCAAACGCTGGGGCGGGGGCGGAATGGCGGCGGTTGCACCAGTAGAGCTGGCCCACACCACCGGCTTTCTGACCACCCTGGACTGGTCTTTGCTGACCCAGATCGGCGTGTTCTTTGCCAAGGCGGGTGCATTTGTGTTCGGCTCCGGCCTTGCCATCGTGCCTTTCCTGTATGGCGGTGTGGTGACGGAGCACCATTGGCTCAACGAAAAGCAGTTTGTCGATGCCGTCGCGGTAGCCATGATTACGCCAGGGCCTGTGGTCATCACGGTAGGCTTCATTGGCTACCTGGTGGCCGGTTTCCCGGGTGCCTGTGTGGCGGCCTTGGGCACCTTTTTACCGTGCTATCTTTTCACCATCATTCCGGCGCCCTATTTCAAAAAATACGGCAAGCTGCCTGCCATCGTAGCCTTTGTGGATGGGGTGACGGCCGCAGCCGTGGGCGCAATCACCGGGTCGGTTATCGTGATTGCCAAACGCTCCATCGTGGACATTCCGACCGCACTGATGGCGTTGGTCACCATCGCCATCCTGTGGAAATACAAGAAGCTGCAGGAACCCGTCATCGTGGTGGGTGCCGCGCTGATCGGTTTGGTTCTTTACCCCCTCACGCATTCCTAGACCCAGGAGAAAACCATGAAGTCAATGTCCGTAGCCGAACTGGCACAGTGGCAGCAAAAGCAGCACCCATTTCTGCTGCTCGATGTGCGCAGAGAACAAGCCGTCACTGCATCCGGCGTTCAAATCGAAGGCGCACAGTGGAAAAACCCGGCGCTGTGGCTGGATTGGAAAGACGGCATACCTAATCAAACGCCTGTGGTGGTGTACTGTGCACACGGCCATGAAATCAGCCAGGGACTGACGGCCACGCTTTTAGCCATGGGGGTTGAGGCGGTTCATCTGCATGGCGGTATCTCGGCCTGGCAGGATCATGGGCAGCCTGTAGTTCCTATCGCATAGGGAACCGATGTCAACTATTGAGGTGCTTAGTATGAAAAAAGACATTCGTCCTCGGCTTGCCATTCTCTATCCAGGGGATCGCCCTGCTCGGGAGCGGTCTGATCCAACGCAGAGTCGTTTCGCCGCGTTATTTGAAGCATTCGAGAAGGTTGGCATTGTGATCGAGCCTGCGATTTACAGCGATGATTTTTGCGATGAAGTCTTGCAGCAACTGATGGGAGTGCGCGGGGTGCTGGTCTGGCACAACCCCATTGAGGGTGGACGTGACCGCCACAAACTTGACGCGACGCTACGCGAAGCTTCCTCCAGTGGAGTCTTTGTCAGCACGCATCCAGACATTATTCTTAAGCTGGGCACCAAGGATGTGCTGTTGGCAGTGCGCGACTTGCCGTTCGGCAGTGATGTGTACCGGATCGACAGTCTGGCGCAGCTCAACACAGAGTTGCCAGCGCGGCTGGCGATGGGAGTACGGGTGCTGAAGCAGGCGCGCGGACACAGCGGCATCGGCATCTGGCGCATAGAGCAACGCGCGGTGGACCGCTACGCCATGCGGCACGCGCAGCGCGGTTGCCTGGAGGAACTGGTGGATTTTGCTGGCGTTGGACAGCGGCTTGCTCCGTACTTTGACGGTGGCGGTCACCTGATCGATCAGGCCTGGCAACCGCGTATGGTGGAGGGCATGACGCGGGCCTACCTCGTGGGTGACCACGTCGCAGGTTTCGGACATCAGGCGGTCATCGCGCTGAATCCGGGCGTGGCCGGAAGTGAAGTACCGCTGCCTGGCCCCAGGCTGTACAGCGGTCCCGGCGATCCGCGCTTCCAGGACCTGCGGCAACACTTGGAAGGCGAATGGATAGAAATGCTGTGCGAACGCCTGGAAATTCGTCGTGACGCCTTGCCGTTGCTCTGGGATGCCGACTTCTTGCTCGGGCAAGGGTTGGCAGATACAGCCGAGCAATACGTATTGTGCGAGATTAACGTCAGCAGCGTTTCCCCGTTTCCCGAATCGGCGATCCAGCCGCTGGTCGAAGCAACCTGCAGGGCCTTGACACCTCAATGACCGATCAACCCAATCCCTGACACTAAACGCATGAACCGGAACGTTCTTTTTGCGCTGTTCGCCGCCGCTTTGTTTGGTGCCAGCACCCCGTTTGCCAAGTTGCTGGTGGGCGATATGCCGCCCATCTTGCTGGCCGGGTTGCTCTACCTTGGCAGTGGCATTGGTCTCACCCTGATCCGATTGGTGCGGCATCGCGGCGGGCAGGCGTCCGGCTTGCAGCGCGCGGGATGGCCTTGGCTGATGGGGGTGATTTTCTTCGGCGGCGTGGTGGGGCCTGTTTTGCTGATGTTCGGCTTGACCACCACCAGTGGCTCAAGTGCTTCGTTGCTGCTGAACCTGGAGGCGGTTCTGACCGCCGTCATTGCCTGGCTGGTGTTCAAGGAGAACGCCGACATGGACACTAATCCACAGAAACAGCTGCGCCTTCAGTCCGGGAAGCTGTAGGCGGGGCAGCTCTCTGACCTTCTAAGGGTTGCGTCTGGCTAGACTTGGTAGCTATTAATACTGTCCATCGCCTTCGCCATGGCTATTCTGGATGACTGCTTTCCGGACGCGAATCAAGAACGGTCTAAGACTGCTTTGTCTCGGAAGCAGACATCCCGCCAGAAACGCCTTACGTCAACACCTAGCCCAAACCGGCCATTAACCAGGTTTCGGTGCATAACCGCTCCCGCTACATAGCGGCTGTTGGTGGATTCAGAGGTCACTAGCACCAACATGGTTGGTAAAGGCCGGAATAGCGGTCAGTCATTCCGGGAATACGGTCTTTATTTATACGATTGCGACGTTCATTGCTCGGAACTTTGACAGACTTTAATATTAGTTTACAGACTTTAATAATAAAACCAAAACTGGCCAAACCGTTTCCGGATTACTCCACCGTAACGCTCTTCGCCAAATTGCGCGGCTTGTCCACATCGGTGCCGCGCGCGCACGCTGTGTGATAAGCCAGTAGTTGCAGCGGTACTACATGCAGCAATGGGCTCAGCGCACCGTAGTGCTCTGGCATCCGGATGACGTGAACGCCTTCGCTGCTGTCGATGCGGCTGTCGGCGTCGGCCAGCACGTAGAGCACGCCGCCGCGCGCGCGGACTTCCTGCATATTGCTCTTGAGCTTTTCCAGCAGACTATCGTTGGGGGCTACCGTGACCACGGGCATGGCACTGGTGACCAGCGCCAGCGGACCGTGTTTGAGTTCGCCAGCGGGGTAGGCCTCGGCGTGTATGTAGCTGATTTCTTTCAGCTTCAGCGCACCTTCGAGCGCGATCGGGTAATGCAAACCGCGCCCGAGAAACAGCGCGTTTTCCTTTTTCGCAAAGTCTTCGGACCAACTGATGACCTGGGGTTCCAGCGCCAACACGGCTTGCAGAGCGGCGGGCAAGTGGCGCATGGCCTTCAGGTGCTCGGCTTCCTGCTGCTCGCTCAGCCGCCCTTTGCTTTGCGCCAGCGTCAGCGTCAGCAGGAAAAGACCGGCCAGTTGAGCCGTAAAAGCTTTGGTCGATGCAACACCGATTTCGACACCGGCGCGTGTGATGTAAGCAAGCTTGCACTCGCGCACCATGGCCGAAGTGGCGACGTTGCAGATGGTGAGCGTTTGTGTCATGCCCAGCGCTTGTGCATGGCGAAGCGCTGCCAGCGTATCGGCGGTTTCACCGCTTTGCGTGATGGTGACCACCAGCGTTTTGGGGTTGGGTACTGACGTGCGGTAGCGGTATTCGCTGGCCACTTCCACCTGGGTAGGTATGCCCGCGATGGATTCCAGCCAGTACTTGGCCGTGCACCCGCTGTAGTAGCTGGTGCCGCAGGCCAGGATAAGCACGGAATCGATGTCCTTGAACACACGATAAGCGCCGTCGCCGAACAACTCGGGCACGATGCCGACCATACCTTCGAGCGTGTCGGCAATGGCGCGCGGCTGCTCGAAAATTTCCTTTTGCATGTAGTGGCGGTAAGGGCCGAGCTCTGCCGCGCCGCTGTGGGCGTGAACGGTTTTTACTTCGCGCTCCACTCGCTTGTGATGTCGGTCGAAGACCCAATACTTGCCCAGCTGGATGTCGACCAGGTCACCTTCTTCGAGGTACACGATCTGATCGGTGACGCCCGCCAGCGCCATGGCGTCGCTGGCCAAAAAGTTTTCGGAGTGCTCTGTGCCGACACCCAAAATCAGCGGCGAGCCGGCACGGGCACCGACCACGCGATGTGGCTCGTCCTTGCAGAAGGCGGCAATGGCATAGGCGCCATGCAGTTGGGTAATCGTTGCCTTGAGTGCTTCGAACAAATCGCCGTTATAGAGGCTATCGACGAGGTGCACGATGACTTCGGTGTCGGTCTGACTTTCAAACACATAGCCCTTGGCCTGCAAGGCAGCGCGCAACTCGTCGTGGTTTTCAATGATTCCGTTGTGCACCAAGGCGATTCTGCCGGGGCGGGCCGCACTATCGGGCCCGGGACCGTGGCTGAAATGGGGATGGGCATTGTGGATGGCGGGTGCGCCGTGAGTAGCCCAGCGGGTATGGGCAATGCCTGTTCCGCTTTCCAGTTTCTCGGCCTCAACCTCACGCTGAAGTTCCGAAACGCGAGCGGTGCTGCGTGCCCGCTTCAGGCCACCGTCATACACCGCCACGCCGCAAGAGTCATACCCTCGGTACTCCAGCCGCTGCAAACCCTGCACCAGAATGGGAACAATATTTCTCGTAGAAACCGCTGCAACGATGCCACACATAAGCGCTCCAAAAAAGACAAGATGCCAATACTACGTATTAAATATTTTTTATGTAGTTAATTTTTCGCAATATATGGAATTAAATTTCACATAACTTTATAAATTAAATTTTATTTCACTATCATATATTTTATGAAACAAATTATCGAGCCCAAGATTGACTTGGATACCACGGACATCAAGCTCCTGGAGGCTCTACAACATGACGCTTCGCTCAGCAACCAAGCCTTGGCAGAACAGGTTTATGTCTCACCGCCCACCTGTTTGCGACGAGTCAAGCGATTGTGGGAGGCCGGGTTGATTGAACGCGAAATTGCCCTGCTCAGTCCCGACAAGCTAGCGGCAACGCTGGGCTACGGCCTGACCGCAGTGGTTGAAATTACCCTTGACCGGCAGGGTTCCGACTACCTGGAAGCCTTTGAGGCCAGGGTGGTACTGGACGACTCGGTTCAGCAGTGCTACCGCGTGTCGCCGGGACCGGACTTTATCTTGTTGGTGCATGTGGGCAACATGCCTCAGTATCTGGCGCTGGCTCAGCGGCTTTTTACCAGTGATGCCAACGTACGGAACGTGAAAGCTTTCTTCAGCACCAAGCGCGCCAAGTTCGAGCCAAAAGTGCTTTTAGCCCAATAGAGGTAATCACAAAAAGCTATTAAATAGATAGCAAGTCAGGAGATTTTCTCAACGCTCTTCCGGCCGATGTAGCGGGCAGCCAAAAGCTGGGCTTAGCCTTTGACCTTTTTGACCGGCCGCTTCCAGTTCGCCAAGCTGATTTGCTTGCCGCGCGCTACGCTGAGCGCGCCAGCGGGCGTGTCTTTGGTCAGCGTCGAGCCTCCGCCAACGGTGCCGCCCTGGCCGATGGTGATGGGCGCGACCAACACGCAGTTGCTGCCAATGTGCACATCATCTTCAATCACCGTGCGGTGCTTATTAGCGCCGTCGTAATTGGCGGTGATGCTGCCAGCGCCATAGTTCACGCGTTCACCCACCGTGGCGTCGCCCAAGTAGGCCAGGTGGTTCGCTTTAGCGCCTCTAGCCAAGGTGGAATTTTTCACCTCGACAAAGTTGCCGATATGGACTTCCGGGCCCAGATTTGCACCCGGTCGCAGGCGCGCAAACGGGCCAATCCGCGCGCCCTCGCCCACCTGCACGCCCAGCTTCTCGCCGTCAATGTGCGTAAAAGGATGGATCACCGCGCCAGCAGCAATAGTGGCATTGGCGATCACGCAGTTCGCACCCACGCGCACCTGATTACCCAAAGTGACATGACCTTCAAACACGCAGTTCACGTCAATCTCGACATCCTGGCCGCAGGCCAGCGTGCCGCGCACGTCGAATCGCGCGGGGTCAGCCAGCCGTACGCCCTGCTCCATAAGGGCCGAGGCGCGGCGGCTCTGATAGACGCGTTCCAGTTCGGCCAGTTGAAGGGGGCTGTTCACGCCCGCCACTTGAGCGGCATCGCTGATCTGGTACGCCACCACGGGGACGCCGTCGGCCACGGCATATTTCACGATATCGGTCAGGTAATACTCATTTTGTGCATTTCTATTGTCAAGTCGGGCCAGCCAACCACGCAGCAGCCGCGTCGGCACCGCCATGATGCCGCTGTAGATTTCGCGGATGGCGCGCTCGGCATCGTTAGCGTCCTTGTGCTCAACGATGGCGCGCACCTGACTAGCGGTCCCGTCCCCCGCTCGCACAATCCGCCCGTAGCCCGTGGGGTCGGCCATACTGAGCGTGAGTAGCGCCAATCGCTTGCCATCGCATCGCTCCAGAAGCGTCACCAGGGTTGCGGCCTGCGTCAGCGGCACGTCACCCGACAGCACCAATGTCACGCCATCGTCAGCCAATAAAGGCAGCGCCTGCTGCACGGCATGACCGGTTCCAAGCTGCGGCTCCTGGCGAACAAATTTGAGGCTTATGTTTTTTTCAAAAATGGCTGTCGACTCGGCCAAGCTGGCACAAGCCGCTTCAACTTCCATGGCACCGTGTCCTGTGACCACCACCGCCTGGCGAGCCGACAACCGGGCTGCGCAATCGATCACATGAACCAACAAAGCACGCCCTCCCAAACGGTGCAACACTTTCGGCAAGGTGCTTTTCATCCGCGTGCCTTTGCCCGCAGCCATGATGACGACATCGATAGGGATTGCCATGAAATATCCTGTGCATTTTGGTTATAAAGCGTCGAGCAGTCGTAGCTCAACTCTGTTTCCGCACACGGATTATCAGTCCGCCGACCGAGACGGCAGACCACTCGCGATCGCCTAGGCGGCGCTTGTGCCTTTATTGTCCTGGCGCTTTTGAATGCGAAAGACCTTCTTGCTCTGCCTTCTTTAACTCGACCGCTTCCTGCGGCGAGGCTGGTTTGGCGGCCTCTGCATCCGCCTTCACATCGGCTGTTTCAAGATACGACTTCAAGCCTTCATCGTAATCACGCGTGCCTTCATAGCTGCCCTCGCCCATTTGAGTCGCAGCGGGCGGCGACTGGTTGGGCTGAGGTTCGCGCGGGCTGCCACTTTGCTGCCGGGTACTCGATTGAGAGGATTGCGACGTTGGTTTATCGTGCTTCATGCGGGTCTCCTGAGTGCGGGTCTTGCCGTTACACAAAATTTTAGTTGAAAATTTTGATCGAACCAGGAGACTAAGCGACGCAAGTAGCCCGGTTTGTCGTCCTCCTTGGTCGTGTGTTGTCAGTCACGGCCTACCCCTGTTCGCCCTCGCCCGCTAAGGTTTCAACAGTGGCCAAACTTCTGACAGGGGGCGTCGACCACGGCGCAAAGATCCGCTACAGAGATCACCCAGCCCAGCGCGAAACAAGCTGTCACTGGTTCGACAGCGCAAGCAGACGCAGAGGATGCCTCTGTTGAGTCTCAAAATACAACACTTACCGAGGCAACACCAACGCGTTTACGTTGCGAACTTAGCCGCGGATTGGTACATTTACATACAGTTATGCAAAAACCTCCTCATTTATATGAAGTGCTTTACGTCAGCACCCTTGCGCCCGACGCTGATATTCGCGTGGTGGGGGATATTGCGAGGCAATCACGCCCAGCGAACAGTGCGCTCAAGATTACCGGCCTGCTGATTTTTGACGGTTCGCGATTTTGCCAACAAATCGAGGGTGCCCAAAAAGAAGTTTTGGCCTTGTTGGACCGAATTCGCCAAGATTCGCGTCACATCAATGTCAACGTCGTTCACCATGGGCCGCTTGCCGAACGGCGATTCCAGCGCTTCAGCATGGGATACACCACGTTGGACGATGAGGATGTTTTGGAGCGGCTTAACAAGCTGCAAGGTCAGACCGCCATTGTCACTTTCCAGTCTTTAATTTCATCGCTGACAATGGATTTTTGACGCCGACAAGCTAGCGACGTTTCGGCTCTGAAGCGCCCCCCACATGGCCTTCTCACGCTCGGCCATCCAGATACAAGAGTTTTTGATGCCGCTGGCTTCGTCAAAGGCGCGACTCACATCAAACGGCAGGCAGTGTTCGTAAATAAATACCTGGCCGAAAATCGGATCCATGCTTTTGCGTGTGCGCGCCATGGCCGGCGTCGCGGTGGCATCGCTCACCAGAATAAATTTATCACCGATGATCACGCCGGAGTTGGTCAAAAGTTATAGTTTGGTCCGTCAGGTCGGACTGCGAAGCAAATGCTTTAATGACTTTGCCCCTGGAAGGTTTCTGGGTAGGGCAAACAGCGGATTCGGTACAGGCGCCCAGGCTAAAGCAACAGCGGGCGCATGGCGCAAGCCATAAGACTCCATCACAACGACTTCCCCGGCCCCCAGCGCCAAGCTCTCGCCGCAGTTGAGAAAATAGTCGCCAGCCCGCACGCCGAGGTCATGCCGCGCATGGGTAAAAGTCAGCCATAGTCGTCCTTGCGAGACGCGGAGCACCCCGGCGCGATGGGTTTTCATGGTCGAGGCCAGACCCGGGCCCAGCGTCCAACCGCTGCGCAATGCGCCAAGTCGGGGGCCTGGCTGACGCGTCATCATGTGCTCCATGAGGTACTCCAAAAAAAATGTACTCCTTGCCGAAGCATCAATGATCCTGCTGAAAAATCGCCATGTCCAATGAAATAGCGCTACGCTATTCATTCCATAAACGCATTAATAAATTTACCGTTTGTCATGCAGCATTCACAAAGCCATCAACGTTCCCGGCCGATCTCGGTGGGTCAACTGCGCGCCTTCGAGGCGGTGGCGCGTCATCTCAATTTTCGGGCGGCTTCGGAGGAACTGGCCCTGACGCAGTCGGCAGTGAGCCGTCAGATCCAGGGGCTGGAACAGGAGGTCGGAGTCAGTCTGTTTCTCCGCCACACCCGCGCGGTGGAACTCACTGGCGCGGGCGCCCAGCTGCTGCGCGCGGTCATACCCGCGCTGGATCGCGTCGACGCGGCCGTACGGCTTATTCGTCAAAGTGCGGGTCGCAAAAGCGTGGCCATTAGCACCTACGCCTCATTTGCCTCGATGTGGTTGATCCCGCGGCTAGAGGACTTTCAACGCGCGCACCCCGATATCGACATCCGCATTGACGCCACCGACATCTCGGTGGACCTGGAAACCACCGATGTGGACCTGGCTCTGCGCTACAGCGTGCCCGGTAACGTGCCGTCCCATGCGCAGCGCCTCTTTGGGGAGCAACTCACGCCGGTGGTGAGTCCTTGGCTCCTGAAAAGCGGACCAGGCCTGCAAAAAGTACAAGATTTGGCCCAATTCGCGCTGGTGGAGTCCAGGGACGCGAACCATGGCCAGCACATTGAGTGGCTAACCTGGCAGCGCTGGTTTGAAGAGAATCACATCACCCATTTCGAGCCCAAGCGCTGGCTGTATTTCAACTATGCCCACCAGATCGCCCAAGCAGCCCTGACCGGACAAGGCGTGGCATTGGTACGCACACCGTTGATTGCCGACAGTTTGGCCTCAGGCGATCTGATTGAACCCTTTCCAGATAGGCGTCTGGATTCGCCCATGGCCTGTTGGCTCATCATCGGACCGCGCAACGCGGCCAGGCCTGAAGTGCTGGCATTTTGCGACTGGCTGAAAGATCAGGCGGCGCAAACCCGCAAGGCAATCGGCGAGGAAGCAGACCCGAAAGCATAAGCGGCTTTTAATCCGGCGTTGCGTGCCTTATCCCTGGCCACCCACCCGAACTCGCCCGCTCCGGCTCAAAGAATGGCGCCCGGCTTTTCGCCGCGTTCGTACACCACGTTCGCCCGCCCCACGATCAGCGGGTCCAGCTTGCCGATATGCAGCAGATCTTTGTTGCCATAGGGTAATTTGTGCAGCACGTAACGCATCGCGTTCAGGCGTGCGCGCTTTTTGCAGTCGCTCTTGATCACGCTCCAGGGAGAATCGGCAGTATCCGTTTCAAAGAACATAGCTTCCTTGGAGCGCGTGTAGTCATCCCATTTGTCCAGCGACGCCAGATCGATGGAACTGAGTTTCCATTGTTTGAGCGGATGCCCCTCGCGCTCCTTGAAGCGGCGGCGCTGTTCTTTTCGACTCACGCTGAACCAGAACTTGATCACGTAGACGCCGCTTCGAACCAGATGCCGTTCAAACTCAGGCGCCTGACGCATGAACTCGGCATATTCCTCATCACTACAAAAGCCCATGACGCGCTCAACGCCGGACCGGTTGTACCAGGAGCGGTCAAACAAAACGATTTCGCCGCGCGTGGGCAAGTGTTGAACGTAGCGCTGAAAGTACCATTGCCCGCGCTCGGTTTCAGAGGGTTTTTCAAGCGCCACCACGCGGGCGCCGCGGGGATTCAGATGTTCCATGAAGCGCTTGATGGTGCCGCCCTTGCCGGCTGCATCGCGTCCCTCGAACAAAATCACCACGCGCTGGCCGGTTTCCTTGACCCAGGCCTGCAGCTTGAGCAGTTCCACCTGGAGTTGAAACTTGTCTTTTTCGTAGGTGCTTCGCCGCATCAGGTTGCGGTAGGGATAGCCGCCATCGCGCCAGTCAAGGGCCAGCTCCTCATCGGGACTCTGCCCTGTGATGTCCTCGTCAACCTGTCTGCCTGTTAACGCGGCGCGCAGCACGCGACGATCGTCCGACGAAGCGCCCTCCAGCAAAGCCCGTAACGCCTGCGCACGGGCAATAGGTTCACTAGTCACCTCTTTATCACCCAGCAGCGAGAGTGCGGCAGACAATTGCTCTGCCTGCGCCGCCTGCGTGGCCTCGGTTGTCACAAACTGCTCCAGCGCACGCGGGCTGGTCGACGGTGCCCGGTCGCCGCTCGCTACGGCGCGGACGCCAGCAGGGGCTTTGGGCTGAAGCGCTTTGCTGCGAGGCGCTGGTTTGCGCCTCGCTGAAGGCACCGGAGAGGGTGTATTGACAGTCGATTCGGGCATGGTACGGCTCTCTTTTGGGTCAACCCGCCCGCGGGCAGACAGCTAAAGTTTTTATTTTAGATCGCCCGACCCGCCACAGGCTTCACGCGCGTGAAGCCCGCGCCATGACACTGTCACACCGGCCAAACGACGCCCTTGTCGTTGAGCAACGCATTCAGCGGAATATCGTGCGGCTCCGGCTCCATATCCGGCAGCCAACCGTGGCTGTAGCCCAGGCCCACCGTAAAGGGCTTGGGCTGAAGGGTCGCCAGCGTGCGATCGTAAAAACCGCCGCCATAGCCAAGGCGGTAACCGCCCGTGCCGTATCCCACGCAGGGCACAAACAGCAGCGTAGGCACAATCTCTTCGGTATCTTTGGGTTTCGAAATGCCGTAGGCGTCTTCTTCCATCGGACAGCCCGGGTACCAGGCATGAAAGGTCAGGGTCTTGTGCAGTTTGTTGACGACCGGCAACCCAATCTTGCGCGGCGACCTGCTTGCTATACTTTCAGTAGCTAGTTGCGCACGCTGCTCGGGCTCCAATATCTGATTTTCTTGTGACTCCCGGCTCAACGTAGCATCCTCCTGCCAACGGTACAGCGCGGGTAACGGGTCAAACTCACCCTTGATCGGCCAGTAAGCGCCTATCACCACGTCGGTACGACCGATTAGCCAGATGCGCAGGACGCGCTGCAGCAAGTCAGCTCTTGCCAGGCGGTCAGGCATATTGAGCCTGGCCTCAATCAGCGCTTTGCGGATACTTAATTTGTCCATAATGTCCCAATGCTATACAAATTTCTTTTGAGCGCGGTTGTCTCCGCTGCGCTCTCCGCTACGTTGATGGCGCCCGCGGCCGCCCAGAGTCCCGAAGCAGGCATCGGTAGCGCCAGCGACGGCGTGATTTTGGAGATGAACAAAGCCTTCCGGCGCGGCGACAAAAACAGGTTAACGCAGCTGCTGCCGCAGGCCAAAGGCAATGCACTGGAACCCTGGGCCGCCTATTGGGAACTCAAAGCCCGCCTGGACGAAGCCAGTCCCCAAGAGGTACAGGACTTTTTCGGTCGCTATCCCGGAACTTACCAGGAAGACCGCTTGCGCAACGATTGGCTGCTGTTACTCGGTCAACGACGCGACTGGGCCGCTTTTGCCGCTGAATATCCCAATTACCGCATGAACGACGACCGCGAAGTGCGCTGTTACGCCCTGCTGGTAGAACATCTGAAAAATCCGGCGATGGACCCACGCCTGGCCGATGAAGTACGGAAGAACTGGCAGTCACAGCGCGAAGCGGACGACGGGTGTACGGCAGCGGCCAGTCGGTTGGTCGGCGCCAAAAACCTCACGCCACAGGATGTCTGGCAAAAAGCGCGTCTCGCTACGGAGGCCAATCGTCCGCGCGCCGCCCGCGATGCGGTGCAGATCATTGCCCCGGAAGCCCTGGGGCTGGTGACCGATCTGAACAACAGCCCGATCAAATTTCTGATGGAAAAATACCTTGCCGTGCGCGCCGTGCGCAAGGAAATCATCACCCTCGCGCTGATCAAGTTGGCCACGAGCGACCCGGGAGGTGCGGCTTTCCAGATGGAAACCAAATGGGCGGTACAGCTCACCCCCGAAGAACGCAACTGGGTCTGGGGCGTTATCGGCAAACAGTCGGCCACCCGGCTGGGCACCGTACCGGCAAGCGACGCGCTGCAGTACTTTGCCAAAGTCAGTGACGACTCCGACCTGACCGACGACATGCTGGCCTGGAAAGCCCGGGCGGCCCTGCGCGCAGGAGCCCAACCCAACTGGCAGCAGGTGCTGGCGGCCGTCGATGCGATGAGCGGGGAGTCGCGCAAGGAACCCGCCTGGAGCTACTGGAAAGCGCGCGCGTTGCTGGCTACGTCGCCGCCGGATGCTGCCATCAAGACCGCCGCCCCGATCGCGACGGCTCAGAGCGCGGGGCTTGTCCAGCCGCTCAGCATCGCACCGCAACGTGCAGAAGCGCTTGCGATACTGCAGTCGATGGCCTCGGTACGCGGGTTTTACGAGCAGCTCGCACTGGAAGACCTGGGCCAAAAAATTACGGTGCCGGCCAAACCAGGACCCCTCACGGCTGAAGAAAAAGAAGGCGCCCGTCTCAACCCGGGATTGAACCGCGGCGCCTATGCCATCGGAATCGGTCTGCGTTCAGAAGGCGTACGTGAGTGGAACTACACCACGAACATGCACCAGCACGGCGGCATGACCGAACGCGAACTGCTCGCCGCCGCGCAGTTTGCCTGCGACCGCCAAATCTGGGATCGCTGCATCAACACCAGCGAGCGCACCCGACGCGAAGTGGACTTCGACCAACGTTTCCCCATGCCTTTTCGTGCGACGGTGATCAAACGCAGTCAAAGTGTCAACCTGGACCCCGCTTACGTGTATGGACTGATCCGCCAGGAAAGTCGTTTCGTCATGGACGCACGCTCCGGTGTGGGCGCTTCCGGGCTGATGCAGGTCATGCCCGCAACGGCCCGCTGGACCGCCCGCAAACTCGGCCTTCAAGGATTTAGCGCGGACCAGCTGAGTGATCGCGACACCAACATCAAGATTGGCACAGCCTACTTGAAGCTTGCGCTGGATGACTTGGGCGGCTCCATGGCCATGGCCGCAGCCGCGTACAACGCCGGCCCTGGCCGACCCCGCACCTGGCGCAACGGAAACCTGCTGGATGCGGCGATTTGGGCCGAGAACGTACCCTTCAGCGAGACCCGCGATTACGTGAAAAAAGTGTTGTCAAACACCACCAACTATGCCGCGATACTGACAGGACAGCCGCAGTCTCTGAAGGCGCGTCTGGGCCTGATCGGTCCACGCGATACGTCTGTGCCTGAAGTCAACAAGGATTTGCCATAACGCCGTTTCGGAGCGGTTAGAGCAGTGGCCGGAAGCGCCGATGTTTACCCTGATGCCAGCCGCATCAGCTCACCAGCGCCAAAGCGCCGAAGTCGCCGACCTGCTCTCCCAGCCCAGCAGGCACCAGCTCAAAACCGCCCGTCAGCGCCGGCAACTTGCTGCCGATGAACGACTGCAAGCGCGGCAGCAGATAGTCGCGGTGATGCCAGAACACGCTGCCGCCCAGGCTGATGCGCTCCAAGTCCAGCGTAACAACCAGGTTGTACAGCGCGCGTCCCATCACCCGGCATAGCTCGTCCACGATGGCGACTGCGGTTTGTTTGCCCCCCTGCGCAGCCGAAAAAACACTGGCGGCGTCGGTGTAGCCTGCCGCAACAAAACGGCGCGCTACCGCATTGCCAGCGACCAGCGCTTCCACGTCCCCAATGTTGCCGCAGCCGCACAACGCATCGTTGTTGTCAATCACAAACATGTGGCCCGCATGGCCGGCGTTGCCATGTTTACCCCGCAACACGTGGCCGTCGACACATAGCCCGCAACCAATGCCCGTGCTCCAGGTTACATAGGCGCAGTTATCGATGCCTTGTAGGGCGCCCCAGCGACGTTCGGCTTGCAGCGCGCCGATGCCGTCGTTTTCAATTCTCAGATTGGCAAATTTCTGGCGGAGGGGCGCTTCCAGCAGCGCGCTGGTCCATTCGTTGGGCAGGCCGCGCGCGGGTCCGGCCAGGCCACCGCAGATGTTGGGAGCTGCCAGCTCGATCATGCCCGCCTTGATCACAAAGGGGCCACAGGAGGACACACCCACCGCCTCGATGGCCTGCTCGCTGACACCGGCGTCCTGGCAAGTGGCCGCAAGCAGGCGCAGTATCTGCAGCGCCACGGCATCCGGATTGCCGGTCTTGGCAGTGGGCTCGGAGCGCCGTGCCAGCCACGGAACGGCGTGCGCGGCCGATGCTGCGTTCGCCCCGGCCCCAGTTCCCGCCAGACTGACAGCGACTTTGGTACCGCCCAAATCGACACAAGCTTTCATGCGATCACCTTTTCAAGCTAATCAAATGTATCGGGCGATCAAGCTGGCCACGAAGCTCAGCAAAATCGTGCTGGTCAGCGGAATAAACCACTGGCGGCCAAACAGTCGAAAGCGCAGGTCGCCCGGCAGTTTGCCGAAGCCGAGTTTCTGCAGCAAGGGGCTGAACCAGCTGATAAAAACCAGTGCGAGAAAAATAACGATGAACCAGCGAATCATGGCGCCTGGCTCTACAACGTGTGGGTCCGGTCACCTGCATTAAACCCCAGCGGTTCCCAGGCCGTGCCGTCGGGATTCTTTAGCTTGCCGGTTGCAAAGGCGATGACCTTGAACAACTCCCCCATTTCGTGCTCATTGACCAGCTTTTGTACCATGGCGCGCTCGCTAAGGCTTGAATTTTCCATGCCGTCCAGCAATCCGCAGTTGAGCAGAAAACGGCCTTGACTGGTGTAGCCCGCGACTGCTAAACCGGCTTCCTGCCCGGCTAAGGCGATGCCGGTGAAATTGACATGTGCCGTGATATCTTTAAGGCCCACATCCGCCAGCGCGTCGGCATCTACCAAGTGGTTGCGGTGACACATCACCGTCCCCATGCTGCGCTGGGGATGGTAGTACTCGTGTTCGGGAAAACCGTAGTCCAGCAGAAACACCGCGCCGACTTTCAGCCGGTCCGCCAGCGTGCGGATAAAACCTTCCGCCTGAGGGTGAATTTCGGTCAGATAGTCCTGCTGGCCCGGCACCTCAAGCGGTGGCCGCAACGCAGTCAATTGGTCGGCGTAAATAAAACGGCCTTGCGGCGCTTCGAGACTGGCGGCCACTACGCCGCGCTCGTGCCAGACGCCGTTCAGTCGCATCAGCAATTTAACCGGCATGGCATCCAGCACCTCATTGCCCAGCACCACGCCGCGCATTTCTGCCGGCAACTCGGTCGCCCAGCGCACCTTGGCGCCATGTACGGCCAGCCGTTCGCGCTGACGCGCACGCAAACTGCCTGACAAGTCCACGATCGTGTAGCGCTCGATCTCCGGCCCAAGCGTGTCAAGAATCTGCAGCGCCAGCGCGCCAGAACCCGCCCCGAATTCCCATACTTCGGCGGTGGCGCTGGCCTGCAGGGCTTGGGCCACCTGACGGGCCAAGGTTTGGCCAAAACGCGGGGACAATTCGGGCGCTGTCACAAAATCGCTGCCGGCGCCCTTCAGTCCGTGCGCGCCAGCGGGCATCAGGCCAAATTTAAGCGAGTCGTTGGCGTAGTAACCCAAGCCCGGGGTGTAAAGCGCCAAGGCCATGAAGTCGTCAAATCCAAGCCAGCCGCCCGCAGCGCCAATGGCCTTGGCGATGTGCACCTGCAGGTCGTTCGTTAAAATAGAGGTTTGGGTCATATTTATCACTGCCGCTGATTGTCGGCGATCTACCCTTGTTCCTTATCGCCTCACCATCGCCTCAGCCCTGATGAACTCATCCCAAACTCAACCTGTCGTTCTCGTAACCGGCGCAGCCAAGCGGCTTGGCCGGGAAATTGCATTGGCGCTGGCGGCGGGCGGTTGGCAGATCGCGGTGCACTACCGCAGTTCAAAACCGGATGCGGATAAAACAGTCGCGGACTGCGCCCACCTTTCGGGGGCGTCGGCGGCTTTCGATGCTGATTTAGCAGATGAAGCGGCGGTGCGCGAACTGTTGCCGCGCGTGGTGGCCCATTTTGGCCGGGTCGATGCCGTGGTGAATAGCGCCTCGACCTTTGAACACGACTCGGCCGCAAGCTTTAGCTTTGCGAGCCTGGACAAGCATCTGCACAGCAACACCGGCGCGGCCATCGTGCTGGCCCAGGCGCTGCATGGCCACGTTGCCGCCCGGAACGCCAGCGGCGCGGTGGTCAATTTACTCGACCAAAAGCTGTGGAACCAGAACCCCGACTTTTTCAGCTACACGCTGTCCAAAGCCGCGTTAGAGGCGGCCGGCACCATGCTGGCACTGGCGCTGGCACCACAGGTGCGTGTGGTGGGCGTCGCACCCGGGCTGACCTTGACCAGCCACTTGTTAAGCGGCAGCGAATTCGAGGCGCGGCACAAGCTTTCGCCACTGGGCCGCTCTTCTACGCCCGCCGACGTTGCCGCAGCCGTCAAGTTTGCGCTGGAGAACGCGTCCATAACCGGCACCACCTTGCTGGTGGACGGGGGCCAGCACCTGATGAAGTTCGAGCGCGATTTTTCGCTGATGTGAAACATCGGCAACCGCTGACAGACCCGACACCTGAAAACACTACACACTGACATCATGTTCAACACCCGAGGTACTCAAATTCTGAACCTGACAGGTCTGCGCTTCGACGCGAATCTGGGAATCCTGGAACACGAAAAAAACGCGCCTCAGCCGATTCAGGTGGACGCCGAATTGAACCTGGGCACGCAGCACCTGCTGCCCCAAGATGACGATATCTGCCGCGTGCTGGACTATCGCAAGGTGCGCCAAATCATCATCACCGAATGCACGGCGGAGCACGTCAACCTGCTGGAAAGCCTCATCGGCAAGCTGGCGCATCGGCTGATGCAGCTGCCCGGTGTGCTCGGTGTGCGTGTGAAGATTGCAAAACTCGAAATTTTTGACGACTGCGAAGTGGCGATTCGCGTCGAGACGGGACAGTGGTAAACGCTATGAACGCTTTGTGGATAGAAGACCGGCTTGAAAGTTCGGCGCGCGTGCAGAACGCCCTGAAAATTGAACGCGAAGATCACAAGCTCGAAAAGCGGCTTTGTCGAGAGGTGGGCCGCGCGATCGTGGACTTCAACATGATTGAAGAAGGCGACAAGGTCATGGTGTGTGTATCGGGCGGCAAAGACAGTTACGCCATGCTCGATATTTTGTTGAAACTGCAACAGCGCGCGCCCATCAATTTCGAGCTCGTCGCCGTCAACCTGGACCAGAAGCAGCCAGGCTTTCCAGCGCATGTGTTACCGGATTACCTGGCCAAGCTCGGGGTGCCTTTTCATATCGAAAACCAGGACACTTACAGCATCGTCAAGCGCGTCATTCCCGAAGGGAAAACGCTGTGCTCGCTGTGTTCACGGTTGCGGCGCGGGATTTTGTACCGGGTAGCAGGCGAACTCGGCGCGACCAAGATCGCACTGGGTCATCACCGTGACGACATGCTGCAGACGTTCTTTTTGAACCTGTTTTTTGCGGCCAAGCTCAAGGGCATGCCGCCCAAGCTGGTGAGCGACGACGGTAAAAATGTTGTGATTCGTCCCATGGCCTATGTGACCGAGAACGACTTGACACGCTGGGCGCAGGTAAAAGATTTCCCCATCATTCCGTGCTCGCTCTGCGGCAGCCAGGAAAACCTGCAGCGCAAGCAGGTCGGCAACCTGCTGCGCGAATGGGAGAAAAAGCACCCCGGCCGCCTGGAGAATATGTTCGCTGCGCTGCAAAACATCGTGCCTTCGCATTTGATGGACAGCAAACGCCACGACTTCAAGAACATCAGGACGACCGGCGTCGCCGATGCCGACGGAGACAGGGCGTTTGATGTCGAAGAATTTATCCAACCGGACCGCCCCAATCTTTCGGGTCTTTCGGTGATCGGAATTTCCCCGCAATAACGAGGTTTTCAAAACGTATCAGGAGGTCTCATGAAACGAGCAATCACAGCTATATTTTCAGTAGCGGTCCTGGCCTTTTTCATGGCGGGCTGCTCCGGCTTGAGGGTGGTCGATAGCGATGTCACCGCGTTCTCTCGCTGGAGCGCCGCCCCGCCCGTGCCCGGCACGGCTTACCGATTCGAACGCCTACCCTCACAACAGGTGGTTGGAGCGCAACAGGACTACGTGGAAGGGCTGGCGCGCACCGCGCTGGCCAAGGTCGGCATGGACCTCAATCCCTCTGTCGCACGCTACAGCGTACAAGTCATGATCAACACACAGGTCGTTGAGCGTGTGCCCTATGACGGCGTCGGCTATGACGGCTTCGGATTTCCCACCCCCGGTGTTTTTCTGGGAGGTGGAAGCCGGGGGGCTTCGTTGGGCCTGTCATTTCCCATGCGCTTTTCGGAGCCTTACTTCAAACGCGAACTCTCCATTTTGATTCGCGACCTCAGTTCCAACCAGGTCGTCTTTGAAACCCGAGCCCTGAACGACGGCGTGTGGAGCGATACCCTGGCCGTGCTGTCCGGCATGCTGGACGCCGCACTGCGCGGCTTCCCCCAGCCACCGCCGGGTCCGCGCCGCATCAATGTCGAAATTCCTCGCTGATGATCCCGCGCCACTTCAGCATTTAACCTTCACTTCACTGCAAATTGTTGTACTCCCGATGACTGAACCCACCCGCATCATCGCCATCCGCCATGGCGAAACCACCTGGAATGTGGACACCCGTATTCAGGGTCACCTCGACATTCCGTTAAATCGCACGGGCCGCCTGCAGGCCGAACGTATGGCGCAGGCGCTGGCGGACAGTCCGATCACGGCGATTTACGCCAGTGACCTCACACGGGCTTGGGAAACGGCGCAATACCTTGGGCGCGCGCTGAATATTGAGGTCATTAAAGAAGAGGGCCTGCGCGAACGCGGTTTTGGAGACTTTCAAGGAAAGACCTTTGCCGAAATTGAAAAACTGTTGCCGGACCAGTCCCGGCGTTGGCGCAAGCGCGATCCGGAGTTTGCGCCAACCGGCGGTGAGTCACTCTTGGCGCTGCGCAGCCGCGTCGTTGAGGCCGCAGAGCGGCTGGCCGCTGAACATGCGGGAGAGCTGATTGCCATGGTGGGGCATGGCGGCGTGATGGATGTGCTGTACCGCGCAGCCACCCGCCTGGACATTCAGGCGCCGCGCACTTGGGCCCTCGGCAATGCGGCCATCAACCGCCTGCTATGGACTTCCGAGGGGTTCACACTGGTGGGGTGGGCCGACACCCAGCATCTGGACGATCAAGTGCTGGATGACGGCCCGTTTGCAAATGGCGCTGCCCGTACCCAATGATCAAATCAGGCGCGCAATGACTTCTTTGCCACCTCATATCGCCGACTTGATGGGCAAGCCGGTCCATGATATTGACACACCCGCGCTGGTGATTGACCTCGACGCGATGAGGCGCAACCTGAACCGAATGGCGGAATTCGCCAAAAAACACAACATCCTCTGGCGCCCGCATGCCAAGCTGCACAAAAGCGCCACGCTGGCCAAGAAGCAGATCAAGGCCGGTGCGGTGGGCGTGTGCGTTCAAAAAACCGCGGAGGCTGAAGCCATGGTGGCGGGCGGAGTTTACAACCTGTTCATCAGCAACGAGGTGATCGCCCCTGGCAAGCTCGCACGCATCGCGGCGCTGGTGCAAAAGGTGTCGGAACATGGCGGCCAACTTGCCATTGCAGTAGACAGCACCGAGGGCGTGGTCCGCTTGGCACAAGCCATGACGGACGCCCGCGCCCTCAACGGCGTAGCCAACGTGATTGATGTGTTGGTGGAAATCGACGTCGGGCAAGGCCGCTGCGGCGTCGAGCCCGGTTCCGAAGCGGTGGCGTTGGCGCTTGAAATCCGCAAACACCCGGCGCTGCGCTTCGCCGGCCTTCAGGCTTACCACGGCAAGGCCCAACACCTGCGGAGCGCGCAAGCCAGACGCGAGGCCATCGCCAAGGCCGTGGACGCGGTGGTGCTGACGCGCCAGCTGATCGAAGCCCAGGGCATTTCAGTCGGTCTGGTGACTGGCGCCGGCACCGGCAGCCTGGTGTTGGAAGCGGCCAGCGGCGTTTACAGCGAACTGCAAGCGGGCTCGTTCCTTTTCATGGACGCCGATTACGCAAAAAACGAGCGTGATGCCGCCCAGCCGCAGTTCGAGCACGCGCTGTTTGTAAAAACCCAGGTGATCAGCACGCACACCCACCATGCCGTGTGCGACGCTGGCCACAAAAGCCACGCCATTGACTCCGGAATGCCGCTGGTTCACGCTTTCGACAGCGAGAGCGAACTGGACTACTTCAACGGCGGCGATGAACACGGCATTTTGCGCCCCGCCGCTGGCAGCCAGCGCCTGCCAGGACTGGGCCAAATGCTGTGGCTGATCCCTGGCCACTGCGACCCCACCGTGAATCTGCACGATGTAATGATTGGCGTGGGCGGCGGCCTTCGGAACGGCACCGTGCAACGGATTTACACCGTGGATGCGCGCGGTGCGATGACTTGATTGACGATGGCGCGACAACCGGGTTGGTCAGAATTCCAATAGCTGCTGCGCGTTCAGTCGAACATGTCGTTGCCACTCACCGGCGGCGTCACCCCTAGATGCCGATAGGCGGCGAGCGTGGCGATGCGTCCCCGCGGGGTGCGCTGCAAAAATCCCTGCTGAATCAGATACGGCTCGATCACATCTTCAATCGTGTCGCGTTCTTCGCCAATGCTGGCGGCGATGTTGTCCAAGCCGACCGGCCCCCCATCGAAACGGTGAATCACAGCCTCGAGCAGTTTGCGGTCCATGACGTCGAAGCCTTGCGGGTCCACATCGAGCATGGCGAGCGCTTTGTTGGCGATGTCCAATGTAATCTGGCCGCTGCCCTTGACGTCGGCGTAATCCCGCACGCGGCGTAACAGGCGGTTGGCAATGCGCGGCGTGCCGCGTGAGCGACGCGCAATTTCAAAACCACCTTCTGCGTCGGTGCGCACGTTGAGCAGCCCTGCGCTGCGTTTGACAATGCGCGCCAGTTCTTCTGGAGTGTAAAACTCCAGCCTTGCGACAATCCCAAAACGATCGCGCAGCGGGTTGGTCAGCATGCCGGCGCGGGTGGTAGCGCCGACCAGGGTGAAGGGCTGCAAATCCAGCTTGATGCTGCGTGCCGCCGGGCCTTCTCCGATCATGATGTCGATCTGGTAGTCCTCCAGCGCAGGATAAAGAATTTCCTCGACCACCGGACTCAGCCGATGAATTTCATCGATAAAGAGAACATCGTTCTTTTCGAGGTTGGTCAAAAGCGCTGCCAGATCCTTCGGCTTCTCCAGCACCGGGCCCGACGTCTGCCGCATGTTGACCCCCAGTTCGTGCGCAATGATGTGCGACAGCGTGGTCTTGCCTAAACCGGGCGGTCCGAAGAGCAGCACATGGTCCAGTGCTTCGCTACGCATCTTTGCCGCACCGATAAAAATCTCAAGTTGCTCGCGCGCCTTGGTCTGACCCACGTACTCGTCAAATAGCTTGGGCCGAAGCGCGCGCTCAATCGCCTCTTCGCGCGGTGAGGCAGGCGCCGCCGACAGCATGCGCTTGGCCGGCGGTAGGTCGGACATGTCGAAGTCGTCGGTCTGGATGCTCATGAGACTTGGTGCCAGAAGTTCAGCGCTGGCATCATTTTGCCAACGCCTTCAACGCCAGCTTGATGCCGTCACTCACACCCACCTCTCGCGGCAATGCCTTCAAGGCCAGCGCCGCATCCCGGTCGCTGTAGCCAAGCGCCACCAGCGCCTGCAGGATGTCGGATTGCGCATCCTCCGCCACACTAACGCGAAGTCCTATATCCGCACCGAGCTTGCCCTTGAGTTCGAGCAGCAGGCGCTCAGCCGTTTTCTTACCGATGCCGGGCACTTTGATGATGCGACCGGCTTCCTGGCTGGTCACGGCCTGGGCCAGGTCTTCAACGCTCATCCCGCTGAGCACGCTGAGCGCGGTGCGCGGGCCGACGCCGGAGATCTTGATGAGCTGGCGAAAGGCGGCGCGCTCGGTGCCACTGCCAAAACCATAGAGAATCTGGGCGTCTTCACGCACCACGAAATGGGTCAGCAAACTGACTTTTTCACCCAGGCCGGGCAGGTTGTAAAAAGTACTCATGGGCACCAGTACCTCATAGCCGACACCGTTGCAATCGACCAGGATCTCCGGTGGATTTTTTTCGGCCAGCTGGCCAGTAAGTCTTCCAATCATGACCAAATCTTAGCAGTCGGGCGGGCGTTCCCATTTGGGCGGACAATTGAATTTTGCCAGTCCTTCAGGAAAACCTGCGCCTTGATTCTTCGCCACACCTTCATACCGCCCAATAACACCCGCATGACACATTTGTGCGGACCGATGGACGCCCACATCCGCACCATTGAGGCGGCCCTTCAGGTCACGATTGCACACCGCTTCGAGCAGTTCAAGATCGATGGCACCAAGGTCAGGGCCCAGCAGGCGCTGGAGTTGTTGCAAGCCCTGTACGAAATTGCCCAGCGACCGATCGAACCGGAAACCGTGCAGCTCATGCTGGCCGGTGACACAGCGCTTAGCGTGGCGCCCGACGGCAGCGTGGCACTATCGACCCGACGCGCCGACCTGCGCGCCCGCACCAGCAACCAGGGAACCTACCTTGAAAATATTGCCACGCACGACATCACTTTTGGCATTGGTCCGGCAGGTACTGGCAAAACCTACCTCGCGGTAGCCTGCGCGGTCGATGCCTTGGAGCGCAGCACCGTGCAACGCATCGTGCTGACGCGTCCGGCTGTCGAAGCGGGCGAGCGGCTGGGTTTTCTGCCGGGCGACCTGAACCAGAAAGTGGACCCTTATCTGCGTCCCCTGTATGACGCGCTGCATGAGTTGATGGGCTTTGAACGCGTGCAAAAAGCATTTGAACGCCAGCAGATTGAGATTGCGCCGCTGGCCTTCATGCGTGGCCGCACCTTGAACCACGCCTTTGTGATTCTCGACGAGGCGCAAAACACCACGCCTGAGCAGATGAAAATGTTTCTAACGCGTATCGGTTTCGGCAGCAAGGCCGTGGTGACGGGTGACGTGAGTCAAGTCGATTTGCCGCGCACTCAGCTCAGCGGGCTGGTCGATGCAGAGCGGGTGCTCAAGCGCGTCCAAGGCATTGCCATTACGCATCTGACCAGTGCCGATGTGGTGCGCCACCCGCTGGTAGCACGCATTGTGGACGCCTATGACAAACCCCAGAGCCCCGCTGCCAACGCCAAGATTAATTTAAACGCACTTGAATCAATAGTGCCGGCTGTTCGACTCTCAAAGGCGCGGAGCCGAAATGGCTCTTAACCATCTGAATTTATCGCTGCAATTCGGTGACATCGAAGAGCGAGCACAGCACCGTGCGGCCTTACCTCGTCACAGCGTGGCGCGCTGGATTCGTCATGCGCTGTTGCGCGATGCCGAGATCACCGTCCGCATCGTCGATGCCGAAGAAGGTCAGACCTTAAATCGCGACTACCGGCAGCGCGACTACGCGACCAACGTACTCACCTTCGACTACTCGCAACAGCCCGTGGTGACGGCCGACCTGGTCTTTTGCGCGCCAGTGGTGCAACGCGAAGCGACCGAGCAGGGCAAGACATTGCGGGCGCACTATGCCCACCTGCTGGTGCACGGTACGCTGCACGCGCAGGGTTACGACCACGAAACGAACGAGCGAGAGGCGCTGGAGATGGAAGCGCTGGAAATTCTTCTACTGAGCGAACTCGGCTTCGACAATCCGTACTGAGAGATACTGGCGGGCAGTTCATCGCTACTTGCCGAGGAGTCCTGCCATTCAAACCCATCACCAGCACCTTTTCAAGACCGACCTGCGCCGGCTGCGTCCGACCCAGCTCACCGTAGGTTATGCCGAAGTAGAGCAAAAACGCGGCCTGTGGAGCGGCATGGGCAAAAGCGATCGCCAAAAGTTCCTTGACAACCATTGGTTTCCCGCAGTACGCGGCCCCAAGGACAACTTTTACATCGTCGATCATCACCATTTAGGCCGCGCACTGCTCGACGAAGGCGTCAATGAGTGCTATGTGGTGCTTCTCAAGGACTTAGGGCAACTCGACAAGGACGAGTTCTGGATCGTGATGGACCACCACCAGTGGGTGCATCCCTACGATTCGCGTGGCCGTCGCCTCTCGGCCGCCGCCTTGCCCAAGGCGCTCGGGGAGTTGGCCGACGATCCCTATCGCAGCCTGGCTGGCGAAGTCCGCCACACGGGTGGTTTTCCGAAAGACGCCACCCCATTCGCGGAATTCCTATGGGCTGATTTCTTTCGCCGCCGCATCACACTCGCGCAATTTCAGAAAGATCCAGACGCCACCCTTCAGCTGGCCTTGACCCTGTGCCATAGCCCGCAAGCCTCCCACCTCCCGGGCTGGTCGGGCCCGGTGCCCCCTCGGGCCTCTTGAGTTGCAATGAAGATGAGCGAGATCCAGCCACTGACCTCTCCCGCCAGCAACGACGTTGCCTGGGCGCTCTGGTGGCCCGACCTCCTGGCCGGTATCTCGGTGGCCGGCGTGCTGCTGCCAGAAGCCGTGGCCTATGCGGCCATTGCAGGCGTTCAGCCCATGCACGCGCTGCTGGCTACCTTGGTCGGCCTTTGTCTCTACCCCTTGTTCGGCACCAGTCGCTTCGCGATGGTGGCTCCCACCTCGTCTGCGGCGGCGGTGTTCGCCTCGGCGGCAGTGATTGGTGGGCCCGCCATGGGTTACGCGCTGGTGGGCCTGACCGGTACGCTGTTCCTGGTCGCTTCCGCGCTGCGCGCGGGCTTCCTCGGCGCCTTCATCTCGCGCCCGGTGCTGCGCGGCTTCGCCTGGGCGCTGGCACTGACTATCATGATCAAGCAATTGCCGCAGATTGCAGGCGTGCCGGTTCAGGCATCTCAGACCGGCCCTCTCTTATGGGCTTTGATGGCCGACGCGGCGCACTGGCACCGGCCCAGTGTCGCGCTGGGTTCGGCGGCCCTGGTGCTTTGGCTGTCGCTTTTTCACGGCTTAAAGCGCTGGCTGTTCTTACCGACCTCGCTGTTGGTCCTTGGACTGGGCGTGGTGCTATCCGCAACGCTCGGCTTGGGAGCGCAAGGCGTGGTTCTGGTGGGCGACATCGCTTGGCAACCGCTGGCCTGGAGCCTGCCGGCCTTAAGCACTGAGCATTGGCTGCGCGCCATGGAAATTGCACCAGCGCTGTTACTGATCCTGTTTGCCGAATCCTGGGGCTCGGTGCGCTCACTGGCACTGCAAAGCGGAGACCGGGTCGACGCCAACCACGAATTGCTGGCCCTCGGCGCTGCCAACCTCGCGAGCGGTCTGGTGCAGGGTCTGCCAGTGGGCGCTGGCTTTTCGGCCGCTTCGGCCAGCCAAGCGGCCGGCGGGCGTAGTAAATGGTCCGGTGTGGTTGCCGCACTCGCGCTGGCCCTCCTGCTGTGGCAGGCGCGCCCTTGGCTGGCGCTGCTACCGGTGCCGGTTCTGGCCGCCGTGGTGATAGGAATTCTCTCGCATAATTTATGGCCGCGCGCGGTGCTGTACACGCTGCGTCTGGGGGGCGACGCCTGGCTGGCGCTGGTGGCCGCCGCCGGCGTTTTACTGTTTGGCGTGCTGTTCGGCATGTTGCTGGCAGTGACGCTGTCGCTACTCGGAGCGATCCGGCGCTTCGCGCAACCGCTGGTCACCGAGCTGGGCCTGCTGCCCGGCACACGCGACTACCTCGACCGCGCACGCCATCCAGAGGCATCCGCCGTAGAAGGCACGCTCATCATGCGGCCCGAGGAGCCGCTATTTTTCGCCAATGCCGAGCAGGTGTTCCAGCGCGTACACCGGCGCGCTGACGCAACGCACGCGCAGGTCGTGGTGCTGAGTCTGGAGGTCTGCGACGACCTGGACAGCACTGCCGTAGAAGCCTTGGCAGAATTCGCCGCCAGCTTGCGGCAACAGGGCACCGCGCTGCTGCTGGCCCGCGTCAAAGACCGGCCGCGCGCGGCACTGGTGCGCGTCGGCTTGACGGATGCCGCTAGTGGCGGCGTCGCGTTGTTCTGGAGCGTGGACGACGCAGCCAAAGCTGCTGCCGAAGCACCGACAACGGAATCGTCACCAACCCGACCTTAGCCCGGGAACCCTGACGATTCAAGCCGAACCGAGCTACCGTTTGGAAGCGATCAACCCGCTGCCCCCGGCGACCCGCTTAAAAATGGCTTTCTCACGCAAGTCATCAGACGCTTACGTCAAGGTGACCCGCACGAACTTGCGCTTGCCTACCTGCACGACATAGCTTCCGGCGGCCAGCTTCAGCGCTTTGTCGCTGACCACACTGGAATTCACGCGCACGCCACCGCCTTCGATGAGGCGGGTGGCTTCGCTACCCGAAGGCGCCAGGCCCGCGGACTTCAGCACGGCGCCAATACCCAGCGGTGCGCCTGACAACAACACCTCGGGAATCTCGTCCGGCACGCCGCCTTTGCTGCGATTGATGAAATCCTGCTCGGCCGCATCGGCGGCAGCGCTGGCGTGAAAACGCGCTGTGATCTCTTTGGCAAGCGCTACCTTGGCGTCTTTAGGATTGCGCCCGGCGCCAACCTCGACTTTCAACGCGGTAATTTCGGCTTCGCTCTTGAAGGACAACAAGGTATACCAGCGCCACATCAACACATCCGAGATCGAAAGGACCTTGGCAAACATGCTGTTGGCCGATTCGGAAATACCGATGTAGTTGTTCTTGCTCTTGGACATCTTCTCGACCCCATCCAGACCTTCCAGGAGGGGCATGGTCAGAATGCATTGCGGCTCCTGACCGTATTCAACCTGCAGGTGACGGCCCATCAGCAGGTTGAATTTCTGATCGGTGCCGCCGAGTTCCAGATCGCTTCTCAGGGCGACCGAATCGTAGCCTTGCAGCAGCGGGTATAAAAACTCATGCACGCTGATCGGTGTGCCGGCCTTGAAACGGTCATGAAAATCGTTGCGCTCCATCATGCGGGCCACGTTGTATTTGGCGGCCAGCTGGATCATGCCGCGCGCGCCTAGCGGGTCGCTCCATTCGCTGTTGTACCGAACCTCCGTCCGGGCGGGGTCGAGTACCAGGCTGGCCTGTTTGTAATAGGTTTTGGCGTTGGCCTCAATCTGTTCGCGGGACAGCGTTGGCCGGATGCTGTTACGCCCTGAGGGGTCCCCAATCATGGTGGTGAAGTCGCCAATCAGGAAAATTACCGTATGGCCCAAATCCTGAAGCTGTCTCATCTTATTCAAAACAACCGTATGCCCAATATGAATGTCAGGCGCCGTGGGATCCAGTCCCAGCTTGATGCGCAGCGGGACCCCAGTGGCTTCGCTGCGGGCCAGTTTCTTGACCCATTCATCCTGTGGAATCAACTCTTCGCAGCCGCGCAGCGAAACGGCCAAAGCCGTCTTTACACGATCACTTATCGGAAAATTTGTAACAAGCTCTTGATTCATAAGGATTTTTTGAGTGCTGGGGAAGTGTCTGACAGATATAATTGGCGCTTTCCTACATCAGCTCGTTATTTTAGTTGGCTTAGTAGCTGATCCGTCTTTGAACTTTTTTAGTCCGATGACCGCAGGCCCTACCCTATCGTACGTGCTGGTCACCGATGTCCTTATATCGCAGTCTGGCCGACGAACGTGGCCTGATGCACACTAGTTGGGAATTCCGCTTTGCGCCTGCCCGTCCCCTCCCGTATCCTTCTTTCCCTCACAGACACCCTCCGACGCCACCCCAAACGAATTACCGCCAGCCTCGCAGCGCTGCTGCTGGGGACCGGGGTCACGGCCTTCGGCGTAGCGCCCCTAGCGCCCGATGCGGCCGATTTGCCGGTTCACCAAGTATTGGAGGCGGTGCTTCCTTTGCCCACGCAGGCGCAGACCGACGCGCTGACGGATTTTCGCTTCAAGCTATTTCGGACCGAAAACACGCGCAGCACCGACACCGCCGATGCCTTGCTTAAGCGACTGAACATTGACGACCCAGCGGCAGCGGCCTTTTTACGTATCGACCCCAACGCCCGGGCGATATTGGCGGGCCGCCCAGGGAAAACCGTCACAGCGGAAACCAGCGACAGCCAGCGACTTCTCAAGCTCAGCATGCGCTGGCCGAGCGAAGATAAAGCGCTGTTCAACCGTCTCCTGATCGAGCGCACCAGCACCGGTTTCAGTTCACGCGTCGAAACGGCGCCCTATACCAGCTCCGCCCGACTGGCCAGCGGCAGCATCCAGACGTCGCTATTTGCCGCGACTGACGAAGCCCATATTCCCGATGGCGTGGGTGTGCAGATCGCGGAAATTTTTTCAGGCGATATCGATTTTCGCCGATCCCTGCGCAAGGGTGACCGTTTCAACGTGGTGTATGAAACCCTCGAAGCAGACGGAGAGGCGATGCGCACCGGCCGCGTACTGTCAGCCGAGTTCGTCAATGCGGGCAAGGCGTTCCAGGCCATGTGGTTCCAGCCACCGGGCCGGGACACTGCAGGCGCTCCCAATAAAGGGGGCTATTACACGCTGGACGGCCAGAGCATGAGTCGCGCTTTCCTGAGCTCGCCGGTCGAGTTCTCGCGCGTGAGCAGTGGCTTCGCGATGCGCTTTCACCCTATTTTGCAAAAATGGCGTATGCACATGGGGACGGACTTTGCGGCTACCACCGGCACGCCCGCTCGAACCGTGGGCGACGGCGTGGTGGAGTTTGCCGGTGTGCAGACCGGCTATGGCAATGTCATCTTTATCAAGCACCGCAACAACCACGAAACGGTGTATGCGCACCTGAGCAAAATCCTGGTGCAGCGCGGCCAAAGTGTGACTCAAGGCCAGACCGTTGGCTTGGTTGGCTCCACCGGATGGGCCACTGGTCCACACCTGCATTTCGAGGTCCGCGTCAACGGTGTGCAGCAGGACCCGATGGCAGCGGCCCAGCAGAGCGAAACCATTCCGGTTCCAACCGCGGCGCTGCCTTTGTTCCGGCAACTGGCCTCTGGCGTCAAGAATCAGCTTCAAGCGGCTGCCACCATCAACCAGACCCGCACAGAGTAGGTCCGCCGTCTACAACGGCGCATGCGGCAAAATAGTTGCATGTCCGACTACTACATTGGCCTGATGTCAGGCACCTCTCTCGACGGTGCGGATGGCGTTCTGGTAGATTTTTCCAGTAAAAAGCCGCAGGTATTAGCCAGTGCCACGGAGCCGTTTTCTGACAGTTTCCGGGCAGAACTGCTGGCGCTGAATTCGCCCACGGACAACGAACTGCACCGAGCGGCACTGGCGGGGAACCAGCTGGCTGCGGTCTATGCCAAGGTGGTCGCCGCCCTCTTGGCCCGCGCCGCTGCGCAAGGCATTTCCGCAACGCAAATTCAGGCTATTGGCGCTCATGGGCAGACGGTACGGCACCAGCCTCAGCGAACGTCCAGCGAAGCCGCAGGCGTTGGCTACACCCTTCAGCTTAACAATCCCGCTTTGCTGGCCGAGCTCACCGGGCTGAACGTGGTCGCAGATTTCCGTAGCCGGGATGTGGCGGCTGGCGGCCAGGGCGCCCCACTGGTTCCTGCGTTCCATCAAAGTGTGTTTGGTCGGCCGGATGCCATCGTGGCGGTGCTGAATTTAGGTGGCATTTCCAACCTCAGCGTGCTGTCCCACGAACCAAGCTCCTTCCGATCGCCCATATCGGGTTTCGATTGCGGACCAGGCAATGCGCTAATTGACGCCTGGTGCCAGCAGAACACCGGTCAAGCCTTTGATGCGGGAGGGGCTTGGGCGGCCACTGGGCAACTGTTGCCGGTTCTGTTGGCCCGATTGCTGCAGGAACCTTATTTTTTCAAGCCACCTCCCAAAAGCACGGGCAGGGATCTTTTTAGCTTGGCTTGGCTGCGTGAGAAATTGGCATCCTTCGGCACAGAACGCCCCGAAGACATTCAAAATACATTGACGGAATTGACTGCTTACGCTTGTTCGGCGGACGTTTTAAGCTATGGAAAAAATAGCAAAGAACTGATCGTTTGCGGAGGCGGTGCTTTTAATCAGTACCTCATGGAGCGCCTCCAGACCCGCTTGCCGTTCCTGTGCGTCTGCCCCTCAGATCGATACGGTTTGCCTCCTTTGCAGGTCGAGGCAGCCGCTTTTGCCTGGCTGGCGCGCCAAATGGTCCGGCGGGAACCGGGTAATCTGCCGAGCGTGACCGGCGCGGCCAACCCGCGCATATTGGGGGCCTTTTACCCGGCCTGACGTCCGGGCAATGGCGGGTTAACCATGGCCCGAAACTTCTGACGCTTCGGCTTTTTTTACCACCCGCACTGCGGGTGACAGCTGCCAGAAAATGCTTGCCGAGGCGAGCGTGATGAGGCCCATGCAGGCAAAGGTCGCCTGAAAGGAGTGCAGTGTCTGCGCAGCATCGCCGCTGCCGAAAAAACCAGAGAAGGCCGCCAGCACGGCTCCCGCCGCCGCGACGCCCATACTCATGGCGAGCATTTGCACCATGGAAAGCAGGCTGTTGCCGCTGCTGGCCATGCTGCCGTCCAGATCCCGCAGAGTCACCGTGTTCATGGCGGTGAACTGCATGGAGTTGACCGCACCAAACACTACCAACTGTAAAATATGCAGCCACACCGGCTGCGCGGGCGCGATGAACGCAAAGCTCGCCATCGTGAGTCCCACCAGCGAAGTATTCACTACCAGCACTTTCCGGTAGCCATAGCGCGTTATCAGCGGTGTCGTGACCCGCTTGACCAGCATACTCGCCAAAGCGACTGGCACCATCATGAGCCCGGCCCGGAACGGAGAGTAATCAAGACTGACCTGTAACAGCAAGGGCACCAGAAACGGCATACACGAACTACCCAAGCGCGAAAAAAGATTTCCCAGCAAGCCGATACTGAGCGTGGGAATAGAAAAGAGGTGGGGTGAAAAAAGTGGATCTGGACGCGTTGCGGCATGGAGCCAATAAGCGGTCAGGCTGGCCATGCCAAACACCAGCAACACCAGCACGATCGCCTGCTTCAGTCCCAACCCGGACAGCCCATCAACCGCCAGGGACACCGCTACCATGCCAAAAGCGAGGTAGAGGTAACCCGGTAAATCAAAGCGGGGAGTGGTGAGCCGAGGGTTGTCCTGCATATAGAACACCGTGGCTAAGCAACCCACCACCCCGACTGGAATATTGATCAGAAAAACCCAATGCCAAGTGGCCACTTCCACCAGCCACCCGCCTAGCGTGGGGCCAATCAGTGGACCCACCAGACCGGGAATGGCGATAAAGCTCATAGCCTGCAGAAAGCGCTCGCGCGGAAAAGCCCGCAATACCGCCAGCCGCCCCACGGGCAGCAGCAGAGCGCCGCCCAAACCTTGCAACACGCGCGCAGCGACAAGCTGGGTCAGGCTCTGCGACAGGGCACAAGCAATGGAGCCGGCTACAAACAGGGATATCGCCCACACGTAAATCCGTCGTGTGCCGAAGCGGTCAGCAATCCAGCCCGAGGCCGGAATCACCATGGCCATGGTCAGCGAATACGCCACCACCACGGATTGCATGCGCAATGGGCTTTCGCCAAAACTTCTGGCCATCGCCGGCAAGGCCGTATTGACGATCGTAGCGTCGAGGGTTTGCATGAAAAACCCAACCGCTACCAACCAGAGCAGCTTGCGCAGTGATTTTTCTTCGGCTTGAGTCACAGAAAACGCCCTAGTGTTGAACCGACGGGAGCCTACTAGAAATCGGCTTCCTGATTTCACGAGCAAAACTTTTAGACTCAACCATGACCGCACAACTCCTGAGGGATCGCCAGTGGAAAAATCGCGGGCAGATGCTGCAGCGGTAAATCGTCGCCTGCGGAAGGTCTGGCGTCAATTTTTGGAGGTGGCATTGCAGATTGCTTTCGCTAACTCACCCTTGCCCCGTTTTTGGCTGGTGTGATTGATAGTAAGCCCAAGTTGACCCGATTGCCCCAAAGGGCAAAAAGCGAAAAGCCGCCAGAGAGGCGGCTTTTACTTGCGGATAAAGTGACTTTACCCCATAAAAGACTCAGGCAGAGAAGCTTGAACCGCAACCGCAACTGCTGGTGGCGTTGGGGTTCTTGATGACGAACTGGGCACCTTCTAAATCGTCTTTGTAGTCAATCTCGGCACCGACCAGATATTGATAGCTCATCGCATCGATCAATAAGGACACGCCATTTTTCGTCATCGTGGTGTCGTCCTCGTTGGTGACCTCATCAAAAGTGAATCCATACTGAAAGCCGGAACAGCCGCCTCCCTGCACAAAGACACGCAGCTTCAGGTCCGGATTGCCTTCTTCAGCAATCAATTCAGCCACTTTGGACGCTGCACTGTCGGTAAAGACGAAAGGGGCAGGCATCTCGGTTGGGATATTTTCGGCGACGGCGTTCATAGGAGACTCCAATATTCAGAATTTACCCAATGAATAGTACAGTAAATCAATCAACCATAACACGCATGCGTATATCTGGCCTTGGCGTGATTAATAGCTAATCACCAGCTAGTTATTGTTGGCGGCCAGCTTCAAGGTCGGCTTTTCTTCCAGTACCTGGTGCGCGAGAGGGCACAACTTTCCTGAGATGACGGCCCCCTGGTGCATTTCAAGCGCCTTGTAGGAGACGTCCCCTTCAATTTTAGCTTTCGGCTGAAGTTCCAGTAATTCAGAGGCATGGATCGGACCGATTACACGACCATTGATGATCACATGGTCGGCATGAATGAGACCGGTCACAACGGCGGACTCACTGATCACCAAAATGCTGGCACCGCCTTCACTGGAGCGAATGTCGCCAATCACCTTGCCATCGACCCGCAACCCGTCGGTGAATTTAAGGTTGCCTTCAATGCAACTGCCCTCGGCAATCAAACTTTTGATCGGGGGCTGCTTTTTTATACCGAACATAAACAGATTCCTGTGGGTGGGGAAGTGGAGATTAGAGCTTGAACGTTTGAACGGAGCGAACTGCCGATCCTTCAATAACTTTGGCCGTCATGGTTTTTACCACGGCTTGAGGAGGCAAATCGAAGACGCCCTCCACTCTGCGGTATTGTTTGAACTGCAAAACCTGTGAACCACCGGGTAAGCTCATGGTCCAGGACTTTCCGCCTTGCGTACCACTGAGCGTCAGATCCAGCTTGCCGTTAAACCCCTGCGCGCTTTTGACCGGCTGTATGACCAGCACCTGCCACTTCAACTGGGATGCCGACAAGCTTTCGGCCTGCAAACTACGTATGGATGCCACTTCAGCACTCCCGGCGGGCAACAGTTTCTCAAAAAAACCGAGATCATCGCGTAAGCTGCTATTGTCCAATTCGAGTTGCTTGATCTGGCTCATCATCTTCTCCTGAGCCGCCTTTTCTGCGGTCATCAGGCTGCCAGAGGTATTGGCAATTGACTGCGCTTTGTCGCGGTCTGAATGCAGGCTGATGACCTCTTGCCGAAGCAAGTTCAACTCGTCTTTGGCATCGGTGTCCAGGCCCGTAATTCCTTTGCCGAACTCAAACGCCCACAAGGCGATCGCGGCGGAAAACCCCAGCACCACCGCTCCGGCAATCCAGCGTAAAGGCCAGGGAAGAGCGTTGCGCACGACCATGCGCGGAGAACTGAGGGTCAAACGGCGACGAAACAGGCGGAATTTCAAAGCAGCTCCTTAGTTTTTCAGTCCGGGGACAGAACAACCAGAAAAAAGAGCCACCAGGCGGGAACCGTGGCGGCTTTCTTTTCGACCAGAAAAAGCGGATTAACGCTTGCTGAACTGTTTGCGACGGCGTGCTGAGCGGAAACCGACTTTTTTACGTTCGACTTCACGTGCGTCACGCGTTACAAAACCAGCCTGGCTCAATGCCGGCTTGAGTGTGGCGTCATAGTCAATCAGCGCACGGGTAATGCCGTGGCGCACTGCGCCCGCCTGACCGGACTCGCCACCGCCGTGAACGTTGACCATGATGTCAAACGTCTCGACGTGATTTGTCAGAAACAGGGGTTGACGGCAAATCATGATCGAGGTTTGACGGCCAAAGAACATCTGGATGTCCTTGTCGTTCACCGTGATCTTGCCAGTGCCTTTTTTGAGAAACACGCGGGCGACGCTTGATTTGCGACGGCCGGTGCCATTGTTCCATTCACCAATCATCAATAGCTCCTTAGATGTCCAGCACTTTAGGCTGTTGGGCGGTATGCGGGTGTTCTGCACCACCGTACACCTTGAGTTTCTTGATCATGGCGTAACCAAGCGGACCTTTGGGCAGCATGCCCTTGACGGCTTTTTCCAAAGCGCGGCCAGGATGCTTGGCTTGCATGTCACGGAAATTGGTTGCAGTAATACCGCCGGGGTAGCCCGAATGACGGTAGTAGATTTTGTCAGTGGCTTTGGCACCCGTGACACGCAGCTGCGCTGCGTTGATGATGACGATGAAGTCACCGGTATCGACGTGAGGCGTATAAATGGCCTTGTGTTTGCCGCGCAAACGGAGAGCAACTTCGCTGGCTACTCGTCCGAGGACCTTGTCGGTCGCGTCAATCACAAACCACTCGTGCGTCACGTCAGCGGGTTTGGCGCTGAACGTTTTCATGAGTTATCTTTCGAAATGGTTTGTCGGGTTCTTTTCCACGGTCGGCGTTCCTCTGTTGGGAACCTCTTAGGTGGTAATTTGTACACGAACCCCCGAAAATCCTCATCGAAACGAGGCCGCCGAAAGCATGGGACAACTCTGCCGCGGAACCACTCGGCGCTGCAGAGCCCCAGATTATATGAAAAATCAAGGACTTGCGCCAATTTCTCGCAGCGAGAAGGTAGGATATACCCATGTTTTCCTACCGCCACGCCTTTCATGCAGGCAATCACGCCGACGTCCTCAAGCACACCACGCTAATCGCGTTGATGAAGTATTTGACCCAGAAGGACACGGCGTTGACTGTGATCGACACTCACGCGGGGGCGGGGTTGTACCGACTCGATGGCGACTACACCGAAACCAGCGGCGAAGCTTTGGAGGGAATTTTCAAGCTTCTCTCGGCACAGAAAACGGCTTCTGCCCCCGCAGACCACCGACCTTCAGCGACTAAAAAAGGTAACGCCGCCTCACCTTCTGCGGAGCCAATCAAACCGCGTCTCGCCGTCCAGGCTACGCCAGCCGGTGGGTGGGCACCGGCCTTGCAAGACTATATCGACGTATTACGCGGCCTGAACCCCCAATTCGCTGAGACCGGCGATGTGGCCCACCTGAAAATTTATCCAGGCTCGCCATTTATTGAGCAGAAATTCCTGAGCGGCCGTGACAAGCTCAAGCTGTTTGAGTTGCACCCCACCGACTTTAAATCGCTTGCCGGCAATATTGAGCAGCTTGGTGTTGGCCGCCAAGTGACGGTTGCCCGCGAGGACGGCTTTGAAGCCCTTAAAACCTTTTTACCCCCCCCTGCTCGTCGGGCCATGGTGCTGTGCGATCCCAGCTATGAAATGAAGACCGACTATGCCCGCGTGGCCGCCTGCCTGGTTGATGCCGTCAAGCGCTTTGCCACCGGCACTTATGTGGTCTGGTATCCCATCATTCCGCGACCCGAGGCGCATGATTTACCGCGTAAGCTGAAAACCCTCGCCGTTAAAACAGGGCGGAGCTGGTTGAGCGCCACCTTGACAGTGAAATCCAGCAAATTAACCACTGACGATGCCGGGGAAGTCATTCGGCCAGGGCTGCCCGCCAGCGGCATGTTCATCATCAATCCGCCGCACACGCTCAAAGCGGAGTTACAAATGGCTTTACCGCAGATGGTCGCCTTCCTCGGACAAGACCGCAACGCAGGCTTCACGTTGGAACAAGGCAGTTGATCCGTAGTACTGGCCCAACTGGCACGGCATAGACGCCTCAGTACTTCAGCGCTGTACTTTTGCCCCAGAACACGCGGTAAGCAAATACGGTGTAGCCAATAATCATGGGTAGCACGACCAAGGCGCCCACCAGAATAACGCCCATGGCTTCAGGTGCCGTAGCGGCCTGCCAGACAGTGATCCGGTCAATGACCAGCCAGGGAAACAGACTGTAAGCCAGTCCATAGAACGCCAGCAGGAATACGCCCACCGTCGCCCCAAAGGGCACCCAGGCGCCGTATTCGTTGCCTTGAGCCAGCCGCACCGGCAAGCGCTGCAGACTCCTGTAAATGACGGCAAACAGCACTGCCGTGGCCACTGGAATCGGCAACAACAACACGATGTTGGGAAACGAGAACCACTTGTTAAAAATGCTCGGGCTGACCAGCGGCGTAGCAATCGAGATGGCGGCGACACCCGCCATAGTGAGCAGCAGGCTGCCTCTGGCCCAGTGCACCGCTCGCAGCTGCAAGGCGCCTTCTGCCTTAATGAGAAGCCAGCCTGCGCCCAGCAGGCAGTAGGCCGCCACGAGCGCCAGGCCGATCACCGCATTAAAGACGATGCTCCAGCCTGTGGTGGCAAAACCGGTGATCAGCGACCCCAGCATGTACCCCTGGGACCACCCGGCCAACAGCGAGCCGGCGTAAAACGCACGGTTCCAACGCGGCTTGTGGGCGCCGCGTGCCTTGACGCGAAAGTCAAAAGCCACGCCGCGCAGCGTCAGCCCAATCAGCATCATTGCGACTGGCAAATACAAGGCGCCGAGTATCACGCCGTGGGCCATGGGGAAAACGGTGAGCAAAATGCCGACCCCCAAAACCAGCCAGGTTTCATTGGCATCCCAGAACGGACCAATGCTGGCAATCATGGTGTCCTTGTCCTCTTCGCTGGCGCGGCGCATCAGCACGCCGACGCCGAGATCGTAGCCGTCCAGAATCACATAGGCCAGCATCGCCAGGCCCATGACCACCAGAAAGACAATCGGCATCCAGCCTGCGGCCTCCGATAGATTGGGCGCCAGGTCAAGCATGAACAGCACCTTGGCCAGTTAAATAATTAGCCGGGTAGTTGACAACATTCGGCCCGTCCTCGAGGTTGTTGGTCGAAGTCTTTCCACCAGTCGCTTTGCTATTGGCAAGATGGAACAACACCGAGACGTAAGCCACGAGGAGCGCCGCATAAAGCGTGAGGTACAGCGACAGTGTCAGCGCAATCCGCGGTGCCGGCACCTGAGAGGCGGCATCTGCAGCTGTCAGAACACCAGACACCAGCCAGGGCTGCCTTCCAATCTCCGTCAGGTACCAGCCTGCAACGAGTGCCACCCAGCCCGCAAAAGTCATCGCCACCAACACCCGCGCCTGCCAAGGCTTGAGCGTACGCGAAGCCTCTTTTTTCCACGGTGCCAGCTGGAAGGTCGCCGCCCAACTCACGGCGAGCATCAGCAACCCCATGGCGACCATGATGCGAAACGCCCAGAACACCGGCGCAACAGGCGGATGCTTGCCTTGAAAATCATTCAGGCCTTTGACTTCGCCGTCGAGACTGTGAGTGAGGTACAGCGAAGCCAGTTTTGGGATCGCGATTTCGTAGCGATTTTCCCGGGCCTTGGCGTCGGGCAATGCAAACAGCACCGCCGGTACCCCCTTCTGGGTTTGCCAGATACCTT
Source organism: Polaromonas sp. (assembly GCF_012927485.1). Lineage (GTDB taxonomy): Bacteria > Pseudomonadota > Gammaproteobacteria > Burkholderiales > Burkholderiaceae_C > Polaromonas. The sequence goes on along the minus strand of NZ_JABBPC010000036.1, from coordinate 74,571 downwards.
CCATCGCCGCCAGCTTGGCCGGCTGATGCTCCAGCGTGTTGAGGCCGTGGAAATCGCCCGCGATGATCTGCAGCGGAATCAAGACCGCAGCGAGGTAAATGCCCGTTTTGAGAGTGGCCATGACCTCTGCGCCGCGTTCATTGCGCAACCAGCGATAGGCAGACAGGCCAGCGACCAGAAAAGCCACCGTCAGGCCAGACGCCAACATCATGTGGGTAAAGCGGTAGGGAAATGAGGGGTTGAAGATCACCTCGAACCAGCTGGTGACGTGGGCCTGCCCGTTGATCATTTCAAATCCTGCAGGCGTGTGCATCCACGAGTTCAAGGCCAGAATCCAGAACGCGGACAAGGTGGTGCCACCCGCCACCAGCAGCGTGGCCACGGTGTGCATCCTTTCACTGACGCGCTTGCGCCCAAACAACATGACGCCCAGCATCGTGGCTTCCAGGAAAAAAGCCGTCAGCACTTCATACGCCAGCAACGGGCCAGCGATATTACCCACCTTCTGCATGAACCCAGGCCAGTTGGTGCCAAACTGAAAGCTCATGGTGATGCCACTTACCACGCCCAACGCAAAGGTCAGCGCAAAAATCTTCACCCAGAACTGGTACGCGTCCATCCAGTGCTCATCCTGCGTCTTCACGTAACGCAGTTTAAAAAAGAGCAGCACCCAAGCCAGCGAGATACTGATCGTCGGGAACAAAATATGAAACGTCATGTTGGCGGCGAACTGAATTCGGGCCAAAACAAATGCATCAAGTCCGTCCATGCTTAACCCCTTTTCTCGTCAAGAACATTCGCACACTGCGCTCCCACCAGAGTCGGTACGACGCGACCCGTAAAACCGGCTTTAACCGTATTGGTCACTTTGTCTTTGACTTCCAGCAGCCGCTGCACTTTGGCGCCCATTTTCATCAGACTGGCCAATGTCGCGGAATCCATTTTCTGTACATCGGCGAGCCAGCCCGTCATCAACTCCACCAGATCGTGCATCTGCTTCATTCTGGCTTGCGCATGCAGATCGTCCTGGCCGGACGGTTGCTCCATCAGTGCGTCACGCAGCATCGATAGCGTTGGATCGATCTCGCGCTTGCGCCGCTCCTCCGCAACCGTACGAAAAATCGCCCAGACGTCTTCCGGTGCCTGAAAATACTCGCGTCGATCATCTGGCAAATGCTGTGGCCGTACCAGGTTCCACGACTGCAGTTCCTTCAAACCCATGCTGACGTTGGAGCGCGAGAAGGCCAGCGCCTCGCCGATGTCGTCTGCATTGAGGGCTCTGGGCGACACGTACAACAGCGCATAAATTTGTCCGACGGTGCGGTTGATTCCCCAGCGGCTGCCCATCTCACCGAAGTGGAGGACGAAACGTTGAGTCAGGGGAGGAAGGTTCATGATCAAAATTATTGAAGTTTCAGGAATTACTGAAAGTTTAATAATTCAAGCCAGTTTTCTGCTTGTCGATGTTTTTGACCTGCTCGCCATAAGGGGTAAAAATATCAAGGAGAACCCCATGCACCAGCCCGAGACGCATCATCCGTTAAGGAGACCCGGACGACGACGACCGCCGTTTGGTACGTCGGTTTTTCTTGACAGGCGCAACTAGCTCGTCACCTAACTGGGTAGATTCTGGCACCTTCAGTGATACTTCCGTCACCCCAAGCTCGAGCAGGCCCAACGCCTCTGCTGCAGCCTGACTTACGTCGATCACACGCCCCCGCGTAAACGGGCCACGGTCATTAATCCGAACGTCCACTTCCCGTCCGAGCGCCACACTGCGCACTCGTACCACCGTGCCAAATGGGAGCGTCCTGTGAGCTGCAGTCAGGGCGTACATGTCGTAGCGCTCGCCACTGGCCGTGCGTCGCCCATGAAATCGCGGGCTGTACCAGGACGCCTTGCCGCGTTCCAATTGCTTGGCCGCTTCCCCTGTGAGGAGATACTTATCGTCTACCGTCGCCCGGACCTCCGGCAAAACGGCGGAGGGCGGACGTGATTCGTCTGCTTTTCCCTGGCTCTTGGCGTCCACCGCTGCAGGGTTGGGTGCCAAGGGAGACGGTAACGGTAACGTTGAGCAGCCGGTCAACAACGTCAGCAGGCTTGCGGTGATCCAGCACTTAATGACGCGCCTGTACATTGACCCAGAACCAAAGATCAAAGCGGAGTCAAGCGACGGAGAATCTCCGTCGTCGCCGCAGCCTGGTTCATCGTATAAAAATGAATACCGGGCACGCCGGCCGTACACAACTGGACGCACAAGTCAGTGATCACGTCCAGCCCAAAACTTTTAATGGACGCCGTGTCATCGCCAAAGCCTTGCAATCGCAGTCGAATCCAGCGTGGGATTTCTGCGCCGCAGGCATCGCTAAAGCGCATCAGTTGGGTCGAGCTGGTAATCGGCATAATGCCCGGTACGACAGGCACATCGGCGCCAAGACGGGACGCGTCGTCGACAAAGCGGAAATAAGCGTCCGCGTTGAAAAAATATTGGGTGATGGCCGAATTGGCGCCTGCTTTCACCTTGGCCGCAAAAGCTTTCAGGTCGGCATCAGCAGATTTTGACTGCGGGTGAATTTCAGGGTAAGCGGCGACCTCGATATGAAATGCAGCCCCCGTTTCCGAGCGAATAAAAGCCACCAGATCGCTCGCGTAGTGAAATTCTCCGCCCATACCGTAACCGCTGGGCAAGTCACCGCGCAAGGCAACGATGCGTTTTACTCCCATGGCCTGCAGAACCGCCAGCTGTTGCCGCACCGTGGATTTTGTCGCGCCTACGCACGAGAAATGGCAGGCAGCCGCCACCCCTTCGCCCAAAATTTCCTTCACGGTCTGGAAGGTGCCCTCTTGCGTCGAACCCCCTGCACCAAAGGTCACGGAGCAGAACTCGGGCTGATGCCGATACAAGGCTTGTCGGGTGGCGCGCAACTTCTCGACGCCATCGGGCGTTTTAGGGGGGAAAAATTCAAAACTAACCGGAACATTCATCACGGGCCTTACTCGTTTATTTCTTTTTCATCGGCTTTTTTGCCGCGTCGTTTGCCCCGCGCCGGTCCGTGCTGGCCCGCATGCGCGGCTTCTGGGTCTTCGTTCGGTTCGTACGATTCGCGCAGAGCACTGCGGGGAAGGCGTTTGGGCGTTTTTCTCTGCGGTGCAGCGGCCAGCGGCTGATCTTCACCGATGCCCTCGTGACCTTTCTCAGCACCGATAAAAAACTCGCGGTTCCCATCACCGCCAACGATGGGCGACTCGATCCACGCCGTCACAGCAAGCCCTAAACCAGTGCACGCATCGCGCAGCCGCTTTTCAACAAATTCAAACAGCGACGCATCGCGCACAATGCCGCCTTTGCCCACCTGCCCCGGCTGAAGCTCGAACTGCGGCTTGACCAGCATGAGCAAATGCCCGCCCGGTTTAAGCAGGCGCACCACGGCGGGCAGCACCAGGGTCAGGGAAATAAACGACAAATCGCCGGTCAGAAAATCAAATCCTGTGCCAAAACTGGTGCAATCTATTTCATCCTCGGTGCCGTTATCTTCTGTGCCGCTGCCGATTTGAACTGCGCGCCGGCAATGCTCAACCAAATCGTCCGCTGTCAGTGATCGCGCATTGACCCCCTCGATGCACACCACCCGCGGGTCATCGAGTAGCGTGGCATGCAGCTGGCCGTGTCCCACGTCCACGCCAACCACTGTCGCCGCACCGTGCTGCAACAGGCAGTCGGTGAAGCCTCCGGTGGACTGGCCCACATCGAGACAGCGCAAGCCCTTCACGGACAGGCCAGTGCTTCTCAAGGCACCTTCTAGTTTTAACCCGCCGCGCGAAATGTATTTCGCTTCGGAGTTGTCCAGCACCTGCAGTTCGGCCAGTACCGGCAGTTCATCGCCGTTTTTGGCGACTTTCTTCCAAACGCCTTCGACTTCAACGCGCCACTGGACGCCCGAGGCAATCAGGCGCTGGGCCTGGGAGCGGGTGGTGGCAAAGCCGTGTTCGACCAGAAAAAGATCAGCGCGCATACAGTTCGACCCACGTCAAGGTTACGTTTAAAGGCGCGGTCAAACGTCAGGTTCGCTTCACCTCGCTCTGCCCTCTTCCTGCGGAAGAGGGCGTGAAGTGATCAATAGCGGTAGCTGTCGGCCTTGTAAGGACCTTGCTTGGGCACCCCGATATAAGCGGCTTGCTCATCACTCAACTCCGACAACATTGCGCCCACCTTCTTGAGGTGCAAACGCGCCACTTTTTCATCCAGATGCTTGGGCAGTACATACACCTTGCCGACTTCATAGTCGGCCTGCTTGGTGAACAGCTCAATCTGCGCGATGGTCTGGTTGGCAAAGCTCGACGACATCACAAAGCTGGGGTGGCCGGTGCCGCAACCCAGATTCACAAGGCGGCCTTTGGCCAACAAAATGATGCGCTTGCCATCCGGGAAAATCACGTGGTCGACTTGCGGCTTGATTTCTTCCCAGGTGCAGGCTTCTAACGAGGCGACATCGATTTCATTGTCGAAATGCCCAATGTTGCAGACGATGGCCTGATCTTTCATCTTTGCCATATGGTCATACGTAATGACGTTTCGGTTGCCCGTCGCAGACACAAAAATATCGGCTTTGTCTGCCGCGTATTCCATGGTCACGACCTTGTAGCCTTCCATCGCAGCCTGCAAGGCGTTGATCGGATCAATCTCCGTCACCCACACTTGGGCGCTCAGCGCGCGCAATGCTTGTGCGGAACCCTTGCCCACATCGCCGTAGCCGGCCACGCAGGCCACTTTTCCGGCAATCATCACGTCGGTGGCGCGTTTGATGGCATCTACCAATGATTCCCGGCAGCCATACAGGTTGTCGAACTTGGACTTGGTGACCGAATCGTTGACGTTGATGGCGCGCAAGGCTAGCGTGCCCTTGGCCGACATTTCGTTCAACCGCAGTACGCCGGTGGTCGTTTCTTCGGTCACGCCGACGATATTTTTCAGACGACGGCTGTACCACGTAGCATCCTGCGTCAACTTGACTTTGATGGCGTTGAACAGGCAAATTTCTTCTTCGCTGCCCGGGTTCGCCAGCAAGCTGGCGTCTTGCTCTGCCTTGCTGCCCAAGTGCATCAGCAACGTCGCGTCGCCGCCATCGTCCAGAATCATGTTCGGACCTTCTTCCGGGGTGCCTTTAGCGCCCGTGAATTCGAAGATGCGGTGGGTGTAGTCCCAGTAGTCGGCCAAGGTCTCACCTTTGATGGCAAAGACGGGTGTGCCTTTAACCACTATTGCGGCGGCGGCGTGGTCCTGCGTCGAGAAGATGTTGCAGGAGGCCCAGCGCACGTCGGCACCGAGCGCCTGCAGCGTTTCAATCAACACACCGGTCTGGATGGTCATGTGCAACGAACCGGTGATGCGAGCGCCCTTCAACGGCTGCGCTTTCGAGAATTCTTCGCGAATCGCCATCAGGCCGGGCATCTCGGTTTCGGCAATTTTCAGTTCCTTGCGGCCCCAGTCGGCAAGCGACAGGTCGGCAATAACGTAGTCAGGGTTCTGTACGGGTTTCAGTACGGCGTTCATTGGGAAAGCTCCAAAATCATGAATCGAATTGGCAAAATAGCCCCGGACGCAGGCCGTGAATCTGGGGGAGTCTGTTGATTTGACTCACCCGGCGCCAAGGCACATGCGGGTGAGCGTGGTTGCAAATGAAAGTCTTGAGCCTAGACCACATGCCGTGGGTTGCAACGCTCCTCAAGAACTGTGCATTGTATAGAACACCTCAAAGCTTCGCCAGGCGCCCGCAATGGCGTGCGAAAATTTCACCATGCAAGAATTAAAGCACTGGAGCCTTAAGGACCGACGCGGCATCACCGGCGTTTTGACAGACATTGACGACACCCTGACCACCGACGGGGCCATCACTGCCGATGCGCTCGCGGCACTGGCGGCTCTGCAGCGAGCCGGTCTCACGGTGATCGCCGTCACGGGGCGCCCAGCGGGTTGGAGTGAGCCTTTTGCAAGGGCGTGGCCGCTAGACGCCGTCGTGGCAGAAAATGGCGCTGTCGCGTTTTCCTTACAGAAAAAAGCGCCCTGGCCGAACAGCGCCGACCACCACCCGCTGGCAAAACGTTATCAACAAGATGCTGCAACCCGCTGCGCCAACTACGCCCGAATGCAACAGGTGGCGCAACGCATTCTGCGCGAGGTGGCAGGTGCGGTCCTTGCTGAAGACAGCGCTGGGCGCGAAACCGATATCGCGATTGACCATCATGAATTTGCGCACTTGTCCGCCGCTCGCATTGCGCAGACCGTACAGATCATGCAAAGCGAAGGCATGAACGCCACCGTCAGCAGCATTCATATCAACGGCTGGTATGGCACACACAACAAGTTGACAGGTGCCCGCTGGATCGTGAGCGAGCTGCTGGGCCGAGAGTTAGACGCTGAAAGGGATCGCTGGGTGTATGTCGGCGACTCGACCAACGACCAACTCATGTTCGAGGCCTTTCCGCACTCAGTGGGGGTCGCCAATGTGCGCCGCTTTGAAGCGCAGCTGGCCCACCCGCCTCGCTACATTACCGAAAGCGAGCGCGGCGCAGGTTTTGCGGAAATGGCGGCAGCCTTGCTGGCCGCACGCACCGGCTGAGCCGTTTTTAGGCCTGACTGTCAGAAGGAACAGCCCCTTTCGTGCCCCTGCCGCCGTCTATTTAATAGCCACCATGTCAAGCACTTCGCGCCCTCTGGCCAGCACACTTTGCAACGCTTTCCCGGTGTGGGTTCCCAGCGCCACTACCGCTTCAGGCGGCGCAGAGGCCACAACACAGCCACCGGCGTTGCCGCCCTCCGGCCCGAGGTCAATGACCCAGTCCGCCTCCGCAATCACGTCGAGATCATGCTCAATCACCACGACGCTGTGGCCGCCGCTGACCAGCCGGTGCAACACCTGAATCAGCTTTTCCACGTCGGCCATGTGCAAACCTACCGTCGGTTCATCGAGTACATAAAGCGTGTGCGGGGCTCTCTGGCCGCGCCGCGTGATGTCATCGCGCACTTTGCTCAGCTCGGTTACCAGCTTGATACGCTGCGCTTCACCGCCCGACAATGTGGGCGATGGTTGGCCCAAGGTGAGGTAGCCGAGCCCCACCTCTTTGAGCAGTTGCAGTGGGTGGCTGATGCTGGGCATGGAGGCAAAGAAGTCCACCGCCTCATCCACTTCCATTTTTAGCACGTCACCAATGCTTTTGCCGCGCCAGGTCACGGCCTGGGTTTCGGGGTTGAAGCGCGCGCCGTGACAGGTTTCGCACAGCACTTTGACGTCGGGCAGAAAGCTCATCGCAATGGTTCGCACGCCAGCGCCCTCGCAGGTCGGGCAGCGCCCTTCTCCGGTATTGAACGAAAAACGCCCAGCCGCATAACCGCGCGCGCGGGCTTCCAGCGTGTCGGCAAAGAGCTTGCGAACGGTGTCCCAAAAGCCGATGTAGGTGGCCGGGCAGCTGCGCGGCGTTTTGCCAATCGGCGTTTGGTCCACTTCCAGCACACGGTCAACCACCTGGTAGCCTTCGATGCGCTCGCAACCGGTCCAAGCGGGGTGTTGACCTGCGTCGTCGGCGTCACGCCCGGCTTTGGTTGAACGTTGCAGCACCGCCGCGTGGACGTTGGTGAGCAGCACGTCACGCGCGAGAGTCGATTTGCCGGAGCCAGACACACCCGTCACCGCCACCAGCCGGTACAGCGGCACCGCGACGGACACGTGTTGGAGGTTATGCAAGGTCGCATTCGCCACTGAGATCCAGGATGTGAATGGGCTGGCGGCGACGGGGCCGGCGTTGTGGCTGGCACTGGCGCTCGCGGCTGCGGCGCGCAGTGCTGCCGCTTTCAGCGCGGCTTTTTTTTGCTTTCCCACGGGCTTGGCGTCGGCCAGATGCTGCGTTTCCTCAACCGCAGGTGCCGATCCCCTGAGCGTTTCCCGGCGAACCTGCAACGGGTGAATCAGCGGATGCGCCAAGTAGTAGCCCGTCAACGACTCAGGCACCGCAGACAACTGCGCGACGGTGCCCTGGGCCACCAAGCGCCCGCCGCGTTTGCCGGCACCCGGGCCAATGTCGATGATGTTGTCGGCGCGGCGTATGGTGTCTTCATCATGCTCGACCACCACCAGCGTGTTGCCCCGATCACTCAACTTGCCCAAAGCGCTCAAAAGAATCTGGTTGTCGCGCGGGTGCAGCCCAATAGTCGGCTCGTCCAGCACATAGCAAACACCTTGCAAATTAGAGCCCAACTGGGCTGCCAGCCGAATGCGCTGCGCTTCGCCACCCGACAGCGTGGGGGCGCCCCGGTCCAGCGTGAGATAGCCGAGCCCTACGTCTTCCAGGAATTCAAGGCGGCTTTTTATCTCGGGAATCAGATCGCGGGCAATGCCGGCCTGGCGCCCCACGAGCGCCAGCTTTTCAGCCCAGTGATGCACTTCCTTCACCGACAAGGCGGCAATGTCGGCAATACCGACGCCGGAAAACGTCACTGCACGGGCCTGGCTATTCAAGCGCGATCCCTCGCACGTGGGGCAGACCGTATTCGCCACATCATCGACCTCGGATTCGCCGCCATAGGCGTTCAAGCTCTGCTCGCGCCCCTTGTTGTCATCATCCATGACTGAATCGTCGAAAACCTTGCGCTGGTCTTTCGTGAGCTTGACGCCCGTACCCACGCAGTCCGGGCACCAGCCGTGTTTGCTGTTGTAGCTGAACATCCGCGGGTCCAGCTCGGGGTACGAGGTGGCACAAACCGGGCAAGCGCGCTTGGTTGAGAAGGCCTCTAATTGACCGAGATGTTTGGTGCTGACTCCCGCCGCCATCGCAGCCTGCAAGCCACTGAGCGGTGCCAGCACGTGCACCACGCCTTTGCCATGCTCCAGCGCAGTGGCCAGAGCCAGCCGCAACGCGGCTTCGTTGTCAGGTGTCACGTGGATGTCCGCAATCGGCAACTCGACGGTGTGCTCCTTAAAGCGATCGATGCGCGGAAAACCGGTCGTGGGCAAGAACTCGCCATCGACGCGCAAATGGGTGTAGCCGCGCGGGCGCGCCCAGTCAGCCAATTCTGTGTAGACGCCTTTGCGGTTGATCACCAGCGGGGCCAAAAGACCAATGTGTTGACCACGGTAGGTTTTAAGGATCTGGGCGGCAATGCTTTCAGGGCTCTGCGGCATCACCGCCGCGCCGTCTTTGGTGCAGTGCTGCACGCCCAACTTGACGTAAAGCAAGCGTAAAAAATGCCAGACTTCGGTAGTGGTGCCGACGGTGGACTTTCGCCCTCCGCGGGACAAGCGCTGCTCAATCGCCACGGTGGGTGGAATGCCGTACACCGCGTCGACTTCAGGGCGTCCCGCCGGCTGCACAATGCTGCGCGCATAGGCATTCAGCGACTCCAGATAACGCCGCTGGCCTTCGTTGAACAAAATATCAAAGGCCAGCGTGGATTTGCCCGAACCGGACACGCCCGTGACCACATTGAACTTGCCGCGGGGAATATCCACCGACAGGTTTTTGAGGTTATGTTCCTTGGCGTTAACGATCTGGATCAGGTTCGAGAAAGCCGGGCGGGTCGCCCACACTCTGGGCCGCGATTCCTCAACTTTGTGCACTTGACCCATGGCCTGCTCATAGTCGCGCAACGCCTTGCCCGTGTGCGAGGTAGGATGCTGCCGCACCTCTTCAGGCGTACCCTCTGCAACCAGCAAGCCACCGGCTTCACCGCCTTCAGGCCCCAGATCAATCAGCCAGTCGGCAGACCGGATCACATCCAGATTGTGCTCGATGATGATCAGGGAATGTCCCGCTTCCAGCAACCGGCGCAGCGCTCGCATGAGTTTGGCAATATCGTCGAAATGCAGGCCGGTAGTCGGCTCGTCGAACAAGAAAAGCGTGCCGCGGCTGGGATTCCTGAGCGCCAGCGCTTGCTTGCTGGCGCTCGCAGTTTTACTGGCACCCGCCAGAAATCCTGCGAGCTTGAGCCGCTGGGCTTCCCCGCCCGACAGCGTTGGAACGGGCTGGCCCAGCTTCACATATTCCAGTCCGACCTCGACAATGGGTTGCAGTGCGCGGACCACTTCCCGGTCCTGCGCAAACAGCTGGATGGCTTCGCTCACGGTGAGTTCCAGTACATCGGACACACTCAGCAGAACCGGTTTGAGCTGGCCGATGGCCTTGCGCTCGATCGTGACTTCAAGAATTTCGGGCCGGTAACGTTTGCCGTCACAGTCCGGACAGCGCAGGTACACGTCGCTCAGAAACTGCATTTCCACATGCTCAAACCCTGAACCACCGCAGGTCGGGCAACGCCCATCACCATTGTTAAAACTGAATTTCGAGGCGGTGTAGCCGCGCTGCCGGGCCAGCGGTGCCTGTGCAAACAGTTCACGCACGGCGTCCCAGGCACCTACGTAGCTGGCCGGATTGGAGCGCGCCGTCCGGCCTATGGGCGACTGATCGACAAACACCACGTCCGTCAGGTGGTCGGCGCCCATCAACCGATCGTGCAGACCCGGCGTTTCAGTAGCCTTGCCAAACTGGCGCAGCAATGCCGGGGCAAGGATGTCCTGCATCAAGGTGGACTTTCCAGAGCCGCTCACCCCGGTCACGCACACCAGGCGCTGCAGCGGAAACTCAATCGTGAGATTTTTCAGGTTGTGGTCACGGGCGCCTTCCAGAATAAGGCGGGGCGTGTTGTCGGTCACGGCGCGTTTGAAGCCCATGCTCACCTGCTTGCGCCCCCCAAGGTAAGCCCCTGTGAGGGTATCGGCGTGCTTCAAGTCTTCGGGCGTACCGTCAAACACGATCTCGCCGCCTTTCTCCCCGGGGCCGGGACCCATGTCAATCATCCGGTCGGCCGCCAGCATCACGGCCGGATCGTGTTCGACCACCACCAAGGTATTGCCGGCGTCGCGCAGCCGGTGCATGGCTTGGGTAATGCGGCCCATGTCGCGCGGGTGCAAGCCGATCGAAGGCTCATCCAGCACAAACAACGTGTTCACCAACGAAGTGCCGAGTGCCGTCGTTAGATTGATGCGCTGCACTTCCCCGCCCGAGAGCGTGCGGCTCTGCCGGTCTAGCGTGAGGTAGCCGATACCCACATCGCAGAGGTACTTCACACGCGTTCGGATTTCCTCAAAGAGTGATTTGAGGGCGTTCTTCTCGGCATCGTCGCCCCTCACCGACATCCCCGATTCGTCGAAAAATTTCCGCAGGCGGTCTATCGGCAACCGCATCAGGTCATGCACGCACAGACCCGGCAAGAATTCGAGTTGCTCGCGGCTCCAATGCACACCCACCGGCATGAAGCGCTGGCTGGGTGGCAGCACGGCATCGGCGGCGGCTTTGGAACCGAGCCGCCAAAGCAGGGATTCAAGCTTGAGGCGTGCGCCCCCGCAGGTTTCGCAAGGCGTGTAGCTGCGGTACTTGGACAGCAGCACGCGAATGTGCATTTTGTAAGCTTTGCTTTCCAGGTAGCCGAAGAACCGTTTGATGCCAAACCAATGCTGGTTCCACTTTCCGTTCCAATTAGGAGACCCGTTGATCACCCAACCCTGCTGCTCCGGCGTGAGCTTGTACCAGGGCGTGTCGCGGGGAATGCCTGCGGCTTCAGCATGACGCATCAGGTCGTCTTGCGCTTCTTTCCAGGCAGGCGTCTGCATGGGCTTGATGGCGCCAGCACGCAGCGTGAGCTTGTCGTTGGGAATCACCAGCCCGTAATCCACACCGATCACCCGACCAAAGCCCTTGCAGATTTCGCAGGCTCCCATCGCCGAGTTAAAGGAAAACAGAGAAGGGGTCGGATCGGCGTAGCGCAGATCGCTTTCAGGGCAATGCAGGCCGGTAGAAAAGCGCCACATTTCATCGGGCTCTCCCCCTCCGTCCGCGCCCTGCTGCACGTACACATTGACACGACCACCGCCGCGCTTGAGTGCCGTTTCGATCGCCTCCATCACCCGCACCTTTTCGGCGGTGTGCAGGCGCACGCGGTCGGCCACAACATCCAGCAGTTTGTGCGGCCCGGCGGGGGTGGAGAGCTCGCGTTCCGCATGCACGCGCGTGAAGCCGCTGGCCGATAGCCATTGTTCGAGTTGCTCGGGACTGGTGTTGCCCGGAAGTTCAACCGGAAAAGTGATGACTACCCTGGGGTCGCTGTGACCGGTGCGAGACATCAACTCGGCATAAATGGACTCAGGCGTGTCATGACGAACGCCTTGCGCGGTCTGCTTGTCAAACAGCTGCGCGCCCCGTGCGTACAACAGCTTCAGGTGATCATTCAGCTCTGTCATGGTGCCCACGGTAGAACGCGAACTGCGCACCGGATTGGTTTGGTCAATCGCGATCGCCGGGGGCACCCCTTCCACCTTATCCACTGCGGGCTTGTCCATGCGGTCCAGAAACTGCCGCGCGTAGGCCGAAAACGTCTCCACATAGCGTCGCTGGCCTTCGGCAAACAGCGTGTCAAACACCAGCGAAGACTTTCCTGATCCGCTGGGCCCGGTTACCACCGTCATTTCACCGGTACGTATATCCAGATCAAGATTTTTTAGGTTGTGCTGGCGCGCTCCGCGAATGCGGATGGTTCCCTGGGACATGGATGGGTGCTTTCCTGAAGAGGTCAGATATTCTAGACAGGGGGCTCGTAGACGTTAAGCGTGGGGTTAAACGCCCGTCTTTCCATCAAGCAATGTTTTGCCAAGCGGTCGGCCATTGACGGCGATAGCAAGCCAATTCGGATCTACGCAGTGAAGCCCCCGCCCCGGTTCAAGCGCGAAGCCGGGGTCTTTCAGGTCGAAAAATCGCTTCCGCTACGCCACCTCAGTCAAACAGCGCAGTTTCCAGTTCCTTGAACTTCTCGGTGCCGACGGCTTCCTTGATTTTTGGGGCCAACTCTTTGAGCTTGGTCACATCGCTTGCGGCTTCGACCGCCAGATTAAGCCGAAAGCCGCGCAAACCCAAACTCGCGGTGAGCCGGATAGCAATCGGGTAGGCCCTTAAATAATGCGCTTGCGCATCCAGGCTGGGCGCTCCGGCAACACTTTGCGCGGAAGCGGGTACCAGTTGGGGCCCGGGTAAAGGAGGCAATACGACTGCGCTGACCACCAGCAGACCGAGTTCCACCAGGTGACTCACATCCTCTGCCGTGACCCCCAAGCCAGCAGTCGCCTTGAGGACGTCATCCGCGCTGCGTTTGCCATCGAACATGATGAATGCCGAGCGCTGCCGGGGGGTTAGCCCGAGGGAACGATCGCGCAAGGCAGTTTGACCCAACTCCGTCTTCGAATAAATCATCATTGTGTCTCCTGTCAACGCGCGGTGGACACCCCCTTGCGGAGGACGGCGTTCAGCGACATCGTCATGTAGTGATGCCCCACCTCATTTTAATTCAATCTATTTCTTCTCCCCCCGATTGTCCGTTTTGCGGCTAAAAATCGTTGGCTTGACTGACTATATACAGTGCCAGATCTGCCAATACAGTAAATACCCCACCCGTCTTTCACAAAATCTTTTGCCAAAAGAAACAAGCCCCCGGCAAATGATGACGGGGGCCTGTTCACCTTTATAAAGTGGTTCTGATCAGCGTGGACGATTTGGAGCCCAGGCGGATGCAAAACCCATCAGTCGTTGGCGTAAATATCCACGTCCTTGGTTTCCTTGACGAACAGCGTGCCGACCACCAGCGTCATCGCGGCCACCACAATCGGATACCAAAGACCGTTGTACATATTGCCGGTCTGCGCCACGATGGCCAGTGCCGTCGCCGGTAGCAAGCCGCCAAACCAGCCGTTGCCGATATGGTAGGGCAGGCTCAGGGAGGTGTAACGAATGCGGGTCGGGAACATCTCGACCAGCATTGCCGCGATCGGGCCATAAACCATGGTGACCAGAATCACCAGATAGGTGAGGAGGAGGACGAGGGTCACTTTGTCCACCTTGGCCGGATCTGCTTTGGCGGGGTAGCCGGCAACCTTCAGGGCGTCAGCGGTCGCCTTCTTGAATTCGATGTCTTTCTTCTTCGCGTCATCAGCCAACAATCCGGCAGATTTATAGCTCGTGATGACCGTCTCACCAATCCGGATAGTGGCGGGTTCACCCGCTGCCCCCGCTGCATTTTCGTAGCTCACCGAGTTGGCGGAGAGCACCTGCTTGGCAATATCGCACGAGCTGGTGTATTTGGCGGTCCCGGTGGGGTTGAACTGAAACGAGCATTCCCGCGCATCAGCGGTCACCACGACCTTGTTTTTGGCTTGGGCGGCTGCCAAATCGGGATTGGCGGCCTTGGTCAGGGCAGTGAAAACCGGGAAATAAGTGACTACGGCCAAGAAACAACCCGCCATGATGATGGGCTTTCGGCCAATCTTGTCAGACAGCGACCCGAATATCACAAAGAACGGTGTGGCGATGATCAGCGAGGCCGCCACCAGCAAGTTCGCCAGGACACCGTCAACCTTCAGGGAACCCATGAGAAAAAACAGCACGTAAAACTGCCCGGTGTACCAGACCACCGCCTGGCCGGCGGTCAGGCCAATCAGCGCCAGAATAACGATCTTGAGATTCTTCCACTGTCCGAATGACTCGGACAACGGCGCCTTGGACGTCCTGCCTTCCGCTTTCATCTTGGTGAAGGCAGGCGATTCATTCATGCTCAGGCGGATGTAAACCGAAACGGCCAGCAGCAGGATGGAGACCAGGAAGGGAATGCGCCAGCCCCAGTCGGCAAAAGCGGCTTCGCCGATCACCGTACGCACACCCAGAATCACCACCAGCGACAACAGCAGGCCCGCCGTCGCCGTGGTCTGGATCCAGGAAGTGAAGAAACCACGTCGCCCAGCCGGCGAGTGCTCTGCAACATAAGTGGCGGCGCCGCCATATTCACCGCCGAGCGCCAACCCTTGCAACATGCGCAGAGCGATCAGGATAATTGGCGCGGCCACGCCAATCGAGCCATAACTGGGCAGCAGACCCACTATAAAAGTTGACAAGCCCATGATCAGGATGGTGACCAGAAAGGTGTACTTGCGGCCAATCATGTCGCCCAAACGCCCGAACACCAGCGCGCCAAACGGCCGCACGATAAAGCCGGCAGCAAACGCCAGCAACGAAAAGATGGTGCGCGAAGCGGGATCAAGGGCCGAAAAGAACTGGTTACCGATGATCACGGCCAGGGTGCCGTAAAGATAAAAGTCGTACCACTCGAAAACTGTACCGAGTGACGACGCAAAGATCACCTTTTTCTCTTCCGGCGTCATCGGCCGGTTGGGTGCTGTTATTGCCATTTTTATGTCTCCTGTAGTAGTTAATCGCATCACCCCGAACAGGTGCTGAGCATTACTATCCGATCCCGTGCTGACCCGGTTCTGACGCCAATCCGCCGGCAACTTACGTGAAACTGAATATCAACTTACATATCAGGCATTAACCCTAACGGGTCATTTCTCATTGCGATAAATCAGCGGTGAACCCCGCCTTAACTCCCTTTTTCAGCCTGCAGCGCATTAGGGAATGTCCTAACGTTACAGCGGTAAAAACGTAAGGACTTGGTCAGTACCTCCCCACAAAATTCACGTCTTGCAGTGCCCGTCCCGGGCAGTTGTCAATATTGACTTCACCAGTCGGAGGAAACATATGAGTGATCCTGTTGTGGCCAAAATAGAGGCCAATCCGAAGTACCACGAGCTACGCAGAAAACGGAATTCATTTGGGTGGTTGCTGACCATCATCATGATGGTGGTGTACTACGGCTACATCGCACTGATTGCATTCGACAAGCCATTTTTGGCGCAGCCGATCGGTGCCGGCGTCACGTCCCTGGGTATTCCCATCGGTTTGGGCGTGATTATTTTTACCATTGTTATTACCGGCATTTATGTTCGTCGTGCAAACGGCGAATACGACCGCCTGACCGCTGAAATTTTGAAAGAGGCTTCCAAATGAAGGCTGGACTCCAATTCCTGGCCGCGTTGACGGCGCTGCTGGCAGCCGCCGCTGCACAAGCCGCAGGGGCCGACCTGGGACAGGTTGACAAGCAACCGACCAATTGGGTGGCGATCAGCATGTTCGCTCTTTTTGTGGTCGGCACGCTGTTCATCACCAAATGGGCCGCTGCCAGAACTAAATCTGCAGCCGATTTCTACACCGGTGGCGGTGGCATTACCGGCTTCCAGAATGGCCTGGCCATTGCGGGCGACTATATGTCGGCCGCCTCTTTTCTGGGAATTTCTGCCGCCGTGATGGCGTCGGGCTACGACGGGCTGATTTACTCGATCGGCTTTTTGGTCGGCTGGCCCGTAATTACTTTCCTGATGGCTGAGCGCCTGCGCAATCTCGGTAAATTCACTTTTGCCGACGTCGCCGGTTATCGCTTCCAGCAAACGCCCATCCGCATTTTTGCGGCTTCGGGCACGCTGGTAGTGGTCGCGTTTTATCTGATTGCACAGATGGTGGGAGCTGGCGCCCTGATCAAGCTGTTGTTTGGCCTGGATTACTGGATCGCCGTTGTGATCGTCGGTGCGCTGATGATGGTTTACGTGCTGTTTGGCGGCATGACGGCCACCACCTGGGTGCAGATCATCAAGGCCTGCCTGCTGCTCGCTGGCGTGACCTTCATGGCGTTCATGGTCATGTCGCAGTTCGGCTTCAGCTTTGAGGCCCTGTTTGCCAAAGGCGTCGAAGTTAAAACCCAACTCGCAGCCAATGGCGGCAAAGCACCGGAAGAAGCCGCCAAAATAGGCTTGGCCATCATGGGCCCCGGAGGCTTTGTGAAGGATCCGATTTCAGCCATCTCTTTTGGTATGGCGCTGATGTTCGGTACCGCCGGTCTGCCCCACATCCTGATGCGTTTCTTTACCGTGCCGGATGCCAAGGAAGCCCGCAAATCGGTATTTTGGGCGACGACGTGGATCGGCTACTTTTACGTGCTGATCTTCATCATCGGCTTTGGTGCCATCACGCTGGTTCTGACCAACCCTGAGTTTGCAAATACAGCCACCGGCATCATCAAAGGTGGTGGCGGCTCGGCCAACATGGCGGCCGTTCTGGTGGCCAAAGCAGTCGGTGGCAACGTCTTCTTCGGCTTTATCTCAGCGGTGGCTTTTGCAACCATTCTGGCGGTGGTGGCGGGCCTGACTTTGTCGGGTGCGTCCGCCGTCTCGCACGATCTGTATGCCACCGTGATTAAAAAAGGCAACGCCGACAGCGCTTCGGAATTAAAGGTTTCACGCATGACGACGGTGGTACTCGGCGTGATCGCCGTGGGCCTGGGTATTGCCTTTGAAAAGCAGAACATCGCCTTCATGGTGTCGCTCGCTTTTGCGATTGCAGCGTCTGCCAATTTCCCGGTGCTGTTCATGTCCGTTCTCTGGAAAGACTGCACCACCAAAGGTGCTGTGATTGGTGGCTTCTTGGGACTGATTTCTTCCGTCGGCTTGACGGTCGTGTCGCCCTCCGTATGGGAAGCCGTGCTGGGAAATCCCAAGGGCTCGGCCATGTTCCCGTATTCCTCGCCGGCCTTGTTCTCGATCACGATTGGCTTTGTCGGCGTGTGGCTCTTCTCGGTGCTCGACCGCAGCCCTCAAGCGGCTAAGGAACGTGGCCTGTACAAGGCGCAGCAGGTGCGCTCGGAGACAGGTCTTGGCGCTTCAGTTTCTTCAGGCCATTGAACCCAACCGGTCTAACCCTCTAAAAAAGCCGGGCATCTGCCCGGCTTTTTTTTTGCTCACGCCGGCACTGGATTTACGTCGGCTTTAACTGCTTCAATTTTAAAAAAGCCAACGCCGCCATGAGCGCGTCGTTCAGGGCATCATGCGCTGGCCACAGTGGCAGGCCCAGGTCCTTGATGAGGCTGTCGAATCTCAGGTCGATCGCGCCGCTGTCGCGCACCAGTGAAGGCAGCTGCTGATATTTGTAATCGTAGTAAAGACCCGAAATCTCGATTTTGGCCTGGGGCAATCCCATGCCCAGTATCGGAAACAGCACCCGGTTGATCATCGCCACATCAAACTCCAGGTAGTAGCCCACCAGGGGCCGACTGCCGATGAAGTGCATCAGTTTCATCACGGCTTCGTCAGCCGTGATGCCTTGCGCCACATCCTGCTCACGCAGGCGGTGCACCCGCACACTGTCTGCTGAAAAGTGCTTCTTTTCCGGGCGCACCAGCAACTCAAGACTTTCGCTGGTCATGACCCGATTGCCCAGGATGCGCACCGCGCCGATTGAAATGATGGCGTCGGTTTTGACGTTCAACCCGGTTGTTTCGCAATCTATCGCCACCCACTCGTTGTGCGGCGGCTGGTCCCACATAAACCGAAACCGTTGGTCGCCCAAGTGGTACAGCATCCATTCGCGCTTGAGTGCTGCGGCCCAGGCCAAGGGCGACAGGTGGGATCCCTTCACAGGGCCTCCAGATGAAACCGCTGGTTGAGCAGCGTCTTGAACTGCTTGACCACGCCAAGCGTGTCTTTGAGTAAGTCGCGGTCCAGGCTGCTGAGCTTTTCCATCTGAATGTCACCGGTTGCCGCATGCCCTGTTGCCAACTGCTGCAGCCCCACTTTCAATTTCAGTCCCATGAAAAAATGCAGGCTATCGATCAGATCAGTGGCCAGTTTTTGAGGGAGTTTTCCCGCCTCGGTCAGGGCCTCGACGCGGTCGGTCGTGGTGGTGGCGCTGATGCGCTGCGCCAGCGCCATGCTACGTATGCCGTGCACCAGCGGGAAGGTGCCCACTTTTTTGATGTCCAGTACCTCTTTGCGTTGATCACCGAGCGAAAGCAGGCGATTCCACAAACCGCTGCCAGTCCCGAAAGCATTGATGGACGAGGCAAAACGCGCCAACATGGCGTCGTTGTCGGCCGTCAGTTCATACACCGCCGCACGCACCTGATCCAGCAGCGCCGTATCCCCACAGACGGCGTGGGCGTCCAGGAAGACTGCCAATGCCATCAGACTATCCGGGCTGCCCGCCATTACCCACAAACGCACCATCTGACTGAAATCCGTCACGCTCTGACGCCAATGCGGGTTGCTGACCATGATGTTGCCGGGGCACACGGGGTAACCAAAATCGGCCAGCGCCTGTGAAAATTGTCGACACACGTCCGCCAAATCCACCGAGCAGACATAGCCATCGCGCAACACCAGCCCGTTGTCCTGATCAGTCTTGAGTAGTTGCTCACCGCGGCCCTCACTGCCCATCACGAACAGACAGCTGTTGGCCACCAGATCCGCTGGCGCAAGCAGTTGCCAGGTCCGCTCAAACAACTTGGCATTCAGTTCTTGCACTAGCCGGGCAATCAGATTGACTTTGGTGCCATTGCTGTGCAGCAGCGAAATAAGCCGGGTGATCTGTCCCGCCGCCAGCTTCAAGGTGGCCACGTCCTGGGCGTTGAGAATCTGGATATTGATCTGATACGACTGGTTGGACAGGTGACTGAAGAGGTCCAACGCCTCCAGCACGCCAATGACCTCTTCGCCTTCACTCACCACCACCCGGCGCACCTTGTGCTTGATCATGACCGCCAGCGCCTCCCCCAGTTGGTCGCTCGGCCGCACCTTGATCAGTGAAAAATTAGCCAATTCACCCACGGGCAAGCGGTCTAGCGGCATACCGTGCAAAATCGCCCGCTGCAGACCGGTCGAGGTAAAGATGCCCAGCGCCGGGGGATTCACACGCCGGTCTCGCACCAGCACGGTGGCGGTGTGTAGCGTCTGAAAGTGTTTGACGACCTCCAGAATACTGGTGTCCGCCTCCACGAAATGCGCGGGGCGCACAAGAGCCTCGTCAACCCGGGCCATCGTCAGGGACTGCAATTCGTGCCGACTTTGCCGTTCGGACAGGGCGCTGAGCTTGTTGGATAGATCTGAAAATAGCAGAGCGCCAAAGGTGGCATTGCCCGCAATCAGGTCACTGACCGTCTGCTTGGCCAATTGGTAGGCTACGACTTCTTCCACGGCCACAAACCGGCTGCTGACCTTGCCCGACACCAGCCCCCGCCCATCGAAGCAATCATCGGGGCCGTAGGTTGTGACGACCTCGTTCGCGTCAAACTGCTGAACAAAGCCTTTAATGATGACAAACAGATGGCTAGGCTGGACACCCAGGGCGAGGATAGTTTCGCCCTGGGGAAAGTAGGCCACGTCCACGTTGACACGCACCAGCCGCTGCTCTTCCAGGGTCAGGCAGTCGAACGGAGAAGCCAAAAAATTAAAGGCGCTAGGCATGCCAAACTCCCCGGGTTATTCCATTTTTCAATTCATTCAAGGCGCGCAGCACTGCGGCAGTGCTACGCCACAAAGTATCGCTTTGAACTGAAAATGAAATGAAGGATTGTTCGCGCTATTTTTACCAATGGCGCGAACCGGCTTCCTTAACGCTGCACGCCCGCCCCCACGTTGGTTACGGCATTCCAGTCGGGTCCGTCAAACCAGGGAGCACCATGGAGGTACTCACGGAGCATGGGAAGCGAATCCAGCCCCCAAAATAGCTTGTCGCCGACTACAAAAGCAGGGACGCCAAAGACACCCTGCGCGATTGCCTCCACGGTATTTTTTTTGAGCTGTGCCTTGACCGCCTCACTGTGCACCGGGCCCTGTGCGTCGCGCGCGATGGCATGGGGCATGATGGCCAACTGCTGCACCAACGAATCGAGCCGCCCCGCATCGTCGGCCGCGGCACCACCTCGCCAGACGTGGCGAAAGATGGTTTCGCAAACGAATCGATTGGGCGCACCCGGGTCGCCCTCCGGACTGCACGCCACGGCGAGCCGCAACAGGGCCAGGGGATTAAAGGGGTGGCTGGCCGGGAGTTGAAGCGGAATGCCCCGGCTGTGGGCCAGCCACAGCACCTGACGGTAGGTCCAGTCACGCTTGGGGGCAATCTCTGCAGGTCCCAATTGGCCATGGTGTTTGAGCATGCCGGCGAACAGCACGGGCCTGTAGCGGACGGTGTAGCTCAGCCCCATCAGGACTTCAGGCAGCAGCTCGAACGCCAGATAAGCGTATGGCGAAATAAAGTCGAGATAGCACGTGAGGTGCTTCATGCTTTCTTCGGCGGGCGGATTTACCGGCTGCTGCTGAGCCGGCTGCGAAACTGCCTCACCCTGCACAGTCATGGTTGAATCGCCGTCATGCGCTGTTCAATCGTTCGCCAGATTGCGCGTTTACCTTCCTCGCTAGCCTGACTCCAGGCGGCGATCTCGTCACCCGTGCGGAAACAGCCTTCGCACAATCCGTTGGTGGCGCTCATGCGGCAGATTGAAATGCAGGGGGACGGTACCTCAGCGGCAGCGCCTACTGACCGAGCCCGCAAGCGGACCAACGTGATTGCGCGTTGCATAGCTCTTTGCGCGTCCTCCGCCTCAACCGGCGTATCCACCGCCAGATCGGCCACGGGTGCGCCCGTCAGTAATTGAAGCTGTTGCGGCGAAAGCTGAAATACCGCATGCGGATGTCCGGCCGCCGCCCATATTTCGTCAAAGCGAAAGAGCGACTGGTCAATCAAGGTGACCGAGGGGGTGGCGTGCGCGAGTGGCGACACACCGCCAATCGAAAAACCGGTCCGGGTTTTCACAAAATCCGCGTCGGCGCGCGCGAGCCGTTTACCGTCTGTACAGACCATCGCCTCGACCTTTTTTTCATCTACCCGCTGGTCGCCAGAGGTCACCACAAGCACGGCAACGTCGTCCGACTTGCGGCGGAAAATAATGCTCTTGGCAATCTGCCCCACCGCAACCCCGAGCGCGTCTGCCGCTTGCTGCGCGGTGCGCGCCGCGCCCTGAAGCATGACCGGGGCATGCGCATGACCCTGGGCCTGTAGCACTGCCGCCACCCGCTGAACGCCGTCAGGCAGTGCTGTAAGTTCCGAGCCGCACATCAGTTCGCTCTTTGGTTCAGCAAAGCGGTCGCTGCGCGAGAGTTGGGTTTACGCGCCAGAAAATCGCTGATAAATTTTCCCGCATCGATCAGTTTTTCCAGATCGATGCCGGTCTCGATTCCCATGCCCTGGAGCAGATACACCACGTCTTCGGTGGCCACGTTGCCGGTGGCGCCCTTGGCGTAGGGACATCCTCCCAGTCCGGCGGACGAAGTGTCAAATTGCCAGACTCCCATTTGCAGACAGACCAGCGTGTTGACCAACGCCTGGCCGTAGGTATCGTGGAAGTGACCCGACACGTCGTTGAGGTCGTAATGCTGGAGAGCGGCCTCCATCGCGCGCTGCACCTTGACGGGCGTCCCTACGCCAATCGTATCGGCCACACCGATGTGCTGAACTCCAATGTCCTTCATCAGGCGCGCCACCAGCGCCACGCGCTCAGGGGCAACTTCGCCTTCATAAGGGCATCCCACAGCGCACGAGATAGCGCCGCGAACATAAATATTGGCGGCTTTCGCCGCCTGCACCACGGGCCGAAAACGTTCGATGCTTTCTGCAATCGAGCAGTTGATATTTCGCTGACTGAAGGCCTCGCTGGCCGCGCCAAACACCACAATTTCATCGGGCCAAAGCGCACGCGCTGGTGCCACGGCCGCTTCAAAGCCTTTCATATTCGGCGTCAGTACCGAATAACGCACACCCGGCTTGCGGCGTATTCCGGCCATCACCTCGGCGGCGTCGGCCATTTGCGGCACCCATTTTGGCGAGACAAAACTGGTGACTTCAATTTCTGTCAGGCCAGCGTCCTGCAGGCGGTGCACCAGTTCGATTTTCACAGCCGCAGGTACGGGTGCTTTTTCGTTCTGCAAACCGTCTCTGGGGCCGACATCGACGAGTTTGACTCGGGAAGGTAGTTTCATGGCCTCAGTATCCTTTTTTAGGGTCAACCACACCGGCAAGGCTGGCAATCGGCGCGCCAGTGTGCAGTGCCCGGATTTTCCCGGCAATCTGCGCAATGCTTTCTTCGCGCAGTGTTCGGGCCGAGGTGTGCGGCGTCACGGTAATTTTGGGGTGCGTCCAAAAAGGATGCGCGGCGGGCAGGGGTTCGGTGCGAAACACATCCAGGGTGGCGCCCGCCAAATGGCCGCTGTCAATCAGCGCAATCAGATCCTGATCGATCAGATGGTTGCCGCGCGCCACATTGATAACATAAGCCCCCGGTTGTAATCGGGCCAGCGTGTCATGGCGCAGGATGCCCTCCGTGTCTGCGGTCAGCGGCAGCAGGCAAACCAGAATGCGCGTGGCCGCCAGAAAGTCGTGAAAGCCCGCTTCGCCCGCAAAACATTGCACGCCCTGAATCGCTTTGGCGGAGCGGCTCCAACCCATCACCGGAAACTCAAACTGAGTCAGTGCGCGGCTGACGCGCTCGCCCAGCACGCCAAGACCCATGACGCCAACCGAAAAATCTTGCCGCAAACAAGGCTTGCGGTAAGACCATTTGCCGTTGGCCACATCGGCCTCATAGCGGTCGAATTCACGGAAATGGCGAATCACCGCATGGCAGACATACTCCGCCATCTGCACCGACATGCCCGCATCGTCCAGCCTGACGACCGGGACGCCGTCGGGCAGTCGCAGTTTCATCAGGGCATCTACACCGGCGCCAATATTGAAGATGCCCTTGAGCTGGGTCTGCTCCTCCAGAAACTGCTGGGGCGGCGCCCAGACCACCGCAAAGTCCGCCAGGGGGGCGCTCGGGGACCAGACCTCAACCACCGCACCCGGCAACGCAGCCTGCAAGCCATCCAGCCACGGCTGGGCCTTGGTATCGGTACAACAAAAGCTAATTCGCATCGCAGTCGTCCGTAAAAACTTAAACGGTTATTTTGAGCAGCTCGGATCCCTCCGCCACTTGGTCGCCCGGCGCATACAACAATTCCTGCACCACGCCATCGGCGGGTGCGGCAATGGTGTGCTCCATTTTCATGGCTTCCATCACCGCCAGTGGCTGGCCCTTGCTGATCTTGTCGCCCACCTTGACCGAAAAAGACACGACTTTGCCGGGCATGGGCGCGGTCAGGCGGCCGACCTCGGCATGGCTCTCACCGGCGTGGGCGAGCAGATCAATGGCGCTGATCTGCGTCGCCCCCCGCGCTGTGAAGACGTGGTCAACCTCGCCTTGCCGGTAAACCGCGGCGGTTAAGCGCTGGCCGGCAAACTGGATGTCGATGCCGCCCTCGCCACTTTCCACTTTGGAGAACTGCAGCGGACCCGAGACCTCACCCACCTCCAGGCGCAGCGCGCCATCATGTAAGTAGGTCAAGCCGGCTTGCGCAAGTTCGCCGTGAAATTCAAACTCGAAACGCCGCTGCGTCACGCCATGCGAGCGCCAACCGTCGCGGTGGCTGAAGGGGTCGGCACCTTCATCGCTTTTTTCATTCAGGAGCGCGTGAGCAATTGCGGCCGCCGCTGCCATGGCCAGGCCGACCGGCTCCTGCTTGAAGAGTCCCGCCTCTTCGCGCTGGATCAACGCCGTGTCCAGATTAGCGTGGGCAAACGAAGGGCTACGCACCACGTGGCGCAAAAACTGGACATTGGTGTTGAGCCCAACGATGCGGGTTTGCGCCAGCGCGTCGTCCAGTCTGGCGAGCGCTTCTTCACGGGTCTGGCCATGCACGATCAGTTTGGCCACCATGGAGTCGTAGAACGGAGAAATAGTGTCGCCCTGGCGCACGCCATCGTCCACGCGAACCAAGCCCCGCTCAAAGCTGGTACAGGCCGGCTTCTGATAAACGTGCAAAGTACCGGTCGCCGGCAGAAAATTATTTTCAGGATTTTCGGCGCAGATACGCGCCTCGATGGCATGGCCGTTGATGCGCAGCTGGTCTTGCGCGAGCGGCAGGGGCTGGCCCGCGGCAACGCGGAGTTGCCACTCGACTAAATCCAGCCCGGTAATCGCTTCGGTCACTGGATGCTCCACCTGTAACCGGGTATTCATCTCCATGAAGAAGAAATTCATGCTGCCATCGGGGCGCTGTTCAACGATGAACTCCACCGTTCCGGCACCGACATAGTTCACCGCGCGGGCTGCAGCCACTGCAGCTGCGCCCATCTGCTGGCGCATGGCCTCGGTCATACCGGGAGCAGGAGCTTCCTCCAGTACTTTTTGATGGCGCCGCTGCACCGAGCAGTCCCGCTCGAACAGGTACACATAGTTGCCGTGGCTGTCGCCGAACACCTGAATCTCGATGTGACGCGGACGCTGCGCATATTTTTCCACCAGCACAGCGTCGTCACCAAAGCTGTTGATGGCTTCGCGCTTGCAGGAGGCCAGCGCCGCGTCAAAATCTTCCGACCTGGCCACAGCCCGCATGCCCTTGCCGCCACCGCCCGCACTGGCCTTGATGAGGACCGGGTAGCCAATGCGATCCGCCTCACGCTTCAGCAGGGCCGGCGACTGGTCACTGCCGTGGTAGCCGGGCACCAATGGCACACCCGCCGTTTCCATCAGACGCTTGGACTCGGCTTTAAGACCCATGGCCTTGATGGCAGACGCCGGGGGGCCAATGAAAACCAAACCAGCGTCGGCACAGGCCTGCGCAAATTCTTCGTTCTCGCTCAAAAATCCGTAGCCGGGGTGAATCGCCTGCGCACCCGTGGCCTTTGCCGCCGCAATGATTCGCTCCCAACGCAGGTAGCTGTCTTTAGGCGCGTTGCCGCCAATGTGTACGGCCTCATCGCAAAAGCGCACATGCTTGGCGTCGGCATCAACATCTGAATACACCGCAACGGTTTTGATGGCCATGCGTCGGGCAGTTGCCGCAACGCGGCAGGCGATCTCGCCCCGGTTCGCAATCAATATTTTTTTAAACATGTCTGTCGTTCTTTGAAAAAGGGGACTTCAGGGAAAAAGCCGGTGGCAATCCGGGATCGGACTTGCCGCTAAAAATGCGGGTGACGCGAACAAAAAGCTGTGTCAAAAATCGCCAACAAATTCGAATCAGCCAGACGCTGAAGACCAGCGTGGCCGCCAGCAAAACCATAAACACAAAAGGATGCGCCAGCGCCAGCCACAAGCCCAGCGGCACCATTCCGTCCTCAAGCAAAGACGCGCCGACATTGCTAAAAGGCTCTGGAGAAGTGTTGATGGCCGCACGCGTTGTCGCCTTCGCCAAGTGACTGGTGGCGGCCAGCGCGCCGCCTAGCAGCGCCGCCACCAGCGCCATGAGGTGACTGTCCGCCCCGAAAACGCCTGCGGCCAAGGCGGCACCCGCAGGGATGCGGATAACGGTATGAACCACATCCCAAAGTGAATCCAGTCCGGGAATCTTGTCAGCAAAAAACTCGACGAATACCATGAAGCCACTGGCACCCAGCACCACGGGATGCGCCAGCAAATGAAGGCCTTGCGGCAGCGTTACCCAGCCCAGGAAACCGGCCAGCCCGGTCAGCAGTACCACCAGATACAACCGCACACCGCTGGCCCAGCCCAGCGCGCCCGCCAAAGCAATTAGTTGAGCCGTATCAAGTGCATTCATAAGGCCCCCACGCTTGTCGCTTCGCGTACTGCGCTGCCCCCCGAAGTGGCCGCCCCGCCTGCGGCCTGGCAAAGCCAGTTCGCGGCCGATACTGGTACGGACGGGCAAGGGATCGGGCTTCCGTGCTCATCAACGGCCTCATGCCAGCCAGGACGGCTTGCGCTTTTGCAGGAAGGACTGAACCCCTTCCCGGCCTTCGCTGCTGGTGCGAATGTCGGCGATGCCTTCGACGGTGCGGGCGATCAGCTGGACGTCAATCGCGTGACCGGCCACCTCCTGCACCAGCCGCTTGCAGGACCGCACGGCATTTGGACTGACGTTGATTAAGGCGTGGGTCATTTCCGCTACCTTGGCGTCCAGTGCGTCGGCACTCACCACTTCATGGACGAGCCCGATGCGGTGCGCTTCCTTCGCATCAAAGCGCTCGGCCGTCAAAAAATAACGATGGGCGGCCCGCGCGCCCATGGCCCGGATCACATACGGGCTGATGGTGGCCGGAATCAATCCCAGCTTGACCTCGCTCAGGCAGAAGTTGGCGCTGTCCACGCTGACCGCCATGTCGCAAGCCGCCACCAGCCCCATGCCACCGGCATAGACATCGCCCTGAATGCGGGCGATGGTCGGCTTGGGGCATTCATACATCACCCGCAGCATCTCGGCCAGCGCTCCGGCGTCAGCCAGATTTTCAGCGCGGCTGTAGTCGGCCATGCGGCGCATCCAGTTCAGATCCGCGCCAGCGCAAAAGGCCGGGCCCACGGCAGCCAGCACCACGGCGCGGACCTCGGCACGGCTGGCCGCATCCTGAAACGCAGCGGTGATTTCGGCAATTACCTCGTCGTTGAAGGCATTGCGGATGTCGGGGCGGCTGAGCGTGAGCGTCAGCACCGCGCCATCTTGAGTAGTTTCGAGTGCAGTCGTCATGGCCTACATCCGGAAAAGGCCGAATTTCGTCTCGGGAATCGGTGCATTTTGCGAGGCGCTCAAGCCCAGCGCGAGTACCCGGCGGGTATCGGCCGGATCAATGACGCCGTCGTCCCAGAGTCGTGCGGTCGCGTAATAAGGGTGGCCCTGAATCTCGTACTGGCTGCGGATCGGTGCCTTGAAGGCTTCTTCTTCTTCCACGCTCCAGGTACCGCCCTTGCCCTCGATACCGTCGCGCTTGACCGTCGCCAGCACGCCAGCCGCCTGGTCGCCGCCCATCACGCTGATGCGCGCATTCGGCCACATCCAAAGAAAGCGTGGCGAAAACGCCCGGCCGCACATGCCGTAGTTGCCGGCGCCAAAACTGCCGCCGATGATGACTGTGAACTTGGGAACCGCCGCCGTGGCCACTGCCGTCACCATCTTGGCGCCGTTGCGGGCGATGCCTTCGTTTTCGTATTTTCGGCCCACCATGAAGCCGGTGATGTTCTGCAAAAACACCAGAGGTATCTTGCGCTGGCAGCATAGTTCGATGAAGTGCGCCGCCTTGAGCGCCGACTCGCTGAACAAAATGCCGTTGTTGGCAATGATGCCGACTGGCATGCCTTCAATGTGGGCGAAGCCGCAAATCAGCGTGGTGCCGTAGCGCGCCTTAAACTCGTCAAATTCGCTGCCGTCCACGATGCGGGCAATAATTTCACGCACATCGAACGGCTTGCGGGTGTCTTTTGGAATGATCCCGTAGAGTTCTTCCGCTCCAAATTTAGGCGCCGTTGGCGGCCTGGTTGATTGCGCCAAGGCTTTACTTTTATTCAAATTCTTGATGGAGCTGCGTGCCAGCGCCAGCGCGTGCAGGTCATTCTTTGCAAGATAATCGGCCACGCCCGAAAGGCGAGTATGCACATCGCCACCACCCAGATCTTCGGCGCTGACCACTTCGCCCGTGGCGGCTTTGACCAACGGTGGCCCGCCCAGAAAAATGGTGCCCTGATCCTTGACGATGATGCTTTCATCGCTCATGGCGGGAACATACGCGCCGCCTGCGGTGCAGGAACCCATCACCACGGCAATCTGTGCGATGCCAAGCGCGCTCATGTTGGCCTGGTTAAAAAAGATTCGGCCAAAGTGGTCGCGATCCGGAAATACATCGTCCTGATTCGGCAGGTTCGCGCCACCCGAATCCACCAGATAGATGCAAGGCAAGTTATTTTGCTGCGCAATTTCCTGGGCACGCAAATGCTTTTTGACCGTGAGCGGATAGTAGGTGCCGCCTTTGACGGTGGCGTCGTTGCACACGATCATGCAGTCAACTCCGCTGACGCGGCCGATACCTGTAATCAGTCCGGCACAAGGCGCGCTGTCGCTGCCGTCACGATCGGGATACATCCCCAAGGCAGCCAGCGGGGCCAGCTCCAGAAAAGGCGTACCGGGATCCAGCAGCATCTGCACCCGATCGCGCGGCAACAGCTTGCCGCGTGCCGTGTGCTTGGCGCGGGCTGCCTCGCCGCCGCCTGCTGCAGCTTTGGCCAGTTGAACAGTGAGGTCGTCCACCAGCGTGCGCATGGCGGCGGCATTGGCGCAGAAGTCGGCGGAGCGGGCGTTAAGTTTGGTTTCGAGCGTGGTCATGGAGCCGGTTTCTTTCAAGCGGTTTTATCTTCTTCCAGCCCGAGCTGGTTTTTCATTTCGTCGCGGATCTTGAACTTCTGGATTTTTCCGGTGACCGTCATGGGGAAGCCCGACACGAAGCGAATGTAACGCGGGATTTTGTAGTGCGCAATCTGGCCCTTGCAGAAGGCGCGGATTTCATCTTCGGTCAGCGTCTCGCCGGGCCGAGTCACGACCCAGGCACACAGTTCCTCGCCAAAACGTTTGTCGGGCAAGCCGACCACCTGGACGTCCTGAACCTTGGGATGGCGGTAGAGGAATTCTTCAATCTCACGAGGATAAATATTTTCGCCGCCCCGAATCACCATGTCCTTGATCCGGCCAACGATGTTGACGTAGCCCTCTGCGTCCATGGTGGCGAGGTCGCCGGTGTGCATCCAGCCTTCGGTGTCGATCGCTTCCTGCGTCCGCGCCGGATCGTCCCAGTAGCCGTGCATGACGGAGTAGCCGCGCGTGCACAACTCCCCCGACACCCCGGGCAGGACGATTTCGCCACTCTCGGGGTTGCGAATCTTGACCTCCAGGTGAGGCTGCACCAGACCTACGGTGGACACGCGCTTGTCCAGCGGCGTGTCGATGGAGCTCTGGCAACTCACCGGACTGATTTCGGTCATGCCGTAGGCGATGGTGATCTGACGGAGGTGCATGTCGGTCATCACGCGCTCCATCACTTCTATCGGGCAAGGCGAACCGGCCATGATGCCGGTGCGCAAGGTGGACAGGTTGAACTCTTTAAAACGCGGATGGTCGAGTTCAGCAATGAACATCGTCGGAACGCCGTGCAGGCCAGTGCACTGCTCGTCTTGCACGGTCTGAAGTACGGTCAGCGGGTCGAAGCCGTCGTTCGGGTAGACGATGGTGGCGCCGTGCGTGAAGCAAGCCAGGTTGCCCAACACCATCCCGAAGCAGTGGTAGAGCGGCACCGGAATACACAAGCGATCGGCGGGGGTCAGCTTCATGGCCTCGCCAATAAAAAAGCCGTTATTCAGAATATTGCGGTGCGTCAGCGTGGCGCCCTTCGGGAAGCCCGTGGTGCCGCTGGTGAACTGAATATTGATGGGGTCGCTTGCCTTGAGTTGATAGGCGATGTCGGTCAAGCGCGCGTCGTCCGGGTCACCGCGTTTCAGCAGGTCGGAAAACCGGAGCAGGCCCGGCTGCTCAACGCCCTGGCCGGGCTCGTCAATCCAGATCACGGTTTTCAGGTGCGGCAAAACAATGGAGGCCAGTTCGCCTGGTTTTGCGTGCGACCATTCCGGCGCCAGCTCCCTCAGCATGCCGAGATAGTCGCTGGTCTTGAAGCGCGCCATGGTCACCAAGGCCTTGCAGTTGACCTTGTTGAGCGCGTATTCGACTTCGGCCGTGCGGTAGGCCGGATTGATGTTCACCAACAGCAGACCCACCTTGGCCGTGGCCAGTTGCACCAGCACCCACTCGGCGTTGTTGTGCGACCAGATGCCAACCCGGTCGCCGGGCATCAAGCCGAGCCCGAGCAAGGCGCTGGCCAGACGATTGGCCTCACGCTGCAATTGGCGGTAGCTGTAGCGGCGGCGCTGGTGCACGCTCACCAGCGCTTCGCGATCGGGATGGCGGGCCACGATGGTGTCGAAATAAGCCCCGATCGGCTGCTCGATCAGCGGCACGTCGGTGTTACCCCGGGCGAGACTCCGTGTCAGGGGGGGCGATGCGAAAAGGTCTTGGCTCATCTCTGTCTCCTTGCGGCCGCCACCATGGGCAGGTGCGGACAGTATGGACCAAGCATAGAAGCAGCGACGGATTCCCACTGGCCATAGAGGTTGCAAATCG
The DNA here is from genome assembly GCF_012927485.1 of Polaromonas sp. Classification (GTDB taxonomy): domain Bacteria; phylum Pseudomonadota; class Gammaproteobacteria; order Burkholderiales; family Burkholderiaceae_C; genus Polaromonas. The sequence continues at coordinate 43,783 of NZ_JABBPC010000036.1, read as the reverse complement.
TGCCACCCACGAGCACACTTCAAGCCATGACGCCCCGCTTGACCATGCCTTCTGCCAGCAGTTCCCGCCCCGCCGGCGCCCCCGCCGTGACGCCAATGGCTTTTGTGCTGGCGATCATGCTGGCTTATGAACGCCGCGGTATCAGCCCTGCCGGCGCGCTGGCGCAGGCACAAATCGCGCCTTCTGCGCTGCTCGACGCAGCGTCGCGGATCACTGCCTGGCAAATGGAGCGTATTTCCGACGCCGCCATGCAGGAACTGGACGATGAGGCGCTGGGCTGGTTTAGCCGGCGCTTGCCTTGGGGCAGCTACGGCATGCTGGCACGGGCCTCCATCAGTGCACCCAGCCTGGGCGTGGCGCTCAAGCGATGGTGCCGGCACCACGGGCTGATTGCAGGGGACATCACGCTCAAGCTGGAGTTGGAGGGCGACACGGCAAAGTTGTCCATTACCGAACACCGGGACTTGGGCGCTCTGCGGGAGTTCTGTCTGGTATCGGTACTGAGAAACATCCACGGTTTGGCCTGCTGGCTGATTGACTCGCGCATTCCGCTGCTCGGCACGCAATTTCCGTTTACAGCGCCGCCGCATTGCGATGTGTACGGCATCCTGTTTCCGGGCCCCATCGCTTTCGCCGCCTCGCTGACCACCCTTCGTTTTGACACGCGCTACCTGGCCTTGCCGCTGCGACGGGATGAGCGCGCATTGCAACAAATGCTGCAGCGCGCCTTGCCACTCACGGTCCTGCAGTACCGGCGCGACCGCCTGCTGGTGCAGCGGGTGCGCCACGCACTGGCGGCCCATCCGGCGCAGACCCACAGCGCGGACGCCTTGGCGGCACTGCTCCACGTCTCCCCGCGCACCTTACACCGCCAACTGAAAGAGGAAGGGGCGTCTCTGCAGTCCCTGAAAGACGACGTTCGCCGAGCCTGCTCGCTGGACCTGTTGCTTCGCACCGGCCGCCCCATCAAGCAGGTGGCCGAGGCAGCGGGATTTCAAAACGAAAAGAGCTTCATCCGCGCCTTTCGGGGCTGGACCGGCCAATCCCCGGCTGAATTCAGGCGTTTGGGCCAGCCTTTGGCCTGACGCGGGCGGCTCGTGCACAACTTCTGTGGACAAGTTTGTGCATACGCCTAGGGAAAACCCTCGAAATCGCCGCCCGATGGGGGTTTCAACACGATGCCCGGTAAACAGGCAACCGGCACTACAGATCGCTCAAGCGGTTGCCAACAGCGGCGGCAAGTCGGCCATGTGAGCGAAGAGGAGGCCGGCACCGGCTTGCAATAGAGCCGGACCGCACTCGGGCAGCGGGCAATAGGCCCACACCGTGGCTCCGGCAGCGACGCCCGCCGTGACCCCTGTGGACGTGTCCTCGATCACCAGACACTGCTGGCCCGGTACGCCCAAATGCGCTGCGGCGGCCAGATAGACATCGGGCGCCGGTTTGGAACGCGGCATTTCGTGTCCGCTGAAGATGCGCCCTTCAAAATAGTCCATCAGCCCCACCTGGGCCAGCTGCATTTCCACCTTGAAGCGGTCCGCGCCCGATGCGCAGGCGATGCGTTGCGCCACATGGGCATGTGCGGCGGCTACCGCTTCGTGCGCGCCGGTAATGGCCTGTAGGTGGGCCTGCAACTCGACGTTGCGCCGGGCGTAGAACTCGGCCATCCAGTCCTCGGTCAGCGGCCGGCCGGTACGCGACTCGATCAGGGACCGTTCGTCGCGCACCGCCTTGCCGACGAAAACCCGCATACATTCCGCGGCTGTGAGTGACCAGCCGCCCTCTTCCAGCATGTCGCGCAGCACGCCGTTGGTGATCGGTTCGCTGTCCACCAGCACGCCATCGCAGTCAAACAAGATTGCTTCAAATTTCATGGTTACTCGCTTTTTAATAGCGGCTTACGCACGCAGAACATGCGCAAAAGACATTTTTGGCTTAAAACTGGTCACCATCGACGTAAAACCAGTGTCCCTGCTCGCGCACGAATCGGCTTAGCTCGTGCAAACGAATCGCACGACCACCCTCGCGGCAGCGGGCGACGAACGCCACTTCCGCGTGGTTGGCGTCTAGCGGCCGGTGCGAGCGCACTTCCAGCCCCAGCCATTTCGCAGCCGGGTCGAGTGTGAGCTCGGTGGGGCGGGTGCTGGCATGCCAAGTGGCCAGCAGATAGTCACGGCGGCCCAGCACGAAAGCGCTGTAGCGCGAGCGCATCAGCGTCTCGGCATCGGGCGCTGGCACGGCGGTGGCTTCGTTCAGGTACGGGCCGCAGCAGGCCGAGAAAGGCAGGTGCTGGGTTTTGGCCGTCTTGTTTTTAGGGGTCGCCTTCGTGGCGGTGCGGCCGCAGGGGCACGGTGTGCTCATTACTTCAGGCAGCGCAGCCATCGGCCGGCCTTGCGTCGTTCATGCGCGTCAAGATATTGTTCATCGTTCTGATTTTTACAGAGTTCAGGCCGGGCAATTGCGCATAGACGGAAAGCCCGCTTCGCAGCGCACCACGAAGCGCATTTCCAATGCATCCAACGCATGCCCTCCACGCATCAAGTGGCTTACCGGTTCGCCACCCAGGCCGCTGGCGCCTAGCTCACGAGGGCCAGCAACTTGACCAGACCTGCCGTAATCAGCCCAAGCCCCAGGGCCGACGCCAGTCGTTCTCCTCTCGGCGCCAATTTTTCAATCGCGACTGCAATCGACAGCGCGGCGATCCAGGCGAGGTTCATGACCCCGCCCACGAAAAGCAAGGCCATCAACGCCCAGCAACAGCCCACGCACATCAGGCCATGCCGCACCCCCATTACGAAGGCACCATACAAGCCAGCGCGCCACTCCCCGAGCAGGAAACCCATCGGTGTGCGGCAACGCGAAAGGCATACCTGTTTGAGGCGCGAAAACTGATAGACACCAGCGACGAGCAGCAACACTGCAGTCAGTAAAGCCGACGTGCTGACGATCATCGGATTGACCCAGCCCATGGCCTGTAGTGCCCACTGTGCCGCCGTAGCCCCCGCGCTGAAGACGACCCAGACGAACAAATAGGCTGCAACAAAGCTGCCTCCCCGCGCCCGCTCTCCACTGCGAACGCTCAGATTGACGAAGGTCAGGATCATCGGCAGTGCCGACGGCAACATCATCGCGGCCATCATGAGCGCCCACATGATCCAGATCGCAAGCACGCTGGCGGCGCTCCAGTTGGAAGAATCCGGCATCGTCAGTTGCGCAAACGGTTGGCTCATGTCGACCGCGATCCAGGCCAGGAACATCCAGCCGATCACGCTGATTGCCAGTATCCCCGCCGTCAGCTTTGACTGCCGGGCAACGAGGGTGGTCATGCCTTGTGGCGCGCTGTCAGCCGCTTGTTGTCGCATCGGTCACCGTCCTTCGCCAGTTCTCGAACTTCCTGGAACGATGCGCGTGTTTCGACAGCTAGTCAAGCCGGGGTGTCATCGATTTGGATTGGCTTTTTTGGCAATATGCAGGTTGCAAACATGGTGAAGATGCGACATTGCGAAGGCTCAAACATCGGAATAGACTGTTTCGGGTGGAGTCGCAACGACAACGGATTGGTTCCCTCAAAGCGGACATCCAAACAAGCACCTTCGTTCAAGGAGTATCGCTATGGCTACCTGGCAAATCACCGGTCAATACATGGAGACATGCAATTGCGCATTTCTCTGCCCTTGCATCCCCTCCAACCTCGCGGCGCGACCGACCGAAGGTGACTGCAAGGCCGCGATCACGATGCGCATCGACAAAGGTGCGAAGGACGGCATTAAGCTCGACGGGCTGTCGTTCGTCGTAATGATGCATTCGCCGGGCGCAATGGGCGAGGGCAACATTACCGTCGGGCTTATCGTCGACGACGCAGCTACGGAGCACCAGGTTGAGGCGATCAGTGCCATCGCCACCGGGTCGGCCGGTGGCCCGATGGCCGCGCTCGCACCGCTCGTTGGCAGGATTGCAGGCGTCGAGCGGCGGCCGATTCGATTCGAGATCGAAGGGCTGAATCGCTCGATGCGCGCAGGAGAGTTGCTCGACCAGGCATGCGAAGGCGTCGCGAGTGTCGCCGATCCCAATCAAGCAATCTGCATTGACAACACCGCTCATCCGGTGAATAGCCGGCTGTCTCTTGCCAAGGCGAAGCGCAGCAGCTTTCACGTTTTCGGCATCGACTGGGACGACGCTACGGGCACGCGCAATGGGCACTTCGCGCCCTTCGCCTGGACGGGTTGATGCTTCAGATCGTGGGGAAGCGTGGCCTTACGCCCGTCATTGAGTCCTATCGATTTTTGATCGGAACACCTCTGTGAGAACGTACTGGACCAGCCTTGCAGAGGAGTCCGCTTGAGTCATAGCCTACGAATGGGGACTTCTTAGCCCTTCGCACCACTCGTGAATCCTGCCCCCCGCTTTGACCGCCCTGCGAATCATCTTGCGTCCGCGCACCAGGCATTCTTTACGGCGCTGGCGCTGCAAAGGCCCCCTATTCGATCAGCCGGCAATCGCCACAGCCATAGGCGCAGCCAACCCCATCCGGTCCAGCGCCGCCGCCAGCTGCCCCATCGTGCGGTCCACATGGTGCCATTTCTCCAGCCCGAACAGCCCGACGCGAAAGCTCATGAAATCTGCGCCTTCATCGCATTGCAGCGGCACACCGGCGGCGGTCTGCAGGCCCTGGTCGAGGAACTTGCGGCCGGACTGGATCTCGGGGTCGGTGGTGTAGCTGACCACCACGCCAGGCGCCTTGAAGCCAACCGCTGCAACACTCGGCAGGCCACGGCTTTCAAACAGGGCGCGCACCTTGCTGCCCAATGCTTCCTGCTCGGCCTTCACCTTGGCAAAACCGTAGGCTTGGGTTTCCTTCATGGCGGCGCAGAGGCGAGCCAGGGCGTCGGTCGGCAGCGTGGCGTGGTAGGCATGGCCGCCTTTCTCGTAGGTTTCCATGATCTGCAGCCACTTCTTCAAATCGCAGGCAAAACTGGAACTGGTGGTGCTTTCAATGGCTGCACGGGCGCGCTCGCTGAGCATGACCATGGCGCAGCAGGGCGAGCTGCTCCAGCCTTTTTGCGGCGCGGAAATCAGCACGTCCACACCCGTGGCCTGCATGTCGACCCACATTGCGCCCGAGGCAATGCAGTCGAGCACGAACAGACCGCCCACCGCATGCACGGCGTCGGCCACGTCGCGCAGGTAGTTGTCGGGCAGGATCATGCCGGAAGCGGTTTCCACATGCGGGGCAAAGACGACCGCGGGTTTTTCTTGGGCTATTGACGCCTGCACGTCGGCAATCGGTGCGGGCGCCCACGGAGCCTGGGCGCCGGAGTGCGTCTTGCGGGCCTTGAGCACAGTGCTTGATGCGGGGATGTGCCCCATGTCGAATATCTGCGACCAGCGGTAGCTGAACCAGCCGTTGCGGATGACCAGCACCGGCTTGCCAGTGGCAAACTGGCGCGCCACCGCTTCCATGCCGTAAGTGCCGCTGCCGGGCACCAGCGCGACGGAATGCGCGCGGTACACCTCTTTCAGGATGCTGGAGATGTCGTTCATCACGCCCTGGAAGCTGCGCGACATGTGGTTGAGCGCGCGGTCGGTGTAGACCACCGAGAACTCGAGCAGGCCGTCAGGGTCAACGTTGGGGAGTAGTCCGGACATGGTGGGGGCTCGCTTCGGATGGATAAAAGTCAAAATAGCAGCTTAGCATTGTGCGCGGCCGAAGGTATACCGCTTACACCGGGGCCGGCAAGTTCATCCACCCGCTGCACAGACCCGCAAAAACCGCTCGATCACCGGGTTGACCACCTCAGGGTGGGTGATCGGGCCCATGTGACCGAGCTGCTCGAACGCTACGATTTCGACTTTCGGCAGTGCCTGAGTCAGCAACCGCTCCACACCGCGAGCGGAGCGGGTTGACTGCTCGCCCGTCATGTAGAGCACCGGCACGTTCAGCGAACGGAAGGCCACCAGCGGCGTGGGTTCAGTCCACAAGGCGTGGGCCCAGCGGCGCACGTTGGCGACCGACGCGGCGATGGGCGGCTTGCGCGCCTCGGGCGTGCGCGCCCAAGAGCCCTCGCCCATCCAGTAATCGATAAAGTGGCGCGCTGCCGAGCCGGAGTCTGCCGCATCCAGAGCGTCGCCACAGCGCGCCACGGCTTGGCGGATGCCGTCCGCCTCATTGGGAGAAGGCGACTCGGCGTCGAGCAGTGAAAACAGGGTCGGCTCATACAGCGCAAGGGCGCTGATGCGGACGGGCGAGGTAAGTGCCGCCATTAGCGCAATGGCCGCGCCGTAAGAATGCCCGACCAGCATGCAGGGCGAACCAGCGCGGGCCAGCACCGGCGCTATCAGCGCCACTTCATCACTCAGGCTGATGGTTCGGTCCGATGGCCAGGAAGGGCTCTTGCCAGCATCGTACGAGTCGGGCGCCAACACGTGAAAACCGGGCGCCAGCTCGTCAATCAGCGCGCGCCACTGCCCCGAGCTACTGGCGTTGGAGTGCAGGCAGACAACGCCGGAGCCGGCGCCTGCTTCGCGGACAAAAGGTTCGGGTTGCATAGAGGCATCAGTTATACGCTCTGCTCGCATGTTGCGCATGGGTCGCCGGCTCAGTGCGCCGGGTCAAGAAACGGGGTGCCGGGCTCGCTCACGTAGAAGATGACCACCCGCAGGGGCGCGGTCGCGCTCCGGTTGTAGCCGGTCATTTTCACGCCGGGCGGCTCGACATAGGCCTGCCCCGCGCTGATGACGACGGGCTCCCTGCCTTCGAGGTCCAGGGTGAATTGCCCTTCGAGCACATACACCGTGACGGGGGAGCGGTGCGTGTGGAACACGGTCTTGTCGCCCGGCTTGAACGACGCGGTCAGCACCCTGACCTCCTGCGTGTCTGACCTGGGCATCTGCTGGACGCTCTCCTTCAGGACCAGTTTCGGGGCCGCCTGGCCAAGCGCCTGTGCGTGTGCCGCCGAGCTGGGAACGGCGCTCAGCACGGCGGCCAGTAACGAGGTCAGGTACACCGTGCGCGTGCGGCGTGAGGCTTGGATTTGCGGTTTCATAACAGGACCTTTCATCGGCGGTGGCGATACCTGCCAGTCTAGGTAGACGTGCCCCAGCGCGCAAGCCGCAAATTTGCATAATGGGGGCCCAACAATGGGGAGCTGGCCATGTTCGACTGGGACGATCTCAAGCACTTTCTGGCCGTGGCGCGCCACGGCAGCCGCACCGCAGGCGCACGCCCCGGGTGTCGGCGTTTTTTGGGTTCATGGCGCAGAAGCTGCAAACGCTGCGACTGATCCTGACGGGCTGACGCACGCAAGCGCCCAGCGGCAACCCAAGGCAGGTTTTAAGCCGGGCCCTGAGGCACTCAGGTTTTTTTGGCCTTGCGTGCTTCCAGCGTCTCGGTCGGCGCGCCCTGCTTTACCCACTCGGCATAGCCGCCGTCGATATGGGCAACATTGCGCATGCCCATGTCCTGCAGCGTTTTCGTGGCCAGCGCGCTGCGCCAGCCGGCGCCGCAGAACAGGATGAACTCCTTGCCGTCGTCGCCAAAAACAGGCTTGAAATAGGGCGAGGCGGGATCGACCCAGAACTCCAGCATGCCGCGCGGCGCCAGGAAAGCACCGGGCACCGTGCCTTCGCGTTCCAGTTCGCGCACGTCGCGGATGTCGACGATTTGCACCGCTGGATCAGCCAGCCGCGCTTTTACGGCCTCGACCGAGTAGGTTTTGACTTCTTCCATCGCCTCATCGACGAGGGCCTGGAAACCTTTGGTAATGGGCATGAATGTCTCCTTCAATCAATGGATGAAAAAGATGACCTCAAGCCAACGCCCGCTGAATAATGATCTTTTGCACGTCGCTGGTGCCTTCATAAATTTGGCAGACTCGCACATCGCGGTAGATCCGCTCGACCGGAAAGTCGCTCACATAACCGTAGCCTCCTAGCGTCTGGATGGCGGCGCTGCAGACTTCTTCGGCCATTTCGCTGGCGAACAGCTTGGCCATGGCGGCCTCTTTCAGGCAGGGCCGGCCGGCATCGCGCAGGCTGGCTGCGTGCCAGATGAGCTGGCGGGCCGCTTCCAGCTTGGTCGCGCATTCCGCAAGCCTGAAGCCGACCGCCTGGTGATTGAAAATGGCGGTGCCAAAACTCTGGCGGTCTTTGGCATAGCTCAGCGCCACCTCGAACGCGCTGCGCGCCATGCCCACACTTTGCGCGGCAATGCCGATGCGCCCACCTTCAAGCCCGCCCAGGGCGATCTTGTAGCCTTCGCCTTCAGCACCGATCAGGTTCTCGACCGGAACGCGGCAGTTGTCGAAGTTGACCTGCGCCGTGTCGCTGGAATGCTGGCCCAGCTTGTCTTCGAGCCTCGACGCCGAATAGCCGGGGGCATCGGTTGGTACCAGAAAGGCGCTCATACCTTTTTTGCCCGCGCCTTTATCAGTGACGGCAATGACGATAGCAATCTGGCCGTTCTTGCCGCTGGTGATGAACTGCTTGACGCCGTTGAGTACATAGCCGTCGCCAGCTTTTATCGCGGTAGTCCTGAGCGACGACGCGTCGCTGCCGGTATGCGGCTCGGTCAGGCAAAACGCCCCCAGCATCTGGCCTTGGGCCAGCGGCGTAAGCCACTGCTTTTTTTGTGCTTGATTGCCGTACCGCATGAGAATGGCATTGACGGGGCAGTTGGTCACACTGATCGCCGTGCTGGTGCCGCCATCGCCCGCAGCGATTTCTTCGAGCACCAGCGCCAGGGTCACGTAGTCGAGGTTGGCGCCGCCGAATTCCTCGGGCACGCAAATTCCGTAGGCGCCAAGTGCCGCCAAGCCTTGATGCGCCTCTTTCGGGAAATAGTGCTCTTTGTCCCAGCGCGCGGCGTGAGGCCAAAGTTCTTCTTGCGCAAACGCCCGAACCGCATCGCGAACCTGTTCCTGCTCTTGATTAAGTACCAAATGACTCTCCCGCTCTTTATTTAAATATTCAGCAAGCTATATTATTCATAGCACTTCAATAGCAATTGCTGTGGCCTCGCCCCCGCCTATGCACAGCGTTGCCAAGCCTTTTGTCAGCCCGCGCGCCTTCAATGCATAAATCAGCGTGACGATAATTCGGGCACCACTGGCACCAATCGGGTGACCCAGCGCGCAGGCTCCACCGTTCACATTCATGATCGCGTGGCTGATGTCAAGATCGTTCATGGCCGCCATGGGAACGACGGCAAACGCCTCATTCACTTCCCACAACTCTACGTCACCGACGCTCCAGCCAATTTTCTTGAGTAGCTTTTTCACCGCACCGATGGGCGCAGTGGTGAACCAGTCGGGCGCTTGTGCAAAGGTGGCGTGACCGATGATGCGGGCGATCGGCTTGGCGCCTAGTGCCTTCGCCGTGGATTCGCGGGTCAGTACCAGCGCTGCGGCGCCATCGCTGATAGACGAACTCGACGCCGCCGTGATGGTGCCGTCTTTCTTGAAAGCGGGTTTGAGCGTCGCAACTTTGTCGAGCTTGACCTTGCCCGGGCCTTCGTCAATTGAAATGACGGTGTCGCCAGCACGGCCTTTGACGGTGACCGGCGTAATCTCTTCGCTGAAAGCGCCGGACTCGGTAGCCGCTTTGGCGCGCTGCACGCTGGCTATCGCAAAGGCGTCCTGCGCCTCGCGGGTGAATTTATATTTATCGGCGCACTGCTCGCCAAAAGTACCCATGGAGCGACCCGGCTCGTAAGCATCTTCCAGACCGTCAAGCATCATGTGGTCAAAAATCCGGTCATGGCCAATGCGCATACCGGCGCGCGCCTTGGGCAGCAAATACGGCGCGTTGGTCATGCTTTCCATACCGCCGGCAACCATCACATCACGACTACCGGCCAAAAGCTGGTCATGCGCCAGCAGGGTAGCTTCCATGGCAGAGCCACACATTTTGGAAAGGGTCACGGCGCCCGTACTGGCAGGAAGTCCACCCTTGAACCCGGCTTGCCGCGCAGGCGCCTGGCCCTGCCCCGCCATCAGGCAGTTACCAAACAGCACTTCGTCCACTTTTTCGGGCGAAATGCCCGAGCGTTCAATGGCGGCCTTGATGGCTGCCCCACCAAGATCATGCGCCGACAAACTGGCGAAAGCGCCTTGAAAGCTACCCATAGGCGTGCGGGCCGCACCGAGAATCACGATGGAATCAGACATATTTTTTCCTTAAAAAGTGAAAATGGAAATGAAGGAGAAGATAGGTGAGTAGTGCATCAGCCGACCAGGGTTTCGCGGATCCAGGCTGCGCTGCCGTCGGAAGCCCTCTGCAGCCCCCCATCGCCGCCCACCACCGGGATGACCGAAGTGTGAAACTGAGCCGGTGCGATCCACAAAAAACGCGCTGTCGCGCCGGGGCGAGTTGGGATCTCCCGCATTTTGGAGGTCTGCGCATCTGCAGACGCACAGAACGATCCCAGCAGCACGACACACAGGACCAGAAAGCGTCGGCTCATACGGTGCATTCCTTGGGGTACATGACCGTAAAGCGCTTGCTGCGCTCATACGGAAAAACATCGAACACATGGCCGGCCTGGATGCGCGCCTGGTGACTCTGCCAGAACGCCGAATCAAGCAGGTCGCCGTGGTGCTTCATGAAGACCTCACGTACCGTGTCGTTACCCAACAGGAACGGACCAAAGGTTTCAGGGAATACATCTTTTGGCCCGACGGTGTACCACACCTCACCGCTCATTTCTTCTTCTTCGTTGCGCGGCGTCGGCACCCGGCGAAATTTGCAGTCCGTGATGTATTCGATCTCGTCGTAATCATAGAAAACGACTTTGCCGTGACGCGTGATACCGAAGTTCTTCCACAGCATGTCGCCGGGGAAAATATTGGCCGCAACCAAGTCCTTGATGGCGTTGCCGTATTCGACAACTGCACGCTCAATCTGCTCTTTGGCAGCGGGCTCGGTCACTCCGACATCGAACGCTTCCTGCAAGTAAATATTCAGCGGAATCATGCGCCGCTCGATATACACATGCTTGATGACCACTTCCATCTTGCCGTCGCCGTCGCCGTCAGTGATTTCCAGCTGGCTGGGCGCGAATTTTTGAATTTCAGCAATCAGTTCGTCGTCAAAGCGTTCGCGCGGGAACGCCACTTGGCTGTACTCCTGCGTGTCAGCCATCCGGCCGACCCGGTCATGCTGCTTCACCAGAAGATATTTTCCCTTGATCTGTTCACGCGAGGTGTCTTTTTGCGGCGGGTAGTAGTCCTTGATAACCTTGAAGACATAGGGAAACGAAGGTAGGTCGAACACCAGCATCACCATGCCTTTAATGCCGGGCGCAATGCGGAACCTGTCCGTGGAATGCCGAAGGTGATAGAGAAAGTCGCGGTAAAAAAGTGTCTTGCCTTGTTTGGCCAGGCCCAGCGCGTTGTAAATTTCCGCGCGCGGCATACGCGGCATCATGCTGCGTAAAAATTGTACATAAGCAGACGGAATGCCCATATCCACCATGAAGTAAGCGCGCGCAAAACTGAACAGAATGAGCAGATCATCTTCACCAAACAGCGCCGCATCGATCTCAAGTTTTCCGCTCTTGCCATGCAGAATCGGCAAAGCGAACGGCACCTCGCCAAACCCATTGATGATTTTGCCGACGACGTAGGCGCCCTTGTTGCGAAAAAACAGACCCGACAGCACCTGGATCTGAAAGTTGGCTCTTAATTTAACGTCTTTGAGCCGCTCGTTCACGGCTTCCAGGACGTAGCCTGCATCGCGGTCAAGGTCTTCAAACTCCAGGTGCAGTTCGAACGCCTGCACCAGCTTGACGATGACCTCGCGCATGCTTTCACGGGTCGGGTAATAAGCGCGGTAGGTCGGCCGCGCCGTCGGCTCGTCGTTCTCAATGTACTCGGTGCTGACCGCTGGACGGACAAAAATGAAATCGTTCTGAAAATAGCTGCGGTGCAGGATTTTGGTGGTGACTGAATTGAAAAAGGTTTCAGCCAACTCGGGCTGATGATGATTGACCAACAAGCCGATGTAATGCAGCTTGATCTGATGCCAGACGTCCATGGACTGCTCGCCGGCCTTGAATTCGCGCTCAAGCCGTGTCGACGCTTCGCGCACCCGAAGGTCGTAAAACTCGATGCGCTCGCGCTGGGCGCGTTGTTGCCCATGCCAGTCGGCCGTCTCAAACCGGTGCTTGGCACGTGCCGACTCGGTACGAAACAGCTTGTAATGGCGATTGAACCCGTCCCTCATCGCTTTCGCGATGTCGTAGGCGATGGTCGAGTCAAGGCGCTGCGGAAACATGGTCAGACCTTGTCGCGGGGGGCATTCCAGACATCCCAGACCCGGTCGATAGCCCTTTGGTAATGGTGCTCCAACTCCTCGGGGCGGGAGACGCTCATCTGCAAGTCTTGCAGCAGGCCATCGTGCACCCCAAACGCCCAGCCATGAACCGTAACTTTCTGATCTCTGGCCCAGGCATCCACCATCACGGTACTGACCGACACATTCACCACCTGCTCGATCACATTGATGTCGCACAAGGCGTTTGCGCGGACCTTGTCGGGTAAGCTGTCGAGCATCTGCCGGTGCCGGTGCCGCACATCCTGGATGTGGCGTATCCAGTTGTCGGCCAGACCGACACGCGCACTTTCAAGAGCCGCCTGTACGCCTGAACAGGCGTAGTGCCCGACCACCATGATGTCGCGCACTTTGAGCCGCTCGACGGCAAACTGAATAGCAGACAAGGCATTGAGGTCTGAATGCACCACCACATTGCCCACGTTGCGGTGCACAAATACCTCGCCCGGTTCCAGCCCGGTAATCTGGTTGGCGGGCACGCGGCTGTCAGAGCAACCGATCCACATGTATTTGGGCGTCTGCTGCTGAACCAGGCTTGTAAAAAAGCCCGGGCGCTCGGCCTCCATTCGCGCCGCCCAAGCGCGATTGTGGCTAAAAAGGTCTTGTATGGATGAGGTCATGGCTCTGATTCTCGCCTGACTCCTGGATCACATGGTTTCTGCGAACAACTCGCGGCCAATTAACATGCGGCGAATTTCGCTGGTGCCTGCACCAATTTCATAGAGTTTGGCATCGCGCCAGAGGCGCCCCAGTGGATAGTCATTGATGTAGCCGTTGCCACCAAAAATCTGTACGCCCTCGCCGGCCATCCAGGTGGCCTTCTCGGCGCACCACAAAATGACCGAAGCGCAGTCTTTGCGCACTTGGCGCACGTGGTCTGTGCCAAGCATATCGAGATTTTTGGCCACCGTGTAGGCAAACGAACGCCCGGCCTGCAGCACCGTATACATATCGGCGACCTTGCCTTGAATCAACTGGAACTCGCCAATGCTCTGACCAAACTGCTTGCGGTCGTGGATGTAGGGCACAACGCTGTCCATCACCGACTGCATGATGCCCAAGGGACCACCCGTAAGAACGGCGCGCTCGTAGTCCAGCCCGCTCATGAGCACCTTGGAGCCACTGTTCAGTCCGCCCAAAATGTTGTGCGCCGGAACTTCCACGTTATTGAATACCAGCTCTCCGGTGTGGCTGCCGCGCATGCCCAGCTTGTCGAGCTTTTGTGCGACTGAAAATCCTTTCATGCCTTTTTCAATCAAAAAGGCGGTCACTCCGCGCGCACCGAGCTCGGGCTCTGTCTTGGCGTACACCACCAACGTATCGGCATCGGGGCCGTTGGTGATCCACATTTTGCTGCCATTGAGGAGAAAATAGCCCCCCTTTTCTTCCGCCTTCAGTTTCATGGAAAGTACATCGCTGCCCGCGCCAGGCTCGCTCATGGCCAGCGCTCCGACGTGTTCGCCGGAAATCAGTTTGGGTAAATATTTTTGACGTTGCTCCTCGCTACCGTTGCGCTTGATCTGGTTAACGCAAAGATTGCTGTGCGCACCATACGAGAGCCCCACCGAGGCGCTGGCGCGGCTAATCTCTTCCATGGCAATCATGTGCGCCAGGTAGCCCATTCCCGCGCCGCCATACTCTTCCCCCACGGTGATGCCGAGCAAGCCGAGCGCGCCCATTTTTCGCCACAAGTCCATCGGAAACTGATCGTTGCGGTCAATTTCAGCGGCGCGCGGCGCAATCTCAATTTGGGCAAATTCACGCACGGCGTCGCGCAAGGCGTCAATGTCTTCACCGAGTTGGAAATTAAGTCCTGGCAGGTTGGTCATGATGGAATCTTTCGCTAAAAACTAGGGAAGGGCGTGCACTTGAAGCGCCGAGCGCACGGGTACGAATAGCAAATACTTGGCTAGTAAGTCTTGGGCACGGGAACGATGGTTTGCTGCATCAGCGCGCAGGCGCTTTCCTTGCCGTTGGCATCCAGGTGCATCACCTCTGCCGTCGTCACGATGATGCGCTTTCCAGCTCTTGAGACCCGGCCAATCGCGCGCAGTTCGCCCTCACTAAAGCCGGCCAGAAAATTAATTTTGTACTCCACGGTCGTCACTTCAGCGTCACTTGCCACCACCGTCAATGCAGCATAACCGCCGGCAATATCCGCCAGCGCGCCCATGGCACCGCCGTGGAATCCGCCCTGCTGCTGATTAACGCGCTCCGAATACGGCAGCGCGACTTCACACAGCCCCGGCTCTACGCGCACCAGCCGGGCGCCTAAATGCTGCATCAGCCCCTGCCGTAAAAAACTCATTTCAATGCGCTGAAACAACGCTGACGGTGCGGTAACTGCATTCATGTGGAAGTCTTCAAAAAAGTTTCTGGAGGTGCTTGTAAAAGTGTCTTTTAATTGACGTTTACGTAAACGTCAATTATGGCTTATTTTAATTTTTGAGCTTTACCGAGCAGCGCTTTAGCCTCTTTTTCGTGCGTGCGAATCTCTTCCAGATTGGCCTGCAGGTCCGTCATTTGCGCGTGTAGTTTTTTGCGGTGCTCGGCCAGAACAGTCAAAAATTTTTTCAGTTGCGGAGCCGTATCCCGGGGACTGTCGTAGGAGTCGATGATTTCCTTCGCCTCTCCCAGCGACAGACCTAACCGCTTCGCGCGCAGGGTCAGTTTGAGCCGGGTGCGATCTCGCGGCGTGTAGACGCGGTTTCGGCCGCCCGGCCCCTCGCGCTGCGGCTGCAGGAGGCCCATGTCTTCGTAAAACCGTATGGCGCGCGTGGTCAGGTCAAACTCTTTTGCCAGATCGCTGATGGTGTAAGTGGTGGCCATTGGTAATGAAGAGGACGAAATAGAGACAGACCCGACAGCGCAATCTCCGCGCTTTCCCTACAATTAGGTGGATATGACGTTTACGTAAACGTCAAACATGACGCGAATATTACATGAACTACCTTGAGCAGCAACTTGACTACGCATTTGGCAATACGCTGCCCGAGGCGGGCACCGCCCTGGAGATCGCGCCGGGCATCAAGTGGATCCGCATGGGATTGCCGTTCGCACTCGACCATATCAACCTGTGGTTGCTGCGCGATGAGCTCGACGATCCCCATCAGGCGGACACCAAAATTCAGGGCTGGAGCGTGGTGGACTGCTGCATCAGCAAGGAAGAGTCCAAATCTCAATGGGAAACCATTTTCGAAACGCAGCTGGAAGGCTTGCCTATCTTGCGGGTTATTGTGACTCACATGCACCCCGACCATATCGGTTTGGCACACTGGATTTGCCAGCGCTGGAGCACGGCCCGTTACGAGTGCCGTTTGTGGATAAGCGCCACCGATTACCTGGCCGCCCGCATCGGAGCCCAAAGCACTACCGGCTTTGGCGGCGAAAGCGCGGCCCGTTTCTTTTCCGCCCATGGCCTTACCGATGCCGAATCCGTCGAAAAAATCAAAGGTCGAGGCAGCTACTACGCGAACATGGTGCCTGAGGTGCCGGACAGCTATTGCCGCCTGATGGATGGGAAAGAGATACAAATTGGCGGAAAAAACTGGCGCTGCATCAGCGGTTATGGTCATGCCCCTGAACACATCGCGCTTTACTGCGCCGATATTTCGTTGACGCCAGCGACCGCTGGAACACCAGCACTCGAAGACGGTTCGACCAGACCCCCTGTCGGCGTGTTAATCAGCGGCGACATGGTGCTTCCGCGCATTTCGACGAATGTGAGCGTCTACGACATGGAGCCCGAAGCCAACGCACTCGCGCTGTTTTTGGAGTCGATCAACAAATTTTTGCCGCTGAGCCCAGACACCCTGACCCTGCCTTCGCACGGAAAACCGTTCTACGGATTGCATACCCGGATCGCGCAATTGCAGGATCACCACCGGGATCGGCTGGCTGAAGTCATGCAAGCTTGCACGGTTAGGGCTCACAGCGCAGCAGACATCCTGCCGATCATGTTCAAACGCAAACTCGATCTGCATCAGACGACTTTCGCAATGGGGGAGTCGCTCGCACACCTGCATTTGTTGTGGTTGGATGGTCAACTGAAGCGCTCGCTCGACCAGGATGGAATTTACCGATTCAGCGCGCGCTGATGCTCCCATTTATGGGTCGCGTGCGGCCACTTGCGGAAGTGCCATAAAAAAACTGGCTCCCGCCTGATCAGTGGTTTCCGCCCATACCGTTCCGCCATGTCTTTCGGCCACGCGTTTGACAATAGCCAGACCCAAACCGTTGCCGGGAAAGTCGGCTGAGGAGTGCAAGCGCTGAAACGCTTTGAAAAGTTTGCTGCTGTACGTTGCGTCAAAACCGGCCCCGTTGTCCGACACCACCACTATCAGGTCGCCTGGACTGTCGCCAGACTGCAATCCGACCTTGATCCATGCCTCGGATTTTTTGGATGTAAATTTCCAGGCATTTCCGAGTAAACACCCCAACGCCGTTATCAGGAGCCTCTTGTCGCCGACCAGCGGCAAAGTGGTTTCCATCTCAATCGCCACGACCCGGTACGGATCCTGACGACGCAAATCTGCAAAGATCGAGCGACACACGGGCACCAGATCGAACTTTTCAAGGTTTCCAGCCTGCTGCGACAACTGAGCGAGCGTTCGCAGGTCGTCGACGAGCGTGGCCAGCTGGCGGGTACTGGCCTGAATGCGGCTGACGTAGTGCTGCCCTTGCTGGTCCAGCAAAGCGGAATATTTTTCCGCCAGCTTCGCCGCGAAACCGTTGGCCACATGCAAAGAGTCCTGCAAGTCGCTGGTCACCGCCTGCGTGAAGGCGGCTAAATCGCGGTTGGCATTTTGCAATTCGCTTTGCCGCAATGCCAGCGTTTCTTCAAGCGCTGTGTTGGCCCGTCTCAGGGTGCTGTCGGCAAGGTGCCGCTGAGTAAGGTCCGCAAGACTGACCAGTACGGATTGGTGGCCGTTCCAGTTAACTTGGCCGCAGGCCAGCTCTACCAGCACCAGTTCCCCATCCATTTTTTGTTGCTTGCACAGCCGCAGGTCGAGCGGGGCTTCGCTCCGCGCTTTGGCGGCGGAGTACAAAGAACTCAGCAGCTCAGCGCCTTCTCCATCCGGAAATAACGCCCCCATTTGGAGCGCCAAGAACTTCTTGCGCGCAATCCCGTAAAACTCGACGGCCGCCTGGTTAACCGAAAGAATCTGCAGCGAGTCGCTGTCGAATATCCACATGGCGTTGGGATTGGCCTCAAAAATGAGCTGGTTATAGCGTACGTTGTCCTCCAGCAGGCGCCGCATCCTTTGCGTGGCGGCTACGTCCCTGAGGTTGACGACGTAACCCGGCGGGTACCGGCTGAAGGTGTATTCGATCCAGCGGTCTTCGAACTCATGATTGGCAACAAAGGTACGCCGCGTCAGAGAGCTCATCGCCCGGCACGTGGGACTTTGATACTGCTCTGCAATTTCTTCCGCGACAGCTTCCCAGAAATCACACCCGCGCACAGACACCAGTGGGCATTGCAAAAGCGCCAGGGCTCGTGCATTGGCCGCCATGATTTTCCAGCTTGGATCGAGCAGCACAATACCGTCGTTGGTCAGATCCAACGGCCCCCAGATCTGGGCTGTTAGCGCCGCAGGTAGATCCTCGTCTTGCAGGACGCCGTTTTGCGACTCTTGTCGGGAGGTCTCACCTTCCGCGCCGCGCCTTGTCGTGCCGCCCCGCAGATTCAACCGGAGTTTGTTTAGGAATCGCCTCATGGGTGACGTCTGGCCATGCGCTGAGTTGGGTTCGCCAACCAGCGACGTTAGCGCCAGTTGGCGTTAGCGCCCACGAGCGCGGTCACATAACCTTGTAACCAGTCAAAGTTCACCGGCTTTTGCACCAGATAGGCATGCGCAGGAAGACCGCCGCGGTCGGCGATGGCTTCGGCAGGCATGCCACTGATGACGACGATCTGCATGTCCTTGAGATGCTGGTTGCGTTTGAGCGCTTTCAGCATTTCGATGCCATCCACACCCGGCATGGACAAATCCGCAATCAGTAAATCCGGGCGCATGCTCGCAACGTCCATTAAGGCCTCGAGCGCCGAAGACATCCAGGAGCAATCGACGGGCAGATCCCACACCTCGAAATAAGTCCGATACAGCTCCCGGGTGACTTCATCGTCCTCCACCACCAGCACACGCAAACGGTGCCTGGGATTGGTATCGACCCGCGAAAGTTGCGGACTGATTTTATTCAAATAAGAATTAATGGACTGCAGGGCTATCCGGCGGTGACCCCCTAGCGTTTTCCAGGCGTCTATTTCTCCCTTTTCGACCAGGGATTGCACGGTGGCGACCGACAGACCCAGCAGCTTGGCCGCATAGCTGGTGCCGCAGTAGTCCTCGCTGGAAAACTCTGCAGCCGTGATCGCAGCTTCGAAAGATTTTGGTTCACGCGACATGGATTACGTAAAATTCATTAAATTTGACATTTTTTACATTTTAGTCAATTGAGTTGCATCAAGCAATTGGGGAAAACTCGCTAAAGGAAAAAGCAGATGAATGCGATGCGGTCTATGGCGAAGTGGTGCGGTTAAAGGGCCACCGGAACTCTGGGCAGCGTAAAAAATAGAGTTGCCCCGCGCCCGGGTGCCGCGTCGGCCCATAAGCGGCCACCATGCCGCGCGATGATGCGGCCGACGGTTGCCAGCCCAATGCCCGTTCCAGGAAACTCGGAGGTCGCGTGCAAACGCTGAAAGGGGGTAAAAAGCTTGTCGGCATACGCCATGTCGAATCCGGCACCGTTGTCGCTGACAAAAAACACCGGCAATCCTGCTGCATCGAATGTTCGTCCCACGTTGATTTCAGCCGTGGCTTTTTGCGACGTGAATTTCCAGGCATTGCTCAAAAGGTTTTCGATCGCGACCCTGACGAGACGCCCGTCGCCTTGTAGCTGCAGGCCACTTTCGATATTCACCACCACCTTCCGCTCGGGCTCTTGCCCTTGCCATTCGTTGAGAATACTGCGGGCCAGCACCGACAGGTCCACAGACTCACTGCGCAACTGCGCGCGTGACACCTGGGCCAGGGATAGCAAGTCTTCAATCAATTGACCCATCTGCGCGGCACCGGCTTGAATCCGCGACAAGTAATGCCGCACTTTTTCGTTATCGGCGTCACCCAATTGCTTTGCCAGCAGCAGGCTGAAGCCGTTGATCGTATTCAGCGGCGAACGCAGATCATGAGAAACGGAATACGAGAAGGCTTCAAGCTCACGGTTCGACAGGCGTAAAGCCGCCTCGATCACCTTGATTTCAGTGATGTCGGCATCGACACCGACCCAAAAAACGACCGCCCCTTGTTCGTCGAGCACCGGTGACGCGCGGTAAGACATGGTGTGGCAACTGCCATCTTTGGCCAGTACGCGCCGGATACCCACAAACAGCGACTGGCTCGCACTCGCGGCCCGCCAATTCGCTTTCCCGTCAGGTAAGTCTTCCGGATGAATGGCGGCGAACCATTTGGTCCCGGCCCAGTCGTCCAGTTTACCGCCCATCAGATCGAACCACGCACGGTTGAAATAAGTCGCAGCCCCATCGGGCGTGGCCGTCCATATGGTCTGTGGCGCCTGCTCGGCCAATGCCCGGAACAAGGCCTCCTGGCGGGCGAGCGCAACGGTGCGCTCGGCTACTTTCTGCTCCAGTCCGGCGTTGAGCTGGCTGACCTGCTCCAGCAATCGGGCATTTTCTATGGCGATTGCTGCCAACTGGGCGAGTTCCATCGCGACATATTCATCCTGCTGCGTGAAATCTCCTTCGTATTTGTCAGACAGCTGCAACAACCCGATGTTTTGACCGTTTCGCCCTATCAGGGGTACCGCCAACCAGCCGCGCATCGCCGGGTGCTCGTCGCCATAGCGGCCAAAGTCCCGCCAGCGCGGGTGGACTTCCAGCTCGGCTTGCGTCATTCGCATACTGCAGTTGTTGTGACTCACCAACTCATAGATCCCGGTGCCATCCATCGGCTTAATCAGGTTTTGATATTTGGCATATTTCTCGGACAGCGATAGCATATTGATGGCTTTCGTCCAGTCCTCGCCGACCGTGAGGGTCACCACCGCCTGATGCGCGCCAATCACCCCGCGCGCCTGTTCAGCAATCTCTTGCATCGTGCCTTCAAGCGTCTGATGCCAGGTGATGGCCTGGGCTGCGTCGGCAGCACGTTGCAGTGTAAAAAGATGCTCCTGCGCATCTTGCTCGGCTTTAATGTTGGCGGTCATGTCCAGCGCCACGACAAAGTGCGCAGCTCGGCCGGCATATTGAATCGACTGCGAGACGACATCTACCGGAAAGATCGAACCATCTTTGCGACGGTGCTGCCAGTATCTCGCTCGTTTCGGTACCGCTTTGACCGAGGACTTGCGCAAACCGTCTTGCACTGCTCCAAGTCGGACATCAGAAAGGGTCATCGACAGGAACTCCTCGACCGAATACCCGTAGCTGCGCACCGCCGCCTGGTTAACCGTCAAAAACTTCCTGGTGACTCGATCAAATACCGCCATCGGCACCGGAGCCGACTCAAACAAGGCGTTATAGCGACGGTCGCTGTCGACAAGTTCCTGCTCGGCGCGCTTGCGCTCGGTAATGTCGCGCTGCACCGAAACCCAATGCGTATATCCACCTTTGTCGTCGGGTATGGGAAGCATGTCGAGTTCGACCCAGAACTCTTCCCCGCTCTTGGTGTAGTGGCTCAACTCGGCCCGGATGGGCTGCCACTTTTTAAGCGCCAGGAGGACTCGATCGCGCTCACTCCGGTCGGTGGTGGGACCTTGCAAAAACGGCGAGGACTTGCCCAACACCTCTTGACGGCTGTAACCCGTGCGGCGTTCAAAGGCGTCATTGACAAAAACGATGCGGTGCCCTATCTCCCCGGAAGGCTCGGCTTTGGTGATGAGCACCATATCGTTCAGGCGGGAAAGACAAATTTCAAGCAAGCGCAAATGCGCTTGCGATTCATGCTGAGCGGTCACGTCCTGCAGCACACCGACCAGGCGCACCACCTTGCCGTCTTGGAGTAGGGCGCGGCCCTGAGAGCGAACCCAGATGCGACGCCCTTTTGCAGTGATCAGCGGCAGCTCCATATCCCAAGGAGTTGCATCTTGAACCGCAGCCTCCATCGCTGCCTTAATTATCGGCTGCGCTTCCGGCGCGTAAAACCTCATCGCGGCCTCAAGTCCGAGGTCCACAGCCAGATCAAGTTCATGAATGTGGTAGAGCTCTTCAGACCAGTAGGGTCTCATGGTCTCCACGTCCACCTCCCAGCCGCCGATCTTCGCTATCGCGCCGGTGCGGCCCAGCATTTCGCGACTGCGGGCGATGCTAAGCTCCGCGCGTTTGCGTTCCGTTATCTCCTGAATCACACCACAACGACGGGTTGCCTGCTCGCCCTCTCTCTTGCCTTTGCCATAAACCCGGCCGAAGTAATGAATCCAGCGCACCTCGCCAGTAGACGTCACGACGCGAAACTCAGTCTCGAACGGTAGGCCGGCTCGAGCGGCAATGTCGCGTCCAACTTTAAAAGCGTCCCGGTCGCCAGGATGGATCCGCCGTAGCAACGCCTCAGAGGTACCATCAAAAAATGTACGGTCTATGCCGAGTACTTCATAGACCTCGTCGGACCACCAGACCCGCTGGGTATCGAAATCAACCTGCCAGTAGCCGATGCGGCCAAGCCGCTGCGCATCCTGCAATTTTTCCTGCACGGCCTCGCTGCGCGCCAGTTCAGCCTCAAGCGCTTCGCGATGCTTTTGCACGGATTCGGTCATCCGGTTAAATCCGTCCGCGATTTTGTAGAACTCACCCTTGCCGTTCCCCGCGCCAACCGGGATGCGTACATCCAACCGGCCTTGCTGAACCTGCCGGATGGCATTAAGAATTTTTGTAGTGGGCGCCACAATCGCGCGACCGCCCATCATCCACGCAAGCCAGCCCCCTAAAAAGGCCACCAGCGCCAGCGCCAGGAGTTCAAGCTCCAGTTGCTTCTCAACGGGCCCGACCACTTCGTCCCGGTTTGCGCTGACAGCGACAAAGAAAGGGGCGTCGAGGGAATCTCCGATGGGCAAAAAGGCGAAAATCCGTTGCCGGCCTTTTCCATCAAAGCCTTCGCCAACACCCGTGCGCATGGTTTTGACTTCCTGTTGAAGCAGATGGCTGGGCACCTGTCGGCCGATCAGTTCAGGCTTTGCGGGATTCACTGCCAACAAAATGCCCTGACGGTCCATGATTTCCAGACGGCCGCCCCGCGGCAGGGGTGCATTGGCGACCGCTTTCGCAATCTCGTTCAGGTCTACGGCGGCAAAAGCCAGCGCGGTGACGTTTCCCACACGATCCCTCACCGGCATCGTAAACATGATGATCTGCTTGCCCCCTATACGCCCCATCAGATACCCGCCAACGGTAAAACGGCGACGCGTCAGAGTCTCCTGGAAATAGTCCCTATCTCCGACAAACGCGAGCGGGTGATCAGATACAGCATGGCAGCGAATGCGACCGTCAAGACCAATGATGCCCAGGTTGGCATACGCCGACAGCTGCTCTTTCAAGGTCTTGAAATAACGCTGACAGTCCTCGGCTTTACCGTCCGTCAGTCCAGGTGCACCGGCAATCGACGAGAGGAGCTGGTGCGCGGAGTCGGCCACCCGCCCCTGGTTGGCTGCTATCAGGGAAGCCGCGAATTTCAAATCTCCAGTGGTCCGGCTGATGGCGGCATCTGCATTCAGCCAAGCTTGGAGCATCGACAAACCAAACAACGGGACAAGGGCCGCCACTACCAGCAAGACGAGGCGGGTCCGCAGCGTGATTCGAACTTTCATCGAATCAGTCTTTCAAGGGCATCGCCGCATCCGCCCATTTCAGGGCTCCGGGGAAAGACACAACCCTTATCCGGTTGCAATGGATTCATTGACGTCCAGCCAGTAAGCCTGCAAGCGATTCAATTTTCTGGAAAAGTCTGCAAAATCGACCGGCTTACGAACAAAGCCGTTAGCGCCACTCTGGTAGCAAGCCACAATATCGGACTGCTCACTGGAAGACGTCAACATGACCACAGGCACCAACGCGGTGAGGGGGTTACTACGCACACTGCGAAGAACATCCAGCCCCGACAGCTTGGGCAGCTTGATATCCAGCAAGATTAAAGACGGCTGCTGGTGGGTGTCGCGACCGGCTTGCCGGCCCTGACCAAATAGGTAGTCCAGCGCCTCGGCGCCGTCACGGGCCACAGCAATTCTAGCGGTCACCCCGTGCTCTTCAAGCGTCAGAACGGTCAGTTCAAGGTGGTCAAGATTGTCTTCAACTACGAGTATTAGTTTGTCGTTCATGCCATGGCTCCCAAATTATTTCAGATAATTTTAAGTACTCTCTGAAACCTTTTTGATCCTTGTTAATATTATCTGTTTACTTTAAACCGCCAACTCTGTTACGCAGCTGCCTCACCACCGGGGAATGACCTCGTCCTTCAGGTGTCTGCGCAATTTGGCATAGTCGGGCACCACCGCGCGCACCGTTTCCCAAAAACGCGGACTGTGATCCATGACACGTAAATGGCTCAGCTCGTGAACCACCACATAGTCAATGACCGACGGTTTGAAATGCATCAACCGCCAATTCAGACGAATAGAGCCGTCGGCACTGGCGCTTCCCCAACGCGTGCCTGCGCTGGAAAGTTTCAGCTGGCGCCACTGCACGCCCAGCTGTGGAGAAAAGTGATCCAGGCGCTCGGTAAAAATCTGTTTAGCCTGCCGCATCAGCCAGGACTGCACGGCATCCCGGATCTGGTCCGGTGTGGCGCAGGGGGGCAAGCCCACGTGCAGGGTCAGCGGTGCCGCACTGATCAATCGGTCGTTGTGCAGCTCAGTTTGGGCAAGGCGAACCACTTCGGTATCGCTGGTCTCTAGCACCGCGCCAGCACTTCCCGACGCGAGGTGCGAATCGATCACGACAACGACCTGCTCGCCCATGAAGGGGAAAACGATCCCGTCTTTCCAGTCAATGCGAGCGGACTCTACCTGGTCGTGCCGGTCGCGGGCCTGTTGCAGCTTCTTAAGAATCCAGCGGGACTTTTCAAACACGGACTTATCGATCTCATACAGCGGCACCCATTTAGGCGCGCTCACTGCGAGCCCGTCGGCCCCCACCGAAAACCCAATGGTGCGGCGTTTGGTGCGCCTGAATTCATAGGCCACCAAAATACCGTCGAGCAAGGTTTCGTGCGTGGCGCGAGGATGACGAAAAGTGCCAGGCGCCAACGGGCGGGGCGAGATGGGCGCAGCAGGAAGGCCAGGTTCAACCTCGAAGCCCGCTGTTGATTCAACAGCAGGTAAGCCAATCGGCGCCTTAATTGCCGGTATTTTCCCCGACAACTTTTTTATTTTTTTAATGCTTACAAGGTTTGCAGGACTTGCGACCGCCTCCGGTTCGAAGAGATCCAATGTGAACTGAAGAAGCCTTCGCATCATGGCAGTTTAGCGCTCCAAAAACCGGACCAGAACTGCTCAGGCTTTCTGGGCAA
Organism: Polaromonas sp.; assembly: GCF_012927485.1. Lineage (GTDB taxonomy): Bacteria > Pseudomonadota > Gammaproteobacteria > Burkholderiales > Burkholderiaceae_C > Polaromonas. The sequence continues at coordinate 18,941 of NZ_JABBPC010000036.1, read as the reverse complement.
GGGACTTGGCAGCTTCGCCGCCAGTTCCCGCGTAGGCATCGGGGTCCAGCCGGTGCATTTCCGCTTCAATCCAGTTCTCGACTTCACGCATCAGTTCGTCCGGTTTGCGGCCGACGCTGCTGATTGGCTTGCCGATCGAAAAATCCACTACACCCGGCGTTTTGATGAACGCTTTGCGCGGCCAGCATTTGGCCGACGTCACGGCAATTGGGATGACCGGGACGCCCGCTTCAATCGCCAATCGCGTTCCACCGGATTTGTAAGTCCCTTTTTGACCGCGTGGAATCCGGGTTCCCTCGGGAAACATGATGACCCAGGTGCCCTGGCCCATCAGCCGCTTTCCTTGCTCTACCACCTTGCTGAAGGCCTGCGTGCGCTGACTGCGGTCAATATGAATCATGTCCATGCGCGCCATCGCCCAACCAAAAAACGGCACATAAAGGAGCTCTTTTTTGAACACATAAGCCAGTGGGCGGGGCATTAGCGCCACCATGGAAAAAGTTTCCCACGTGCTCTGATGCTTGACCAGCAACACGGCAGCGCTATTTTTTCCAGTGGGCAGATTCTCCATCCCCGTCACGCGGTTTTGGATACCCAGAATCACGGTGCCTCCGCGGACGGCCGCGCGGAGCCAGCCTGCGCACATCCAGTAGATCCGGGTGCTATTCAAAAACGGGGCGGCGATCACGACCGCGATGGCCCACGGAATCACGGTGAGAACCATCCACAGCAGATGGAGAATTGAGCGAATCAGGGGCATGGCAGATCGTCCGGCTTGAGAGTTGGCTGTCGGGTGTATTTTGAATCGTTTTTCAGTTTCCGAGTCTGTCCAAAACGAACGTCGAGAGTGTCCATTTCATACTCCTGCCGGCAAGAGCTGGTCGCCGCGCTCAAGGATGAAATCAGCAAACGCAGACAAATCCCGATGCAATATTGTGCCGGCCGGCAGGCCTTCGGGTTGCCCGCCTTCGCGGTATGGCGCCGACTTACCGGTAAGCACCAGGTGGGGTTCACAACCCGCTGCGGCCCCGGCCTGCAAATCACGCAGGGAATCGCCAGCGGTCGGTACCCCTTTTAACGACACGCCAAAACGCGCACCGATCTGCTCAAACAGCCCCGGCAGCGGCTTGCGGCAGGTGCAGTATTCTTCCGCGCTGTGCGGGCAGTAGAACACCGCATCAACCCGCCCGCCGACGGCAGCCAGCAACTTGAACATTTTGGCATGCATCGCGTTCAGCGAAGCGACATCAAACAAGCCGCGCCCCAGCCCCGACTGGTTCGAGGCAATCACCACATGCCAGCCGGCATGGTTGAGCCGTGCAATCGCTTCGAGCGCGCCGGGCAACGGCACCCATTCGTCCGGAGTCTTTACGAACTCATCGCTGTCGCTGTTGATCGTTCCGTCGCGGTCAAGGATGATAAGTTTCATGGCTTGGAAATCACTGAAGAGCGGCGGGTGGTGCCGGTGTCTTGCGCATGGCAACCTGCCAGTCCGTCACGAACAGACCGGAAAAGCGGCCTGGCGAAAACTGCAGCGCTAGCGTGTCGCCAGCTTTGATTTGCGTCGCTTCCGGATCTTCGAGCAGCAAGCGATACGGCGCATTCAAGCCCGGCACTTGCAAAACGAGTTCTGTGCCGCCCATGCTGCGCAAACTTGCCCGTATAAACAGGCTGGACAACACTTGAGCATTGACTGACGCCGGGCCGGGAGCGGTTGTCCCCAGGGCGGTGGCGTCGTGCAGAAACAAACCTTGCTCGTTGAGGTGTCGATGCAGCAGCGCAGCGCTCCCTCCGAGCCAGAGCAGAAGCCAGAACACGCCGATTACCGGCATGACGCGACGCCAACCCAGGCGACGCATCAGCAGCACAGCCACCACCAGCACGATTACCGCAACGACGACGGGCCAGACCAGATCCATCACGCCCGATGGAACCGAAACGGGTACTAACGGAAGAGCCGGCGTACCGGGCTGGCGCTCGGTCAGTCGTGCGAGCACCCAGTTGAGCCCCACCGTGACAGCTGGCGGCGCAAAGAGCAGCCAGGCGGTTTGCAGCGAAGTCCAACGGGCCAGCAAGCCGGTCTGCGAAGGAAGGGGGATGTCTGGGTCGTTCATGGTTGAGTGGTCAAGGGTGGTGGAAACAAGGCAACGGAGATCTACTGGCAGATCAGGCCGCGAGACGTGACAGGTCGGCCACTCGGTTCATGGCGTTGTGGAGACTTTGCAGCAGGCCCTGGCGATTGAGGCGTAGGTCCATCTCTTCGGCGTTGACCATCACGCCGTCAAAAAAGGCGTCCACCGGCACACGCAGGGCGGCCAGCGTCTGCAACGAAGCGGTATAGTCGCCCGCTTCAAACTGCGCGTTGGCCCTGGGTGTCAACGCCTTCATCGCGGCGTACAAGGCAATTTCAGCCGGCTCCCTGAGCAGTCGCTCATTGACGTGTGGATCCACAGACTGCACTTTCTTGAGGATATTTGCGATGCGCTTGTTCGCAGCAGCCAATGCGGGCGCTTCGGCCAAGGCAGCGAAGGCGCGCACAGCGGCAAGGCGCTTGGGGATGTCACCGAGACGCTGCGGAAGCAGCGCCAGCACGGCTTCGACTTCCTGGGCCTTGAAGCCTTGTTCGCGCAGCGAGCCGGCGAGGCGATCGTAGAAGAAATCCTGTGACTCCACGACAGCACGACCGAAGTCGAATCCCGCAATACCCTTGAACTCATTCGCGGCCTCTTGGATCACCGTGTCCAAACTTAATGGCAAGTCTTTCTCAACCAGCATGCGGATCACGCCCAGCGCATGGCGGCGCAATGCAAACGGGTCTTTGTCGCCAGTGGGCAAGTTGCCAATACCGAACATACCGATCAGCGTTTCCAGTTTGTCAGCCAACGCGACCACTACCCCCGTCATGGTGCGCGGTAGCGCATCGCCGGCAAATCGTGGCTTGTAGTGGTCCTCGATAGCATCAGCCACCTCAGCATTCAGGCCGTCGTTGAGCGCGTAATAGCGGCCCATGATGCCTTGCAGCTCAGGAAACTCGCCCACCATGTCGGTCAGCAAATCGGTCTTGGCCAGCAAGGCGGCTTGATCGACCCGCTGCGCCAACTCGTCGTCGCCCAGCTGGCGGCTAATCGCTTTGGCAATGGCGCGCACGCGTTCAATACGCTCGCCTTGCGTGCCCAGCCTGTTGTGATAAACGACTTTATCCAAACCGGCCACCCGCGAGGCCAGCGTTTTCTTGCGGTCCTGGTCGAAGAAGAATTTGGCATCGGCCAGGCGCGGTCGCACGACGCGCTCGTTGCCACCGATCACTGCGCTAGCGTCCGACGGGCTGATGTTACTGACCACCAAAAACTGGTGGGTGAGTTTGCCCTGCGCATCGAGCAAGGGGAAGTATTTCTGATTAGCCTTCATCGTGAGGATGAGGCACTCCTGCGGCACGTTGAGGAACTGTGGCTCGAACTGGCAGACCAGCACGTTGGGGCGCTCGACCAGCGCGGTGACTTCGTCGAGCAACGCGTCGTCTTCGATCGGGCGTGCGCCGTTGCCTACCTTTGCAGCTGCGGCTGCAAGCTGCCTGGCGATCTCCGCCTTGCGCTCGACGAACGACGCGATCACCGCGCCGTCTTTGGCCAGCGTGACGGCGTAGCTGTCGGCGTCTTTGAGAACTATCGGCGACACAGCCGCCTCAAAGCGGTGGCCGTGCGTCGTGTTGCCGGCCTTCAAACCCAGGACCTTGATCGGCACCACCGTGCTGCCGTGCAGTGCCACAAGGCCGTGCGCGGGACGTACGAAGTTCACGCTGGTCCAGCCGGGCAGCGCGCAGTCGCGCTCGAGCTGGTAGCTCATGACCTTGGGAATGGGCAGCTTGGCAATGGCTTCTTCCAGCGCTTTTTGCAGCCCGGTATCGAGCGTGGCACCAGTGACCAAACTGTCATAGAACAGCGACTCGGCCTTGCCATCCGGCACGCGCTTGAGCGCGGCCACGGCGGCAGCGGGGTCAGATACATCGGCGCCCAGCGCCTTCAGTTTTTTGAAAAGTGCGGGCGTGCCCTTGCCCAGAGCATCAAGCCCCACAGAGACCGGCATGAGCTTTTGCTGAACGGCCTTGTCTGCCGCCTTGAGCCAAATGTGCGTGATGTGTGCGGCCAGGCGACGCGGCGAAGCATAGGCCGTCACCACCGATTCGGCGGTGGCCAGGCCCTGGGCCTTGAGTTGATCGGCCAGCACGCCAGCGAAGGCATCGCCGAGTTTCTTGAGTACCTTGGGAGGCAGTTCTTCCACAAACAATTCAACCAGAAGATTCTTAGTCGTCATTTTTAGGCAGCCTTCTTCTTCAAGGGTGTCATCTGCTCTACCCATTCGCGCGGTGCCATGGGAAAGCCCAGGCGCTCGCGGCTTTCGTAATAACTTTGAGCCACGGCCCGCGCCAGATTGCGGATGCGCCCCATGTAGGCAGCGCGCTCGGTCACGCTGATGGCGCCGCGTGCGTCGAGCAAATTAAAGCTGTGCGCGGCCTTCAGCACTTGTTCGTAAGCGGGCAGCGCGAGTTGCTGCTCGATCAGGTTTTTAGCCTGCTTTTCATGCGCGATAAAGGCGGCGAACAAAAAGTCCACGTCACTGTGCTCAAAGTTGTAGGCCGACTGCTCTTTTTCGTTTTGCAGGTAGACATCGCCATAGCTCAAACCTTCGGTCCAGGTCAGGTTGTAGACGCTGTCCACGCCCTGCAGATACATCGCGAGGCGCTCCAGGCCGTAAGTGATTTCGCCGGTGATCGGCTTGCAGTCAATGCCGCCAACCTGCTGGAAGTAAGTGAACTGCGTCACTTCCATGCCGTTGAGCCAGACTTCCCAGCCCAGGCCCCAGGCGCCCAGCGTCGGGTTTTCCCAATCGTCTTCGACAAACCGGATGTCATTCTTCTTCAAATCAAAGCCCAATGCTTCGAGTGAACCCAGGTACAACTCCAGAATATTGCTGGGGGCGGGTTTGAGCACTACCTGGTACTGGTAGTAGTGCTGCAGGCGGTTCGGGTTGTCACCATAACGACCGTCTTTTGGGCGGCGGCTGGGTTGCACATAGGCGGCTTTCCAGGGCTCCGGGCCAAGCGCCCTTAAAAAGGTAGCCGTGTGGGAGGTTCCGGCGCCCACTTCCATGTCATAGGGTTGCAGCAAGGCGCAACCCTGGTCGGCCCAATAGGACTGCAGCTTCAGAATAATTTGCTGGAAAGTAAGCATAGGAATGGGTTGTAACAAAAGCGGGAAGCGGGTTTCGGCGCCGAGAGACCACGTCACCACCGCGGGTCAGCGATAACCGCATATTTTACGCGGCGACAATGCTGGACCGGAACTTTACCGGCGCCTCGCAACAAGCGCTAGCCCCAACAACGCCAAGCCCAGGCCCCACAGTGGCCCCAGACCATAGCGAGCAACCCACCACGCATACGGCGTGATGCCGCTGCGGCCTTCCACGTCGCCAACCAATACACCGCGCGTGTAGCGCGGCAAGGAATGCGTCACCTGCCCACGGTGATCAATGATGACGGTGGCTCCCGTGTTGGTGGCGCGAATCATGGGGCGGTCGAATTCAAGCGCCCGCATGCGCGAAATCTGCAGATGCTGGTCAATCGCCACGGTATTGCCAAACCAGCCAATATTGCTGACGTTGACGAAGATCGTAGGCGCCAGAGCCGCATCGGAAAAACGTGTGCCGAGCTCTTCGCCAAACAGGTCTTCGTAGCAAATGTTGGGGGCCAGCCGCTGGCCCTTCCAATTGAATGAGGCCTGACCGACGGCGCCACGGTTGAAGTCGCCCAGCGGGATGCTCATCATGTTGATAAACCACCTGAACCCGGAAGGAACGAACTCGCCAAACGGCACCAAATGGTGTTTGTCGTAGCGATATGGCTCATTCTGCACCGGTTGCTCTGGCTTTAAGCCGACTACTGAATTGGCGTAACCCGCCTCGAAACTTCCCAGTGGCACGCCGATGAGCGCGGCCTGCTGCCCGGTGGCAAACCGGAGCTGAAGCGCCTGCCAATAGCCGTCGGGTAATTGCTGCGGCAACAGGGGTAAAGCGGTTTCGGGCGCGACCACCAGCGCCGTCTTGGCGTTACGCAGTTGCTCGCCGTACCAGCGCAGCGCGGTAGCCACACCAGTGCCGCTCTGAAATTTTTCAGCCTGGGGAATATTGCCTTGCAGTAAGGTCACCGACAGTGCCGCGGAAGGGGCGGGGGAATCCTCAAGTTGGCCGCCGTTGGACACCGGCAATCGGGCCACGGCAACGCTCAGCACAACAATGCCCAGAACGGTCAGCCAGCGCGTTCTGGGCGCGCGCAGCGATATAGCCAACCAAGCGGCCACAAACGCCGCGATAAAACTCAGTCCATGCACCCCCACCCAGGCCGCCAGCGGCCGGGCCCAGCCGTCTACATGGGCATAGCCGCCCTCGCCCCAGGGAAAGCCGGTGAACAGCTTGACCCGGGCCAGTTCGGCCAGCAACCAGAGCGCTGCAAAAACAAGCGCACGCGACGCCCCCCGAACCGGGGCCAACACCACAAATAAACCGCTGGCGGCAGCGTAGTAGAGGGCCAGAAAGACCGCGAGCAACACAATGGCCAGTACCGTCAGTGGCGTCGCCAGGCCGCCGTACTCGTGCATGGAAATAAATAGCCACCAAAAGGTGGCGCACAGCATGGCCGTGGCAAACAGCCCACCGAGCCAGGCGGAGCGCTTCCACGACCGGGAGCCGTCTAGTTGGCCCACTAGCAGCGTGAGCGCCAACAGTTGCAACCACCACACCGGCTGCCCTTGTGTAAAGAGAAATGGAAAAGGCCAAGCCATGCTCACTGCATGCGCACCACCAGCTATTAAAATAATAGCAATCTGAAATAGCGAGAAGCGATTGCGGGCTCGATATCCGATATGCTCCAGCAAGGCGGGTAGGGTCGGCAGCGACGCCCTCATGCTGTGAATCGTGTGCGGACTGTCCGGTTTCTTCACGGCGGCTTAGAGGGTGGCCGCTACCGGCGAGACTTTGAACCAACGCACGGCACCGCCTTTGGTGTGCAACACCGTGAACTGCAGACCGGCCAGGGCGTAGTGTTCGCCGCGCTTGGGCACGTGGCCCATCTGGTGAGCCACCAAGCCGCCGATAGTCTCAAAGTCGGTTTCGGGAAGCAGCACGGCGAACGCTTCGTTGACCCGCTCGATCGCGGTATCGCCGCTGACCCGGTAGGTGTGATCGGTGAGACCAAAGATGTCTCCTTCGTCCTCGGCGATGTCGAACTCGTCTTCGATCTCGCCAACAATTTCCTCAAGCACGTCTTCAATGGTGATCAGGCCTGCCACGCGGCCAAACTCGTCGATGACAATCGCCAGATGGCTGTGGTTGCTGCGGAAGTCGCGCAGCAGATCGTTCAGCCCCTTGCTTTCGGGCACAAAAATGGCGGGCCGCAACAAGGCCCGGATATTCAGTTCGGGCGCGCGCTGCAATTTGAGCAAATCCTTGGCCATCAGGATGCCCAAGATGTTTTCCTTTTCGCCCTCATAGACCGGAAACCGCGAATGGGCGGTGTCAATCACCAGGTGCAGCAACTCGTCGAACGGCGCGTCGATGTTGATCACATCCATGCGCGGGGTGGCCACCATCACATCTCCGGCCGTCATGTCGGCCATGCGAATGACGCCTTCGAGCATTTCCCGGCTCTGGGCGCCGATGACTTCGTTGTCTTGGGCGTCCACCAGGGCTTCGATTAACTCGTCTTTGGAGTCCGGGCCGGGATGGAGCATTTCAGCGAGCTTTTGCAAAAAGCCGCGTTTGTCTTCTGACTTAGAAGACCGACTGGGAGGAACGTCGGACACGGAGGGCTGTCGGTAGTTGATAAGCTGTCTAGGATAGCTGAAATTTTTGACCGTCTCATTACCCGCCCTGGGCAAGCCCAACCCCTCTTCGTGAAAAGAGAGGGCCGAGCGATACCCGCAGGAAGCTCATAAGGGGCAGCGCAGCACGACGCGCAACGACCAGCGCCGAACCAACCTGGCCCTACATCGGCATACGGTCACGGCTGTCGCGCACGCCGCGCCGGACTTCCTGGACCATCGCTAAAAAATCCCAGAACTGCTTGGCCTGAACTTTTAGGTGGTAGTCGGTCTGGGCGATCCGCTCCTCAACCAACTCGGTCATGCGCGAATCAAGGTCCGCTGGCGGCAGCTTGAGGTAGGCCTCGGTTTCGGAACCGTCGCGCTCAAGCCTGGCACCGGCCTTGCGGGCAATGTTCAACATGGCGGTGTTTTCGCTCAGCGCGTGAATGAACATCATGTCGACACGTTCGTTACGGGCGTGCATCACCGCGCGATCGAACAGCCGTGCGCCGTAGCCCCGCCCTCGCGCATGCGCCAACACCGATACACCAAACTCGGCGCAACTCTTGTGTTCAGGATCCGTCGAAAACGCCAGGTGGGCCATCGCGATGAGCTGTAGTTTGCGGTTGAAGATACCGAAAATCTCGTCCCGCTCAAAATTAAGTCCGCTCACATAACGCTGAATCTGCTCATCGTTGGCCGCATAGCCGAATCGCAGATAACGATCATGCCCGTCCAACGCCAGCAAGTGCCTGGAAATGCGCTCGCCGTGACTGGGCCCGATGGAACGGATAGGCACCAGCACCCGTCCAACGCGAGGCACTCTGGGTGCACGGTGCGCGTTCTCGTCGCCGGCCGGATGGAAAAATTCCTTACTCGCGTGAAGAGATGCCTTGATAAGTGCGCCGGGTGTGAACATGGCTCCAATATACGGGTTTTCCCTCAAATGCACACTCTAATGACGGGTTGAAGATATTTAATCAAAAGTCCAGTAAATTTATTAAATCGACTTGAAGTTCAACTAATACGGACGTACAACGCTAGCTTTTTGATAGCACTGGCAATATTTACAACTAAATTGTTGCAGTGCAGCAACGTCCAAGCAGGTAATTTTTAGCAATTCAACACTCAACCAGTCTGAAGTTGGCGTGTAGAGGCGCTAATTACAAAGGCACGGCTGTCGTCGTCTTGACCCGGTCCAATACAAAACTGGTTTTGCAGTCTTGCACGCTCGGGTGCTTGAGCAGGGTGTCCATGATGAAGCGGCTGTAGTGGACCATGTCCTGCACCAGCACCCGCAGCAGGTAGTCCATCTCGCCCGTTAAGGCCGCGCACTCCACCACTTCAGGCCACGTTTGCACGCTGGCGCGAAACAGGTCCATCGGGTTTCGTTTATGACTTTCGGTGTGCTTTTCAAGCCGCACGGTGATGTAGGCCGTGAGGCCCAGCCCCACCGCTTCGGGCTTGACCAGCGCGACGTAACGATCGATCACGCCGCTTTCCTCAAGCCTCTTCACGCGCCGAAGTACCGCGCTGGGCGACAAACCAACCTGGCCGGCCAGCTGATCGTAGGTGACGCGGCCGTCTGACTGCAGACTGCGCAAAATTTGCCGATCAAGCTTATCGAGTGTTTCCATGATCTTATTTTTGCAGGATTCTTGCGTTTAAATTCAATTCAACGCCCTAATTTGCATTAAACATGAGCAGGGGCACCGCTACAGTCTGGAGATATCGTCTGGAGACACGCATGAACACACCCTTATCTTTCGAAACAGGCGCAGCCTGGGACAACCCCATGGGCACCGACGGCTTTGAATTCATCGAGTATGCGGCGCCCGATCCCACGGCCATGGGGGCGCTATTCGAGCGCATGGGCTTCAAGCCCATTGCCAAACACCGCCACAAGAACGTGACGCTGTATCGACAAGGAGGGATCAATTTCATTCTGAACGCTGAACCAGACTCATTTGCCCAGCGCTTCGCGCGTCAGCATGGGCCCTCCGTCTGCGCCATCGCGTTCCGGGTGCAAGATGCCAAAGCCGCCTATGAGCGGGCTATTTCGCTGGGTGCGTGGGGCTATGCGCAGACGGCCGCGCCGGGCGAGCTGAACATCCCGGCCATCAAGGGTATCGGCGACTCCATCATCTATTTCATCGACAAATGGCGCGGCAAGAACGGCGCAGCTCCGGGAGCCATTGGAAATATTGGTTTTTACGACGTTGACTTCGAGCCTCTGCCGAGCCTCACAGGGGACGCGCTCAACCCAGTGGGCCACGGCTTGACGTACATCGACCACCTGACACACAACGTGCACCGGGGTCGCATGGACGAGTGGGCCAGTTTTTATGCGAGGCTGTTCAACTTCCGGGAAATCCGCTACTTCGACATAGAGGGCCAAGTCACCGGTGTGAAAAGCAAGGCCATGACCAGCCCTTGCGCCAAGATCCGCATCCCTATCAATGAAGAGGGCAACGAGAAAGCCGGTCAGATCCAGGAATATCTGGACAGATACCAGGGCGAGGGGATCCAGCACATTGCACTGGGCTGCAATAACTTATTGGCCACCGTAGACGTACTGCGTGCCAGCGGCGTGAAGCTGCTCGACACCATCGATACCTACTACGAGCTAATCGACCAGCGCATCCCCGGACACGGCGAAAGCGTTGCTGAATTGAGAAAACGCAAGGTTCTGGTAGACGGGAAAAAGGGCGCATTGCTGCTGCAGATCTTCAGCGAAAACCAGCTCGGGCCGATCTTTTTTGAATTTATTCAGCGCAAGGGCGATGAGGGCTTTGGCGAAGGTAATTTCAAGGCGTTGTTTGAAAGCATCGAGTTGGACCAGATGCGCCGCGGCGTGTTGGAGAAAGTCTGAATGGCCGTCAAACCTGCGGTGTACGGCCAGTCGGACCGCCCTCCGCGTGGCGACTATTCGCGCGGGGGCGAGGTAAATGCCGACTACACGTGCGCGCAGAACTATGCGGCTTATACCGCAGCAGACCACGATACCTACCGCCGGCTATATGAGCGTCAATCGGCGCTGCTGCCGGACCGGGCCTGCGGGGAATTCATCAACGCGCTGCCCAAGCTGGGCGCCAGCGATGAAATTCCGCGCTTTGAAGCGATCAACGAGCGACTATTTAAAGCGGCCGGCTGGCAGCTCACAGGCGTTCCGGGACTGATCCCGGAGCTGCCTTTCTTTACGCTACTGTCCAATCGGAAGTTCCCGGTAACGGACTGGATTCGCAGCCCTGCAGAGTTGGACTATATCGTTGAGCCGGATATTTTTCACGATCTGTTTGGCCACGTGCCGTTGCTGTTTGACCCTGGGTATGCGGACCACATCCAGGCCTACGGCCAAGGTGCCGTGAAAGCGCACGCATTGGAACGAGGATCCACGCCGCTTCGAGGCGCCGTGGAAATGATCTCGCGCCTCTACTGGTACACGATTGAATTCGGGCTGATGCAGCAAAGCAAAGACAGCAGCCAAATCAGAGCCTTCGGCGCGGGCATTTTGAGCAGTCCGGGTGAGCTGGTTTACAGCGTGCAAAACGCCCCTCACCGTTCACCGCTGCGCAGCGTGCCCGATCTGCTGCGCTGTATGTCCTCGCACTACAAGATCGACAGCTACCAACAGCAGTATTTTGTGATTGACAGTTTTGAGGCTCTTATGACCTTGACAGAGCCCGACTTCACGCCGTTTTACCAAGCGTTGGCAGGCACTATCCGCAGCGCCTGCCGCACCCCAGAATTCGATCACGGCGATTGAGCGGCCCAGTTTTGCAGCGCCTGTCGCGTCTTGCCGGCCAAGTCCGCAATCCGGCCTACCTGCTGCGCGGCATCGGCAGGCCACTGACCTTGCGGGCAGGACTGCTCCAGGGTAAAGCAAGCGTCGCTCAATGCCTGTGCGCCGACGTTGGACGCCGCGCCCTTGAGCGCATGCGCCGCCCGCGAGAGCGCTCCGCTGTCAAAAGCTGCGAGCGCCGCGCGGATATCGTCCATTCGATCGGGCGCATCCCTGGCGAAGAGTTCAATCACTTCGCGCGTCATAGTGCGTTCGTCGTCATCAAACTCCTTGAACTGATCCAGGCGGCTCCAATCCATCAACACCACCAATGTTTCAAGCCCGCTTTTTGCCACAACTTCTGGCGCGACTATCGCTTCTGCGATTACTTTAGTCGCATAGTCACTGCGGGATTGTCTGGCGTAACGGGCCAGGGCCTCTGACAATTCATCAATGCGAAGAGGTTTAGCCAAAAAACCGACCATGCCAGCATCAGCACAGCGTTGACGGTCTTCTTCCAATACCGAGGCCGTCAGTGCAATGATGGGAGGCGCCGCAGCGCCATAGGTGCCGATGATTTGGCGCGAGGCGACAAAACCGTCCATCACGGGCATGTTCGCATCCATCAGGATGGCAGCGTACTGGCGGGGCTCTTCGCGTGTGGTGACCCCAGTGCCGGTACGCAGCGATGCGGCCACCAGGTCCACGGCTTCAAGGCCGTTAATGGCGGTGGCGGCCTCGTAGCCCAGTTTAGTCAGCATGGCGAGCGCAACCTTGAGGTTGACCGCGTTGTCGTCGGCCACCAGAATGAACTGACCTCTGGACTCAGGCCGCTCGGCCTTAGCTACGTTTTTGATCGCTATTTGTACCGACGTGACACGCGCTATGGCCTCAAAAAGCTGCGACTGGCGGTACGGCTTGAGCAGGCGGGCGTCAAACACTCGGGCCTGCTCACCGGTCGGCATGGTGCCCGATGTCAGCAGCACGATAAGGGTTTGCGGGTTTTGGTTGCGCAGCGTCTGCGCAAAGGTCTGGCCGTCCATCTCAGGCATGTGCATGTCGGTTACGACCACATCCACCGGATGGTTCTGCAGCCACACCAAGGCATCTCCAGCGCGCTCAAACAGCGTGGTGTGCATACCCCAGCGCTTGAGCTGCTTGTCCAGAATACGCAAATTGACGGGGGTATCGTCTACAACGGCAGCGTGTTTTCCTGCCAAACTGACCATGTGCAAGGAGGCCAGCTGCGCGCTCTCTGGCGCGTCCGCATAGCCCATGCGCGCGGTGAACCAGAACGTCGAGCCCTCGCCGGGCGCGGATTCCAGCCCCACACTACCGCCCATGAGTTTGGCGAGACGCTTGCAGATGGCCAAGCCCAGGCCGGTGCCCCCATATTTGCGGGTGGTGCCGGCGTCCACCTGAGTGAAGGACTGAAACAATGCAGCATGCCGGTCTTGCGGTATGCCAATACCGGAGTCTTTGACGCGAAACTCCACCAGGCCCGCTTGCTGCTGGGTAAAGTCTTCCAGCACGTGGGCCGACACGATGATCTGGCCTCGTTCGGTAAATTTAACCGCGTTATTCACAAAGTTGAGAAGTACTTGACGCAGACGGGTCACGTCGCCTCGCACCCACTCAGGCAGCTCGTCACCTATGTCCACCACCAGCTCCAGTCCCTTCTCGCGCGCACGCGGGGCACCGATATCACAAGCCTCTTCAATCGTGGCCAGCAAGTTTAGGGGCTCGTTTTCGAGGTCGAGCTTACCGGATTCGATCTTGGAAAAATCCAGGATATCGTTGATCACGCCCAGCAATTGGTCACTTGAGATGCGCATGGTGTGGACATAATCGCGCTGCTCCAGGTCAAGCGGGGTGTCGGCCAGCAGCGTGGTCATTCCCATCACGCCATTGAGAGGCGTACGGATTTCGTGGCTCATGGTGGCCAAAAATGCCGCTTTGGCACGCCCTGCTGCCAGAGCCTCTTCGCGGGAGGCGGCTAACTCGGCTGTGCGGCTTGCTACTCGATCCTCCAGAGTTTCATTGGCCTCCCGCAGGGCGATGGTCTGCGCATCAATGGCTGCGCGGTTGCTCACAATCTCCTCAGCGCTGTCGTGCATGGCTTGCGCGAGCTGGCGCACCTCCGAGATATGAGCGTTTTTCTGGACTCGCGGCACTTCGCCACGCGCCAATTGGGCGGCCGCAGCGCTTAAGTGCTTGAACCGACGGCTTAATCGGTAAGCCAGCCCCGTCGCAAGTAAGGCGCCGAGCACCAGCGCGATACCCATAAAGATCAATATCTTTTTGAGGGCGGCCTGGGTGGTGGCGGCAAAGTCGCTTTCGGGGGCGGCGACCACCAGACTCCAGCGCAGGCCCACACTTTCCCCAAAAGGCTTGAGCACCACAATCAGCGTATCGCCGCCCATTGCGACCCGGCGCAGAAACGCCACGCGCTGTACGCTCGACTCCAGTGTTTTCCCGATGCTGGGGGCGGCTTCCGCGTAGGCCGTGCGGATAATGTCGTTCTTGCTCTCCGAGGCGCTGCGGCGCTCCAGCTTGCCGTTGACGTTCGAAAAAAGCGGGTCGATGGTTGAGCTGGCCACCACAAAGCCCTGTTCATCCACCAAAAAAGCGGTGCCGTGCGCGCTGATGATCATGGTTTGCAGAAGCTCGCTAAGCCGCTTCAAGTACAGATCCACCGCAAACACACCCACGGCAGCACCGTCGGTTCCGTACACCGGCTGCGCCAGCGTGACGACCAGCTGCTTCCGGGAATCGGACGCAATGACAGGCGTGAAGATGCGACCTTTATGCGCCATGGCCGCCTCATACCAGGGACTGTGGCGGGGGTCATAATCGCCGACCTCAGTGGCCAACTGCTGACTGCGATCGCCCGGGAAGTCAGCCGAAAAGAAGTGCAGTGCTTGATCGCCCGGCCTGCCGAGTCCCACCCGCATGAGGTTATTGCCGTTTTGCGAGAGTGCCTCCACCCCCAAATACTCGCCCAGTTGGGTCGCAAGGTACATCCGCGGCACATAGGGCGTCATGCCGGTCATGGCAAAGGCCGTTTGCTCAAACAATTCGGGCGTATGGATGAGCTGGCGTTCACGCGCAATGCCCGACTCGCTGGATCGCTCGTGAATCAATCCGTTGAGCGCGATATGCGCCTGCGATAGGTGCTCTTCGGTCCCGGTCTGAACCCGCTGAGCCACGTCTTCGACAATTTTCTCCGCCAGCGTTTGCACGCTTTGCAGGTTGCTGCGATACAAAAACCAACCGACGGTGGCGGCAGGAACGATAGAGAACAGCAACAGGCTGGTCACCAGCACTGCGCGCAGCGACCATGCACGCCCGTAAAGTTTTCCTATCGTCTGAGATATGGAGCGCACCATCACGCCAGCCCCACAATTTCTACGGTATCAAGAGGCTTGCTACGGCCCGGCACTTGTACCAGGGCCCGACGGCCCGTGCGCACAGCCCCCGTGACCAAGCGCGCCGCCTGCACGCTGGCCGCAATCGTCCAATCCAACGGAGGCTGGCATTGGAACAGCTTTAAGGCAGCGGCAACAGTTTCCCCCACCGGCGTGGTTTGATTGGTGCGGCCTATCAGGCCGTCCAAGTTCGCAAATGCCACTGGGCCGCTGTGCAGAGCCACGCCCAGAGAAAATTTAGGCAGTCCGCGGTCGCCAAAGTGCTGCCGCACATACCCATCGATGCGGTTGGTAGCGTCGGCCAGTCCCAGTGCTGCGCGCACGGCGCGCAGCCCATGGTTGACTGAAAGGGTATCGCTTGCGTCAACAAACACACACAGCATTCCGTCGCCCACGAACTGCATATAGTGGGCCCCAAACAAATACACGGTATCGCCTACGCTGCTATAAAGTTGATGCACGATATCGCTAAGTTCGGCGTTGGACAGGTGCTGCGTCCACAGACCATAGTCGCGCATGTCGGCAAACAGCACTGTCGCGCTGCTGAACTTTTCGGTGTCTTGCACCACTCCACTGTCAGGCCACTGTTCGCTCAGGGACTTGACCATGCGCCTTTCGTAAAGTTCGCTGATTTTTTCTCGCTGGTCTTCCAACGCTACTTGCAACACCTTGTCCGCTACCTGCGCGTGCATGGCATCGGCGCGAATACGCTTGTTCAGTTGGGCGCTAACCGCCTCTCTCAGCTCCTGCGGAGCAAAGGGCTTGGTCAAATAATCGTCAGCTCCCGTCGTCATTCCCTGGCGCATATGGCTGCGGTCTTGCAATGAGGTCAGCAGGATCACCGGCGTGGTTGCCAATGCCTCATCGTTGCGCAACCGGTCTAGCACTTCAAAGCCATCAAGCAGAGGCATCTGAACATCACTAACCACCAGATTCGGCTTAAATTCACGGATAAGCGCAAGTCCTTTGGCCCCATCTTCTGCAGCCATGACCGCATAGCCTTCTTTTTTGAGCACTTGGCTGACCAGCATACGGGTGCCCGCGTCATCATCAATCACTACGATCAGGGGCATAACAAACTTTCACTATTTTTCAAGTTTCATTTCTGGCAATGCAACAGAATTAGGGCAGAGCGCGGTTGGACTACCGAGGTGGCAGACCACTTCTTTCGCGCCCGCCCAGACTGGCTATCAAAGGTATCCGAGCCATTTGGCAATGTAAAAAAACGGCGGGCCGCATAGTGTCAGAATTGATGCAAAACCATTCCTTTTTGACGCATTGGCGTATATTTTCGCCGATCCAGTGGCGCCTTCGGCGGGTTCTCTCACTCTGATGCAGTCGGCTACGTTAATTTTCCCAGAAGGGTGTGACGGCTTGACCGTCGAATCGCCCCCTGGGCGCTCAAGGCAAGGTGTCATCCAACAAAGCGAGCGTCGCATCCATGACCTGCGGCAAAAATGCCAGTTGCACGTGGGCAGCGCCTCGAACCAGCCGGTTCTCAGCCCCAGGTAGGGTTGCATTGGAAGTCGGAAAAACTATATTGTCGCAATTGGAATACCAGCAGGTGAACTGCTTGTGGCGATTTGCCGGCATTTCATAGTCCAGTTGCCCTTGCCAGTCCGACAGCAAGCGCATCTGGCGACCGTTGTGGCCGTGGGAAAAACGCGCCAACCAGGTACCGCGATGCGGTGTTGCGATGGTCACCACATGGTGTACGCGCACCTCCGCCTTCATGTGCGTCAGCCAGGCCCTTGCGGCCAATCCGCCCATGCTGTGACACACCAGCAGCGGCTTTACTCCGGTGGCATCGGTGATCTGCTGAACGGCGTTATCAATTTGCGAGACGTAGTCGTCGATAGAGCCGAACACAGGTTCAAGATTCAGAGCAATGAAAGCGTTCTTTCCACCTTGTAAGCGCCTAAGCCACGGCGTCCAAAAGCCCCGGTTGCAAAAAAGTCCATGCACAAACACGACACCGCGATGTCCCTGAATAGATGCAGGCGACGAAAAATAATCCGGGAAGACATTGGAACGAAAAGGCTGCCACCAGCAAAACACCTGCGGTGCTATCAACGATTCACCCACCCAGGCGCTCAGCAATTCTTTGCAAAGGGGTTGCTGTGTCGAATCCCCGCTGCCAACAACTATCATCAGCATGAATTCGATCGCCAGGAAGGCCGCATAAGCGCACGCAATCGCTAAAAACCCTGCAATCGCCAGCACCAGGCTGGTACTTTGGAAATAAAAAAACCACAAACATGCCGAAGAGACCAAGAGGACCGTGAGGAGTTTTTGTAGGTGCGCCAGCATAAAAAGACAAATAAGCCTAAAGTTTTGCTGGGCAGTATGCCATTACGGCCCGCCATCCGTCTAAGCTAAATTTGGGCCAACCGGCTGACTTCAGCATGAACGGATACTTGCTTAAAAATGTGGTGTCTGTGGACCAGCTTGTCGAATGCGCTGCAACCAGAGTGACCCATTAGAAACGAGGTGACTTCATTGCAGATTTGGCTAAAGAATGCCCCTAAACTGATCGAAGGTGGGGTGATCGCCATTACTAGACAAACCCATAAATTACAACCGGCCCGAACAAACCAAATTTCGCGATGACGTACCCAAAACCACTATCGGAAAATTTCTTATCAGTGAAGTCTGCGCGTTGGTCGGAAAGCTGTTCAGTAATGGTTTTCTGATGTCTGCCCCCGATCTTCCGCCAGGTCTCCAAGTTTTTGAACGAGGCTGGCTATCCGCCAACAACATTTTGTTTACTGATGGTGACAAAACCTTGGTGGTTGACAGTGGATACTGCACCCACGCGACCCAAACGCTGTCGCTGGTCGAGACGGTTCTGGGAGAGCGCCCTCTCGATTTTCTCGTCAACACCCATTTACACAGTGATCATTGTGGCGGTAACGCCGCCTTGCAGTTTCGTTACCCGAAGCTTAAAACATTGATCCCACCAGGTCATGCGCAGCAGGTTGCACAGTGGGATCCCGTTGTACTGACTTACGCGCCTACAGGGCAACTTTGCCCGCAGTTCAAATTCGACCAGACCCTCCAGGCGGGAACTGAAATGCGATTTGGCGCCAGCCATTGGCAAGTTCACGCGGCTGCCGGGCACGATCCTCACTCATTCATTTTTTTTGAACCCGTTAAAAAAGTTCTTATATCTGCCGATGCACTGTGGGAAAACGGCTTTGGTGTGGTGTTCCCGGAAATTGAGGGTGCCGACGCGTTTGCCGAAGTTGACGCAACGCTAGACCTGATTGAACAACTGGGGCCGAAAACCATAATTCCCGGCCATGGCCGGGTTTTCGCTTACGCTCCCGGAGTATTGGCGCATGCGCGCCAGCGGCTCGATTTCTTTGTCAAAAATCCTCTCGCGCACGCCCGTCATGCTGGGAAAGTGCTACTCAAGTTCAAATTACTAGAAATACAGCGGCAATCATTTAATCAGTTTGCACAATGGGCGATTGCAACATCGTATTTCGTAACGATTTGGGAAAACTTTTTTGAGGACACCCCGATTCGTCAGTGGATAGAACAGTTGTGTTCGGAGTTGATCGCAGTCGGCGTGGCCAATATGGAGGGCGAATACATATTAAATGCCTGATTTGAAAAGCAGCATCGACGCGGACGTGCATATTGCGCAGATTATTGGCTAAAACATGCCACCGATATCTTCGGTCGTTCCACCGAGCAGTGAGAGCCGGTAGATTTTATGCGTTACACGTTACCAGTTATCCGACAAGGGCGCGCGAAAGTTATTTCAGACGAAAAAAAGCCCATTTGATCGGAGACCAAATGGGCGTTTTTCGCTATAAGAGCCTGACGATGTCCTACTTTCACACGGGAATCCGCACTATCATCGGCGCTAAG
>NZ_JABBPC010000021.1 GCF_012927485.1 Polaromonas sp. | reverse complement strand
AGTACATCCAGCATGCCTTCGTAATTGGCGGGGCGCGAGTCGTAGGCTTCACGCCCGAAATTGGAAAACATGCAGGGCACCGAAGCCGCCGTGCTGGTGCCGCACGACCAGGCATTGCGCTGACTGGCAATCTTTTCCTGGGCTAGCTCGGGAGTCGTGGGACGGGCGTATCCGTTGATGGCAAAGTTGCCGCTGCGTGCGGTCTCGCCCAACACCAGCAGCAGCAAAGGCGGTTTGGTTTGGGCGGTGTAGCTGGCTCCGAGCTTCGCATCCTTCCCCAAGGGCAACAAGGCAGACTCGTCGCGTTGAAACGGTTTGGCGGCTATGGAGCCCAGTGCGTAAAAGGAATTAAGGGGATTAATCAGGTAGCGTACCTGGGTGTAATTGCGCATTACCGAGGCGATGCTTTGAAAGAAAAGCAGTACAACAAGTACCAGCAGTGCGCATGCAACGATTAACGATGTAGCGTTCGAGAGGACTTGCCGTATTGCGCCTTTTCGCCTGATTTTCTGTCGCCAAAGGAAGAAGATGGGGAGCCCTGCCAATACCAGAACTGTTGCAAGCAGGTGCCAGCTCAGCAGATCGCTCGTTTCGCGCACGTTGGTCTGCAAGCTGTTGATCATCATGGTCTGGTCGATGACCACGCCATACGCCATCATGAAATAAGCGCCAAGGGCTGCCGACACCAAAAAAAGTGTGATGGTCGGTTTGAGCGTCCAGCGCCATGCCAGCAGGCTGAGCAGGGCTGCCGTTGTCAGCGTAATCACCAGAGAAAGAGCGATGCCGATGGTCACCGCCTGACCACTGGTGAGACCCGGCAAACGGGTGAGTTCGCGCCAAAGTGCCACGTTGCAAACGGTGGCTATCCAGAGGCTGGACAATACGACGATCCATAGCGGCCGCGCACCAAGCGCTTCGATATCAGAAGTAGGCTGGAGAACTTGCCGGGAAGCAGGCTGGAATATGGAAGTAGGGAAATACCACGGCATAGCGGAACATTATATTTGTAGCCGCTTAGACCACGCTTAAGCGCGGACTTGTGAAAACAGCTGTCGGGCGTGGTGGTTCAGGTGGT
Source organism: Polaromonas sp. (assembly GCF_012927485.1). Classification (GTDB taxonomy): domain Bacteria; phylum Pseudomonadota; class Gammaproteobacteria; order Burkholderiales; family Burkholderiaceae_C; genus Polaromonas. Next base: position 38,563 of record NZ_JABBPC010000021.1, on the reverse strand, counting down.
CGGCCATGAAGGTTGAGACGAAGTAATAGCCATGGTCGTAGCCCACATGTCGACGCAAGGTCAGCGGCTGTCCGATTGACGCGCAGGCCTCCTCCAACAAATGCGGCTTGAGCTCAAGGTCGAAAAATTTATCCGCTAGGCCCTGATCAATCAGGATGCCGCCGGGGTAGGGCGCACCAAGCTTGCGCGTCATCAATGCCGTCGCATCGTGTTCGAGCCAGTTGGACTCGTTCGCCCCAAGGTAACCGGTGAAGGCCTTTCGACCCCACGGGCACTGACTGGGTGCGCAAATGGGCGCAAAGGCCGAAACTGATCTAAAAAGACCAGGATGTCTGAGCGCGAGCGTCAGCGCGCCGTGGCCTCCCATCGAATGGCCGAAAATGCCGATACGGTCGGAGTCCAAGGCCAAGGTGCTGGTGATCAGCGGCAACCATTCCGACGTCAGATAGCTCTCCATGCGGTAGTGCTGGGCCCATGGCGCTTGCGAGGCATCCAGATAAAACCCTGCACCTGCACCGAAATCCCAGCTGTCTGATTCCCCCGGCAAATTGGCAACTCTCGGGCTGGTGTCAGGAGCAATCAGGACCAGGCCGAGCTCGGCCGCCAGTCGTTGCGCGCCCGCCTTGACCATAAAAGTTTCTTCGTTACAGGTCAGACCCGCCAAATACACAAGAGCAGGCATCTTGGTGTCCGGTCCGGCCGTGCTGGATTGAGGGGGAAGAAATACCGAAAAACGCATTGGCAAACCAATCTCGCGCGACTGGTGTTGATAAAAGCGCTGCACGCCGCCAAAGCAGGCGTGTTCGTTGAGCAGTTGCGGCGCCTGGCTCATGGCCGGGTTAGAACAGGACGACACCACGAATCGATTCACCGCGCTTCATCAAATCAAAGCCTTTGTTGATATCTTCCAGCGGCATGGTGTGGGTGATCAAATCGTCGATGTTGATCTTGCCTTCCATGTACCAGTCCACGATTTTTGGAACATCGGTGCGGCCGCGGGCGCCGCCGAAAGCCGAGCCTTCCCATTTGCGACCCGTTACCAGCTGAAAAGGGCGGGTGCTGATTTCGGCACCGGCATCTGCGACGCCAATGATGATGCTTCGGCCCCAGCCCTTGTGCGTGCATTCCAGTGCTTGGCGCATGACCTGGGTGTTGCCAATGCATTCAAAGCTGTAGTCGGCGCCGCCGTCAGTCAATTGCACAATGGCATCAACGACATTTTCCGTAGTTTTTGGATTGATGAAATGCGTCATGCCAAACTTGCGGGCCATCGCTTCACGCTCGGGGTTGAAGTCAACGCCAATGATCTTGTCGGCGCCCACCATCTTGGCACCCTGGATCACGTTCAAGCCGATCCCGCCGAGTCCAAACACCACCACGTTGGCGCCGACTTCCACTTTAGCCGTGAAAATAACGGCACCGATACCGGTGGTCACGCCGCAGCCGATGTAGCAGACCTTGTCGAAAGGCGCATCTTTGCGGATTTTGGCGAGCGAGATTTCGGGTGCCACGGTGTAGTTGCTGAAGGTCGATGTGCCCATGTAGTGAAAGATCGGCTTGCCATCTAAGCTGAACCGACTGGTGGCGTCGGGCATCAGTCCCTTTCCTTGGGTGCCGCGAATAAGTTGGCATAAATTAGTTTTACGCGACAGGCAAAACTTGCATTGACGGCATTCAGGTGTGTAAAGGGGAATGACGTGATCCCCCTTTTTTAGCGTGGTGACGCCTGGGCCTATATCGACCACGATGCCTGCACCCTCATGACCCAAAATGGCCGGAAAAATGCCCTCAGGGTCTGCGCCCGACAGCGTGTAGTAATCGGTATGGCAGATGCCGGTCGCTTTAATCTCAACCAGGACTTCGCCGAACTTTGGGCCCTCCAGGTCAACAGTTTCAATGGTGAGGGGCTGGCCTGATTTCCAGGCAACGGCAGCTTTGGTTTTCATGTCGGTATGGCGCAGTGGCTTTTGCGCGGAGTGAACAAAGGTGAGCAAGGGCAGCGGGCACTATAGAACACTCCTTGCGGGCGCGTCAGCTGCCCGGTGGGGCACCGGCGGGCTTGAATGGTTAATTTTGGGAACGCCCGCTGATTCACGCAAACCACGAACCGCCACGCCGTACCGAGACCCAACCAGGGTGATCAGCAGGCTACCCCCTTATTGGTGATGACAACTGGTCACTGCGCTCAAATCGAAAGGGAACACGGCCCCCTCAAATGAAAAATGCCGGCGAAGGTCCGGCATTCGAGGAAAGAAGGCCTTGAACTCGGCGCGCTGGCTGCGCTGATTACACGGTCATCAGGTGGTGAAGAAATTCTTCAGTTTGTCCGCCCAACCTTCTTCGCTGGGGGAATGCTTGGCGCCCCCTTTTTTAATCGACTCGTCGAGTTCCTTCAGTAGTTTGCGCTGATACTCCGTGAGCTTCACAGGAGTTTCCACCGTAATGTGGCAGTACAGGTCACCGGGATAGCTTGAGCGCACGCCCTTAACGCCCTTGCCGCGAAGCCGGAATTGTTTGCCGGCCTGCGTGCCTTCAGGAATGTCAATGGCCGCCTTGCCAGCCAGAGTGGGCACCTCGATCTCGCCACCCAATGCCGCCGTTGTAAAGCTGATGGGCATGGCGCAGTGCAGATCGTCGCCGTCGCGTTCAAAGATCTCGTGTTTTTTAAGCCGGATTTCGATGTACAAGTCGCCTGGCGGGCCACCATTGGTGCCTGGTTCGCCGTTGCCGGTCGAGCGGATCCGCATGCCGTCGTCGATGCCCGAAGGTATTTTGACTTCCAGCGTTTTGTTATTTTTGGTTTTGCCGACGCCGTGGCAGGCGACACAAGGCGAGGGAATCAGTTTCCCGGTGCCCTTGCACTGCGGGCAATTTTGCTGCACGCTGAAAAATCCCTGGCGCATCTGCACGACGCCGTGGCCGTGACACGTTGTGCAGGTAACCACTTTGGTGCCCGGTTTGGCGCCGCTGCCGTGGCAAGTGGTGCAGTCGTCCCAGCTGGGAATTCGAATTTGTGCTTCCTTGCCGTGGGCCGCTTCTTCCAGGGTGATTTCCATGGCATAGCTCAGGTCTCCGCCGCGGTAAACCTGTCGACCGCCCTGTTGTTGCCCGCCGCGCTGGCCGCCGAATACGTCGCCAAAGATGTCGCCAAAGGCTTCTGCAAAACCGCCAAAGCCTTCCGTGCCCGCGCCCGCACCGCGCAGGTTGGGGTCCACACCTGCGTGACCGTATTGGTCATAAGCTGCGCGCTTGTTACCGTCGGACAGCATCTCGTAGGCTTCTTTGGCTTCCTTGAATTTCTCTTCGGAAACTTTGGACCCTGCCCCTTGGTTGCGATCAGGGTGATGTTTCATCGCCAGCTTGCGATACGCTTTTTTAATGTCTTCGTCGCTGGCGTTTTTGGGCACACCCAGCGTGTCGTAATAGTCTTTTTTGGCCATGGCAGATAAAAGTCGAGAATTCTTGTTAAGTGGGGGCTTCTGCGGCAAATAAACAGTGCAAGGGCTTAATCATTAGCCACTGCATGAAGGTCTGGAAAACGGAAAACAAAGCAAAAAGCGGAAATTCAGGATCGCTCCTGATTTCCGCTTTCTTGCGTGCAGTTGGCGCGCAATTAAGGGCTGACGCTGCTCAAATTAGCCCTTCTTGACTTCCTTGACTTCGGCGTCAACTACATTATCGTCGGCCGGCTTGGCCTGCGCCTGCTCACCACCTGCCGCTTGAGCGCCCCCTGGCGCTGCTTGTGAAGCTTGCATATCCGCATACATTTTTTCGCCCAGCTTCTGGCTGGCTTCCATCAAGGCCGCGTTCTTCGATTCAATGATGGTTTTATCGTCGCCCTTAAGCGCTTCTTCCATCTCCTTTATGGCGGTCTCGATTTTTTCCTTTTCCGAGGCTTCGAGCTTGTCGCCATATTCGCCCAGCGATTTTCTGACACTGTGCACCATGGCTTCCGCACTGTTCTTGGCCTGTACGAATTCAACTTTTTTCTTGTCTTCTTCAGCGTTCAGTTCGGCGTCTTTGACCATCTGCTGAATCTCTGCCTCAGACAAGCCGGAATTGGCTTTGATGGTGATCTTGTTTTCCTTGCCGGTGCCCTTGTCCTTGGCGCCCACATGCAAAATGCCGTTCGCGTCAATGTCAAAAGACACCTCGATCTGGGGCGTGCCACGTGAAGACGGTGGAATGCCTTCAAGATTGAACTCACCCAAGGCCTTGTTGCCGGATGCGATCTCACGTTCGCCCTGGAACACCTTAATCGTCACGGCAGGCTGGTTGTCTTCAGCGGTCGAAAAAGTTTGTGCAAACTTGGTTGGAATGGTCGTGTTTTTCTTGATCATCTTGGTCATCACGCCGCCCATGGTTTCGATACCCAGGGACAGCGGGGTGACATCAAGCAGCAGTACATCGGACCGGTCGCCCGACAGCACTTGACCTTGAATAGCAGCGCCTACGGCCACGGCTTCGTCGGGGTTCACGTCCTTGCGCGGCTCCCTGCCGAAAAATTCCTTGACCTTGTCTTGCACCTTGGGCATACGGCTCATGCCGCCTACCAGGATCACGTCATGAATGTCGGCGACGCTCACGCCAGCATCTTTGATCGCCACGCGGCAAGGTGCAATCGTCCGCTCAATCAGTTCGTCCACCAGGCTTTCCAGTTTGGCACGGGTCATCTTGATGCTCAGGTGCTTGGGGCCTGACGCGTCCGCCGTGATGTAGGGCAGGTTGATGTCGGTCTGCGCACTGTTGGACAGCTCGATCTTTGCTTTTTCAGCGGCTTCCTTCAGGCGCTGCAGGGCCAGCACGTCCTTGCCCAAGTCCACGCCCTGTTCTTTCTTGAATTCGGAGATGATGAAATCGATGATGCGCTGGTCAAAGTCTTCACCACCCAGAAAGGTGTCCCCGTTGGTGGAGAGCACTTCAAACTGCTTTTCGCCTTCCACATCGGCAATTTCGATGATGGAGATGTCGAAGGTACCGCCACCCAGGTCATAAACCGCAATCTTTCGATCGCCCTTTTCCTGCTTATCGAGACCAAAGGCCAAGGCCGCAGCGGTAGGTTCGTTAATGATGCGCTTGACGTCTAGTCCGGCAATGCGCCCGGCGTCCTTGGTGGCTTGGCGTTGGGCGTCGTTGAAGTACGCAGGCACCGTGATAACGGCTTCAGTGACGGGCTCGCCAAGGTAGTCCTCGGCGGTTTTTTTCATTTTTCGCAGAATGTCCGCACTAACCTGTTGCGCAGACATTTTTTTTCCGCGCACCTCGACCCATGCATCGCCGTTGTCGGCCGCTACGATCTTGTAAGGCATGAGATCGATGTCTTTTTGGACTTCTTTCTCGCTGAATTTGCGTCCGATCAGGCGCTTGACCGCGTAGAGCGTGTTGCGCGGGTTGGTCACGGCTTGGCGCTTGGCCGACGCGCCCACCAGTACTTCGCCATCTTCCTGGTAGGCCACAATGGACGGCGTAGTGCGCGCCCCTTCTGAGTTCTCGATGACGCGGGGTGTATTGCCCTCCATGATGGATACGCAACTGTTGGTCGTTCCCAGATCGATGCCGATGATTCTTCCCATGATGTACTCCTGCTTTTGATTCGTTAAAAAATTCGATGGTCGGGGCCGATGGCTCGGCCGCCTTGGTGATCGCTAAGTGGGGGACTTGCGGATAAGTCGCCTAACTTCAAGTACCTCAGCCTCTTTCTGCATTTATTTAGGCGCTGTGACCGTGACCAGCGCGGGGCGCAACACGCGGTCCGCAATTAAATAGCCCTTTTGCAATACGCTGACCACCGTATTGGCCGCCTGCTCGGCGGGCACCATACTGATGGCCTGGTGTTGGTGCGGGTCAAACCTGGTCCCACTGGTGGGATTGATTTCGATCACCTTGTTGCGCTCCAGTGCGCTTTTCAGCTGCTTCAGTGTGGCTTCGGCACCTTCGCGAATCTGTTCGGGGGTGGCGTCTTTGACAGCCAGGGCGGCCTCGAGGCTGTCGGTTACGGGAAGAAGGCTTTCTGCAAAGCTTTCAAGGGCAAATTTGCGCGCTTTGGTGACCTCATCGTCGGCACGGCGGCGGGCGTTCTCAGTTTCAGCCTTGGCGCGCAGATAGCTGTCGGCCAATTCGGTATTTTTCGCCTGCAGGGTGGACACTTCGGCCTGCGCAATGGTCAGTTCATCGAACTCGTAAGCCGCCTGTGCGGCTTCCAGCTCTTCTGGGCTGGGGGCACCGGTAAGGGGTTGATTTTGTTCGGGTGGTTTATTTTCTGACATGCTTAACTAGGAGTTTTGGACCAGTAAATTTGATATTGGGGCTTGAAAAGCCCATTTCAAGACAAGGGATTCGGTTTGCACTTCGAAATTTTTCTTTGAGGCTGTAGCGACCTGAATGCTTAACCGAAGATTGCATCGATGTGGCCGCTGCGGCCAGGGCTCGCCAGATGCGGCCTCGGCGCCACGCGCAGCCGACTGTGACCGGTAGAAAATTCGTTAAATTTATTCTGCAACTACTTGACGAGGGCTTCAGGGCTACCCGTCTTGCAAACTTCCTGACAAACAACAAAAAACAAGAGAAAGGCGCTGCTTTTCAAGCCGACGAAAATTATTTTTTCTTCTCGGTGATGACCGCACTGACCTTGTTTTGGCTGGCGGCCCACTTGCCCGCAAACGCCTGCAGATCGTTCAACCGTTTTAGCAGGTCTGCGCCCAACGTGGTCACGTTGTAGCCGTCGCTTCCATGTCCAAGCAGACCAGCGGCGCGTAATTCCTTAATGCGGGTGTTGAGCGTGTTGGGGGTGATGCTGCCGACACTGTCTTGCAGGAGGCGGAAAGTTTGCGGATGACCGTCTTTCAGCGCCCACAACACGCGAATTGCATAGCGTGATTCCAGTAATTCAAGCAACTGGCCTACAGCTGCATTTTCTTTGGCACTCATCAGGTTGTCTCCTCTGGGTCACAGTTTAGTCAGAAGTGGTCGGTAAGCAGAAAGCTTGGCCCCAAATATAACGCAAATTTGAGGCTGCTACGAGTTCTATAGCTGCCAACGCCCGCTGCGTTTGGACCGGCAGACTAAAATGGCAGAATCACGGGCGTAAAAAAGCGGCCAGGGCCTTTTGACAGGCCCTGGCCGCAGGTGCTGTTCTTGCCGCTTTTACAGCGTATCGATAAAACTGCGCAGCTTGTCGCTTCGGCTAGGATGCTTGAGCTTACGCAAGGCCTTGGCTTCAATTTGGCGAATACGCTCGCGCGTCACGTCGAACTGCTTGCCGACTTCCTCCAACGTGTGATCAGTTGACATCTCGATACCGAAGCGCATCCTCAGTACCTTGGCTTCGCGCGGCGTCAGGCTATCAAGAATGTCTTTGACAACATCGCGCAGGCCGGCTTGCATGGCGGCTTCCAGCGGCGCGGTGTTGGCACCGTCTTCGATGAAATCGCCGAGGTGGGAATCCTCATCGTCACCAATTGGCGTTTCCATGGAGATCGGCTCTTTTGCGATCTTCATGATTTTGCGAATCTTGTCTTCCGGAATCTCCATCTTGGCCGCCAAAATGCTGGCGTCAGGTTCAAAGCCGAACTCTTGCAGGTGCTGACGCGACAGGCGGTTCATCTTGTTGATGGTTTCGATCATGTGCACCGGGATGCGAATGGTTCGAGCCTGGTCCGCTATGGAGCGCGTGATGGCTTGACGAATCCACCAGGTGGCGTAGGTCGAGAATTTGTAACCGCGGCGGTACTCAAACTTGTCCACGGCTTTCATCAAACCGATGTTGCCTTCCTGGATCAGATCCAGAAACTGCAGTCCCCGATTGGTGTATTTCTTCGCGATCGAAATCACCAGGCGCAGGTTGGCCTCAATCATTTCCTTTTTGGCGTCGCGCGAGTTGGACTCGCCTTCATTCATGCGCTTGTTGATGTCCTTCAGATGACCCAACGGCACCACCACGCGTGACTGCAACTCCGCCAGCTTGGTCTGCAGTTCCTGGATCGGCGGGATGTTGCGCGCCATGATGGTGGACCAAGGTTTGCCGGAAGCGACCTGTTTTTCAACCCATTTGAGATTCAGCAGATTCGGTGGAAAGTCTTTGACGAAGGTTTCCTGAGGCATGCCGCACTTCTCGACAATGATGCGACGTAGCTCGCGCTCTTTCTTGCGCACATCCAGCACCTGGCCGCGCAAAAGGTCACACAATTTTTCGATGGTTTTGGCAGTAAAACGCACCGTCATCAACTCTTCGCTCAGACCGGACTGCGCCTTCACATAACCCGATGTGCCGTAGCCTTCCTTGTCGTAGATCTTGTGAACCTTATCGAACAGGGCCGCAACTTTATCGAAGCGGGTGAGCGCTTCTTTTTTGAGCTCTTCAAGTTTCTTGGTCAGCGCCTTGGAGCCGCCCTTGCCGTCGTCGTCGTCGGCTTCATCGAACTCGTCAAAGTCTTCCTCGGCGACATAGTCATCGGCTTCATTGGGGTTGGAGAAACCGTCAACAACGGTTGAAATAACAATCTTGCCCTCGCGAATTTCCTCGCCCAACCGCATGATTTCGGCAATCGTGGCAGGACTCTCCGAGATCGCTTCCATCATCCGCATGAGGCCACCCTCAATGCGCTTGGCAATCTCGATCTCGCCTTCGCGGGTCAGTAACTCGACCGTACCCATTTCGCGCATGTACATGCGGACAGGGTCCGTGGTACGACCGAACTCGCTGTCAACCGTGGACAAGGCTGCCTCGGCCTCTTCTTCGGCTTCTTCTTCCGTTGCAACAGTTGCTCCGGTGTTGTTCAAGAGAAGAGTTTCAGCGTCAGGGGCCTGCTCGTAAACCGCTACCCCCATGTCGTTCAGCATGTTGACGACAACTTCCAGCGTCTCGGCATCGACCAGCTTGTCGGGTAGGTGGTCCGAAATTTCGCCGTGCGTCAGGTAGCCCCGCGTTTTACCGAGCTTGATCAGGGTTTTCAAACGCAGGCGGCGCTTGAGGATGTCTTCTTCAGACAGAACCGTCTCGTCAAGGCCAAATTCCTTCATCAAGGCACGTTCTTTGGCCTTGCTGATTTTCATGCGCAGCGGTTTGACTTTTTCTGTCGCCTCCGCAACCGGTTCATCCGCAAACTCGGCAACGATGTCCGACAGGTCTTCGTCGCCCTCAGGCTTGACGGCGTTCTTAGGCTTTCGGCCACGCTTGGCACCGGTCGTGGTGGGTACGCTGTCAGCCGCCACCGGGTTTTTCGGTGGACGACCGGGCTTCTTTTTAACAGGCACTGCGAGGAGTGCGTCTGCGGCGGCGATAAGCTTGGCTTGGGTACTGGTCTTGGACGGCACGGCTGAAACTTTCTTCAAGGGAATTTCGGATTTCGCAGATTTCGGAGGTACTTTGTTTATCTGCGCATGTCGGCTACTGGTCTCGATTGATATGGCGGGTTTTCCGGTTTTTTCAACCTTGGCGATTTTGGAGGCGGTTTTAGCCGGTGCTTTCGCTGCTGGCTTCATGACCAATTTTGCAAGTGCTTTGACAGAAGGCGTGGCTGCAGGCCGGACCACTGCTTTAAAAGCAGGGGTGGCTTTCGGCTTCCCGCCAGCTTTGGACTGCGTGGTTTGCGGCTTCTTCGAATGGTTAGGCTTGGCAATAGGCATGAGACCTCCAGATGTCGGAAATAGTTTTAAATAACGATCAGCTACCAGTAAACAAAAATACGCCTTGGGCCTGACCGGAGTCAAAGCACAGGGGACAAGGATTCGAAGTTCAAAACGAGAGGATTTAAAACATAAGCCGGTGCGTACAAAACCACGCAGCGGGTTATCTTTTGGCAAGCTGTTTGGGCGAACATTTGGTGTGCAGTCCTTGCGGGAAATTGGCCGTCTCGTGTGTGAGTTCCCTTGGGTAGAAGGGGGCCGGTACCGGAGGTGCTGCTGTCGCGCTTGCCGTTAAAGATCGGATTATACCGTTTAAGCGTATTTTTAGACTACTTTATGCCAATTTCTCGGCTGCCTTTTCAACCCGGGATTGCTCAATCAATTCGCGCAAACGTTCCAGAACCGCAGGTTCTTTGGGCGCTCGGGCGGCCAGATCAGTGATTTCGCTTTCCCGTTTCAGGCGCTGAAGTTGTGTCAGAATTCCGCGAATTTCGCCCCAGTCGGACACGACCCCCTCAAGCATCTGGCTCAGCTGGGTGACGGCGTGGTGTTCGTGGGCGTGGCCTCGCAGTCCTTCACGCAGGGCCGCCCACGGTTGCGGACCGTGCTCATGCAGCTGACTTTCAAGCCACATAAACAGCGGTCCGTGCGGCTCAGGCAATTCGAGCAGCAAATGATGCTCTTCGGTGCTGAGCCGATCCCAGCTTTGCGGCTCGGTCAGTAGCAGCCTGAGCACCCGATCTTCCCGGCTGGCCGGCAGGATTCGGCCAGCCACACGACGCGGCGTGCGGTTGGCGCTGCGGGCGGGTTGCGCCAAGCTGAGCGCTAGCGCTGCAGGAGGCGGGAAATGAGGTTCCGAGGAGGCGTAATCGGCTTCCTCGCGCAGGGGTGCAGGATAGCCTGTAAATTCTGAGTGCGCCCGCTCTTTTTCGGGGTCTGACGATGAATTCACCGCGTAGCCCCTTCCCGACTGACGTAGGTTGCTACTATTTTTATAAGGGCTCTTGTGGCCTGACGCGCCGGGTTGCCACAGTTGCAGCAGCTCGCGGCTGTCAATCAGCACCTGGTCTGCAATCTCGGCCAGGAGCTGGTGCCTGAGGGTGCCATCAGGCAGCAAACTCCACAGCGGTCTGGCGTTGCTGACCATGTGGGCGCGGCCTTCAGCGGTATCCAGATCGCAGCCCTCGGCGGCCGATTCCAGCAAGAAACGGCTCAGCGGCACCGCTTTGGTTATGTATGCGGCGAAGCCTTCTTTGCCGTGCTCGCGGATAAAGGTGTCCGGGTCATGTTCAGACGGTAAAAACAAAAATTTGATGGTGCGCACGTCGCTGGCAAAGGGCAGCGCGGCGTCGAGCGCTTTGCGCGCTGCGCGGCGGCCTGCGCCGTCGCCGTCAAAGCTGAAGACCACAGAATCGGTGAAGCGAAACAGCTTTTGCACGTGCTCCGCCGTGCAGGCCGTGCCCAGGGTAGCCACGGCATTGGCAAAGCCCAACTGGGCCAGCGCCACCACATCCATATAGCCTTCGGTGACCAGCGCGTAGCCGTGCTCCCGCAGGGCGGTGCGCGCCTCAAACAAACCATAAAGCTCGCGCCCTTTGCTGAACACCGGAGTTTCGGGTGAGTTCAGGTATTTCGGTTTTTCGTCGCCCAGTACCCGGCCGCCAAAGCCGATGCAATCGCCTTTGACGTTGCGGATGGGGAACATGACGCGGTCGCGAAAACGGTCATAACGTTTGGCTTCGGCGCCCGCGTTTTCGTCGCCCGCCTCGCCGGTGATGACCAGGCCGCTTTCCACCAGCAGCGGGTCGTTGTAATCAGGAAATACGCTGGCCAGGTTTCGCCAGCCTTGCGGCGCATAGCCCAGGCCGAACGTCCTGGCGATTTCGCCCGATAAGCCGCGTCCCTTGAAGTACTCAATGGCCCGTTCGGAGTTGCGCAGCTGTTTGCTATAGGCGTTGGCGGCCTTCTCAAGGACCGTCGTGAGCGTGGTTTGTTGTTCGCGCATTTGGGCGGCCCTTGCGCGGTCTTGAGGAGAGACATCTTCCTCGGGCACTTGCAGGCCGTATTGTTGGGCCAAGTCTTTGACGGCTTCAATAAAGGTCATACCAGCGTGTTCCATCAAAAAACTGATGGCGTTGCCGTTTTTTCCGCAGCCGAAGCAGTGGTAGAACTGCTTGGCGGGACTGACGCTGAAAGAAGGCGATTTTTCTCCGTGAAAAGGACACAGACCCATAAAATTGGCCCCGCCCTTTTTTAGCTGCACGTAGCGGCCCACGATGTCCACGACATCGGCGCGCGCGAGCAGTTCTTGAATAAATGATTGGGGAATGGCCACGGCAAGTATTGTGCCCCCCCGGTCTTCCCCTTGAAAGGCGCCGCCCTATTTGTCAGGCGCGCTCAGGGCGGTGTCATTTCTGCCGCTACCATCGATGAACCTACCCCTGAAAACCCGAGGAAGCCACCATGCACAGCATTTTTGACCAGGACTTGCCCCGTACCGAGGCGAATTACGCGGCGCTGTCGCCGCTGTCATTCATTGAACGTACCGCCGAGGTCTATCCGCACCGGCTGGCAGTGGTCCATGGCGACTTGCGCCGCAATTGGACCGAGTTGTTTATGCGCTGTCGCCAACTGGCCAGCGCGCTGCAGCAGCATGGCATTGGCAAAGGGGACACGGTGGCCGTAATGCTGCCTAACACGCCGCCGATGGTGGAGGCCCATTTCGGTATTCCTGCGACGGGCGCCGTGCTGAATGCGCTGAACACCCGGCTCGATGCTGAAACGATAGCCTTCATGCTGGACCACGGCGAGGCCAAAGTCGTCATCGTGGATCCAGAGTTCGCTGGCGTGATGCAAAAAGCCCTGGTTCTGCGCAAGTCCCCCACGCCGCTGCTGGTGATTGATGTGGAAGACGCGATGTACCAGGGTCCGGTGCAGCGGATCGGCAGCCTCGGATATGACGAATTTGTTGCCACTGGCGATGCCAATTTTGTCTGGCAGTTGCCCGCCGACGAATGGGACGCGATTGCGCTCAACTACACCAGCGGCACCACCGGCAACCCCAAGGGCGTGGTGTATCACCACCGTGGCGCGGCGCTCAATGCGGTGTCCAATATTCTGGAATGGGACATGCCCAAACACGCGGTGTATTTGTGGACGCTGCCCATGTTTCACTGCAATGGCTGGTGCTTTCCCTGGACCGTGGCCGCGCGCGCTGGCGTCAATGTGTGCCTGCGCAGGGTCGATGCACCGGCTATTTTTGACGCTATTCGCCAGCACGGGGTTACCCATTACTGCGCCGCACCCATCGTGCACAGCTTGCTGGTGAATGCGTCGGACGACCTGAAGCGCGGCGTGCCTGGTGGCGTTAAAGCCATGGTAGCTGGCGCGGCACCACCGGCTTCGATGATTGAAGGCATGGAGACCCTGGGCTTTGAATTGACCCATGTCTACGGTCTCACCGAAGTCTATGGTCCGGCCACCGTGTGTGCGACTCAAAGCGGCTGGGAGGCACTGGAAATCGGCGAGCGGGCCCGCCTGAATGCGCGGCAGGGCGTGCGCTATCACCTGGAGCGCGATGTGCGGGTGCTTGATTCGCAGACCTTGCAGCCGGTTCCGGCGGATGGCGACACCATGGGCGAAATCATGTTCAGAGGCAATATCGCGATGAAGGGTTACCTGAAGAATCGCGCCGCCACGCTGGAAGCATTTTCTGGCGGCTGGTTTCACAGCGGCGACTTGGCCGTGATGTATCCCGATGGCTATATCAAGATCAAGGACCGCAGCAAGGACGTCATCATTTCCGGCGGGGAAAACATTTCATCCATCGAGGTGGAGGACGTGCTGTACCGCCATCCCGATGTGCTGACTGCGGCCGTGGTTGCCAAACCCGATGCGCGCTGGGGAGAAACCCCGTGCGCTTTTGTTGAGTTGAAGGCGGGCGCGACTTGCACCGAGCAAGACATCGTCGCGCACTGCAAAAAACACCTTGCCGGCTTCAAAGTGCCGCGCGCGGTGGTGTTTGGCGAGTTACCGAAAACCTCGACGGGCAAGATTCAGAAGTTTGAATTGCGCAAGCTGGTGGGCTCGGCGATAGCGATTGATGTCTAGAGCGGTATGGTTTTCGACTGAAAAGATGCTGATTGCGCGGGTCCAGAAAGCGCAAGGAATGAATTGATCTTCTAGTCTCCCATCACCACACCTTCGCGCCGCGGGTCGGCACCACCCAGCCACAGCGGCATTCCGTGGGCTTGCCCCCGCACGATGGCCTGCAGGCCGCTGGTCATGGTCATTTCGCGCACCTCGTGGCCGCGCGTCTTGAGGGCCTCCAGGGTCGCTGGCGCAAAACGGTTTTCTTCGAGCAGGGTAGGCCCGTTCAACGACCCGAAGTTGGGCAGGTCGATGGCCTGCTGCGGCAGTAGACCCCAGTTCAATACGCCGTACAACGTTTTGGCGGTGAAGTGGATGATCAGCTGACCGCCGGGGCTGCCGCCGCTCATGACGAGCTGACCGGTGTTTTTGTCAAAAACCAGCGTCGGTGCCATCGAGGAAAGGGGACGTTTACCCGCCTGCACCCGGTTGGCCACGGGTTGACCCTCGGCGTTCTTCGGCACAAAGCTGAAGTCGGTCAGTTCGTTGTTGAGCAAAAAGCCGCCCGCTTTGCCGGTGCCCCCATCCGTCATCAGACGTGCACCGAACTGGTCTTCGATGGTCGTGGTCATGGCGATTGCATTGCCATAGCTGTCAACGATACTGATGTGCGAAGTGCCATGTTCAGGCTGGTCGGGCATGGACGCGTAGGCGATTTTGACAGCGCCGGGTACACCGGGCTTGGCGGTTTTCATGCTGGGGCCATTGACTTGAATCAGCTTGGCGCGCTGGCTCAGGTAGCCCGGGTCCAGCAAGCTCATCCAGGTGCCACCCGGCGGCTCCACAAAATCGGGGTCACCCAGGTACTGGTTGCGGTCGGCAAAAGCCAAGCGCGACGCTTCGGTGTAGAGGTGCAGCCAGTCGGCCGACGGCGCTGGCGCCACCGTACCCGAAACACCGCCCATGCCGCTCGCCAGTGAGAGCGTGGCGGCGGGCGTGTTGTTCAGAATGCCGAGGATTTGCCCTATCGTGATGGCGCCCGAACTTGGCGGCGGCATGCCGCAAATGCGATAAGCCTTACCGGCTGCGCTGTAGTCGAAGCAGATCGGATCGCGCTTTTTGACCTGGTAATTGGCCAGATCGCTCAAAGCAAGCCGGCCGGGATTGGTGGGGTGAGTCTGCACCTTGCGAACGATGGCCTCTGCCACCGGTCCGGCCAGCAACGCATTGGCGCCTTGACTGGCGATTTGGCGCAGCACGTCGGCCAAGGCCGGATTGCGTAGCGTACTGCCCGCGCTTACCGGTGTGCCGTCGGCTGTATAAAAATAGGCGGCTGCGGTCCGGTCGTTTTTTAGGTACTTCTCGTCCTTGAGCAGGGCGTTCAGCCGGGTACTCACCTTGAAGCCGCCCTCGGCCAGTTCTATGGCGGGCGCGAAGAGTTGAGACCACGGCAACTTTCCGTACTGCTTGTGCGCCAGCTCGAGCATGCGAACGGTCCCGGGCGTGCCGACAGAGCGTCCACCCACCACGCCGTCGTAAAACGACATCGGCTTACCCTCTGCGTCCATAAAAAGATTTTCATCCGCCGCAGCGGGTGCGGTTTCTCGGCCGTCGAACGCTTCCACGACGCTGCCGTTCGAATGCAGTAAAAATGCACCGCCGCCCAGCCCGCTGGACTGCGGTTCCACCAGGGCGAGCACCATTTGAACGGCAATAGCCGCGTCGATGGCGGAGCCGCCCGCTTTCAGGATTTGGTAGCCCGCGTCAGTTGCCAACGGATTTGCAGCAGCGACTGCAAATTTAGTAGTGGTCCAGCCGGGTTTGGGGTTGAAGCCTGAGACGCTTTCAGGCGGCGGCGGTACGGTGTAACCGACTTGACTGGAAAGGTTGGAAACACTGGAACAGGCGGTCAACAAGGTGGCGACCGCCACGGACGTCAATAGGCGTTGCATGGATCTCTTTTCCAGCAGCAGAAGCCGAACGGTATGACCGCTAAGAGGGCTGCTCGGCGACCGCCCCGTGTGCGAAATGCGCTCGAAATTCAGCGCGGTGCCAGACGAATCGCGCCGTCGAGGCGGATCACTTCGCCGTTAAGCATGTCATTTTCAAAGATGTGCCTGGCCAGCTTGGCGTAGTCTTGCGGCGTGCCCAAGCGCGAAGGGAAGGGCACGCTGGCTGCCAGCGAGTCCTGCACTTCTTGCGGCATGCCGAACATCATGGGTGTTCCGAAAATGCCCGGAGCAATGGTCATGTTGCGAATGCCGTTGCGCGCCAGATCACGGGCAATCGGCAGCGTCATGCCAACGATGCCACCTTTGGAAGCGCTGTAGGCCGCCTGACCAATCTGGCCGTCGTAGGCAGCGACCGAGGCCGTAGAAATAAGTACCCCGCGCTCGCCGGTAGCTTCTGGCTCGTTTTTAGACATTGCGTCGGCGGCCAAGCGAATCATGTTGAAGCTGCCGATCAGATTGACCGTGATGGTTTTGCTGAACACGGCCAGACTGTGCGCACCGTTTTTACCCACGGTTTTTTCGGCCGGCGCAATGCCAGCACAATTAACCAGTCCCATCAGCTTGCCCATGGACACCGCTTTGGCGACCACCGCCTGGCCGTCAGCTTCCTGGCTGACATCGCACTTCACAAAAGCGACTTTGCCTTCACCGAGTTCTTTGGCAATGGCTTGGCCCTTGTCGACTTGCATGTCGGCGATGACCACCTTGGCGCCGTTGGCCACCAGCATGCGTGCGGTGCCCTCACCCAGTCCTGAAGCGCCACCGGTGACGATAAATACTTTGCCTGCGATATCCATGAGGTGTCCTTGAAACTAAATAGTTGAAAAGAGTTTGAGCACGTGAGGGTAAAAACGAGCTGCTTTGAAATTGACGTTCACGTAAACGTCAAGTTGACCAGTAATTATGGCCCATTGAAAAGTCAGGTCTGGTTTCCATCACCCGCTTGTCTGGAAGTTCCTGCGAATTATTTTTTACTTCCCCAAACGGAGAGAATCGGTCCCGACTTCAAGCTGCCGCTTCGGCCTTGTAAGACTGGGTTTCGTACTTTCACGGTGCCTACGGTGGACCATTTGTCATCGGACCCCTCGGTCAGTCGCTGTGATGAAGTTGTCGGGAGGACTGTCGGTGGGTAGCGGCGCGCAAAATACACCGCTTGGGCTTGCGTCCGGGCGCTGAGAGACCGAACAACGCCAGTGCGAGTTGCAGCGTAAACGCGGGACGTGCAATTGAAAGAATTTTTTAAAGGTTAGATGTGAATGAAGATGAGCTTAACGATGCGAATTATGAGTAATGGACACCGCCGGGTCGGTTTGGATTCCTGGGCGGCTTTGCACCTGAATTGGTGGCTTGCCAACGTCTGCCAGCGCCTGTTGGCGTTGCTGGTCTTTTCCGCTTTGTTGCTGTCGGGCTGCTCCACGCCGCCCACTGGACCGACCGCCACGCCGCCGACCTCGGCCATAACGCCGCTGAAGAGACCGCTGAAAATAGGTTTGGCGCTAGGGGGCGGTGCTGCGCGCGGTTTTGCCCATGTGGGCGTCATCGAGGTGTTGGAAGAAGCCGGACTTCGGCCTCAGTTTGTCGTGGGTACCTCGGCTGGTAGCCTGGTGGCGGCGATTTATGCGAGCGGCAAAACCGGTGCGCAGCTACGGCAGACCGCGCTCAGCATGGAAGAGGTGGCGATCACCGACTGGATGCTGCCGATTTTTGGACGCGGTATGTTTCGCGGCGATGCGCTGGCCCGCTATGTGAATCAATTGGTGGCCGGCCGCCTGATGGAAAACATGGTGATTCCGCTGGGCATTGTGGCGACCGACTTGAACAGCGGGCAGGCTGTGCTGTTTA
The DNA here is from genome assembly GCF_012927485.1 of Polaromonas sp. Lineage (GTDB taxonomy): Bacteria > Pseudomonadota > Gammaproteobacteria > Burkholderiales > Burkholderiaceae_C > Polaromonas. Next base: position 20,996 of record NZ_JABBPC010000021.1, on the reverse strand, counting down.
GACGAGGCGATACCGGAACGGCGGTGCGCGCATCCAGCGCGGTCCCAGCGGTGTTTGTACCCGTCAAGATAAATGGTCATGAGTACGTTGATGGCGGCCTCGTGTCGCCGGTGCCGGTGCGTTTTGCTCGGCAGATGGGGGCAGAGTTGGTGATTGCTGTCGATATTTCCAGCCCACCGGAAGCCAATCTGGCTGGCGATACGCTGCAGATTCTGCTGCAAACTTTCGCAATTATGGGTAAGAGCATTAACCAGTACGAGCTCAAGGAAGCCGATGTGGTGGTGCGACCATCCCTGGCAGGGTTGAAGAGCGCCGACTTTTCGGCCCGGCAACGCGCGATTGAGTCAGGCCGGGCGGCCATGCTGGCAGCACTTCCCTTGCTCAAGGCCAAGCTGGAGGCCGGACTGCTGCCGGCTCATTAGCGCTGCTGCAACCGATTACCGGGTGTGAACAGTGAGACAGCTGGGCAGCGGTTGGTATCTCCTCTTACCGTCGGTCGCTTGCAGCCAAAAAAAAGCCCAATCTTTCGATTGGGCTTTAACGGATCCGTGAAAACAAATTTCTAGAAGAACCCGAGGAGACAACTGGTTGAAGTCCTGTGTTGAGTCAACAAGGATTTCGTTGGCAGGTCCCGTGAAGATTAGCCTTTGCGCTGCTCGGAGTGGTGGCTTGGCCGACCACTTCGCTGCGCAAAAGCGTGTGTCAATTAACGCTTTTTAGCGACGTTCTTTGATGCATTCACTGCGGAAGCAGTCACGGTGTTGAAGTTGGTTTCGGCCATGTCGCTGGCTTGCTTGACGGCTTTTTGCACCGACTCAAACGCGTTGTTGGCGGCAGCTACGGCGCTTTTCATCACGGCCACTGCCGCTTCGGAACCAGCAGGTGCATTGTTGGAGGCGCTGTCAACCAAACCTACAAATTTCTTTTGTACATCGGCAGCTTGACCTTCAAAGGTCTTGCCCAGGTCGGCACCAGCAGCCGAAGCGATGTCATACAGGTGGCGGCTGTAGGCGGCAGTTTTCTCAGCCAAAGGCTGGACCATGCCTGCTTGCAGAGCCAGCAGTTCTTGTGCGTCTTTCACGCCCATCACAGCTTGTGCATGGTTGGCGGTTTCAGCCAAGGCAGCTTTGGTGGCTTGTACGTTCAGTTCGACCAATTTCTCAACGCCTTCAAAGGCTTTTTGGGTCAGACCAAACAGGGTTTCGATGTTGGCTTTGTGGGAGGCCATGAGTTGTTCAGCAGTCAGCATAAGTAATCTCCAGATGGGTTGTTAACGGTAAATAGTTGCGTTGCCCTGAATTGCTGCGCTGCAACATAAATCGGATTATAAGGAATAGTTAAACGATTGCAAGCTTGCTTTGCTGCGGTGCACCATTCTAGATGTCTCGCCCTAGTTTGATGGGCTATTCCGGGTTTTAGGGCGCTTTCCAAACTCGTTGAGCAGTCCAAGCCACAATCGCGAATTCGGTTGTCCGCTCCCGCACCGGGTCGGTTTTTTGACCCTCTATTTTTTGGTGACTTCATCTTGCAAGCTTTCTACGCTGACAATTTTGTTTTGCCGCTGCCCCCCGGTCACCGCTTTCCTATGGGCAAGTACAAACTTTTGCGTGACCGCGTGGCGAACGAACTGCCTCAGGTGCGGCGGGCGCCAGCGCCAGCGGCGAGCGATGGTGAGCTTGCGCTTGCGCACACCCCGTCTTATATAGAGGCCATTGAGCAGGGCACTCTCGCAGGGGCCGCCCAGCGCGAAATTGGCTTTCCCTGGAGTCTGGAGATGGCAGACCGCGCTCGCCGTTCGGTCGGGGCCACTGTGGCTGCGGCCCGTGTGGCGATGGGGCTGGTTGCGGGCACGCGGCGCGAGGGTGTCGCGGCCAATATGGCGGGCGGCACTCACCATGCTTATGCCCACAAGGGCGGTGGTTTTTGCGTCTTCAACGACGCCGCCGTTGCTGCGCGGCTGATGCAGTCGGAATGGGCTCGTCAGCTCGGCGGCAGCCGCAAGCCGTTACAGGTCGCGGTGATTGATCTGGACGTGCACCAGGGCAACGGTACCGCCAGCATCTTTGCCAAGGACCCCAGCGTCTTCACGCTGTCACTGCATGGGCAAAAGAATTTTCCGTTCCGGAAAGAGGCCAGTGATCTAGACGTAGAGCTGCCCGACGGTTGTGACGATGGTCCCTACATGCAGGCGCTGGAGCATGCGCTGGATGAACTGGAGCGGCGCTTTGAGCCGGGACTGGTGCTGTTTCTAGCCGGAGCCGATCCTTTTGAGGGCGACCGTCTGGGACGCCTCGCCTTGAGTTTCGACGGTCTGGAAGCACGTGATCGCCGGGTCTTTGACTGGGCCTGGGAACGCCGCGTTCCGTTGGCTTTTTCGATGGCGGGCGGCTACGGTGTGAATATTGATGAAACGGTGCAGGTACAAATGACCACCTACCGAGTTGCGTTGGAGTACTGGCGGCGTTGGAATCCGGCAGGCTAACGCGGCTGCGCACGATAGCGAGCGGGCTGGCAAAATAGCCCCTCATGACATTCTCCACGCGCCCGCAAGCCGAACCCCGCAGTGCCTACAAAGTTTTTCGCGACATCAGCACGCGATGGGCTGACAACGATGTTTACGGGCATGTCAACAATGTTGTGTATTACAGCTGGTTTGACACCGCTGTCAACGGTCTACTGATCGAGCGGGGCGCACTCGACATTCATGCCGCCGGGGAGGGTCACGTGATCGGCTTGGTTGTTGAAACTCAGTGCAACTACTTTGCGCCCTTGTCTTTTCCCGATGCGGTTGTGGCGGGTGTTCGTGTGGCGCATATTGGCTCATCCAGCGTTCGCTACGAGATCGCCTTATTCCCCTCTGATCAAGAGCAGCTGTGCGCTGCCAAAGGCCATTTCGTTCATGTCTATGTGGACCGCGTGACGCGCCGTCCGGCCCTATTACCGCCGCGATTAATTTCCGTACTGGAGACCTTTAGGTGATCCCCTCTCGTCCTGCTTCTGTACTTTCTCTTGACCTTGACACTGTTGCCGGCCCAAAGGTGGCCAATGCCGTTGATCTTGCGATAACGAGTCGCCAATCGATACGTAAATTTCTGCCCACACCCGTACCCCGTGACGTCATCAAGCGGTTGCTGGAGGTCGCCAGCCGCGCTCCGTCAGGCACCAATACGCAGCCGTGGAAAGTCTATGTGCTGCAGGGTGCCAGCAGGAACATTCTGGTGGACAAGGTCTGCCAAGCGCATGACGCCTTGCGCGCCGATCCCGCGCTGGCCTCAGAGTGCCAGGAAGAATATGACTACTACCCTGCAAAATGGGTCTCACCTTACATTGACCGGCGCCGCGAGAACGGCTGGGGCTTGTATGGGCTGCTGGGCATTGGCAAAGGCGATAAAGACAAGATGCATCTGCAACACCAGCGCAATTACCGGTTTTTTGACGCACCGGTGGGCCTGATGTTTACGGTAGACCGGGTGATGGGCCGCGGCTCGCTGGTGGACTACGGCATGTTTTTGCAAAACATCATGGTCTCGGCGCGCGGCCAGGGCCTCCATACCTGTCCGCAAGCAGCGTGGAATGGCTTTTCAAAAATTATTCTGCCCCACATCGGAGCCGGTGAGGATGAGATGCTGGTCTGCGCCATGGCGCTTGGGTTCGCTGACGAAACGGCGCTTGTCAATACCTTTCGCACGCCGCGCCAGGGCGTGCAGGAATTCACGACTTGGCTGGATTAAGCGCGTGACGTTTTCCGTGGTCCAGTTGCTGGGAGGACTGTCTTACGCCACGACGCTATTCCTGATGGCTGCAGGACTGACGTTGATATTCGGTGTGACCCGCATTGTCAATTTTGCGCACGGCAGCTTTTTTATGTTGGGGGCGCTGTTGACTGCCCACTGGGTTACCAACTGGTTCCCCGCCTGGGGTGAAAGTGCGCCGCTTTACCTGATGGCTATATTTTTGGGTGCTGCCTGCGCTGGTCTGGCAGGTGCGCTGGCCGATTTCGTGTTGTTGAGACGTGTGGCCTTGGCGCCCGAGTTGTACCAGCTGGTGGCCACGTTCGGCCTCTCGCTGGCAATGCATGACGCAATGCAATGGGGTTTCGGACCCGGCGAAGTGTTTGCACCGCGTTTTCCCGGCCTCCAGGGCGCGGTGCAGATCGGGGAGGAATTTTTCCCGATGTACCAACTGGTGATGATCGTGCTCGCGCCCATGATCTGGCTTGCCCTGCACCTGGTGCTTACCCGTACGCTGTTTGGCCAGCGCCTGCGCGCCGCCACGCAAGATCGCTCGATGCTGGCGGCGCTTGGCGTCAACCCAAAGCCGTTGATGCTGGGTGCCGTGGTTTTAGGCTGCGCGCTGGCGGGACTGGGCGGTGCCCTGCAGTTGCCGCGGGAACCGGCGAATCTGCAAATGGACAGCAACGTCATCGTGGAGACTTTCGTGGTCGTCGTCACGGGCGGCTTGGGCAGCATTGGCGGGGCATTTTTTGCAGCCGTGCTGATTGGCCTGGTCCACGCCTTCGGCATCGCCGTGTTTCCGCAAGCTACGTTGGTGATTGTGTTTTTGACCATGGCGGTGGTGCTGGTTGTACGACCGCAGGGTCTCCGGGGTCTCTCGTTCGCCTCGGCTGAAGCGGGCGGCGGGGCTCGCCAGGTAGCGCAGAAGTTTCATGGCCTTCGCATGGGGCGTTCCTGGTTGTCGGCGAGTGCCGTCGTGTTCGTGCTGTTGGCCTGCGTGGCGTGGGTCGGCGGACCCTATTGGCAAACGCTGGCTGCAGATGCGCTGATTTTGATGATCTTTGGCATCAGCCTGCAGGCCATGATGGCGCTGGGCGGTCTGGTTAGTTTTGGGCATGCCGCATTTTTTGCACTCGGCGCTTACGGCGCGGCTTTATCGCACAGCCTGTGGGGCGCCACGCTGCCGGCGGCACTGGCGGCTGGTTGCGCCGCAGCGCTGCTGGTTGCCGCGGTGTTTGGCGCTGCCGTCGTGCGCAGCGCGGGTGTTTATCTGGCCATGCTCTCGCTGGCGCTGGCGCAGGTCATTTGGGCGGCTGCCACTCAGTGGGTCAGCGTTACCGGCGGGGACAATGGAATCATTGGGCTCACGTTGGTCAACGATGAAGGTCGCCCGTTCTTTTACGCGTGGTTGGTGGCGTTGGCGTTGCTTTCGGTATTGGCGCTTCGGTATTTAGGTCGGTCGGTCCTGGGCGGGGCACTGCAAGCGGGACGCGATGCGCCGTTGCGTGCGGCTGCTTCTGGGTTGTCTGTGGGCTGGCTCAAATACCGCATCTTTGTTGAGAGCGCGGTGCTCGCGGGACTTGCCGGGGGCCTTTTTGCGGCGCACAAAGGCGCTGTATTTCCTTCGATGGCGGCGGTATCCACTTCAGTGGATGCCTTGCTGGTGGTGTTGCTGGGCGGGGTCCATCAGCTGTGGGGTGCCGTGGTTGGCAGCTTGTTGCTGAGTTATTCCGGCGCTGAATTGGGCCGCGAGGTGACGTATTGGCGGGGGCTTCTCGGGGTCTTCATCATGCTCATCATGGTGGCTGCGCCATCGGGGTTGCTGAATCTGCTGGGTTTGCTTTCTGGCGTTGGTAAACGCCGTCTGCGGGCCGATGGTGCCGCGCAGGGGGCTGGCTGATGCTGCAGGTTCAGCAGCTGGTTAAGCACTTTGGCGGTATCCAGGCGGTGAATGGCGTGAGCTTTGAGATTCTGGCAGGGGAATGCGTGGCGCTGATCGGACCCAACGGCGCAGGCAAGTCCACCTGTTTTGCTTGTATTGCGGGGCAATATCCTGCCACCAGTGGTCATATCGTGTGGAACGGTCAGGTGTTGGACAAGCTATCGCCCAGGGCCCGTTTGCAGCACGGCGCGGCGCGCACGTTTCAAGTGGCGCAAGTCTTCGAGGCGCTGACGGTGCTACAAAATGTGCAGCTGGCTACGCAGGCCCGGCTTGCGCTCCACGCCCCTTTTTCCTTTATCTCTGGTTTTAAAAATCTGGACAGCCAATCCCGCGAGCCGGCTCGTGCGCTGCTTGAGCAAACCGGGCTGCTGGCGCTGGCACATCAGGATGCGCTGAGCCTGCCCTACGGCGCCAAGAAGCGGCTGGAGCTGGCGCTCGCACTGGCTGCAAATCCGCAGCTTTTGTTGCTGGATGAGCCCGCCGCCGGATTGGCCGAGCAAGAGCGCAGGAGCCTGATGCAACTGGTGAAAAAACTCACGGGGCAGGGCATTGCGGTGCTCTACACCGAACACAATATGGACGCCGTGGCAGGCGTCGCGGACCGCGTGCTGGTGCTGATACAGGGCCGACTGGCTGCTGAAGGTTCATTTGAGGAAGTCTCCCGTGACAGCACGGTACGCAGTCTTTATTTGGGCGCGGGTCTGGTGGAAGGCGTTGGTCATGCTTGAGGTGGAAAAGCTCAACGCTTTTTATGGCTCGGCGCAGGCGCTTTTTGATGTTTCTCTGCAGGTTCGGGGCGGCGAGCTCGTTGTGCTCCAAGGTCTCAACGGCGCTGGCAAGTCCACGCTGCTCAAGGCCTTAATGGGTCTGGAAGTGCGAACCGAAGGCCATATTCTTTTTCAGGCGAGCCCTGCGCAAGCCAGTCTGCTGGACATTCAACGCTGGGAGTCGCACCGGCGCGCGCGCGCCGGCCTGGGATACGTGGCGGAAGACCGCCGGTTGTTTGTCGGCCTCACAGTGAGCGAGAACCTGCACGTCGCGGCCAGCCGTGCTGCGGCAGCCAAGGCCATGGAAACGCGGGTACTCGATTTATTTCCTGTGCTCAAGACCAAGCTCAAGCGGCCCGCCGCGCACTTGAGCGGTGGTGAGCAACAGATGTTGGCCATCGCCCGCACACTGATGACGAGCCCCCGAATTTTGTTGCTGGATGAGCCGTGCGAAGGCCTGGCGCCGGTGCTGGTGGAATCCATTCGGGATACCTTGCTGGCGCTCAAGTGCGACGGCTTAGCCCTGCTGGTGGCAGAGCAAAACCGCTTGTTTGCATCCCATGCAGACCGGTCGTTAACGCTGGTTGCGGGTAAAGTCAGAGACTCCTGAAAAAATGCGTTGACTGACTTTGACGCTCTTTTGCTATCTTATTTTTTTAAACCTATTTGTAGAAAGACATTGTCATGACCACCACCACTCCCTCAGGATTGCAATATGAAGACACCGTGCTTGGAACGGGGGCGATTGCCAAGGCGGGGCAATACGTCAAGGTGCATTACACCGGCTGGCTCTTCAACGAAGGCGTGCAGGGTGCCAAATTCGACTCCAGTAAAGACCGCGGCCAGCCATTCCAGTTTTCCTTGGGTGCGGGCGAGGTCATTCGGGGTTGGGACGAAGGCGTGCAAGGCATGTCGGTGGGTGGCACACGCCGCCTGATCATTCCTGCGGCACTGGGCTATGGCGCACGCGGGGCCGGCGGTGCGATTCCTCCTCACGCCACTTTGTTATTCGAAGTTGATTTCCTCGGCACCTGAGCCGAAGCCGGATCCGGATCCAATACCAGTAACGGTACTGGCCATGGCGACTCCCATCACCTGACAAGTTATCACCGCACCACGGGGCTCACGCGTTCTTCATGATCATCACCAGCCTGCTCGATACCGATCTGTACAAATTCACCATGATGCAGGTGGTGTTGCATCAGTTTCCCGGTGCCGAGGTGGAATACAGATTCAAGTGCCGTAACGCCGGCGCTCCGGGGATTGGCGACCTGGCGCCCTACGTGAATGAGATTCGGGAAGAAATCTGCGGCCTGTGTCATTTGCATTTTGAGGATGACGAACTGGCCTACCTCAAGGCGATGCGTTTTATCAAAAGCGACTTCGTGGATTTTTTAGGCATTTTCAGGCTCAACCAAAAATATGTGAGCGTGACGGCCTTGCCTTCGGGAGAAATAGAAGTTTCCATCAAGGGGCCGTGGTTGCACACCATCCTGTTTGAAATTCCGGTGTTGGCCATCATCAACGAGGTGTACTTCCGAAATACGCAACAGCGCCCCGATGTGGCTGAAGGTCGCAAACGTCTGGACAGCAAAATTCAGCAGCTGCAGGCCGCAGGCCTCGCGGAACTCAAAATTGCTGATTACGGCACGCGCCGGCGCTTTGGCCGGGCCTGGCACGAAGAAGTGCTGCGTACGCTCGTGACGCGCCTGGGCAGGGGCGGCGCCGGAACTGGGCAGGCAAAAGACGCCAACCTCTCCGGGCAGCTCGCCGGTACCAGTAACGTGCTGTTGGCGATGGAGTTGGGCTTGACGCCCTTGGGCACCATGGCGCACGAATACCTTCAAGCCTGTCAGGCGCTCGGCCCACGTTTGCGCGACAGCCAGGTGTTCGGATTCGAGTCCTGGGCCAAAGAGTACCGCGGCGATCTGGGCCTGGCGTTGTCGGATGTGTACGGCATGAGCGCCTTTTTACGTGATTTCGACCTCTACTTTTGCAAGCTGTTTGACGGTACCCGGCACGACAGCGGAGATCCCTTTGAATGGGGTGAGCGCATGTTGGGGCACTACGTTAAAAACCGCGTTGATCCCAAAACCAAGACGCTTATTTTCAGCGATGCGCTGACGATTCCGAGAACCATCGAGCTTTACCGGCAATTTCAGGGCCGTTGTCAGTTGGCGTTTGGCATTGGCACCAATCTCACCAACGACCTGGGCTACGAGCCGCTGCAGATTGTGATCAAGATGGTGCGCTGCAATGGCCAGCCGGTCGCCAAGCTGTCCGATACGCCCTCAAAAAATATGGGCGATGACGAAAAATATCTGGCTTATTTGCGCCAGGTTTTTGAGGTCACCTGATGCCTGCGATCAGTCACCGGCAGCCCGTCACTGCCTGGAAATCCAGATGAGCGTTTTGCGCTGGCTTGGCGTCACCACTCTGCTGTGCTTCTGGCCCGGTCTGGCCCTGGCTGCCGACTTGGAGGGCAGCCGGTTAACGGCGTTGTGGGCGCTTCCATTTGCAGGCCTTTTGTTGTCAATTGCACTGGTACCGCTGCTCGCTCCGGTGTTATGGCATCACCATTTCGGCAAGATCGCAGCCGCCTGGACCTTGGCATTTTTCCTGCCGTTTACGGCGGTGTTCGGCCCTGCCATGGCAGGCCGCAGTTTGATTCATGCACTGCTGGCGGAATACGTGCCGTTCATTGTTTTGCTGACGGCGCTGTACACCGTGGCCGGGGGCATTTTTATTCGCGGGACCCTGCGCGGAAGCCCGCTACTGAACACCCTCCTGCTTGCCATCGGGACCGTGCTCGCCAGTTTCATGGGGACGACCGGGGCGTCGATGCTGATGATCCGTCCGCTGATCACCGCCAACGCCAATCGAACTGATAACGCGCATGTGGTGGTGTTCTTCATTTTCCTTGTCTCCAATGCGGGCGGCTCGCTGACGCCGCTAGGCGATCCGCCATTGTTTCTCGGTTTTCTGAAAGGGGTGGATTTTTTCTGGACCGCTGGCAATATTTTTCCCGAGACCCTATTTTTGGTGGGCAGTTTGCTGGGTATTTTTTACCTGCTCGATCGGTGGTACTTCAGTCGCCAGGGCGCACTATCGATTGATACCCTGCCAGACGCGGCTCGCATCGGCTTTGATGGAAGGCGCAACTTCTGGCTGCTTGGCGCGGTCGTGGCGCTGGTCCTGCTGAGTGGCTTCTGGAAGTCTGCGCTGGCGCTAAATGTGATGGGTACGGAGGTGCGGTTGCCCGACGCGGTGCGCGATGTGGGGCTGCTTCTTGTAACCTTTATTTCCCTTAAAACAACCGCGGCAAAGGTACATGAAGACAATCAGTTTTCATGGGGTCCGATGCAAGAAGTGGCCAAGCTATTTGCCGGCATCTTTTTGACCATCATCCCGGTTATCGCCATGCTCAAGGCGGGAACCGCAGGGCCGTTCAGTGCAGTCATTTCGGCGGTGACCCGCCCTGATGGGCAACCGGATCCTGTTATGTATTTTTGGGCGACAGGCGTGCTGAGCGCTTTTCTGGACAACGCCCCGACTTATCTGGTGTTTTTTAATACGGCCGGGGGTGATCCACGCGTGTTGATGACGACGCTGGCGCCTACTTTGGCAGCCATTTCTGCCGGTGCAGTCTTCATGGGCGCGAACTCCTACATCGGAAATGCGCCCAACATGATGGTGAAAGCCGTGGCGGAGGATCGCGGCATCAAAATGCCGGGCTTCTTCGGCTACATGGGCTGGTCAAGCGCAGTGCTACTCCCGCTGTTTGTCATCATGACCCTCCTCTGGTTCAAGTAAAGAAAAAAGAAAGCGAATCCCGTTCATGCGCAAACCAAACATCCTTGTTGCCCGAGCCGTGTTTCCGGAGGTGATTGCACGTCTGGAGCAGCAGTTTGAAGTCGAAGCTAACCAGACCGATGAGATGTGGTCCAAGGTGCAATTCATCGAGCACCTGCAGGGCAAGGAGGGCGCCTTCACCACCGGCGTCGAGCGTATTGATGCGGAGGTGCTCTCAGCCTGCCCGCAACTCAAGATCTGCGCCAACATGGCTGTCGGCTACAACAATTTTGATATCGACGCCATGACCGCCGCAGGGGTGCTGGCCACTAACGCGCCGGATGTGTTGACCGAAACCACGGCGGACTTTGGCTTTGCCTTGCTAATGGCCACCGCCCGGCGCCTGACCGAGAGCGAGCACTACTTGCGGGCTGGCAAGTGGAACCGGTGGAGTTATGACATGTTTGCGGGCGCTGACATTCATGGTGCCACCCTCGGCATTCTCGGCATGGGCCGCATTGGGCAGGGCATTGCCAAACGCGGGGCGCTCGGTTTTGGGATGAAGGTGATCTATCACAACCGTTCCCGGCTTGACGCGGGTCTGGAGGCTGAATGCAAGGCCCGCTATGTCGGCAAGGAGGAACTACTTAAAACGGCCGACCATCTGGTACTGGTGCTGCCTTATTCGCCGGAGACCCACCACACCATTGGCGCGACCGAGCTGGCCTTGATGAAGCCCACGGCTACGCTGATCAATATTGCGCGTGGCGGTATCGTCGATGACGCCGCCCTGGCCGTAGCCCTGCGCGATAAACGCATTGCGGCCGCCGGACTGGATGTATTCGAGGGCGAGCCCGCAGTAAACCCTGCGCTGCTGACCGTGCCCAATGTGGTCTTGACCCCGCACATCGCCAGCGCCACGATGCCTACACGCCTGGCCATGGCCAATCTTGCCGCCGACAATTTGCTGGCATTCTTTGGTGGCAAAGAGCCTGTGACACCCTTGAATAGCGCCGTGTTGGCAATTAAATAAATAGCATGTTATTGATGTCTTCTACGCAATTCTGGCCGCTGCTGGCCTTGCTGCTCGCCAACCTGCTGTTGCTGATCTGGCTCATCGTGCGCAAACCGGTTGAAACGTCGGACGACGGCCGTACTGAGCTACTCGCCAGCATGGCAGCCGGCCATGATCGGGTGGAACGCGAACTTCGGCGAGAAATCGGAGACAACTCGCGTAGCAGCCGCCTGGAACTAGCGACTATTTTTGCGACCTTTCAGCAAACCCTGGTGCAGCAAGGCGCTGAAGGCATTCGCACGCAGAACGCGCAGATTGATGCGTTTTCGCAGCAACTTAACCTGCTGCAGAAAACACTTTCAGATACGCTGACGACGCAGCTGCAATCGGTCAGCGAATCCAATGCGCGGCGCATGGCGGAAGTGCGTGACACGCTCGAAAAGCAACTGACGCAACTGCAGCAAACCAATTCGGCCAAGCTTGACGAAATGCGCAACACCGTCGATGAAAAACTGCAGACCACTTTGGAAGCACGCCTCGGCGAGAGTTTTAAGCAGGTCGCCGACCGCTTAGAGCAGGTGCACAAGGGCCTGGGTGAAATGCAGACCTTGGCACAAGGCGTGGGTGATCTCAAGCATTTGCTGACCAATGTGAAAGCGCGCGGAATTTTCGGCGAGGCTCAACTATCGGCCCTGCTGGAGCAGGTGTTTACTGTCGATCAATATGCGGCGCAAGTGATCACGCGCCGTGGTGGCAAGAATCCGGTTGATTTCGCCATCAAACTGCCCGGACGGTCTGAGTCTGGCGAGCCCTTATGGCTTCCGATCGATGCAAAATTTCCAAACGAAGACTACGAGCGCTTGCTGGATGCGCAACAGCGGGCCGATGTACTGGGTGCAGAAATGGCCGGCAAGGCGCTGGAGGTACGAATCCGGCTAGAGGCGAAATCGATGTCTGAAAAGTACATTGAGCCGCCTTACACCACCGATTTCGCCATCCTGTTTTTACCGACGGAGGGCTTGTATGCCGAAGTGCTTCGCCGTCCCGGGTTGATGGAAAGCCTCCAGCGCGATCACCGCATCACGTTGGCGGGCCCCACGACGCTGCTGGCCATGCTGAGCTCCTTGCAGATGGGTTTCAGAACGCTGGCGCTTGAAAAGCGTTCCAGCGAAGTGTGGCAAGTGCTGGGTGCCGTCAAAACCGAGTTTGGCAAGTTTGGTGAGGTGCTCGCCAAGGTGAAGTCCCAAACCGAAACCGTGCTCAATACCTTGAGTAGCGCCGAGCAACGCAGCCGGGTCATGGGCAAGGCGTTGCGCAACATCGAAGCGCTGCCGGACGCTGATTCGGCCCGGCTGATTCCGATGGATAAAGAGCCTGACGACAGTTGAACCGCGAACTGGTCCGGCTGATCTTTGCGCAGATCTGTCTGCACGCCTGCATGGCCGGTACGCGCATGGCCGCGCCGTTGTTGGCGCTGCGCCAGGGCTACAGTCCGGCGGCGGTGGGCGTACTGCTGGCGCTGTTCGCCTTGACCCAGGTATTTCTCGCGTTACCCGCGGGCCGCTTTGCCGACCGACATGGGCTCAGGCGGCCGATCGGCTACAGCGTGCTGGCCGCGGTGATCGGCGCGGCTGCGGCCGTGGCTTTTCCGGTGTTTCCGGTGCTGTGTCTTTCCGCGCTGCTGACAGGCGGTGCTACCGGCGCAGCGGTCATTTCGCTGCAACGTCATGTTGGCCGTGCTGCGGCGGGGGCTTTGCAGCTTAGGCAGGTCTTCAGCTGGCTGTCGATTGGTCCGGCAGTCTCGAATTTTCTAGGGCCTTTCATCGCCGGCCTGTTGATTGATCATGCAGGCGCTGCACCCGGCAGCCTGTTCGGATACCGGGCCGCCTTTTTCCTGATGGCGGTGTTGCCTCTTGCCACCTGGTTGCTGGTCCGGCGAGCTCGCGAACTTCCCCCCGTGGTTTTAGTGCCTCACGGGACACGGCCAAAGGCTTGGGATTTGCTGCGCGAACCGACGTTTCGACGCCTTCTATTGGTGAACTGGTTTTTGTCATCCTGCTGGGATGTGCACACCTTTGTGGTACCGGTGCTGGGCTTTGAAAGAGGCATCAGTGCGTCGGTCATCGGCTCCATCCTGGGCGCATTTGCCGTGGCTGCAGCCGTTGTGCGCATGTTGCTGCCGTTCGTGGCAGCGCATCTGCGCGAATGGCGGGTGCTTGCGGGCGCCATGCTGATCACCGCTTCGTTATTCGCGGTATATCCGTTCACGCGGTCGGCGCTGACCATGGGCGTGTGTTCGGTGTTGCTTGGGTTTACGTTAGGCACAGCGCAACCGATGATCATGAGTATGTTGCACCAGATTACACCTGAGGCGCGGCATGGTGAGGCGCTGGGACTGCGGCTGATGGCGATCAACGCGTCCAGCGTGCTCATGCCCATGCTTTTTGGTTGGACCGGCGCGCTGATAGGCATCGCCGGTGTCTTCTGGGTCACAGGGGCCGTGGTGGGAGCTGGATCACGCACGGCCTGGCTGCTCAAGAACAGCCTTTCCGGTCATGGACGTCCTTGATCAACAGTCCGCGTTCTGACTAAAAAAGAAGGTGAACTTCCGTTTGCATGTCACGGTCTAGAGCAAAGGCTCCCCGCTTCATTGGACCCCCTGTGAGATGGCGCACGACCATGGAGGGCTGCTGCGTTTAGCCTGGCTCGACCGACTTGAACTGCATTCGACACCGGTCGACAACCCACCGGACTTTTTCGGCCCGAGTTGGCGACCCGTAGCGCCGGGCAGTGCGGCCTGAACCGCTATTTGTAGGGGCTGATGGCAGCGGGCAGCTGCAGGTCCTTAGAGTTTGAGTGCGTCGCGGCACTCGAACAAGCGCTGGTTGGTCTCATAGTCTTCGATACGCAAGCCCCCTTCAAAACGAATAGTTCGGGACGCCTCTCCGCGTGGGCAGGATCAAGGCGAATACACCGCTTTTTTAAAAGTTTCCGTCAATCATGACGAGTCGACGAGCAACGTTCAGGTTGGGCGACCTATTGGCGCCGCGACCGTTCCAACCGTCACGACGGCGTTCACTCAACGGCAGGGCATCGGAAGAAGTAACAACGAAGTAACAATTTAGTAAAAAATAAGTAAAGAATAAGTAACAAATACGTAGCTATATGTTCGATAGCGCACAGATGAAAGGCTTGTGACCCTCGATCATCCTCGCAGAGAAATTAGATTTCCGATTTCCCCGTCCGCGATAGGACTTCACCCCGACAGGTATGCAAATGAAAAAAATTAATCGTTATTCCCGATGCCGGACATGGTCCATGGCATTGCTGCTCAGTGTTTTAGCGGTGGGGTGTGGCGGCGGCGGCGGAGGGCGGGATCCGATCCTGGGTGTGGGCGGTGTTGCCTCTACCCTGACCCCCCCTCCTGGCGCAATCATTCCAGGCGCTGTGTGTTCTGCAGCGGCGGGCCCGACCATACCGGCGGTGACGACGTCTGATCCGACAAGTGGGAACCAGTTTGTTCCGACAAGTACGAACGGTGTTGCCGGCGGCGGCAAAGTGGTTAATGCGACCTTTAGTCTTGCGATGAACCCTTCAACCATTAACGGAACCACCTTTCAGCTGGCGCCAACGGGCGGGGCTGTTCTGCCCGCTTCAGTGAGCTATAACGCGGCAACAAAAGCAGCGACCTTGACCACCTCGTCAGCCCTCTTGGCCAACACTTCGTACACGGCAGTTATTTCTGGCACGGTGACGAGCTCCCCAGGCACTCCGCTAGGCTGTAGCTATGCATGGAGCTTCAAGACCGTGTCGACCCCAACCACCGGTCTTGCGCCGGTGAACCTTGGATCAGCCGCACCGTTTGCAATCGCGGCCACTGCCGGGGTAACCAACACGCTTACTCCGCCCAATACGCGCATCAATGGAAATGCGGTGCTGAACCCCAACGCGACCTGCAACGCGGTCACGGTGGATAACACTGGCGGCTTTGGTCTTTGTGGAGGGGCCGCACCAACAATTAATGGAATTGTGGTCACTCCTTCCTATCCGGATACCACCACTGCAAATGCGGTTCAAGCCGACTTGCGGGCCGCGTTTTTGAGCATCACGCCGCCGGCCGGGCCACCTGCCGCCGGTTCGTTGGGAGGGGGCACCCCAATAGCCGCGCCCACCGGTATGGGGGCAGTCACCGGCAGCGCGCTTGTGTTTGGACAAAACTTGTTCTATCCGGGCGTCTACAACTCGGGCACGTCGATCATGGTGGGGAACGATCTCACGCTTGATGCGCAAGGGAATCCCAACGCGGTTTTCGTCTTTCAGTCAGCAAGTACGGTCGGTTCGGCCGCAGGTGCAGCCTCGCCGGGGACGCATACCCGTATTTTGTTAATCAATGGCGCCAAGGCCTCCAACGTCTGGTGGCAGGCAGGTACGTCCGCAACACTGGGAACAAGCTCTGAGTGGCAAGGCAACATACTGGCCTCTGCAAGTGTCACGATGAACACCGGCGCAACCTCGTGCGGCAGATTACTGGCAGGCGCGTTTACGGCGGGTGCCTTTGTATTTGATTCCAACGTTGTTTCCGTGCCGGGTAACGTCAACGCACCGGCGACTTGCCAATAGGACGGCATAAGGTTTTTGCTGTGTACTCAAAACAAGTCGCACACACAACCGATTGGAAATGGGTGGCATGGCTATCTGCCACCCATTTATTTCTCGACAAAAAAATGAATATCGTAGCGCGCACAAGCGTTTTGACTTTTTCCTGGAGATGAATATGAAATTAGCAAGAGCATCAGGGTCACTGGGATTGGTGGCCCTGGCCATCATCGCCAGTCCATTGGCCATGGCCGACGAGTCGTTCTGGTACGGTGGGGCCAACGTGGGTCGCTCAAGCGCGACTATTGACGACCAGAGAATCAGCAACGGATTATCGACGGGCGGGTTCACCGCCAATTCCATCGTCAATGATGACCGATCGACCGGGTTCAAGATTTTTGGCGGCTACCAACTCAACAAGAATTTTGCAATTGAGGGGGGCTATTTCGACCTCGGGAAGTTCGGTTATACGGCGACAACGGTGCCCGCCGGAACATTGAGCGGCAATATCAAGCTGAAAGGTTTGAATCTTGACTTGGTTGGAATTCTGCCCATCACCGATAAGTTTTCGGCGTTCGGCCGGGCCGGATTGAATTACGCCCAGGCTAAAGATTCCTTTAACGGAACTGGCGCCGTCCTCGTGACCAATCCCAGCCCCAGCAAGAATGATACGAACTACAAGTTTGGCCTGGGGCTTCAGTACGCCTTTACCGATGCTCTCGCCATGCGGGCCGAGGCGGAACGCTATCGGATTAATGATGCCGTCGGCAACAAGGGCCACATTGATCTTGTCTCTGTCGGCTTGATCTATCGGTTTGGCGGGAAAGTCCAGGCCCCTGTGGCGACTGCGCCAGCGCCTGTTCCCCAGGTCGTCGCGGAAGAGCCAGCGCCAGCGCCGGTTCCACCGCCGCCTCCGCGCTTTGAAAAATATACGTTATCAAGCACTGAGCTGTTTGCATTCGACAGCGCCGAATTGCAGATGCCGCAACCGAAGTTGGATGAAATCGCGAATGCACTTGGTAGCAATAGTGAAATAAATAACGTGGTCATTACCGGCTACACCGATCGCATCGGATCCGAGAAGTACAACCAGAAGTTATCGGAACGCCGTGCGGTTGCAGTGAAGAATTACTTGACAAATAAAGGGATTGATTCCAATCGCCTGAAAACAGAAGGCAGAGGTAAAGCCAATCCGATTGTGGTTTGCACGGATAAAAAACTCCCCGCATTGATCAAGTGCCTGGAGCCCAATCGCCGGGTGGAAGTCGAGAAAATTACGATCGAACGCCGCGTATAGCAAGGAGCGCCTAGCGCGAGGGCTGACTCCCAATCGCGTCTTTCAGGCATAAAAATGGGCGCATTTTCTGCGCCCATTTTTAATTGGCCGACGGGCTGTGAAGCAATGGCGCAGTGTCGCCCAACGTTACAGCTGATAAAACTTCTTGATTGCGTTCCAGGCTACCTGTGGTTCATCAACATACTGAAAGAGCTTGAGGTCGCCCGGAGAGATGACACCTTCTTCGATCATTACGTCGAAGTCGAAGAGCCGTTTCCAGTACTCGGAGCCAAACAGAATAATCGGGACCGGTTTTGCCTTGCGAGTCTGCACCAGCGTAATGACTTCGAACAGCTCGTCGAGCGTTCCAAACCCGCCCGGGAAAGCGACCAGCGCTTTGGCGCGCATCATGAAGTGCATTTTCCGCAAAGCGAAGTAGTGAAACTTGAAGTTTAATGACGACGACACATAGGGGTTAGACGATTGTTCGTGCGGCAGTACGATGTTGAGTCCTACTGTAAGCGCACCCATCTCATGGGCCCCTCGATTGGCCGCTTCCATAATGCCGGGGCCTCCTCCGGTGCAGATGAACAATTGCTCAAGTGGCGGGCGCGGGTTGCTGTAGGTCGCCACGAGACGTGCGAAATTTCTAGCCTGATCGTAATAGTAGGCGTTACGCACGTTGCGATGAGCCAAGGCCAGCGCCGCCTCATCGCCGCTTTCTTCAGCCAGCTTCAGTGCTTCGCTCGCCTGCTCGGGAGCCGGGAAGCGCGCACTACCAAACACCACGATCGTGTTTTCAATGCCTTGCTCATGCTGATCGACTTCTGGCTTGAGCAATTCGAGCTGCATTCGGATGCCGCGCGTCTCCCGCCGCAGCAGAAATTCCGGATCGGCGAAAGCCAAACGGTGGGAGTCCGCCTGCAGCGGTGTCGCGTCGCTGGCCTGGGATTGAAGCTCAGCCCAAGCGTGCGCCAGACGGCTTCCCGATAAATCTTGTGTTGTTTCCATGAGGCTATTGTGAACGATCAACCTCCATTGCCTGGCGGGTCACGATCGACATCGCAGCTTCCTCGAGTCGATCAAGATTCAGCAGGTTGGCCGGTTCAGCAATGCAAAAAGGCTCCGGTTGGAGCCTTTTTGGGGGTAGTTGGGAAACGGGTTCCCCGTCTATTTTTAAACGCGTTTGCGGTATTCGCCGGTGCGGGTGTCGATTTCGACGACGTCGCCTTGCGCTACAAAAATAGGCACGCCGATCTCAAAGCCAGTGGCGATTTTGGCGGGCTTCAAAACCTTGCCGGAGGTGTCGCCTTTTACGGCCGGCTCGGTCCAGGTGATTTCGCGCTCAACGCTGGTGGGCACTTCAACAGAAATGGCCTTGCCGTCATAAAAAACGACTTCCAGGTCCATCCCGTCCTGCAGGTAGTTCAGCGAGTCGCCCATGTTTTCGGCTTCTACTTCGTATTGATTGAACTCGGTGTCCATGCAGATGTACATCGGGTCGGCAAAGTAGGAGTAAGTGCAGTCCTTCTTGTCCAGAATGACTTGGTCAATCTTGTCATCAGCCTTGAACACCACTTCGGTGTTGAAGTTGGCAATCAGGCTTTTGAGCTTCATCCGCACGGTGGCCGAGTTACGCCCACCACGGCTGTATTCGGTCTTGAGCACCACCATCGGGTCTTTACCGTTCATGATGACGTTACCAGCGCGTATTTCTTGGGCGATTTTCATAGCAGTTTTACTGAAGTAGTAGACCGCTGAACTGGGGCACGGGTTTGCACCTGAGTGGATGTTCTGCGGCGGGTTGTGTAAACAATTATGCGGTTTGCCCCAATCAGGCTGATTCGCAAAACCCCTGATTTTAACGGTTTTTTGCAACAAACTGGAGCAGGCGAGTCGTCAGGTCGTCTTGTTCCAGTAAGTGGGAGCGGGCGGCAAGCGCGCAGGACCGCCACGCTTGCAGGTCCTGCAGGGCTGCCACGTCCGACATCGGGCCACTTGCGGCGTTGTGCGGTACCGCCCCTTTATTCCATTCCAAATAAAGGGCCCGCAGCGAGGGCGGCGCGTCCAACGCATCGAGAAAAGCCTGCAGTTTGGCCAGATGTGCATCGTCATGCTGCGGATAAATCTGCCAGACAAAAGGTTTACCCGCCCAAAGTGCGCGCACCAACGAGTCTTCGCCGCGCACGAAATTAAGGTCGCAGGCCCACAGTAAATAATCGAACTCGAGCTGCGTCAGCTTAGCCAGGTATGAAATTGACAGCAGCCCGCCATTGTCTGGAGAAGGTTGTCGCCCCTTTATATGATTGATAGCAGCCTTGACGGCGTGTTCAGTTCGTCCGGCCGTCACCAGCAGCCGCACCGGTCGGCCCTCCAGTCCGTGCGCCGCGAGTTGCTCTAGCAACCCGGAGAGCGCGGGCGGCTCGTAGCAAAACAGTGAGATCAGCTTTTCGCCGCACCAGGGTATGCCTTGGGCCAACAGCCATGCCACGCGGTCAAAACTGGCCTGGCGCTGAGTCAGGCCTGGCTCGCGCAGCAAACCGCCGGTCAATGCGGTGAAGCCTGGATAGAAAAACCACTTGATCCATCCTGCGGCCGGGCCGCTTTGCGTAGGTGAAGGCATGGCGTGGCAGCGCTCGACATAGCTTTCCGCCGACAGGTATTCGAGGTTGATCCATACGGGTTTTAGGATTCCAGCCCTTTCTGAATAAGCACAAGCAGCTATGAATTCAGGCGCAATTTCGCAGCCAAAAGCTTCGATCATGACATTGGACGGTTGCTGTTCCAGGTTCGCGTCAGCAAGATCCAATGGAACGGCCCAACGCATCACGCGAACGCCTGGATAACCGAAGGGTGCCATCCACTGCAAGGCGGAGGCATCGTCTACCCACAGCCGCACCTGCGCGCCGCGCGAGGCCAGGTCGGCTGCCAAACGCCAGCAGACGCCAATGTCCCCGTAGTTGTCCACGACTTTGCAAAAAATGTCCCACTGCAGGCTGCGATTCATGCAAGGATTGTCCACAATATAGTGAGACCCCTTGAGTCACGGTTTTTTTATTTCATGATTTGATCGCCCCATGACCGCTCCCCACGAATTCGATCCCCAATTGCTCCGCGAAGTGGCTGCACTTCCCGCGCTACCGGGCGTCTACCGCTACTTTGATGCAGAAGGCGGTGTGCTGTACGTTGGCAAGGCGCGCAACCTCAAAAAACGAGTTACTAGCTATTTCCAGAAAAACCACGGCAGCACGCGGATTGGCCACATGGTGACGAAGATCGTCCGCATGGAGACTACGGTGGTGCGCTCCGAGGCTGAGGCGCTACTGCTTGAAAACAACCTTATCAAGACGCTCAACCCGAGGTTCAACATCCTGTTTCGGGACGACAAGAGCTACCCCTATCTCAAGCTAACGGCGGCGCGAAAGGTGGAGGAGGGCGTTGCCCCTACAGGTGCGGCTTACCCGCGCATCGCCTACTACCGGGGGGCGATCGAGAAAAAACATCGTTACTTTGGTCCCTATCCCAGTGCCTGGGCGGTGAAGGACACGATTCTGCTGCTGCAAAAGGTATTCAAGCTTCGCACCTGTGAAGACACGGTATTTAACAACCGCACCAGACCATGTCTGCTGTACCAGATCAAGCGCTGCTCCGCGCCATGTGTGGGCCATGTATCGCCCGAGCACTATGCGCTAGATACCGCCAATGCCGAGCGGTTCTTGCAAGGCCAGACGCAGGAAATTCTGACGAACCTTGAAATGAAAATGCTGGCCCACGCCGAAAAACTGGAGTTTGAGCAGGCCGCCGAGTTGCGCAACCAGATGTCGGCGTTGTCCAAGATATTGCACCAACAGTCCATGGAAATAGGCGGCGACAA